>CAVPKU010000028.1:0-70262 GCA_963705765.1 uncultured Acidobacteriaceae bacterium | reverse complement strand
AATACTTCGCAGCATCGCCGGCGACCTCTGGCAGAGACGAGGCTGAACTGACGACAACGGGTAGCCCCGCGGCCATAGCCTCCAAAACCGGAATTCCTATTCTCTCTATAAAGACGGCATCATGAAAACTTCCGCGTTTTGATAAAATACACGCAGTTGCGACTCCGGAGATAAGAGAGGAATTCCACGCATTCCGCCACTCCCAGCATGCGAGCCATTTCTCGAAACTTTGGATGATACTTCGGCTTTACGCCAGCCACTTTCATACGAAGATTGATCCCGCTGAGCCTGCGGCATTGCGCAAAGGCACCCATCGCCCGCTCAGGCTCTCAACTCTGGAGCCTCTCCGGCTACAGCAAACACGTAACGATCATCGGTCGACGAAGCGAATCGCTCTGAGAACCATTCGTCCCCGAGGCTGACAGGAATGACGCGGACTCGGCTGGCGTCCAGCATCAATCGCGACTTCAATTGGGCAGCTGTGTACTCGGACACGGTGATCACCACGGACGCTCGTTGGATCGCCCGCGGAACCACGAACCGACGATACAGACGACCCGCATTCTGATAAAGGGAATGGGACAGTGGCAGCTTGTCCATAAAAATCAGATCGTAAACCACAACCGCCAGCTTGACCGCGGGTGGTAAGCGAAGAGGGGCCGTATTAAAAGGAGCGATAAACGTATCGATCCTGTAATCCCGCACCAGCCTGGGAATTGAAATTTGTTCCCACAGAGGATAGACCCTATGCCCTGACTTACTAGATTTAGCGACGCGTCCTGTTCTCCCGTCGCACAAAATCCGAGAAAATCCTGCTCCCGGCCTGCGATCAGCTGGCGAAGAAAGCGCCCCATTCCACGGTAGTTTCCCAGACCCAGCCGAGCGTCATACGCGATCCGCGGCGGTTGGCTCACGGCTCCCTCGCCACCTTGCACATCATTCATCTTGTGAAATCCCGGTCATCGGTCGCGTCTCAACCCCAAAATAGATCAAGACAAATTCTCATGCACACCGATTCATCTGAAGTGAATGCATAACCGCACTGCGATCACGGAGAAGACTTTCTAACATTATAGACGCCGCCCCGTACCAAATGCCGATGGAGCCCAGCCGTTGTCAGCCCGTCTGACTTGCCGAATCCTCGCGAACTCCGTAAGCCCAGATGGAGCGGATTGACCGAATGCGCTGCCCGCCCTGCATCAGGTCCACCAGAAGGCATTGATCTCCCACAACCCGCCGGATACGCACCTCGATTGGATAAACTTCCTGCAGTGGCCCCTCCAGGTCGAGTTGGCACAGCCACCACTGCCCCGAACCTCCAGCCCCTGGCAATTGTTCTGTGAGCTTCTTCATCAGTCCGACGACCACGTCGATCAACGTATGCCCCGCCACGGGACGATCCAACAGAACCGTCCCATCGCCCACCACCGCAATTGCCTTGAGTGGAGACGAATCGAAGGGCACCCCGCGCGAGACCGGCAGATCGGACTCCACCAGCCACCCCATAACCTGTTCTGTTCGCGTCTGGATTACAAACGATCCCGCCGCACCAGGCGGCCGCTCGAATACGACAAGAATTGCATGCGTTATCTGCCTGCGCAGAGTCAGAGACCGCAGGAAGGTTTCATCATCGAAATTTTCGCTGCCTATCTTCTCCAAAGCAGAAAAGATATTCGTCGAATGAAGATAGTTACGAGACCCCTTAAAGGGCAAATCCAGCGTGAAAGGACCCATCGGCCTGCGCCCTGGAAACGAAAGTAACATGCAAATCCATATCACCAATGATAGAGTAAAAAGCCACACACCGATCAGCTATCAACGCAGGGTGATCGCGGGCTGCGTGAAGCGCCTGGCTCACCATGTTCCTCGATACCTGCAGAACGAAGATGGTGTCCCATGTCCGATCTACCCCCGCCTGCTCCGCATCTTGCTGCGCCGAGTACCGTAGCCCCGTCGCCTGACGAATTGCGCCGCCTCATTTCCGGCATTGATACCGGCGTCGACTTCGCCAAATTCATGGACCACTCCTTTCGCCATCGTGCGGACTCGCTCGATTTCTTCAATATCATCTTCGCGGTTGAAAACGCATTTGGCATAACGCCTTCCGAGGAGGAAGTGGGCAGCCTCAACACCATTGGAAGGAATGGAGCGTACTTTACCGGAGCTGTCGGCGCGAGCCACCTTGCCGCCCCCCATGGAGCCCTCCGACGAGCCCGTCTTTAACGAAGCCTTCTGCCGGTTCATCCACACCCTGTTACCGCCGCCCCCCCGCTCCCTCGAACACATGCTTTGGATCTGGCACGGCGCGCCAGGCGGCGACGCAGCGAGTTGGATCGTCGAAGCCCGCGAAGCCGACCGTGGAAGATCGTTGGCCACCATGGCCTCTGCCCCGTCCGTTTCACCTGCGGCGCCGAGGAGTGGCTCTGCGGCAAGACCATGAACCCCTTCCTTTTTCCTGAGTACCGCGACCGCTTCCTTTATCTTCGCTTCGAGCAGGAATGCCTTGCCGAGGCCGCTCGCCGCTTCGATGCCGTTTACTCCAACGCAGCGGGCACCGCGCGCCTGCGCGGCGCTCTCGGTTACCAGAATTTCGGCCCCTGGCTGTGGCTCGAGCGCGGCCTCCAGCCCCTCCACTTTATCCCCCGCCTCACCGCGGCTCTCATCGGAAAACTCTCCCGGGAGGCCGGCCAGCGCCTCTCCAGGACCTTGGCCGCCACTACCCCTCCCGCGCGAACTTCGTCTGTCGATTTTGTCGAATACACTCCGGCCCAGGCGCTCGGATCAAGCTTCTTCGCACGTTTCTGGACTGAAGCCCGCGCCACCGCCGGTATGGCACCGCGCCGCGATCCCGCCGACCTCGCCTGGCGCTTCTGGAATCGCCCGGGATTCACCGGCTCTACTCTCACCTGCTCCTGGTCCGACGGATCCGCCGCCTACTTCATCCTCACCACCTCCACCGCCGATCCCCTGGTGCTTTCCCTGTCCGACTTCTACCTCTTCCCCCCGCGCCCTGAGCTCCTCGAACAGGCCCTCGAATCCCTCTTCCTTTGGTGTGCCGCCCGTGGCGCCTTCGCAGTCAAACTTCGCACCACCGCAGACGGCTTGCCGCCCCAACTTCTCGACGTCTTCTCCCGCTGGATGAAGCCCTTCGCCCTCTCTCGCTTTTTTCCCAGGGGCGATATGCCACGTCGCCTCCTTGCAGCGGGCGCCCGCCGGACAGAGGCCAGGCTTTCACCCTGGAATGTCACCGAGATCCTGGTCACCGATAAGGTATAAAGAGCAACCTCTCTTCTTTTTCCGCGCCAGCCTTCTTCCCCGCGAAGGCGGCCAATTCCTCCAGGTTCCTGCGAAAGCCTGATCAACTCTGCCTGCCATCGACCAGGGTGGTTCGGGGATCATCAGTGCGTTGCCCTGGTGCTGGTTTCGACTCTCTCACGCCACAAGCACAGGTCCCCAGTCCAGAACGCACGCCCCCACGAATAGCCGGCCCCGAATCCGATCACCATGGTCTTGTCGCCAGGACGAAATCGATCTTTCCACTCCACCAGAACAATCGGAATCGTGTTGCTAACAGTATTTCCAACCGATCGAACGAACTCTGGAACTCGCCCCGCCTCTATCCCCAACTTCTCCCGCAGGTGCTCATTCATAAAGCGATTGGCTTGGTGCAGAACAAACCAGCTCACATCCGCCATCGCCAGGCCGTTGGCGGCGAGTGTCTGTGCCACAACCTCAGGTACCCTTCGCAGGGCAAACTGCAGGAGCGCGTACCCATTCATGCGCAGAGTTCCGTGCTGGCGTTGGAATGTGCTGAGGTTCGGGCTACCTACACCGTCGGCAGAGTTCCCATCCCAACTGCGCGCCACTGTCAGACTCGACGCCCCGCTTCCGTCGGTCCCAAGACAGCCATTGCCGATGATTGCTCCGGGGCCTTCGGCCGAAATAAGGGAGGCGCTTGCTGCATCTCCAAAGAGCGGCCGCGTCGTGCGATCCCCGGGATCGATGTACTTACTGTAGGTTTCTGCCGTGATCAACAAGACGTTACGTGAACTACCTGAAAGCACGAGCGATCTGGCCAGATGCAGGCCATAAACATATCCTGAGCATGCCTGGTTGATGTCGATTGCCGCGCAATTGTCGCGAAGACCGAGTCGGCGGTGCAAAACACATGCATTAGCAGGGATTGTGACGTCGGGGCTCTGTGTGCAATACAGAAGAAAGTCAATGGAACCGCGATCTATCCCGCATTGACCCAGTAATTTATTTCCCGCTGCATATGCAAGATCGCCGGCAGTCTCGGCCTCGGTGGCAACGGGGCGCTCGTCAATTCCAATTTTCTCTGCAAGCTGCGCAATGTTCCAGTCCGGATGTTCCGCCTGCAACTGCTCATTTGTCAGCCGGCCGCTTGGCAAATGGACGGCCAACGCTCTCAGAACCGCTTGCATTGTTTTGGTCCTTCGCAACTCGAAGACATGCCCCGATTCACAACCCTTATTATAAGGAGGCATACGCAAGTCAAGCCGATGGATTGGGCTTTGATTCCTGAAGGCATCTCCCCATTATGGGTTCTTGCGTGGGTCCGCGAGTCCACTAAAATGTTCGCAAGGCCAAATTTCATGAGAGTACTGATCACAGGGGGAGCGGGTTTCATTGGGCAACATCTCGCCCAGTCTCTCCTCGCAAGAGGGCTCTCCGTTTCGCTCCTGGATAACTTCAATCCACAGGTCCACAGTGGATCACGGACGCTTCCGTCAGTTCTTGCTGATCGTGTGAAGATGATCGTGGGTGACGTGGCGGACGCAGATGCGGTAGCGGCTGCCCTGGAAGGCGCCGACCGGGTTGTTCATCTGGCGGCGGAAACCGGTACCGGCCAGTCCATGTACGAGGTGGCTCGCTATTCGCGGACCAATCTGCAGGGTACAGCGCAGTTGTTCGAGTTGATTGGCAAAGCCAGCCGCAAAATCGACCGATTCGTCATCGCATCGTCCCGGGCTATCTATGGCGAAGGCGCATATCACTGCTCCCAGCATAGGCTGGTTTATCCGAAATCGCGATCTTCCGCAGAGAAGCAGTCCGGACTGTTCGATCCGTTCTGCCCTGTCTGCGGAGAGGCGTGCTCGCCCGCCCCAACGCCGGAATGCGCACCTGCACAACCTTCCTCCTTCTACGGGTTGACCAAGCTGACCCAGGAACAAATGGCGCTTCTTTTTGGCGAGGTGCTTGGGATACCCACGGTCGCGTTGCGTTACCAGAATGTCTACGGGCCGGGTCAGTCTCTCACTAACCCCTACACCGGGATCCTGGCCATCTTTTCCAATCTCGCCCGCATGGGCAATCCCATTCGCGTGTTCGAAGATGGCCAGGAGAGTCGGGACTTCGTTTTCATCGACGACGTTGTCGCAGCCACGGAAGAGGCAGTCCTTGCTCCTGTCGAAGGTTGCCACTCCGTGAACGTCGGCTCCGGAACCCGCACCACCGTTCTTGAAGTAGCGACGAAAATCAACAACTGGTTTGGGGGCCGATCGGCGGTTAGTGTTACCGGTGCCTTCCGCGAGGGGGATATTCGCCACGGGTTCGCCGATTTAAGCCTGGCACGGAAGCTGCTCCACTACCAGCCGGCGTGGAGCTTTGATGACGGACTCGGGGAGTTCCTCAACTGGACCAAACTGACTGAGGCTTCCGTCGATGGGTACGAAAAATCCCTCACCGAGATGCGTACGAGGGGCCTGCTCCGTGACTGAAGCCAAACCCTCTGAGACAGTACGGATTGGCATCGTAACCGTTACTTACAACAGCGAAATTGTGCTTCCCGAGTTTTTTGACTCTCTCTCCGCACAAACGTGGCGAAATTTCATTCTCTATGTCGTCGACAATTCGTCGAAAGACAAAACTCTGGAAATGGTGCGGAGTCGAAATGATCTGCCGATCGTTGCCATCGCGAACGACGAGAATCTCGGTGTTGCGGAGGGCAACAATCAGGGAATTCGCGCGGCGCTGGCCGATAGTTGCGACTGCGTTCTTCTCCTCAATAACGACACCGCCTTTCCTCCTGACCTTCTCGATAACCTCTACGCCGGACTTGAGCAGCATGGTTGCGAAATGACAGTCCCCAAAATGTATTACTACGATCGACCGACCCGCATCCAGTGCGCTGGAGGGTACTTCCAGCCATGGTTCGCCTATCGCACACAGTTTTTCGGTCCTGACGAGGAAGACAGAGGACAATTTGATCAGCCACGGAGGGTGGATAGTGTCCCTACCTGCTGTCTTTTGATCCGAGCGGGAGTCTTTGATCGTGTCGGGTTAATGGACAGCCGATACTTCGTCTATATCGACGACACGGATTTCTTATATCGCTGCTTAAAGTTGGATGTATCGCTATGGTATATTCCGAAGGCTAAGTTATGGCATAAGGTGTCAAGCCTGACTGGTTCGGCCTTTTCTCAATTCTCTCTTCATTACGTTACCCGTAATAGAGCCTACTTCATCGTCAAGAACATCCCTCGTTTACAGGCTTTCTTGCCGAAGCTGGTATATGAGCTCTATTTTCGCCTTTCCTGTTTCCGTCCCGACCCTGTGGGCAAGAGGTTTCGCATCAGACTATCGGCCTGGAAAGAGGGAAAGCGTATGCGGGCAAGCAACGAAGACGCTAAACCCTGAAGACGCTACGCCGGCTGGTCGCGCGAAGCGGCTCTTGGCGTTGTGCTAAGGGAAGCACCTTGTCTCACGGCAAACGTGATCCCGGTTGCCAATCCCGCAAGGGGGAGAAAGACCAGAGCGATATCGATTGCGTAGCGATTTAGAACATCCGGCTCACTCACGAGTTGAATAGTGCCGAGGCTGAGTAGAACGAATACGATTCCAGCGCTCCAATTGCGACGGCGCGCCCTTAAGAGCACGCATCGAACGAGGCCGATCACAGTGCCAACCAGGTACGAGTAGAGAATGCTTCCCCAATACCCAAAATAAACCAGTCCAAAAAGGTTATGCTTTGCATTAGTCTGAAACTCCTCCCCGTGCCCGGTGAAGTACTCGGACAACTGGACGCCAATATGGACTGGCAAATCCCGTGCGTCGACAATACGAAAGAAGGCGAGATATTCCGCCAGCAGCGCCTTAACCGGGTGGCTCCCATCAATATGCAGCACAAAGTTGTTCGGATAAGCGTAAATAAATGCGTCGCCGCAGCTTACGAGTCGAAGTCCCAGCGCTACGATTGGATTGGATTCTGGGCCGCTCTCAGTTCCGTTTCGGCCCTGTATAGCAATAACTATGATTGCCGAACAAGAAGCAAGTACTGCGCCAGCGCGAAAATACTTCGAGCGAATCGAAAACAACTGCCCAGCCGTCCCGAGATAGTAGCTGGCGAGCCCTGCGACAAAAAATATTTCAAGCACAGCGATTTTGGCGCCACTCATCAGCTCGATGAGGACAACAGTAACCAGCGAAAGCCATTCTGCGAACCGCCAACGCCTGCGCCGCAACACATCGATGAGGTAGTAGATAATAACGACGCTCAGAACATCAAAAGCGCGGTCTAAACTACCCCAGCCTGAGCCGCGGTAGATGACCAGGCGCGTCTCCTGCAGAAGCGGTATTCCTCTCTCAACGTAGATCAGAAGGTTCAAGCCAACAAAAAGGGGGAGCGCCACCCAGTACAGAACGCGCAGCGCGTTTGTGGCAGCCGTCGACGCAGGCGGAGGAGGATTACGCAGCCCGGGAGCCCTGAACTGCAGCACGCCAAGGAATAACGCGGTTTCAGTCATCGCATAATTCAGTGCAACATGTGGAGTGGCCATCCCGTAATACCACATGAAAAAGACATCCGTAATGCACATGGACTCATTGACTGCCAAAAAGAAAAAAAGAGGATCGATAAACGAAAAGAAGTATCGACGGAACAGGAAGAGTACGCTGCAAAACGACACAGCAATACATGCCAGGTATGAAACCGGGTGATCTGCGAGAAGCGCCAAAAACTGCAGCATGAGATCTACCTGGGAACATGCGTCGGTGGGTCAAGTAGCGCCGGAGTATATAGAGATACAGCCTTCGGCGAAGGTGTGCGGCAGTCAGTACTTAGGATAAACTCGTGCCGATGGATTTTCTGGAGCAAAAGTTTCTGAGCTTGAGAAACCGCTGTCTGACCGGCCGGCCTCTCTTTATCAACAATCCTCATCGCCTCCTCCTGAGGGAGGGGATGTCTGTCAGAAAGGTAGCACGCTTCGAAACCATTAACCCTTCCCCCCATCCGAAAACCGCAACCCCCAATGCCCGCGTTCCGGGGCCTCAATGTCCTTCAGAATGGAAAAAGACACAAGAGGATGATCGCAATGTCCACGGCAAAGAAGTGGTCCAAATTTTTACGGCTCCCGCTCTACGGGAAGTTCCAGAAGCTTTCCATAGCCGTAGCCAGGGTCAGGACGACGTTGTTTTATCGTTGGGTTTTTGGGAGCATGGGCCGCGGCTGCATGATTGGCACGCCACTGCTGTTGGGCAATCCTCAGTTCATGCATTTGGGGCACGGTGTCATAATACGTCATGGCGCGCGTTTGGAAGCGATTGACCCCTTCCCTCATCGACGACCAGAGCTCCGCATTGGAAACAACGTAAGCATTGAGCAGAACGCGCATATTGTTTGTCAATCGAGAATCTATATCGGCGATCGCGTTTCGATTTCTGCCAACTGCTGCATTCTTGATACGACGCATCCCTTTGACGACCCGGAAAACAACGAACCCATTGTGACGCGACTGCGGGATGAAGACTCCTTCGTCCTGATTGGCGAAGGCTCTTTGATTGGATATGGCAGCGTGATCCTGCCTAACGTGAGAATCGGCAAGTATGCTGTTATCGGTGCGCTCACGGTCGTGGATCGCGATGTGCCCGATTACGGCATCATCCGCGGCAATCCCGCCCGTCTCCTGCAGGTTTACCAAACGAAATGACCCTGAGGCTTGGTCCTGATCATCCATCTGATGTATAGCACTGCGTAAGAACTACGCTTTGCGGCTTGGCAGAGCGCGAAGACGTAGTAAAAATCGGAGCTGCACGATCATGGTGCGGAAGAAGATTCTTTTCCAGAGGACGCGCGAGCCTGGATTCAGCGCCGCCTCACTGTCCGCGATTCGGAGATTGAGCCCGAGACGGTCGAGCCCGCGCAACATAGGTCGAAGGCGGCGATCGCTGTCCATCGTATAGCGACGGTTAAATTGATTCCTCTGTACTGGGTTGGACGAACTGCCCGGAACAAACCTCCACTTTGCGACAACCTCATTAATAAATCTCAGTTTGCGGAGTGCGGCAAGTCGTATATAGATGTAGGCGTCCTCTCCTTGGAGATCTTCTGGCAGACGCCCAAGGCTCCCGTCGCGCAGGGTGGCTTCCCGCCTCAACATCATTACAGGGCCTGGAACACGCCAGTTAAGGATCAGGCTCGAAAGCAGGAGGCGTCTGTCGGAAAGCTGTGCCGCAAGGTGGGGGGGGATGAACTGCGGTTTCAGCACATTTCCATCTTCCTGAATCTGCTGCGCATTGCCAAAAACTGCGTCGATGGAGCGATCTTGCTGGAGAACCTGCAGGCGGCTACGGATCGAGTTAGGGACCAGACAATCATCCGCAGCAAGATATGCCAGAAACTCGCCCTCCGCCTGATCGAAGAGGTACTGGAAATGGCGAACGATGCCGAGATTTACGGGCTGGCGAACGGCAACGGCGCGGACGAAACGTTCACGGTGCTCCTCGATCCACTGATTTGCAACTTCGAAGGTGTCATCGCGAGAGGCATCATCGCTGACGATCAGCTCCAGATTCGGATAATCCAGATTGCGGATCGACTCCAGACAGTCGACAACATACTTTTCCTGATTAAAGGAAGGAACGAGAACCGAAACCAAAGGCTTGTCTGTCGGCAATCGCGTCGCGCTCATGCTTGTCTCCAGTGCGTCCATCGACGCGCGATTTCACCGAGCCGGCCAATGGGACCGGTAAGTGCGCTCATATGGGCAATCCTGCCAAGTGCAAAGATAGCCAGCCACACAGCGAATGCGACACCGATGAGCATACCCCAGCGGCCCAGGAAGACGGCCAGGCCCCAGACCGCGACGCAAGCCACAAAAGCGCCGGCCACGAGAGCGTATACGGAGTGCGACCAGCTGAATGTAATTCGCTTGCGAGCCAGTAAGAAGACAAGAGGAAGGTAGAAAAGGTAGGTTGCGAGATAGGCGATTCCTGTGATACGCAGACCGACGACGGGGGCGAGTGTAATGATCAGAATCGCAGTTAGCAGGTTGGTAGCGCATTCCGCCCAGAAGTAGGTCTTACCGTCCCCGGCTGCGAGGATAATGAAACTGAGTGGCCAACTGGCGACCTTCAGCACATCCCCCAGCACCTGCCATCGCAGCAGAACCACTGCCGGTGCGAACTGTGCTGAATAAAGCAAATGCATGACCCAGGGAGCGGCGGCCATCATTCCCACGAAGACAGGGGCGCTGAGCAGCAGAGCAATTTCACTCTGTTCGTTCACCAGGCGGCGGGCACGGTCATGGTCGTGGATAACCGCCGTCAGTCGCGGATAATAGTCGGTTGCCATGGCGGTAAGGATGAACGATATGTAATACATCGAGATGGTCCAGGCTGACTGATACTGTCCCAGCGGCGCGCGGCCCAGAGCTTTGCTGAGAAAGATGCGAATCCAGAGCTGCGTCAGGGTGAGGGACAATCCGGCGCCGACATAGGCAACCCCCAGGCGCAACAGAGCAGACCACTCCCGGGTGACTTCAGGCCAGGCAATGGCGTATTTTCGCGCCTTTGGCAGCCTCGAAACATAAAAGTGACCAACCGCGAAAGTGGCTGCCGGGCCGACAATGACATATCCGATAAGACCGTGCTGGCCCCATTTCCAGAGAAACGCGATTCCAAGAGCGGCATTGAGGATCGCGGCCCAGATGGTGACGCGGGCCAGATCCCCAATCCGATACATTCCCTGCAGCAATGCCGATTGTGATGCTGCGGCCACCAACATGCCCACCCCGATGGCCAGCCAGCCTATGGCGGATGCGTAAGAACTATTGCCAAGAATCCAAACCGCCAATACAGAACGCAGGGACCAAACGGCCAGCATCGCCGCGCCCGCCAGGACCATAGTGCCCCAGAACATCGCACGTCGAGCCACAGCGACGGCTCGCGCGTCGTCTTTGCTGAACGATTCGGCAATCTGGCGAGTGCCGACGGTTCCCAAACCCATCGTCGCGAGCGTTCCGGCGGTATTGAGAAACCCGACGTACAGGCTGGCTATCCCCACTCCCATGGGTCCCAGCAACAGGGCAAGAACTTTGGTTCGGATCAGGCCGATGCCGACATTCGCGACCGAAGATCCCCCAATGATCGACGAATTCTTCAGAATGCGGCGATATGAACCCGTCGTCTCCGTCATTCGTGAATTCCGGCGCGGACTGCGGCGATTGCCGCGCCAACGCTCCCCTCATCCATCTGCGGTCTTATGATGAAAACCGCCATGTTTGGAAACCAGTCACTCTCGCATCATAACGGTTCGGCACGGGCGCCAGTTGCCGTGGTGATCTGAGCGAAGCAACTGCGATTCACTTTTCGCAAAGAGGTGGAGCAGGGCACTCATAGCCAACCTTCAATGGCCACGAGCAGAGCCGCTGAGCGATTGAAGACAACGCAAAGGCAGGTCCGTCATTGAGCAGCATGAGTGATCGGCGTCGCGCCGACGGACTTGCGTGGGTGTGGAATGACAAAGGCGAGCGTCTCTTGCGCAACCCGCGCCAGTTGCTCCGGGTGCTGATCAGCTTGCCTGGGTCTCCACGAACGACCAATTGTGGTCTCGTCTCCAACCTCGCATCCGTAAAGATTAGTGAACTTAGCCGGCCTTACGTCTTTGCCGAGCTTCACGTTATCTGAGATGCAGTTATAAGACTTCATAGATAGACAAGGGAACCCTTCTTGCTGAGCGACTGACTGGCCGCTTCAAGCATTTTCACCACCGTTAGCCCTGCGGACCCATTGTTAAATGGTTCCTTTCCGGTTGTGATGCATTCCACAAAATAGGAAAGCTCGAGACGGAGCGCCTCAACCTGTTCGATTTGCGGAGACCACATGTCACCCGATCGGTAATTGACCAGGAGATCATACATGCCTTCACTGCTTGTGATCTGCACCCCCTTGTCGTAGACCTTGACCTTCTCATCAGCTTCAAGGTCATTCCACACCAACATGCGTTTCTCGCCGCCAATTAGTGTCATCCTCACCTTTACTGGAGACAGCCAGTTGACATTGATGTGGGCGATGACCCGGTCCGGAAAGTAGATGGTCATGTATGCCACGTCCTCATACTCGTTCAAATGCTTTTCGCCGGTTGCGACCACCGCCTCCGGGCTGGACTTGATCAGATGACCCATGATCGACAGATCATGAGGCGCGAGATCCCACAGGACGTTGATGTCATGTTGAAACAGTCCCAGGTTGACCCGCGTCGAATCGTAATAGTACAGGTTCCCCAGCGTACCCTCATTAATCAGCTGCGCGATGCGTCGAACGGCCCCGGTAAAAAGAAAAGTGTGGTCCACCATGATTTTTAGGTTCTTTTGCAAGCCGAGATTAACCAGTTCCTCGCCCTCCGCGATCGTGCTGGTGAAGGGTTTTTCGACAAAGACATGCTTGCCATTTTCAAGCGCCGCCTTGGCCAGTTCGTAGTGACTCCAGACAGGAGAAACTACTGCGATCGCATCGATCTCCGGTGACGTGATGACCTCCGACGCATTAGCCGTCACCCTGACGCCCGGATAAGCCTTCTGTGCGCGTGCACGCGCCGATGTGTTTATCTCCGCAATGGCGTGTACCCGTGATCCCTCCACAGCCATCAGGTTGCGTGCGATATTTGGGCCCCAATATCCATAACCGATTACGCCAAAGTTGATAACGTTGCCTCTGTCATTCATTGACTTCAATAATAAGCGTCCTCGCGGATCGGGCGATCCTGACGTCGGGCTTCCTGGATCGGTTTGCAGGCACAGAATCTATTGATCCAGCTGCCCGGGAAGGCGGTATGATTAGAAGATATCAGCGTTACAGCTGCTGTCTTGAATGGCTCCCACCACTTCCCCATCGCCCCGAATCGCGCTTCCCGCGTCGTTGATAAATTGCTCTCTGCCGGAAACGCGATTGATCAGGAAGGCGCTGGGGATCCGTCTGTTTGAACAACGTCTTCTGCAACTCTTCGGTGAGGGACGCCTGTTCGGCACCGTTCATACCTGCATCGGACAGGAATGGACGGGTGTCGCGCTGGCCGAGCACCTCCGGCCGGAAGACGTGGTCTTCAGCAACCACCGTTGTCATGGTCATTACCTGGCCAGGAGCGGAAACTACACGGGACTCTTTGCCGAGATTATGGGGCGCGAAGCAGGCATCTGCCGCGGACGGGGCGGCAGCCAGCACATCTGTGATGCCAACGTTTTCAGCAACGGAGTGCAGGGGGGCATTGTTCCCGTCAGCGCGGGGATTGCCCTGGCCATGCAATTGCGCCGAGAAGAAGCCATCACAGTGGTTTTTGTTGGCGACGGAACGTTGGGCGAAGGCGCACTGTACGAATCCATGAACCTCGCCTCGGTGTGGGAACTGCCTCTGCTGATCATCAATGAAAACAACCTGTACGCGCAGAGCACCTCGCAGACGCAGACCCTTAGTGGAGACATTGAGGCACGCGCTGCCGCTTTCGGAATTCAGACCCTGCGCGCCGACACCTGGAATCCCGAGCAGCTGATCCTATCCATGGGATCGGCCGTCGATTTTGTCCGCTCGCAGCGACGCCCGATGTTCCTCCGCGTCGACACCTTCCGCCTGATGGCGCATTCGAAAAGCGACGACAATCGGGACCCGGCAGAAGTCGCCTCCTATTGGGAACGTGACCTGCTCCACCTGGCGGGCCAGAGCTTTCCGGAAATGATGGGACCGCTCGAAAAGGAACTGCGGGACACGCTGGATGCCGCGGTGGCGGAGGCGGAATTGTCGCCGATGGCGTCGGGACTGGAAACGCTGCCGTCAGAAACGGCTGCCGCCTGGGAAGAGACCTCCTTCCCTGGCGGTGAGCGCATGTCTAATCGGATCTATGCGGGTCTCCGGACTGCCCTCGAGCGAAGCGAACGGACCTTCCTTCTTGGAGAAGACATCGAAGGACCGTATGGGGGCGCTTTCAAGGTCACCAAAGACCTGAGCCAGCTTTTCCCCGGGCGAGTGCGGAATACCCCTATCAGCGAACTCGCCATCACCGGTATCGCCAATGGACTTTCACTGGCAGGAATGCGCCCTGTTGTAGAAGTGATGTTCGGCGACTTTGTCATGCTGGCTTCGGATCAGATCGTGAATCATGCGGCTAAGTTCGCGTACATGTATGCAGGTCAGGTGACGAATTCCATGGTTCTGCGCACTCCCATGGGTGGCAGGCGCGGGTACGGTCCAACTCACAGCCAGTCGCTTGAGAAGCACCTGCTGGGCATTCCGGATACCCGCGTAATCGCTCTGCATCACCGCTTCGATCCTGCTGTCGTTTACGAAAGGCTTCTCAGCGATGCCGTCCCGCCTCTGCCCACCATCGTGATCGAGAACAAGGTTCTGTATGCCGACAAAGTCTCTCCCGATGCCCTGGAAGGCTTCAAATGGTTCCACAGCGGTCACGATTTTCCCGTTAGCTACATGAGAGCCGAAGGTCGTCCGGATGCGACAATTGTGTGCTACGGAGGAATGCTGCCCGAGGTGGAGAAGGCGGTCGAACAGCTGTTCACAGAGTCCGACATCGTTGCTGAAATTCTTTGCCTGATGCAGCTGTATCCTTTGCAGAAGAGGACGATCCTTCCCATCGCACAACGAAGCGGCAAGTTGCTTCTTGTGGAAGAGGGACATGGCTTCTGCGGATATACCGCGGAGTTGATGGCGTCGTTCTGTGAGATGGACCCTGCCCTCTCGATGCGCCGCGTCTATTCGCTGCACCAGCACATTCCTTCAGCCAAGCCGCTCGAAATGGCCGTTCTTCCCACGTCGGATCGGATCGTGGCTGATCTGCTGGAGCTCCTTCAATGACGGCGTCAGTTCCCGTGGTCCTGGAACGGGAGAATGTGAACGACGAAGCGGTCACCCTCGTCCGATGGTTTCGACAGCATGGGGACAGGGTCGAGACCGGCGTTTTGCTGGCTGAAATTGAAACCAGCAAGGCGAACGTCGAGGTCCATGCTCCGGTAGCTGGCTACCTCGCCCAGGAATACCCGGAGGGCGCCGAAGTTCCGGTGATGTCGGCTATCGGCCATATTCTGGAACAGGCTCCGGAGACCGGCGCGCCATCCACCGCTCCTGCGCGTGCGATTGCTCCGCAAGGCTTGAAGGAAACATCAACCTCCGGCGCGGTGAAAGTTGCTCGCGATACAAACGGCCGCGCTTCTGCCGCCGATCTTTCCCAGCAGTTCCGAACCTCGACTCAATACCGGCAGAGGTTTTCGCCTCTGGCTGCGCGCATGATGGAAAAGAACGGTTTGACCGCTGCCGATTTCGCCGGGTTGTCGGTCGTGCGCAAACAGGATGTCCTCGATCGGCTGAACCCTCCGTCTGCGGAATCGGAACCGGATCCGCAACCGGCCGCGACCGTATCCTCGGGAGCCGCCTCCGCTCCGATCACCCAATCCTACCGCGAGGTACCGCTCTCGAAAATGAAGCGCAGGGAAGCCGCCGCTCTGTCCGCGGGCGTGCGCAATGCTGTCTCCAGCGCGGTATCCGTCACTTGTTTTACCCGGGGATTGCATCGCATTATCGAAACGCGAATGCCCGGAGGCAGCGCTTCGGCTGTCATTATCTGCGAAGTGAGCCGGCTGCTCCGGAAGTATCCTTCGCTGAACGCAACCTTTCACGATAATCGGATGCTGCAATATGACCAGATCAATGTAGGTTACGCGATGGACGACGGGCGCGGGCTCAAGGTCGCCGTCATTTCCGAGTGCGACACGCGCTCTCTTCAGGACATCACAGCCCAACTCCGTGACCTCACCGTGGCCTATATCAGCGATAAGCTGACACCGGCACAGATCGCCAACTCGACCTTTACGATCAGCGATCTTTCCGGTGTAGGGGTTAGCGATTTTCTTCCTCTCATCAGTGAGAACCAGGGAGGTATTCTGGGCGTTAGTGCCGAGCAATACGCACCAGATGGCAGCTACGGTGCGTATACGCTGACCCTGACCTTCGATCACCAGCTGACCAACGGGCGTACCGCAGCCCTCTTCCTCAGCGACCTGAAGGAACGGCTCCGTGGTTATGAAGACACGGTTCAGGACTCTTCCGCGATCCTCGCCTGTTCGCGTTGCGGCCGAAGCGGTGCAGAACTGTCCTCCTCAAACCACTATCTTCTTCGATCGGCGATCCCTGAGGGTTACATCTGCACTTTATGCGCGGCGGGGTACTAATGCATGACTGAAGAAGAGTTGAAGGAGATCGTCGCCGCTGTGGCGCGAGTTGACCGTGAACGGATCCACTCTGCAACTTCTTTGGCTGACATACTCGGCGGATCGCTGGGGCGCGCCAGACTGGACGCCGCCGTCCGCACCAGACTGGGAATCTCCAGTCCGGCCATTTATCGCGCCACCACCTATGGGGACTTGCAGGTTGCATTGGGCCGGGGAGACTCCCCTCCCGTGAATGATGGGAATCATCGCGATCTGCCGTCTCCTGTCCTCTCCCCTGGAAACGGGATCGCCGTCGGCATCGACATTGAATTGATTGCTTCTTTGCCCACTGTCGCCGATTACTGGGAAGACGAGTTCTACCGCCGCATGTTTACCTCACAGGAGATTGCATACGCGCTGCTGCAGCCCCAACCCAGGGCGAGTTTGGCGGCGGCATGGTGCGCCAAGGAGGCCCTGCGCAAAGCCCATGCCCACCTGACTCATGTCGATTCGACACGTATCCAGGTCGTGCATGATCCGGAAGGCAAGCCCAGTCTCGAACTCGATTCCGTTTCCGTCCCAGGGGCTCTCAGCCTCAGCCACACTGAGGAAATAGCAATTGCGGCCTTCGTTGCGTCGCCGTCTGAAACGCCGCGTGCCGATTTAGTTCCCCCTTCTCCCGTTGTCGCCACGATTTCTGAGCGCAGAAGTTCAAGAGCGGTCGTGGCGGCAGCGTGGCTGGCACTGCTTCTCGCCTGCGCCTCAATCGCGTTTCAGATTCTCCGTCGATAAACTTGAGCCGCATTGCGGGCGTTCGACCAGCAGGCGAAATCCTGAGCGAGCCTCCGCGAGTCGAAGGACCTCGAAGCCAGGATTCTGAAAATGAAAGTCACTGGTGGACGCGGAAGGAATCGAACTTGAGCCGCTTTGCGGGCGTCCGAGCCCGCAGGCGAAATCCTGAGCGAGCCCTCGCGAGTCGAAGGACCTCGAAGCCAGGATTCTGAAATGAAAAGTCACATGGTGGACGCGGAAGGAATCGAACCTTCAACCTGTCGATTAAGAGTCGAATGCTCTGCCAATTGAGCTACGCGTCCACTCGGGTTCGGCGCTCGCGGGTGGCCCCGCAGACAAAGCAATCCTTCGCCGTTCCTCTTCTCACTATAGCATGCAGAATCGCCGCTTCTCGCGCTCCGAACACACGTCCAGTGCGACTCGCAAACCCCACATTGCAACAGGATTCAGCCGCGCGCAGCGCCGTTAGAACGTGAACGAAAGTCCGCCCTGCACGCAACGCGCCGCTTCCGCAAAATAGAGCGTGCTGCCATCGCTCGAGACGAAAGGCCTGTATCCCTCGGCCAGCAGATTCCGCACGTCCACCAGCGCCTCGACCCCGTTCGGAATCATGCGCCGGTACCGGATCGGCTGCCGCACCAGGAAGCTCAGATACGGCGCAGCATTGCCGCTCGCAAATGCGTTCACCGGCGTCAGCGTCCGTGGATTTTGCCAGCGATACGAAGCCTGCCACTGCATGCCGGTCGCCGCAACCTTGCCTCGCGCCCCCGCGCCAATCATCGGCGTCTCGTGCGCCTTCATTTTGTCCAGCGCCTCATCCAGATTGTAGGTGGCAGGGGCCGCCTCGGTCATCGCCAGCGCATCGCCCAGCGCAACTTCAAACGAAATCCAGGTGCTGCCGTTCACCCGCTGCTCCACCCGGCTCAGGATACCGTTGCCGGTGTAGCTCTCGCCGCTCACGCGCAGCAGATCGCTCGTCGCGTCGTACAACAGATTGCCGCCAGCCCAGTCTGCCGCGGAAATATTCCCGCCGCCCGTCACTACCGGATGCTCCACACTCTCGTGCCACATCGCGACTTTCACGTGCGTGTTGCCGTCGTTCCGGCCCGCTGCAAGCTCCTGGTGGACACCCTGCTCCAACTCCAGCCTGCCATCGCGCTGGCCCAGCTTCGGTTCCACTGTGGCCTCGCGGTCCAGGTCTTCCACCTGCTGGATGCCCGGCGCCGTCGATACCCGATACGAGACAAAGGTCGCGCCGTGATGCACTGTCACCCCGGCGAATGGATGGTTCGCCAGCAGGGTCTGTCCTAAGTGGATCGCCGCTGTCTCGTCGCCAAATTCTGCCTGTACCGCCGGTCCAAAACTCATCGACTCGGCGCTGCGCATTTCAACGGCCTGCAAACCCTGGCTATCCGGTCCGCCGGCGATATCGGGCCGCGTCTCCACCGCGGCCACTCCGCGGAACGTCCGCCCCAGCGCCAGCTGCTGCTCGTAGCCCACCATCGCGTTCAGCGCCGGATCCACCGGCTGGCTCAGGTTCCCCTGGCTCAGATCCGCCCGGAAGATCATCGCCCGCCCTTCGTCCGGCGACCGCTCCATTTCGAAATCATTGTGCAGACCGCCGTCGCCAAACCCGCTCTCGCCGCCCCGCACCGTCACGCGCGCCTTCAGCTCCGGCGCTGTGCCATCGCCATTCGATACCACCACCAGCGGTCCATCTTCGAGCAACCGCAGCAACGGCCGGTTCGCCGAAAGCCGCAGCGTCCAGGTCCAGTCATCCTTTGGCTCATCGGCCTGACGCGGCTTCGCCGGCAGCCAGCGGAACGCTTCGTACAGCGTATTCAGCGTAAGGTTCACGACCAGCCTGGTCCCGCTCAGCACTTCCAGGTTTTCGCGCAGCGTCGGCAGGAACATCGCTCCCGACACCTTCACTTCGTACACGCCCGGAATCAGGCCCTCGATCCGATAGCGCCCGCGCTCGTCGGTGAATACTTCGCTGATCACGGAGAAGTCCGGCCGCAACAACTCCACCACCGCGCCCGCCTGCGGTGCCCCGCGGCTGTCGCGAATCACTCCACTCAGGCTGTTACTCTGTTGCGCGCTCAACTGCGCCGCGGCCGCGCACAGCACGGCCAGCGTAATCAACATCGGCACGGAAATGGAGGGACGGCGGCTCACTGATTCAGTAAGTGTCTTGCTCCTGGCGCTACTCCCTAAAACTTTCCTTGCCTCGTGGCTCTTGCGACCACTGAAGCGCCTAATCTCCGGGTTTGGGGGTCCCGAAAACTTTCTGGTTCCTATTCCACCGTAAACGGCGCGGACTGTGCAATCTGCTGTTGCGTTACACCATCAGCCACGCTGATCTTCACGATATACTTCCCAGGCTCCAGACTTGCAAGGGGGAGAGACTTCTCAAGCGTCAGCTGGTCCGAATTCGGGCTCAGCTTCTTCGAATCCTCTGTCGTATCCAGTATCGACTTGTTCGTTGTCGCATTCAGGATCTGGTAGACGATCTTCGCGTTATTCTGCTTGCTCTTCTCGTCCAGTCCGAGATTATAAACCTGCATCCAGAAGTTTAGATTCTGGTTCCGGTGGAACATCGCCGGCGCTGCCGGATTTGTCGTTACCCGCGGCCGCACAAACGTGTTGCCGATAATGAAGTTCCCCGCTCCGATGTCCTTCGACGGCACCCGCTCCATCTTGTCCGCCAGAATCAGCGAAGACGTCGACAGATGATCGTCGTCATACCGCGGCACCGTGATCCCCTGGGCCCAGACCCCAACGTGGTCCGGATTGTTCACGTCCTTAATGGCAATGTCGATCCGGTAACGCCCCGGCCGCAGCGGAAACGCCTTCCAGTAAAGCGAAGACCCTTCCATCTCCCGCGGCAATAGTTCTGACGGATACGGCCCCGCCTGCACCGGATCCTCAAAGCTCTGCACCACCCGGTCCGTGATCGTCGAGATCCGCCCGATGATGCTCACATCCCCCTTCGAAACGCCGTCCTTGGTGTTGAAGGTGATGTCGCGATTCCTGATCTGCAGCGTGATCGGCACCAGCACCGTGTCGTCGGTCACCTTCACGAAGTCCGTCCGCACTTCAAACGGGAACAGCGGCCCGGTCAGAATCTTGTGGCTCGACAGAAACTCCGCCAGGCTCAGGTCCTTGAACTTGATGTCCGGCGGCGCTTCCAGCTTCGCGTACAGTTCGATGCGATCGAATTCCTTGCTCTGGTTGCTCGACGAATCCGGCCCCGGCCCCAGATCTTCCATCCCGCCCTTGAACCGGTCCGCCTTCTTCGCCATGCCCATCTGCTCGTAGAGCGTCTGGCCGGCGTTCGGAACATGCAGCAGAGCGTCCTTCTCTGAGCGGTCGATCGTCATGTGGTAGTCGCCGCACATGCACGAGTCAACAAACTCGATATCGATGTTCTCGCCGATTCCTTCCAGATACCGGTAGTGCCACGTCTCAAACGGGAATGTCGACGTTTCGCCGCCGCCTTCTTCAATGGGCCGCTCGTAGTTGCCGCCGCTCGGGTGCGTCTCGGTCGAGTCCGGCTTTCCGTACTTGATGTAGATCATCCCCCGGTCCGTCATCCAGCCCGGCTTGCCGGCAGCGAAATGTTCGTTGGCGTACGCGATCCGGCGATAATGCTCTTCGCGATATTCGTTTTCAGGCGAATCCGGGTTCGGATTCCTGCGCCGCCAGAACTGCTCGATGAACGCGTCCCGCTCCTCATCGTTGCTGAGGCTCATGAACGCTTTCTTTTCCTGATCCGTGATAATCCAGCGAACATCCTGGTCCAGCCACTTCCGATAGGCCGTTCCGATTTCGTTCTTGAGATTTCTCTGCTGCTTGAACCGTTCCTTGTCCGAGAGCTGCCGCTTCGTTGGATCTTGTTGATCCTGCGCGCCTTGCGTTGAATCCTGGTTCGGAGTGGAACTCGGGTTCTGCGCCCGGATCACCACCGTACCGGCGCCAGCCAGCATCGTGATCAGAATCGCGGACGGAAGGGAAATTCGATTCCAGGACATACGCCGGCACTGCTCCTTCGGGGGTGCACTCAATTCTACGGGCCGGACCCTGCCCTTTCAAGCTATTCCTTCGGTCCTTCTGCACTCCGGGCACCCCCCGGGCACCCCGTCACAATGAGACGAATCTCAGCACCGACCTGTTATCATGACAGGGAAATTTCTTTCGGCAACGCATGGCTGTCCCGCGCGTCCGCTTCCCGGGAACTATCTCGCCTGTTCCACTCATGGGAATCGCCTGCGTAACAGACCTCAAAGAGTCTGTTGCCGGAGGTTTGCGGGGAACTGTCGCCGCCGGGTTTGCGTAATCAGTTCGCGAAGGAATACTGCTTTGAAAAAGATTCTGCTCATTATTGGTGCTGTCGTGGTTCTTGCCGGGATTGTCACCTTTACCATCATCCGGGCCCAGTCTGGCTATACCAAGGTCCTCATTGGTACCGTCTCGAAGAAAACCTGGTCTCCGTCGTCAGTGCTACCGGCCAGATCCGGCCCAAGATCTATGTGAACGTTGGCGCCAATGCCATGGGCCGCGTCACTCACTTCTATGTCGGTGAGGGCGACCACGTCAAAAAGGGTCAGATCCTCGCCACCATTGAGAACGTGCAGCAGCATGCCAATGTCGCCGCGCAGGAGGCCACCATAGCGGCTGCTCGCACCGACATTAATTCCTACATCGCTGCTGAGAAAACCGCCGAAGCCAACGTCGCCCACGCCAAAGCGGACCTCGAGCAGAAGAAACTCGACTATCAGCGCGCCCAGGCCTTGTTCGGCGCCCAGGTCATGTCCAGGCAGGACTTTGACGCCAAAAAAGCCGCCTACGATCTCGACGTTGCCAGCCTCGCCCAGGCCGATGCCGGCCTTACCCAGGCCCGCGCCCAGACCGCTTCCGCTCGCGGCCACCTCGATACCCAGCAGGCCAGCCTCAAGGTCAACGAGGATCTTCTCGACCGTACCATCGCCGTCGCTCCCTTCGACGGCATCGTCACCAACGAGCCCATTCGCGAAGGTGAAATGGTCGTCATGGGCATTCAGAATGCCGAAGGCTCCACCCTCATGACCCTCGCCGATATGTCCGTGATTACAGCTGAGGTCAAGGTCGACGAAACTGACATCGTCAACGTCCTCGATGGCCAGCCCGTCGACGTGACCGTCGATGCCCTCCCCGGCAAGATCTTCAAAGGTCACGTGACCGAAGTCGGCGACCAGGCCCTGCTCCGTTCCAGCGGCCAGTCCACCAGCCAGTCCACCAGCGGCGTCGAAGAGGCCAAGGACTTTAAAGTCGTCGTTACCCTCGACCAGCCCTCCGATGATCTGCGTCCCGGCCTCTCCTGCACTGCGAAAGTCACCACCGCAAAAAAGGATGACATCATCGCCATTCCCATCCAGGCGCTCACCATGCGCGATCCGAAGCACCTCAACGACACCACCACCACCACTTCCACGTCCACCGTCTCCGCCGCAACCAACAATGCTCAGCAGGCTGCGGATCAGATACAGGGTGTGTTCGTCGTGAGCAAGACCAACGGTAAGGACCGCGTCCACTTCGTGCCGGTCACCACCGGCATCACCGGCGCCACCGACATTGAAGTCACCAGCGGACTCAAGTCCGGCGATCGCATCGTCACTGGTACTTACCGCATCCTGCGTGACCTCAAGGAGAACTCCCTCGTCAAACAGGACACCACCCTGGCTGCGCCTCAAAAAGACAGCTCGTCCTCGTCTTAAGGCGCCGGGCACAACACTCCACCGCATCGCGTACCATCAGCATGGCAACAGGAGTTCTCATGGCGGCAGAAACATCCACAGAAGCCGAAATCCGGCCCAGGCCCCACCGGCTGTGCAGCCGACATGATCGTTGTCGAAGAGCTCTGGAAGACCTATGACATGGGCTCCGAGCAGGTCAACGCCCTCCAGGGCGTGAATCTCCGCATCTGCCGCAATGAGTACGTCGCCATCATGGGCCCTTCCGGCTCCGGCAAATCCACGCTGATGAACCTCATCGGCTGCCTCGACACACCCTCCGCCGGCAAGTACTGGCTCAACGAGCACCTCGTCTCCGAGCTCAACGACGACGAGCTCGCGCGCATTCGCAATAAGGAAATCGGATTCGTCTTCCAGACCTTTAATCTGCTCGCGCGCGCGACCGCCCTGCACAACGTCGAGCTGCCCCTCATCTACAACGGCACACCCGCGGAAGAGCGCCTGCAAAAGGCCAAAGCCGCGCTCGACCGCTGTGAGCCTCGACAGCCGCATGAACCACAAGCCCAACGAGCTCTCCGGAGGACAGCGCCAGCGCGTCGCCATCGCCCGCGCCCTCGTCAACAATCCGTCCATCATCCTGGCCGACGAGCCCACCGGCAACCTCGATTCCAAAACCGGCGTCGAGATCATGGCTCTCTTCGACGACCTGCACAGCAAGGGCAACACCATCGTCCTCGTCACCCACGAGGCCGACATCGCCGAGTACGCCCACCGCATCGTCCACATCCGCGACGGCAAAATCGCCTCTGACCAGCCTTCCCCCCGCGCCTCCGGCGTCCCCGTCCATACCATCGTCGTTCCCGAATAGCTCGCGCGCTGGGTTCATCTTTCGATCGTTCCCGCTCGCAGTCGGCTCGTCGTAAGCTCGCCTTTTCGCTCGCGCTCTCTCCTGTCTCCTGTCTCCTCTCTCCTGTCTCCCCGCTCCCAGCTGCCTTTATGAATTTTTCGCTACTTTTCTCCCCCGCCCCGCGTCTCAGCTATCTGACGAAATGACGCCCGAACGCACGCTTCTCCCCAAACTCGCACGCCAACCCGAGTTCCCCGACAGCTTCTCGCTACCGGCTACGGGCCCCCTGCTACCGGCTGTTTCCACCCGCCTCTTCCTCGCCGGCGAGTTCCTCGCCCTCTTCATCGGCCTGCCCCTCGCGCTCTTCTTCGGACTCGCCACGCGCATTCCCCCGCTCCCCATCCTCTGGGCCGCCGCCCTTTACTGCCTCATCGTCCTCCTCCGCGATCCCACCTTCGATCGCCGCCAACTCTGGAACGCCGCCCCGCTCCGCGCCCAGCTCCCGCAGATCATCGGCCTCTTTCTCCTCGCCTGCGCCATCGTCACCCTGCTCATCCGCCTCTACGCGCCACACTTGTTCCTCATCCTCGTCCGCACCGAGCCGCGTCTCTGGGCCACCATCCTCATCGGATACCCGATCCTCTCCGTCTATCCGCAGGCCCTCATCTACCGCGCCTTCTTCTTCCACCGTTACCGCCCGCTGCTCGAGAACGGCCTCACCGGCGTCGCCCTCGATCCACGCACGCGCTCCGCGATCATGATCCTCGCCAGCGCCGCCACCTTCGCGCTCATGCACATCGTCTTCCGCAACTGGATCGCCGTCGCCCTCACCTTTCCCGGCGGTATCCTCTTCACGCTGCGCTATGCGAACACTCGCTCGCTCGCGGTCTCCTCCCTCGAGCATGCCCTCTACGGCTGCTTCCTCTTCACCATCGGATTGGGCCAGTACTTCTACGTCAAAGTGGTTTAGGGCCACCGCTGTGCGCCATGGAGCACACGGACGATGTCAACGAAATCCGTGTCGACGACATACACGACGATCCACGGTAACGGCGCCAGCACGAGTTCACGTGTCCCTTGCTTTCGGCCGATTCGACCGATGAGGGGTGCGCGAAGAAGGATTTCCGGCGCATGGTAAATCGTGAGCGTTAGTCGCGCAGCGTGGAGTGGTGTTTGCTCAAACAGGTAATCGGAAATGCGCTCCAGGTCGGCCGCGGCCGAATCCGCCCAGCGCAAGCGCATCAGGCCGAGCGCCGCTGTGCCAGCCGATCCTGCAGCCGTTGGCCTAACTCCTCATGACTGAGCGTCGCTCCCCGATCCAGATCCGCCAGCCCCTTCTCAACTTCGGCCGTGAACCACGCATCGTGATCGACCATTCTCTCCACCGCTTCAACAATCAGCGAGTCGCGATCTCGACCCTGTTCGGCAGCCAGCCGGCTTAACTTTGCCTCGAGTGCCTCGGGGAGAGCGAGATTCATGCCTCCAGCCTATGAACCGCCCACCATCCATGTCAATGCAATTCCCCCGCCTTAAGATCTGGAACGGTACTTTCGGGTCGGAATATATCGAATGGAATCTGGACACTTAGCAAGATGCAAACTATCCTCCCATCAGTTAGCAGGGGTTTCTATGCATGTTCTTACCCAAAAACATCTGAAAGAAGCAGCCAGCCGCTTCCCCGCCGCAGCCAGACAAATCGCCGCCTGGCAATCCGTTGCCAAAGACAAACACTGGCGCAATCCTGCGGAAGTCAAAGAAACCTTTGCAGATGTGGACTGCGTCGATGAGTGCGTTGTCTTCCGCATTCACCAGGATAAATACCGCCTGATCACCACGATTCACTACGCGCACGAGAACAGCGGTGCCGTCGCGGATGGTCACATCTGGGTCCGCTCCTTCCTCAGCAACAAGCAATACGAAGATCCCGCCAACTGGGATAAAGGAGTCATCCGATGAGCGCCTCCCTCGCCGACCCCATGGACATGATGCGCCGCGGTGCTCCCCGCCTCATCCGCTCCGACGAAGAGCTCGCCGAGTACACACGCGCCCTCTTCGCCCTCACCGCGAAACCGAAGCCCACCGCCGCCGAGCAGGAGGCCGTCAACCTCCTCACCATCCTCATCGAGCAGTACGAAACCGTGCGCTACCCCGTCCCCAAAGGCCGCGGCGCCGAAGCCCTGCGTCAGCTCCTCAAATGGAATGGCCTCACCCAGAGAGGTGTCGCCACGGAAATGGGCTGTATCGCGAACGTCTCCTTCGTCATGCGAGGCGAACGCAAGTTCACGCGCAGCCACATCGCCCGTCTCAGCAAGCGCTTTCACGTTTCTCCCAACGTCTTCTTCGACGCGGCTTCGGCCATCCCCGAGACCCGCAGGATGAAGAAGAAATCAGCGCGCGCCAAAGCGAAGTAACCCGACCCTGCCAGGCAACTCCCGCTATGAAAGGTTTTCTCCAATGACCCAGGTCTTCGCCGATCCCGCAGAGATGATCCGCTCCGGCGCCCCCCGCGCCATCCGCTCCGATGAAGAACTCGCCGAGTACGCGCGCGCCCTCTTCAGCCTCACCTCGAAGCCCAGGCCCACTGCTGCCGAGCAGGAAGCCATCGACCTCCTCACCGTCCTCATCGAGCACTACGAAAAGCTGCGCTATCCCCTCCCTGAAGCCCGCTCCGTCGAGGTCTTGCGCCTGCTCATGGAACGGAACCAGGTCTCGGAAGGAAAAATTGCCCCGGAACTCGGCTTTCAGGCTTCGGCCTCACTGATCCTCCTCGGCAAACGCCAGCTCAATCGCGGTCACATCGCCCGCCTCAGCCGGCGCTTCAACGTCTCTCCCGCCGTCTTCTTCGACGAGGCTTCCGCCATCCCCCTCCGCCTCAGCGTGACGCAGAAATCTGCCGCGGCGAAGAAGAAAGCCGCCGCAAAAACCAAAGCCCAGAAAAAATCAGCCTGAATGAGCGCAATAAAAAAGACGGCTTCCGCGAAGCCGCCTTTTCCTGTCCCCTATTCCCTATTGCCTGGTCCCTGCTTTACTGCGGCTCCTTAGCCCCTTCCTTCCCCCCATTCACCGCGCCCTTCGTTGTGTTCTTCGTTTTGTGCCAGGCCTTCTTTGTGCCCTTTTCCGACGAGTGATAGGCGCTCTTCGTCCCCTTCTTCACGCCACGACCGGCATCCTTCGCGCCCGCCTTTGTGTCGCGTCCCGCGTCCTTCATGTCCTGTTTCGCGCTGTTATCGCTCTGTGCCAGCACACCCACATATCCAGGAGCCAGCATCAACGCCGCTCCCAACACCGCTGTTGCCCACCGCCAGTTTCGTTTCATACAGGAGGGGATGAGCCCTCACCCCCTCCGAGTTGTGCAGCTTCCAGCTTCTTCCTTCCAGCTTCCGGCTGCCCTTACGCCCCTTCTTCCAGCACATGCGGAACATCCTCGCCCAGCGCCGTCGCCAGATCGTGCTGGTGCTCCTGTTCCTGGCTGATAATCTGCCGAATCTGCTCCGACAGGGCGTAATGCCCAACCGCCTCCGCCTGCCGCACCCGCTTCCGATATTGCCGGATGGTCTCCGTCTCATTATTCAGATCGAAGCGAAGCAAATCCTCAGGCTTGTCTGACAGCTTCACCGCCTTCGGCGTCGCGTTGGGCACTGCGCCCAGATAATCGATCTGATCGGCAATCGTCATCGCATGCGCCAGCTCCTCGCCCGCATGCTTGCGCAGCTCCGCCGCAATGTTCATCCACTGCGCGCCCTTCAGTACGTTGCTGTAGACGGTGTAGGCAATAATCGCCTGATACTCCCGCGACAAGTCTTCCTGCAGCCCGTCAATCAGCTCCTTCAGCGCAGCGCTGCTTTTCTTTTCCGCCATTTCTCTCTCCTCGAATCGTTTGGGATACCCATAGCTTAGATGCAACCTCGGTCAAAATGGCGTGGATCACCTCACCATTCGCACGCATCAATCGTCCTGCCGGTGCCCAGAGCGCGAAGCGCGTTCGCCTGGACGGCCAGTCCTCACTGCACCCTGTACCCTGAACCCTGTACCCTGTACTTTCCCGATGCCATCCCTGCGCCATCTCTTCAACGACCACGCGGAGCACCTCCGCAGCAAGGTCATCGGCATCTACGGCCTCCTCCTCGTCTTTAACGGAGCGGCCTGGCTCTGGGCCGTCCTCGCCTTTCACCGCTTTCCCGTCCTCCTCGGTACCGCCTTCCTCGCCTACTCCTTCGGCCTCCGCCACGCCGTCGACGCCGACCACATCGCGGCCATCGACAACGTCACGCGCAAGCTCATGCAGGAGGGCAAACGCCCCGTCGCCGTTGGCCTCATGTTCTCCCTCGGCCACTCCACCGTCGTTATCCTCGGATCGCTGGGCCTCGCCGCTCTCGCCCTCGGCCTCCAGAAACACCTCGATCACTACCGCACCATCGGCGGCGTCATCGGAACCAGCGTCTCCGCGGTCTTCCTCCTCGGCATCGCAGTCGTCAACCTCTTCATTCTCCACTCCGTCTATGCGACCTTCCGGCGCGTTCGTCGCGGTGAGCCCTACGTCGACGAAGACCTCGATCTCCTCCTCTCCAGCCGCGGCTTCCTCGCCCGCATTTTCCGCCCCATGTTCGCCATGATCCGCCGCAGCGGTCACATGTATCCGCTGGGATTTCTCTTCGGACTGGGCTTCGATACCGCCAGCGAAATCGGGCTCCTCGGCCTTTCCGCTGCCGAAGCCTCCCGCGGACTCCCGCTCTGGTCCATCGCCGTTTTCCCCGTGCTCTTCGCCGCCGGCATGTCCCTCGTCGACACGACCGACAACATCCTCATGCTCGGCGCCTATGGCTGGGCCTACATCAAGCCCATCCGCAAGCTCTACTACAACCTCACCATCACATCTGTATCAGTAGTCGTTGCATTTGTTGTGGGAGGCATCGAGGCCCTCGGCCTCCTCGGCGGCCAGCTCCATCTGCAAGGCGTCTTCTGGGCCTTCATCGACCGCCTCAACTCCAACTTTGGAGTCCTCGGCTACTGCATCATCGGCCTCTTCGCCCTCGCCTGGATCGTCTCCATCGCCATCTACAAACTCCGCCGCTTCGAAGATTTAGAACTGAACCCCGAAAGCTAGATCGTGCTGCACGTCGAACACCAAGAGTTCTGCGCAGCAGAATCGAGCGGTAGAAGCCCCGGCCTTCAGGCCGGGGAATTGCCATTCGTAGAAAGCGCGGCCTTCAGGCCCGGGCACCTCCTTCGCCGCAGACGCCCCCATCCGACTCTGAGCCTTACTCCGCGCAAACGCAAAAAGGGCCCCGCATCCGCAGAGCCCTTCCTTCCAGCTTCTTCCCTCCAGCTTCCTGCTCGCTCTACCGCGACGCCCGCGTCGCCGCATGGTTGACCGCCCGCACAAATTGCCGAGCCGGTCCGCCTTCCGGCATATCAACCTTGCCGTCCAGAATGGCGTTGAAGCGCACGTCGTTCCCGTACAGCTCCTTCGTGCGGCCGTGGTCCTCGTTGAACTCCGCGCCGTTCAGCGTCGCGCCAATGTAAGCGCCCTTCGCCGTCGAATACGTCAGGATCGACGCATTCGGCGCAACGCCGCCCGAAGCCTCACGCCCCACCGGACCCGCTGCGGCATCAATGCCAGCGCCCACTTTAAAGTGGCCGGACTCCAGCCCCTGCAGGCCCTGATCGTTCATCACCATCATCACGTAGCCCTGCTCCTCGCCGCCGATCTGCGCGCCAAAGGTCGCGCCCGACAGCTGGAACGGAGCCGGCGGGCTCCACCGCCCATCCGCCATCTTGCACGTCGCTACGCCATCGCCGTGTTGCGCGCCAACCACAAAGCCGCCTTTCAGCATCCTCGGCACCACCGCAACGCACTTCGCATTGCGCAGTACTACGTCAGGAATCCCGGCTTTCGCCTCAGGACTCGTGATCCCCTGGATCATCGTCGTTGCCCGATCCAGTTCTGTGTCCGCCTTATCCTGTGCCAGCGCGGGCAGCGCCGCTGCCGCGACCAAAAGACTCCCACTCAGAATCGCAATCGATTTCCTCATCACACTCTCCTCTTTTTGTCTCAACGAAAGATTTGCCGCGCGATCGAATCCCGTGCCGCGCATGCCTGACGCGCTCCAGCGCGTCGTGTCCTCTGGTAGGGATTCCCCCCACCCCCGCCGGGTTGGCCCACTTTCGCCGGTCATCTCCGCCGGGATTGCCTCGAACTGCCTTCTCACCCGTACTGCTGCTCGCGGTTGGCTCGCCTTTCGCTCGTTTTTCGCTCACCGCCTTTTGCTAACAGCCCCACCGCCAACAGCTTTTCCGCTGCCTGATTTTCGGCTCACCGAAAGCTTCGCTGACCGCGTCATCCCCCGCACCCTGTACCCTGCTCTCATGCACATCGGCATCGTTGGAGTCTCCGCGGAAGGCGCAGCCCTCTGTTACCGCACCATCTGTGTTGAAGGCTCGGACCTCTTCGGCCCCGGCGCGCATCCCGAAGTTTCCATGCACACCCTCAGCTTCGCCCGCTATCGCCGCCTCTCCGAGCGGCAGGACTGGCGCGCCACCTCCGAGTTGCTTCTCACTTCCGCAACGAAGCTCGCGAAGATCGGTGCCGACTTCCTCATCTGCCCCGCCAATACGCCGCACCTCGCCTTCCCCTATTTCGAATCGCGCTCTCCTCTTCCCTGGCTTCACATCGTTGACGTCGTCGCAGACGAAGCCCTCCGCCGCGGCTTCCACCGCATCGGCATCCTCGGAACGCGCTACACCATGCAGAGCACTCTCTATGCCGACCGCTTCGCGCCGCGCGCCCTCGAAGCGATCAGCCCCAGCGCCGAAGAGTGCGCCAGCATCAACCAATTCATCTACGACGAGTTGGTCCGCGGCGTCTGCACGCCCGCTGCCACCGCTTACCACCAGCAAGTCATCGCCCGCCTCAAGTCTGAAGGCTGCGATGCCGTGGTCCTCGGCTGCACCGAGATTCCGCTCATCATCAACGACGCCAACTCCGCGCTCCCCACCCTCGACTCCACCCGCCTGTTAGCCCACGCCGCTTTGCGCAAAGCGGCTAGCTCTCAAACACCGTAATCTGCCCCGGATCGGGCCGATCCCTCGCCGTGACCCATCGCTCCCGCGCGATCACGCACGTGCACGGCCCCAGCGTGCAGATCGTAATCGGCCGCCGTGTGCTCTCCTCGCGCAGCCTCTCCAGCACCTCCGCCAGCATCGAGCCGGTGAACGGGGAGTACAGATAGAACACGGTCCCGCTCGATAAATCGCATGCCCGCGCGTCTTCGTGCATGAACTCCGCACCGGCCAGGTTCAGGCTCTCGGCGCATTCCCGCGCACTTGCAACATAGGCCGCCTCCACTTCGACCCCGACACTGCGCGCTCCAGCCAGCATCGATGCCACCAGCGACACATGCCCCAGGCCGGATCCGAGATCGACAAGAACATCATCCGCCGTGAGCCCACTGGCACGAATCAAGCGCAGAATATGGCGCACCGGCGTCGGCTGATAGAACATCCTCTCCGGCACACGATCGAGATTCGCTGCGCTCGGCTCACGAAACTGGAGGACATCGCCCAGCAGCTCATCCCGAAAGTCGAACCCGAGTCCCGGAGCCGGATTTCCTTCGTCCCCCGTTGAATCCTCGATCCACCGCAGCAAAGCAAACGGGTGATCACCGCACATCATCGCGGAGCGGATCGACCCGCAGAGTTCAGCATGAACCGCTTCCAGCCGACTCCGGATCGCAGCGGCCCGCCGATGAATCCGTCGATCCGTTTCCCTCCCCACCCTCTCCACGTTTCCAAACCGAACATCGAGGGCATCCAGCACGTCCAGGCGCTCTCGTACCTGTTCCGAATCGAGAAGCGATGCATCGGCCTCCAGCCGCGCAAGGAACGCATCGTCCTCTTCCGCCATTACCCAGTCCTCATTCTTGTGCCGAATGACTGCCTCTGCGGTTGTCATATCAACCAAAACTAAGCCTCCTCTGGTTGATATGTCAACCGCGGCTTGCTATGCTGCCTTCAACCTATGTCGCCCACGCTTTTGTCGCCGCAGGAACTCCGTGTCTGGCATGCCTTTCGCCTCATGGGAGAAGACGTGCTCGCCCGCGTGGCACGCGACATCGCCCAGGCCACCGGCCTTTCAGGCCCCGACTTCGGCGTCCTCTCTCGCCTCGTCGCCATCGGTAACGGTGAGATGCGCCAACAGACCCTGGCCAGCGTCATGGGCTGGGACAAAAGCCGCCTCTCCCACCAACTCACCCGCATGAGCCAGCGGTCCCTCATCGAGCGTCGCCCTGTCGGCGCCAACACCGTTCTCGTCGTAATCGCAGAAGCAGGTCGCCAGAAGCTGAAGGCGGCCCTGCCCGTGCGCGACGAATCGGTTCGCCGCAATTTCCTGTCGCGCCTGACCCAGCAACAAATCGACACCATCGTTCGCGTCAGCAATCTCCTCGGCCAAGACGACTAATCACAACCTGCCAGCCCAGGCCCCGCACCCCTTCCAAGATCGCCCGTCGCCGGATCCCCGCCGAAAATTCCCAAAAACTGCGGAATCGCAACGTCCATCCGCCCCCAGCCCGCGTCTATTGCAGGTTCGCTTCCCCTGTACCCTGTACCCTCGACCCTGTACGCTGAAAAAGAGGTTTCCCCAGCATGGCTACGACCACCAGCACCTGGTCGCACCCCGTTGCGACCACCCGCACCAGTTCTATCCCCTGGTATCTCTGGACCGCCGCGCTCGCTGTCACCTCCGTCACCATCGGCGCCCACTGGGACGTCTCCTGGCACCGCTCCATCGGCCGCGACACTTTCTGGACACCCGCCCACCTCGCCATCTACGCCTGCGGCGTCCTCGCCGGCATCGCCTGCGGCTACCTCATCCTGCGTTCCACCTTCGCGCCCACGCGTGAGCTTTCCGCCACCTCCGTCCACGTCTTCGGCTTCAGCGGACCCCTCGGCGCCTTTATCGCCGCATGGGGTGGCATCGCCATGCTCGTCTCCGCCCCCTTCGACAACTGGTGGCACAACGCCTACGGCCTCGACGTCAAGATCGTCTCCCCGCCGCACACTTTACTCATGCTCGGCATCTTCGGCGTCGAAATCGGCGCGCTCCTCCTGATCCTCGCGCAGATGAACCGCAACACCGCCGAAGGCGCCCCGCCCTCCACCAGCCTGCAGTGGCTCATGATGTACATCTTCGGACTCATGCTCGTCCTCACCATGTTCTTCCGTATGGAATACACCTGGGACGTCATGCTCCACCGCGCCGGCGCCTACATCTCCATCGCCATCGGCGTCCCCCTCTACTTCTCCGCGATGTGGAAAGCCACGCGCCACCGCTGGGCCTGCACCCTCATCTGTGCCTTCTACATGCTCGCCATCATCGCCTTCATCCTCATCCTGCCGCTCTTCCCGGCCACGCCCAAACTCGGCCCCGTCTACCAGCAGGTCACGCAGTTCATCCCGCCGAAATTCCCCATCCTCCTCATCGTTCCCGCGATCGCGCTCGACCTCCTCTGGCGCCGGTTTGGCCAGGTCAAGGGCCATGCCAACAAAATTCTCCTCTCCCTCGTGAGCGGACCCATCTTCGTCCTCACCTTATTCGCCGCGCAGTGGCCCTTCGCCAGCTTCCTCATGACGAAAGCCTCCGAGAATCGCTTCTTCGGCACCGCTTACCTCGATTACGGCACGCCTTCCTTTACTGCCGACGCCATGCGCCGCTTCGTCCAGCCCCAGCACGGCCTCGTCCTCTGGACCGGACTCGCCTGGGCCATGCTCTACGCCGCCATCTCCGTCTGGATCGGCCTCCTTCTCGGCAACTGGATGCGCAAGGTGCAACGCTGATGAGCTACCAACGTCTCCCCAGCAGAGTCAACCCGAGTGGCACGCCGAATCAACCGGAATGGACGGCAGCAGCAACAGCCATAGCGAGAGCCACAGCAACACCAGCCACAGCAACGCCAGCCACAGCAACGCCAGCCACAGCAACGCCAGCCACAGCAACGCCAGCCACAGCAACGCCAGCCACAGCAACACCAGCCACAGCAACACCAGCCACAGCAACGCCAGCCACAGCAACGCCAGCCACAGCAACGCCAGCCACAGCAACGCCAGCCACAGCAACGTCAGCCACAGCAACACCAGCCACAGCAACACCAGCCACAGCAACACCAGCCACAGCAACACCAGCCACAGCAACGCCAGCCACAGCAACGCCAGCCACAGCAACACCAGCCACAGCAACACCAGCCACAGCAACACCAGCCACAGCAACACCAGCCACAGCAACGTCAGCCACAGCAACACCAGCCACAGCAACGCCAGCCTCAGCAACGCCAGCAACTGCCACAACAGCCGCAGCAACGCCAGCAACTGCCACAACAGCCACAGCAACGCCAGCAACTGCCACAACAGCCACAGCAATGCCAGCCACAGCAACGCCAGCCACAGCAATGCCAGCCACAGCAACGCCAGCCACAGCAACGCCAGCCACAGCAACGCCAGCCACAGCAACGCCAGCCACAGCCACAGCCACGGCCACAGCCACAGCCACAGCAACAGCCACAGCCACAGCAACAAGCAAAAGCCACTCCAACAACCAGGTCGGCGGCCAGGTTCACCCCATAGCAAGAAGCAGAAGCCCGCGCAGCTCGATTTTCAACATAATTCCACTCGCAACCCAGTCCGAAAGTACCGCGATCAGCCCTCTCAGAACCATTTCGGGAATCCCCACCTTCAACCTCCGCCCACTCCTCCTGTCAGCCCCGAGCCGCCTCCAGGCTCCTGTCTCCCGTCTCCTGCTTTCCCTCTCCTGTCTCCTGCTCCTCTTCACTCCACCCGCCCATGCCCACGTCGGCAGTCCCGACGTCTACGCCGAAGGCAGCGCCGGACCCTACAAGCTCTCGATCGTCATCCGCCCGCCGCTCGTCATTCCCGGCGTCGCCGAAGTTGAAGTGCATTCCCAAACCCCTGGCATCCACGCCATCGCCATCACCCCGCTCGCGCTCACCGGCGAAGCCTCAAAGCACCCGCCCACCCCCGACGCGATGAAGACCCCCACTGCCGACCCGAACTACTTCACCGGCCAGCTCTGGATCATGGCCCCAGGCTCCTGGCAGATTCGCTTCCTCGTTGACGGAGCCCAGGGCCACGGTGTCTGGAGCGTGCCTCTCCCCGCTGCAGCGCAGGGCACGCGCAAAATGCAGCACTCGCTCGGTATCTTCCTTGCTGTCCTCGGCCTCGTCCTCGTTCTCGGCATGACCGGCATCGTCGGCGCCGCGGCGCGCGAATCCCAACTCGCCCCCGGCGAATCTGTCCCGCCCAAACGCCGCCGCTCCGCCGTCATCGCGATGTCCGTTGCCTTCGCCTTGCTCATCGCCGGCGTCGTGCTCGGCAACTGGTGGTGGACGTCGGAAGCCGCCGAGTACTCCTCAGAAATCTACAAGCCGCTTCAGATGGACGCGACCCTCACCCGCTCCAACCTCCTCGACCTCACCCTCCGCGATCCCGGCTGGCTCGACGCGCGCCGCACCGGCAACTTCATCCCCGACCACAACCACCTCATGCATCTCTACATGATTCGCTGGCCTGCGATGGACACGGTCTTCCACCTCCACCCCAACCCCATCGCCAACGATGAATTCCAGCTCGCCCTGCCCAGCATTCCCGCTGGCACCTATCACCTCTACGCCGACGTCGTGCACACCAACGGCTTTCCCGAAACGATGGTCTCGACCGTCACGCTCCCCGCGATCACCGCGCGTCCGCTCGCCGGCGACGACGCCGAAGGGCAGGGAACTGACGTCGCCGCCGCACCGGCCACCACGACCACCTTCAATCTTCCCGACGGCTACACCATGGTCTGGAGCAAACCCGCGTCCCTCATCGCGCGCCAGCCCAACGACTTCACCTTCACCCTCAACGACCGCACCGGCCACCCCGCGCCCGACACCACGCTTTACATGGGCATGCTCGGCCATGCCGCCTTTATCAAGGACGACGGCACCGTCTTCGCCCACATCCACCCCAACGGAACCGCCTCCATGGCCGCTCTCATGATCGCCGAGCAGCAGAACGTGCCTGGCTCAGGCTCGGGCTCTGGCTCTGGCTCAGCAAATTCATCCAGCATGAACAGCATGCCCGGTATGAACATGTCGAACGCCCCCAGCGAAGCCCTGCCCAGCACCGTCAGCTTCCCCTACGGATTCCCCACCCCCGGCCGTTACCGCATCATCGTTCAGATGAAGCACAGCGCCACCATCGAAACCGCAATCTTCGACGCGACAGCGCAGTAAAACTCTGAGTCCCTACTGCGCCTTGTAAGCGTTGATCCGGTCGATCGCATTCTGCTCCAGACTGCGATAGAAAAACGTGTAGTCGTAAATGTGGAAGAACGGCATCGTGTCCCACGGCGACAACAGATTCGAATAGGTCCCTGGATAGGCCATTTTTGTCGTGTCGATCACCAGCGCCCCATCGTTGTTCCGGGCTCCGGTGTACTGCCCGATCTCATACGTGTATTCGCCGGTATCCGGATTCAGGCTATACGTCACCGTCGGACTCGCTCCCAGTTGCCCGCTGTAAAAAACCGCCCCCGGATTCGCCGCCGCCTGCGCCCCCGGCGACTCCACCTCGCCTGGCCCCGACGCCACCCACGTCAGCGGATTCACGCTGTACGCATTCTTTTGCACCATCCCAATCTTCTGCGGCCCCGGTGTCATCGACCAGTCCCCCGCATAGTCCTGCGTGTTCCAGGTCACGATGCACCCCGTCTGCCGCGACGCCGGGATTCCGCAAATGCCCACGCGTCCCAGCGAATCGGGATAAGCATTCATGTCCTCGCTCGTCACCGACCACCCAATCACATACGCCGCGACCAGAAGCTTCCTCAGCGACGGGTCTGAAAACTTGTTCTGTAACAGCATCAGGAGCAAATTCGATCCCTGGCTGTGACCGGCCAGTATGAACGGCCGCGGATTCCCGTTCGCGTCCTTGTTGAAGTGGGCCATGTAGTAGTCGAAGGCATGCGCCACATCGTTGTACGCCCCATTCAGAGCCTCGTTCGCCGCGGTGACGTTCTGCGGCGTTGTCCCGTACAGCAGCGCGTTCAGCACATCGAGCCCCGACGCCTGCTGATAGTACGGAACATAAAGGTTCGTTCCCGCCTTTGCGAAAACCGACGCCTTCGTCGTCACCGAAGCCTTGATGTTCGGATCCGCGTACGCCTGCGTCAACGCTACGTTCCATCCCGGCGTCCACGTCGGCCCCAGCGTGCCCGCTGGCGCTCCGTATTCCGTTGGGTAAACAAAAAAGACATCCACTCCCTGCGACGCATTCGGCAGACTCTCCCAGTTTTCTGCCAGAGAATAATCCGCGGGACTCGGTCCCGTCGGCGGCACCACCGGCGCCATCGCCCTTTCGCCACAACTGGCCAGCGGCAGCATGGCCGCAAGCAACCACGCCCATCGTGAGTTCTGCCGCCAACCTCCCAGCCGTACCGGCTTCCTGAAAGCCATTGCTGTCACGCGCATGTTCCCTCCGCATCTCTCTCGCCCCGCGGGAAGTGTCCAGGTATGAGACAGCCCGAACCAGGCCAACCCGGAATCAGGCGCAGTGCCCCATCCCGGATGAAGCGGGTCGATGCTGCGCTCATCGGCAGAAAAGGAGAATTGGATTAAGAAAGCACTCAGTTTCCCCTGCGGATTTCCTAACCCCAGGCCGCTACCGCATCATCGTCCAGATAAAGCGCGGTGCCGCCATCGAAACCGATCTCTTCGACGCGACCGTCTTGTAGAACTATTCGCTTCCCGCCTGGCTTTCGCGCAGCAGTACCACGTCCGATTGCGAGGCCTCGCGAATCAGACCCAGCAGCTTTCCGTCCGGCGACCAGCTGAAGCTGCGAAACGTCCCTGACTTGAAATTCGTGATCTGCCGCCCCGCCGATCCATCCAGCGGCTGCACCCACAGGTTCGAAACGCCGTTTTCGAGAATCGGATACGCCACGGCCCTTCCATCCGGAGTGAACTGAGCAGACCCCGCCATTCGTGCATCCGGGATCAGCGTGCGACGCGCAGGGTTCGGTCCCGCGTCGAGACCCACCATCATGAGCTCCTTGTCCGCGAAGCCGCTCTGGCTGAAGAACAACAGCACCTTTCCGTCCCGCGAAAGGCCGGCCAGCGGCGCTCCAATGCCCGCGTCGAATGCCACGGTTCCCGGTACGACCTGCGACGGTCCCCCGTCCATCGATACGCGCAGAATCCGGTCCTCCACCTGGTCCTGGTAGTACACCCATTTGCCGTCCGGCGAGCAAACCGGACTCCAGTCCCCTTTTCCATGCGTGAGTCGCATGGCGCCGGACCCATCCGCATCGATCCGCCAGATGCTCATCGCATCGCTGCCGCCGTGAAACGGCCACGAGAGAACCAGATACCGCTCCCCGCAGCTTTGCACCGCGGTGATATGGCTCCCCGCATCGCTGGCCAGTGTCCTGCGGTTCGTGCCGTCCGCGCCCACCTCCATCAGATCGGGCCCGTTGCTCACCAGCAGTTCCCCATCCCCCGCCCAACTCAGTGCAATCGCATCGGGAATTTCCGTCAGCACCGGTGCAGGCGCGCTCTCCTGCGTTCCCCCGCCGGGAATCACATTCACCGTGTGCGTCGTCTTCACCTGCACCGTCGCCGCCATCCTGCCGTCTGACGAAAGTGTCAGCGTTACGTAGCTGTTTGTATCGCGCGTGATCGTGCGGAAGGCGCCGCCAGGCCACGCGACAAATCCCAGCTGTCTTCTTTGCACCGTCGGCTGCGCTCCATATGCCACCGCCAGGCCCTCACCGTTCGGCATCCAGTGCATGTCGTACATCATCTTGTCCGGGAACGCTGCCAGCGTGCTGCTTTTTCCGCTCGCCACATCCAACAAGCCAATGCCTCCCAGCCCCGCCGCGCCCAACTGCCCCTGCCGGTACGCGTATGCGATGCGCTTGCCGTCCGGCGACCACGACAGCCACAGCGGAGGCGCCGCCGTGTTCTGCACCAGCAGCACTTTCTCGTCGCTTCCATCCGGATTGGCACTCACCAGCCGCGTTTGCCCGGGAACCGGATCGTTGCCCCGGAAGAACGCCATTCGGTCCCCGCTCGGCGAGAATGCAATATCGCTGTCGATGTCAGGCGCGATTGGCCGCGGATCGCCGCCCAGCACCGGCGCGCGATAGAGGCTGTAGCTGTTCCCCGTGTTATCCGCTGCTTCCAGAAAGTAGATGAAATTGCCGTCCGGCGAAAATCCCGGGTGACGATAAATCGCCCCCGAAGGCTCCACGATTCGCGCGTTGCTGTTCGTTGGCACGTTGCGCAGCCACAGCGCCTCTTTCCCGTTCTCCTCCTTCTGCACGCTCAGGATGAACTTTCCATCGGGCGACAGCGCCGCCTGTTTGACTTTGCCCGTATCTGTCACCTGAGCGATCGCAAAGTTCTCGAACGGAACCGTCCCCCGCCGTTGCACGAGGGAATAGACACCGTACGCCGCCGCCATCACAAGCGCCACAACCACGATGCCCATCGTCGTAAAGCTCCAGCGATGCGCATGCACCACCGCTGCCACTGACTTTGTCCCGCCTCCAGGCGCTGTCCGCGCCATCGTGGGCGCCGGGCTTGCCACCCCCGCGCTGTCCGTAGCGCCAAGTTGCAGCCGTGCCGAATCCATGTCGCGCTTCAGCCGCTTCAAATCCGCGCGCATCTCCGCCGCGTGCTGATACCGCACGTCCCGGTCCTTCTCCAGCGCCTTGCTGATGATCTCTTCCAGCCGCGCCGGGACTTCTGCATTCAGCCGCACTGGCGCTACCGGAGATCCATGCAGAATCGCGTCGTACAGAACTGCCGTTGTGCTGCCCTGGAACGGCAGCCGCTGCGTTGCCATCTCGTACAGCACCGCGCCGAAGGAAAATAAATCCGTGCGCGCATCCAGTTCCTCTCCCCGCGCCTGCTCCGGCGACATGTAGGCCACCGTGCCCATCACGCTTCCCGCCGACGTAGGATGCACCTCATCTTCCGATGCCAATCGCGTCGTCTGATTTGCAGTTGCGCCCGTTGCCGCCGCGCCCGTGAACTTCGCCAGTCCGAAATCCAGAATCTTCGCGTGACCGCCGCTGGTCACAAACAAATTCGCCGGCTTGATGTCGCGGTGAATAATCCCTTTCGCGTGGGCTGCCTCCAGCCCATCGGCAATCTCGATCCCCAGATTCAGCAACGCGCCGATATCGAGTTTCTCGTCGATAGGCTGCCGAAGCGTTGACCCATCCAGAAATTCCATCGCGATAAACGGCTGGTTCTCGTGCGTCCCGATTTCGTAGATGGTGCAGATATTGGGGTGGTTCAGCGCAGACGCCGCACGCGCCTCCCTGCGGAAGCGCTCCAGAGCTTCCGCATCCTCGACCGCCCCCTCGGGAAGAAACTTCAGCGCCACGAAGCGGCCAAGATCGGTGTCCACCGCCTTGTACACCACGCCCATACCGCCTCCGCCAACCTTCTCCAGGATGCGGAAGCGCCCAATCGTTGTCGAGATCATGCTGCCAGTCTGTCGGGGACAGACTGATCCTAGGGTCAGCTTCTCCGCGAGTCAAATAGCGAGCGGTCGTTCCGCCCGCGCCTCGGTTCCAGATTCCTACTCCGCCACCTTCACCGGAATCTCCACCGTCCCGATGCGCCCACTCAAAATATCGTGCACGCCCAGCCGCAAAAACACCTGCCCCGCGGGCAAATCAATTTCCTGATGCAGCAAAATTCCGTCCGTCAGCGCCTGCGTTGCCTGCGCATCCGTCAGATCCACGCCCAGAGCGGAATCGGTATAGTTCTGGCGGCCGCCCTCCACGTCGTACACCACCTGCGTTAGCTGAATCTCACGATGCTGCTTTCCATCCGCCGTCGGCTTCGCATCCACGCCTCGCGGATCGATCCAGTAGTCCACTAAATAGTGCTTCGGATGCTGCATCCCCTTCGGCACCAGCACCGTTCGCTCCATCGTCGCCTTCTCTCCAGCCAGTGCCGGGTCGCCCTCCGGCAATACCCGCACCTCAAAGGTCACCTGCGAGAGCGGCAGCGTCCCGTGCTCCATCGCGTCGATCACCGGATTCCGCTTTCCCGCCGTCCACTTCTCCGCCGCCCCAGGATCGTCCGCAAAATACGCGTGCCGATACTCCAGGTCGTAGTGCCCGCTCCCGGCTTGAGCGTGGTCTGCCCGCACTTCGATCCGCCGCAGCGTTCCATCATACTTCCGGTTCTCCGGCGCATAACCCAGCGTGTAGTAACTCGATCCGTCCGCGATCGCCTCGCCCACCACCTGCCCCAGTGCATTCCGGTTGTAGAACGCCTTGCCCCCGGTCTCCTTCGCAATCTGGTCCATATTCAGGTGAGACCACGCCACCTCGTTCATAAAGTCCGTATCCTGCTTCGCCAGCGTTCTCGAGATGCTGGTCCCGCTCGTCACTCCGCCTGGAAGACCGCCGCCGCCGCCCGCGACCATCCCGGCCGCCTCCTGCATCTCGGTCGGCATTGTTCCCTCCGTGCCGGCTTCCGTGCTCGGCACGCCCAACAGCCCGCGCGAATCCACTGGATACACCGCGATCCGCGACAACGCCAGCATCTCCGCCGCCTTCTTCATCGGCTCGCTGAAATCCGGCGTTCCCCCCAACGCCTCTCTCTGCGGGAACGCCAGCGGAAACGATGCCGAAAACCAGATCAAATTCTTTCGCCCCGGAATCGTGCTCAGATACCGCGCAATCTGGTTCAGCGCATCCAGCGTCAGTTGCGCGCGCAGGTTCGATTCGAAGCTCTTCGTGTCCGCCTGAAACTGCTGCATCGCCTCCAGCGACGCACCCGGCATGCCGTTCGCCTGCGCCATCACCTGCGACAAATCCAGCGCCTGGTCGAACATCGGATCGAGCATCGGGCTTGTCTCCGCATTGCCGCGCCCCGGTCCAAGCGCCTTCGCCACCTCTGCCGTATCCGTCGTGAATCCCGTAATCATCCGCAGATGCGAAGCCATCGTGAACACCGCAATCCGCGTCCCCGCCGGAATCGTCTTCAGATAAGCCAGCATCTGCCGCCGCACATAAACCTGATCCGTGAGCGGTGTGTTCAGCGCATCCAGCAGCAGCACGTTCGCCGCACTCGTCAGCGCATATTGCGGAGTGTCGCTGTATACATGCGGCGGAAGCTGCGGCCTCGTCCCAGCCTGCAAGGCATCGCTCCCTCGATGCTCTTCAAAGACGGAGAGCTTTTGCTCCTTGCCGTCTTCGCGAACCACAAAATCGGCGGATTTCAACCCGTTCACGGGTTGCCCTTTGTCGCGCACCACTACATCCACCAGCACCAGGTTCGCCGCCGTTCTGAAAACCGGCATTCCGGAACCAGCCCGCCCCTGCTCTGCAGTCGATTGAGTTTGCGGCTGGGTCTGGCCCCAACCCGCCAGCACTGGAATCAGCGCCAACAATGCGCCCAACGCCGCTACGCCCCGCAACAGAATCCGCCGTCTCATGGCCCGCGCCCCCGACCCAAACATTCCCCGACTAATGTACGTTCCACGTGGTATCCGGGACTCAGCTTTTCTTCGGCGACGGTCGGCGCCATCGATCGCCCAGGGGAAAAGGGACCTACTTCGTCGCCGCCTGCGCCTCTTCAATCAGCTCGTACAGCTTCGACCGATCGATGACTTCGACAAACGGCGTCCCGCTCGTCCGGTTCGTCACTACCCAGATCGTCGGCGTGTGCTGAATCCCCACGCTCTGCCCCAGATCGTTATCGGCCTTCACCAGCTGCGCCAGCTTGCCCTGCGGATCCACCACGAACGGCAATGCCAGCTTGTGATCCGCCGCGAACTTCTGCGCAAACGCCTGCAGATTGTCCTGCGACTGAATCGAAGCCTGCGCCGCAAAGACAGCATCGCGAAAATCATCGCCCAGCTTCTTCGACTTCGTATCGAACCAGCGCGCATCCACCGCCGCCTGGAAGCTCCATGTGTGAAACGGCAGCGGAAAATCGTGCCGCACCCACGGAATGTGGTACTTCTCCACCGCTTCCTTGATCACTGGATTCGCCCGTGCGCAGTCCGGACACTCCAGGTCCTCAAACTCCACAATCGCTACCCGCGCCCCAGCCGGCGGCCGCAGCGCCTTCACGTTGTGCACCACCGTGGTCTGCGATTGCGGATTCGAGAACTGCGCCAACCCTGGCGCAGCCAGCGCCACAAAAAGTGCAAACCCTGAAATCAGATCACGAGGAAACCAGCGAGCCAATCGAGCCATAGGAATTGGACTCATTGTAGCCGCCCAACGTCCTATACTGGCGCCGAACACGTCACTGGTCCGCATGGTGGCACTCATTCCAACCCGCGAAATACGCGAAGCGCGTCCCGCTCGACGCGCAGTCGCGTCCGGAGCCCGCTCCGCCCTGTCTCCGGATCGTCCGCGACCGTGGAGTTCGAAAGACGCCGCTGCCGCCGCCCGTGATTTCTTCACCCGGCCACGCCGCACGGCCATGTGCGAACTCATCCGCGAACTCTGCTCCGACGATCCCTTCAACCATCGCTGCGCCGCGGAACTCGCCCGCCTCGTCAGCCAGCGCGAGCCCGGTGTCCTCGCCGCCTGCGCCGACCTGCTCGCCGAAGTTGCCGCCACATTTCCGATAGAGGAATGGCAGGCCCGCGGCTACGTGATCGTCGCGGCCGCGCACAACGCGATCACCCACGCGCAACGTCAGCGTCTGCTGCCTCTGGTCCGAGCCCGCCTCGCTGAAGGCCGCATCGCTGTCCGCGCCATGGCTCTCGAAGCCTTTGCGCTCCTCGCCATCCATGAACCCGACCTCCGCGACGAAGCCATGGAAAAGCTCGAAGCCGCCCGCCACGATCCCGCCCCAGCCCTGCGCGCCCGCGCCCGTCTTGTGCTTCCCCTGCTCATCAAGGCCGACCTTCGCTGTGGTCAGGACAATCACGCCCGCAAATAAGCCAAAATCTCACCCTAAGTTCTTATTTATCAGCTACATGTTTTAAACTCCGATGCCATCGTAGTTTTTGACACACCCACGCAACATAATTTACACGCCACCAGAGCGCAATTTGTCATACAATTAAGAAGCATGTGGATCACGAGAGCAGCCGAGAAGCGTATTCGCCATGCGGTCAAGACCCGGCCTGTCGTCGTCCTCACCGGTGCCCGCCAGACCGGAAAAACCTCAACCCTCCGCCACCTCTTTCCCGGTTACGAATTCGTTTCCCTCGATCTGCCCACCGAAGCCGAACAAGCCGAGAGAGATCCCGAGCTCTTCCTGGAACGCCACCCCGCGCCCCTCATCATCGACGAAGTGCAGTATGCTCCCGGCTTGTTTCGTCACCTGAAGGCGGCGGTGGACCGCGACCGTGCGAAGAACGGCCGCTTTCTTCTCACTGGATCGCAGAAGTTCTCGCTGATGAAAAATGTCTCCGAATCGCTCGCCGGGCGAGCCGACATCATTGAACTGAGCACGCTCTCTCTGGCCGAGATTCACAGCGCCGTTCCCGCCATGCGCGCGGAAAGCGCGCTGATCCGCGGCGGATTTCCCGAGCTCTACGCCAATCCCGACATCGATGCAGTGTCCTTCTACAACTCCTATCTCGCCACCTACCTCGAGCGCGACGTCCGCTCGCTCGCCAACGTCGGCAACCTGCGCGACTTCGAGCGCTTCCTCCGCGCCTGTGCTCTCCGCTCTGCGAATCTGCTGAACAAAGCCGACCTCGCCCGCGACGTTGGCATCGCACAGTCCACGGCCAATCAGTGGCTCTCCACCCTCGAAGCCTCCGGCCAGGTGGTCCTGCTCGAGCCATGGTTCTCCAACCGCACGCGATCCATTGTGAAAAGTCCAAAACTGTACGTCGCGGACTCCGGACTCCTGTGCGCTCTCCTCAACCTCCGCTCCGACCAGAACCTCTTCGACTCGCCTTCTCTCGGCGCGGTCTGGGAAAGCTTTGTCTTCGCACAACTGCGCGCTCGAGAACAGCAGGCTGGCCGCAGCGGGCTGTTCTTCTGGCGCGATCGCTCCCGCGAAGTCGATTTCGTTGCCGACGCCGGCGGCCGCCTTGAGCTCTTCGAAGCCAAGTGGACCGAGCTCCCCGATGCTCGCGACGCGGCGCAACCTCAGCTTCATGCGTAATGCGGTCGGAGCCTCCCACGTCAGCACCGCTGCTGTCGTCTGCCGTACGCGTAACAGCTTCCCTCTGGGGCCGGGCCTCCGCGCCCTGCCCGTGTCCGATCTGACGATGCAGCCGCGCGCCACTCCACGCCGCGCCTCCGCCTGATTCAGAAAGGACTGTTTCAACCCGCCAGCATTGCGCCGCAAGGCGCGTCTCGCCGGACGCGTAGTCCCACAAACACGAAGGCCACCTTTTCAGGTGGCCTTCGTTTCGCTGCTCAAGGCAGATTGGTTTGGCGTCAAAGCTTTGGCCGCGAAGCGGCGTCGCGCCTGGACGGCTAGTCCCTAGTCCCCCATCACCGGCTCGCCCTCTTCGGCCTTCGCCAGCGGCTTTGCCGGCGCGATCGAGTCGATCGACACCAGGCCTTCCACCGGCTTCTCGCCCAGAACGTGCTCGCGATACAGCTTCGCCATCTTCGCGTTCTCAGCATCCTGCTTCAGCTTCGTCTCGCGCGCCCGCATCTTCTCTTCGCGTGCATTCTTGGCGATGCCGCTCTTTTCGAAGGTGTTGTTGGCCGCCGCATCCACGTGCTCCTGGTTCAGGATCAGCGTGTGCTGCGTCGAATCCATGCCGACCTTCTTGCCGCCCGCAAAGATCTCATGCCGCCCGTGCTCGTCGTACCACTTCGTGAGCGTGGCCGTCATGTGCATCTTCTCGATAATGTTCCGCCAGCCGACGCCCGTGTTGTACGCGCAGAAGCTGATCTCGCCTTCCTGCGTCGCGTACGGAATAATGCACTGCTCCGTGCGCCGGAAGTCGTAGTTGAACAGGTCCTGGAACCACATGCCTGCGATGAACAGGAAGTTCCAGCGATCCGCGCGCCGCTTCTCGATGTCCTGCATGGTGCGGTCGCCCGTCACCTTGCCGTAATTCCGGCCGGTGGCGCCAAAGCACTTATCGAATTTCTGCAGCAGGTCCATGATCCGGAAGTGCGTCGGCGACTTCCGCGGATCGTAGTTCCGCAGCAGTGCCAGCGCCGCTCCCACCACCGACAGCGTCTTGCCGCGCGCCGCGTCGTTGATCTTCGCCATGTCCTTTGCCAGACGATCGGCATTCAGGAACGCAGTTACCGGAACGGCTTCCTTCGTTTCCTTATCGATCATCAGCGCCATGCCGATCCCGCAGTTCGGATGGCATCCGCAGCTCAGCTGGCCCCACTCGTGATTCGGCCCGTGCACCAGATCGGCCCAGTCGCTGAACGTGCTCATGAAGCTGATCGGGAACCAGTCCCGCGTCGGCTCGCCCAGACCCGTCTGGTTCTTCACGTCGTGCGCCATGTGGCTCAGCGTGTAGCGCTGCGCCGTGCGCCGCTCGTCCGTGATCGCTTCGTCCCGGCCCGTAAACGAAACCGGCTGGAAGCTCAGGAAGTTGATCTTCTTCGGATTGTCCAGCGCGAACTGGATGATGTGACCGACCTGCTCGTTGTTGATGCCGTTGATGATCGTCGTCACCGGCACAATATCTACGCCCGCTTCGTGCAGGTTGTGGATCGCCTGCAACTTCACGTCGAACAGGTTGCCCACCTTGCGGTGCGAGTTCGCCGCGTTGCCGATGCCGTCGAACTGCAGGTACGCATACCGCAGACCCGCCTCAGCCGCCGCGCGGCACAGTTCCTTCGACTTCGCGAACTCAATGCCGTTCGTCGCTGCCTGCACCGAGTTGTAGCCAACCTTGCGGGCATACGCGACCGCGTCAAGGAAGTACGGCGACAGCGTCGGCTCGCCGCCTGAGAACTGAACGCTCATCTGCCGCTTCGGCTTAATCGTGATGGCGTTATCCAGCATCAGCTTGATCTCGTCCCACGTCAGCTCATGCACGAACCCGACCTGGTTCGCGTCCATGAAGCACGGATCGCACATCATGTTGCAGCGGTTCGTCAGATCAATCGTCAGCACCGATCCGCGCCCGTGCGTCACCGTCGAGGTGCCGTGGTTGTGCAACTTGTCGTCGTTGTGCGCGCGAATGTCGCGGCCCGGGAATACCTCTTCGAGGTGCTTGAAGAACGCCGTGTCGATCGACATCACGTCTTCAAAGTGCCCGTGCTTCGGGCAGTCCTTCACCATCAGAATCTTGCCGTCGCGCTCCACGATCTGCGCCTTGATCTCACCCACCTTCTCGTTGAGAAGGATCTCGTGCGGCAGCTTGCCATCAATAATCTGTTGCCGAATCTCCGGCACGCATTTCGGACAAAGCGAGTCCGTGGTGCGCGGCCACCCCAGCGGCGGCTTTTCCTTCTGCCACGATTTCAGCAGCGGCTTGTCCGACCATTTCGGCGTAAACGACGGGTTCGGGCGGATGCCGTTTAGCTTCGCAAAAACGCTCCACGCCCCATTGGCCGCGACCGTTACCGCTCTCTCGGCGTATTTCACAGCTTTGGACATAGGTCTGAAATCTCCTGTTGCAGGATTGTCGTGCTCGAGTAGCCTGGCTCAGAACCGTAAGTGCCTGTCCTTCCAGGACTTTCCCAGCATCCAGCATAGGACAGGGAACGCACCACAGGAACTCGGTTGGGTTAAAAGGGGAAAAACAGCACCTGGAAGGTCAAGAGCGCCCCTGAATGGAGAGTTTTGGCGGCCAAACCGAAGACCACATTCGATTTGCACCCACGCCCGGTGACCGCCGCAGGCGTCGTCCTCCGTCCACCGAGGCGAGCTAGTGGCGTCCCGGAAGTTCTTAACATGAATCGAAATTGTCATTCCGAGCGAAAGGGGCCCCAAACGCTTTTCAGTTTGGGGGTGGTGAGCCGAGGAACCTGCTTTTGCCTTCCCCTATTTGTGCAAAGAACTTCGGGGACACCATACTAACCCCCCTTTTACACTCCATTCATCGTTCCCGATCAACCCGCCCGGGTAAAGTGATCAGTACCTCCGCATGCGCCCGGCCATTCACTTCACTTTCCTTCTTGGCTGCGCTCTCTGGGGCGCCGATGCTGCCCTCGCCCAGATGCCCTTCTATACCGACAACGCCGACGTCACCGACCAGGGCACTCTCCACTTCGAGTTTTTCAACGAATACGACAGCCTCCAGTCCGCCCAGTATCCCGACCTCCGCCAGAACACCTTCAACTACAAAGCCAATTACGGCTTCCCGCACGGCCTCGAACTCGACGTCGACGCCCCGCTTCTCGCCATTTACCGCGCGCCCGGCACCCAGGCTTCCAGCGGACCCGGCGATACCGACATGGGCATCAAGTGGAACTTCCTCAAATCCACCCGTCCCCTCAGCGTTCCCGCCCTCTCCGCCAGTCTCTACATTGAATTCCCCACCGGCGACGCGAAACAGGAACTGGGCTCCGGCCTCGCCGACTACTGGCTCAACTCCATCGCCCAGGAACCGCTCACCGACAAAACCCGCCTCAACGCCAATTTCGGATTCCTGTTCGCCGGCAATACCAGCACCGGCGTCATCGGCACGCGCAATACCCGCGGCCACGTCTACACCGGCGGACTCTCCCTGCTCCATGACTTCAGCCCGCGCCTCACTCTGGGCGCAGAAGCCTATGGCGCCGTCGCCAACGACAAGAGCCTCGGCAAGGATCAGCTCCAGGCACTCGCCGGCGGCTGGTATCAGCTCAACAACCGTCTCGCCGTCACCTTCGCCCTCCTCGGCGGCAGCCACATTGCCAGCCCCAGAATCGGCGGTCAAATCGGCTTCGAAGCCGACGTCCCCCTGCACCGCCACGCAAAACACCTCACCGCAACACCCTGAACGCAATCCCGAGGCGTCTTACGCCGGCGTCTTGACCTCGCCCCAGTAGCGGAAACTCCGAAACGTAGCCTTCCCCGACCCACACGCATACAACGCCGGACGCACATCCAGAAATCCGCCCAGCACATTGTGATCCATCCCTGAAATCTCGGCCGACTCCTCCGTCCGCTGCCATTCCTTCCCCGCAACCCGGTAGTAGAAATCCACCTCCTGTCGATCGTTCACGACGCGCAGCGTCGCTCGCGTTGCCCCCTTCTCCCCGGCGTTGCGCGTCGAGTTGTTCGCGTTGCGTACGCTGATGCCTTCCGCATTCAGCCGGATCCCCGCAGCATGATCCGGGTTGTAAAAAAGCATCAGTCCCGCCTCGCATCCCGGCTCCACTTCGACATCCACCTCCACCGTGTACGAGTGCCCGCCCACCGGCACCGTCATCGCCGGCGAGTCCGCGAGCGACTGCCCCCGCGCCGCCAAAACCAGCGCCCCCGACCCCGTCGTGAAGCGGCTGCGATCGAACTCATGCCAGAATCCCCACTGCAATCCCAGCTCAGCGCTGGTGAAATCGTCCGAAGGATCGGCGAAAGCCTCCTGCCTCGAACCAGCCACCGGCAGCGCGATCGCCGAGTCCGCCGTCACCCCTTCCGGCACGCGAAACCACTTATCCGAGGTCCACTCCACCGGAAGCAACAGCAACTGCCGCCCCAGCGGACGATACCCGTTCTCATACGCGTGAACCGTCATGTACCATTTGCCATCCGGCGTATCCACCAGCCGACCATGCCCCAGGCTGAGCCAGCGATCGTCCCGCGAGCCGGTGTGCGCGATCGGATTGTAAGGAGAAAATTCCCACGGCCCATCCGCGTGTTTGCTCCGCGCGCTCACCACCATGTGACTCGTCGCCGGCCCCGCCGTTCCGCCCTCCGCAACGTTCAGATAGAAATAATCCCCCCGCTGCATCAGCTTTGGCCCCTCAAGACACGTGCACTCGATGCGAATATTCTTCGGAACCGGCCAGGCCTCGAACACCTGCCGCGGCGGTGTCTTCACGCTCAATCCATCCGGATTCAGCTCCGCCATCCGCCCTCCCACCAGATACAGAAACCGCCGCCCGTTTTCCCCGATGTGCGCCGGATCGATGGCCCGAATCCCAAGATCGACCGGCTCGCTCCACGGCCCGGTGGGATGATCGGCGTGCACCACCATGATGTGTCCCGCCGCCGGGAAATAAATGTAGAAGCGGCTCTCGTATTCACACAGATAAGGAGCCCAAACCGTCCCGTAATACCGCCCCAGCGCCGCCGCCACCGGCTTCCAGTTGATCAAATCGCGCGAGTGATAAATCAGCAGCCCCGGAGCATAGTCGAAGCTCGAATGCGTGAGATAAAAATCATCCCCCACGCGAATCGGGCTGCCATCCGGGATGATCCCCACCCAGAATCGGATTGCGATACGTCCCGCCGGCAGCCTGCGCAAAACCAAAACCGCCCCGCGCGGCAACCGCCAGTGTCGTCGAAGCCAAAGAAGCGTCGCGAATAAACCTGCGTCGAGTAATCATCGCCGCAAGTCTATCCCTCCCGCATCGTCGGGTAAAACAAACCGAACCCCACGAAAGCCGGGTACCCAATATCTGCTTGCCGTTGGCAGATGTGGGAAGCCCCGATCCTCATCGGGCCTGTCATCCTCACGCTGAGCCTCGCGACGGAAGAGCCTGCAACCGCAGGTGGCGCGTCGAATGGCATTGCGGTTGCATTTTCGCGCGGGATGGAAGAGCAGTTAGAAACAAGCGAACCGACCCACCTCCGAAACCTGTCAACCCCCAGCCCTCCCCACCAAAGTAACGACCCCACAAAACAAGCCGCTTCCACGCCAAAACCAACCAACAAACCTGGCGCTCGTATTCCCAGAACTTGATATCCTAAAAATAGGGGCAAGATAATTTTCCTGCCCACAAAAGACCTCACGAGGCTCGCCGCGGCGAGCTTTTTCTATTGCAGAAAAGGAGCCCGCTCTATGCGTTCAATCGCCACCGTACCGAGAGTCCTCAATCGTGACTTAGGTACTGTGTCCGGCTGGATCGCCAAATGTTGTCGAGCTTGTAAACATCACCATGAACATGAAAACAAATGACTTACAACCCCGTGTATCGAGAATTCGCAACAACGCCGACCAACATAACGTACAAAACACGAAACCAGCGTCTCCGAACTGCAGACCGAGAAACCCGCTTCCATCCTTCCCGCTTCTCCCTTCCAGCTCCGAGAAAGGACGTTAACCCATTCGATAACAAGGAGGGCTCGACCCCTCCGGATCTCCTTGATTCCACGTCAGGCCCAGGGGGTCCGACCCCCCCTTTCCCGAAAACCGCTACCGGCTGCACGCCAGCTGTCATCGGCTTCCCCTACAATTCCGTCCGTGGGTCCGGCCCAACCCCCTGCGGCCCTGAACCCCGAGGAGAATCATCCATGAAGCGTCTTCTGATTTGTGCCAGTCTTCTTGCTTTCACCGTAACCGCGTTCGCCCAGCAAAAACCCCCCGCCAGCCCCGCCGAAACCGCCACCGGCTCCATCGGAGGACATTCCGTCGCTATCAAATACTCCTCGCCCGGCGTGAAGGGCCGCGAAGGCCAGCTCTTCGGCAAAGACGGCCGCATCAGCCACGATCCTCATTACCCCGTCTGGCGTGCCGGAGCCAACTCCGCCACCACGCTCCACACTGACGGCGACCTCACCATCGGCACCATCAGCGTGCCCAAAGGCGACTACACGCTGTTCGTTGACATCTCCGACCCCGATCACTGGACCCTCATCGTCAACAAGAAAACCGGCGAATGGGGCCTCGCCTACGACGGAACCCAGGACCTCGGCAAAACACCCATGACCATGAGCAAACCGCCCTCGATGGTAGAAAACCTGGTCTGGACCATCAAAGATGGCGCCATCACCCTGGCCTGGGAAGATCACGTCGCTTCGGTGGCTGTCCACTAATCCTTGCGGCTCCGCACGATCCCAGGTCGCGCGGTAGTTTCGCGCGACCTGGGTCGTCGCTACGGCCCACCGCCCACGGCCTACCACCTCACTCCGCTCTCAGCGCCCGCATCGGATCCGCCTTCGACGCCCGCCTCGCCGGCACATACGACGCGACCAGCGCCACAACCAGCACCAATCCGGCCACAGCAACAAACGTTATCGGATCGTCCGGCCGCACCCCGTAGATCAGGCTCTTCATCGCCCGGCCCAGCACCAGTGCCAGCACGACGCCGGCAATCGCTCCCGGTACCACCAGTCGCGCTCCCTGCGCCAGCACCATGCGCATCAGGTCCCCGCGCTGCGCGCCCAGCGCCATCCGCAGCCCGAACTCCGTGGTCCGCTGGCTCACCGCGTAGGCGATCACGCCGTACGTCCCCATAGCAGCAAGCAAAATCGCCAGCGCGCCAAACAGTCCCACCAGCACAAACTCCATCCGCGGCGCCGCGACAGACTCCTCGACGATCTGATCCATCAGCTGCACATGGGCGATGGCCAGCCCCGGATTCAACCGATGCACCTCATTCCGCAAACTCGTCGTCATCGCCCCGGGATCGCTATCGAACCGCACCACCACCGCCATGTCATGAAACGCAGCCTGCGCATGCGGCCACCAGAAGCCTGGCTCCGCCGCCGGGCTGTTCGGCCTGTCCTTTACATCGCCCACCACTCCCACCACCGTCATCCAGTCGTCCGGCTTTGGGTTATCTTCGAACGTGATTCGCCTGCCCACCGCGCCTTCATGCGGCCAGTACTTCCTGGCCATCGCCTCGTTGATCACAATCACCGCCGGCGCGCCATGCTTGTCCGCGTCCGTGAAGAATCGCCCCGCCACCAGCGGCGTTCCCAGCGCTCTGAAGAACTCCGGCGTCGCCGTGTGATACCGCCCGTGAAACTCCTCCCCGGACTGCGGATGCTTTCCCTCGATGTTGAAGCTCGTGTTCTCGTCCCATCCCGTCCACGGCAGGTCGCTCCCCGCACCCGCCGCCACCATTCCAGGCATGGATTGCAGATCGCTCGTCATCTGCTGGAAGAACTGCGCCACCGGCTCGCCATCCTTATAGTCGGCATTCGGCAGGGACAAGGTCGCCGTCAGCACGTGATCCTCCCGGAATCCCGGATCGAGTTGCATCTGCTTCATCAGGCTTCGCAGCATCAGCCCCGCTCCAATGAGCAGCGCGCACGCCAGCGTTACCTCGCTCACCACCAGCGCGCTCCTCAGCCTTTGCTGATGCCTTCCGCTCGTCAGTGTGCGTCCTCCGTCATGCAGCCCCTGCCTGGGATCGGTTCGAGAGGCCTGCAGAGCAGGGAACAGCCCGAACAGAATTCCCGTTCCCAGCGCGATCACCAGCGTGAACCACAACACCGGCCCGCTGATATGAATGTCGCCCACCCGCGGAAAATCGCTCGGCAGCAGCGACACAATGGCCCGCACTCCACCCACGGCCATCGCCAGTCCCAGCGCACCGCCCGCCACTGCCAGCGTCAGGCTTTCCGTCAGCATCTGCCGCACCAGCCGTGCTCGTGGAGCACCCAGCGCCAGTCGCACCGCCAGCTCTCGCCTGCGGCTCGCCGCCCGTGCCAGCAGCAGATTCGCCGCGTTCGCGCACGCAATCAGCAGCACCATGCCCACCGCGCCCAGCAACATCAGCAGCATCGGCCGGCTCGCTCCAACAATCTCCTGCCCCAACGGCACCACCAGCACGTGCCAGCGGTTCGCGCGATGCTGCGCCAGCTCCGCCATGATCGCGTCCAGGTCGCCTTGCGCCGCGCCCACCGTTATCCCATCCTTCAGCCGCCCGAATCCTTCGATGAAATGCGACCCACGCTGCGTCGGTTTCCCCTCGAACCAGAACGGCGTCCACACATCTACATGCTGCCCATAGGCCACTGGATGGTATTCGTTGCCCGGATGCTCGGTTCCCGCCGGCATCACGCCCACCACTGTGAATGGCATCGCGTTGAGTGTGATCTTTCGTCCCAGGATGTTCGGATCGGCGGCGAACCGTGTCCGCCACAGCCGATCGCTCAGGATCACTTCCCGCGCGCTGTTCGGCACTTCATTGCCCCGGTCGAATTCATGTCCGAGCTCCGGCTGGATCCCCAGCACATCGAAAAATCCCGCCGTGATTCCGAACCCGTTCAGCATCTCCGGCTGCCCCGACCCGCCCGACAATTGCAGATCCGAGCGTGTGAACGCCGCCAGCCCCGTGAACGAGCGGCCGCGATCTCTGAAGTCGCGAAAATCCCACGGGTTGAGTGGGAAGCGCGGAAACGTCGGGCTCGTCAGAAAGATCCTCACGATCCGGTCCGCCTGCGGATAAGGAAGCTTCCGCAGCAGAACGCCCTCCACCACGCTGAAAATCGCACTGTTGGCCCCGATCGCCAGGGCCAGCGTGAGGATCATCACCGTCGCGAACACGGGATTCGCGCGCAGCTGCCGCAGCGCATACCGCGCATCCTGCATCGTGTTCTCGATCAGGCTCGTTCCCCGCGCTTCCCGCACGTCTTCCTTCATCTGCTCATGCCCGCCAAACGCCATCCTCGCCCTCCGCCGTGCTTCTTCCTCGCTCATCCCCGCCCTGCGATATTTCTCCGCCTCGCGCTCCACATGAAGGCGCAGTTCCTCATCGAGTTCGGCCTCCATGTGCTTCCGGCCGAACAGGGCACGCAGTCGATAACGCAAGTCGCTCAGCATCCCATCCCTCACTCGTAGCGCAACGCCACCATCGGATCCACCTGCATCGCGCGCCGCGCCGGAATCCAACACGCCGCCAGCGCTACGGCCATCAAAAGGAGTGCCACACCTGTGAACGTCACCGGGTCGGCCGCTCCCACGCCATACAGAAATCCAGCCATCAGCCGCGTTGTCATCCACGCAGATACCAGCCCAATCCCAATCCCGGCCGCTGCCAACGAGCCGCCCTGCCGCAGCACCATCTGCAGAATCTGGCCGCGTCCCGCACCCAGCGCCATGCGCACGCCAATCTCAGCCGTCCGCTGCAAGACCGTGTACGAGATCACCCCGTACATCCCCACCGACGCCAGCACCAGAGCCAGCAGCCCGAACCCGCTCAGCAACAGCAGCGCGAACCGATCCGCCGTCAGTGAGGCATCCACCATGGTCTGCAACTCAGTGAACTGCGCCACCGGCAGGTCCGGATCGACACCATCCACCGCCTGCCGTACCCGCGCGGGCAGCCCTGTCGCATCGCCGCGCAGTCGCAGCGCGTACTGCATCGTCTGCATCGACGGCCACGTTCTGATCTCGTTCTGCGTGAACGGCACGTACATCTCCGGCGACGGCGGCTCGCGCAACGATGTCTGCTTCGTGTCCGCGACCACGCCGATCACGGTCCGCAGCGGGATTCGCACCATCCCCACGCCTACCTGCTTGCCCACCGGATCCTGCCCGGGCCAGTACTTCTCCGCCATGGTGCGATTGATGACGGTCACAGGCTGCGACGTCAGCAGGTCGCTCGCTGCAACGTCGCGGCCTTCTTCGAGGGGCGTTCCGATTGCACGGAAAAATCCCGGCGACACAAATTGATAGTTCGCTCCCGGCCCGTCCATGCCGCTCGGGCGCGGCCGCCCTGGGATCCGGATGATCGTGCTGTCCGTCTCGCCCCCCATCGGCACCACAGAAGCGAACCCCGCCCCCTGCACGCCCGGAATCGCCTGCACGCGCTCGAGCACGCGTCCGTACGCCAGCGCCATCCGATTCGTATCCGCATACTGCGTCGAGGCCGGCAGCGGCAGTTCAAATGTCGCGACATGGGTGGCGTCGAAGCCGGCATTCGTGTGCAGCATCGTGTAGAACGTCCGCAGCAGCAGCCCCGCTGCCACCACCAGCACCATCGCCAGTGCCACCTGCAGCACCAGCAATCCATTCCGGATCCGCGGCGCCGTCGAGCTGCCGATGTTCCTCTGCCCACCGTCTTTCAGTGCGTCCACCAGATTCGCGCGCGTCGCGCCCAGCGCCGGAGCGAGCCCGAACACCAGGCCCGTCCCCAGCGTTACCGCCAGCGCGAATGCCGCCACTGCCACGTTCAATCCCGCTTCTTTCAAATGGGGCAACGTCGCTGGACCAAAATGCCGCGCTGTCCACAAACTCGCCTCGGCCACTCCGAGCCCCAGTACTCCGCCCGCCAAAGCGAGCAGCAGATTCTCCATCACCATCTGCCGCACCAGCCGCCCGCGGCGCGCTCCCAACGCGCCACGCAGCGTAAACTCCCGCCGCCGCCCGACTGATCGGTTCAACGTTAGTCCCGCCACGTTGGCGCACGCGATCAGCAGCACCACCAGCACCGCACCCATCCACAACAGCAGGGGCCGTCGCGTATCGGTGACCGCTTGCTCTGCAAGTGGAACCGCGCGTGTCCAGTATCCCTTCGCCGTCGGATATTGCTCGATAAACCGCTGATCGAAACGTGCCAGGTCTTCGTTCAGTTGTGTCAGAGTGACGCCCGGCTTGAGGTCGCCGACCAATCCCAGATCATTGGAGCCGCGCGCGCCCGGCGGAAGTGCAATCGGAACCCACAGCGCCGTCCGCCGCGGCACATCCAGCCCCACCGGCATCCCCGCTCCATCTGGAAATGCAAAGTTCGCCGGCATCACACCAATCAACGTGAACGGGTAGCCGTTCACATCGACCGTCTTCCCCACGATCCCGCGATCCCCGTGGTAGCGCGTCCGCCACAGCCAGTCACTCAATACCGCCACATGCTCGTGTCCTGGCTGATCATCCTGTGCTGTGAACGTACGCCCCATCTGTGCCGATCCGCCCAGCGCCGGAAAGAAACCAGCCGAGACCTCCACGCCTTCCTGCAACTCAGGCCCGCCCACCCCCGTCAGGTTGAACGTCTTCTTCCGGAACACTCCAATCGGATCGAGCGCTTTTTCGACTCCCGCATAGATCTGGTATTGCTGCGCCGAGAAGGGCATATCGTAATTTCCGTAATACGATCCCGCCGGAGCCTCGCCCCAAACCATCACGGCCCGTCCCGCGTTTGGATACGGCAGCGGCTTCAGCAGCACCGCATCCACCAGGCTGAACGCCGCCGTGCTCGCGCCGATGCCCAGAGCCAGGGTCAATGCGGCCACGGTCGTGAATCCAGGATTCTTTCTGAGCACGCGCACCGCGTACCGCGCATCCTGCAAACACTGCTCAAGCAGCTGCGTCCCTCGCGCATCGCGCACGTCTTCCTTCATCTGCTCATGCCCGCCGAAAGCCATCTGCGCCCTGCGCCGCGCTTCCCCCTCGCTCATTCCGGCGCGCCGATACTTTTCCGCCTCGCGCTCCACATGGAATCGGAGTTCGTCGTCGAGTTCGGTCTCCATGCGTTCGCGCCCGAACATCACTCGCAACCGGTATCGCAAATCGTTCAGCATGCTCTTCCCCTCCTCACCCTTCCGGGCGATGCCCTTACGCCCGGGCGGCTAGCCCTCCAGCACCTGCGCCACCGCCGCCGCCAGCTTGCGCCAGCTTTCCTCTTCCTTTTCCAGTTGTTTTGTTCCCGTGCGCGTCAGCTCGTAGTACTTCGCTCGCCGGTTGTTGTCGGACGTGCCCCACTTCGCCTTGATCCAGCCGCGCCGCTCCAGACGGTGCAGAGCCGGGTACAGCGACCCCTGCTGGATGCGCAGCACATCGCTCGATACCTGCTGCACGCGCTCTGAAATCGCCCAACCATGCTGCGGCCCCACCGCCAGCGTTCTCAAAATCAGCAGGTCCAGGGTTCCCTGCGGCAAATCGATCGAATCCAAGGCCCTCTCCCCTTCCACTTCTACAGGAATCTAAACGACGCTCCTGTAGAAGCGCAAGGGAAGTGTGACGAACGAATCGGCCAGCGTCAACAGCGCGCAGAACGAGCTAACAGGTGGAATCCTGACCCAGCACCGGCAACAACTCCGCTGCAGCACTCGCGGGGCCCGGTGCCCGGGTTCCCGCGCCCTGCCTGGTTCCGCTCACGCGCGCCAGCACCGCCTCCAGCATCGGCGTCATCCAGTTCAGCTGCCGCGCCCGAATCATCAGGTCCCACACCGCCTCGAACTTCTTCCATCCCGACGCATAAAAGAAGTGTTTCGCCTGGTGTTTTACCGTTCCATGATGCAGCGACGCCCGTGCGATCGCACCCCAGCGGTAGAACTCCTTGTACGCCCAGTCATAACCCGTCTTCAGCGCCTCCGCCGTGAGCCGCGTCGGCTTGTAGACCACATGCCGCGTATCGAACAAGTCCCAGTTCCGGGTCACCATCCGTCCCTCGCTCACCATCCGCGCGTGCAGCCGCGTCCCAGGATACGGCGTCATGATGTGAAACGTCGCGGTCGTGATGCCGCGCTCGACCGCCCAGTCGACGGTCCGCTGAAACACATCCTCGTTGTCCTCATCCATGCCAAAAACAAAGCTGCCGTTGACCATGATCCCCAACCCGTGCAGCCGATCCGCCACCGCCCGGTAGTCGCGCCCCAGATTCTGCCGCTTGTTGCTTTGCCGTAGATTCCCCTCCGAGAGGGTCTCGAATCCTACGAAGATGCTCCGCATCCCCGCCTCCGCCGCGCGCTCAATCAGATCCCCTCGCAGAATCGAATCCACCGTCGCCGCACCCTGGAATACGCGCCCCATTCCCTTCATCCCAGCAAACAACGCCTCTGCAAATCGCCGTTCCCCCAGCAAATGATCATCGAGAAAATACAAATGCCGCCCGGGCAGCCGATCGATCTCTGCGAGCGCATCGTCCACTTGCTGTGTGTAGAACCCTCGCCCGCCTTCGAAGAACGCATCTTTGTAGCAGAAGTCACAGTGCTGTGGACACCCGCGCGTCACCACAATTGAATTCGGAACCAGATACCGGCGCCGCTGGATCAGATCCCTCCGAATCGGCGGAACACGCTCGAGCGTTCTGCCCGCCGTCGATGCGTACACCCTCTCCGGCCGTCCCGCGCGATAATCCTCAAGGAAACGCGGAAACGTCTGTTCCCCGGGCCCCAGAAAAATCGCATCCGCATGCGCCGCCGCTTCCTCTGGCAAAGCGGTCACATGCAATCCGCCCAGACACACGAACGCCCCGCGCGCCCGGTAATGATCGGCCATCCGATACGCCCGATAAGCATTCGTGATGTACACCTGGATCACGACCAACTCCGGGGCATCGTCCAAAGTCAGCTTCTGCACATGCTCGTCCTCGATGACGGCTTCATCGTCCGGCGACAGATACGCCGCCAGAGTCGCCAGGCCAAGGGGAGGGAAGAGTGAGTACTTGATCGGACGCCAGTACGGATCGGTCGCCTCCGTCAGGGCCGGCAAAATGAACTTCACCCGCAGCGGCCTCTTCCCCGGCGCAATCACTTTCCACCGCCGATAACGACTGCTTCAGTCGTCCGATCTCCGCAGTCCAGCTCACTCCGCGTGCCCGCTTCGGAAGCCAAAGCTTCAAGGCGCGAAGCGCGTTCGCCTGGACGGCCAGTCGCTCCAAACCTGCGTTCCCGTCTCCGAAATTCCGCCACTGCCGCTTCAAGATCCTCGCCATCGAAATCCGGCCACATGCGATCCATGAACACCAGTTCCGCGTACGCTGACTCCCACAGCAGAAAATCCGACAGCCGTTTCTCCCCACCGGTGCGAATCACCAGATCCACATCACCGCCCTGTTCTCGCAGCGTCGACTCCATCGCCCGCACCACCGACTCCGCTGTACTGGTTCCGTTGAGCCCATGCACGGCGCGCAGCGCAGCCCCCGCCATCGCGTCCCTCGACGAATAATCCACCGCCACCCGCAAATGCAGCCTTCGCCCTGCGCCTGTCGCCTCCTCGCACTGCTCGATCTCCCGCAGCAGCATCCGCGGAAGCCGATCTCTTCGTCCGATCGCCTCCACCCGCACGTCGGCCTCGCGCAACGCCTCTCGCTCCCACCGCAGATACGCCGCAATCAGTGCCAGCACGCTCCGCACTTCGAAGGCCGGCCGTTTCCAGTTATCCGCCGAGAAGGCATACACCGTCAGCTTCCCAATCCCGATCAGCGGCGCCCGCTCCACCACCCGCCGCACCGCCGCCACTCCTGCTCGATGCCCAGCCACCCGTGGCAGACCGCGCCGCGCAGCCCACCGCCCGTTGCCATCCATGATGATCGCGGCATGCAGTCCATTCGGCCTTTTGCTTTGCGACGCAAAGTTGCTCGGTCGCAAGCTTCCCATTGTTGAATCCGTTTTCCATCGCTAGCTCCTTGGTCCCGCCGGTATCCGGCCCGTTGCCGGTTCGCTCGGAGCCAGCGAGCTATACCAGTCAATGCCGCGTGTGAAATACATCGCCGCTGCCACCGCGACAAAGCTCGCCACCGCACCCACCAGCAGCGCATTGTCTTCAAGACGCAGCAACAGATAGATCAGCGTATACAGCAGGCTGAACGTAGCCAGAGCGCGCAATCCATACGCGCGGCTCGCGAAGATCCACCCGGCATTTGCCGCCAGCAGAATCACCGTCGCGGCACCTGCCACGAGAAATCCAAAATCGAACCCAATCCGTTCGGCCATTGACAGGAGCAGCAGGTAAAAAATGATCTGCGCGATCCCCACCAGAAAGTACTGCGCCGGATGCACGCGCTTCCCCGTCGTCACTTCGAAGATGAAGTACGCAACGAAGATCAGTCCAAGAAACAACGGCACATATTTCAGCGACCGCGTGACGGACTGGTACGGATCCGCCACTTCGATCAGCGAAACCCCCAGCGCCGTCGCGTCGAGGCCCGTCACGGCCTCGGCTGGACCCTCCGCTCGCACCCCTCGCGCAATAAACGGCACCGACCACTGCGCGTCGAATCCGCTCTTCGCCACATTGTGCGTGACCGGCAGAAATCCTCCATCGAATCCTGGGTTCGGCCAGTCGCCTTCGACATTCAACTGCGTCGTCTTCCCGTAAGCCAATACCGCGATCCGTTGCGCGCCGGAGAACCGAAGAGCCGCCACCACATCGAACTTCGCGTTCGGCGCCGGGCCGTCCAGCTTTGTCCCCAGCAACGTCAGCCTCAGTTGTGGACTCCCCTCGCCGCCTACGGTGAGGTTTTGCGCGACTGCAGATGGGAACAGCGTCAGTGTCTTGCCACCGGTCGTCAGGGTCGCGTCCGCCATGGCTCCGCGCGCATCGCTCACTCCCACCACCATCTCCGCCCGATCCCACTGCAACTCGGCTCCCGGCGGAGCGGCTGCCGGCACTCCGCTCAGGTCAAAGCTCGCGCCGAGTTCCGCATCGGCGTGGAATACCGGCACCTTAAACAGCGAACGATGCCGCTCTTCCGTCGCTACCTTCACCGTGCCCGTCGCTCGTGACGGAAACACGAGGTAGATCCCGCGCGTTATCGCGCCTGTCGGCGACGCTGCCGGGATCGTGTAGGGAATCGCGAGCGTCGGTCCCAGAAAGGTCTGCTGTCCGCCCACATGCTCGCTGATTTCGTTCACAACATCTTTCGCCCGTTGCGACCGGTCGTCGATTAACAGCCACACGAACACCGCCGGAAGAATCATCACCAGCGCCAGCCCGCACACCACGATCAGCTTCAGTCCCATCGAACGAAATCGCATCTTCGCCAGCAACTCACCCGGCAACGCCGCCACATCACTCATCGCATTTCTCTCCAGCCACAACTTTGCAGTGCAAAGTATGTTCACAAAAAATTTTGCTCTATGCCCGGGACGGTTTCAGCCCGTGCAATAACGCCGGTGCTTCCTCGGCGCCCTTCGCCGCGTCCTTCACCACCTGCTCCAGCGTCTCCAGATAATCGAGATACCGTTTCCGCCCCTGCGCCGTAATGCGGCACATCGTCAGCGGCCTGTTCCTGTCCATGCCCTTCACAATCTCCACCAGCTTTGCCCGCTCCAGGACCCGCAGATGCCGGCTGAGGTTCCCATCGGTCAGCGAGCACAACTGCTTCAGATCCCCAAACGTCAGACCCTTCGGGTTCGTCACCAGCGACGTCAACACACTCAGCCTTGCGCGCTCGTGAATCACTCGGTCCAGGCCTTCATACGCGAATCGGCCCTCACTTGTCCGACCGTTCGCCTTAGCTTGCATGTTCCCCCTTCTTCCCCGACCACAGCAGAATACCGGCCACCAGCATCTGTCCCACGCCAAACGGAATTCCCATCGACCATGGTGAAAACGCGCGCGCGTCGCCGAACCCGATCACGATCAGGCCGGTCAACAAATACCAGACACCCGCTGCCAGCATCGGCCGCGGCAAAAAACGGCAGGAGGCGAAAATTCCGAGGCTGAAGATCACCTGCCACAACCCCGGCACGATCCACGCAGTAGCCGGCACGGCGCGCAGCACCACAATCGTGATCAGCAGTCCCGCAGCAGCCGACGGCAAAAACTGCTCCACCGCCATCCGGATCATTTCGTCCGACATCCCTGAATGGACCCGCTCGGCCCGCCGATAAACTTCCACCCCCGCCAGCGTCGACGCAATCACCGCCGTCGAAACCCAAACTGCCAGATAGGCCGTCAGGTGGTGTCCAGCATCTGGCACCCGCCACCCCTGCACCCCAGCAGCTATCACCGCGAAAAGGCCGGTCGTTGCCAGCGTCGCCGGTCCGTATCCGCGAAACTCCGTCGAGCGGGCGACCTGCCTGCGGATGCTGCTGATTTCCCCAAGTGCCTTGTTCAGATCGTTCATGGATTGAGTTCGCTTTGCAATGCAAAGTATATGACTGCGCAGCACCTGTCAATACCTGAATGGTTCAGAGCCCCAATGTCGGTACTTTGCAGCGCGAAGCGCGTCCGCCTGGACGGCGAGTCCCGTCCGCCTGGACAGCCTGCCCTGAGCGAGTTCGCGCGCAGCGAACATGCCGAACGGGGCGAGTCCAAAAAAGAGAGGGCATCCGCTCTCGCGATATGCCCTCTGGCAACGATTCACAGGAAACCTGATTGAAGAACCTGGGCCGTACCACCTCGTCCCGTCGGCTCTCGGCTGTTTTCAGTCCGTGGGGGAGGGACTGACTCCAACCTCGACCAAACTACCGTCCGATCACCATGCGCGTCGGAGCCTCGTCGTTGTCCTTCTTTCCGTCCAGACGCGACGTAATCAGAGCCCGGTACTGCACCGACTGCAGCGTGTAGTTGTCGCCGTCCTTGTCGAACCGCAGCACAATCCGGGTGTCCGTCGGAGCCGGTTCGCCTGGCGACGCAATCCACGCGAAGTTGCGCTTCCAGTCGTCATTGCGCAGCGTCACCACGCCGGTGACATCGTTGCGGCCCAGGGTGTAATAGCCTGCCGGGCAAACTTTGCCGTTCGCCGTGAAGCTGAAGGGGACGTTGACCTTCACGTCAGCCAACGCATTGCTCGTGGTCAACACTGCCATCGCTGCTACTGCCGATGCCAGAAGAAATTTGGGGAGTATGGATCGCATGTTGTAGTCCTCCTGCATTGCCCACAACGTAGCGATTCCACTCCATGCCTGTCGTCAAGATCCCATCCAGAATTCGTCAAGCTTTTCCGGACACAACCCGCAGACTTCTCGCGTGCCCATTCGCCCCCGCGACGACCTCGTTCGTCCCATCTTTGGCCGCAAATTCGGTTTCGGGTCCACCGGACAACCGCAACGCATCCTCCAGCAGCGCATCCGCCTCGCCGCGTGCGCCATTTTCCTTCGCATGACGCGCCGCGTGGCGCAGCGCGCCCGCCGCACCGGCCCACTCTCCAGCTGCCTCCAGATGCTTAGCGACTTCCCGCGCCACCGCCCACTCACGACCGCGGAACATCATCTCCAGCCGCTCTGCAATCCTCCGGTGCCATTCTGCGCGGCGCGTAGCAGCCACTCGCCGATACAGCACCTCGCGATACAGCCCGTGCACAAAGACGTAGAACTCCGAGCGAGTTCCATCGGGCAGCTCATCCTGGCCGCCGCGCTCGACGAAATGAACGCCACGCGCCAGTCCCGCACAGGCCTCTTCAATGCCCGCTTGATCCTCGTTCAGCGCCGCGGCCAGAGCCCACGCTGAAAAGGCAATGCCCATCACGCTTCCGGCCCCCAGAATCCGCTGCTCCTCCGCGCTCAGCCCTTCGATCTCCAATTCGATCATCTGCGCCACGCGATCCGGAACTTCCGCCTCGACCTCCTCAAAGAATCCCGAAGGTTTCCATAGCGAGGTTCCTTCCGCTTCTTCACGCACCAGGAACCGCCGCGTGATCAGGTGCTCCACAATCGCAATCGCGAACAGCGGATTCCCCTCCGAATGCTGGTGCACAAATCCAGTGAGCCCCACAGGCAGGGTTTCCTGACCCAGTTCTCGGCTCAACAACTCCCGTACCGCCGTCTGTGTCAGCGGCCGCAACGCCACTTCCGTGGCCAATTGCCGCAGCAGCAGGTTTTGCTTCATGCCACGCAGAGGATGCTCCGCATCGCCGGCTCCGCAGGTTACGACCACCATCAGCTTCGCCGGTGCCCGCCGCCGCGCAAGGGCCACCAGCAGCTGCAGGGTCGACGCGTCAGCCCAGTGCAGGTCCTCGAAGACCAGCACCAGCGGCTTCTCTTCCGCTATTTGCTCCAGTGCCGCGCACAAATCGCCCGGCATGCGCTCCGTATCTGTCACAGTGGCGGTCGCATTTGTCCGTCTCAGCCCCCGCAGCCACGCCGGAGCCATGCGCTCCAGCACGGAGCTCGCTGCATCGCCGCTGCCCGGAACACACAATCGTCCCAGAGCCTCCATCACCGGGTAGTACTCTTCTTTCTCTCCGAACCCGTCCACACACTGTCCCCGCGCCACGCTCCACCCCGAGCCCAACCCGTGGCAGAACGCGTCCACCAGCGCGGTCTTTCCAATCCCCACTTCGCCCGTGACAAACACCACGCGCCGCTCGCCGCCGGTTGCAAGATCCGTCTGTACCTGCAACTGGCCCAGTTCTTCATCGCGGCCGACAATACCCTTCGCTCCCGGCACCGCCGCTCCGTGTGCTGGACTGGTCCCGGAGTCGAATCTGGCTTCCTCGCACTCGGTTACGGCGGCGACGAACGAATACCCGCGCTTCGGCACCGTCTGGATGAACCGCGGTTCCATGGCGTCATCGCCAAGCAATTTCCGCAGATCCAGCATGTAAGTGCGCAACACTTGCGGCTGGACGTAGGTCTCCGGCCACAGGGCGTCCAGCAACTCATCATGCGTAATGAGCCGCCCCGGATGCTCCACCAGGTATCGCAGCACCATAAACGGCCGCGGAGGCAGCGCAATCTGCGCCCCCTCGTGCCACAAGCACTCGTTGGACGTATCGAGACGAAACAATCCGAACTGCTTCATCTTGCCGGACCCCTCACCGGCTTGATTGATGTTTCACGTAGGCGATTCGCTTCGCTTTACCGATGCTTATTCTGCAACCATCCTTCCACACCCCGGTACACACAATGTCACAACATCTTCAATCCCTGGTTCACGGAAGCCTGACCATGCCGAGACACCCATGTCCAATCCTGAACACCTCTGTCCATCCATAGACTGACGCAGGGCCGCCACCGCCGCTCGCGACGTCACGATATAGAACGTTGTGCGGCTCCCTGCAGTTCCGTTTCGTCGTTAAGCCGCTTTGTGGAGCAAGCCCACCACCTCGCTCCATGCCACCGGTTCCTGATGCATGGCAAACACCGTATCCACTGTCAGATGTTCTCATTCCACAGGGCGCTCCACTTCGCGAGCTAGCTCCGGTTCCTCAGTCTCCCCTGCTTGTTTTCGAGTCGCTGTACCTGGACGAAATTCGAAGAGTTTTGTCCACCCTGCGGCCCGCATTTGTCTGGCAATGCACCACTTATGGCGATTGTGATTTGTGTCACAACATCCGTCACATTTGCTTGTGACCAGGAGCACATACAGTCCCATCTCCCAGGATCAACAATCACTTCGATTTCAGATTGCGGTCGACGATCGTGCTCTGCGCTCTCGCCTCTCCACTTCGCCCACCGCAACGCACTTATTCCCGATTTCAAAAACAACGCCCTCAGCGGCGGCAGAACGGAGAGTATCAGCATGAGCACCACCCCTCGCGTAGCTTCCCAGGCACTCGGCAAAGAGCAAAAAGTTGAAGCCCCGGCCCCATACGTTTTCTTCTTCGGCAACGGTGTTGCCGAAGGCAACGGCAAAATGCGTGATGTCCTCGGCGGCAAAGGCGCAGGCCTTGCCGAAATGACCAACGCCGGTCTTCCTGTCCCTCCCGGCTTTACCATCCAGACTGAAGCCTGCCGCGAATACATGCGCGGCTCGCTCTCGTCCCAGGTGACCGAGCAGATGGACCTCGCCCTCGCCCGGCTGGAGAAGCTCCAGAACCAGCGCCTCGGCGCAGGTGACAATCCTCTCCTCGTCAGCGTTCGCTCCGGCGCCAAGTTCTCCATGCCCGGCATGATGGACACCATCCTCAACCTCGGCCTCAATGACAAATCCGTCGAAGCCGTCGCAAAGAAGTCCAACAATCCGCGCTTTGCCTACGATTCCTATCGCCGCCTGATCCAGATGTTCGGCGACGTCGTCCTCGACATCCCGAAGAATGAGTTCGAACACATCTTCGACGAAACCAAGAAGAAGTATGGCGCAAAGCTCGATACCGAACTCACTCCCGACGCGCTGAAAGAAGTCATTGCCAGCTACAAGAAGCTGGTTCTCCGCCACACCGGTGCAGAGTTTCCGCAGGATCCCGACCGCCAGCTGACGATGGCGCGCGATGCCGTGTTCAGGTCCTGGAATAATGAGCGCGCCAAGACCTATCGCCGCCTCAATCACATCGACGACTGGCTCGGCACCGCAGTCAACATCCAGGCCATGGTCTTCGGCAATCTGAATGAGACCAGCGGCACCGGCGTTGGCTTTACTCGCAATCCCGCCAACGGCGAAAAAGAATTTTACGGCGAATTCCTGATGAACGCGCAGGGCGAAGACGTCGTCGCCGGCATCCGCACACCGGTTCCGATCAGCGAACTCCGCAAACAAATGCCGCATGTCTACGACCAGCTCCGCGACCTCACCTCACGCCTCGAAAAGCACTACCGCGATATGCAGGACTTCGAGTTCACCATCCAGGATGGCCGCCTCTATATGCTGCAAACCCGCAACGCGAAGCGTACCGGCCTTGCTGCGGTCCGAATCTCTATCGATATGGTGCGCGAGAACCTCATCTCCATCGACGAAGCAGTCCTCCGCGTGGAGCCGAACCAGATCTTCGACTTCCTCGTTCCGCGTTTCGACGAGAAGGGCACCATCGAAGTCCTGGCCAAAGGCCTCCCCGCTTCACCCGGCGCCGCAGTCGGCCAGATCGTCTTCACCGCCGCTGACGCCGTCAAGGTCCACGAAAAAGGTACTTACAAATCCATCATCCTCGTCCGTGCCGAAACCTCTCCTGAGGACATCGCCGGCATGAACGTGGCCTCCGGCATTCTCACCTCGCGCGGCGGCATGACTTCGCACGCGGCTCTGGTCACTCGCGGCATGGGCAAGTGCTGCGTAGCCGGCGCTGGCGACGTCACCATCGACGAAAAGAAAAAGGAAATGCGCGTCAAAGGCAAAGTCTTCCACGAAGGTGACTGGCTCTCCCTCGACGGCACCACCGGCCGCATCATCAACGGCAAGCTCAACACCCTGCCCGTCAATCCCGACAATCCCGATCTCATCCAGTTCATGGGCTGGGTCGACGAGCGGCGGCGCCTGCGGGTCCTGGCCAATGCGGACATCCCGCGCGACGCGAAACAGGCCCAGATCTTCGGCGCCGAGGGTATCGGCCTCTGCCGCACCGAGCACATGTTCTTCGCCGAGGATCGCCTGCCCCATATGCAGGCCATGATTCTCGCAAAGACCGAGGAAGACCGGCGCGCCGCTCTTGCGAAACTGCTCCCGATGCAGCGCGCCGATTTCCAGGGCCTGCTCAAAGTCATGGGCTCCTACCCGGTCGTCGTCCGCCTGCTCGATCCGCCACTGCATGAGTTCCTTCCCAAGCGGGAAGACCTGCTCGTCCAGATCGCGAAACTCGAAGCCACGCACCCGAAATCGCCGAAGCTCAAAGAACTGCACAAGATCCTCGAGCGCGTCGAAGAACTGCACGAACTCAACCCCATGCTCGCTCTGCGCGGCTGCCGTCTCGGCATCACCTATCCCGAAATCACCGAAATGCAGGCCCATGCCCTCTTCGAGGCCGCCGCGGCGGTCAAGAAGTCCGGGCAGGATCCGCATCTCGAAATCATGATCCCGCTCACCACCGGCCCGGAGGAGTTCAAAGCTCAGGCTGCGATCATCCATGCCGTCGCCCACGACGTCTTCATCAAGAAAGGCCTCTCGGTCGACTACAAAGTCGGGACCATGATCGAGTTGCCTCGCGCCTGCATCGTTGCCGACAAAATCGCTGCCGATGCTGAGTTCTTCAGCTTCGGAACCAACGACCTGACGCAAACCACCTTCGGCATCTCCCGCGACGACTGCAACAAGTTCCTGCCTGCATACCTGCAGCAGGGAATCCTGAAGCAGGATCCGTTCGCGGTTCTCGATCAGGAAGGCGTCGGCACCCTCATCAAGATGGCCACCAACAAGGGCCGCGCTGCCCGTCGCGATCTCGAAGTCGGCATCTGCGGCGAGCACGGCGGGGAGCCTGAATCCGTCAAGTTCTGCCACCGTGCCGGACTCGACTACGTTTCCTGCTCACCCTACCGGCTACTCACCGCTCGCCTTGCCGCAGCCCAGGCAGCCATCGAGGAGCAGAAAATCTTCAACCCCGATCTTCGGACCGGAAACTCGAAGTAGATTTTTGCCCGCTGCGGGAGTTCATCCCCGCAGCGGACTTGTACCGGTGAGGTAGTTGTACGGTTTCCGCCGCGTTTCCTCTTACGTTCTCTTTCGATTCGAACGAAACGCGGCGGTTCTCTCGATCCAACGAACTTTGCGCAGGATGCTGCGATCCAGGCAGATCAGCGATCTTCGATAGTCTGACCCCCAATACCGCGCTCTCTCCTTCTGCCGCATGTGGTGTTCATTTTGTCGTATTTGCATTCATTACCGCCGTGGCCCTGGCAGAGGGGCACGGCGGGTCCTTCCTTCGAGTCGACCTCGTTGCCGGAGTGCCTTTCTGGCTACGTGACTGCAGTGATGCATCCCATAGTTCTACCCCTTCCGTAATCTTGTTTCCGAGGCCCAACCGGCTTCACACTACTTCTTTCATCTGCCCCTCGTAGTTTTCACTCCGATACCCGGTCCCGAAAGTGCCATAGGACCCGGCCATCGGTTGGCATCACCATGGTTTCCTCAGAATTGGGAACGACTGCTGTCCGGATTCAGGAGTTTCCCCATGAAGAACGGGTCGCTGCTCTGCCTTCTCTTTCTCTCTGCGCCGGTATCTGCTCGGCCTCTGAGCCCAATGCGCTCCGCAATACGATCGCGCATAACACCACCATTCAGGGTTACCCCTGCGCCAAGGGCGAAGCGTGGTTCTATCCTGACGGCTCCCTCAACCAGTGCACGTTGTCTCGCCCTTCGGCCATCGGCGGAGATCTCCGCGTTCCGCGCGGCTCTGTCATTGAACTCTGGCCCGATGGCGCGGCACACTACCTCATGCTGCAGCATCCTGCTGTCCTGGCTGGCTATCGCGTTCGCGGCGGCACGCGCACGGGTCTCACCCGCGGCGCCACCACGGCCTTCTACAGCACCGGTGAACTCCGTTCCTTCTATCTGGTTTCTAACCAGGCCATCCAGGGTATCCCCTGCCGCGGCGGTGTCTGGAACACCTATACCGACCCAACCGGCGGTGCGAGCATGGTCGAGTTCTACAGGGACGGCAAGCTCGAATCGTGCAAGCTGAGTCGCGATTTCGCTGGATTCCCCGCCGGCCGGCGCATTTCTATCCCTCACCTCACGGTCGCCACCGACGCCAAAGACCTTCCCGCCCAGTAGCTCCGCGCGGACTCACCGTCGATCCGGCGGCAAGGAACAGTCGCCGCCGCGGTCACCAAAGTTTCTGCCTCCTCGATCCTTCCCCGCGTATCCTGTTCCCGACCTTCCCCCACCCATCCGTATCAACGCAGGAAAGGGCACCCCTATGGAAACCATGACCACCTTTGGCCTTGTGATCGTCGGCGTCATCGCCCTCTTCATTCTCATTACCCTTCTTAAGACCATGTACACGGTCCGCACCTACACCGCGGGCATCGTGGAGCGCTTCGGCAAATTCAATCGTGTCGCGCAGCCCGGCCTCCACATCCTCGTGCCGTGGTGCGAAACCGTCCGCTTCGTCGATCTTCAAATCCGCCAGGCCGACGTCAACGTCGAAACCAAATCCAAAGACAATGTCTTCGTCACAATCCCCGTCTCGGTGCAGTACCAGGTGCTGCCGGAAAAGGTCTTCGAGGCCTACTACAAGCTCAGCTCTCCGCAGAAACAGATCGAGTCCTACGTCTTCAACTCCATCCTCGGCCACGTGCCCACGCTCACGCTCGACGAAGCCTTCGAGCAGCAGGCGCAAATCTCCGCCGCCGTGAAGCGCGAACTCGACGCTGTGATGAGCGAGTTCGGCTACAA
>CAVPKU010000027.1:0-21672 GCA_963705765.1 uncultured Acidobacteriaceae bacterium | reverse complement strand
AAAGCACGAAATTGCCTTCATGGAGAAGAAAAGCGAACAAACCCAAACCCCGGCTTGTGACCTTTCTCTATCCCCCCGCACTCAACGCCACCGCCCATCCCGGAATCCCATAGCCCCCGGAACGACCATTGAAACCAGCTTTGCCGAGCTTTTGTCCTATTTCCACCCTCGCCCTCCCGCTGACCGGCGCCCTCGCCTTGACCCAGGATCACGATGACCATGACACGCGCCACGACGACCGCCGTCGGCGATACGTCCACCACGATGACTGGAAGAAAAGGCGGAGCGCTGTCCGCCGCGAGGGACTGGGACCGTGGCAGAGAGGCCGTTTCCGACTGGCGCTTGACCGCCGCCTCCGCCGTCCGCCCGCTGGCTTCCAGTGGCGCTACATCACGGCGGGTGTGTCCTGGCGCACCCCCCAGCGACGGCGTCATCTTCTGCATCGTCATCGGCGGCCACTGGAGACGGTCCACGCAAAGTGCCCCTCCCGGCATCGCCCGGAGGGTCATTTTCATGGACGGCTGATCGTCGCCGCGTTGCTGTCGCGGAGTTGCGGCGGCGTTTCAGGAGGAACCGGCAGAGCGCTCAACAGCAGTTGCGTTGCTGCGTGCCGAGCTTGCCGAGTTGGCCCACCGGCAGACATCGACAATCGTCCCGTGATCCAGGATCGCGATGCGATCGCAAAGCCGCACGACGGAAATCAGATCATGGCGATGTGAGCCGCGTCGTTCCGTGCCGTCGATCCGCGGCGCGCAGTAAGTCGACGATCTGAGTTTGGTTGCCGGATCCAGCGCGCTCGTCGGTTCGTCAGCGGCGGTCAAAGCTGGCTGATCAGCGGACCAAGCGCGATCAAAACACGCTGCGCCTGTCCGACACTGATCTCGCCGGGCCGGCGCCGCAGAAATTCAGGATCGGAGGGCGGCCGCCCCTCGGCCGTCGACGCGCACACTCTTTCGGTAAGAGCCGCGCGGTCGAACTTCTGATGTGCCTTCCAGGACTTCTGGAAATGACTGTGCAAGCTGATCGCCGCATTCAGCGCCATCATCGGACTCTGCGGTGTCAGCGCGATCTCTTTGCCGCGGATCCTGCGCAGCTCTTTTTCGGGCGGCGGTAATAGGTTCCGACCACGCAACAGGGCTTCCCCGGAAACTGTCCGCCGCGCCACGGCGGCTCCGAGACGCGAAAGCGCCGCGTGCTCTTGCCCGCGCCGCTGGCCCCGACCAGGCCAGGATTGCTCCTTGCTGTCGGGCAGACGATGCTCCCTCAGCGTCGACTTGCCCCCATAGCCCGCAGGAGGGTCGAACATTCAGCAGAGTCTCGTCCTTCATCGTGCCCCCTGAAGACGAAGCTGCTCTACGTCCAGGTCAGCCCCGGTGGCAGAACCGCCGGCTGCACTCCCTGCGGTTTTGGCGAGAAAGCAACCGCGCATTCGGATAAACAAGGTAGTGAAGGGCTGCTGGTCAGCCACAATTTGCTGTACGCGATCGACTGCCTTCTTGCGTTCCCCATCCGTTGCAGCCACTGCCTGCTGATTGATGAGCCAATCGATCTCTGCTTCCCACGCCGTCACCGGCGTCTTCTCAGGAGGTTGACTGATGGTTCGGCGATCAACTCAGCCACACCTTGATCACCCATTAGGTTCAGGATCGACATTTTCGAGCCCCAGCGAACAGGCCTGGTAATCCTGCATGTGCATCAGGCGCTCGATGAGCGCAGGGAATGGCGGCGCACAATCGTGACCTGTGTGCCCACCGCAGCCAGGTGCTGCTGGATCAGCGTCGCCACCTTCTCGCGCCCGATTGCCCGAGTTGGTCAGATCGAGAATTCACGGATGGCGCGGCGGCGATCGGCGCGTTCCATGCAGCCGGAAGGCCGCGCCGGCCAGCGCAGCTTTCTCCGCCGCGACATCACTCTGCGGAGCGGAAAGGCTGCGTTGTACCAAAGCCAATTCGCCGGGGAGATAAACGACCACGCCGGTGTCGCATGCCCCAGGTAGGCGATCCGCGCCAGATCGGCACGGTGAATCGCCTGCGAAACAGCGACCCGAAACGCACGACTCTGAAACCACGTCTTCTCCCACGCAGGCAACGGTGAAGCCGGCGACTGATTGAACCACATCTGCTCCGTGTTCAATGACGGCCCCAGATCCCGCACCAACGCAGGAGCCCGCTTGCGCAGAAGCTCGAAATAGTCCGGCGGCAAACTGTCGATCAAGTCCAGGTCGCCGCGCTGCAGCAGCCGAATTTCCTGCTCCGTATTTTCCAGAATGTCGAGCCGCACGCCCGAGGCATACGGCAACCCGTTGCCCGTCGAGTCCTTCCCCGCATAGTGCGGATTACGGCGAAGCCGAACGTATTGCGAGCGGCGATACTCGGCGACGACGAACGGCCCGGACGTCACACGGCCCTCAGAGGGCTTGCCGGCGGCTCGATCGCAATCTCATCGAACACTTTGCCGATTGCAATCACCCGCTTCGGCAAATGAACAATAACGGTCTTGTCGTTCGGCGTATCTACCGTGACGCCTGCCGGAGAAACGAACTCTTCAGCAACGCGCAGCAGTGACCGGCAACAGAACGCGGCGGAGCGACCATGCGACATCGCGCGCGGTCAGGCTGCTGCCGTCGGAAAACTGTAGACCGGAACGAAGAGCAAAGGTGAGCGTCTTTCCATCCTGCGAAATGCTCCAGCTTTCGGCCAGCTCAGGTTCAACTTTCTGGCTCGAACGATTAAAGCGCAGCAACACTCCGGCCGTGAGATACCGCACCGTCTCCGATTCCTCGTCATCAACCTTGGCCGGATCAAAGGTCTTCGGATCGTACCCGATCGTCCAAACCAGTTCTCCTGGCAGCCGCTGCGCCGCCTGGGCCGTGCAAACGGCGGGGGGCACTGCCATCCACAACACCGCGAGACAAGCCAGCATTCTGCGAGAGAGGTTCATGCGATCAGGCCTCTGCGGCCACTCCTTCCAGCAGCAACAGCACCAGAACAAGGAGCGCAACAGGAAAATAGACCCAACGCGTCTGCATCAGCATCGGCGAATTGTTCAACTCGAAGAGCATCCCACCCCATGAAGGCAGCGGTTCCCCCACACCCAGGCCCAGCGCTCCCAGATTGGCCTCCGCCATCACAAACGCCGGAACACTGATGATGAACTGCGGCACCAGCAGAGGAAAAAGATTCGGGATCACGTGGCGGATAACCCCAACCCGGCTCAGACCTGCAGCGCGTGAATACACCATCCAGTCCGATGTCTTCAGTTGCATCGACCCTTGATACACGGCGCGTGCACTCGCCGGCCATCCAAGCGCGGCCAGCACCAGAAACGTGATCGCTGCCGATCGCGCGGGTGACGTCGTCAGCGGGAGAGCCGATCGCACCATCATCAGCAGAAACATCCAGGGCAGCGCGAGAAAGACATCGCAAACCAACATCGCGGTCCATCCCAGGGATGCACGGCCAAACGCTGCCAGCGTTCCCACCCCTGCCGCGGCCGCAGTCGTGACCGCCGAAGCCACAATCGCTCCCGCAAGACTCAGCAGGAATGCAGCGGAAACACGCACCAGCCGATCGCGTCCCAGCGCATCCGTGCCTGCGGGTGGCTCGTTGAAGCCGAGGCGAGCGTTGCGTCACGATCCTGACGAGCATAGCTCGCGCCTGGCATGAAAAGAACTGCCGAGGCGGCAACAATCAGCCCTGCGAGCAACCACAGCACGGAGCGGCGCAGTTTCATGCGTTCTTCCACTGCGGCGTGCCCGGAGTTACAAGATTCGAGCCTGTGACCGCCACAGCCATCAGGATCATGACCGCCAACAGCACGGGCAGATCGCGATTGAGTGCAGCGTTCCACGCCAGCTGGCCAACACCCGGAACATTGAAGATCACTTCGACCGGAACCAGCGCGCTCAGCGCCGTAACGATGGAGAGAGAAGCCAGTGCACCCAGTTGCGGAGCCAGAGCCGGCAGCATGTGCGCCACTAGCGCACGCCCTGTACTGATCCCCTGCGCTCGTGCCTGAAGAATGTGCGGCTCCAGCCATGCCTTGCGCAGCGCATGGTCGAGAAACTTGAAATCCCGCGCCGCCAGCAACAGCGCCATCACCAGCACGGGTCCGCCGCTGTCGGCAAGCAGACAGAACGTTGCCAAAGCCGCCGTGGGAATAGCCAGCAGCACAGTGGCCGGAGTCTGCCACAACAGCGAGGGATTGCGTCCCGCGCTCGACACCAGAGCCGCCACCAGTGCCATCAACCACGCAAGGCCGATGCCGCGCAGCAGCAGACCGGCGCTCACAGCCAGTCGTGGCGCGATCAGTTCCGAGACCGGAACCGCAAACTGCCGCGATGTACCGAAATCACCCCGCAGCGATCCACCGATTTCCGTCAGAAGCATTCGCGGGATCGAGCGGCTGCGCATTGCTTCCGCCGAGAGTTCGGACCGCGCCGCATCGGCATAACGGCTGTCCATCTCGCGTGCGTCACTCAGATAACCCGGAGCGAAGCGAACCAGGAACGTCGATCCAGCGATCACCAGCAACACAAGGGTCAGCGTTCTTCCCAGCCGGCACAATACGGCGATCGCGCTCTTCATGACGCAGGCAGCCCCGCCAGCAAAGGATCGGATACCTCGGAGCTACGGTCGCCGCTCGACAGCGCAGTCGCCTCCGCAACACTCCCGAGAGCGAATCCTGCACCCGGAGCAGCACCCCGCTCGATAAAGATGTGCGTGTTCAACGGCTCCATCTCCTCACTCTGCAGCCGCGCCAGTCTTTCCAACTCCGTGCAGTGCTCTTCCAGAAGCGTCACCACCTCCGGATCGAACTGGATCCCTGCCTTGCTCTTTACAATGGCCATCGCTTCTTCGATCGACAGAGCTTTACGATAGGGGCGATCGGATGCCAGCGCGTCGAAGCAATCGACCACGGTGAGGATGCGGGCCCCGATCGGAATCTCTTCGCCCTTCAGTCCATCCGGGTAGCCGCTGCCATCCCACGCCTCGTGGTGCGAGCGCACAATCGGCACCACCGGATACGGAAACTTCACCCGCTCCAGGATGTCGGCGCCGACCACGGTGTGAATCTTGACCTTTTCGAATTCCTCCGGGGTGAGTTTTCCCGGCTTATTGAGAATCTGTTCCGGTACCGCCAGCTTGCCGATGTCGTGCAGGAATGCCGCGATGTGCAGCGCCTGCATCACCCTCGGCTCGAGGTTCAGCACCTTCCCAAGCTCGGCAACATACACGCGCACCCGCTGCAGGTGCTCGTGCGTCCCCTCATCCTTGGCCTCAATCGCCATCGAAAGCCCTTCGATGGTCCGCATGTACAGCGCCTCAATTTCTCTGATGTGCTGCTCGCGGTCGCGCACCCGCGCCATCTGCGCGCAGTAGGCCCGATACACCGTGTACACCAGCGGGATCAGCAGCAGCGATGTCAGCCACCCGTATCGGATTCCGATGTAGTCGGCCAGCACTGCCAGCGCCGCGCCCACCAGATAGAAAGGCAGATACCAGAGGAACTCCTGCCGCCAGTGGCCGAGAGGCGAAGTATCCGATGCCCATCCCAGAACCAGAGCCACCGGAATCGTGTTCGCAAGAAAGTAGACTGTTGCCGCCAGCGCCAGCGCAGGCGCGCTCTCCGGATGCCCCTTCATGACTCCGGCAAAGGCGACCCACGCCAGAACCGTCGCTGTGGTGACATTGGCGGTGTTGAATACGATCTGAATAATGGTGAATGGCTTCACCACCTTGAAGTTGCATTGCGCGATGACGCTGCAAACCGCCAGGCATACGGCCTGCAGCGGAGAAAGCTGCAGGATCCCCAGGAAGATGAAGGGGAAGTTGACCGACATCGTCCCTTCACTCTTCGGCATGGCAACCTTCATGCCCGAGCTCAGAAGGATGACCGTCAGGTAGACAGAGAAATGTACCCACTGCACATGAGCATGTCCGCGCACGGCGAACAGGCTCGCGATGGCTCCAGCGACAACAGCGCACACAAGAGCCTTGACACGGATCGGCACGATTCTCTTCTCCAACAGGAACGCGCCGCGGAAGACCCCGAAGCAGAAAATGTGTCCGCGCACAACCTGTGGCCACGCAAAGTTACGTTCTCCTGCATGTTATCGGCAATGAAGTGTTACTCCCAATGCGTCTTTAGTGGCAAGCGAGCGTCCCGAACCTGCTGAAAATCCCACGATTTGACGCCTCGTTGGACAGGCCAGGGCGTTTCGCCCTCATTCGCATCTCCAATGAGCGGATGACCACAGTGCCGTACCGTTGTCCACACTGCCAAACGCTGTCACAAGCTCCCCTCTCCCTTCGCACCACTCGGTAGCTGCCGGTGAAAACCGCCCTTTGGACCTTCTTTTCCGGTTCATCGCAGAAAAGGTAGTGACTACGGTTACAAATTCATTGTTCGTTTGCGTTGCCGATGTTCGTTTTTCATGCAGGGATCCCACCACGGTAACCGGCAGAAGCGGTGTTCTCGTAATTCCACAATCGATGAATGGCTGCGTTGGTACCCGCGGCATACGATCCCTTTAGTCATCGGGCGAGTCACGACTCTCCCGACTGAATCCAGCAAGCCGAGATTCACTGACGTACTTGACTGACTTTAAGAAAACTCGGCGCCAGCCGTTGAGTTGTGAGGGACCTAAGATGTACCGTAACCGGCCGTTCAAGCACCTTCTGTGGTTGTCTTCCCTGGCTTTCTCTCTGCCGCTGATCACCACCGCCCAGCCGCCTGGTCAAAATTCTGGACCCGCGGTGAAATCGAAGATCTCCCGGGACGCGGCGAAGGCCGATCCGAATTCGATCATCCCTGTCATCATTCAGTACAAAAACGACCCCGGAAGCACTCAGGATAGTCAGGTCGCACAGCTGGGCGGCGCCACCTCCAAAACCATGCATTCGATCCATGCGAAAGCCGCACTGCTGCCGGCGGGTCAGCTCACCACCCTCGCCGCCGATCCAAATGTCGCGTATGTTTCGTTCGACCGTCCCGTGCATCCGCGAGAAGCAGTCTCGGTGACGGCTCCCGACTACACCTACCAACCCATCAACGCGCCTGCGGCCTGGACGAATGGCTATGTTGGTACGGGCATTGGTGTCGCCGTGATCGACAGCGGCATCACCGTCATCAACGATCTCCAGAGTTCCAGCAGTGTGAAGCTTCCCGGTGCTGCCGCCATTCCGGCGCAGCCTTCCTTTCCCGGTTCACATGGCCGCATCGTTTACGCGGCCAGCTTCGTGCCGAACGCGAAACCCGGAACCGATCAATTCGGCCACGGTACCCATGTCGCCGGACTGATTGCCGGCAACGGTAAAAATTCGACCGGCAATAAGTTCACCTTGTCCTTCTACGGCATCGCTCCCAACGCCAATCTCCTCGATATGCGCGCACTCGATGCCACCGGGGCCGGCACAGACTCATCGGTCATCGCCGCCATTGAACAGGCCATCGCGCTCAAGAACCAATACAACATCCGCGTGATCAATCTCTCCCTCGGCCGCCCCATCTGGGAGAGCTATACGCAGGATCCTCTGTGCCAGGCGGTCGAACAGGCATGGAAAGCCGGAATCGTGGTTGTCGTAGCGGCCGGAAACGATGGCCGTGACCTCGCCATGAACCCCATGGGCTATGGGACCATTGAAGCTCCCGGCAACGATCCCTTCGTGATCACGGTCGGCGCCATGCGCACCATGGAAACACCTGCGATCGGCGACGATCTGATCGCCAGTTACAGTTCCAAGGGTCCGTCATTTGTCGATCAGGTCGCCAAGCCCGATATCGTGGCGCCAGGAAATCTCGTCATCAGTCTGAAATTCTCCAACGATTCGCTCGCGACCAACAACCCGTCCTTCGTCACGCCCAACTCCTTCTATCAGGCGAATGGACCCGGGACTCAGCCTTCGAATGATTACTTTCCGCTCAGCGGCACCAGTATGGCGACTGCGGTGACCAGCGGTGCCGTTGCCGACCTGCTCCAGGCGTATCCGCAGTTAACACCGGACCAGGTGAAGGCGTTGCTGATGGCCAGCGCGAATCGCAGCAACTTCCCAACCGGCAGCAGCGTCTTCGACCCCGCAACCGGACTGACCTATTACGCGCAGTACGACGTCCTCACCCGCGGCGCAGGGTATCTCGATCTTGCAGCGGCTATCAAGGCAGCCGCGACCATGCCAGTCCCTTCCGGCAGCGCGATGTCGCCGCTCGTCCAATACGATCCCCTTACCAGCCAGGCATATCTGGTCGCGGATCAGACCGCGCTCTGGGGCAAGACCGCGCTCTGGGGCAAAGAGAGCGTTTACGGCAGCAATGCCTTCGTCGCCGGGAGCACCGCTCTTTGGGGTAAAGACAGTCTTAACGGAAGCACCGCGCTGTGGGGTAAAGATGCGTTGTGGGGATCATCGAATCCACAGGGCTTTACCGCTCTCTGGGGCCGCGATGCACTCTGGAGCACTGGCACCCCGTTCGCTGCCTCCGTCCTCTGGGGATCGTCGGACGTGCAGGGCGCTGCAACCTTGTGGGGAGCAGGAACGCCCGATGGCGCCTCCGTCGTCTGGGGTTCATCCGTTCCGATGGAGCACTAAGAACCGCGAACAGCGAGCTGAGGCATCGAAACTGAAGCCTCAACTCGCTGGGTCGGTCGCCGTCTTCGATGCTCAGTGCCGATCGTCATCGTGGTCACGGTCGTGGCTGTGCCGCCAGCCCCAATACTCCTTCTTCTCACCGTCACTCCGCCGGTCGACGTCCCGGTGGTCCCGGTGCGTGTCGGCCTCCCACTGCGTTGATAACCTCTCTCCGGCCCACGCACGCGATCGACAACCTGTACCCTGCCCCAAAAAGCCGAAGGGGCAGGTCCCCTTGCGGGTCCCTGCCCCTTCTTCCGATTTATCGAAGATCTGGCTTCGGCTACCTGATCACGCCCTGTTGCTGCCGGCCTCGCCCGGGCCTGCGAGCTTGCGCCCGCGCTCCCGATCGCTCCGTCAACCCATCTGACGTGTGAGCATCTATCGCCGCCGTCCGCAGGCCTCCGGTTGCCCGGCCTCCTGCTGGAACCCCCGGTTTCCCGTGAGCCCCCTGAGCTGCGTTGCCGCCTCTCCTGACCGCTTCGTTTTGCTCTCTTCTTCGGGAGGATCGCTCCTCCGTTGAAAGAATCATGCCACAAAATCCCCTTCCCGCAAGTCCTTTATTTCTGTGCAAATCCGGGTATTTATGTGCAAATGACGGGTGGAAATTTGCTCCTTGCACTGCCCCTTGTGCAAGCTCTGTTTCCGCCCCGTTTCGAACTCGAAATCTGCCATCATCGACCCTTTTGCAACAATAACTGATACTTATTCTTCAGACTCCCAGTCCAAGGCCCGTTCACTGCTTCGTCTCCAGCGGATGCTTCGCGTCCTCATAAAACTGCATCTGCAACTTCAGGCTCTCCTCATCCGCCTTCACGGCCTTGATCGCCGCCACCAGATCCGCGACCCACGCCTTCGTGTCGTACTCCCCCATCGCCAGCGTCGCTTTCGTCCCATCGCCCGAGTAGTGATTCGGAAACCGCGCGTACCACCAGATCCCTGTGTACACATCCCCTGGCAAATGCAGCCGCGCCTGATCCGCGCCACTCTCCTGTCCCGCACGATCCTGATGCACCAGGTCCGGCCGCGTCACCATCGTGTTCGATGTCTCGCTCTCCCCCGCGTGCATGTCGATCGTCGTTTGCTGCTTCGGCCGTCCCGGCCCGTTCTTTTCATCCCACCAGTAAACGTAGACCACATAGTCGTGCTGCTCCTGCAACTCCGTCTGCGCAAAATAAGGCAGCAGCGACAGATTTCCTCCGTGCCCGTTCACGATCAGAATCTTCTTGCATCCGTTGCGCGCCATCTCATCGGTCGTCTCCTGCAGCAGATCCAGTTGCATGTGCCGGCTGTACGCCAACGTCCCTGGCTCGTGCCGCGCCTCATCGATCTGCCCAAAATAGTACGCAGGAAACACCACGGCATACTCCTCCGCCGCAGCGTGCAGCGCTACCCACCGTGCGTTGATCAGATCCGTCCCCAGCGGCAGATGCGGCCCGTGCTTCTCCAGAATTCCAAACGGCAGCAGACACACCCCCTGTGACTGATGAATGCCCGTCACAAAATCTGCAGCCGTCAGTTCCTCCCACTGCGTCGACACCTTCCCCGTATCCTCCGCCATCGCGCTCATCCCTGCGAGCAACGCCGCCCCAACACACCATCCAGTCCAAACCCGTGAGATTCGCATCGCAACCTCCCGCATCCTTATACCAGCGATTCGGATACCTGTCCGATGGGCATCGTTTACGGCAAGTGCTCCCATCTGGATCATCGAGGCGGCCCGACTCTGGCTCTGGCTCTGGCTACCAGCTACCAGCTACCGACTGGATGATCGTGCCCGGAACGGGCACGATCATCCCATACAATGTTCCTTCGCGTTCATTTCGTCTTTTGAAACCGAGGCGTATGTCGATGGCCATTGAAACCGTATCCTTTGCCGGACTGCCCAACTGCCTGAAAATCTCCAACGGAACCACGGACCTCATCGTCACCACCGCGGTCGGTCCTCGCATCCTTTATTACGGTGCCACCGGCGGTCGCAACCACCTCGGCAGTTTTCCTGACAGCTCCGTCAAGACCGCGCTCGGCGCCTGGAAGCCCTACGGCGGTCATCGTCTCTGGGTCTGGCCGGAGTTGTTCCCCGCCACCTACGCCCCCGACAATTCCCCCATCCAGCACGAAGCCCATGGCGACCTCAGCGTCACCGTGCACGCTCCCGCCGACGGTGCAGCGATCGAAAAGCACATCCGCATCACCCTCGACGCCTCCGGCTCCAAAGTCCACATCGAGCACACCGTCACCAGTCACAACCTCTGGCCCATCGACATCGCCATCTGGGCCATCACCATCGTCGACTCCGGCGTCGGCATCGTCCCTCGCGTCCCTTTTCAGACCCACGATGAATACGCGCCTGTCACGCAACCACTCGCCCTCTGTGCCTTCACCGACCTGCAGGATCCACGCTTCACCCTCGGCCTCAAATACATCCTGCTCCGCGCCGATCCCGCCCGCACCAATGCCCAGAAGTTCGGCCTTCGCAATAAAGAAGGCTGGTGCGCCCATCTTCTCGGCGACGAGCTCTTCGTCAAGCGCTTCACCCACCACAACCGCGCCACCTACCCCGACTATCAGGTCAACACCGAAGTCTATGTCGAAGGCGCTTTCCAGGAAGTCGAGCTGATGGGTCCGCGCCGCACCGTCTGGCCCGGAGAATCCATGCAGCTGTCCGAAGAGTGGCACCTCTTCCAGAACGTCAAAGTCGCATCCGGTGCGCCCGACCTCGACGAACTCGACCGCGCCATCACACCCGCCATTCAGTCCGTTCTTTAGGATCACTCGCGCGCGAGGGACAAGACACTCGTCCCTCCACCTTCACGATGACACCGCCGGCGTCAATTCCGGCTCAACAACTCGCCTCTGGCGTTTGGCCGCGTACATCGCAGCGTCCGCCACGGTCAGCAGGCTATCTTTCGTCGCAGCGTCTTCCGGATACACTGCCACCCCGATGCTCACCGATCCGCGAATCATCTTCCCCTCCACAGAAAACGGATCGTCAAAGCAGCGCTGCAGCCGATGCGCAATCTCTTCAACATCTTCCCGGCCACCGATATGCGGCGCCAGCACCGCGAATTCGTCCCCTCCCAGTCGCGCCAGCGTGTCTTCCGGACGCAGCTGCCGTCCCATCCGCCCTGCCACCTTCTGCAGATAGAGATCGCCGGTGCGATGTCCGTTCCTGTCATTCACGCTCTTGAATTCGTTCAGATCAAGGTAGATCAGCCCAAACATCGTGCCCCGCTCCTTCGCCGATTCGATCAGAGCATCGATGCTGCGCTCCAGTGAAAAGCGATTCTGGATGTCCGTCAGCAGGTCGAACTCGGACCGATGCACCAGATCCGCGTGTAGCCGCGACGTCTCAATTGCCAAAGCCATCTGCTGCGCTGCCCGCGTCAGCGCCCCTTGCGCACCGGAGTCGGCGCAAACGACGAAGATCGTCCCAAAGCTCGACCCGCAGCTGTCCGTGATCCGTCGGCGTTGCGCTGCGGCCGTCATCTCCGGATCGTCAGGCTTCCCGCCGATGATCGCGCCGTCGGCCAACTCGCACCAGCACCGCGCCCCTCGCATCTGGAACGAAACCAGCTCCGTGATGTCACCCAGAATCTCAGTCAGCGGATGCAAAGCGTTCATCGCTTCCAGAATCCGGCTCCGTCGCTGCTCGATCTCGGCGACCGTCGCCGTCTGCCACCGCATCCTTCGCTCCAGCCGCCAACTGCGCGCCACCACCACAAAAATCGCCGCCAGCAACAAACTCACCAGAACCAGCAAGTGCCGCACGTTCAGCCACGGCGGACGCGTGATCACCTGCACATCGTCAAACGATCGCAACAGAATATTGAACGGCACGTCACCCATGAACGGATCGGCGTCCGCCAACATACAGATGCCCGTCACCCGCACCCGCGCCCCCACCGGCACCTCTTTCATCTGCGGCACCGGCGTGCGGCTCAGCGTTCCCGGATGGCGAAAGATCGCCGACACCAGATGCCCATTCGCCCCGAGCAGGTATTCATCCTGCGTCGCCTGGCGCACTTCCGCGATCACCTCGCCCTCCATCGAAACCAGATCGTACTCGTGTCCGCCGCTCCTGTTCCCTCCATGCGCTAAATCACCCCAGGTGGAAACCGCCGGCACCAGCGGCGAAGGCATCCCGCTGTCGCGTACCTGGCTTCGCGTCAGGGAGAGAAAGCCGTTCTGCACATCGGGAAAGCCCGTCGCCTCCGCCAGGTCTCCCACCCGCAACGGCTCAAAGCTGTCTGTGTTGATCCACAACGCCCGGCTGCCCTCCTCCAGCACCACACCCGTGCCCGGCTGATCGTAAGTAATCGTTCCCTGCACCCGCACCCGCTGCGTCAGATCGCGCATGCCGTAGCCTGTGATCACCCGGTCCATCGGCATCAAGGGCAGAGTCCATGGATCGCTCGCAGATCGCCGCACCACCCGTACATCCTGCAGAGACTGGACGTGGAACAGCACTCCCGTCTGCTGCATCTTGTTGTCGAAATATCCCGACACCACGCCCGTGATCTCCGTCTCCGCGTCCAGCAGGGGCTCGAGTGCCTGTGCATCGCTCCCATCCACCTCCGCAACCGCCTGCTGTCCATCCACCAGCATGCGCAGAGCGATGTCAGGCAATAAATACACCGAACTCGGCACGATCGCCGCCGACCGGATCAACGCCCTGACGCGTACCCGCCTGCAGTCGACCCCGCCTCGCAGCATCTGCCGGAACGTCGCTGCCACCGGCGCCGGAGGATCGCCGTGATGCAACAGTGTAATGCTGCTCGCCTGGATGTAACTGCGGAAGCTCTCGTGAGCCGTTCCCCGGATCAGCACGCGATCCCCCGGCACCAGCTTCAGCTTCGCCGGCGCGTTTACATAGATCGCTACATCCCCATCCTGCACGAAAAGCAGATTCTCGTAGGACCGAAAATACGTCACCGTAGCTGTTACGGAAACCGGCGGGTGCCGGCTCGCCTCATCGTGGCTGAGCGCGTTGATCCCATCCAGCGTCGACGTCCCACGCGACACGCCTCCCCATGCGCCCACGGCGCACATCAACGCCATCCCGATACTGGGAATCAGCCGCTTCATCTGTACCAGCAACTGCGTCCGCTGTGACCAGCGGTCCTCTGGCCTCTTCATCGGCGAAAAGGCCCCGCCGATCAGTCGGATTACGGCCCATCCTCAGGATCATCGCCACGCCACTGCACACCAGCATCGGTTCAAAAAGCAAATCCGCCATGATCCGCCGCCTTCTCTCGATTCATGCCGTGTAAAATCGTAGATTCATCGCCGGCCTGATCCGCAGCCGTTCCCCAATGGCCGGCACTACCCCAGGAGGCTGTCGTGATCCCCTTTGCGCGACGCAATCGGCCGCGTCTTCTTCTCTTTCCCTGTCACTCCCTCGTCCTCGCCTTTTTCGCCGTCCTCCTCCCGCTCGCTCCCGCCCTCCGCGCCCAAACCACCTCCAGCCTCTCCGGTTCCGTCTCCGATCCCTCCGGAGCCGCCGTTACCGGTGCATCCATCACCGTCCGCAACGTCAACACCGGCACCGTCCGCACCACCGATACCGGCTCCACCGGCCTCTACCAGATCCTCTCCCTCCCCATCGGCGACTACCAGATCGTCGCCCATCACGACGGCTTCGCTGATGAGCTCCGCACCGGCATCCACCTCAACGTCGGTCAGGACGCGACCGCGAATCTCCGTCTCCAGATCGGCGGAGTCCGCCAGCAGATCGCCGTCAACGCCGACGCTGCTCCGGTCAGCCTCACCACCACCGACATCTCCGGCCTCATCGGCGAGCGCCAGGTCAAGGACCTGCCCCTCAACGGCCGCAGCTTCGATCTGCTCCTCACTCTCAATCCCGGCGTCGTCAATTTCACTGCCGAGAAAACCGGCGGCATCGGTGTCTCCAATTCCACCGTCGGCAACAATTTCTCTGTCTCCGGCAATCGCCCCCAGCAAAATCTCTTCCTCCTCAATGGAGTCGAATTCACCGGCGCGGCCGAAAACAATATGCAGCCCGGTGGCACCAGCCAGGAGCTCCTCGGCGTCGACGCTGTCCGCGAGTTCAATCTCCTCCGCGATTCGTACTCCGCTGAATACGGCAAACGCCCCGGCGCTCAGGTCCTCATCGTCACGCAGAGCGGAACGAACCAGGTCCACGGCTCCGCCTATGAGTTCCTCCGCAACAGCGCCCTTGATGCCCGCAACTACTTCAACAGCGCCTCCAAGCCCCCCTTCGAGCGCAATCAATTCGGCGCGTCCCTCGGCGGCCCGCTGCAAAAGGACAAAGCCTTCGCCTTCGGCAACTATGAAGGCTTCCGCCAGAACCTCCACCAGGCCGGTGTCGCGCTCGTTCCCGATGCCAACGCCCGCAACGGCATGCTGCCCTGCAAGCTCGTCACTCCTGCGCCCAACCCCTGCCCGCCTTCCGGACTCGTCAACGTCGGCGTCGCTCCAGGCGTCGCGGCACTCCTCAACCTTTGGCCCACACCTGACCCCAACTCTCCCGACTTCGGTGGCATCGCGGAAGTCTTCAACAGCCCGGTCCAGTCCATCCGCGACGACTTCGGCACCCTCCGCCTCGACCGCAACTTCGCCACCCGCGACTTCCTCACCGGCGCCTACACCATCGACGACAGCAGCGACGTCACTCCAACCGCCGCCAATCTCCTCAGCACCGATATCGAGTCCCTGCGAGAGCAGGTTGTCAGCCTCGAAGAAACCCACGTCTTCTCGCCCGCCCTTCTCAATGTCGCCCGCGTCGGCTACTCTCGCGCCGCCTACTTCTACACCGGCGAACCCACTCCAGGCAGTCCCGGCGCCGCGCTTCCCGGCTTTGTCGCCGGCAAGCCCATCGGCACCGTCGTCGTCGGAGGCAGCGCCGCTGCCAATCCAGCCGCCCAGGTCTCGCTCGCCGGCAGCAACACCGGCAATGACCTCCACATCGCTCGCGATCTCTACAGCTACGAAGACCGCGTCACCCTAACCCGCGGTCGCCACGACCTCACCGCGGGCGCATGGTTCCAACAATTGCAAGCGAACGAAGACCTCGCTCTTACCCAGTTCGGCCAGGCCACCTTTACAGGACTTCAGCAGTTTCTCCAGGGCACCGTCGGCACCTTCCTCTACGATCCCGCGCCCACCGAAATGAATTGGCGCTCCCTTCTCGGCGCCTGGTACGTCCAGGACGTCTGGCGAGCCACGCCCAAACTCACCATCTCCCTCGGCTTCCGCGACGAATTCACCACCGGCTGGAACGAAGCCCACGGCCGCGCCGCGAATTTCATCTTCGTCAACAACGTCATTCAAACCGCGCCCCACATCGGCGGTTCCGCCTTCACCGAAAACAACGCGAAGTTCCTGCCCCAGCCCCGCATCGGCATTGCGTGGAGTCCCTTCAGCAATCGCACCGTCATCCGCGCCGGCTTCGGCATGTACAACGACCTGCAGGACGCGCTCGGCTATCGCATGGACCAGAACGCGCCTTTCAACCCCTCCTACTCCATTGCCAATCTCCCCGTTTCCCATTTCCCGTTGCCGCCATCGCCCATTCCGTCGAATGCAAAAATCACGCCCGGCGGCGTGCAGCCTGACCTCTACACACCCACCCTTCTCTCCTGGTCTCTGCGCGTCGAGCAGCAACTCACCAACAACACCGTCTTCACCCTTGGCTACGTCGGTTCACACGGATACCACGAGATCGTCTCCCTCGACGACAACGAACCCACGCCCACTGTCTGCCCCGCTTCCCCGTGTCCTGCAACCTACCCCACCACCTTCGCCGCGCCGCTCGCTGGCGCCGCCGTTCCTGCCGGATCCTTCTACATTCCCTCCGGCACCCCGCTTGCCAACCCCGCTCTCGGAGCAGCCTGGGCCTGGTTCTCGCGCGGCGACAGTTCCTACCACGCCCTTGAAGCCGACCTCAATCACCGCCTGAGCCACAACCTCGCTATCCGCGGCACCTAGACCTGGTCCAAAGCCCTCGACGACGGCGACTCCGTCAACGCCACCACCGCAGGCAATGCGCCTGGCCTCGTTTCCAACCCCTTCAACCTCCGCGCCGACTGGGGCCCAGCCACCTACGATGTCCGCAACACCGGCGTCATCAGCGAAGTCTGGCAGCTCCCCTTCGGCCGCAATCAGCGATTCTCTCGAACCCAGGCACGGTGGCGAACACTCTGATCTCCGGATGGACGGCCAACTCCGTCGTCACTCTCCAGTCCGGATTCCCCTTCACTCCGCAGCTCAGCTACAACCCGTCCAACAACGGCGACTCCAAAAATCCCATCCGCCCCTTCGCGAATCCGGCCTTTCGCGGCAATCCCATCGAAGGCAAGCCGAGCCAGTGGTTCAATCCCGCCGCCTTCATCGCCCCGCCCAACGGCTCCGGCTTCTTCGGCAACCTCGGCCGCGATTCCCTCACCGGCCCGGGATCGCCGCCTGGGATTTCTCCACCTTCAAGGACACCGCCGTCACCGAGCGCGCCCGCCTGCAATTCCGCGCCGAGTTCTTCAACATCCTCAACCGCACCAACTTCAATACCCCGAACCTTGTCGTCTTCACGCCCTCCGGAGTTTCACCCACCGCCGGCATCGTCACCAGCACCTCCACCACCTCGCGGCAGATTCAGTTCGGGGCCAAACTCCTCTGGTGACGCGACGCGGGCCGCTATCCCGAGTTGCCCGTCCTCCAATCTGTACCAGCCCGCCAGTCCCGCCGCATTCTTCAAACGGAAGCCCCTCGTCCTGCGGCACATGAGCCCCGTGCGCCGGGGCGGCTCCCTCCTCCCTCCTCCCTGCTCCCTGCTCCCTGCTCCCTGCTCCCTGCTCCCTGCTCCCTGCTCCCTGCAGAATCATTGCATCAAATATTCGTTTATAGTATAAATGATTGTATGACGCAACCTACCCGCCGTTTCCGTGGCCCCTCCCTGACTCTGCTGGCAGTCGTCCACATCCTGCTGTTCGTGGCCGGTCTCGCGGCAGGCGCGACGCTCCGTCATGGAGCGCCTTATATTGCCCCCTTTGCCCATGCTGAACAGCAACGCCTGTTTTACGCTCAGAACCCAACCGCGCAGCGCATCAGCAGCTTCTTCCTGTTCAGCTCAGCCATACCCTTTGGGATTTTTGCCGTCACCGCCGTCAGCCGCCTTCGCTTCCTCGGCGTCCGCGCCGCCGGTACCAACATCACCCTCTTCGGCGGCATCTCCGCAGCCGTCGCGCTGTTTTTCTCCAGCATGGCCGGCTGGATCCTCTCCGTCCCCGAAGTTTCGGACTCGGCCCCGGTGGTCAAGGCCCTTGTCTATCTCAGCTTCCTTTGTGGCGGAGCCTTCTACGCAGTCGCCTTCGGGCTGCTGGCCGCCGGCATCTCCATCACCAGCTACTTCTCGCGCCTGCTTCCCCTCTGGCTTTCCGCGCTCGGCATCGCGGTCGCCCTCTGCGGAGAGCTTTCCTCGCTCAGCCTCATTACCTTCCCCGCGAACTTCTTCATCCCCATCACTCGCTACCTCGGCTTCATCTGGATGCTCTTCGCCGCCGTCTCCCTGATGAAAGTCCCGCAATCGCTCCACACCGCATCCGCCGCTGCTCCACACATCAGCGTGGCCTAGTGGCGGATCTGCATCACCATCTTCAGACACCCGGAGGTACACCCGCATAAGCCTGATCGATCTCCATCATCGACAACCAACCGCGCTCCGCCCTCCGGCTCGATCGCCTCCAGGACGCGTGCGTCCAACCGCGGCTCACCACCGCCCATCGCAGGAGAGGTCCCCATGCAGCTATCCACGCACCGCCTCATCGTCTCTCTCATCGTCGTCGCGAGCACCGCCGTAGCAGCAGCCTCGCATCGACTCGCCACCAGCGATTTACTCCGCCTCGTCCCCCCCAACTCGCAACTCGTATGCGGCATATCCGATCCCGGAAAAGGCTCAATGACCGGCCGCCTGCTCGCCGCCACCCCCGACAACAACCGCGACCTCAGCGACATTCTCGCTCTAACCCGCATCTCCGCCGCCGACGACAATTCTCAGATTCACGAAGTGATCGTCGTCGCTGCTTCCTTTGCCCCCGGAGATCTCCGCCGCCATCTGCTCCTCCTCTCCGGCCACCTCGATGCCACTCGAATCCGCCAGCAAGCTCTCGCTCGCGGCGCCCAGACCTTCGCCTACGGCGGCCTGCAGCTTCTCGCCCTCCCCTCCATCGTCCTCAACGGCAACCGCGAGTCCCAGGTCCGTTGGATCGCCATCCTTCGCGACAAAATCGCGCTCGTCGGAACGCCCGCCCTCGTCACCACCGCCATCGATCGATGGCAACAGAACACTCCTGCAGATCCACTCCTCCTCCAGCGACTCGCCCACTTGCCCACCGACGTCAATTCCTGGAGCCTGGTCGCAATGTCGGCGCCCACTCTGGCCGCGCATCTGCCCTTCCTCGCCGGACACTCCCCTTTCGCAGCCGAGCTCCACGACGCCGACGCCGTCGAACTCGGGGTTCGCTACGGCCCAATGGCGCGCATCGATTTCTCCATTCACCAGCCGTCTAACCCGCAGGAGATGCGTGCGCCCACTCCTCCCCAAACCATTCCGTCAAGGTTTACCGTGAACGTGAACGCGCTCGCCCCGGCGCAGAAGAACCATCACCCTGACTCCATCCAGGGCTCGGTGACCGTCTCCGCTGAGCAACTCAACGCATGGCTTGCTGCCTGGGCGCCGTCCACCGCCCAACACAACCCACCCAACACAGGAGCACACTGATGTCCACTCGCGATTCCGGAGGAGCGGCGGCCGGCGCACGACCCGGCCGTCCGGCGCCTCTCTGGCTCCACATCGGTTTCTGGATCTGCATCGCGATCGCGGTCGCCGTCGTCGTCCGCCGCCTCATCGCCCTCGCGCATCCATCCTCCTCCGGACCCCCGCAAATGGCCGCGCTCGATCAGGTCTTCGCCTCGCACGCGGCGCTCACCCTCGCCCACATCATTCCCGCGCTCGCCTTCGTTCTGATCACCCCTCTTGCACTCCTGCCCCGCTTTGCCGCGCTCCAGTGGCCCGAACGCTGGCTCTTCCCCCTCGGAGTCATCGTTGGCCTCACCGCCTATGCCATGAGCGCGGATGCTGTCGGCGGTTGGACCGAGCGCAGCGCCGTCCTCTTCTTCAACAGCCTCTTCCTTTTCTCCCTGCTGCGCGCCTGGATCGAAAAAGTCCGCGGTCAATCAGGACCCAAGCGGCGCTGGCTCACCCGCGCCGTCGTCATTCTCCTCGGCATTGCCACCACTCGCCCGGTCATGGGCGTCTTCTTCGCGACCAGCACCCTCACCCACCTCACTCCACATCAGTTTTTCGGAATCGCCTTCTGGATCGGCTTCTCCATCAACTGGATCGTCGTCGAGTTATGGCTGCGAACCCAAACCATTCCGCCCACGCATCACGTGGCCTGATGCGAAAAGACCGCTGAACAGTGAAAGCAGCAACCAAAAAACAGGCAAGCCTTTCTCGTGGCAACGATGGTATACAGGTTGGAAAATCTCTCCCGGCGACCCCTGCGCAGGAGGAACGATTGAGCAAAATCGCACAGGATCTCCGATTTGCCCTGCGTGTGTTCCAAAAGAACCCAGCGTTCACCGTCGCTGCCGTTCTGTCCGTTGCTATCGGCGTCGGAGCCACGGTCGCGGTCTTCAGTGTCGTGAATGCTCTGCTTCTGAAGCCCTTGCCCTACCAGGACGCCGAGCGCCTCGTGATTCTCTGGAATACCTCGCCCGGGCTCAACATTCTGCAGGATTGGTTTTCGACCGCACAGTATTTCGACATCAAAAACGGCCACCCCGGACTCGAGCAGGTGGCTCTCGCCATTGGCGGCAATGAAAATCTCACCGGCACCGGTGATCCTGAACGCGTCGGGACCATCCACATCACCGGCAATCTCTTTGCGATGCTCGGAGTCCAGCCGAGTCTGGGTCGGCTTCTCCAGCCGTACGAAGACGATCCAGGCCACGCAGCCACCGCGGTTCTGAGTTACGGGATGTGGTCGCGCCGCTTTAACTCCGACCGGCACGTTCTGGGAAAATCGATCACCCTTAACGGCAAGAACTACGAAGTCGTTGGAGTTTTGCCCCGCAGCTTTGCGCTTCCCCGCGAAGTTCTTCCCACGCTGGGAGGCGCGGAACAAGCGGATATCCTCGTTCCGCTGGTGCTCGGTCCCGGTGCCGCAACCAATCGCGATCACGAAGACTACAACATCATCGGCAAGCTCAAACGCGGCGTTTCCGCCGTGCAGGCTCGCGCCGAGATGAACACCATCACCGCTACCCTGCGCCACGATCATCCTGACCTCTATCCTCCGAATGGTGGATTAACCTTCGCCATTGTGCCTCTGCTCGAACAGGTGGTCGGCGACACCCGGCGTCCCTTGATGGTGTTGTTGGGAGCAGCTGCCTTTGTGCTGCTGATTGCCTGCGCGAATCTAGCCAACCTCTGGCTCTCGCGAGCACTCGCGCGCCGGCAGGAGATTGCCGTTCGCACCGCTCTGGGCGCCGGACGAGCCCGCGTCATCCGCCAGCTCATCACCGAAAGTGCCCTGCTCGCCGTCATTGGAGGCGCGCTCGGAACTGCATTCGCAACCACTGCGATTGCCGTCTTCCGCGCCATGCGCCCCGTCAATGTTCCCCGGGTGCAGGACATTGCTGTCGATTGGCGCGTGCTTCTTTTTTCCTCGTTGCTGTCCCTCCTGGCCGGACTGCTCTTTGGCATGGTTCCCGCTCTCCGTTCCTCCCGCGTCGACCTGACCACGACTCTCAAAAGTTCCGGTCGCAACGCATCGGATGCAGGATCGTTGTGGGGACGCGGTGGCAAGTTGCGCAAGCTTCTCCTCGTTTCCGAAGTGGCTCTTTCTGTCGTGCTGTTGGTGGGCGCGGGTCTTATGACGCGCAGCTTCGCCGCTCTCCTCGTCGTTGATCCCGGTTTCAATGCCGACCGCGTCCTGACCCTGGGACTCACCATGACCGGCCGCCAATACAGCGACCGTCAACACGTCGTGGAAACCTACCGCCAGCT
>CAVPKU010000026.1:0-119579 GCA_963705765.1 uncultured Acidobacteriaceae bacterium | reverse complement strand
CAACGGCAGGATGCCGTTCCAGCTCCCCGGGCTTCCCCTGTTCCCGGTGGCCACCGATAACCTGCTGCTCAAGCCAACACTGCGCTGGCAGATTCCAGGCCGAGAAGCCCCGAGCACTTCACCGCCGAGCTCGCCTACATCACCGGTGGCCTCGACCTGGGAAGCGACCTACAGCATCGTCGTACCCCAATAACGTTGACGTCCACCAGCCGAAAACGAGAAGCGCCGACGTCCTCGGCTGGGTAACCATCCACAATCAGAGCAGGTACCGATTTCCCCGCCGCGCGCATCAAGCTCATGGCTGGCGACGTCAGAGTTCGCAACCAGACCGGGCTACCGCGATCAGATCTACGCGTTCACCGCCGGAACAATGGTCAATGGGTCAGCCCAAGCGTGACTCAGAAGCCCTTCGACGACTTCCATCTCTACGATCTCAACCGCACCGTTGCCCTGCGCCGATGGCGAGACCAAGCAGGTCCAGTTCCTCGACGCCTCCGGTGTTACCGTCCATCGCAGCTATGTCTACGATGGCGCCGCCGAGAGATCTCGAGCCCACATACAGGGGCAACGTCAATCAGGAGGAGGGTTACGGCCTCGACAACGACAACACCGAGGTTCGCATTCAGGAAGAGATCAGGAACAGCACCTCAAACCATCTCGGCATGCCCCTTCCTGCGGGCCGCATGCGCCTCTACCGCCGCGATGCCGACGGTCAAATGGAGTTCATCGGCGAAAACATCATCCACCACACGCCCGCCGAGCAAACCGTGAAACTCGTCACCGGGAGCGCCTTCGACGTCAAAGGCTCCCGCCGCCAGACCGACTTCAGCGTCAACTTCAACGGGCATGAGCTACGCGAGAGCTTCGAAATCAAGCTCACGAACCAGAAGGATCAGCCCGTTGACGTCGCCATCCTTGAGCGCATGTATCGCGGCGTGAACTGGGCGATCCCGACCAAGTCGTCCGACTACACTCAACGCGACAGCCACTCCGTCGAGTTTCCGGTCCACGTCCCCGCCAAAGGGGAATCCACTGTCACTTACACCGTCCGCTATACGTGGTGATGTATCTGGTGACGTGTTCTCAAGCTGTCAAGGGTTCGTGGACAAACCCAAAGTAATGAACCAACAAACCGCGCCACTTACACGCCAGCGCACCGCACGAATGTTGGCGCTCGTATTCCGCTAACTTGGTATTCTGGATATAGAGGGTAAAAACACAAGGGCCGCCATTCCGGTGGCCTTTTCTATTGCTGGAAACCATGGTCGGTCGACTCAGCTGCGCAACATCGGTCGTCCCCCACGACAGGACTTTAGTACCGTCCCACGCCAGCCTCCGCAAATGTTGTCAAGCTTGTAAACATCGCCATCTCATCAGAAACAAGCAACTTACAGCCTGCCCCCTGCGGAATATTGTGCCACGCGAGGACAAAAGGCGCACAAAGGGCGAAAGCACCTCGCAGGAACGCGGAAAGCCCATGCCGAACGCGGAAAGCCGAACGCCGAGCGCCGAGCGCCGAGCGCGGAACGCCGACCCGAGCGCGGAACGCCCCTCGGTGAGAGCCGGTTAACTCGAACGCCAACAAGAGGGGGTCTCGATAATTTTGGTTCCGTAGAATCAATGACTTCCCAGGGGGTCCCCCCCTCGGTTTCAGGAAAGGGGGAGCCGGAAGACCTCAGCCCTGGACGGAAACGCCGGCAAACGACAGCAGCGCCACACCCCGAACCGGCTGTCCGAACCATTGCGCCGGCTCGAACTTACTCGACAGCAGTAGCGTCTCCAGCTCCGCCCGGGTCACCCGATCGCTGGGACCCGACACGATGTCGTAGTCGTAAACGCGACCCTGCGTGTCCACGTAGACCTCGACCGTTACCGGGATGCCCTTGCCGGAAACGGTTCCGGAATTCCCTTCGACCGTCGAGTAGAGCCACCGCGGCCCGGTCGCCATGCCCAGAGGTTCATCGCGCGCCGACGCGGGTTGGGCAGCGAATGCCCCAATCAGGAACGACATCGTTCCAACCAGAACCACCGAACTGGCCAGGCCAGCCGAAGCCTGCAGCAGGAAAGGAGCGACACTGTTCTGCCAGCGAACCTTCCAGCCGGCCAGCAAATTGCGCGGGGTCTTCGAGTGTTCCTGCGACAGCGCGACGCGGATCCTCAGCGCCAGATCGGCCGGCGGCCGCATGGGACCAAGATTCGCCAGCGACTGCTGCATGCCGCGCCATTGCTCGAACTCTGCGGAACACTTGCCACATCCGCTCAGATGGCCGGCAACAGCCTGCATGGCAACACCGGTCAGGTTGCCGTCGAGATAATCCGAAAACTGCGAACGCATGGTCCTGCACGAACTCATATGGCCTCCTCAGCGGAGCAGGCGCGTGAAACGGTTGAAGAACGCGAAGGCTTTCGCCTGGCCGCTTCCATATAGGGTGCCAGCAGATTCTTCAGGTGGGCCCGGCCGCGCATCAACCGCGACTTCACGGTCCCGAGGTTCGCATTCAGAATTTCCGCTATCTCTTCGTACCCGAACCCTTCGATGTCGCGCAATACCACGACGGTTCGAAACGGCTCGGGCACATCACGCAGTGCCGCCTCAACGCGCGCCGCCACCTCTGCATGTGCTGCCGCGTCGAAGGGCGAGTCGTGCGGATCGACGAGAACCTCGCCGCCCGATGGATACTGTTCGTCGTTCTCCGGCTCGATGGTCACCTGCTGACGCTGGTGGCGCGACCACCACCGCCGGTGGTTCAGCGCTTCATGCAGCGCGATCCGGTAGATCCATGTCCGCAGACTGGCTTCGCCATGGAAATGGCCGATGCCGCGAAAGACTTTAACGGAAGACTTCCTGGGTGATGTCCGCAGCGTCGCCAGGATTGGGAAGGATGCGATAGATGAGGCTGTAGAGAGGCTGCTGGTACCGCGAAATCAACCACGCAAAGGCTTCCTCGGACCCCGCCTTCAGCTGCTCGACCACCGCAGCTTCTTCGGGACGAATACCGATCACGCCTGCAAGATTTCCCACGGCCGCGCCCGCCTGCATCCAACGCTCCCTTCAGCCTAGCAGGAATGGCATCCCTCCCGAAAGGCTGTACCGGAACCCGGCACGCCAGTTCGGCGCGCCGGCTTCCGGACTTCATCCCTCGCACTCTGCTCCGTTAGACACGGAAGGGCGTCGCAGGGTTCCCGGAAACCCCGCGGTCTGATTCCAGATGGGTTACTGCGGAGGCGTGGCCGGCTTGGGAGTGGAGGAGCTCGACTTCTTTGAGGTGGCGGGTTTCTTGTGTTTGTTGTCGGACGCCGGACCGTCGTCCACCACGGTCGTCGTCACGGGAGCCCGCTGGACCTGGGCGGCCCTCGCCAGAGCTGTGCGGATGGTGACCAGCTCCGATTGCTGTTTCTGCGACGCGTTCAGGATCGACTCGCCCATCGACGAGCGCGCGCTCTCGAGCGTGCTCAACGCACCCTGCAGCGCATTCGCTTCCGTATCCGGCGCCGCCAGATTGGCCGTCAGCACCACGCGCAACAGCGTGTCGTAGAGCGCGTCGACGTTGCGGTAGACAGCGAACGCCGCGGGAACCGAGCCGGGCGCCGCATCCGACTGCTGCAGAAGCCCCGCCAGGGTTCCGCTCAGATCCCGCTGGATCGACGCAATGTCCTGGTCGGCGGCGGAGCGAACTTCGTTGGGCGCCTTCCAGCGTTTCGTGTTGACGCTGGTGAGAGCCTGACTCACCTGAGCCAGTGCCGGACGCAGCGTGACGGCAACGGAAACCGCCGGGTCTGCCGTGGGAGCAGCGTTTTGCGCAACAGCGGTGCAGGGAATCGCCGCGCCCAGCAGCGCAAGAGACACACGTACCAGGAGCATATGTGGAAGACGATGCATTCTCGGAGTCTGCGGTTGCCAGTTTGTAACGCAACTGGCCTTCTCTACACACGAAAGTGCGCGAACAGGCCCTTCCGTTTCATTGACGAATCCAGCCTGCTCCATGAAAATAGGATAGTCCTTCCTGTGGGCCTGTGGCGCAGCTGGGAGCGCGCTTCCATGGCATGGAAGAGGTCGTCGGTTCGATCCCGACCAGGTCCACCAATTGAGCCCTGACAATTTGCGCCTGAAAGTCCTTCGGCTCGCGCCGCTCGCTCAGGATTTCGCCTGCGGGCTCAGACGCCCGCATGACGGCTCAAGTTCGATCCCGACCAGGTCCACCAATTGAGCTGACAATTTGCGCCCGCAGGGCCTTAGGTCAGTTCCGTTGGTTCACGACGAAGGTTGTGATTTGGCGGAATCGGTTGTCCTCGTCCTCTTGTTCCTGCTTCGCATATTTCTTTTCGCGTTCCATCTCATCCTGCGCCTCTCGCTGCCGGCCTGTGCGCCGATACGCGAGGGCGAGGCGGTAGTGGGCCTGCGCAAGTTCAGGTTTCAGCTGCACAGCTGCTTCAAGATTCGCGATGCTGCCCGCCCAGTCGTCCTGATCCTGGCGAAGCATGCCCATCTGGTACTGAGCCTCGGGCAGTTTTGGATCGACCGCCAGCGCTGTGGTGAGAAGACTTCGCGCAAGTGCAAGGTCATGGTCGGTCGTGGGTTCCTGATGCAGCAGCATGGCGGCTGCGTTGGTTGCTGCCGTAGCGTCGTGGGGGTGCAACTTCGCGTAGGTGAGCAGAGCGTCGCAGCGCGGCTGTGCTCGATCCGTGGGAGCGGTGCAGGCCATGCCGAGGAGGTTCGCGTATTGCGTGCTGTTTCTGTCCGCGTCGAGCAGACCCGCAAAAACTGGAATCGCATCGGCGTAGCGAGCGGCGCCGTAATAGGCAGCACCGAGACCGAAACGCATGCGTACGCTTGCCGGGAATTCCGCGCTGGCGGGCTCGAATTCGCGGATCGCTTCGGCGAAGTTCCAGTGGCGGAGAAACTCGGCGCCCAGCTGCCACGCGTTTTCCTCGGTCGGATCCAGCTGCGCGGCGCGGATGAAATGTGTGATCGCTTCCTGGAATTGATCCTGGTTCTCGCAGATTTCGCCCAGCAGCGACTGTGCCCGCGGAGACTCATCGGGGGCGGCAAAGTTGCTGAGGATGTTCTCAGCCTGCGTTCCACGATTGGCTGCCAGGAGGGCGGTCGCGTCGTCCAGCTGCAGATCGGCATCGTTGGGCTTGAGTTTCAATGCCGCCGCAAATGCATCGGCAGCTTTGCCGGGCTTTTGCATATCCATATACAGGCGGCCGAGGCTCTGCTGCGTGGATGCATTGCCCGGGTTGATACGCGCCGCTTCCTGAAATTCCGCAAGCGCAGGAACATTGCGATGCAGCGTATAGAGTGCCGCTCCAAGGTTGGCATGCGCTGCGTCGGACGATGGCTGTTCATGCACCGCGGTCTGCAACAGGGGCAATGCGCGCGATATTTCTCCGCGAGAAACGAGGAGAAGGCCGAGCGACTCATCGACGGCGAAGATTCCGGGATGCGCATGATGAAGGGTGAGCAGGATCGTCTCTGCTCGATCGAGATCGCCCCGATCCCTGGCGGTCATCGCCGCCTGGAAGTCGCGTTCCACGTCCGCGGTGGATGCAGAATGCGGGGTCTGGGCTGTGGCTGGTGAACACGCGGACAGGGCGATCAGCATCAACGCCCAGAACCCGAGAGCAAACCACCGCCCCGGTTGAATGTTCCTGACGGCTCCCATCAGGCCTCAACTATCGCACGGGAACTCCGGCTCTGCATCGATCCGCGGCGAGATCAGCACGACGCATGTCCGACAATAGCCGGTCACCCAAAAAAGGGAGGGGATCCGCTGTTCAACGGATCCCCAGGAGGCACTGCTTTACGTTAAAACGCGTATCGCAGCGAAAGCTGGAAGAAGCGCGCATCGGGCGAGTACTGCTGCACGTTGCGCGGGCCGGTGATGTGGCCGCCGTTCGAACTGGTGTCGCTGGTCGCCGGTTGCCCCAGCGAAGGCGTGTTGAACAGGTTGAAAATGTCCGACCGGAAGGTCAGGCTCTGCTCGTGATAGAGGTGGAAGTCCTTGAAGACGGACATATTCACGCGCTCGAATCCAGGCCCCACAGCGATATCGCGTCGGCCGCCTGCATAACCCAGCACATCGCTCAGAGCCGTTACATAAACCGGCTTCGAGTACGAGGGCAGCGTGGTGTCGGTCGCCGATTTTGGAATGTAGTGCTGTGGCTGATTGACGGGATCGTTCGAGTCCCACGGATTCGCGAACGAGCACGGGTTGTACCAATTGGTGCGGTTCTTGGTCGATGCAGCGCAGCCGGTACCGCCGCCGGACGCGTACTGGTCCTTCACCTTGTAGGCAAACGGTCCATTTTCGAAACCAGAAGCGGTGGCGACGCCGGAAGTGTTGATCGTGAAAAAGTTGCCGGTCTGTGCGACGAAGGTAGCGTTGGCCGACCAGCCCCCGATGGTTTCATCGGCGATCCTGCTTTGATTGGCGAAAGCGTGTCCTTTGCCGAAGGGCAGCTGATACAGACCCGTGAAGGTGAAGCGTTGCCGCGTATCGAACGCCGGCTGCGAATAATCGAGGTTAAAGGGGATCAGGTTGGTCTGCCGGAAGTTGCCGTCCCCTGTACTGCCCAACGGGGTCACGGCATCATCGAGCGCATGGGACCAGGTATAGGTGGCAAGGACATTGAAGCCCTGGGACATGCGTTTCTCCAGCTTGGACTGAAGACTGTGGTAGTCGCTCATGCCCTCGTAGCCCGTATATGCCGATCCCCCGAAGTCGGGCAGCGGGCGCGCATTTTGGATACTGTTGGCGTGATTCTCCAGAGCCAGAGAGGAATTGGGATCGATATTGATCTGGAGGTGACGTGATGTGTTGCCTACATAGGAGACGGTGCCCACCATATCGCGCGTAAAGCTGCGCTCGACGGAGAGGTTCCAGTCTTCGGTATAGGGCGTTTTCACCTTTGGATCGGCGCCCCGCAGGGTGAGATCGGTGACGTCGGAAGCAAAGCCATTGGCGATGATGGAGGCGAAGCCTGTGCCAATGGAGATCCCGTTGGTCGGGCAATTGAGCGCGCCGCAACTTGCAGAGGGGAAGTTGCCGACGTACTGGAACGGATAGTTCTCGCCGAGGTTGGGATAGTATCCGGTGCTCTCGAGGCCGCCGTAGAAGATGCCGAATCCAGCGCGGACGGCCGTCTTTGGGTCAAGCGACCATGCGATGCCGATGCGCGGGGCAAAGTTCGTGTGCTGCGCGTCCAGCAAGTGGGGATTCGAGGTGTAGACCAACGCGATATTGTCCTTAGCCAGCACCTGATCGAAGCCGTACTGCGAGATGATCGGTTGCGCATAGGATTTGGCCTCGCTGGGGATCAGATACTGAGCTTTCCCGCTCCCGAATCCGGTGGTGGTATTCAGAGAGAAGGGGCCGGTCATGTTGTAGGAGGCCTGGTAGCCCCCCACGTCCTGGTAGGGCTGGAAAAAGTCCCAGCGCAGGCCGAGGTTGAGGGTGAGATTGCGCCGTATGCGCCAGTCATCCTGTACGTAGGCCGCGTTGTTCCAGCGCTGATCGCCGTTGGTGACCTCGTTGGACAGGCCGGCATTGGTCTGCGAATCCAGCAGGAAATCTGCCAGGCTGTACCCGGTGTTGGTGGCCTGCAGATTGCTGGTGTACTCGCCGTTGTAGTAGTACTGCCCGCGCGACTGCTGCGGCTGCAGGGTCGAGAAGCGGATGTCCTGGAAGCTGACGCCTGCCTTGACGGTGTGATTGCCGATGATCTTCGTGATGTTATCGAGGATCTGGAAGACGTTGTTGTGCTCGTCGGTGGTGGACCAGGTAGGACTGCCAAAGCCGGAGATGGTGACCTGACCCTGCCAGTTTACGTACGGCAGCCCGCCGTTCAGGGGAGCCTGAGGAATGCCGCCAAACCCCTGGCTCTGAGCGAAGCCAAGGTCGGCCGCATTGGGATGCTGGAAGCCTGTGTGGAGGTAGTTGTATCCGAACCGTGCTTCGTTGGTCAGTTTGGGATTGAAGACGTGCGTCTCCGACCACATGAAGTTCGCGCCATAAATCTTCTGTGTGCCATCGTCCCCGAAGCCACCGCCGTCGAGGATCGGGCCGAGCGGAGGCGTCTTATAGCCCACTTCATTCCAGTAGCTGTAGCGCGAGTAGGTGGTGTCCTTACTCGTTAAGGTGGCGTCCATACGCGCGTCCCACTGGAAGGTGTTGTCAATGATGGGACGAACCACCACGTAGTTATTCAGCAGTTTTCCGCCGTTGATGTTGGGCAGGGGATAGGCGTTCAGCATCTTGAGCGCGGTCGCGTTGATCGGAGCCCCGGTGATATTGGCGGTGCAGTACTGGCTTGTCACCATGCAATTGTTGGCAAACTTCGCCGGAGCTGCGTTGGGGGTCTGATAGTAGAGCTGCAGCTGTCCATTGTTCGCCGAAGAGGGGCTGATCCCGGTCAGCTGCGTGTTCAGCAGTTCGGAAAAGTCCCCAGCGCGCTCCATGACGGTGGGTACCGACTGCGTGCTGGTTTCGTTGAAGACGATGCGATTCGCCTGCGCATCGCCAAAGAAGAACAGCCGGTTCTTCAGGAACGGGCCGCCCAGCGTCGCGCCAAACTGATTCTCGTGATACGGCGGCACGGACTGGGTGCGGGGATCGTTCCAGGAATAGGTATCCAGCGCGGTGTTGCGTACATACTCCCAAAGGCTGCCGTGAAAGTTGTTGGTGCCTGACTTGATGCTGGCGTTGATCACGGCTCCGGCGGAGTGCCCGAATTCTGCGGAGTAGTCGCTGGTCTGCACTTTGAACTCGGCGATTGCGTCCGGCGGGGGCTGTGCCACATAGCTGGCGCCGTTGTAGAAGTCGACGACATTGGCATTGTTGTCGACACCGTCGAGGATGAAGTTGTTTTCCTCGGCCCGCTGGCCATTAGCGTTGAAGTCGCCCTTGCCTTGTCCACGCGAACCCTCAGGCGGCGTGGTGCCTGGCGCCAGCTGTGCGATGTAAACCCAGTTTCTTCCGTTGAGAGGCACGCTGGAGATGGTTTGCGTATCCATGACCTGCCCCACAGAGCTGTCCTGGGTCTGCATGAGCGGCGCCTGCGTCGTCACCGTCACCGTTTCGGTCGAAGCGCCAGGCTTCAGGGTGACGACGATGTTGAGGGTCTGCTGGAGATTCAGGTGCAGGTTCGTTTGCGTCGTTGTGGCAAAACCGGGTGCAGCAGCTTTCAGTGAGTAGTTGCCGATCTTGACCGGAGAGAAGACATAGATACCGCCATTGTCGGTTCGGGCGCTCATTACCAGGCCCAGATCGACGTTGGTGAGGGTGATCGCGGCGTTGGGGACGACGGCGCCGGACGGGTCCTGGACAACTCCTGTGATGGTTCCCTGGTCAACCTGCGCAACGAGGGGCGATGCCAACAGGACGACGGCCAGCAGGATGAATGGCGCGATGAACCACACGCCTTTGAATTTCATAGGTTGCCTCCAAAAGGTCATGCGTACGACGGGATTTTGATCCCGGGGAAATAGCTGGGAAAACTCGAACCTCGTGCCGGGCCGTTTGTATGTACACGATTACATTCGAGGTCCTACTCAGTTCAGGGTTGGAAACTAATCCTTGTCTTTTGGCCTTGTCAAGCCTAATTTTTAGCGCAGGGATACGAACAAATGCCGGGCCATGGCCGGAACCGCCGTGCAAGCCATTGTGCAGCACACGGTTACATTCCGGTCGACGGGCCGACTCCCCGTTGCTCATCTCCCTGATCACCGCTGCGCCGAGGCGCCGTTACGCATTGCAAGGGGAAGCCATGTCGATCAGCATGCGCGAAATCGCGAAACTGGCCGGGGTATCGAGCGCGACGGTCTCGCGTGTCATCAACGGATCCAACCTCGTCACGGCAGAAACCACGGAACGCATCCAGAAGATCATCCAGGATCTCAACTTCGTTCCCAACAATAGCGCCGTTCACCTCAAGAATGGCAAGAGCCAGATTTACGGCATCATCATTCCGGATCTCACCAATCCTTTTTTTACCGAGACCATCAAGATCTTCGAAGAACTGCTGGTTGAAAATGAAAAGGAGCTGCTGGTCGCCAACACCGATTTTCATTCCACGCGGATGCAGCGATCAGTGCGGCGCATGCTGCTCCGCCGCGTGGATGGCGTCGCGCTGCTGACGTCGGAGATTGAAGCGGCGCCCCTCGAATCGCTGGTGCAGAACCGCATTCCCGTCGTCACCACCGACCACTACCGCACCGGGCCGGGGATCAGCGACATCGTCATTGATTTTGCTTCCGGGATGACGCAGCTGGTCTCTCACCTGAAGCGCCTTGGCCACCGAAAATTCGGATTTATCGGCGGTACCGATGGCCTGGTCACTTCTCGCGTACGGCGCGAGTCGTTCCTCGACGCTGTCGTCAAGCAGGGGTTGGCTTCGTCGGAGGGCTGGATGGTCGAGGGAGATTTCCGGATTGAAGGGGGATCCGCCGCAATGGCCCGGATTCTTGCCCAGTCGGATGTGCCCACCGCGATTGTGACCGCCAACGATCTGACCGCGATCGGCGCGTTGCGCACAGCGCATCAGAAGGGGCTGCGCATTCCCGACGATCTGTCGATTGCGGGGTGCGACGACATTCCCATGGCCGATATCGTCTATCCTCCGCTGACCACGCTGCGCATTTCGCGCGAAGAGTATGCGCGGTTGCTCTTTGAATCGTTGCGCTCGGGGACCGAAGACCTGACCCGGCGCGGCCGACAGTACGTGCTCGCCACCAGTCTGGTGATTCGCGCGTCAACAGGCCCTGCACCGCGCAAACCGGTGCGGGCGCGCAATCGATAAACCGTCGTGCAATCAGGTCCGGCAAAAGGATTGAATTTTTGTCTGTACACGATTACATTGCGGGAGCAGGTGATCGACATGCATTTCCGCAACGCGACATCTTCTTCGCTACTCCGAATGGCTTCACTTCTCGTCCTTCTCCTTGCAGCTTCGTTCCTTCCGGCGTTCGCCGCGGAACCACCGCGGCTGGTGCAGCAGGATGGTCGTTATGCGTTGTTGGTTGACGGCAAGCCCTTCCTCGTCCTGGGCGGTCAGATTCATAACTCCAGCGCCTGGCCCAGCGAACTGCCGCAGGTATGGGAGTCTATGGCCGCGTTGCATGCCAATACAGTCGAGGCTCCCGTCTACTGGGAACAACTCGAGTCGCAGCCGGGTAAATTCGATTTCACCAATGTCGATGCTGTGGTGACAGGTGCGCGCGAACACAACCTGCATGTTGTGCTGTTGTGGTTCGGTACCTGGAAAAACGGCAACATGCACTACGTTCCGACCTGGGTCAAAGCGGACACGACACGATTTCCGCGCGTGATTCGTCCCGACGGCCAGCCCATCGATGTGCTCTCACCGATTTCCAGAAACACCATGGACGCCGACAAGGCAGCTTTCACTGCATTGATGCGGCACCTGAAGCAGATCGACAATGACGACCACACCGTTTTGTTGATCCAGGTGGAGAACGAATCCGGCAACATCGGCAGCGTGCGCGACTTCTCTCCGGAGGCAAACAAACTTTTCGCAGGGGTTGTCCCTGCCGATTTGCTTCAGGCAGCCGGAAAACAATCCGGCACCTGGCAGCAGGTCTTCGGGGGCGAAGCCGACGAGATGTTCCAGGCGTACTACCAGGCAAAATACATCAACGAAATTGCGACGTCCGGAAAGCGCGAATTCCCGATCCCGTATTACATCAACGCATGGATTGACTACCCAGCTGCACAGCTCTCGCAGCGCCAGATCGATCAGCCTGGCATCGGGTATCCCAGCGGAGGCGCTGTTCAGAAGCTGGTGGAACTGTGGCGCAAACTGGCCCCGTCCATCGACATGATCGGCCCTGACATCTATGCTGACGACTCCCCGTTCTATCGCGAAACCATGGATGCGTATCGGCGTCCTGATAACCCGCTTTGGATTCCGGAGACTGGGCGCAGCGATAACTTCGGCAAATTTTTCTTCTATGCGCTGGGTCGCGGTGCGATTGGCTTTTCACCCTTTGGCGTGGACCGGACGGGCTGGAACATTCTTGGCGACGAGCCGTGGAGCGCGCACGCCAGAAACTTTGCCCTGATTGGCCCGATGGACCGGGAGATCGCGCAGCTCGAGTACGACGGCAAAGTGAAAACCGCAGTCGAGGAGCCGGGACAGACGACCGAAGAGCTCGATTTCGGCTCGTGGCAGGCAACGGTTGCTTTTGGATTCCCCCAGCCTGATGGACGCCACGCGCCCGGGACCAAAGATGCGCACGGCGCGGCACTCGTGGCTCAACTCGGACCCGATGAATTCCTCGTGACGGGCGTCGATGCCAGCGTGGTTTTCCATTTGCCGGGTAAGCTACCCTGGATTCGCAGTCAGATCCTTACGGCCGAACAGGGTACGTACGAAAGCGACGCGTGGAAACCTGTGCGCCTGTGGAACGGCGACGAGACCGATCGCGGTCTCTGCTTCTACGGAAAGCCTCTGATCGTGCATGTGACGATGCAGAAGTACTAACGCGCGCGTTTCAGCCGCCATGCAATGGCGATCTCGGCTGTCGCATACAATCGTGCAGGTTGATTCGCCTCGCTGCGTTCGCGCTTTTATCCGCGCCGCTTCAGTGGTAATCGGGATCGACCTTCGACGGATATGGTCTGGAACGGGTTCGACTACTTTCTGGCTGCGGTCTACCTTGTCGGCCTGCTCGCTCTGGGCATTTTTGCGGGACGCAAACGAACCGACTCGAACCAATTCCTCAACGCCAGCCAGTCGCTTCCACTTTGGATTTGTGTTGCCGCGTGCATCGCGACGAACTGCGGATCGCTCGACGTCATTGCGATGATGGCGCTCGGCGCTCAGTATGGAATCCTTGCCTGTCACTTCTATTGGATCGGATCGCTCCCCGCGCTCATCGTAGTGGCCTTCTGGCTCCTGCCTGCTTACGCTCGCGGCCGCTATGCAACGATCCTGGACTTTATTGCTCACTCCTATGGCGGCACCACGCGCTCAGCAGTAGCGCTGTGCATGGCAGCCATGATGCTGCTTCTGGCCGGCGTTTGTTTGTGTGCCGTCGCTCAGACGATGGCAACTTTCGCCGGCTGGAGTTTCGGTTCCGCCGTGGCCATCGTCGCTTTGGTGGTGCTCATTTACACATGGATCGGAGGGCTGCGCGCCACTGTCTATACCGAACTGCTGCACTTTGCAGTGGTGCTGGCCGCGATCGTGCCGCTCTTCATTCTTCTGACGCGCAGCTTTGGCGGGCTCGCACCGCTTCTGGCGCGCATCCCCGCGTCCCGTCTCCATGCCTGGCAGGATCTACCCTTCTTCGCACCTCACGCCGTCATGGATCAGGTTGGCGTCGTCTTCGGACTCGGATTGGTATTGAGCTTTGGTTTCTGGAGCACGGATTTTGTGCAGATGCAACGTGCTCTGGCGGTGCGGCGCCCCGCCGATGTTCCGTTTATCCCACTCTCCATCGCCACGGCGAAACTTGTTTTTGCTGCGCTGATCGTTCTGCCGGGGATTGCTGCTCCGCTGATCCTGGGCGACCATCCCGCCACCAACTGGAACACCACGCTGCCCTTGCTCATGCTGCACTACTTTCGCCCCTCGCTGGCGATCGTCGGCGTCATGGGGCTCGCGGCGAGTCTTATCTCGACCTTCGCGAACAACGTCTCTGGCTTCAGCTCCGCATGGGTGCAGGGAATCTACCAGACATGGATTCGTCCGCATGCTTCAGACCGCCACTATTTCGGGGTGAGCAGACTCACTACCGTTCTCGCCGTCCTGCTCTCCATCGGCGCCGCGTACTCCGCTCTCCACTATCAAAGCCTCATGGAGTACATCCAGTTCATTCTTGCCACTTTCAATGCCCCGCTCTTTGCGCTGGTGGCGCTGGCCGCATTGGTGCCACGTCGCGCCGCGGGCGGAGGCCTGGTCGGACTGCTCACCGGTTTGGTGTGCGCCGGAGCGCACCAGGCACTCGTCTACGGAGGCGTTTTTCACTACGGCAGCCGGATGAGCGCGGACTTCTATGCAGCGATCGTGAGCTTCACCATTACTGTCGTCGCTGTGCTGATCTCCGGGCAAATGAATGCCAGAGCGTCTGCGGGCGAAAACGCAGTACTTCCGTCGGACCGGGTTTCCGTTTCCTTCAGCGTTCCAACTTTGGTGTGGGCCCTGCTGGTGACCGGCGCTTGTATTCTGCTCAATCTGCGATTTCGCTAACGATGTTCGCGAACGCGACGCCGACTCTTCGAATGCGTGCCGTCAGAAATCCGGTGGACGTTCAGCTGCGACCCCAAATGCTTTCTCGAGTGCAATGCCAGCACTGCCAAGAATTCCTTCATCAAACGGCTTAGCCAGGAGGGTGACCCCATGCGGCACGCGACGCGGCGGATTGAATTTCGGCAGCGGATGCGCGGGATCGGGCGCCCAGTCACTGCGCGCCTCAGAGACGTGAATGAATCCTGCACGCAAGGTAAGCGAGGGGTGGCCGGTAAAGTTTGTGATGGTCAGGATCTCGTCTCGCAGCGACGGGACCAGCAGCAGGTCGACGCCGGAGAAGATGCGCGCCATCTCCGCAGCAACCTTCCGGCGCAGGCGATCGGCCTGGACAAAATCGACTGCGGAGAGAAAGCGGGATTGGCGAAAAGTATTGGGCCATGCGTCTGGAACCTGAGCGCGGAGTTCGTCGACTCGATGGTCGAGTGTGATCTCCTCAAAAGAAGCCGCGGACTCGGCGAAGAGGATGACATCGAGATCGTCATAGGGCCAGTCGGGCAGCGAGACTTCAACCGGAACCATGCCCAGTTGCGGCAGCACGTGAAGCGCGGCGCGGTCCACATCGGTCGCCGGATCCTGATCCATCCACTTTGGAAAATATCCGACGCGCAGGCCGCGCACCGACAAACCAGAATCGAAATCGAACTTGCTGGGGACGCTGTACGCGTCCGCGGCATCGGGACCGGTGATCGTGTTGAGGACCAGGAGCGTGTCTTCGACGGTGCGCGCCATGGGGCCCAGTTTGTCGAGCGACCAGCAGAGCGTCATGGCGCCGGTGCGTGCAACGCGGCCGAACGTCGGCCTCAGACCGGTGACACCGCAGCGCATGCTCGGCCCGATGATGCTGCCGCCGGTCTCGCTTCCGATGGCGAAAGCGGCGAGGCCAGCGGCGATCGCCGCCCCGGGGCCAGCGCTGGATCCGGACGAACCTTCATCGAGATTCCAGGGGTTCATGGTCTGGCCGCCGAACCAGATGTCGTTCAGCGCAAGCGCGCCGAGACTGAGTTTGGCGACGAGAACCGCGCCGGCTTGGTCGAGACGATCCACGACGACCGCATTTTTGTCCGGGACACGATTGCGAAACGGCTCGGCGCCGTAGGTGGTTGGGATGTGCGCGGTGTCGAGCAGGTCCTTCGAGCCCCAGGGAATGCCGTGCAGAGGTCCGCGGTAATTGCCGGCTGTGATTTCAGCGTCCGCCCGCGCAGCCTGTTCCAGAGCGTGCTCGTCAGTCAGCGTGATCACACAACGCAGCTTCGGATCGAAGCGGCGCAGGCGTTCCAGATAGATCTTCGTGAGTCGCGTCGACGTCAGCTGCCGCTTCTCGATCCATCGCGAGAGTTTCGTTACCGGTGCGAAGGCAATGTCCTCGTCACGGCTGGGAAGCGGGCCTGGATCGCCGGTGCTGCGGATGAACCGATCCTGCTCCGGTCCGGAAGATGGAACGGCGTGGACGCATGACCACGGCTGCACGTCATCGCCAATGGGTACTTTGCGCGGACCGGTGCGGCGTTCAACCAGAGGCGCCATCGATTCGCGCCAGTTCGACGCAGCCTGGGCGCGATCCTTTTCCGTCATCTCAACGCGTGCCAGTTTTTCTGCTTCAGCAAAAGTCGCCGCGGAGACATCGGGGCCCACGGCTGGAGCGGTTCCAAAAGCGGGCGGCGTGCCGGGTGCCGGCGCTTGCTGGGCGTCGAGTTCCGGCGCTACTGCAGCGGCCAGCATTCCGGCGGAAGAGTGAATCAAAAAGCGGCGGCGGGATCGATCCATGGCTGCCTCGCAAGAAGTGAACTAGTTGGCGGCTTCAACCGCGTTGATCAGTTGGCCGAGGCCTTCGACTTCAGCAATCATCGTCTCTCCCGGCTGGAGCCAGCGCTGCGGACTGCGGCCGAGCCCGACTCCGGCTGGAGTCCCTGTGCTGATGATGTCGCCAGGCTCGAGTGCAGTGACTGCCGAGATGTAGCTGATCAGTTCCGGTGCTTTGAAGATCAGCTCGCGCGTATTGGAGTGCTGCAGGACTTCACCACCGATCGTCATTTTGATCTCGAGATTGTGCGGATCCGAAATTTCGTCGGCGGTGACGATGGCGGGACCGATGGGGCAGAAGGTGTCGAAGCTCTTGCCGAGGATCCATTGCGAGGTGGCGAGCTGCACATCGCGGGCGCTCACGTCGTTGAGGATGGTGTAGCCGAATACGTGCTCACGCCAATTCTCCTTCGCAATGTTGCGGCCGGCTTTGCCGATCACGATGGCGAATTCGACTTCGTAGTCGGGCTGTTTTGTGAGGGCGGGAATGCGAACGGGTTCATTGGGGCCAATGACCGCGGAGGCGAGCTTGATAAAGATGGTGGGGACTTTCGGAATCTCCATCTTCGACTCGATGGCGTGGTCGCGGTAGTTGAGACCGACGCAGAAGACGCGCGGTGGGCGCGGAATGGGTGCGAGGACATGCACCGCGGATGCTGAGATCCGCGAAGTGTCGGGCATGTCGATCGCTTGTTGCAGGGCGGTGGTGCCGACGGCAATTGCGCTGGCAGCATCCGGGACGCCGAGCGGAGTCAGGTCGAGAATCGCATCGCCCACAAGGAGGCCGGGGCGCGCAGCGCGCTCGGTAAAGAATTCGAAGCTGACCAGTTTCACGCAGTTCTCCAGACGCGGCCATCGGGATAGCTGTAGTCGCGCAGGGTTTCAGGGTAGATTTCGGCGCTGTAGCCCGGCTTTTCCGGCAGCAGATAATGTCCGCGATGGATGCGAACGGGATCGACAAAGTGTTCGTGCAGGTGGTCGACGAACTCGACAACGCGGTTCTCCAGCGTGCCGGAGACGCAGAGATAGTCGAACGCGGACAGGTGCTGCACATACTCGCATAACCCGACGCCACCAGCATGGGGGCAGACGGGAACGCCGAATTTCGCGGCGAGCAGAATGACTGCGATGTTCTCGTTGACACCGGCGAGGCGACAGCTGTCGATCTGGCAAACGTCGATGGCCTGGGCCTGCATGAATTGTTTGAAGACGATGCGGTTCTGGCAATGCTCGCCAGTCGCGATGCGGACGCCAGGGACTTCGCGGCGAATGCGCGCGTGGCCGAGCACATCGTCGGGGCTGGTGGGCTCTTCCATCCACCAGGGATCGAACTCCTGGAGTTCGCGTGTGCGAAGGATAGCCTCTTCAACGTCCCACTTCTGATTGGCATCCATCATCAGGCGATTCGATGTGCCGATTTTGGAGCGCACCAGCGCGGCGCGCCGGCGATCGTCGGCTGGGTCGCCGCCCACCTTCAGTTTGAAATGCGTCCATCCATCGGCGAGCGCTTCGTCGCAGAGGCGGGCGATCTTCTCGTCGCTGAATCCGATCCAGCCGGCGGAGGTGGTATAGGCGGGAAGGCCGTGCTCGCTGAGATGCGCAAGGCGTTGCGGCTGGCCCGCGCGGCGTTCCGTGAGCAGAGCGATGGCTTCGTCGCGACTCAGGGCGTCGTTGATGTAGTGGAAGTCGACGACGGAAGCGATGCGCTCGGGGGACATTTCGGCGAGCAGTCTCCAGAGGGGCTTGTCCTCGACGCGGGCGTACAGATCCCATACCGCGTTGATGAGGGCTGCAGTGGCGAGATGGATGACGCCTTTTTCCGGACCGAGCCAGCGAAACTGCGTGTCGCCGGTGAGTTCGCGGCTGAAAGCGCCCAGGTCGTCTGTGATCGAGCTGAGGCTGCGGCCGATGACGGAACGAGAGAGATAGCGCAGCGCTTCGCAGCAAAGTTCGTTGCCGCGGCCGAGCGTGAAGGTGAGGCCAAAACCGCGCAGGCCATGGCTGGTCTCAAGGATGCAGTAGGCAGCCGAGTAGTCGGGGTCCTTGTTGACGGCATCGGACCCGATGCTTTCACGCGAGGTGGGAAAGCGGAGGTCGATGACCTGGACGGCGGTAATACGGAGATCAGTCACGGATTCAGCACCGGAATTCGCCACGAGAATCTGGTCTTTCGAGAATAACGGAACGCAGGCTTTGGGCTGTACCGCATTGTGGTCGCGCCAAGCGCTTCGAGAACTACAATTTCAAGGGCTGAGGTTTCGATTGTGAGCGCTGAACAAATGGAAACAGCGGCGCAGGCTTTGGGCAGCAAGACAGCCATTATTACAGGCGGGGCGAGCGGCATTGGGCTGGCGATTGCGCGGGCGTTTGCGCGACAGGGCGCAGCGGTGTTCATCGTGGACCAGAACGAGCAGGGCGCCAACGAAGCGGCTCGAAACATCGCGGCGGAAGGCGGCGTGGCCGAAGCGCGGGGCTGCGATGTTTCGGACTCGCAGAGCGTACGCGCGGCTTTCGATGGACCGATGCAACGCGGGCGTGTGGATATCCTGGTGAACTGCGCGGGGATCGCTCATGTCGGCACGGCGGGCAGCACGAGCGAGGAGGATTTCGACCGTGTTCTTCGCATCAACGTGCGCGGCCTTTATCTCTGCACGAAAGCAGTTCTGGAACACATGAAGCAGCAGGGCGGCGGCGTGATCCTGAACATGGCGTCGATTGCCGGGATGGCGGGACTGCCGGACCGATTTGCGTACTCGACCAGTAAGGGCGCGGTGCTGGCGATGACGTACTCAGTGGCCAGGGATTATATGAGCGCCGGGATCCGGTGCAACGCGATTTCGCCGGCTCGGGTGCACACTCCCTTCGTTGACGGTTTCGTGGCGAAGAACTATCCGGGGCGCGAGGCCGAGATGATGGAGAAGCTGGGCCAGGCGCAACCGATTGGTCGAATGGCCCAGCCGGATGAGGTGGCGAGCCTCGCGGTCTGGCTATGCTCCGACGAAGTCGAGCTTTGTGACCGGAGCCGAATTATCCGCTGGACGGCGGGTTTATGAATCTGCGCTAAGAACCTCTTTCACTCTCGGCTATGGCTGCAGAGAAGCCGTCGCTTTGGCGGTGAGGTTTTTGACCGCATCGGGTGAAGTGAAAGACCAATCGTCAGTAACGGCGGGACCAGCGGATTCCTGAACGGAGCCGGAGGCGATCTTCGTCTTCTTGCCGATGAGGACGTCGAAACTGCTCTGGCTGCCGGGCGCGAGGGCCGGAGAGAACTGTATCGTCACCGAGTGATTGCCTTTGACACCGGTGGGCGCGAAGGTAACGCGGGTGATGGATCCAGCGGAGCTGGTGATGGACTCGGTGGCGGCGATGGATTTGTCGGTGAGCGTGGTGTCGTCGCCGGTGGTGGTGGTGGCGAGCGTGCGGCCGGCGGCGTTGGTAAGCGTGCCGGCGTCGGACTTCCAGGCAGTGTCGCCGGGAGCGAAGCTGAGAACGTGAACGCCGGTGGAGAGCGCTCCGCGATAGGGGACGAAGTAAGGCGGCTGCGCGATTTCTTTCCAGACATCGGCGGTTGAGGTGACGCCACCGATCTGGAGGGCTGTGCCCTGGGCAGCGAGTCCGCCCTGCTCGCGGTACATGAGCACGGGGATCGGGGCAGGAACGGGCGAGAGGCCGCTGCCCTGCTCAGAAACGTCGGTGCCAAGGATGAACTGCCAGACCACGGGCACGTTCTTCTCGGTGTTGAAGCGGATCGTGTATTGCGCGGCGTTCGCGGGCTCGGAGGGTCCATCGTAGGCGATGTTGACCTGATGGACCTCGAGGCCGGAGCGCTGGAGGACGGCCACCTCGGCGGCGGAGTTGGTGTAGTAGACGGGCTTGCCCGCGGTGCGCGGAATGAGTTGCACATCGTAGACGGCGGGTTTGGCGCGGTCATCGATGCTGGCGACGATCATGGAGTACGGCAACTCGGGTCCGAGCCACTGCACGATTTGCTCAGGCCAGTAGCGGTAGTTGACGCCGGCGAGAGGCAACGTGGGCGCGGCCTGGGCGCTGAGCGCGAGGGGAAGAGCGAAGAGTGCGGTCGTTGCTGCGGTGCGGAAGAAGTTGGGGATCATGGCGGAATCCTTTGCGGTTGACGTTCAGAAGGCGAAGCGTGCGCCGAACTCAATACGGCGCGCCGATTCGGCGGCGACGGGCTGCGAAAAATTGGGTGCGGAAACAACGGTGGAGACAGCGGCCACGTTGGTGTGGTTGAGCAGATTGGCGGCGCGGGCGTTGAGGGTGAGAGTGCGGGCCGTATCGGATTTGCTGAGTTTGAAAGCGCGGCTAAGGTTGGTATCGAGGTGGATGAGGGCGGGCATCTGGCCGAGGTTGCGGGACACGTCGCCGTTGGCGGTGTTGGTGGAGAGCAGGCCGAAGCGCGTGGAGTAGACGCCGGCGCCGGGTGCGTTGGCGTAGGAGGGCCGGTCGTTGAAGACGCCGTCGCCATTGTTGTCGGTACCGGTGGTGAGGTTGTACGGTGCGCCGGACTGCGCGTCCATTTGCGAGGAGAGGGAGAGCTTCTCGGGCAGGTTGAGGTTGCCGAAGAAGAAGAGCCGCTGGCGAGCCTGCCAGTCCGGCGGACCAACTTCGCCTTTGTTGGAGTACGCGGACTGGGCGAATCCGGCGTTGTTAGGGACATCGGTATTGAAGTTGAAATTCAGATAGCCCAGGAAGAAAGCAAAACGCTTGTAGCTGTGCTGGTCGAGGCCGAGGAAGAGGACCTTGCCGCTGAGGTGACCGGTGGACTCGAAGTCGTAGAGGTTCTCGTTGGGCGCGAGAGGACGCGCAGCAGCGAGCGCTCCGGCGAGGGTAGGCGGCGTGGCGGCGGTGAGCAGAGGCGCGTTGATATTGCGCGAGCGGATCTGGTTCCAGGATTCGCCGGAGTAGAAGTTGGCCTGGGCATGCCAGTGATGCGGAAAATCATGCTCGATGCCGAGGCCGCTCTGGAAGGACGGGACCTGGGAGAGGTCGCGCAGGGGAGCGCGCAGGGTCGTGATGTCCGTTGCGCCGGATGTGGGCGTGAGCGGCGACGCGAAGGACGGGGAGTAGATGAGTTGCTCGCTCTGGCGCACGCCGTTGAGGCGGGAGGTTTCAATCGCGGTGGCGTTGGGGATGACGGTGGAGAAGAGCCCGGCGTGGAGATGGACGACGGTCTTCGAGCGCTTGTCGAGAGCCCAGGCAAGGCCGGCGCGCGGAGCGAAGTTGGCAACGCTGGTGGGCGTGGTCTGAATGGCGTAGCGGAGGCCGCCGGAGAGATTGAGGCGGCGGCTGAGCTTGACGGTGTCTTCAGCGTAGAGGGCGAGCTGCCACTGGCTGAGCGGGACGAGCGCGGTACCGGAGGTTAGCGCGTAGCTGGTGGGCGTGCCACCGGGAAGGTTGAGCAGGGCGCGGCGATACTGCTCGAGGCCGGAGATCGGAGCCATGACGCCGGTGGGATTGTTGTTCGCATCGAGGACAGGCGCATCGGTTCCGCCAAAGGTGAAGGAGCCGTTGAAGGTGTTGGGATCGGTTTCGTGGATGAAGAGGCCGAGGGACTGCGCGCCGATTTTCCAGGTTTGTTTCCTGTGGGTCCAGAGGTAGTCTTCGTCGACTTCGAGGTTGCGCTCGCGGTTGTTGAGAGCTTGCGCTGCACTGCCACCGCCGAGGAAAAAGCCGGCGACATTGAGGCCGGGCGCGGACGAGAGCGGCGACTCCGCGGTGTCTTTCCAGGTGAAGGCGGCGTGTGTTTCGTGGAGGAGATTGACGCTGAGGGTTTGTGTGTTGGTGAAGCGCAGGTTGTACTCGCTGACGGCGGAACCGTAACCGGCACTGGGCAGGACGAGGCCGCCGATGCCCTGGTTGGCAAGGGTGTTGGTGTTGGCGGCAAACGAGGCGGTGAAGGTATCGGACTTATTCACTTGCCAGTCGGCGCGGGCGGAGCCGATCCAAAGGCGCTGGGGGGCAGAGACGGTCTGGTGAAAGTACGTCTGTGTGCTGGTTGCGTCGAGCGTGATGGCGTTGACGACGTTGAATTCGTTGATGTCGCGTTTTTCGAGTGCGAGGAAGTAGTCGCTGCGGGTTTTTGTGATGGGACCGGTGAGCTCAAAGCCATAGCGGCGGCGGCTGGCGGGCGTCGCGACGGTGGAGAAGGCATCGGTGGCATTGAAGGGGCCTTCGCTGTCGGTGAGAAAAAGCGCGCCGTGAACTTTCGAAGCGCCTGGCTTCGTGTAGATCTCGACGCGTCCGCCCTGGTAAGGAGGTGTGTCATACTCGGCGGAAAACATATCAGGCGCGGTTACAATTCGCGCGATGGAAGCTTTGGGTGGAAGGGCGCTGGAGTTCTGGAAGCCGTCGACGGTGATGCGAGCGGCGCCGGGCGCGCCACCATTGGCGGCAGCGAGGATCTGCAGCTGGCGCTTGAAGTCATCGGGATCGTCGGCAAGCTGGGCGACATCTTTCTGATTCAGCGTGTGAGTGCCGATGCCGTGATCTGCGTCGAGGCTGACGTCGTTGTCTTCGTCGGCGACTTCGACGTTGGTGTTGACGGTGGCGAGGGCGAGGTGGAAGTCGAGATGAACGCTTTCGCCGGCGTGGCCGCGAAAAGGCAGATCGCGCGGAGAGAATCCTGGAGCCGATGCGATGAGACGCGCGGTTCCGGCTGCGAGGCAAGGGAAAAGGAAGTGGCCGGTGGCGTCTGTGGTGGTGGAGACGCCATTCTTTGCGAAGAGGGTAGCGTTGGGGAGAGCTGCGCCGCTGGGGTCGAGAACGGCGCCTTCGACACGCAGACCGTCAGCACAATGCTGTGCGTGGAGCGCCGAGGGCAAGAGGAGGAGCGCGAGGGCAAGCGATGCAAGGCCTGGGGTGCGCGAAATTTTGGGGATCTGCATGTCTGCACTTCCTGACATGCATCACTTTGCGCGATGGGCGGGAAAGAATGCAGTGCCGATTGTCAGGAAAGGAAAATGACAATCGTCATGCGGGTTCAGGCACACGAAGGGCGTGACCTTCGATACGCAGTTTGGGGGAGCCTGGTTCCCGGCATGTGCGATGGATCACTGCGCCCGGAGCAGTTACGATTCACGCTTTGGGCGGAGGGTGTTGCTCAATGTTTCGGCTGGATACGGTTTCGTGCGCACTGACGGTTCTGTCAACGGTGCTGGTGGGGAGAAAGCTGTGGACGGGCCTGGTAGTCGCGGGCGTGAACAGCGTGGTGATCTGTGTGATCGGAGTGAAGACGCAGCAGTTTGGATTTATCCCGGCGAACCTGTTCTGCATTGCGGTTTATGCGATGAGTCTGCGGTCGTGGAGAAGGGGACAGAGCGCAGAGCTCAGGGCGCAAAGCGCAGAGGGCGGAGCTTAGAGATTAGGCACCCTGCCCCGCCAGGGCGAGGGGAAACCCCTCTGGAATCCAGAGTCGATGCGGTGCCTCGCGAGTGCCTACGGGACGGATGCTCGCTGCTGCTGGGTGGTGCCGGGAACGTACCAGCTGTGCCAGTCTTCCAGGAAGATTTCCGGGTGGCCGCGGAAGAGGGTGATTTTGCCGCTGGCACAGATTTTGCCGGATTTGGGGAAGGGGCCGATGTCGGCTTTCTTGTCGCCCCAAACGACGAGATCGAAGACCTGATTAGGCCAGGGCTGATCGATATCGAAGAACGTCGGCGTGCCGTGGCTGGTTTCGGCGGTGTGGGTATTGACGATCTCGCCGCAGACGGTGCGGTTCTCGCCGACGTGCTGGGCCGCCTCGACGGTGGTCAGGGTCGGCTGTGGGATCTGCGAAGCTGGAGTCGGGGCCGCGGTCTGAGCCGAAGCGAGGGGAACGGCCAATCCGACAAGAATCGAAATAGCAAGGAGACGCATAGGCGTTCTGCTCCTGAGGGGAGTTTGCGGGCCTGCAGCGCTGGACTCGACGGCAGGGTCGACGGGGAACAGGGCCGAGATTCCAGAGGTTACGAAAGTTGCTATCCATCATGCGATGGGAATGCAGAAGTCGGCAAGTTAATTTCGGAAAAGATCGCGAGGAAAACCGGGGCTGCGATCGCTAAAACGTTTTTGGGTGCAGAGGTTCGGTCAGGAACCGGCGGCGCTGGACCAGTAGGCGTGGGTGCGGGCTGGGATGCGGTCGGGGTATTCGCGGTAGAGAGCGTTGAGGGTCTGGAAGAGGGCCTTCGATTCGCCTTCAAGGCCGAGCAGGGAGGTGGAGCGGAGGATGCGGGTGAGGCGGAGGTGGTTGTGGTTGCCGGGGGAGAGCCAGTTGCGGGTGCGGTCGGCGAAGTTGGGCGCGCGGTCGATCACGATGCCGTTGGGGCCTGGAGTGAGGACGAATCCGTAGAAGCGGAGCATGCGGTCGAAGGCCTGGCGGAGCCGCTGCTGCATGGCAACCGAGGAGCGAAAAGTGATGATGGTGGTGGTGCCGAGGATGGGCGCGGAGGGATTGGCGCCTGAAGGCTCGGGCAAAGGAAAAAGCCACTGAATGAAACTGTGGATGGCTTCGAGGCGGTCGTCATCCCAGGCGAGTATCTCGGCGAGCGTACGGCCCTCGTCGTCGGGAGCGCCGTCGCGATAGAAGGCGACGAGGGGGGATCGGTGGGTGTCGGTCAGAGGCGTTGCCTTCTAAAGATGAATGAAGCCTTTGAGAATCAATAACAAGGATACGCTGCCGACGACGATCCACAGGAGCACTCCCTGAATGAGAGGGCGGGCGCCGACTGTCTTTAAGGTCTGGCGGGAGATGGTCGTTCCGATGAGGAACAAAGTAACGCCAAGTCCGAGGCGTCCGAGGCGGGCGAGCTGCACATATGCCGGCTGGAAGGCTGGGAGATAGCTGGCTGCGACGGCAGCGAGACAGAAAAAGAGAATGAACCAAGGCAGATGAATTTTGGCGCTGCTGCGGCGGACGAGAGCGGTGCCCAGAGAGACGGGCACGATCCAGAGGGCGCGGGCGAGTTTGACGGTGGTGGCGATGGCGAGGGCTGCGGCTCCGTAGCGAGCGGCGGCGCCGACGACGGAGCTGGTGTCATGGATGGCGAGTGCGGACCAGAGTCCGAACTGCGGCTGCGTCATGTGGAGGCTGTGGCCGATGACCGGGAAGATAAAGAGCGCGACGGAATTGAGGATGAAGACTGTGCCCATGGAGACAGCGGTGGCTTCTTCGCTGGCGTTGGTCACGGGTGCAAGCGCGGCGATGGCGCTGCCGCCGCAGATCGCGGTTCCGGCGGAGATGAGGAATCCGGGTGTTTTTGCGACGCGGAGTAGAGCAGCCAGGCCAGCGCCGAGGAGCAGTGCGAAGGTGATGCCGAATGCGGTGTAAAGGAATCCGGATCGGCCGACGCGGATGACCTGGGCGAGGTTCATACCAAAGCCGAGGCAAACGACAGAGGCCTGGAGGAGAAATTTGGAGAGGCGGCGCGCTTCGAGTTGGTATCCGTGGGCAACGGTCAATCCATAGGCCAGGCCGCCGGCGAGGGCCAGGGGCGGGGAGAGGATTCCGGCGGCGGCGAGGATGATGCCGATGAAGAAGAGGTTCTTCGCCATGGTTTAAGGATGGCAGGGGGCCTGTGGCGGAACCAGACGGATTTGTGGATGGGTGATAAGTAAAACTTATCGGTGCTGGCCGCACAGGCGGACGCGCCTTGCGGCCATCTTCGCTACGGTGATGGATTGAACGCGCCCAGCCTCCTCAGGCTGGTTCCACCTCGATGAGACAGCAGGTCCCTCCACTCCGGTCGGGATGACAAATTTAATCGGCGAGGATAAAGCGCTCGAAGGCTCCGGCGGGGCCTTCGGGAATGGGGCCGAAGGGGCGGATGAGGTGCATGTCGCGGCGGATGTCGAGGCCGTCGACGGGGATCACGCGCACAGTGCCCAGCTTGAGTTCCTTCTGGATCGCCCACTCCGAGACGAAGCCGGCGCCTAGCCCCGCTTCGACGGCGGAGATGATGGCGACGATGGAGTCGAGGTCCATGGCGATGCGGAGTTCGCGAAGGCGGAGTCCGGCACGGCGGAGGGCGAGCTCGACGACGTGGCGCGAGCCGGAGCCACGTTCGCGCATGATCAAGGGAACTTCGGTCAGCGCGCGGAGGGGGATGGTGGGTTTCCCGGGCCGCGGCTCCGGCCACGCGGAACGGCGGCCGACGATCAGCACGAGGCGGTCTTCAAAGAAGCGCTGACGGAAGACATCGCGTGAAGAGACGGGTCCTTCGATGAGGCCGAGGTCGATTTTGCGGGCAGCCAGGGCTTCGACGATGTGCTCGGTATTGGCGCTGGTAACGGTGGGCTCGATGCGCGGATGCTCCTCGAGAAAGGCGCCAAGCATACGCGGCAGAATGTACTGCGTGACGGTCATCGACGCGCCAATGCGGAGGGTGCCGGTGGTTTCGCCACGCAGGCTGGAGAGGGCGGCGTGGGCTTCATCCGCGAGTCGGGCGCCTTTGCGGGCGTAGCGCAGAAGAACCGTGCCGGCGTCGGTGAGACGGATGCGGCCTTTGCCGCGATCGAAGAGAGTGGTGCTGAGTTCTTCTTCGAGAGCATGAATCTGCTGGCTGACGGCCGGCTGGCTGAGGTGGAGTCGTTCGGCAGCGCGGCGGAAGCTGGATTCTTCAGCAACCGTGCGGAACACCTTGAGCCGGAAATTCTCCATAGGACCAATGTAGCGGGAAGCTGGAAGCCGGAAGCTGGGGAATGCTCGGCTGATCTGTAGAATCGAGCCATCTTTCTTCGATGACTTCCCTTCCGCCAGATCCCACGGCACCCTCCCAATCAGCGCCGCCAGTTCCCGCAAAAACGCAGGGTGGCTCTCGGGGGCATGCGGTCGCGGTGGCAACGGGGATTTTGTGCAGCCGCCTGATGGGGCTGGTGCGGGATCGCGTATTCGCGCACTACTTCGGGACGTCGGACGCGGCGGGTGCGTTTCGCGCGGCGTTTCGAATCCCGAACATCCTGCAAAACCTGTTTGGCGAAGGCGTGCTGTCGGCGTCGTTCATCCCGGTGTACGCGCGGCTGCGCGCCGAGGGGAAGCACGAGGAAGCGTCGCAAGTGGCCGAGGCGGTGTTCGCGCTACTGGTGCTGATCACGGCGGTGCTGGTGACCGGCGGCGTTCTGGCGACGCCGTTGCTGATCGATCTGATTGCGCCGGGATTCAAGGGCGAGACACGGCTGCTGACGATCCGGCTGGTGCAGATTCTGTTTCCTGGCGCCGGGCTGCTGGTGTTATCGGCGTGGTGCCTGGGGATCCTGAACAGCCACCGGAAATTTCTGCTGTCGTATTCGGCGCCGGTGGTGTGGAACGTGGCCATGATTGCGACGCTGGTTTGGGGCGGGCGGTTTCACACACAGGCGCGGCTGGCGGTGCTGTTGGCCATCGGATCGGTGATTGGGAGCGCGCTGCAGTTTGTGGTACAGCTTCCGACGGTGATGCGGTTCCTGTGGCCGCTGCGCATGCACCTGAACTTCGGCGGCATGCATGTGCGGACGGTGGCGACGAGTTTCTTCCCGGTGTTCCTGAGCCGGGGCGTGGTGCAGGTCAGCGCGTATGTGGATGCGTGGCTGGGGAGTTTTCTGGGGCCTGCGGCAGTGGCGGCGCTGGCGTATGCGCAGACGCTCTACACGCTGCCGGTGAGTTTGTTCGGAATGGCGGTTTCGGCTGCGGAGTTGCCGGCAATGTCGAGCGCGCTGGGGACACAGGAGGAGATTGCGGGGGCGCTGCGCGGGCGGCTGAAGGCGGGGCTCGAACAGATCGCCTTCTTCGTGATCCCGTCGGCAGTGGGATTTGTAGTCCTGGGCGACGTGATTGTCGCGACGATTTATCACACGGGACATTTCGGGCAATCGGACGTGCTGTTTGTATGGGGTGTGCTGGCGGGGTCGTCGGTGGGGTTGCTGGCATCGACCTCGGGGCGGCTGTATTCGTCGGCGTTCTACGCGCTGCGCGACACGCGGACGCCGTTGAATTTTGCCGTGCTGCGCGTGGCACTCACCCTGGGGCTGGGATATTTGTTCGCGTTACCCTTGCCGCGGATGCTGGGCATCGATCCAAAGTGGGGAACCGCGGGGCTGACCGTGTCGGCGGGGATTGCAGGGTGGGTGGAGTTTTTGTTGCTGCGTCGAGCATTGCATGGACGAATTGGCGCGGTGCCGTCGGAGGCGTCGCGGATTGCGCGGCTTTGGCTGGTGGCGATTGTGTGCGCGGCGGCGGGATACGGAATCAAGTGGGCGTTGCCGTTTCACCGGCCTCTGCTGGTCGGGCCGTGCGTGCTGATTCCGTATGCGGCGCTGTATCTCGGCGTGACGCAGATGATGGGGATTGGCAACGCGCGGGTGATGGGACGGTTGCTGGGGCGCCGGGGGTAGCTGTTAGCCTTTAGCTCTTACTGTTCGACGCAGACCTGAGAGCCCGACACGGAGGAACTTTCGATGAATCGCCGGAGTTTTGCTGCATTGCTTCCTGCGCTGGCTGCCGGTTTGCCGGCGCTGGCTGAATCACAAAATGGGACGGCGCAGACGGCGCCCGCGACGGCGAACAATCCGGTGCAGACGGGTGTCTATCCGGGGTTCACGCCACCCACAGAGTTTACGGGGCGCAAGGGGCACAGCTTCTTTCACGGCATGCTGCCAACGGATATTGGGTGCGAGGCGCACGTATCGTATCTGGCGGTGGGGGCGCAGCACGAGCCGGAGGAGAAGCACACGCACTCAGAGATCTGGATGGTACGCGAGGGCAAAGTGGAGCTGATGCTCAATGGCGAGCCGCACATGCTCGCGGCCGGCGATGTGGGGATTGCGGTGGCGGGGACGATGCACTGGGTGCGGAACGCGGGCGATACGGTGGCGTCATATTTCGTGATCGAAGTGGGGACGGGGCCGATGGGGCACTAGCGACAGCGATCAGTCTTCAGCGTTCAGTTGTCAGTGGACACCGGAGATGCGCAGAACACAGAGAAACGCACAAGGCTCCTGCCGGCGGATTTCGGGGCACGGTGAGTGCTCAAAAAACTGCCGCAGGAGCCTTGCTGCAATACGCGAAGACTAAACCGTCGCGGGGACGGGACGCTCGGCGCTGGCGTTCGCAGCCGGCTTCGACTCGGCAGCCTTCTCGTTGGAGCCAGGCTTGCGGATGTCGATGCCGCCCTTGAAGAAGGCGCCGTCCTCGATGGAGATGCGCTGGCGCGGTGACGTCGCCGGTGAGCGAGCCTTCGCTGCGGATGTCGACGCGATCGCTGGCCGTGACGTTGCCGCGGACTTTGCCGAGGACGACGATTTCGCGCGCGGTGATGTTCGCGGCGACCTGGCCGTTGCGGCCGACGGTGACGCGATTGCCGGAGAGGTTGATGGAGCCTTCGACCTTGCCGTCGATGTAGAGCGACTCGGAGCCGGTGACCTCGCCTTTGATCACGAGGCTCTTGCCGATGGTGGCCTGTTCGCCGGTGGCAGGGTTGGCAACCGGAGCGGGGGCCGGGCGCTGACCGGCGTCAAAACTCGGAGTTGGGGGAGTGGCGGGGCGAGCGGGCTCAGGGTTCTGCGAGCCGGTGCCGCTGCCTGGCTGGTTGGGTTTCCACATAAAATGCGATTCCTTCCTTCTAAAGAATGTTTGGTGAAATCTGGCCGTCCTGCACCGGGCCAGCCGGTTCGTTCTCGTGGGGGCCCATGCAGAACTGTGCAGCGCCGACCCTCTTGCCTCTGGAGTGGACGAACTCCCTCCGCGCTATCGCCGCCGTTACCTGCATCTTAAACAGGTTCGCGGGGAAATGGCATCCCCCCGGAGTGCCGGGTGGCTGTGGAACGGGTTGGGGGGAGGGATCCGGACGCCGGATTCGAACGAGGTTACACGAAACCCACCGCATTTCCATTCACAATGAAACAAAGGAGATCACCATGGTGAAATTTGCGCTGTACGGCATGCTGAAGGCCAAGCCTGGAAAAGAAACCGAAGTGGAGCAGTTCCTGAAGCAAGGAGCGGAGCTGGCGAAACAGGAACCGGGCACTGTGACGTGGTACGCGATCAAGGAGGACGATGGGCGGTACGGCATCTTCGACACCTTCAACGATGAGGCGGGGCGCGAGGCGCACCTGAACGGGGAGATTGCGAAGGCGCTGATGGCAAAGGCAAGCGATTTGCTGGCCGAGCCGCCGCAGATTCACAAGATTCAGATCATCGCGACGAAATAGCTGGAAGCCGGAACGAAGAAGCAGGAAGCTCGAGGCGCCGGCAGTCAGGACTGTGGCTCCGGCGCGCCAGCAACCGCTATCGCTTACCATCGAGGGCATGAACGACCGCGAATTGCTGCGCCACATCGAGCGGCTTCCCAGCGCGCGCGCCGGATACAAGCAGCTGGTGCGCGAGTTGCGACTCGGGCGGCGGCCAGGAGCGGCGCGACCTGAGAGAACAGCTCGGCCGGCTGACCGGGACGCGGCAGCTGGTGCAAATCGATGGCGACCACTGGAGGCTTCGCACGGCGGAGGAGGGCAGCGCTGTGGCAGGTCGCGGCGGGGGTGCGGCGGAGCGGGGGCGCGGCGGACCGGACGAGCGGCGACCAGCGGGCATTCGCAGTGAGAATTTAGTCGCGGGTCGGCTTGATCTGCATCGCGATGGGTACGGGTTTGTGCGGCCCGATCCGCGTCATCCTGGTGCGAAGGCCCCAGTGACGAGGATGTCTTTATTCCGCCGGGCGAGATGGGCGGCGCGATGCAGGGCGATCAGGTGCTGGTGGAGCTGGCGCCGCCGCGGTTTGGGCGCGGCGGCAGATTTGAAAGCCGGGGCGGCGCTCGGGGCGGGTCCTGCGGATCCTGACGCGGCGCAACCCAACGGTGGTGGGGATCTTTCATTATTCGCGGCGGATCGAGGGCGAAACCGGCCGGGGTGGAAACGTCGTTGTTCCGTTCGACGAACGGATGACGCAGCCCATCGTGATTCCGTTTGGCGCGGATCTGCCGCCGGTGGAGGGCGAGGCGAAGACGCCGCATCGGGTGCTGGGCCGGGAAGCGCAGGCGGCTCGCCATCATCAGGATCTCGAAGGGCTCGTCGTCGATGTGGAGATCACCGACTGGCCGACGCCGGTGCGCGCGGCGCGAGGGCGGGTGATCGAGGTGCTGGGCGCTGAAGACGATTTCGGCGTGGATGTGGAGATGGTGATCCGCAAGCACCATCTGCCGCGCGTGTTTCCGGATGCTGTGCTGGCCGAGGCGCGGGAGGTGGCGCGGCTCGATCCGGAACTCGTGGCGAAGCGGTGGGATTTTCGTGCCCTGCCGATTGTGACCATCGACGGCGAGACGGCGCGGGACTTTGACGATGCAGTCCTGGTGAAACGCGGCGAGGACGGAGGATGGGAGCTGCAGGTCCACATCGCGGACGTGGCGCAGTATGTGCGCCCGGGGACAGCGCTCGATCTGGAGGCGCGGCTGCGCGGGACATCGGTCTATTTTCCGGATCGCGCGATTCCGATGCTGCCGATGGAGCTGTCGACGGACATTTGCAGCCTGCGGCCGGATGAGGATCGGCTGGTGCTCAGCTGCCTGATGCGGATGGACGCGCAGGGCGAGATTCTCGGGTACGAGGTATGCGAGGGCGTGATCCGGTCGGCGCGGCGGATGACCTACACGCAGGTGGCGGCGATTCTGGATGGCGATCATGAGGCTCGCGCGGAGTTTGCGCCGCTGGTGCCGGAGTTCGAACGAATGCTGGATCTGGCGCGGATTCTGAACAAGAACGCGACCGGCGCGGGTCGATTGATTTCGATTTGCCGGAGCCGCTGATTGAGTTCGATGAATTTGGCGCGATGAAGTCGGTGACGCGTTCGGAGCGCAACTGGGCGCACCGGCTGATTGAGGAGTTCATGCTGTCGGCGAACGAGTGCGTGGCGTCGTGGCTGGAGAATCTGGGCGTGCCGTCGCTCTATCGCATTCACGAGAAACCCGAGCCGCGGCGGGTGGTGGAGTTTGAGGAGATTGCGGCGGCGTTTGGGTATTCGCTGGGGATTGGGAGTCTGCCGGTGCAGACGTTTCGCATGAAGAGCGAGCGACGCGAGCAGCGACGCGGAGGACGGGAGGCGCGATCGTATGAGGTGCCGCAGGACATCGCGATCACACCGAGGATGTATCAGAAGCTGACGGAGAAGATCGCGGGCAAGCCGGAGGAACGGATTCTGTCGTACCTGATGCTGCGATCGCTGAGGCAGGCGCGCTACAGCGAGAAGAATGAGGGGCATTTTGCGCTGGCGGCTCCTAGCTATACGCACTTCACTTCGCCGATCCGGCGGTATCCGGATCTGATCGTGCACCGGATTGCGAAGGATCTGCTGGCCGCCGGCGTGAATGGACACGGGGTTCTGAGCGAGCAGGAAGCTGGAAGCAGGAGGAAAGAAGCTGGGCCGGTGCGCAGGCCGCCTTTCGAACCGCTGGACGCGCAGTCCTTGGCGGCGATTGCGCAGGAGTCGAGTGAGAGCGAGCGGCGTGCGGCGGATGCGGAACGCGAACTTGTGGACTGGAAGAAGATCAAATTCATGCGCGACCGCGTGGGCGAGAGCTTCAGCGGGATGATTCTGAACGCGACAAAGTATGGGCTCTTTGTCGAGCTGGATGATTTGTTCGTCGAGGGTTTGGTGCCGTTGCAGAGCCTGGGGATGATGGACGGCGACCGCTATACGTATCGGGAGAACACGCGGCAGATCATCGGGGATCGGTGGGGGCGGAAGTTTTCGGTGGGCGAGCGCGTGCGGGTGGTGCTGGACCGCGTGGATGCGGTGGAGAAGCGGCTGCAGTTCTCGATTCTTGAAGAAGCAGGAGACAGAAGACAGGAGACAGGAGCCAGGCCGGTCAAGGGCAAACAGGCTCTGCGCGAGGAGAAGCGGGCGAAGGCGGCGCGGAAGGAAGCGGCGGCGCAGGTTGTGAAGGCGGGGAAGAAGGGGAAGTATCGTGCACCCAAGGCGAGCCAGTTGCGGAAGAAAAAGCGGCGGTAGGGCTATTGCGCGGGCGGCGCCTTAGGACAGAGGTCGAGATCGGTGCGAGCGAAATCGTCGCCCTTCGCAAGGAGGGGCTCGCCGGTCGACTTCGCAACGGCATAAGAAAAACAGTCGCCGAGGTTAAGTCCTGCCGGGTGACGGCCTTTGCCGTATTTGCGCCAGGCGGCCAGCGCGTCCCTGGCAAGATCCCGATCGACAACGACGACTTCAATCCTCAGTTCTTCCAGATAACGCTCGAATGCTCGCATTGCGACGGCACCCAGACGTGATTCAAGGACCATGCCTGTTTCGACAACCGAAACCGCGGAGATAAAGCGGACGCTGGCGTCGAGAATTTGGTTATGAAGAAACGGCCAGTCGGATTCCTCAAGAAAGATGGCGACGATCGCGGACGAGTCGATCACCATCAGGATGGGAGTCCGTTTTCGTCATAGCCGAGGATCTCGTCCGGCGTCCTGTTGTCGAGATCGGGAAGTGCATGGACACGGGCGAGGATCTTATCGACCCTCTTTCGGACGGTATCCTGCCTGCTATCGCCCTCGAGACGCGCCAACCGTTCCTTAAGAGACTTGCTGATGGCTTCGGTCATCGTCTCCCCGGTGCGGCGGGAAACCCTGCGGGCCAGTTTCTCGACTTCGGGATTGCGAATGCTAAGTCCCATCGGTGCGCCCTCCACGCCAGTATATACGACTTTCTTGCCGTATATACAACAGGAAGGAATTGGCTAACCGCGGCGATATACGACTTTGCCCTCGGAGATGGTCGCGTGGATGCGGCCGTTCAGCTCCCATCCGTCAAAGGGCGTGTTCTTCGATTTGGATTTTGAGCTGGCGGCGTGGAAGGTCCACTTTGCCGCCGGATCGAAGAGCACGAGATCGGCGGGAGTCCCGACATCGAGACTCCCCGGCCTTTGGAGGCCCAGGGCCTGGGCGGGACGCGTGGTGAGCAACGCGAGGACTTTCACCAGCGGCATCTTGCGCTCGAGGTGCAGGATGCGAATCGCAAGGCCGAGCGCGGTTTCGAGACCGGTGATGCCGTTGGGGGCGCGGTCGAATTCCTGCTCCTTCTCGTGCGCAGCGTGGGGCGCGTGGTCGGTCGCAATCGCGTCAATCGTCCCGTCGAGGAGGCCTTCGACCATGGCCTGGCGGTCGGACTCGGCGCGCAGGGGCGGGTTCATCTTCGCGTTGGTGTCGTAGTGTCCGATGCGTTCTTCCGTCAGCGCGAAGTGGTGCGGGGTGACCTCGCAGGTGACGTGGAGACCGGCTTTGCGCGCGGCGCGAACCGCGTCCAGAGCCTTCTTCGTGGAGAGATGCGCGACGTGGAGGTGGGCGTTGGGAATGTGGCGTACGAGATTGATGTCGCGCTCGACGAGGCCGGATTCGGCCTCAATGGGCATGCCGCGCAGGCCGAGACGGAAGGCCAGGGTTCCAGCGTTCATCGAGCAGCCGCCGGTGAGGCGCGTGTCTTCGGCGTGCTGAATGACGGGAAGGTCGAGCGCGGCCGCGGCGCGAATGGCCTGCAGCATGATGGCATCGCCGAGGATGGGGCGGCCGTCGTCGGTGACCGCAATGGCGCCGGCGTCTTTGAGTGCGGCGTAGTTGGTGAGGGTTTCACCGTTCGATCCGATGGTGGCCGCGGCGATAGGGAGTACGCGAATCGCAGCGCTGCGTTCGGGGGCCTGCATCCAGCGGGTGATCTCGGGGGAGTCGTTGACCGGGGTGGTGTTGGGCATCGCGCAAACGGTGGTGAATCCGCCAGCAGCGGCTGCGGCGGTTCCGGTGGCGATGGTTTCTTTGTAGCCCTGGCCAGGCTCGCGCAGGTGAACGTGAATATCGATGAGGCCTGGTGCAACGATGAGGCCTTTCGCATCGATGACGTCGGCGCCGGAGGCTTTGATTTTGCCTGGATTTTCGATAGCGGCGACTTTGCCGTCGCGAAGGAGCAAGTCGCGCGGGGCGTCGGTATTCGAGGCGGGGTCGATGAGGCGGCCGTTACGGATGAGGATGGGCTTCGTCATTTGCGGCCGACTTTCTTTGCTTCGCCCAGAGCTCGGACGAGCAGGGCCATGCGAATGGCGACGCCGTTGTGGACCTGCTGCGCGATGGCGGATTGCGGGCCGTCGGCGACTTCAGCAGTGATCTCCATGCCGCGAATGATGGGGCCGGGGTGCATGACCAGGGCTTTCGGCGCCTGCGCGGCCATGCGATCGGCGTTGGCCTGGTAGCGGGCGCGATAATCATCCAAATCGATAGACAGGCCGGCGAGGCGCTCGGCCTGGATCCTCAGCATCATGACGATGGTCGAGGCGCTGAGCGCCGCATCGAAGTCGCGATCGATCACGATTCCAGGCGTCAGGCGGGCAGCGGTCTCAGGTAGCAGCGCAGGGGGTCCGCAGAGAATGACTTTAGCCCCGAGGCGCGGGAGCAGGAGCGCGTTGGAGCGGGCGACGCGCGAGTGGAGGATGTCGCCGCAGATGGTAACGGTGACGCCGCGCAGGACCTTGTCGGAGATTTGGCGGGCGGGAATTTCGAGGAACTGCAGCATCGTGCGCAAATCGAGCAAGGCCTGCGAGGGATGCTCGGCCATGCCGTCGCCGGCGTTGAGCACGGGAAGGCCCGTGGCCTGCGCGAGCAGATACGGCGCGCCGGAGTACGGACTGCGCAGAATGATGCACTCCGCGCCGAGGGCTTTAAGGGTGATGCCTGTGTCCTTGAGGGACTCTCCTTTTTCGATGCTGGAGGAGAGCGAGCTGACGAGGGTGGTGTCGGCGCCCAGGGATTTGGCGGCGAGTTCGAACGAGGTGCGGGTGCGGGTGCTCGACTCATAGAAGAGAAGAGCGACACGGCGCTTGGCGAGGCGGTCGGCGCGACGGAAGGGATTTTCTTTTTCGAGAACGTCGGCGGATTCGAGGATGTGGCGGACTTCCGGAACGGAGAGGTCGGCCGCGGAGATGGCGGAGCCTGGATGGATGGGCTGTCGGAAAAAAGAGGGGGCGGAAGTTTTTTGCGGAGTTCGGGATGGTGTTCGGGTCTTCGTCATCTCCTCAGATCAAAACCCGGGCCTGAAGGCCCCAATCTTCCCTGCATTTATCCCCGGCCTCAAGGCCGGGGCTTCTACTGTCTTGCCGCTGCGCGGCAATGGATGTGCGGTTGCAATTTGGCCCGCAGATTCATCACACCCGTTCAACGAGAATCACCTGCTCGTCGTTGTCGACTTCTTTGAGCTTGACTTCGATGATCTCGCGCTGCGAGGTCGGCACGGAGCGGCCAACGAAGGTGGCTTCGATGGGGAGCTCGCGGTGGCCGCGGTCGATGAGGACGAGCAGCTGGACGCGGCGCGGGCGGCCGTGATCGAAAAGCGCATCGAGGGCGGCGCGGATGGTGCGGCCGGTGTAGAGCACGTCGTCGATCAGGATGACGTCGCGACCGTTGACATCGAAGCCGAGCGAGCCGGGAACGACGACGGGACGCACATCGCGCGTGGAGAGGTCGTCGCGGTAGAAGCTGATGTCGAGAACGCCGGTATCGACAGGGTGTTTCTCGATGCCGCTGATGAGGGTTCCGAGACGCTGAGCAAGGGGCACGCCGCGCCGCTTGATGCCGACGAGGCCGATGGTTTCCGCGCCGTTGTTTTTCTCGATGATCTGGTGAGCGAGCCGGACCAGGGTGCGCTCGATTTCAGAGGCCGACATGATGCGGCCCTTCTCGCGCAATTTCGGCGTAGCAACTGCCTGCAAATCTGACATAAGCGTAAAGGCGATGATACGAGTACCCCTGCGCCACCGCAAGACGAAGAGTGACGCGTTGTGACGCAGTTTTCCTCAGAGCGAGACGGTCCGCGATGCTATGGACTAGAGGGTGCGCTGGGCGCGGGGACGGATGGAGAGGATGCGACCGGCGATGGCGCCCCCGGTGGCTGCAAAGAGGATTATGCCGGCTGACATAATGAGCGCAGTACCGAGCTGGCTGGCAGCGTGCCCGTCTGGCGAGAGCATGAAGGCAGCCGTGCGCTGGAGTTGCTGCATGAACTGAGGTGACTGAGCAGCTGGTTGCGCGTAGACCTTCATCACGTAGTCAACGCTCGCCTGAGCCGCGGACTGAAACTCTCGGTCCAGGTTTGGACCTCCGCCCATCACGTAGCGGATAACCACCAATTTGGCGGCGTAGGCAGCGGTGGCAATCGTGGCCGAGGCAACGCCGAGAATGGCTCCGATGCGCCAGCCGATACTGCCATCGGTGAGAGCCTCAGTGCGTTTGCGGTAAAGCGCAATGGTGGCGAATCCGCCAGCGATAACCAATAGCGAACCCATGTTAGGGAGGGCAGAGAGCAGGCCTACGGGAACAGCAATGAGGAGGGCATAGGTGATAGCGGAGCGCCACTCGACGCGGTTGGGATCGACACCGAGGCGCTGGGTGGGCTGCTGAGGGCCGGTGGGCTCGGAGGTGTCCACAATGAGTTGGGGCGCGCCGCAGTGGGGGCAAAAACCTTCGCCCTCATGCAGGGTATTTCCGCAGCGCAGGCAAGCCAACTCCATACATCGACCCTATCGCACGCGGACGGGGAGCGCAATGCGCGAATGGGAGGAGGCGCGAACAGGGCCACGGAAAAGCTAGTCGCTGGATTTCGACGAGCTTTCATCGAGGCCGGTGGGGAGCTGAATCTCGACCAGCGAGAAGCGTGTGCCGGGGCCGCCGTTCTTGATGGCCATGATGTGCTGGTGATGTTTGGAGCCGGTACGCAGGGTGAATGCGTCGTCGTTTTCGAAATTGCCGTTGTTCACGTGGACTTTCGAATCCTCATTGCAGGTCAGGCCTTCGCTGGTGATGGTGGGTGAGCCAACGGGGCGATTGCCCTGGCAGGTGAGGACCTGGCCGAAGCGGCCCATTGCGTTTTTATAGAAGGCGGTGACTTTGTCGCGATCGTCGGAAGTCTCGTAGGTGACGACGCGGATGCGAAGCTGGAACTGCCCGAAGCCGAGGTGCACATCGGCAGACTTGTCGCCATCGTGTTCGGGAGAAACCTGGGCACCGGGATAAGCGGGAAGGCCGAGATCGAGAGCGCTGGTTTGGTCCTTGCGGACGTGGAGGCCGCCCAGCGGTGTGTCGATCCTGACGTTTTTGTCCTCGCCGTTCTTTCCTTTGTCCACGGAGACGTGGCAGCCGACGGCAGCCAGCAGCGTGCCGAGAACGAACGCTTGCGGCAACAGGCGCACAACCCTGGGCATATGCGGCTCCTCTCGAGGTCCTTTGAAAGACGATACGCCGTGGTGAAGGGTTTGGTTCCGGCGATCTGGGACGAACGGGCGCTGGAGCGGGATGTTTTGTTGGTCTCGCGGGGCCATCTTCGCGCGGTGCGGGCGGCATCTTCCGTAGGGTGAGCCGGCTGCGGTGGCGCATGCTGCAGCCCGGTTCCCTGCGGAGCCGTCGCGAGGCAACGCAGAAGCATCACGGCAGGGGCGCAGGTTTTCGCGATTTCCTCTGCTCGCTCCCGGTGCAGGAGAATCGCGTCAGCCGGGGGACCCTGCCGATCTTCCGCGAGCCGGAAGGTGGAAGTACGAAGCTGCTGCGCGGGCGGCATTTTTCCTCTACCATGCATCGGAGCAGCGGTGCGAGGAAACATGGACACGACGAGAACGATACGAGTGGCAGGGGGCGCGGGCCTGGCGGCGATTCTGACATTGGCCGGGGGCTGCAACTCGGAGAACAAACCGACGCCGGAGAACTTCACGAAGACGATCAACGCGTACTTTGAGGATCACAACGACTGCCTTTTTCCCCAGGGACATACGTTTCCCTACGAAGTTGCGCCGAGCCCAACGGCAAAAGCGGACAAGCAGCAACTGGACTCGCTGACGAATGCGGGATTGCTGACGCGCCTGGAAGACCGCGACATGCATGTGGACCGCTACACACTCAATCTCGCAGGGCAGCGGTTCGCGCCGCGGTTCTGCTATGGGCATCGGGAAGTGACGGGGATCCAGAGCTTCACGCCGCCGGGTCCGAAAGATGGATTTACCGAGACGACGGTGACGTATCAGTACGTGATGCGGGATGTGCCGGTGTGGGCGACGACCGATGAGGTCAAGGCGGGGTTTCCAGGACTGGCGAAGTCATTGGGGAATACGCCGACGGACCAGATGACGCTGGCCACGGTGGGGGCAGGTTGGCAGGTGCCGCGGTAGACGCCGGCGGCTGAGTGGCTTTGAAGAAAGAATTTGAATGGTCGGGACGGGCAGATTTGAACTGCCGACCCCTCGCACCCCAAGCGAGTGCTCTACCAGGCTGAGCCACGTCCCGACAACGGCAAGGGTCCCGCTCAGTTTACCATCGCAGAGCCTTCGGAGACTTTCGTTCCGGATCAGCCGGACGCAGCGGCCTGGGACCATTCCCGTGCTACAAGAGAGAGCATGGTTCGCATGCGGATGTCTCTGCTTGCTGTTGCCTTCCCCCTCGCCCTCATCGCTGCTTCCAACCGATTCGACGCCGTGGCTCAGAATGCCGAGGGCCCGAACGCGAACGGTAAGGCCGTCGCCTCGCTTGCTGAGAAAACAAAATCGATGCAGCACATGTCGGGGCTGGTTCCGCTGGACTGGGATGCGAAGGCGGGCAAGCTCTATCTGGAAGTGCCTCTCGATGGCAACGCCGCGCATACGCGTTCGCAGGATCTGATCTGGACCAACTCGACGCCGTGGAGCATGGGCAGCAGCCAGCTGGGCGGATATGGCATGGATCGCGGGCAGGTCGCGCCGGGAGCGATCGTCCACTTTGAGCGGACCGGGCCGAAACTTCTCCTGGTAGAGCCGAACCTCGACTTCCGCAGCTCGTCGGGCGATCCGGCGGAGCGGGCTTCGGTCGAGGAATCGTTCCCGATCTCGGTGGTGGCGGGATTCACGGTCGACGCGGAGAGCCCGGACGGCACCGTCCTGGTAGATGCGACGCAGTTCTTCCTGAGCGATGCGCACCACATCGCCGAGGGTCTGGCCGAGGGTAAACAAGGTGCGTTCCATGTCGATCCGGCGCGGTCGACGTTGGTGCTGGAGGACACGAAGGCGTTTCCAAAGAACACGGTGGTGGAAGCGGAGCTGACGTTTTCGACGCGTCCGGAAGATACGCAAGCGGTGGGTCGAATCTTGCGGGAGGTGACGCCCGATCCACGAGCGGTGACGATTCGGGAGCGGCAAAATTTTGTGGAGCTGCCGCCGCCGGGATTCACCCCGCGGAGGTTTTCACCGCGCGCGGGATATTTCCCGATGACATATCGCGACTACGATGCGCCGCTCAGCGGGTCGCTCGAAGAGCAGTTCATCGAGCGGCACCGGCTGATCAAGAAAGATCCGAACTGCACGCATGCGTGCGAAGCGGTGGCGCCGATCCAGTATTACGTGGACCGGGGTGCGCCGGAGCCGCTGCGCAGCGCGCTGGTGGAAGGCGCGCGGTGGTGGGATCAGGCATTCCAGGCTGCTGGCTGGGCGCCAGGTACGTTCAAAGTGGATGTGCTGCCGGAGGGCGCGGACCCGATGGATGTTCGCTACAACATCATCCAATGGGTCCACCGTTACACGCGCGGATGGAGCTATGGGGAGGCGATTACCGATCCGCGCACCGGCGAGATTCTGAAGGGCAACGTGACGCTGGGGAGTCTGCGCGGGCGCCAGGATTATTTGATTGCCGAGGCGCTGCTGGCTCCGTACGAAAACGGCAAGCCGCCAGCGGATGAAGCCCACGATGCCGCGCTGCAGATGGTGCTGCAGAGGATTCGGCAGCTCGGCGCGCATGAGACGGGACACACGCTGGGGCTGGCGCACAACTTTGCTGCGAGCGCCTTTCCGCATTCGCCGGACGAAACGATGTCGGTGATGGAATATCCGCATCCGTGGGTGACGCTGGGCAAGGATGGCGTTCCGGATGTGAGCCATGCGTATCCGGCTGGGATTGGGTCGTGGGATAAGGTAGCGATCGACTACGGGTATCGGGAGTTCGATCGCGACGGCAAGCCGGTCGAAGATGCGGCGGCGCTGGACAGGATTCTGCGCGATTCGGAGAAGACGGGGATGATCTTCATCACCGATGAAGACGCGCGGCCGCAGGGCGGGGCTCATCCGCACGCGCATTTGTGGGATAACGGGACGGACCCAGCGTCGGAGCTGGATCGGGTGTTGACGGTGCGGGCGGCGGCCCTGAAGCGATTCGGGGTGGATACGATTCACGACGGCGAGCCGCTGGCCGAGATGCAGGACAAGCTGGTGCTGGTGTATCTCTTCCACCGCTACCAGACTGAAGCGGCGGTAAAGGAGATTGGCGGGCTCGATTATCGATACAACGTGCGCGGCGACGGGCAGAAGATGCCGGAGATTGTGGATCCGGCCGATCAGCGACACGCGCTGACGAGCATGCTGAAGACATTGTCGCCGGAGATGCTGACGCTGCCGGAGTCGCTGCTGAAGCTGTTGCCGCCGCGGACGCCGGGACTGCCGCGGACCGAGGAGAGCTTTCCTTCGGACACCGGGTTGACGTTCGATCCGGTGGCTGCGGCGCAGTCGGCGGCCGATTTCACGCTGGGGCTTATGTTCAACCCGCAACGGGCGAACCGGCTGACGCAGTATCACGCGCGCAACAGCGAGGAACCGTCGCTCGATGAGGTGATCGACGCGACGCTGAAGTCGACGGGGAGCGCGGCGACTGCGACGGGTCTGGCCGGCGAGGTGAAACGCGGGATAGACGGCCGGATCATTGAAGCGCTACTGGGGCTCGCGAGCAGTACGGAATCATCGGCGGAGACGCGGGGAGCGGTGCTGGTGAAGCTAAAGGCTGTGCGCGATGGGTATGCACAGGGCGATAACAGCAAGGAGGATCAGGCCTGGCGGGCCTATGAGGCGGCACGGATCGATGAGTTCCTGAAGGATCCGGCCAGGTTTGTGCCCTCCAAACCTGTACCTGCGCCGCCTGGGATGCCGATCGGGGAGGGATAGCAGGTCCGTCCTCAGGAAGGCGCTGTTCGTCACTGCTGTGGGGGTTGCGGGGCGGGGTAGGGAGCCTTTCCTTTACCATCCCTGAAGGGAAACCTGTCCCGGAGGGCTTGTGAAGCGTTCGTCCATTCTGCGTGTTTTGCCGCTTTTGCTTGTGACTTTTGCCGCCGCGCCTCTGCTTCGCGCGGCCGATGAACCGCCGACCCGGGCGACGCTGCCGAATGGGATGCGGGTAGTGATCGTCCGCAACACTCTGGCGCCGGTGGTGACAGTGGAAGCCAACTTCATCGTGGGTGGGGACGACACGCCGGATGGATTTCCGGGTATGGCGCACGCGCAGGAGCACATGGCGTTCCGCGGATGCAAGGGGATGACTGCGGATCAAACGTCGGCGATCTTTGCGCTGATGGGTGGCGACAACAACGCCGATACGCAGCAGAACATCACGCAGTATTTCGAGACGGTGCCGGCGGCCGATCTTGACGTGGCCCTGCAGGCGCAGGCGGCGTGCCTGCGCGGGATCGACGATTCGGACGCGGAGTGGAATCAGGAGCGGGGGGCGATCGAGCAGGAGGTAGCGCGCGATCTTTCGAATCCTACGTACAAGTTTCTGAACCGGCTGAATGGCGACATCTTTGCAGGGACACCGTATTCGCATGATTCTCTGGGGACGCGGCCTTCGTTCGATAAGACGACGGGCGCAATGCTGAAGGAGTTCGCCGATAAGTGGTACACGCCATCGAACACCATCCTGGTCATAGTGGGAGATGTGGATGCAGCGGCGACTCTGGAGAAGATCCGCAAGATGTATGCCGATATTCCCAGTCATCCAATTGCGGTACATCCGAAGATCGAGTTGCAGCCAGTGAAGGCGGAGACGTTCACGCTCGACAGCAATTTGCCGTATGTGCTGGGGTTCATCGCGTGGCGGATGCCGGGGACGGGGTCGCCGGATTATGCGGCGATGCAGATTCTGGCCGATGTGCTGGCGAGCCAGCGCGCGGATTTGTACGGCATGGTGCCGGCAGGCAAGGCGCTGGCGGCGGAGTTTGGCGTGGCGGAGACGTATCCGGAGGCGAGCGTCGGCTTTGGGCTGGTGGCGTTGCCCGCGGGGCAGGATGCGAATCCGGCGCTGGAGGAGATGCGGCAGATCGTGAACAAGTACGCGACCGACGGCGTGCCGGCCGATCTGGTGGACGCGTCGAAGCGGGCAGAGATTGCGCAGGCGGAGTTCCAGCGCAACTCGATTCCGGACCTGGCGTCGGCGTGGTCTGAAGCGCTGGCGGCTGAGGGAAGAAACTCGCCGGACGAAGATATCGACGCGATTAAGAAGGTCACGCTGGCGGATGTGAATCGGGTAGCAAAGCAGTATTTGCTGAATGCTGCGACGATCACAGCAACGCTGAAGCCTGCGCCCAACGGCGAGGCGGTTGCAGAGAAGGGATTCGGCGGCGCGGAGAAGACGACCTCAGCGCCCACCAAACCCGTGACGCTGCCGGACTGGGCAGAGAAGGAACTGGGTCAGTTGCAGGTGCCGACCACCTTCATTCCGGTTTCGGATACGAAACTGGCGAACGGCATCCGGCTGATTGTGCGGACCGATACGACCAGTCCGACGATAACGGTGATGGGCGCGGTGAAACACAACGGCGATCTGCAGTCGCCGGCGGGCCAGGATGGAGTGGGCGATGTGCTCGACCAGCTCTACTCCTATGGCACGACCACGCTGGACCGGCTGGCGTATCAGAAGGCCCTCGACGATATTGCGGCGAACGAGAGCGCAGGCTACAGCTTCTCAGTCAAAGTGCTGAAGGAATACTTCTCGCGGGGAGTTCAGCTGCTGGCGGACAACGAGCTGCATCCGGCGCTGCCGGAGCAGGCGTTCAAAGTGACCCAGCAACAGATCGCGCAGTTTGTGGCGGGAAATTTGCAGAGCCCCGGATACCATACCTCGCGTGCGCTCGACCTGGCATTGCTTCCGAAGGGCGATCCGGTGCTGCGCGAGGCGACTCCCGACACGGTGATGAAGTTGACGCTCGACGATGTGAAGCAGTACCACGCGGCAACGGTGCGTCCGGATCTAACGACCATCGTGGTGATCGGGGATGTCACGCCGGAAGCAGCGCGGACGGTGATCGAGAAGTGGTTTGGAGACTGGAAGGCCAGCGGGCCGGAGCCGAACACGACGCTGGCAGCGATTCCGGTGAATAAAGCCTCAGCGGCTACGATTCCAGATGCGCAAGCCGTGCAGGATACCGTGATTCTGGCCGAGCAGATGGACGTGAACCGGTTCGATCCGGACTACTATCCACTGCAACTGGGCAATCATGTGCTGGGCGGCGGGTTTTACGCGACGCGGCTGTATCACGATCTGCGCCAGGTGGCGGGATATGTGTACAGCGTCGATGTGAGCATGGACGCCTCGAAGACGCGCACCAGCTACTCGGTCAACTACGGGTGCGATCCGCCGAATGTGTCGAAAGCACGGGCGCTGATCGTGCGGGATCTGGAACAGATGCGGACGCAGGGCGTGTCGGATGCAGAGCTGCATCAGGCCAAGGCGCTTCTGCTGCGGCAGATTCCGCTGAGTGAATCGAGTGAGGAAGCGGTTGGGGGCGGGCTGCTGGGACGCGCAGAAGTCGGGCTGCCGCTGGATGAGCCGATCCGAGCCGCGAAGAAGTACTACGGGCTGACGGCGGACGACGTCAAGGCGGCGTTTGCAAAACATGTGCAGCCGGATAATCTGGTGCAGATTGTGCGCGGACCGGCGCCGCAGTAACACGATCGGCGTCAAACGACGCCGCGTAGCTGGGAGCACGGATGGAGCCGGCAACCGGTGCGTCCGAGCGGCGCATCCAGGCATCCACAATCATGGGCGGCGGGAGGGCGTACTATGCCTTCTCGCTGCTGCCAAAATGATGACGGCGCAGCTGGAAGAGAATGAGCGCCAGCAGAAAACTCCCATAGGTGCGGTGATGACAGTAACGGCAACGGACGGGGTATTGCAGGACGGCCAGGTGCTCCAGATCGCGGAAGCGGATGCTGGAGAGGCGAAACTCCGTCGCATGGCAGCGGGTACAAACCATAGCAGCACTACGATACGAGCGCACGGGCAGGAAATCCAGAGGGGTCCCACGGAAGGGTTACTGCTGCGCTCCCCAATTCGTTGTACGGTAGCGGCAAGTGTGTTTCACAAGGAGTAACCATGGTTTGGGACGTTTCCTTCAACTGCGACATCTGCGACAAGAAGAAAGGCGAGGCCAACCACTGGTGGATGTATATGCTGGGCGATGTCCCGTGCTATGACGAGGGGCAGCCGGAACAGCGTTTCACTCTTCTGCCGTGGAATTTCGCGGAGAGCCGGAATCCTGACATGCATCATCTTTGTGGGCAGGGATGCGCTATGCAGGCCCTGGAGCGCTTCATGACCAACCGGTCCATCGAGCGCGAGACGCGGGAGATCAGCGAAGTCGCCTGAGTCTCGCGTGGGCGCCGAGCGATATCTGACTCGCCTGTAATTTGATCCGTAAATTAACTCGAAGTTATCCAGGTTTCTAACTTCGATTAATTTCTTTTCACGAAGCAGCTCGTCTCATCGTAAGATGGGTCGCGAATGTTGCGTCGAGCGGTCCGCTTTCTGGGAAATGTCGTGTCGGGCTCTCCTGACGAAGAAGAGAAATACCCGTCTCTGGTCCTGCTGCTGGAGAGTCCAATCTCAGTCACGCCGGAAGCGATATTGAAGCTGGCGATGGAAGTCTGGGGAGATTCAGAAAGCCAGGGCTCGATCGAACGCGGGCGGCACGGCAGATTGTGGACAGTGTGCGTATCGGATGTGCTCTTCGGCTTCCGCGGCGGCACCGGACGATACCGGCGGCCGCGGCATGAAGCCAACCAGGTGCGGCAGCGGGTGTGGGATCGGCATCAGGCCTGGCTTGAGGTGGACTATCCGGATGGCGCGAAGATACCGGAGTCAGAATGGCCTGGATGTTACAAGCTTCTGTTTCTGCTGGCCAACCACCTATGGAGTGAGAACTGCCTGGGGATCTATCTTCCGGTGCAGGGTGTGACCGTGCCCAACATGGGCGAACTGATCGCCAGCATCCGCTGGGCGGGCACCAACGGCACACCGCTTCCCTTCCTGCATGAGCAAGAGCAGCGAGAAGCTTAGCTAGCAGGCTGTTTCTGAGGAGCCCTGTCGGATTTGAGGGAATGCAGAAGCAGGTCCCTCCGCTACGCTGCGCTCCGGTCGGGATGACAATCGCTCAGGAACAATGCGAAACGGCACACTATCGGAGCAAGTCTTCGAGAGCGAGGCTGAGTTCGGTCTTGTCGTCGCGATACTTGACGATCACAGGCGTGTAGACGCTGAGACCCCAGTCCTGGCCTTTGCCTTTCGTGACGGCACGCGCTCCGGGAACGACCACCGCGCTTTCGGGAACAATGAGGGGCTTGTCTCCGTCGGCGCGGAGCACCTCTCCGCGGACCGCATCGTAGAGAGGCGTCCCACGCGTGAGAATCGTTCCAGCAGCGAGGACAGCTTTGCTGCGAACGATGGTGCCTTCATAGACGCCGCAGTTGCCGCCGACAAGTACATCATCTTCGAGGACCACGGGGCTCGCGTTCACCGGCTCGAGGACGCCGCCAATTTGCGCGGCGGCGCTGAGATGGACGCGCTTACCGATCTGCGCGCAGGAGCCGACCAGCGCGTGGGAATCGATCATCGTGGATTCGCCAACATACGCGCCGACGTTGACGTAACTGGGAGGCATCACGACAACGCTGGGGGCAAGATAGGCCCCGGCCCGGACGGAGGAGCCGCCGGGAACGATGCGGACTCCCTGGCCGGCATTGAATTTCCGCGCAGGGTAGGTGTCCTTGTCGATGAAGGAGAGGCCGTAGCCGGAAGCCTGGAGCTGTCCGATGCGAAAGCCGAGAAGAATCCCCTGTTTGACCCACGCATTGACGCGCCAGCCAGTGGAGGCGGAGGGATCGGGCTCGGCAGCACGGACGAGGCCGGCCTCGAGCATGAGGCGCAACTCGAGGAAGGCTTCCATCGCCGCTCGATTGCCGACAGCACCGCCGCCGGCCGCGATGAGGGGTTCCAGTTTTGCTTTGAGGGCTTCACTCTGATCGGACATAGGCCAATCCAGAATAGATGACTGGCCCCATTCGACTCGGTCCCTTGCGCGACCTCGCTCAGGGCAGGCTGTCAGGCAGTGGCGCTTCGGATTGAATCAGAACGGGCGAATTATGGATTAGGTACCGGTGCGGCCGCCCCAGAAAAGCTCGTCGAGGGCGCGCGCGGTCAGGCGCGAATCGGTGGTCCCGTCGGGGCGGCGTTCGCTGATTTCGGTACAGGTACGAGCGCCATGAGCGTCCACTTCATAGAGGAACGAGGTCTTGCCGTCTTCCGAGGTCACGCGGACATGGCTGCTGTCCATCCAGGCTTCACGGGGCATGAACACCTCCGGCCGCCGGAGCGGGTGCGAGTATTACATTCGGCGGTGCTTGTGTAAATCAAGTGGATAACAGGACATTCAAATTGTTTACGGCTGGACGAAGGCGCAGAACGTTGAGTTCCCAGCTGCAACGTTAGATGCAAGGTGCGGATATCCTGTTGGCGAGCATGACTTTGAAGCGCGGCAGACCGATTCGTCCAATCTCCGGCGAGGTTGCCTTGATTGAGGCAATCCGGCAGAAGTCGCGCGTTGGGTCGCGATGGGTCTCGCTGGGGATCGGCGACGATTGCGCGGTGTTGCGGCCTCGGTCGGGGTTCGAGATTTGCGTGACGACCGACTTCACCCTGGAGAACGCGCATTTCCGTCGAGCCTGGCATCCGCCGGAGTCGGTGGGATACCGCTGCCTGGCGCGCGGGTTGAGCGATCTGGCTGCGATGGGAGCCGAACCCATGGCGGTGTTTTTGTCGCTGGCAATTCCGTCGCGCTTGCCAGGCGCCTGGCTCGACAGGTTTCTCGATGGATTTCTGGCGCTGGCGCGGCGCTTTGACGTGCCGCTTGCTGGGGGCGACACCGCACAGTCACCAGCGATAACGAGGCGCGGGGATGGACTCATCGTGGCGGACGTGATTGCGGTAGGACAGACACCACGAGGAAAAGCTCTGTTGCGTTCGGGCGCACGGACGGGCGATTTCCTCTATGTCACGGGTGCTTTGGGTGGTGCAGCGGCGGAGTTGGCGGCGCTCGCGAAGAGTCCAGGAAAGTTTCGGCGACTGACGAAGGCAGAACCCGGGCATCCGCACCTTTATCCTGAGCCGCGTATTGCAGTGGGCAAGCGGCTGCGCGGACTGGCGCATGCGGCGATCGATGTAAGCGATGGGTTATCGACCGATCTGACGCATCTATGCGAGGAGTCAGGCGTGATGGCGGTGATCGAAGAGGCCGCGCTCCCGATTCATTCTCTGGCTGCCCAGCGAGCGGATGCGATTGATCTCGCCCTGAACGGCGGCGAGGATTATGAGCTGTTGTTCGCCGCAGCGCCGGGGGCCCGGATTCCACGCAGCATTGCGGGGGTTCCAATTCATCGGATCGGGAGCTTGGTACCGCAGCCAGGCCGGGCGCGGACCCACATCAAGATGCAAACTGCTGAAGGCAGGGAACTTTCGGTGCCGGCAGGGGGCTGGGAGCATTTCCGCTGAGGGCGCGACAGCCGGGCATTCAGGAAAGCTGATAGAAAGACTGGCAACGCGCACCCCACCCCGGGTGCATCGTAGTAAACGTTATCGCAGGGCAATGCCTGGCTTGCTTGCCGACTGATGACCTGCCGGTCGAGGCGGATCCCCGAGCATCCGAACCGGGAACCTTGACTGCAACGGCCCCGCTCTACCCAATTTTTCCAGACAGGAGGTCGCGGTGAGAGGGATAGGCGCACCCCGCGGCATTCTTATCGTCGATGACGATCCCGCGATCACCGAGACGCTCTCGGTTATTTTCGAGAAGCATGGCTACGCGGTACATTGCGCCCACTCGGCAGAGACGGCGATTGAAATCATCGCGCGATGGGAACCCGACCTGGCGATTCTGGATGTCATGCTGCCGTGTATGAACGGCATCGATCTGGCTATGGTGCTGAAGGCGAATCGTCCCGCCTGTCATCTGGTTCTGTTCTCCGGGCACGCGGGTACCCCAGCGCTGATGGAGGAATCGGCAAAGCGCGGCAATATGTTTGAGATTCTCGCCAAACCGGTGCACCCCCTGTTCATGCTGGATTTCGTAGCGAGCCTGTTCGCAGATCTCCCCATGCGAGTGACGGGAACGTAGCAGTGCGGAGAGGCGCGAGGCGCGCCGAACGCCACACTGCTCTCACGAAAAATTTGAAGGCCCCGGCTCTCCTTTTCGGAAAACCGGGGCCATATCAACAAGCAGACCTGTAAGCCGGATTCTGTCGAGAACGGCCATTCCTCTGGGCGACGCATTACTGCGGCGCTCGTGTATAGCGACCTACCCGGAACTTTCATCCCTTGCGGGATGCCCCTTCGGGGCTGCCGCGCCGGGCCGGCGCGTGCCGGCATTGCTGCCGGACTCGTTCCCTATTTGGTCTTGCTCCGTGTGGGGTTTACCCTGCCTCCGCCGTTACCGTCGAAGCGGTGCGCTCTTACCGCACCTTTTCACCCTTACCCTGACTTCCTGCGAAGCGCGGGCGGTATGTTTTCTGTGGCACTGGCCGTCTCTGAGCTTTGAGACTCAGAGCCCGGATGTTATCCGGCACACTGCCCTGTGGAGTCCGGACTTTCCTCTGCTGCATTGCTTGCGCTCCGCAACAGCGACCGTCCAGTCTGCCTGCTGCTCTATTTTAGCGTGGGTTCGGTGGGAACCGCGGTAAGGCTGGACTGGACCACCGGGGTGGCAGGAACCACACCCGGCACGGGCTCCAGCGCCACCTCGCAAAGTTCCTCAGAGTAGCCGTTGCGCATGAAGGAGTGCCCGCAGAATCGATGGGTTTCGCGATAGCCGTTGGCCTCTGTGTAATCGACGATGTGGAACCCGTCGTTGAGAGGGATACTGTTCAGCGTGGCGGGGTAGGGCTTGATCCAGTCCTCGCTGACGTCGGCATCGTGCTCGCTCCAGTTCCATCCGCCAAACACGATCACGTCAGGATGGGTGGCGATGGCGGAGGGTGCGCGCGCATCGATGCGCGGTTCGAGGCTCCAGATCCAGTACGTCGCAGGCTGGTTGAAGTACAGCGGGCCGCTGAAGAACCCAGTGACGCCGACGGAGTGGTAGCCGAAACCGGCGACGCGCTTGCCCGCCTCGTTCGTCTGCAGCCACCTCGCCATGGCCTTGTCTCCGGAGTAGGGCTTGCGAATCTCGTCGCGGAGAGAATGGGCGGTCCACTGCATTTGATTCACAGCTACGAGCACAAGAGCGGCGGCGGTCACACGGGGCAGCCAGATCTCGTACCAGCGCGAGGATGTCTCCGTGGGCCAGGTGAGCCAGAGAGCGGCAATGAGCGCGGTCCAGAGCATGCCGGCGTGACGCGGGGCGAGGTACATTCCCGAGAAGACAACGACCATGAGCGCCCAGGGCAGCAGGCCGATCCATCCGATCTGGCCTCGTGAAGGGCCGAAGACGAGCGCCTGCAGAACGACGAGCCCACACGCGACCAGCGCGAGCGATCGAAAATTGGAAACTGGAAAGGTGATGAGGCCTAGAATGCGGCCGATCTTGTGCCAGCGTGCAGTGGCGGGAGTTTTTTGAAAGGCGTGACTCTCCTGCATCGTCAATTCGCCAGGACGCGGCGCCACTCCTCTTTCTTTTTCTTCCTGCAGTTCGGCCTTCGCCGTCGGATTGCCAAACGCGGCCCAGATCTTCTGCGCCGATATCTCGAGGTTCCTGCCGGCAGGGTAGTTCACGTCGGCGGGAGGAAAAACGGTGACAGCAACGAAGAGCCAGAAGCAGCAGAGGATAGCTGCCGGAATCACAACGGAAATGCGCATCCCCGCCCGCGCTTTGCGGCGCAGGAGCGCGAGCGCGACGATGGCGAATCCGACGGAGGAAACGAACCCGTGGACGGAGAGGTTCGCCATCAGGCCCAGGAACTCGGCGAGCCAGATCAGCTGAACGCGCCGCGCCGATGCTTCGTCACGGCTCATGCCGCGGAGAATGGCGGCCGCGGGAAAGGCGAGGAGGCCGAAGACGACATAGCTACGTGCAACAACGGCATCCTGGTAGGCGAACCAAAAACCAAAGGGCAGCAGGATTTTGAGGATGAGCGGGAAGGGCGACCAGCGCAGCAGGACATAGGTCCCCACCAAAGCAATGAAGCCGGAGATCCAACGCATGCCGACGTAGCTGACATGCAGGTGAGCCAGCACCCACAGCATCGCGTGCCACAATCCGGGCGAGCCTTCGTAGCGGATCGCGTGCAGCATGAGGTGCCAGAAGCCCTGATCGCGAGCCAGCAGCCAAGCCTGAGCTTCATCGGCCCACGGCTCATGAAAGCCGATCCCGACGGCGACGACTGCGGCGTATCCGGCAAGGGCCAGAAATTGCGACCACTGGCGCAACTGAGCTGCGCGCAACTGGCGGCGCTCTTCTTTTTGCAGGTCTTCGATAAGGACCGGCTCGCGCGCGGACCCGTCGTTGCTGTCGCTCACGCAATCCACTGCAGCAGAGGAGTGACGCTCATGGGTGCGGCCCCGAGGTGAGCGGACGTCTCCCCACGGGTTTCTCCGCAGCGCGTTTTGCAATCGTGACAGGACTGCACCAGCATCTCTTCAAACAGAACCGACGTAATTCCCGATGAAGCAACGAGCCGCCGGGTTGGCTCACCGACCAGGAATTTACTGCTTCGCGCGGGAGTAGTCCCCACTCTTGCCTCCGGTTTTCCGGTCGAGCCTGAGGTCGCGAATCACGATGCCCTTATCCAGCGCCTTGCACATGTCATAGACCGTGAGCGCGGCCACGGCAGCCGCTGTCATGGCTTCCATCTCCACGCCGGTGCCCGCAGTAGTGGCCGCCGTGGCGCGAATCGCGATGCCGTCGGAGACCACTTCTGTGCGAACGTCGATGAAGCTGAGCGGCAGCGGATGACACATGGGAATGAGATCCGCGGTGCGTTTTGCTGCCTGAATGCCCGCGATGCGCGCCACTTCGAGAGGATTGCCTTTGGGATTGTGCGGCAGAGCCGCGAGGGTTTCATCGTTGAGAGCGACGAAGGCCGAGGCTTCCGCTTCGCGACGTGTTGCCGGCTTGCCGCTGACGTCGACCATGCGCGCCTCGCCGGCGTCGTCAAAATGCGAGAGCTTGCTCATGCCTGAATCAGGATACCAGGGGACCCGCCCTTCAGGCGGTGAAGTTATGGGTTTGCGCCGGCTTCGTCTCTCCAGGGGCAATGACGACAGCCCGATCCGCAGCAGTAGCCGCGACGCCGGTGATACGCCTCGGTGAAGACGACGTAGGGGCCCTCGCGGTAGAAATCCTCGCCTTCCACAAGGCGTCTGTTGTCCGACTCGGGCTTCGATGCGGGAGCCGGAGTGGAATCGGAATCAGGCAAGCGCGCCGCCTTCGACAGATCTTGTGCCGAACGCGAAGGTCTGCGGAGCAGGCATTTCGATCACAGCCGCCTCGGTCTCCGTCGGCGGCAACGGCAGCGTGACCGTGTTGCCGGCGATCGATGCGGTGCGCTCGCCGGGAATGACGACGCCGACGAGGTTCATCGGGTCAGCAGCGGCCATGGTGAGGGGCGGCATGTCGGCAAGCGTGCGCGTGCGATTCGCGCGGAGGGCGTCAGCGGCCTCGGGCAGCGCGAACTGTTCGCCTCCGAATCCGGAGATGAAGCGGCCGCCGCGAATGACGCCGCGTGCTTCGAGTCGCCGGAACATGCCGGCGAGTTCGCGCCACGGCGGGACGGTGGTTTCGCGCGCCAGTGCGTCGCGCACAACGATCCCGTAGCGGCGCAGCAACATGCGGCAGGCGGACTCGATCTGCTGATCGCGACGGCCCGCAGCCTGCGCGGCGGCCTCGGCATTACGGTGCTTCAACTCGCCGACCGGAACAGGCTCCTCGGGATCGGTCAGGAGGGCCCAGCGGCCCGATGCGTGACGTGCGCTGGCCTTCGAGCCTCCCGGCGTGGCAAAGGCGCGCTTGCGACGGGGATCGATCAGCAGGCGCAGACTGTCGAAACCGTCAGCATGGACAAGGCCGGCGGCGACGAGTTCCCACAGCGCGCGATGAAGATCCTCAGCGGGAACGCCAAGGAGGCGGATCAAATCGGCGGAAAACATCGCGCCGCGATCGGCGAGCAGTGATCGCACGCGGTTCGCGAGGTCGCTGAGGCAGGCGTTCAGATTCGCTTCGGGGATTTGTCGCTGCGACAGGCACAAATCCATCCACAACGCTTCTTCTCGAACAAAAAACGTAACCGGCGCCATGCTGGTGGGTACAACGCGCCGGGGGCCGCCGCTTGCGATGTCGGCAAAGGCGGGGTGCGGCGAGATCCGTCCCCAGCCCACCGCTCCGGTCAGGCAAAGAGAATCCAGCCAGCGAGGGTCGTATCCGGCAACGCGCTGCGGAAGAATCGAGCGCTCCCATTCGGCGGCCGGCGCTTCGAATCCTTCGAGTCCCCGCAGCGCTTCAAGCAGACCCTGTTCGCCGCCGAGTTGACGCTGCTCGCCCAGGTGTTGCCAGTCGAGAAGAAAGCGCATGTAGACGGCAGGAGTGACGGGTTCGATTTGTTTGCGCAGGGTCGCCAGCGTGCGGCGGTGGATGCGCTGCAGGATGCGGCGCTCGCACCATTCAATCTCAGTGTCGGGCACAGACTGCTGTCCGTGCGGACCTTCGAACACGCCGCGCAGGATCGTCCCGGTGGATTCGAGGTGAACCATTTGCTGGAAAACTGCGGTGGGCTCGAGCCCGAGTTGCTGTGCGATACCGGACGACGTGACAGGGCCCACAATTTGTAACCATCCCTGTAACGTTTTGCGCAAAATGTCACTGTCGTCTGGCACATCTCCGTGGATTTTCAACATTTCCACAGAGAAATCCACACCCCCCCAAACCTGCCTAAGCCATTGAGTCCGTTCGGCTGCGACAAAATACGCCATTTGCTGGCGTTTGGCGGTCAAGACGCGCCCCGAGCGCTCGAGGCGGTCCAGAAACAAGCCCCAATCGCGGCAACCCGGATGGCTGAGGGTCTCAACTGGCACAGCAACCAGCGAACAAAGCAGGTCGTGGAGTTCGTGTTCGTCGCGGATATCGGGCCAGATTTCCTGGCGTATCTCATCGATGGCATCCTGCGAGAGTCGGCCGGCTTCACCCAACTCAGCGTCGGGCAGAACACCGCGGAGTTGGACGGCGCGAGCGCGACGCTCCTCGAGACCGGCGTCGTCAAGAAATGCGTACGGTTTGGCATTGATCAGCTCGTGGGCGAAGGCGGAGGGCGTCGTGGTATCGACAGCGACGCAACGGATGCGTCCGTCATGCATTGCCTCGATCACCGCTTTCAGGCCATCGAGGTCCATCGCCTCCTGCAGGACGTCGCGCATGACCTCCTTCACCAGCGGATGGTCGGGAATCTGGATATCGCCAACGATGGTCTCGAAACAGGCCGCGGCCTGGGGGAAAACACTTGCGAGAAGATCATCGCTGCGAATCCGCTGAATCTGCGGCGCAACCTTGCGGCCCTTTTGGAACCGTAACAGTTGCAAACTCCGCGAGGCATCCCAGCGCCAGCGGGTCTTGAAGATGGGAGAAGCAATCGAGGCCTGCTCGAGCAGTTCGCCGACGGTATGCGTGGTGAGGAAGTGAAAGACGTCGCTCAGTGGGAAGCTGTGTTGTTCGGCAAGGCAGATGTTGATGCCGTTATCCGTTGCCGCAGCCTGCAACTCGAAATTAAAACCACGGCAGAAGCGTTTGCGCAGGGCGAGGCCCCAGGCTTTGTTGATTCGGCCGCCGAAGGGAGCGTGCAGAATGAGCTGCATCCCGCCGCCTTCGTCAAAAAACCTTTCTGCAACAATGGTTGTTACAGATGGAACGACGCCGAGCACGGCTCGCCCCTGAGCGATATAGGCGATGAGCTGTTCGGCGCCGGAATCATCCACGCCGCAGTCTTCTTTCAGGAACGCGACTGCATCCGCCACTTCCGGATTGGCCTGACTGACGTATCCGGGCAGCACATTGTGGGTACGGCGATCGATTTCCTCGCGCAGTTCTGCAACAAATTCTGAAAGCTCGCGCGTGCGCTGCGGCGCTTCGCCGAACCAGAAGGGCAAGGTTGGCGGCGCGCCGTGCGCGTCTTCGACGAGAACGCGGCCGGCACTCTCGATGCGCTGGATGCGCCAGCTGGCGTTGCCGAGCTGCACGACGTCGCCAGGAGAAGAATCGACAGCGAAGTGTTCGTCGAGTGTGGCAATTTGTACGCCTTCCGGTTGCAAAATCACGGGGAAGACCGCGGCGTCAGGAATGGCGCCGCCATTGGTGATCGCGGTAGTACGGGCTCCACGCCGCGCCTGCACTCGTCCCTGCACGCGATCGCGTAACAAGTAAGCGCCGTATCGGCCGCGGCTGGACTCGATGCCTTCGGTGAGCAGGTGCAGCGCCTGGTCGAATTCTTCCTGCGGCAGATCGCGATAGGGCTGTGCGCGGCGGAAGACTTCAAACAGTGTCTTCTCTTCCCAGACTTCGGACGCACAGGTAGCGACCAGCTGCTGCATGAGAACGTCGAAGGGCTTCGGTGGAATCTCGAGGCGATCGAGGACGCCAGAGCGCATGGCGCGGATCATCGCGGCCTGTTCCATGAGGTCGTCGCGGGTGAGGGCGAAGAATCGGCCTTTGGGAATGGCGCCGCGCCAGTGACCGGCACGCCCGACGCGCTGCATGCCGACAGAGATGGCGCGAGGGGATTGAATTTGGCACACCAGGTCGACGGTGCCGATGTCAATGCCGAGTTCGAGAGAGGCCGTAGCGACAAGCACACGAATCTGGCCGTGCTTGAGGCGGTGCTCGGCGTTGAGCCGCAGTTTGCGCGAGAGGCTGCCGTGGTGACAGGCGACGTTTTCGACGCCAAGGCGCTCGCCGAGCTGAAACGCGAGACGTTCGGCCATGGAGCGGGTATTGACGAAGACCAGTGTGGATCGATGTTCGAGGGCGAGCGCTGCGATGCGGGAGTAGACGCTTTCCCAAATGGACATCGTCGCAACCGAGCCCAATTCGTCGGTGGGAACTTCGATAGCGACGTCGAGTTGGCGGCGCTGACCGGCCTGGACGATCTCAACATCGTCACCGCGGGCGCCGCCGAGGAACTGCGCGACCAGCTCGATGGGGTTCTGTGTAGCGGAGAGGCCAATACGTAACGGTGACGGATACGAAAGCAGGCTCGCTCCGGCCATCAGCGTATTTTCGCCGGTGATCAGAGCGTCAAGACGCTCGAGACTGAGGGCCAGGTGGGATCCGCGCTTGTCATCGGCGATGGCGTGGATCTCGTCCACGATGACGGTATGCACGCGGCGCAGATGCTCACGACTTTTCTGCGCAGTGAGCAGGATGTAAAGCGACTCGGGGGTGGTGACAAGAATATGGGGCGGCGTTTTGAGCATCGAGCGGCGTTCGGCCGCGGGCGTGTCGCCGGTGCGAACAGCCGCGCGAACCAGCGGGCAGAGGTAGCCGCGTTCGAGGGCCAGCTGCTGAATTTCTTTCAGTGGCGTCTCGAGATTCTTCTGAACGTCGTTGGAGAGCGCCTTGAGAGGGGAGATATAGACAACCTCGGTTTCGCAGCCGAGGCGGCCATCGAGGGCTTTGCGGATCAGGCCGTCGATGCAGATGAGGAAAGCCGCGAGCGTTTTCCCAGAGCCGGTGGGAGCGGAGATGAGAACAGGCTTGTTGGCCAGGATGACAGGCCAGCCGAGTTCCTGCGGCTCGGTAGGAGTGCTGAACCGGCGTACAAACCACTCCTGCACGAGGGGGTGAGCCCAGCGAAGAGACTCGGGAATGGGGAGAGCGGAACCAGGAAAACCCGGTAAGCCCTCCGGGACTGGGGTCACCGGGGAGAGCATCTGCTTATTCTACCCGGGTTTTCGTTTCTTCTTCGCCCCGGAATCGGACCTGCGGGCGCGACGGATTCGGCTTGATTGGCTCCGCGGGGCGGGGCATCCTGAAAATGTATCCTCGATACAGGGGCACGGAGCAGCCAATGAATTCCATTGTCGACGAGTGCATCGCACTCATCGCGAAGCAAAAAAGCATCAAGCCGGACCAGATCCGCCTGGAAAGCACGTTCGATGAACTGGCGCTGGATTCGCTGGACCGGGTCAGCCTGGCATTCGACATCGAGGAGAAGTACGAGATTGAGATTCCCGAGGACAAACTGGGCCAGATTAAAACGGTCAGCGACATGGTGAGGGGGATCGAAGAGGCGGTGCGCCGCAAGAGCGCGGGCGCCAAAGGCGTCAACCCCGCAGCAAACGCATGACGCGGGTTGTCATCACGGGCGCAGGGTGCATCACGCCCATCGGGCAGAACGTGGCCAGTTTTGGCGAGAGCGTGTTCACGGGCCGCAGCGGCATTCGCGAGATGGTGGAACGGCCGGCGGACCTGCATTACACGCGGGCCGCCACCGTGGAGGATTTCCAGCAGCAGGAGTGGCTGACAGCGAGCCAGCGCCAGATTGGGGAGCGGTCGTCGGCGTTTGGGATCGCGGCGGCGCGACAGGCGGTCGAGCAGTCAGGCATTGTGGGGGCTTATCCCGGCGATGCGATCGCGGTGATCTTTGGCTGCTCGACGGGCGGCCGCACGACGGAAGAAACCGAATACGAAAAGCTCTATGCGCGCGGGGGTCGCGTGCATCCGCTGACGGTACCGCGCGCCATGGCGAATGCGGGAACGAGCCTGGTGAGCATGGAGCACGGCATCACGGGACCGGCGTTCACGCTGACGACTGCGTGCGCTTCAGGAGCGCATGCGATCGGGCTGGCGTTCCAGATGGTGCGGTCCGGCGCGATAAAGGCGGCGTTGACGGGTGCGCATGAGGCGCCGCTGACGCTGACATTTCTGAAGGGATGGGATGGACTGCATGTCGTTTCGCCCACGGCGTGCCGGCCGTTCGCGGAAGATCGCGATGGGATGACGCTGGCGGAGGGCGCGGCGATTTTCTCGATTGAAGCCCTGGATTCAGCGCAGGCGCGGGGCGTGGAGATTCTCGGCGAGATTGTAGGGTTCGGCATGTCGTCGGATGCGCACCATATCACGCAGCCGAATCCCGCGGGACCTGCGGCGGCGATGCGAAAGGCGATCGAGGACGCAGGCGCGAGTCCGGATGACGTGGAGTACGTCAATGCACACGGCACCGGGACCGAAGCCAACGACCGCGTCGAGGCCGAGGCGATCCATCGGGTGTTTGGAGAACGGGCCCGGACGCTGGCGATCAGCTCAACGAAGGGCCTTCACGGACACGCGATTGGCGCTTCGGGAGCGATGGAAATGCTGGCGACAGTGCTGGGATTTCGGCGCGGATCGCTGCCGGCGAATGTGGGGCTGGCCGAAACCGGGTCACGGGTGGATCCCGCGCTGCATTTAGATCATGTGTTGTTACACAATGAGCCGGCGAAGCCCCGGCTGGCGCTGTCGAACTCGTTTGCGTTTGGGGGAATGAACGCGGTGCTGGCGCTGCGGCCTTACCAGCACCAGCCCTGATCGAGATTTTCGGTCACGTATACTGAGCGCCACTTCTTTCCCAAGGAGACCTCGTGCGCGCTCTCTTGATCCCAGCTCTTGCGTTGCTTGCTGTCGCGGCTACTGCCCAGGACATACCCTCCTTCGTTAACTCGGAGACACCATCGCTCCTGGAAACCTACAAGGATATCCACTCGCATCCTGAGCTATCGCACTTTGAGGCGCGGACATCGCACCTGCTCGCCGATGCCCTGCGCGAGGCCGGTTACACAGTGACAGAACGCGTGGGTAAATATCCGGACGGGTCGCAGGCTTATGGCGTCGTGGGGATCCTGAAGAACGGCGCGGGGCCGACGCTGATGATTCGCGCCGACATGGATGCGCTGCCGATTGTGGAAGAGACAGGCGTGCCCTATGCGAGCCACGTGACCACGAAGAACAAAGACGGGCAGACCGTGGGTGTGATGCATGCCTGCGGGCACGACGTGCACACGACCGTGTTGATCGGAACGGCGCGCGCGATGGCGAAGATGAAGTCGCAATGGCATGGAACCCTGATGCTGGTGGGACAGCCGTCAGAGGAGACGATCGACGGCGCGAAGGCGATGTTGGCGGATCATCTTTACGAGCGCTTCGGGAAGCCGGACCGCATCATCGGACTGCACGACACGAATGAGCTGGCGGCGGGCAGCGTGGGCCTGACGAGTGGCGTGATGCAGGCGAGTTCCACTTCCATCGACGTCGTGATACGCGGGATCGGCGGACACGGTGCGGCTCCGCAGGCCGGGCGCGACCCCGTCACCCTGGCCGCGCTGTACATCACGCAGATTCAGACCATCGTGAGTCGCGAAGAAAGTCCGCTGGATCCCACCGTCATCACAGTGGGGGATATTCACGGCGGAACGAAGCGCAACATTATTCCCGATCAAGTGAAGCTGGAACTGACGACGCGCTCCTTCAGCGACAAAAGCCGCGACACCGTAATTCAGGGGCTGAAGCAGATGGCGGCAGGCATTACCGCATCGGCTGGGCTGCCGCCGGAGAAGGCTGCGACCGTTACGGTCCTCGACGATGAATCGACGCCGGTGGAATATAACGACCCGGCGATGACGACGCAGGTGAAAGCAATCCTGGTGAAGACTCTGGGCGCCGACCGCGTACTTGACCTGCCGCGCGTCATGGGCAGCGAGGACGTTGGCGTCTTTGCCTTGCCAAGCCACGAAATTCCGCTCGTGTACTTCCGGCTGGGCGCGATGGATCCGGCGAAGCTGGCGGCGGCGCATGCAGCGGGCAAAGAGCTGCCGGGCCCGCATACCAGCCGCTTTGAACCGCTGCCCGAGCCAACGCTGCGCACGGGCGTAACGGCGATGACCAGTGTGGCAATTTCGATGCTGCAGTAGAGGGCGCCCACGGCTTCCAGCGAAATGCGTCGGTTGACGGCCCAGCACGGCTCAGGGCACGCTTATCTGCATTCGACTTCACCCCGAACCACCGGAGGAATCCATGAGCACCCCTGAGTTGCCCATTGAACAGATCAAGGCATCGATGCGCGCCACATGGATGTCTGGCGACTTCGGCGTGGTAGCGAAGACCGTCGCGGAGCCGTCGGAGGCATTCGTCGCGAGCCTCCCGATCGAACCGGGCATGCGCGTTCTTGACGTGGCCTGCGGCACGGGCAACACTGCGATTCCTGCGGCGCGACGCGGGGCAATCGTAACGGGAGTGGATATTGCACCGAACCTGCTCGAGCAGGCACGCGCGCGCGCCGCCGCTGAGAATGTCGTTGTCGCGTTCGACGAGGGCGACGCGGAGCACATGCATTATCCGGATGCTTCCTTCGATGCCGTGGTGACGGTGTTTGGCGCGATGTTTGCCCCGCGTCCGGAACGGGTGGCCGCGGAGCTGGCGCGTGTACTGAAACCAGGCGGTCTGCTCGCGATGGGCAACTGGAATCCGGCCAGCTTCACGGGAGCCATGTTCAGGGTCGGGTCGCGGCACGTGCCGCCGCCGTCCGGCATTGCTCCGCCGATCCTGTGGGGCGACGAAGCCACCGTGCGCCAGCGCCTGGCGCCATGGTTCACGGATGTGTACACAGAGATTGTGCCCATCGATTTCGATATGCCGGTAAACCCGGCCGGCGCAGTTGCGTTCTTCAGGAAATACTTCGGGCCAACCCATATGGCGTTCCAACGGCTCGACGAAGCGGGCCAGCAGGCGCTCGCCGCGGACCTGGAAGCGCTTTGGAGTGGGGCGAACTGTTCGCCGGATCCGGAGAATCACACGTTGATCCGGAACGAATTTCTGCGCGTGCTGGCCAAACGAGCGCCCCAGGCTTGAGTCAGCGCCCACCGGTTGAAGGAAAACGTGGAGCACTCTTGTCCATTTCCTGAGCGGCGAAGCGTCAATGCACCGGAGGTGCATGTGAAACTCAATCAGCTGTTCACGGCGAGACTCGAAAAGAGCGCGGCGAAGGGCGGATGGACGTACGTGGTGTGGCCGAAATCGGTGAAGTTCTTCGGCACGCGCGGACTGGTGAAGATCCGAGGGACAGTCGATGGCGTTCCGCTTCGGAGTTCCTTCATGGCGCTGGGCGATGGGCGGCACAAACTCCCGGTGAAAGGCGACATTCTGAAAGCCATCGGCAAGAAACCTGGGGATCGGGTCTCCGTCCTGCTTGAAGAGCGCATCGAAGCGGCTGTTGCCAGATCCCAAAAGCGCGTTTCACGATGAGTACGGTGACGATTCGCGCAGCGATCGCCCGCGAACAGCACGAACTGGAGGCCTTGCAACGTCGCGCCTCGCTGGCCAACACCGGGGACCGTGAGGCGTTGCTCGCCCATCCCGATGCGATCGAGGTCCCGACGGATCAGATTGCATCCGGCCACGTTTTTGTACTGGAGTGCGATGGCCGGGTCGCCGGATTCGCAGCAGTGGTGCGGCGCGACGACGGTGATGCCGAATTGGACGCCCTGTTCGTCGAGCCGCATCTGCAGCGACGCAGCCTTGGGCGCAGCCTGGTGGAACACTGTGCGCAGGTCGCGCTCGATCGAGGATCGATTGGCTTGCACGTCATCGGCAACCCGCATGCGCGGGAGTTTTATTTGTCGTGCGGCTTTGCCTCGGTAGGAGTGATGGAGACTCGGTTCGGTCCGGCGTTGTTGATGCGCAGGATGCTGCGGCCGTAGCCTCGCGAAGGCGAGCATGACCCACGACGCGGTACCTTTTCCATTGCACAGCCTGTGGTGCAGGCCTATACTGCCGCATCCCCCAAAAACAAAGGAGGCTGTATGGGCAAGATCAACGTCGGCCGCTGGATTTTGGGCGGGCTGGTGGCCGGAATCGTGGGTGACATTGTCGAAAGTCTGGTAGAAGGCTTTTGGCTCGGTCCCACCTGGAATAGCGCGATGACGGCGCTGGGCAAGCCGGCGCTGGTGACATCGCAGATTGTGGAGTTCAACTGTGTTGGCCTGGTGATCGGGCTGGCCGCCGTGTGGATCTACGCGGCGATCCGGCCGCGGTTCGGCGCAGGACCGAAAACGGCGGTGTATGCGGCGCTGGTGACGTGGGTGCTGTCCTCGTTGGTGGCCAACACGTTTTTCATGGTGATTCCGTACATGTATCCACACCACCTGGCGCTGTATGCGACCATCGCAGACCTGGTTGCATGCCTCGCGGGGACGGTTGCGGGGGCCGCGCTGTACAAGGAGGCGTAACCCGCCGACGCTGGGCCCTTTGCAGGTACGAAAACGAAACCGTGCAGGTTTGAAGCGAGCCTGCACGGTTCCGGGTTGCGCAACGATCAGAGATTCGCTTTTCGGTTGCCGCTGATCAGGCGGACGATCCACGTAAGGATGACAGCGCCAATCACAGCGATGACAATGCTGATGATGAGGCCGTGCTCCCCCACGCCGCCAAATCCAAGGCGACTGGAAATGAAGCCGCCGAGGAGCGCGCCGACCAGTCCTACGACCATATCCATCAAAAAGCCGAACCCGGATCCCTTCATAATCTTTCCGGTTAGCCAGCCTGCAATCATGCCAATAATGATCCAGGCGATAATGCCGTGTCCCATCATGTTTCGTCTCCTTGCGCTTCCAGTTTTAGGGGGAAAGGAAACTGATAGTCCTTTGCCGGAGAAAGATCAACAGAAATAAGAGACACGAGTGCGGGCCTGGAACGAATCTGGCTTCGCGATCGTCATTCAACTGGTTGCGCCAACCGGCCATCGAGTGGTGCAAAAAACCTGGGGGCTCCTGTGATGTACAAGAAACTTCTCGTTGTCGTTTTACTTCTTCTTGCTCCGGCTTTGCACGCTGCTCCGCCGGAAGAGCCGGTCACATGGCAGGCGAAGGTGGCGCAGGCGCTGCCGCTGCTCGGGCACCGCAATTGGATTTTGATTGTCGACTCAGCCTATCCACTGCAGAGTTCGCCGGGGGTTGAGACCATCGACACACGGGCTCCGCTGACCCTGGTGTTGCGTGTGGTGCTGGCAGAGATCGAAAACTCCGAGCATGTGCGTCCCGACATTTCGATGGATGCGGAATTGCCGTTTGTGGCGGATCAGGATGCACCCGGCGTCGAGCAGTATCGGGCCAACATCGCGGACCTGCTGCACACCTATCCGATTCAGTCCCTGCCGCACGGCCAGCTGATCGATACGGTGGATCGCGACAGCCGAACATTTCAGGTGCTGGTGCTGAAGACGAATTCGACCATTCCGTATTCGTCGGTGTTCATCCACCTGAAGGCTCGGTACTGGAGCGACGAGGCGGAAGCGCGAACGCGCGCGAAGATGGGCGCCGGAACGCAACCATGATGCGACCGGAGCGCTGCGCTAGCGAAGACCCACCAGGCCGCGGACGGATTCGACAAGCTTTTGCGGATCGTAGCCGACGCCGTCTTTGAAAACGGTGTCAACCTTCTCGACATCGGCAATGTGAGCCGCGGGATTGCCATCGACCACGACCAGATCGGCGGCTTTCCCCACCGCGATGGTTCCAAGGTGGCTATCTTCGCCGAGCCAGTGCGCTCCATTCTCCGTCGCGATGTGGATGGCTTCTTCCGGCGTGAATCCTGCCTCGACGAGAAGTTCAAGATTGCGCTGGTCGCCGAAGCCTGGGAGCACGCCACCGTAGCCAGTGGGATCGCATCCAGCCATCAGTAGGCCGCCCTGCTTCACGAAGTCGTGCTCGAACTGCATTTCCATCTTCAACAGCTTGACCCAGGTTGCGTCGGACTCGTGTTCGGCGATCGAAGCGCGCGTGGTGGCGTAGCTCCCCCACGCGTCGGGAATCAGCGACGTGCGGACGCGCATTTCTTCCGACATCGGCGGACGGTTCGGAACGAAGCTCTCGAAGATCGCAAGCGTCGAAGTAATGGCGACGTGGTGCGCGATGAGGTCTTTGATGGTGCCCTGAATCTCGGATCCCTCGACGTCCATCTTCGCCAGTTCGGCTTGCGGCGGATGCTGTCCCGGACAAACGCCGACTTTCTTTCCGGAGTAAAACTCCGTGTCCACAGCGAGTCCGTGCTCGAGATTGTCGATGCCAAGAGCAGCGGCTTCTTTGAATCCAACAGCGCAGAGATGGCCGGTGACTTTGAGCCCGTGCTGGTGCGCGTGGTCAACGGCGGCCTTCAGTTCGTCGGGCGTGATGTGCATGTACGCCTTAAACGACGTCATGCCCTCCGCGGACCAGTAGTCGACCAGGCGTGCCGCATCATCGGGTCCGGTGAGCGTGTGCAGCTGCGGACCGATCGCAGGCGCGCCCTCCAGATAAGGCCCCGTCAGAAACAACTTCGGGCCGGGGATTTTTCCGTCGTCGATGGCCTGCTTCACGGAGATATCGGTGTAGGGTTCGAGACTGCCGGCCGTGCGTGCCGTTGTAACGCCGCCCGCGAGATAGAGCCGCGGCGCGGAGTCGGCCATCTCGCCGTAGAGGGGGAGAAGGCCAGGTCCGCCGTCGGGCAGCGGATAGAAGAGGTGCTCGTGCATGCCGACGAGGCCAGGGAAAATGGTCTTGCCGGTGAGGTCGAGGACCTTCGCCCCTTGCGGCAGCATCGGCGCACCGGAACGCGGACCAGCGTAGTTGATCTTGCCGTGGTCGAGGACGACGGTCTGATCCTCTTTGGCCGGAGAACCCGTGCCGTCGATCACGCGCACGTGTTCGAGCACGACAATGTCCGAGCCGATCTTCACAAAGGGCGCCAGCGGATTCGCCTCCTTCGCACCGGGGTTCTGGGCCCAGGTGGTTGCTCCGCACAGCACCAGCGCCAACGCAACACCGCGTCGCATCATGTTTTGCCTCGTCTGAGTGATCTGAGGAAAGCGAATTCCCACTATCCGGGCAAGCTGGTCTTTACGTCAAGCTGTTGGGCTGCCGCGAGACCGCTCGGTACATAAATCCTTTATGTCTTCCCTGGTGCGGCTTTATGCCCCTACGGATCGAATAGAAGGAGCCGGGCCTGGTCGCCCGGCGGAGGAAATTCAGGAATCATGAGCGCATTTCGTACTTGCCGGCCCCTGCTCGTCGACGCCACCCAGGCCACCGAACCTGCAACCATTGCGACTGACCTTGGCTTCGCGAACGTCAACCGCGGCGATTGGGTTGTGCGCGGTGAAGATGGCGAGTGCTACGTCGTCGACGACGCATTTTTCCAGCGGACCTTCACGCCGATCCAGAAATATCCGTGGGAGCACACGGAAGAAACGAGAAGCTACGGCTGCTGAGCGGCGGTCAATCGCCTCCCCTCTCGCGAAAGTGGGCGACGAATCGACTTTGCTCCCGGCCCGTCGGATAATGAGCGGAGGGGTTTCTCTCCATGACGATTCGGATCGAACTCAGTCCCGAAAGCGAAGCGCAACTGGCCGCTGAGGCGCAGGCGCGGGGGATGGCTTTGGAGGAGTATGCGGGGACCCTCCTGCAGGAAATTCTGGCGTCGCCGGCCAACCGTCCCCGCAATCTCACGGTTGAGAGATTTCATGCGATGCTGGACGAACTCGCCCGAGACTCCGAAGGGCTGCCACCGCTACCGACAGAAAGCCTCACGCGAGAGAGCTTTTACGAAGGCCGCGGCTGAATGCCGGACGGCGCGTACCTTGTCGACAGCAAGATTCTGATTCGATGGGTCAAGCCGGACGAGCGCGATTATCCTCTCCTCAAGGGCCTGATCGAAAGCCTGATTCTCCGGGGCAACACTCTCTGCTACACCTCGCAGAATCTCGCAGAGTTCTGGAACACCTGCACGAGGCCCACCGACCGAAACGGGTACGGGCTGAGCATCGAGGACGCCGATGCGCGAGCCGGCGTGATCGAGGATTCCCTGAACCTCCTCGCGGACAGCCTGGCTGTACATCGGGAGTGGCGAAGACGAATCGTTGCCTCGAGAGTGTCGGGAGTTCAGGTTCACGATGCGCGGCTGGTTGCCACTATGCATATCCACGGAATCAAGCGGATTCTGACTTTCAACGATCGCGATTTCGCCCGGTACACGACGGTGGAGGCATGGCATCCGCAATCGCTGTCCGGCAAGCTTGGTAGTATCTGAACCGCCGCGCGTCCTATGCCCGAACTGCCTGAAGTAGAAACCATAGCGAATGGCGTGAACCGGCGCGTCCGTGGCGACAGCATTCTGTCGGCCTGGTTCAGCGATTACAAAGAGCCGTTCAAGACGCCGACAGCGGAGATGACCGCGGCCCTGGCCGGATTGCGCATCGGACGCGTTCGCCGCGTAGGCAAGCACATCGTCATTGACCTGACAGCAAAATCCGGACGGACGACGACGAAGCAACTGCTCATCCATCTCGGCATGACGGGCCGGCTGCTCGTGTCGAAGCCCGAAGTCCCGATAGCACCGCACACGCATGCGATCCTGCGGCTGGCTTCGGGCAAGGAGTTGCGTTTTGTGGATCCGCGCCGCTTCGGGCGGATCGAGTTGCTGGCTGATGGCGGCTTTACCGGGCCAGGGCACGAACCGCTGACCATCGCACTGGATGATTTTGTCGCCTTGTTCCGCGGGCGCAAGCTGGCGATCAAGGCGGCTCTGCTGAACCAGTCGCTCCTGCACGGGGTGGGGAACATCTATGCCGACGAAAGCCTCTTCCGGGCCAGGATTCGGCCGACGCGCCGGGCGGGCCGGCTCAACCGCGACCAGCTGAGCCGCCTCCACAAAGGCTTGCGGACCGTTTTGCAGGCCGCAATCCAGGCGGGGGGATCATCGGTATCGGATTATGTAGACGCCGATGGGGTCGAGGGGTTCTTCCAAATCCAGCACCGTGTCTACGGGCGTGAGGGCCTGCCATGCCGGGTGTGCGGGACGCCAATCCGGAAGATTGTGCTGGCCGGACGGGGAACGCATTTCTGTCCGCACTGCCAGATCTGAGGGGTACTGCGAAGACGTCCAGGACTAAAGTAGTCGCACTCTGGTGTTATGGATTTTAGGACCGCTGGTCCGGCGTTCTACGGGAATCGGAATGAGGCGAACGTCCCTGTTGGCCTTAAACGATTGATTTAACTGATTCACCCGAACGGCCCAGCGATTGCACTAGAGCAAGTGCCAGCGACGCATAGGTCTCCGCGAGGAGACCGGTGCGAAACAAAAAGATTCCGGCCGAAGAGAGCAATATCCTTCGAGATCCTGCCCCGGCCGGAGTGAACAATGTCCTGATCCATCGGTTCTCTGCGCTTTCAGATCAAGGGCAACTTCAGGGAGGCCAGTGACTGGCTGTCACACGGAAAGAGCCATCCGAAATCGGATGGCTTTTCTGTTGCCGGTCATTTGACGGCAGTCGGCCTGTTACTCTGGATGGACCGCCTCCCAGGTTCCCGCATCAAAGAACTTGTCAGGGAACTGAGTTGGGGAGTAGTATTGTTTTTACCTATCGAGCGGCTGATGCCACGCCGGTTACGCGCGAGGCTCGCCGCAATTCTCGAGAGTCAGGAATCACCCCGGTTGTTTATCTCCGTCGTCGCATGTGTGGTCAGAGGAGAAAGCACCGGGCTGAAGGTTGAATCAGCATAGGACGGCAACTCCAGTTCGATGCGTTGATCGGCGCGGCAGCCGATTGCGTTCCCCCGTCTTATTCCTCAGACAGCAGGGCGGGAGCCGTAGGGGCCCTGGAACCCAATCCCTCGTGTTGCGTCGCTTTATAAACCTTCCGGCCGTGTGCGTTGAATTTGTACAGCAGCCTCAGGCCGGAGCAAAACAAATTTGGACGGTTTCTGAATCCCGGTAAGTCAGAGGTTGCTGCGCGTCTCCCACGAATCGCAGCGGCAATCCGAGCGAGCTGTACAAGCGGGAAGCGGGAACCGACAGTCGCACAGGAAGTGCAGGCATGACAACAGAGCAGAATCAGCCTCAGCCACCGGAGAATCCGGTTTCGGCTCAGGCAGCGAATCAGGGACAACTCCATGATGACGGAGGCAGTGGCGGTCGTCGTCGCCGCCGCCGCCGCAAGCGGAATCGGAACAAGGGTGGCCAGCCCAACGGGCAGGCCCAGAACCAGGCGCAGCCCCAAAGCGCGCCTCCGCCGCAGGCGTTCAAGCCCAAGCCTCCCAGGCCCCAACCGTCCAGCCAGACCCGCTTCTTCAGCAACGGTAACGGCGGGCAGGGTGGTGGCCGGCGCCGGAACAAGCAGCGGCGCGAGCGGACGTTTGTCGGTCCCATGGATCACAGCTATCGCACCGTGAACGGCAATGTGGCCGACTCGCCGCCGTCGACCATCGAGTTCCGCAACGGCAACGTGAATGGCAACGGCTATCACGCCGAACACCAGGCTACGTGGGAACCACCGCCGCCGCCGATCCGCGAAGACGCCCCGACCCGCATCCTGCTCTTCATTGAGGATCTGTTCTTCTTCGCGAAAATCAACGAAACCGCGCGCAAGCTCGGAATCAAAATCGCGTTCGTCAAGAACGAGCCCGAGACCCTCGCGAAGATCCTTGAGTCTTCGGAAGAAGAGCGGCCCTCGCTGATTGTCTTCGACCTGAACAACGCCGCGGCCAAACCGCTGACGTTGATCCCGAAGATTAAGTCGAAAATCAAGAAGGGAACCTCCGTCATCGGATTCCTTTCCCACCTGCAGGGCGATCTCAAGGCCAAGGCTCTGGAAGCCGGTTGCGACATGGTGATGCCGCGCTCGGCCTTCTCGCAGAATCTGCCGACGCTTCTGCGCCGGCACGGCCTGGACGAAGAAGAGCACGAGGCCGAGTTCGCGCAGCTGTAAAGCAGAGTCACAAACGACACAAAAGCCCCGGCGAAGAGCTGGGGCTTTTTGTTGGCGCGCGGCCAGAGGTTGCCTGCGTCAAGATTCGCCAATACCTCGATTGCCTTCCGCGCCGCTGCCCACGGCCGCATCCTACTGCGCGAGGAGAATCAAACTCATGTCAAAGAAATTCATCTGCCTCGCGGGCCTTGCGCTGTGTTTTGCCGCTGCCGGATGCCGTAAGAATGCTGTCGATCCGAGTGCCTTCAAGTCTGCGCTGAATACGTACTACAGCGCCAAAACCGTCTGCGTCTGGTCTGCAGCCGCGAAGTTCCCCGCCCAGGCCGACACCAACAATGAAGATCAGACCAAAGGCTTCGACGCTCTCACCGATGCAGGGATGCTGGTTCGCACGCCCCAGGAGAAGAAGCGCTTTCTGATCGGGTCGAAACAGGTCAACGATTACGATCTCTCGGACAAGGGGCGCTCCACCTGGACCGCCGATCCTGCCCAGCCCGGCTATGGCAACTTCTGTTTCGGGCATCGCGAGGTTACGTCGATCGACAGCTTCACGCCGCCGGATTCCGATGCCGCGCAATACACCGTGAATTATCACTACGGAGTGACCAGCGTTCCCGACTGGGCGAACACGGCGGAAATGAAGACGGCCTTCCCGAGAATCGCAGCTCTGACCTCGGGGCAACAGGCTGGGAGCGCGACCCTCGTAAAGAGCTCCAATGGCTGGCAGGTGACGAACGTAACGCCGGCGGGCGGCAGCAGCGACGGGCTGGTGCAATAGCGACCGTTTCGAATGCGCTGAACGGTTCACCAGGAGCCCCGGGCCCATCCGGGGCTCTTGTGTTTGTCGCTGATGGAGCAGGCTTTAGGCGTGAATAGGAGAGCAGCAAAACGGGAACCGATTCCCGAAATGGGGATTGCGGAGTACGGCGGTTGTACTTTTCGGCCTTTTGCACTGAACGTTTTCGAGGAAGTGCCGATATATCCGGCAAGCGATAGCGCGAACCCCAGGTTGAGGATGCCCTATGGACGTGAAACCCATCTCCTCTGCCCTTCCGGTGGCTGACACCCCGGTTGAGCCGGCCAGTCACGCAACCCCGGTCGTCGCGACCGTTGGCGGCAAGACTTACATAGCCAACGTGAACTACTCCGCGGGGGAATATGTTGCGCAGGACCCTGCTGTGTTCGGCGCAGAAGGCAGCGGTCCCAATCCCCAGGCGGCTGAAGAAGCCTTCAGGAACCGAATCGATTTCCTCGCCTGAACCACGCGCATCTTTCGCGCGCCGGCATCCCTGCGCGGATGTGTACGGCGAGCGTCGCCCCCTGTTTGCCCCACCGTGCGCTCCGGCAGTAAATCGTGTAGAAGGGACGCTGAATGTTTTCGGGAGAAGACATGCACCGTCTTTTTGTCGGCTGTTCCCTGTTTTCACTGCTCGCGGCCGCGCCGCTTGTGGCCGCCCAGGACGCGGGTACTCACTGGGTCGGCACGTGGGCCTCATCCCCGATGGGCGCGCCGGTCAACGTCGGGCAGCCTGCTCCAGGCAACACTACCTATCGCAACGTGGTGCGCATCAGCGCCGGCGGCTCGTCGATCCGCGTTGAGTTGACGAATGAGTTCGGAACGCATCCCCTGGTCGTGGGTGCTGTGCACGTTGCGCTGAGCGCGGGACTCGGCGCGGTCCAGCCGGCAAGCGACCACGCCCTCACTTTCAACGGCCAGCCATCGGTCACGATTCCGCCCGGTGCCCCGGCGATCAGCGATCCCATCCAGTTCGCAGTGCCGCCGCTGGCGAGTCTGGCGATCAGCCTCTATCTGCCGGACCAGCCGATCTCAGAAACCACGTGTCACGCGTCCGGCATGACCACGACGTTCATCACGGAAGGCAACAACAGCGCTGCCGAGACGACGAGCGACGCGCGCACGGTCTCCTCCTGGTGCTTCGTCAAGGCCATCGACGTCAGCACATCGGACGCGAACGCCGCGGCCATCGTTTGTTTTGGTGACTCCATCACCGACGGCGCTCATTCCACGCCCAACACCGAATCATCGCTGGCCCGACATTCTGGCCGCGCGGCTGCAGGCGGATCCAAAGTTGTCGAACCTGGCGGTGCTCAATGAGGGCATTGGCGGGAACCGTCTTCTGCACGACGTTGCCGGCCAAAATGCGCTGGCAAGGTTCGATCGCGATGTGCTGGCGCAGAGCGGCGTCAAGTACGTCATCGTTCTGGAAGGAATCAACGACATTGGGCGGACGACGCAGCCGCGCGCACCGGGCGATGAGATCACGGAACCCGAGCTGATCCTGGCCTACACCCAACTGGTGACGCGAGCCCATGCGCACGGGCTCAAGATCTACGGCGCGACGCTGACACCGTATATGGGCGCGAACTATTCGTCGCCCAAAGGCGAGGAGATGCGTGAGGCCGTCAATCAGTGGATCCGCACCAGCGGCGTCTTCGACGGAGTCATCGACTTCGAGAAAGCGACGCAGGATCCATCGAAGCCCACGGTTTTCGCCGCGGACGCCGACTCGGGCGACCACCTCCACCCCGGCGACGCGGGCTACGAGAAGATGGGCAACGCGATCGACCTGTCGCTGTTTCATTAAACATACTGGAGGCGTGCATGCTGGCCAATCGATCGATTGCCCGGGCTATCGTGATTCCTGTTCTCTCTTATCCCGACGTGAATGCTGCGGCGGAGTGGCTGTGTGAGGCATTCGGGTTCACGGTGCGGCTGCGGATCGGGACCCATCGCGTGCAGATGAACGTCGGGGAAGGGGCCCTGACGTTGCGCGAACTGCATCCGGAAGAGATGAATGCCCCTCTTGGCCTGGGGCACTCGGTCACCGTGCGCGTGGAGGATGCGGATGCACATTGCCGCCGTGCCAGGGAACACGGAGCGCGGATCACGCAGGAGCCGACAACGCACCCGTTCGGCGAACGGCAGTACAGCGCGGAGGACTTCGCAGGACACACCTGGACGTTCTCGCAGTCGGTCGCGGACATGCATCCGTCGGAGTGGGGCGGAACCGCCGAGGAACTGTAATTCCAGCTCAGTTTGAGAGACATGGCCGACGGCCTTTTCTGCCTGACGCCAAGCCAGCTATACTCGCTCCCACTTCGCCTGAGGAGAGACCCACGTGGAGACCACACTTGAAACCGGTGTCGTGATTCGCCAGGCGACGCCTGAGGATGCCGAGGCCGCTGGCGCAATCTGTTATCAGGCCTTTTCGACCATTAGCGGCGAGCACAATTTTCCCTGCGACCTCCCGGGTCCGGAAGCCGCCGTGGGCCTGATGACGATGCTGTTCGCCAGTCCCGATTTTTACTGTCTGGTCGCCGAGAGTGAAGGGAACGTCGTTGGCAGCAATTGTCTCGATGAGCGCGCCATCGTCATGGGTCTCGGCCCCATCACCGTTGCCCCGGGCGCGCAGAATCGCGGCGTTGGCCGCGGCCTGATGGAGGCGATGATCGATCGCGCAGAAGAGCAGGGCGCTGCCGGTGTACGTCTTGTCCAGGCAGCATTCCACAATCGCTCGCTCTCGCTCTATGCGAGTTTGGGATTTCAGGTGCGCGAGCCGCTCTCGTGCATCCAGGGACGTCCGTCGAAGCGCGACGTTCCAGGATGCGCCGTCCGCAAGGCATTAGCGGATGATCTCGAAGCCTGTGACGCGCTGTCGATCGCGGTCCATGGCTTTGCCCGTAGCCTCGAACTGTCCCAGGCCATCCAGCGCGGCACGGCGCTGGTGGTGGAGCGCGGCGGCAACATCACTGGCTACGCGACGGAACTGGCCTTCTTCGGACATACGACAGCTGAATCCAATGCAGACCTCCAGGCGCTGATCGGCTCGGTCGAATCTTTCGGCGGACCGGGAATCCTGGTGCCCTCGCGCAACGCGGGCCTCTTTCGTTGGTGTCTCGAAAGCGGGCTGCGCGTCACCCAGCCCATGACGCTGATGAGCCTCGGGCTCTACAACGAGCCGGATGGCGCATGGTTGCCGTCGATCCTGTGCTGAGCGCCGGGAAATCGTGCTGGTTCAGAGATTTGGTGAGCCCTGAAAAATACTGAAGTACGCACTTGACAATTGCCCGCGATCGGCGCATCTTAATACTGAACCACGTACTTCAGTATTGTGGAAAGGCAGGAATCCCATGGAAATCAGCACCGCTCACTCCACTTTCGTCATCGAGCACACCTACTCCTATCCTCCGGAGAAGCTCTATGCTGCTTTCTCCGATCCGGAAAAGAAGCGCCGCTGGTACGGCGACCGCGACTCTCCCAGCGACAGCGTCTTCGAAATGGACTTTCGCGTGGGCGGCCACGAACGCACCGTGTACCATCTCGGCCCCAATACGCCTTTTCCGGGCATTCCGCTCACCAATCACACCACCTTTGAGGACATCGTGCCCAACCAGCGCATCGTAATGTCCTCCACGATGATCATCGGAGACCATCGCATGTCCTCTTCGCTGGTCACCTTCGAGTTCCTGCCGTTGGACGGCGGCACGGAACTGCGCTGCACGCACCAGGGCGCTTTTTACGAAGGCTCCGACGGCCCGCAGATGCGCGAAGCCGGTTGGCGCAGCCTGCTCGACCGTTTCGCCAAAGAGCTGGAGGCATAACTCGTTTTCCCGCAGGAGTAGCTTGACTCGGAAAGATCCAAAGATCGACCAGCTGTTCCACGCCCTCGGCGACCCCACCCGCCGCGCGATCCTCGACCGCCTGAGCCATGCGCCAACGACGGTGACACGGCTCGCGGAGGCACAGAAGATCACGCTGACGGCTGTGGGGCAGCATCTGCAGATCCTCGAGGAGTGCGGCTTGGTGCGCACGGAGAAGCTGGGCCGCGTGCGCACGTGCAGCGTCGACCCCAGGGGTTTCAACCGCCTGGACCAATGGATTCGCGATCACCGCACGACGTGGGAGCGGAAGCTGGATCAGCTGGGCGCGCTGCTCGACGAAGAGGACAACACCCGCTGACCGGCTTTGAGCTACACGTGAATTTTCACCGGCCAGCTCTTCCAAATCTCGGAGCAGTAATCGCGAATCGCCCGGTCCGACGAGAACTTCCCGATCCGTGCCACGTTGAGGATCGACATCCGGGTCCAACGTTCCTGATCGCTGTAGGCCTGGCTCACCTGGTCCTGACAGTCGATGTAAGCCTGATAATCCGCCAGCAGCATGTACTCATCGGTGGTCATCAGCGCCGAAACCAGCGGTGCGAAAAGCCCCTGATCGCCGCGCGAAAATTCTCCCCCGCTGAGCGCGTCGAGGATTTCACGCAGATCGGTATTCGATTCGTAGAGCGCGCGCGGATTGTAGCCCTCGCGGCGACGCTGCTGCACCTCCGCGGATGTCAGTCCGAACAGGAAGAAGTTCTCCGCGCCCACCTCTTCGCGAATCTCGATATTCGCACCGTCCAGCGTTCCGATGGTGAGCGCGCCGTTCATGGCGAACTTCATGTTGCCGGTACCCGAGGCCTCCTTGCCGGCAAGAGAAATCTGTTCCGACAAGTCCGCCGCCGGATAGACGCGGTGCCCCAGCTTCACGCTGAAGTCCGGCAGAAAGACTACGCGCAAACGACCTGCGACGAGCGGATCGGCGTTCACGACCTCCGCCACTGAGTGGACGAGCTTGATGATGAGCTTGGCCGTGCGATAGCCCGGTGCCGCCTTGCCCCCGAAAATAAACGTCCGAGGCGTTACCGGCGCATTCGGGTTGCGGCGGATCCGCTGCAGCAGAGTCAGGATGTGCAGAATCTGCAGATGCTGGCGCTTGTATTCGTGTAGCCGCTTCACCAGCACATCGAACATCGACTCCGGATCGGTGGTCATGCCGAGCCGGTCGTGAATGAACGCGGATAGCTGTAGCTTGTTGTGCTGCTTGATCGCCCTCCACTCCTGGCGGAAATCGGCATCGTCGGCGAGGGGCTCCAGCCTGCGCAGCTTTTCGAGGTCGTACACCCAGCCCTGGCCCAGACGTGATGTCAGTAGTTGCGTCAGGCGAGGATTGCTGAGCACGATCCAGCGCCGCGGTGTCACGCCGTTCGTCTTGTTGGAGAACTTCTCTGGCGTCAGCGCGTAAAAGTCTCCCATCACGTTCGTCTTGAGCAACTCAGTGTGGAGCGCGGCCACTCCGTTCACGGCGTGGCTGCCCAGCGTCGCCAGGTGAGCCATGCGCACGTATTTCTGACCATCGTCGTTTTCCGCGATGAGCGAAAGTCTCCGCGCGCGCTCTTCGTCGCCAGGAAATTTTGCCCGGACATCCTCCAGATGCCGCCGGTTAATCTCGTCGATAATCTGCATCGGCCGCGGTAGCAGTGCGCTGAACAAGCCGCGTGGCCATTGCTCCAGTGCCTCCGGCAGCAGCGTGTGGTTGGTGTACGACATCGACTGCACCGTGACGTTCCAGGCGGGCTCCCACTCCAAACCGTGCTCGTCCACCAACAGCCGCATCAGCTCCGCGACCGCGATAGCCGGATGCGTGTCATTCATCTGGATCGCGAAGTTGCGGTGCAGTTCGGCCAGCGGCCGATTCTGCGTGGTTTGAATTCTGAGGATGTGCTGCAGACTGCAAGACACGAAGAAGTACTGCTGCGCCAGGCGAAGCTGTTTGCCCTGCGTGCCGTCGTCGTTGGGATAAAGAATCTTGGACAGATTCTCCGAGGCCACCTTGTCCGCAACAGCGCCGAAGAAATCTCCATGATTGAAGAAGCCCAGGTTGAAGCTTTCCACCGCCTGCGCGGACCACAGCCGCATCGTGTTCGCGGTGTTGGTGCGGTAGCCGAGGATCGGTGTGTCGTTAGGAACGCCTCGCACCAGCCGCTCCGGAATCCACTTCACATGCCCCCGGCCGCGCGCGTCCATCTCGGTTTCCGTGTGGCCGCCCATCTTCACTTCGAAGGCGTCTTCCGGGCGTTCCAGCGCCCAGGGATTGCCGAGGCGCAGCCAGTTGTCGGTCGACTCCACCTGCCAGCCATCGCGAATCTGCTGATTGAAAATGCCGTATTCGTAGCGAATCCCATAACCAATCGCCGGAATATCCAGCGTCGCCAGCGAATCCATGAAGCACGACGCCAGTCGTCCCAGACCTCCGTTGCCCAGTCCAGGCTCGCCTTCCTGCTCGATCAGCACGTTCAGGTCGAGCCCCAGACGCCGCATCGCCTGCTCCGCCTCGTCGTAAATCCCCAGGTTGATGAGGTTGTTCGCCAGATGCGGTCCGGTCAGAAACTCCGCCGACAGATAGCACACGACGCGCACATCCTGAGCCACGTAATTTTTCGTCGTGGAGATCCACCGCTCGACCAGCCGGTCGCGCACCGTGTGCGCCAGAGCCATATAAAGATCGTTCACAGTGGCGCGTTCCACCGAGCGGCCCTGAACGAACAGCAGATTGTCTAAGAAGGATTGGGCCAGGGCCTCAACGCCGGGCGCCGTCCTCTGGCTCTTCAGGGAACCCTGCGCCAGGGCGGTTGCCGCTGTTTCCGAAATCATGCCTTACTTCACCCCTGCTCCACCATAGCTCGCAAGCAGGGCGGCGACCTTGGGAAAGGTCAGTAAGCGCGGTGCGTCAGGGTAACGGTGGTACCGGATTGCGCCCCAACCGGTGCAAATGATTCGGTTCGCTTCATGCGCGCGGCGACAGCAGCAGGCGGAAATGCTCGCGCAACTGCGCCACCGCCCGATCGAACGGCTCAACCGAGCGATACGACCGCGAGAGCATCACACCGCCCTCCATCACCACCAGAACAAAACTCGCCAGAGCGTCGAGATCGGTCCCCGGTGGCAGCCGGTCGCTCATCGCCTGCAGGCATTCGCGAACCGCCTCAATCCAGCCCTGGAAGTTCTGCGCGATCAGCGTATGCGCCGGAGCATTTTCGGGATCGATCTCCAGAGCCAGCCGCCCGAGAGGGCATCCATATTTGCTGTCCGTGGCCAGGATCCGCAGGCGGTACCCGGCAAGGATCGCGAAGATCCGCCCCAAAGGCTCCTCCACAGAAGCAAAAGCCGGATCAATCACCATCGGCCGCAGCAGCTGCAAATACCCCTCGAGAACTTCCCGTAGCAAAGCCTCTTTGCTGTCAAAGAAGTGATAGAAGCTGCCGGAGTTCACCTCGGCCTGGCCCAGCAGGTCAGCCATACTGGTGCCCGCATACCCACGCTCCCAAAAGAGATAGCGGGCGGAGTCGAGCAGGCGTTCGCGGGTTGAGGGCGCGGCTTTGGTCACTTTTGCGGAAATTCCGTTGACAAGGAAGAGTGTAGCGGATAAGTTACTTGAACGATCAACCAACTCACTCGGAGCTACTGGATCCTCCATCCGAGCCTTTACCCGGAGCACCCACCTATGAGCTTCAATACCCTCAATCCCTGGGCGATCCTCGTGGCCGCCCTCTCCGCCTTCGCTATCGGCGGCCTCTGGTACGCCCCGTTTCTCTTCGGATCGGCGTGGAAGCGCGCCAACGGCTTTTCCCAGGATCCCCCCGCCGCAGGACCGCGTGTCTTCCTCCTGACCCTGCTCTTCAGTCTCGTCATGTCCGTGAACCTGGCCATGTTCCTCAACAACCCAAAGACCACGACGGCCTTCGGCGCAACCGCCGGATTCCTCGCCGGCTTCGGTTGGGTCGCAATGGGCATCGCCACAGTCGCCCTCTTTGAGCATCGTCCCTGGCGCTACATCCTGGTCAATGGCGGCTATCTCACGGTCTCCCTCACCGCCATGGGGACAATCCTCGGCGCCTGGCGCTGAGCGGTTCCAGGATCTCGATTCACGAAGCAAGAAGAGGATTCGATCCATGAAAGCAGCGTTCGCACTTCTGGCCCTGGCTCTGACCGTCCCACCCGCCCCGCTCACCGACGCGCAAACCCCCGCGACGCCGCCGAAGCAGTTGATGATCGAGCTCGAAGTCCCGGCCCCCCTGCCTGCGGTGTGGGAGGCCTTCACGACCAGCGCCGGTCTCAGCACGTGGCTCGGCCCCAACGCCGCCGTCGACCTGCGGCCGGGCGGCGACTGGCTGGTCCACTTTCCCGGGGGCAGCACCGGCGGTGGAACCATCGTGTCGTTCGAGCCGCAGAAAGAAATCGTGATCTCGGCGCTCGCGCCGGACAAGTTCCCCACCGTCCGCGCTCAGCGCACGCGTGCGGTTTTCCAATTTGAAGCACGAGGCGATGCCACAGTCGTCCGGCTGATCCAGACTGGCTGGCAGCAAGGAGCGGAATGGGATCACGCCTACGAATATCTCGTCGCCGGCGATGCGCAGTTGCTCGCCATGCTGCACAAGCGGTTTCTTGAGGGACCGATCGACTGGAACGCGATGTTCGGCGCCGCGCCTGCGAAGAAACCTTAGCCGACGTCGCCTAGCCTGGAGGCCAGTGCATCTGGCGGCCGCCCAACAGGTGCACGTGCAGGTGATCGACGGTCTGGCCGCCTTCCGGCCCCGTGCTGATCACGGTGCGGTAGCCCTTGTCGAGCCCATGCTCGCGAGCCAGGTCGGCCACAGCAAGAAGCAGCCGTCCCATCAAAGCAGCATCCTCCGGTTTCGCGTCGGCCAGCGACTGGATGTGCTTCTTCGGAATCACCAGGATGTGCTTGGGCGCCTTCGGGTCGATGTCATGGAAGGCCAGAACCTGATCGTCCTCGAAGACCTTCTTCGCCGGAATCGTGCCCGCAACGATTTTGCAGAAAATGCAGTCCACGCTCGTCCTCGCGATCCGGATCAGAAGCGAATAAAGAGGCCGGCCGTCGGCTCGGAAGTGATCCGGAAGCTATTGGTGGTGAGTTTCGTCAGGCCGAAGTCCGGCGCCTTCGAGAACAGGCCCCGATACTGCAACTGAAGCCCGAAATTGTGGATCAGCAGCGGCATCTCGACGCCGGCGCCGAAGTTCGCCCCCGGGCGCGCCTGCCAGCTCACGTTCTGCCCGCCGTTCAGCGACGGCGAGTAGACGATGGCGCTGATGCCGCCCATCGCATAGGGCCGCAGGCCCAGCGCCTGGAAACCGTGCACATAATAGTCGCCATTGAAGACATGCAGGTTGTGCTGGTAGCCGAAGGCCTGACCGGTATAGCGCTCCGTGAAGCGGCTGTAGTCGTAGGAGGCCTGCCACCCGAGCAGCGGGTTATAGCTGTGGCTGAACGCTGCTTCGCCGCCCACCGAGTGGGTCGCGGTATCGGTGATTCCGTTGCCGCTCGCATTCGACGTGAACTGATAGAAGCCCCCAATCGAGACGTCATCGTTGTGGAGTGCTTTTTGCGCACGCGCCGCCGTACAGGAAAAAACGACCGCCAAAGAAAGAAGACCAGGCCACAACCGATTGCGAGAAACCATTCGCGCGGGGAACCTCCTCATCCATAGTAATGGCCGGGACTGAATCGCGGGGCGCCGGCCCGACCCAGGTACGTTCCCTGGCGATTCTCTGTTTCAGAACGGCCGATTGTGCTGCTCGAACCAACCTACAACGCGTCGTTCGAATTCCTGTGGATTTACGTCGGATGCGCCGGTGTGCTCTGCTCCTTCGACGATCCAGAGCTGGGAATGAGAGGCTCCGGCGCGAAATAATTCGAGCGAATGGCGCATGGGGATGTTGTCGTCGGCCGTCCCGCAGATCAGAAGGGTCGGCACCTGCGACGCGCGGATAGCGTGCAGAGGATTGGCATCGGCGAGATAGACGTGGTCCAGAACAGCAGCATCGAGGAACGCCAGCTCGCGGGCGGGAGCGCCAAGCGTTTTGGGAAACCAGAGGCCCAGATGCGTCCACTGCGAGATGCGATCATTGGCAATCTCGCGGAACGAAGCGAAAGAGGCTTCCGCAATCACCGCACAGATTCCCGGCGTCACCGCGCTGGCCTCAATCGCGATGGCCGCTCCCATCGATTCGCCGAAGAGGTACTCGCACCCGGGAGTCTGGGGTCGGAGCCATGCAGCCCAGCGACGGATGTCATCTCGCTCGAGGACCCCATAAGTGGCGATCGTCCCGCCACTGGCGCCATGCGCACGCGAATCCGGGAGGAGAACCGAGTAGCCGTGCTGCAGGAACATGGAGGCATACCCGGCAACACCCTGGCGCGTATCGCCCATGCCGTGCAGCAGGATGATCGCCGTGCCGTTCGGGTGTACCGGCTGGAAATACCACGCCTCGAGTTGCGCTCCGTCGGCAGCCTGGATGGTCGGATCGATAACCTGCAAGTGCATCCATGCCGGTGCAGCAGGCGGCGGAGTCCTGTGCCCCGGATGAAGCGCCATCTGCGCCAGCTCCCAGCCGGCGATCACCGAGATCAGCAGATACAGGCACGCCGCGGTTGCCGTCAGACGAATGGCTGTGCGGCCCCAACGCTTCATGCGTGACGGTACGAATCGAACCTTGCCGGAGTTCGCGCTTTCCCTATCCAGTCCTGTCATATGGCGAGAGACGCGGCCGGCGCCGGAAGGCTCGTCCGGGACTCTGTGGCCGCTGCATAAACATCCATCGACAATGTGTCAGCGAGGGTGGGACACCACGATCAGTGCCACAGCTATAAAAACAGCTAAGTTCATGAGGTAGTAGCTGTTGACCATCTCGATCAGATTCTTCCTCGATGGAACATCCCCGGCCAGTGCCCTCGGGTACGCCACCTTGTACACGCGATACATTCTGATCAGCTGGACAAGAGCCAAAATCGGGATCAATGCGACGAGGACATATCCCCAGACGATCATTCCGCTGCGCAGGAGCACCTTGAGCAGAAGCATGGAGGCCGTGATCGATAACAAACTGGAAATAACAGGGGAGGCGAAATGGGGAACCCGTTTCTGATACCGGCGAGTGAAGGGCACGTGTTGGTTCACTCCTGCTCGTTCAGATAAAGAACAAGTGTCTCTCAACCTACGTGATTCGGAGCGGGAGGAGCAATCGATACCTTTGAAACTATCGGGCAACGGCTTTTCCGTCGTTCCCCGCCCCGGCCCACTCGTCACCTTCCCCTTGACATTCGACAAGAGCCGGCGCGATCCTGTCCGTTCTGTTGTCGAACGTCGAGGGGAGACACATGCCGCCATCATCCGATCTGCTCCAGGGCACGCTCGACATGCTCATTCTCAAGTCCATCGCTCTGCGAGCCGAACACGGCTGGGCCATCGCCCAGCGCATCCAGCAGGTCTCGAACGACGTCCTCCAGATCGGCCAGGGTTCGCTCTATCCGGCGCTCCACCGGCTGGAGTACAAAGGCTGGATTCGCGCCCAATGGGGCGCTTCGGAAAACAATCGGCGCGCGCGCTATTACTCGCTCACCGCAGCCGGCAAGAAGCAACTGGAAGCCGAGCTGGAAAACTGGGTGCGGCTCACCGGAGCCGTGAATCTCGTGCTCGAGCGCATCTGAGGAGGTTCCTTCGATGTTCGCTGAAATCTGGTCACGGACGAAATACTTCTTCCTGGGGAAGAGACGCAGAGAAGTCGATGAGGAAATCCAGTTTCATCTGGAGCGGGAGGCGCAGGAGAATATGGCACGGGGTATGACACCGGAAGAGGCACGGCGGCGAGCGGCCATCGCCTTCGGCGGAAAAGAGCGCGCCCGCGAACAGGCTCACGAACAGCGCCCCATCTGGACGCTGGAGTCCCTGTGGCGCGACCTGCGCTACGGCGCCCGTGGCCTGGCGCGCAATCCCATGTTCACCGCGGTTGCGGTCCTCACGCTCGCGCTCGCCATCGGCGCGAACACCACGATCTTCAGCCTCCTCGACCAGGCCCTCATGCAGTCCCTTCCCGTGAAGGATCCAGGCCAACTGGTCGTCCTCAGTTTTGCCGGAGACGTCTCGGGACACATCGAGGGCCACGGAGGCGATTCCCCCGGACATCGTCACTCCTTCTCCTACCCGATGTACAAAGACCTGCGCGATCGCAACACCGTCTTCAGCGGTGTCATCGGCGCGGCGCCGATTGCGGTCGGCGTCACCTGGAACAACCGGGCCGAAACCGCGAGCGCAGAGATGGTCAGCGGCAATTACTTCGACGTCCTTGGAGTGCCGGCCGCCATGGGCCGCCTCTTTGTCTCCGGCGACGAAACCGCACCCGGCGCGAATCCGGTCGCGGTTCTCAACTTCGACTACTGGAAATCCCACCTGGCCGAAGCCCAGGTCGTGGGCCAGACCATGCTCATCAACGGCGCACCGTTCACCATCCTCGGCGTCTCCGCACCTGGGTTTCACAGCATGGTCTGGGGCGAGTTGCCCGAGGTTTATGTCCCCCTCACCATGCAAAAGACGGTCCAGCCGGAGTGGGACTTCCTCAGCGACCACAAATCGTATTGGATGAATATCGTCGCACGGCTGAAACCGGGTGTGAACGCAAACCAGGCGACCGCCTCCATGAACTCGCTGTTCCGCGATCTGCGTACCGACGAGTTCACGCAGCTCAACGACCAGTCGGCAAAAGCACGCGACGGGTTTATCACCAGGGCTCACCTGAATACCGAGGCAGGCGCCCAGGGCTTCTCGCCGCTGCGCGATAGTGTCCAGACGCCGCTCAAAATCGTCATGGGCATGGTGCTGCTGGTCATCCTCATGGCCATTGTCAACGTGGCCAGCCTGCTTCTGGTGCGCGCCGCCACCCGCGCGCGCGAATTTTCCGTTCGTTTTGCCCTCGGCGCCACCGGCGGCCAGGTGATGCGCCAGTTGCTGGCTGAAGGCATCCTGCTCGGGCTCGCCGGAGCCGCCATCGGCCTCGCTCTGGCGCCCGAAGCGCTTCGTCTGCTCATCCGCTGGATGTCCATGGGCGACACCAGCAACCAGCACGCCTTTTCGCCGACCATAGACTGGCGTGTGCTCCTGTTCACCGTGGCCGCAACGCTGGTCGCCAGCCTCCTCTTCAGCCTTGCTCCCGCAGCCCAGTTCCGGAACCCCAAACTCGCCGAGTCGCTCCGCCAGGGCCGGTCCGAAGTCGGCGGCTCGCTGCGTTTCCGGCGCACCTGTGTCGCCCTGCAAATCGGCTTCAGCCTCTTCCTCATCGTGGGCGCCGGATTGTTCGTCCGCACCATCGGCAACCTGCGCAACGTCAATGCCGGATTCGAAACCGATCATCTTCTCTCCTTCGAGCTCGATCCGGCACTCGCCGGCGACCCGGCAACCAGCGTCGCTCCCGTCGAGCAGCGCGCGCTCGATGCCATCGCCGCTCTCCCTGGGGTTCGCGGCGCTGGAGCGACCAACGACGAAGATCTCGCCGGAGACGGCGTCGATGGAGATGTACAAGTCACCGGCTACACGCCCCCGCCCAACGAGGATTACACCGTGGAGCTGCCCTGGGTCAGCGACGGCTACATGCAGGCGCTTGGGATTCAGCTGCTGGCGGGCCGATACTTCAACCCCGGCGATACCGCGACCTCAACCAAGGTCGCCATCGTGAACGAGAGCTTCGCGAAGCACTTCTTCGGCAGCACCGGCGCGGCGCTTGGCCATCACGTTACCCGTCCGCGCCGTCCGAAGAGCGACTCCCTCATCGTCGGCGTTGTGAGGGACGTGAAGCACACCAGCGTCCGCGATCCCATCGTGCCGACCAGCTATACCCTCTTCGCGCAGGAATCGCGCGCCGTCGGCCTCATCTTCTACATCCGTACCTGGCAGGATCCCGGCACCACCGCCAACAGCATTCGCTCCGCCATCGCCAACATCGATTCCAAGCTCATCGTGGCGAACCTGCACACGATGCGAGCGACGATCGACGACAGTATCTCTACCGAGCGGACCACGGCCCTGCTCGCGACAGCTTTCGGCGTCCTCGCAACCATCCTCGCCGGTATCGGCCTCTATGGAATCCTGGCGTACTCAACAGCGCAGCGGACCCGCGAGATCGGCATCCGCATGGCGCTCGGCGCGCAGCGCACGACTGTGGTGCGGCTGATTCTGTGGGAGGTCATGGCGCTGGCGGGCGGCGCGATGCTGGTAACGATCCCGATCGCGATCCTGGCGACGCGTGCGGTGCGCAGCCAGCTCTTCGGCGTCTCTATAGCGGACCCGGCGGTGTACGGCATCGGCATCGCAATCATCTGCCTGGTCGCCGGCCTTGCTGGATTCGTCCCAGCCCGGCGCGCAGCCACCGTCGATCCAGCGAGGGCGCTCAGAACCGACTAGCACTCGCCGTCCAGGCAAACCCGTTTCGCCAATGTCCTATTGCGCGCGCAGCGCTTCTGTTGGATCGACGGAAGCCGCCCGGCGCGCCGGTATATAGCAGGCCGCCAGCGCGACCGCGATCAACACCAAAGCCACGGCAGCAAACGTCAGAGGATCGCGCGGCGAAACCCCATAGAGCTGCGCGCTCATCAACCGCGTCAACCCGCACGCCAGCGCAATCCCCACAACAACGCCAACCAAAGCCATCTTCACACCCTGCCCCAGCACCAGACGCAGAACGTCTCCCCGCTGCGCCCCCAACGCCATCCGCACGCCGATCTCCCGCGTGCGCTCGCCGACCAGATACGAGATCACGCCGTAGATTCCGATGCACGAAAGCCCCAGCGCCAGTGCCGCAAACGCCGCCAGCAAAATCATCGAAAGCCGCCGCGCCGCGAACGAGCGTGCAATCACCCCGTTCATCGTCTCCACGGCGTAAACAATCTCGTTGGGATCGATCTGCCCGACCGCTCGCCGTACCGACGGCATCACCGCAGCAGGATCGTCGTGCGTGCGCAGCACCACTGCGGTCACCGTCGCAACCAGCGGCATCAGCTTGGGCGGCAGCTGCATCATCGGGTAGTAGAACTGCGCTTCAATCGCCGATTTGGGATCGTTCCCCGGACCCCATTGCCGGACGTGCCCCACCACGCCGACAATCTCCGCCTCCATATCGAACTGCGACAGGTGCACGTGCTGGCCGACCGGATCCCTACCCGGAAAATACTTCCGCGCCAGCATATCGTCGATGTCGATTACCGTCGGTGCGTTCTCGTCGTCGTGATCGGAGATGAACCGCCCGCGCAACAGCGTCATCCCCATCGCCTTCTGAAACCCGGATTCCACCAGATAGAACATCGCCGGGTGCATATCGTTATCGTTGTCCGGCTTCGGTTCTCCTTCGATCCAGAAGGGCAGCGCTGAGTCGTGAATCATCGGCCGCGATCCCAGCGTCACCGACACGGCTTCAACTCCCGGAATGGCGCGCATCGCAGCATCGAACTGCCGCAGCCGGGCGCGGGTTTCCGCCGCAGTGGTTTTCGCATTCGAAGGCAGCGAAACAGAAAACGTGATGGCGTGATCCGGGTTGTAGCCGGGATTCACCTTCCACAAAGCCGCAAAGGTGCGCAGCATCAATCCAGCGCCGATGAGGAGAACGATAGCGAGCGCAACTTCAGCAGCAACGAAGAGCCCCTGCAAACGGTGACGCGCTCCAGCGGCTCCACGTCCGGCCTGGCGCAGGACTTCCTGCAGATTGGTGCGCGAGGTTTTGAGTGCAGGGGCCAGCCCGAACACAACACCCGCCAGCAGCGACATGCCCAGCGTGAACAGCAGAACGCGCCCATCGATGGCGACGTCCGTCGCGCGCGGCAACTCAGCCGGCAGTGCGGTGGTAATGGCTCGGGTCGCGAAATAAGCGAGCGCGAGTCCGAGGAGACCTCCGGTCGCAGCCAGCAAAACGCTCTCCGTCAGCAGCTGGCGGATCAGCCGCCCCCGGCCCGCGCCCAGCGCAGAGCGAATCGCGAACTCACCGGAGCGTGCCATGGACCGCGCCAACAGCAAGCTGGCTACATTGGCGCACGCAATGAGCAGCAGAAATCCAACCGCCGCCAGCAGGACGAGGAGGACCGGCTGCACATTGCCGACAATATCCTCCTTCATCGAAACGAGGGAGATGCCCACGTCCTTGTCCGCCTCGGGATAAAGCACCGCGAGGTGGTGCGCGATGGTGTCCATATCACTGCGCGCCTGGGCCAGCGTGACGCCCGGCTGGAGGCGGCCGATGGCGTGAGCGCTCTCGTCGACGCGCCGGTCGCGGAACGAGGGATCGTTCCACTGGCCAAGAGGGATGTAGACATCGCGATCCGTCCCGTAGAAAAGAAAGCTCGGCGGCAGAACGCCCACCACGGTGTAATCGGCGCCGTTCAGCGTGATCACGTGCCCGAGAATCGCAGACGACCCGCCAAACTGCCGATGCCAGAAGCCATCACTCAGCAAAACGATTGGCGCAGCACCCAGGTGATCGTCGCCGGGATTGAAGTCGCGCCCCACCGCAGGGTGCACGCCCAGGGTGGACAGAAACTGCGCGGAAATCATGAAGCCGTTCACGCGCTGCGCGGGGCCATGCGTTCCGGTGAAGTTGTAATCTTCGTGGCGATACATCGCCATGGAGGAGAAGGTGCGGTTCTGGCTCTGCCAGTCGAGGAAATTCAGATAGCTGGTGGGCGCCTGCAACATGCCGGCGTTGCGCTCGTTGATGGCGACCAGTTGGCCGGATTGCGCGTAGGGCAGCGGATTGAGCAGAACACCGTTGACTACCGAGAAGAGCGCCGTGTTTGCGCCGATCCCTAACGCGAGGGTCAGGATTGCGATGATCGCAAACGCGGGCGACTTGAAAAGCATGCGGAGGGCGAAGCGGATGTCCTGAGCGAGAGCGATCACGGGCAGCCTCGGGATTGGAATGTCTGATTGTAGGGCAGTTTGGCAAGGGGCGATCCCGATAAGCGCGCGCCTGTGACGAACGGAACACCAGCCGGGACAAAGTTTGCAAAAAGCCGCTACTAAAACGTTATACTAGCCGACGGCACGGGGCCGGTTTTCCTGGAAAGCGTGGAATTTCCAACCCCCTGTTAGCTTACGGAGTGGGGTTGGGCTATGAGCAGGGATAAGCGAACGGGATTCGGAAAACAGCAGTCGCGGTGTGGCGTGTTGCGGTGGCTCATGGTGGTCGTGGGCTGCTGGCTGGCGGCCGGAACAGCCTGGTCGCAGGCAACGGTTGCCTGGAGTGGTGTGGTGCGGTCGGATTCCGGTCAGCCGGTTGCGGATGCGACGGTGGTTCTTACGGGCGACCTCGCCTCCTATCGTGCGACAACGACCAGCGATGGGAGTTTTGTTTTTCAGCGGCTTCCTCCGGGTCGCTTTGGTGTTGTCGTGGAACGCAGCGGCAAGCCGGCGACGGATGCTATCCCCGTACAACTCACGGCAGCTCCCGTAACCATCACGGTTACGAATGCAAATGCTCTGCAGTTAGCCGGGCCGGCAGGCGGTACGACTACAACCGGGACAACAGGCGGCGAGAAGCTCTCCAGCGAATCCGTCAGCTCCCTCCCGCTCAACGGCCGCGACTTCAGCACCCTCCTCCTTCTCGCCGCCGGCACCATGACCGACGCCAATGGCGCCACTAACTTCACGCAGCAGTTCGCGATCGACGGCCAGCGCGGCGTCGAAGCCGTGTTCGCCATGGATGACGCCGACGTGAGCGATCCGGAGATGGGCGGCAGCACCTTCACCAATTTCAACGTCGATGCGATCCAGGAGCTGCAGTCGAGTTCCGGCTGGATGCCGGCGGAGATCGGTCGCGGTGCAGCCGGGTTCACCAACATCGTTACTCGTTCCGGCAAAGAAGGCTTTCACGGATCGGCGTTCGAATTCCTGCGCAACTCGGCGCTCGATGCCCGCAACTACTTCGACTATCCCTCCATCGCCGAGCCCGGCCGCATTCCACCGTTCAAGCGCAACGAGTTTGGCTTCACCAATGGCGGCCCCGTGGTGCTCCCGCATCTCTATGACGGCCGCGGCCAGACGTTTTACTTCGGCCAGTATCAGGGCTTCCGCCAGGTCCTCGGCACCACGCAGGTGCTCCCCATGCCAACGGCAGCCGAACGCGCCGGCCAGGATGTCGTCAAGTATTCGGATGGAAGCACCGACACACTCAACGTCCCGGTGAACCCGGATATCGCGGCGGTTCTGAAGCGGTATCCCATGCCCAACAATCCCACCGGAGCCTATGGAGCCCGCACCTACGCCGTGCCGTCGAACGTCGTGACGAACGCGGATCAGTTCTCCATCCGCATCGATCAGAAGCTGGGCGAGAAGGGTGCGTTCCTCGGGCGCTTTAACTACGACAACCTCACCGGGCCGACCACCAATCCGGATCAGACCACCATCGACAAAACCTTTGGCGTGCAATATGTCGATCGCCAGCGCAACGTTGAGTTCCGTTACACCCGCACCCAGTCCCCGCACTTCTCCTGGGAGTCGGTCTTCAGCATCACGCGGACGACGCCGGGCTTTCCGACCCCGAACCATGTCGATCCCGCGGTCAAGTTCAACGACGGCCTCTACGAGGGATTCGATCTGGCGGCCGGATCCGTCATGCAGGCGTACGGAAATCTGTTTCAGGGACAGCAGAACTTCACCTGGATCCACGCGCGGCACACCTGGAAGTGGGGCGTGGAAGCGCGGCTCAACCGGGACTCAACTTATTTCGGCATCAGCCCGAACGGCGAGTATGACTTCGGAGGCGGCACCGTCTACTCGCCCATCTTCATCCCCTCAGCGAGCGGGCTGCACAACGTCAATCCTGGCGATCCGTTGCCCAACACCCTGGCCAGCCTGCTGGTGGGCTATCCGTATTCATACACCGTCGTCGTCGCTCCGCCCGAAGTTTCCAGCGGCGCGCACACTGGCCCCGCCGCCATCAGTCGCAACGACGTGAACGTCTGGTTCCAGGACAGCTGGAAGATCAACGACCGCTGGGCCCTCGACTACGGACTGCGCTACGAGGTCTACGCGCCCATCACCGAGCGCGCCCATCGCACCTCCAGCTTTCTCGAAGTCGCGCCCCCGCCCGGAACGCCGCAGCAGTATCTGATCAATCCTCAGCCGGGCTATCGGTCCGGTTGGAATGGGTGGAGTCCGCGGGTGCAGGTCAGCTGGAATGCGCCCCATGACGTGCATGTCCATGCCGGTGGCGCCATCACAGTGATTCCTCCCAACATCTGGCAGGACAATTTCCTCACCGGCTCAACGCCCTTCGCGGTGTATCCGCGCGTCAATGCTTCGAAGAGCGGCGAGGTTGCCTATGGGTTCCGGATCACGCCCGATCAGCTGCCCCAAACCTACACGCCGAGCGGCCAAAATGTGTTTCAGACCTGGCCGCTGAAGAAGCTCCCTGCCAACACTCCGATGGACGTCAACCGCTATCAGAACGACCTCGCATCGCTGGCGCCGGGGCATCAGCTCTCGCTGCTCAGCCTCAGCGCCATCGACCGGCACTTCGGCGATGGGTTTCTGCAAACCTGGACGCTGGGCCTCGAGAAGACTTTCTTCGGACTCACTGCGGACGCGGGCTACGTGGGCACGGCCAGCTTCCGCTTGCCGCGGTCCGCATATCCGAACGCCTACCCAGGAGCGGAGCGTGGATTCGCGCCCTACACGACCTTCGACAGCACAGGCGCAGTGACGGGCGGCTTCGGGCTCGAAACCGTGATTGAGAATACGGCCCACTCCTCCTATCACGCGCTGCAGACTTCGCTCTCGGGAACCGTCAAGCATGGCGGGCCGGGATTGCAGGCCGGCTATACGTGGGCGAAATCTCTCGACGACACCAGCTCGGTGGTCGGCGGCACCGGCTCCACCGGAGCCACGGCGCTGCCCCTTCCCCAGGATCCCTTCAATACCCATCCGGAAAAAGGCCCATCCAGCTTCGACGTCACCCACGGCTTCAGCATCAGCGCCGCCCAGGATCTGCATCTCCAAACACTCGGCTGGCTGAATGGTCCGCGGATTCGGCCCTGGTCCTCCGGCTGGGAACTCCTCAGCATCTCGTCCATCTCCAGCGGCGCCCCCTTCACCGTCTACTCCGGAATCCAGCAGACCGGGTTTGGAACTCAGGGAGCCGACCGCCCCGACCCCATCGCCACGCCGCGTCTCTCGACTGCGAAAAGCTCCTCACGCCGGCGTGAGGATTATTTCGGGCGCGGTGCCGAAAACGCATCCTCTTTCTTCTCGATCCCCATCGGACTCGCCGGCGGAACCGGTCCCAACTCCGGCCGCTTCGGCACCCTCGGCCGCAATACCTTCCGCGGCCCCGCCTACTACGACTTCGACTACGCCGTCATCAAGGACACCGCAATCGGACGGCGGGCCAACGGCGTGGAGAAGGCCGACGTCCAGTTCCGCGGCGAGTTCTTCAACGTCTTCAACATCGTCAATATGGGCCTGCCCGCGAATACCCTCCAGGGTTCCGGCTTTGGGGTCATCAGCAAGACCGCCGGCACCTCGCGCCAGTTGCAATTCTCGCTGAAGTTGATCTACTAAACGCCGCCACACAACGCAATCATCCTGTAAGTCGTTCTATTTCAGCGTATTTATATTGACAATAAATCACTAAGATTTTCTGCATCCACAATGCTATAGTAACCATCAGATGTTGTGTCCGGCCACTCCAGTGAGACCCTGCAAGGTCCTGGAGATGGCCCCAACTCTCAAAAATCTGATGTGGAGGAAGTAGCTATGGCAATCACAAGATGGGATCCCTTCCGCGACGTTCTGGCCCTCCAGAACCGCCTGAACTCGGCATTCCAGGACTACGGCCGTGGCAACGAGGGCGACGTCCTCGCCACTACCGCTTTCGTGCCCCCGGTCGACGTTTACGAGGATGAGCACAAAATCACACTCAAGCTTGAAGTCCCGGGCATGAAGGAAAGTGACCTGGACATTCAGCTGGAAAACAACCTGCTCACCGTCAAAGGCGAGCGCAAATTCGAGAAGGAAGAGAAGGAAGAAAACTTCCACCGGATTGAGCGCCGCTACGGCAGCTTCTATCGTTCGTTCACGATTCCCAATACGGTGAATCCGGAGAACGTGAAGGCCAGCTACGACGCCGGCGTGCTCAACATCCAGCTCGAAAAGCGGGTCGAGGCCAGGCCGAAGCAGATCAAAGTGCAGGTCGGTGCGCCTGGCCTCGAAGCCGCCAGGAAGGACGTGAAGACTGCTGCGTAAAGCAGCGAAACGGCGAGCCGTGAGCGCGCCGGCGCTTTGCAATCCTCCGCGGATTGCGAGCAATATCGAGCGGGAGGGAGCGCGCTTCCTCCCGCGTCATTTTATAAATTGACGAAGATTGTGGAGTACGGGGAACGGTGCGGATCATCCTAATCCCTGATCCCTAAGAGGTTTTTCATGGCAATTCGTTGGGACAAATTTACGGTGAAGTCGCAGGAGGCGGTGCAGAACGCCAGCCAGCTCGCCGCAGAAAACGGCAATCCCGAAATTCTGCCGCTGCATCTGCTGGCGGTGCTTCTCAGTGACAAAGAGGGCGTGATTCCGGCCGTCCTCGACAAAATCGGTGTGCCGGTTGGCCAGCTCGACATCAAGACGCAGGAAGCCGTCAGCCAGCTGCCCAAAGTCAGCGGCGCCTCGACGCAGCCCAGCGCGAGCAACGCCCTCAACCAGGTTTTCGAGTCGGCCTTCAAAGAGGCCGAGCAGTTCAAGGACGACTACGTCTCCACCGAGCATCTGCTGCTCGCCCTTACGCGCCTCAAGAATGACGGCGCGCAGCTCCTGCTCGCCTCCATGGGAGCGACGCACGATGCGGTCCTCAAAAGCCTCGCCACCGTGCGCGGCAGTCAGCGTGTGACCGACCAGAACCCCGAAGCAAAATACCAGGCCCTGGAGAAATACGCGAAGGACCTCACGGAACTGGCCCGCCGCGGCAAGCTCGACCCCGTCATCGGGCGCGACGAAGAAATTCGCCGTGTCATTCAGGTCCTCTCGCGTCGGACCAAGAACAATCCCGTGCTCATCGGCGAGCCTGGCGTTGGCAAAACAGCCATCGTCGAAGGCCTCGCGCGCCGCATCGTCCACGGCGATGTGCCCGACATCCTGCGCGACAAGCGCGTTATCTCCCTCGACCTGGGCTCCATGCTGGCCGGCGCAAAGTATCGCGGCGAGTTTGAAGACCGCCTCAAAGCGGTCCTGAAAGAAATCGAGGAGTCGAACGGGCGAATCATCCTGTTCATCGATGAGCTGCACACGCTGGTCGGCGCCGGCGCAGCCGAAGGCGCCATCGACGCCTCCAACATGCTCAAGCCGCCCCTCGCCCGCGGCGAGCTCCGTGCCATCGGCGCAACCACGCTGAATGAGTACAAGAAGTACATCGAGAAGGACCCCGCTCTCGAGCGCCGCTTCCAGATCGTCTACGTCGGCGAGCCCAACGTTGAGGACACCATCGCGATCCTGCGCGGCCTGAAAGAGCGCTACGAATCGCATCACAAGGTCCGCATCCGCGACTCGGCCATCGTCGCCGCCGCCACCCTCTCGCACCGCTACATCTCCGACCGCTTCCTCCCCGACAAGGCCATCGACCTCGTCGACGAAGCCGCAGCTTCGCTCGCGATTCAAATCGGCTCCGTACCCGGCGGAAATCGACGCGCTGGAGCGCGAGGCGACCTCGCTCGAAATCGAGCGTGCCGCCCTCAAGCGCGAAACCGATACGAACTCGAAAGAGCGTCTCGAGCATGTCGAGCGCGAAATCGCCCAGCTCCGCGAGAAGTCCACAGCCCTCCGCGCCCGTTGGACCAAAGAACGCGAGGCCATCACCCGCCTCAGCGACCTCAAGAACAGATCGAGGCCTCAAATTCGAGGCCGACGAAGAGACGCGCCGCGGCAACCTCGAGCGCGCCGCGCAGATTCAGTACGGCGATCTTCCGAACTGGAAGCCGAAATGAAAAAGCTGAACGCGCTGCAGGACGGCAAAGGCGGCGCGCCGCGCATGCTCAAGGAAGAAGTCGACGAAGAAGACATCGCGAAGATCGTCAGCAAGTGGACCGGCATCCCCGTCTCGCGCATGCTCGAAGGCGAAGTCAAAAAACTCGTCCAGATGGAAGAGCGCCTCAAGGATCGCGTCGTCGGTCAGGACGCCGCGCTGACGGTCGTTGCCAACGCCATCCGCCGCTCGCGCGCAGGCCTCAGCGATCCCAAGCGCCCCATCGGCTCGTTCATCTTCCTCGGCCCCACCGGCGTCGGAAAAACGGAAACCGCCCGCGCGCTCGCTGAGTTCCTCTTCGACGACGAGCAGGCGATGATCCGCCTCGACATGAGCGAGTACATGGAAAAACATGCCGTGGCTCGCCTGATCGGCGCGCCTCCGGGCTACGTCGGCTTCGACGAAGGCGGTCAGCTCACGAAGCCGTTCGCCGCCGGCCCTACTCCGTCATCCTCTTCGACGAGATCGAGAAGGCGCATCCCGGATGTGTTCAACGTACTGTTACAAGTTCTCGACGACGGCCGCCTCACCGACTCCAAAGGCCGCATGGTGGACTTCAAAAATACGGTCCTGATCATGACCTCGAACCTGGGCGGCAGGATTCTGACCGGCGATGCGTTGAAGGACGAGACGACCTCGAGACAAGCGACACGAGAGCGTGATGAAAGTGCTCCGCGAGCACTTCCGTCCCGAGTTCCTCAACCGCGTCGACGACGTCGTCATCTTCCGTCCACTGGGCGAAGAGCAGTTCAGCACATCGTGGATCTGCGCCTCGAAGACCTTCGAAAACTGCTGGCCGATCGGCACATCACCATGAGTTGACCCAGGCGGCGCGCACAGCTATCTTCACCGCCGGCTACGACCGAGGCCTATGGAGCGCGGCCGCTCAAGCGCGCGATCCAAAGAATCGTTCAGGATCCGCTGGCGATGAAGATCCTCGACGGCGAGGTGCTGCACGGCGACCACGTGCGCATCGACGCCCACAAAGGATCGAACACGCTGCAGTTCGAAGTCGCCAGCCGCGCCGGAATTCGCCATCGAGCACGGCGTAGCCATCGGCCAGGCGTAAGGAGTCGGGCCGGCAGTCTAAGTCCACACGCTTCGGGTTGAGACGTTAAGACACTGAGGCCTGCGAGAGAAATGCGCAGGCCTTTTTCTCGCAATCACTCCCACCTCGGTTTCCTGGCGCTTGGTGTGCAATCTGCATAAGGCCTCGCGAAGCGAGGCGGCGGTAGAAGCCATGGCCTTCAGGCCATGGAGCAATGGCCACAATTGAAGCGGCTTCAGCCGCGGCCTTCGCCGGAAAGGTTACGCTGTTCATCGACTGACGTTATGCCTCTGTCGATGATCTGCGAAGCCGGATGGCACACTGTCGCAACTCTCATTCTGCACACCATCCTTTTTGGCTTTGCTCTCGCAATCGGATTTCCGAGGTCCTGCTGAGCGGCTACTACGAGCAAACGCACATCGCCAGCTTTTCCCTTGCATTGCGGCCACCGCATTTGTGATGGCTCTCCTGGTGAAACCGCAGACGGAAAGACCCAGCCCCCCTGCTTTTCGGGATCGCAGGGCTTCTCTTTCTCGCCTTCGCCATCGGCAGAGAAGGCCACGCGTGGGACCCCCGCTTGGCTCACGAATCGAAGCAGCAATATGTGCTCCACGCATTCTTCGGCACCGAACAGCAATGCGGATTCCTCCAAATGTCTGTCGGAGCTATTCTTCACCACGCCCTGCACCGCCGCCGTCGCTTACTCGCTGGGCGGAGCGCTTGCCATCTTCCTTCCTGCATGGGCGCGCCCACCGAAGGCTGACGAAGATCGCCGGAAACAGCGACCCTTCACTCCTTGATCGAAAACGTGTAGATCTTACCCGAGTTGGCCATGTTTTTCCCCGACCCCGCTTCCACCGGAATTCCCATCGAGCACGGAGTAGCCATCAGCAAGGCGTAAGATCCTCCCAGGCATTCTTGAATCAACACGCTTCGGTTCAGACGTTCAGACCTCAGGCCTGCGAGAGAAATCTCACAGGCTTTTTTCCGCACCGTTCCAACGAAATCCCCACTTGCCGACAACCCACGAACAATCCGCTTCAATGGGCAGAATAGATGTCGGCGTCACAAACCGCATACTTGCAAGCATGTCTTCGGACACCATCGATACCCCCACTGCGGCATATAGCCGCAGAGATTTATCAAATGGTGGGAGGCCCGTCGCCTCCGCTACAACTTGATGGTCGGCGCAGTGGGCATCGCCAGTTGGCTACTCGTTGAATGTGTTGGCTCGCTGGCGGTAAAGCCCGGCGTGGATTTCGAGGAGCCAATCCTCATGATCATTGGACCAATCTTCTATGGCCTCTTTGCGAATCTCTGCTATTCGCTTGGCTGGATCGTCGATACGCGGTTCTACCGCGGTCATCCGCGGGTTCGCCTCTACAAAGCCGCGCTGATATTCTCATTTGTCCTTACTGCGTTGCCGGGGATCTGGGCGGTCGTTGCCTGGTGCATCACGCTATACACCGGGAAGAGGCTGGACTGAGCAGACTGGGTGAGTCCTGGCCGAGTCGCCGCCAATCCGGAAGTGTCGGTACAAAGTCGGCGCGCTAGCGCCTTCCTTGTTCGATCCTGCGCGATGCGCCCGCCCCGAGAGGCGCACTCGCAGGATCGAAACGCCCTCCCTTAGCCTGCTCGACGGCACCCAGATCTCTGAGGACATCGCCGCGACCAAACCGCCCAGCATCCCAAATATGTGCCAGCAACAGATACTTTATTCCGCGCTCATTCACTCCTTGATCGAAAACGTGTAGATCTTCCCCGAACTGCATGTTCTTCCCCGACCCAGCCTCCACCGGAGGCAAACAGCCGTATTCCCCGCGAACGATTCCGTCGTTCAGGGTGATCTCATAAATGCGCGGCGCAATTTTGCGGCTGGAGTCGGCAATGTCGTCGCGCTGCGCGCCGCCCGACTCATGCGCAACGCCGCCGGTTACGGACCGGAACTCACGGGTGTCCTTATTGGTGCGGAGCTTGAGCAGCTGATATTCGCCCGGCGATGTGCCTTCCGGCACGTAGAAGATGGGTTTTCGGCCGGCAGGTGGAGCGGCAGGCGGCTGGCGATCCCGCCGATGTTGCCATTCAGGTCGCCCTTCACGATACCGAGGCTGCCGACGTGCTTAAGAACGCCGCCGGTTTTGAAGTTCACCACCTCCGCGTCCACCTCATTCCACGCACCGTCCTTGTTGCGGTAGTAGACGCCTACCGTATCGACGGCTGCCGGCACCGCAGCCGCCGGGGCCGATGCCGGGGTGGATGCGGTGGCGGGCGCCGCTGCGGCTGCCGCTGTCGGCGGAGCCTCCCCGGCATTGCGCGAGATAATCGCGGCGACCACTTTGTCGCTCACTTCCGCCGTCTTGAGAGCGATCAGGCCGTTCGCGCTCGTGTCATACGCGGCGGGGCTGGCGTTGATCGTGGCAATGATCAGATCTTCGGCGAGACCGGCCTTCGCCAGTTTGATGATGGAATCGTTGGTAAGTGCCTGCTGGGCACTGGCCACCAGGGCAAAGCAGGAAAGGAAAACACAGGCAAGAATCCTGCGCATCAAAGGCCTCCGTGGGTTTCGAGGGAAGGCACCATACTAGTCGAGACAACGCTCTCCGGTCCCCAAAAATCTCCCTCTCCGCCTGCAGCGCCCGTCGCGCCCTCCTTCCGCACCCTGTCTTCAGCCGTGCAGTGCGGTGCAGAATGAATTCGGCTTCAGCGGCGGAGGGAAGATTGCTCTTCTGCGAGACTTCCCCCCCAGGCTCTGCTGGACCTCCGTCGGCGCAAATAAAGCCCCCTCAGGCTTTTTCCAGAAAGCGATAACGCACTTGACTGGTCAAAATGACTGGTCGACAATGGGGCATGCGGCAAATTCAGGCCTCGGAAGCCAAAACAAAATTCCTTCAGCTCCTCGACGACGTGGAGCGTGGCGACACCTTGATCATCACGCGACATGGCAAACCCATCGCACGCCTCATTCCGGAGACCGAGCGCCGTCAGGCGGAGATCCAGGCCGCGATGGACGGAATCCGCGCCCTCCGCCCTAAATTCGGCCGCATCACAGTGAAAGAGCTTCTCTCCGCTCGGGATGAGGGCCGTAAACGCTGATGTCCTTCGTCATCGACGCCTCCATCACCGCGAGCTGGGCCTTCCTCGAGAACGACCCCGCAGGGGAAGTCGCATTCGAGCGGCTTCTTGTCGAGTCCGCCATCGCTCCCTGGCTCTGGTGGTACGAGGTAAGAAACCTCCTGATCACAAGAGAACGGAGCCAGCGCGCGAACCCCGCCAACACCGCATCATTCCTGGCGTTCCTGGCGAACCTGCCAGTTCATCTCGATAACTCTCCCGAGGAGGAGAACATTTTAAGGTTGGCGAGAGAGCACCGCCTGACGGTGTACGACGCCGCTTACCTTGAACTGGCAGAGCGCCGCGGCGTGTCGGTGGCCACCCTGGATGCAGATATGGTGCGGGCCGCACGTGCCGAACGAATTCCACTTCTGCAGAGGCGCAATCGTTCCACGCGCTGATCCGATTTGCTTCACAACAGGCCATCCACCCCATTACCCCCGTACCGTCATCCCCTCCGATTCTTCTTGCACTCCCCATCATCGCGCGCGATCCTGAAGACACTGGGAAAGTGTTCCCACACGAAAAACGAAAGGCTCGCCGCGCAGCGAGCCTTTTTCATTTGCCGTCGCAGAGGAGACACAGCCACTTGGCCGCGAAATCTACCGCCCGCTATCGAATCGTTGCCCGCCTGGCCCTGACCTCGCCCTCGCAAACTGGCCTGGCCAAATGTTGTCAAACTTGTAACATCGCGCACCCATATGAAAACACGACACTTGCAACTTGTGCCCCGGAGAAATCAATGATTTCTGCTATGAAACGGCCGTCTCGCCATACATCACCGCTCTCCCGCACTCGAAACGGGGTTCGGCCGGATGCCCATTGATCAATCCGCCACCCCTAACAGGGGTGACCCCTCCGGATGTCGCTGATTCCAGGTCAAGGCATGGGGGTCGACCCCCCTTTTGGACCAAAAAACACGCCGCGCCCCTTACAGCCGGTTCAGCCAGTCGTCCTTCCACTTGATGTTGCAACCGAGGCTCGGCATCTGCTCCGCGTTCACCGGCTCCCCTGCGGCCAGCGCCTTCAGCGCCGCCCGCAGGTCGCGTCCCGTAACGGGAATATCGTTCCCCGGCCGACTGGAGTCCAGCTGGCCGCGGTAGACCAGCAATCCCTGGCCATCGAAGAGAAAGAAGTCCGGCGTGCAGGTCGCATCGAAATCGTGGGCGACGGTCTGCTTCTCGTCGTAGAGGTAGGGAAAGATGAAGCCGAGCTTCAGCGCCTGTTCAGCCAGCGAAGCCGGCGAGTCGTCGGGATAGTTTTCGGCGTCGTTGGAAGACACAGCGACGAACCCAATGCCGGAGCTGCGAAAGTCGACGGCCAGTTGAGCCAGTTGCTGTTCAACATGCTTGACGAAAGGACAATGGCAGCAGATGAACATGACCAGCAGGCCTTGAGGGCCCATAAGCGAGTCGCTGGTGTGCGCCTGATTGCTGCGGACATCCTTGAGAGAGAACGCCGGGATGTGTGTGCCCAGCGCGAGCATGGCGGATTCGGTTCGAGCCATGAGGGAAGACCTCCGTATGCCTCCAGGATAACGCGAAGCCGCCGCCAACCGGCATGTGGCGCAGCATAACTCCGCGCTCGATGCGCGAAACTATTTGCAAAGTGGTTCGTCTTCTGACACAGCATGGAACGAACCTAATCGACGAAACCAAAAGCTCCATGCTGAGGCAAGAGCATGGAATCTGTCGGTGGTTTTTCTGCATTGGGTCTTCGCAGTCGATTCTCCTGGTTGGCTGCTTCCGTTGCTTCCCTTCTGATTCTTCTCCTGACGGTTTCACCTGCAGCCTTCGCGAAAGCGAAGCCGCTCGATGCGGCGAAGGTCCACCAGCGCATTCTGAAGCGCGGCATCGATAACCCAGTGGGAGTCGAAATGAACAATGGCGTCGAACTGGTGGGAAGGATCATCGCCATCAACACGGACTCCTTCACCCTGCAGCTGTTCAACGATCCGGATCCGATCACGATCAACGACGCCGACGTGATTGATCTGCGCACCGGACCCGGCCGCGGCTTCTGGGTCGCTACCGGCATCGGAATCGGAGCCGCGGTCGGATTCGCCATCTGGGGCGCGGTGGAAATGCACAACTTCCAGCAGGACCACCAGATTCCGAACATGCCCACGCTGCCGGCGACGCCGTAGGAGCCTCCGGTTGGCGGTGGCGGGGTTTCACGCCTGTGCGGTTATCCTTTGGGCGTGAGCGCGAAGCGAAAGTTCAGCGGCACATTGCGGCCCGATGGCACCGGCCTGAAGTGGACAGTCGTCACGGTTCCGTTTGACCCGACGAAGGTGTGGCCGAAGCGGCAACGTTTGCGCGTGCGGGGCACGATCAACGGCTTTGCGTTTCGCACGTCGCTCTTTCGCGCGCGGGACGGCAGCTACATTCTGCTGGTCAACAAGAAGATGCAGAAGGGAGCCCAGGTTCGCCCAGGACATGTGGCTGAAGTGGCGCTCGAGCCCGATCTCGAAGAGCGTCCGCAGGCGAATCCCCCCGAATTGGAGAAGCTGCTGCGGCAGGATCGAGCGGTCCGAAAATTCTATGAGCAGCTCAGCGACTCGATGCGGAAGGCGATCATCGATCAGATCGAACAACCGAAGAGCGCCGAGGTCCGATGCGGACGGGCCGAGTTGTGGGTCGAGCGGATGATGCTGGCGATGGATGGGGAGCGGATCACGCCACCGATTCTCGAAGTGGCCTTCCAGCGACAGCCGAGGGCACGCGAGGGGTGGCGCGCGATGACGCCGTTGCAACGGCGGGGCCATCTGATGGGAATTTTCTACTATCAGAGTCCGGAATCGCGGCGAAAGCGGGCCGAGAAGGCCGTCGAAGAGGCTCTGCGAGCGGCAGAGAAGAGAGCCCGGAGTTATTGACCAAAATAGCAACCGGAGCTTCGGACCGTTAGCTCGGAAGTTCCCACCCGAGAGTCACCAAAACCGTTCAAACGACCGGGGAGGCGCACCCGACCCCTCCGAAGGGTCGTCGTGTCAGCGGTTTTTGGGAGAGCTTCCGAAGCTGGGCTAACGAGGCCGGAGATTGGGATGCGGGCGAGGATGCGCGGTTATTATTCTTCCGCAAGATGCCCATTTTCAATTGTTTGGGAACGCTGCGGCTGAAAGGCGGGGAGGGTGGTGCGCGGGATAGGGGTTGAGAGGCCGGCACGTGGTACCGGGGTAACCATCGCTGTTGAATACTTAGATAATACCGCCAAGCGAAAGCTCTGGGGCACGTTAGCAGTTATAGTCCTGACTGTATGGCGCAGTCAGTACCACTGCGGTGGATGCGCAGTACAACTTTCGTTGAGGAGTACTTCAGTCATGAAGGCCGTTAAGACGCTGATTCTCGGAATGTGTATCGCGGGTGCGACCGCTGCATTTGCAACATCTCACGTTGGTTCGGTGCCGATGGCGCCGAGTCACCAGGCAGTCGTCGCCGCGATGCCGATCCCGAGCTGCAGCCCCGGCGCGACATGCACGGGTGGCAAGGGCTGGGCGAGCGCGATGCCGATCCCAAGCTGCAGTCCCGGCGCGACATGCACGGGTGGCAAGGGCTGGGCCAGCGCAATGCCGATCCCAAGCTGCAGCCCCGGCGCAACCTGCACGGGCGGCAAGGGCTGGATCAGCGCGATGCCGATTCCCAGCTGCAGCCCCGGCGCGACCTGCACCGGCGGCAAGGGCTGGTTCAGTGCGATGCCGATCCCGAGCTGCAGCCCCGGTGCTACCTGCACGGGCGGCAAAGGCTGGCAGGCCTAAAAACAGCGCTCCGCGCTTAAGACTATGGTCATCGCGCTACCACGAAAGTGGCAGCGCGATGCTGTGTTTTCAAGAGCTTTTCCCTTGAGTCGGTCACGTTACTTCGCTATCCTCGTAGGACTGAGAGGAAGCGATGGAGCATCTGCAAGAGATACTCATCAGACTTGAACCCATACTGGTAACGCTGGCCGCGTTCTCATTCTTCAAATCCAGATCGGCCCAGCGTCTGCCTGCGATGGCCACGTATGTGGTGGTGCGGCTCGCTTCCCTGGCGTATCTCGAGGTCGTTTTCAATTTCGGCGGCGGGATTTCTGAAACCCACTCGGTGCGTTACGAAGCTTACTTCTACGGCTTCTGGATCACCTACGTCGCGATTACCATCTCAATTTTCTTTGTCGTTCAGGAAGTTTTCAAGCGGGTGATGGAGCCGGTACCCGGACTCCGCCGGCTCGGCCTGATGGCCTTCCGCTGGATCAGCGTCGTTTCGATCGTGGTTGCGGTTGGTGGCGTCGCCCTTCCGAACGCCCTGGCTCAGCATACTGACAGCGCCAACAAGGTCGGCCCTATCTGCGTACAGATGATGCGCTGCGTCAGCGTCATGGAGCTTTGTCTCCTGGCGTTCCTGGCTCTCACGATTCATTCTCTCGGCCGCTCGTTCCGCAGCCGGCTGTTTGGCCTCGGATTGGGATTCGGCCTGCAGGCATTGGCTGACCTCGTCTATTCCGCCATTCCTGCACGTTGCCCCGGCCTCATCAGCTATGCCAACTTTATCGATCAGTCAATGACGACCGTCGTGCTGGTCACCTGGGCCGTCTACTTCCTGATGCCGGAGCCGGAGGCGGAGCGCAATCTCATCGTGCTGCCCCCCAGCTCGATGCTGGCACGCTGGAACGCGCTGGCCAAAGGCCTTGGGCAGATGCCCGAGCCGGTTATGGCGGGAGCCCCGACGGGCTTCTTCCTGCAGGACATCGAAGGCGTAGTCGATCGGGTTCTCGCGAAGAACCCGGTGGTCGCTCCTCGATAAATCTTTTCCTCCATCGATTCAAAAAGCCCCGGGATTTTCCTGGGGCTTTGTTTGTTGCGCGAAGGGCAGGGAAAAGGCGCGAACCCGCGCGCCTGAAAAGGAAAGGCCGGATTCGTGGAGAATCCGGCCTTCCGGGTGTTTGGAGAAGCTTGCGAGCTACTCGGCGGCGACTGGCTCGACCGCAACGAACCGGCCCCGGCCACCGCGATCGATGAACTTCACGCGCCCGTCGATCTTCGCGAAAAGGGTGTCGTCCGTGCCGCGGCCAACGTTGAGGCCGGGCTTTAGCTTCGTGCCGCGCTGCCGCACGATGATGGAACCGCCAGTGACCACCTGACCGGCAAAAATCTTCACGCCAAGCCGCTGCGCATTGGAGTCGCGGCCGTTTTTCGAGCTGCCTAAGCCTTTTTTGTGTGCCATGTGTTCTTCCTGAATCCGCGCAAAGCGGAAGTGAAATAGCGCTACGCGCGATTAGGCGGTGTAGCTGTTGCCGTCGATCTGGATCTCGCTGATGCGCACCTGGGTGTAGCCCTGACGGTGCCCCTGCAGCTTCTTGTACTGCTTCTTCCGCTTGAAGTGGAAGACCAGGATCTTGTCGCCGCGGCCGTCAGAAACGACGGTACCCAGGACCTTGCCGGACTTCGGCTTGACCACCGAGCCGGACTCACCGGAGAAGGCGAGGACGTCGCCGAATTCGACGGCACCATTGTCGCCAGGCGTGAGGCTCTCGACCTTGACCACATCGCCGGGAGCAACCCGGTACTGCTTACCACCAGTGCGGATGACAGCGTACATAATTCCTCCGGCACCCGTGGCGAAACACCACCGCCAACAGCGGGCGCGATCCAAACTAAGCTGGGCGGATACTGTGCTTCGAATCCGGCGGAAAACAACCGGACGGTCCCGGAGACACGCGGGACAGGCAGAATCGCCAAACCCAGTTAGTTTATCGGGAAAGTCGGCACCTGGGTCAATTGCACAGACGACTCCGAGATTAAGTGCCCATCAGCATTTTAAAGGCGTGGGCGCGATCCCGGGCCACGGTCAGGTCGGTGCCTTTGGCGTCCTTCAGGCGGAGATTCAATGCCCCGCCGGGCAGCGGGGAGATCTCGCGGATCCAGGCCAGGTTCACCAGGGTGGCGCGATGGATGCGCGCGAACTTCTTTGGGTCAAGCTTCTTCTCCAACTGCGCGATCGGATGGTCGATGCACCAGGTTTTCCCTTCCGCTACCGCCCAGGTTAGCTTGTCCTCCGCATAAAAGTGAGTCACGCGATCGAGATCCAGGAACCAAAGCCGGTCACCGAGGCGAGAGGCGATCCGGTCCGGATACTCGGGTTGCGGGCTCCGCATGGCAGCAGTGAGTTGGCGCAGGACCGCCTGCAGATCGGGTTGAGGAGCGGCCGCCGCTCCGCGCAGATGCTCCACTTTGTCGAGGGCGCGCGCGAGGGCCTCGGGTTCGACCGGCTTCAGCAGGTAGTCGACGGAGTTCACGCTGAACGCCTGGAGCGCATATTGATCGTAGGCGGTCGTGAAGATGACGATGGGTTGGCGGGCAAGCTGCGCGAGCACGTCGAAGCCGCTGAGCCGCGGCATCTGGATGTCGAGGAAGCACACGTCGGGAGGGTCTTCGGTCAATGCGGCAACTGCGTCTTCAGGTTTGGAGATGACACGGGCGACTTCGACGCGGCCGGTTTCGACAAGGAGGCGGCGCAGGCGGTCCAGGGCCAGCGGTTCGTCATCGACCAGATAAGCGCGAAGGGTCATCGGCCCGGCACCACCATTTCGACTACGGAGAAGCCGTCGCGGCGAAAGACTCGCAGGCTGGCCTTTTCGCCGAAGAGGGCATCCAGTCGCTGCACCAGTTTGTCTAGGCCGTGGTTGGCGGGAATTCCCGCAAAGTCAAAGCCCGGGCCCGAATCGCAGACGTCGATGCGCACCTGCTGCCCCGATGAGCCGTTCTCCGCCGACGCGGTGATGCGAATCTCTCCCCCATTGAGGTGTGGCGTAACACCATACTTCACTGCATTCTCAACCAGGGACTGCAGGGACATGGGTGGCACCTCGATGGTGGCGAGAGCCGTGGGCGCATCGACGGTCACGTGCAGCTTCTCTCCAAGGCGCACGCGCTCGATGTCGAGATAGCTCTCGACCAGGGCAAGTTCCTGGTGCAGCGGGATGAGGGAGTGGTTTCCGCTGTCGAGCGAAGAACGCAGGAGCGTAGCGAGGCGGCCGACGATCTGCTCGGCGCGGGCGGGATCGATGGCGATCAGCGCGCTGATGGTGTTGAGCGTGTTGAACAGGAAGTGGGGGTGGATCCAGTGACTCGAGAGAACGGAGTCGGGCTTCCGCGGCGAGTTTGTGCGTGCGTTCTTCTGCGAGTTCCTTTTGGCGAAGGCGGAGTTCGGCGACCTCGAGGCGGGTTGCCAGCGAGGAGTAAGCGAGGGCACCGAGGCCGAACACCAGGGCGAGGGGGGTGGCGACTTTGAGGATGTGGGCGTACTGCGCCCAGAAATGATCCGCAGGGGCAAAGTGGAGAGCGACGAGGAGCGTCTGTGCGGCAAGGCAACCGATGGGGACGATGACGACAATGCCGATGATCGAAACGGGCAGCATCGGAACCCGACGCTTCGCGAGGCGCTCGATGGCCGTGCCAATGGCGAGCATGCCCAGAATGCTGGTGAGGTTGGAGAAGAGGAGGCTGTAGGCGAGGGTGTTGAGGAAATCGCGCGTGGAGTGGAACTGGCCGGAGGCTACCAGGACGAACAGGACAAGGAGCACGGCCAGGTTGGTGACAATGAGGGCGAAGGCCCAACGGGATTTCGCCGAGGTGACGCGCAGGCGCATGGCTTACCGTCCTGCGGGGTTGGCGGGCAGCGGTTCGAAGGAGCCGATGCGGAAGACGCTGAGAAGTTGAGGGGTGTCCTGACCGGGCAGCTTGAGCTCTCCGTTGACTTCCTCATTGAGGGTTGCGTACTCGATTTGTCGGGTCGCGAGAGAGACCCAGATTTGCCCCCAGTAGTCGCTGCGGGCATGCATGGTCATGCCGGCCATGGCGATGGAGACGGGGTTGAAGAAGGCGCGGTAATCGATGACGGCGCAGTCCTGGCCGTTGCGCTCGGAGCGGCCGACCCACTCGAGAACGACGTCACTGTTATGAAACGTGCCTATGTTGGGCATCGCCACGTCCTGACCGGAATCGATGTGCAGAGGCTGGTTCAGTTTGAGCTGGTTGAAGTAATTCTGGCCAAACATTTCGAACATGCCGGTGTCCCAGACGAGGTTACGCTCCATGACGGCGGCCGGGGGAAAGGACTTGAAGAAATCGGGAGCCATGGTTGCGCCAAGGTCGTTGCGGTAACGGAAGCCTTCCATGTAATCGCGCTTCGGCACGTCGGGAAAAGCAGCAGTGGCGCCGTCTACCTGGGTGTCGACGACGTTGTGCCACTCGACTTCACCATTGGGAAGACCGCGGGTGTAGTCGGCGGTGAGGCGCTGGCGGTGGATGACTTCACCAGTGCGGTTGGCGTTGTAGTAGATGACGGAGAAGCGGTAGGTGCGCGGACCAGAGTCTTTGAGAGCGGGCGTATGAGTCAGGTCCCAGGAACCTGGCGGGATCGACTGTGCCGGCAGCGGACGTGCCAACAGACAGGATGCAGCACAAAGCAGCATCGTGATGAGGTTTGTTTTCGTAAACATAACGGAAATCCTCCCGCGGAAGAGTGTGGCAGCCTGGACGCAGGCACGCACGCCCTTCCCGATGGAAGGCACGAGATTTCAGACGGAAGGCAGGGCCTGACAGATGAGCAGGGCGCAACCTGGGGGCGGCCGCGGAACATCTCAGTATGGGCACGAGGCCCCTTGGGAAGCCCACGAACTGAGGACTGGCAAGTGGAACTCCCAGTTCGTGCGATCGTCGTTCGACCTTCGCTCGACCATTTCAGTTGATTTTCCGGAGTCCCAATGATGCCGCGTCTGCACCTGTGTGGGGCAGCAGCCATGTTGCTGTGTGCCGCGAATTTGCCTGCTCAGACTGTCCAGTTCACAACGACCACGTACGCCACCAACAATTTGTGGTATCAGGACGGGCCGCCGAACACACAGGCCCGCGCGGACCTCAATGCAGACGGGCGTGAAGACTTCATCTCGCAAAACACAGCTTCGTGGTCGAGCGGCTGCGCCGGCTCATTTGCCGTGACGCTCTCCACCGGCGATGGAGCCTATACCGCACCGGTCTGTTACGCGCTTCCCACAGGACCCGCGATTAACTTTGCCACTGGGGATTTCTATGGAGTCGGTACGCTCGACGTCGCCGTCAGCGACGAGCAGGGCAATCTCTACATTTACAAGAACTCCGGAAATGGCGCATTGACTCTGGCGTCGACCGTGACGCTCGCGGCGGAGGCTGGTGGCCTGGTCGCGGCCGATGTAAATCACGACGGACACATCGACCTTGTCTACGACGTCGGAAATCCAAATACCGGCGGTGGAGGCACGCTCTACGTGCTGTTGGGAAATGGCGATGGAACGTTCACTGCCGGGCCGACGACGACCTTCACCTTGGCCAATGAACCCGCTGGATCTCTTGCCGTTGGCGACTTCGACGGCGACGGCAAGGGGGACATCATGGCCATCGGCGTCACGCTGTATGACGCCGCGGTTCTTTATGGTGACAACACCGGCAACTTCACCCCGGGTCCGGTTCTCGGGACTCCGATCCAGGGGGGAGTCGTCAGCAGCGACGTGTTGACCTGGTACCAGGCCTTTGACGTCAACTCCGACGGAGTGATGGATCTGATCGGCTCGCCGGTCACCTACAACTTCTGCGGAAACGGCTGCTATCCGACGCTCACAGAAAACAACTATCTTGACCTCGAACGGGGCCATTACGATCGCACACTCAGCAGCCAACAAGTTCCATTGCAACACTGCGCCAACTCCAGTGCCCCGCCGCAGGTTGCCGATTTCGATGGCGATGGCAGTGCCGACATCATCGTCGAGGAGGATTCGGACTGCAAGGGTGGTGCACCGTACACGCTGAATTTCATGAAGGGCAACGGCGACGGAACCTTTCAGCCCGAGCAGGTGATCTATTCAACGAGCGACCTCATTAGTGTCTGGCATGTGATGAGAGCCAGCCACTCCAGCAAGCCCGACCTCACCGTCTGGCAATACCTGGACGTGAATAACACGGTCACCAATCCCGAAGCACTCGTGCTGGTCAATACGACAGTCGGGAATTTCCCCGGCTGCACGCCGCTTAATTTCAGAGCGACGGGAGTCAATGTGTGCGGGCCCACTTCCACCGTGGGAGCGACGTCGCCTGTCAACTTCAGCTTCGCGGGTTCCGGCGAATCGCCAGGACGTGGCATGGAGATCTGGGTCGATGGCAATAAGGTTGGCGAGAATCTGAAGCAGGCGTACACCAACTACGACTTCATCCAGGCCAGCGTGCCGATGAGCGACGGACAGCACCAGGTGGATGTTTATTCCGTGGGCTGGGACTATTCGCTGCTGCTCTACTCATTCCCGCTTCTTGTTGGCAGCGATGCGTGCCCGGTGCCGCCGCTCGGCGTTTATGTGTGCAGTCCGATGCAGAACAGCACGCTGCCTGCGGGGCAACCGGTGCTGGCGTATGCAGCGGGCGCCGTGCAGAGCGGCAGAGGCATCGTGCGGATGGAAGTGTGGGCGGATGGCGTAAAGGAATACTCGACCTTCGGTTCGAACTCGCTGAAGACGGAGTTCACGCTCGCGCCCGGTTGGCACACGCTCACGTATTACATCGTCGATACGAGCGGGGACGTCCAGGGCGTGACAGAAGAGGTGGCCGTCCAATAAGGCGAGTCGCTGGAGTGAGTGCGTGTCGAACCTCTCAGATTCCAAGTGTCTGGGAGGCGAGAGCTGTGCCTTCAACACGTGCGCGGATCTTACTGAAGGCGGTGTCGCGCGCGGTTGAAATGTCGTCGGCGAAGGGCGAGAATCCGCAGTCGTCGGTGGTGGCCATGCGCTCCGCGGGCAAAACGGACGCGGCCTCGAGGACGCGGTCGCGGACCTGCTGGGGCGTTTCGATGGTGAGGTTAATGGGGTCGATGACGCCAACAAAGACGACATGGGCCGGGCCGATCACCTTCTTCACGATGTTGAGGACACGTTTGCGGTCGGGCTCGCTGGCCATCTGGAGATAGAACCGCCCCACGTTGAGCTGAAAGAGGTCGGGCAGAAGGCCGGCATAGTCGACGTCGGCGGAGCGCGTGGAATCGTGGTCACCGCCGGGGCAGACGTGCACGCCGATGCGCAGCCGCTCGGCGGGAGTGAAGCGATCGAGGACCTGGTTGTTGAGGTCGATGAAGGAACGCAGGAGACCGCCGGAGGGACCGAGCTTGAGGGAGAGTCGGTCTTCGGTGAAAATCGATCTGGACCGAGTCGGCACCGGCATCGAGGGCGCCGTTGGCATCGTCGAGTGTTTTCTGGCTCACAGACCCTGTCTGGAACCCAGTGATGGCTTGAAGGAGCGCTGGCGGGCGCGGGATGCTGCCGATGGGCCCGGTGATCATAGGCTTTTCCTGAAGGATGGCGAGGCGGACCGTGCGCGCGAGGTCCGCCTCGGCGAAGGGTAGAAAGAGAGCCGTGCGGAAAGCTGGATTTCGCGGCCCGGATTTGTGACCTCAGTGATGCTACCGAAGTTGGCGGTGTTCACAAAAGTGGTTCGGCGTTCCGAGGTTGGTGTGGTTGATCGCATTGAAGAATTCAGCGCGTCCTTCGAGGCGAACTTTCTCGGCGAGGGAGAAATCGCGAACGACGCCGAGGTCCAGGACTGCATCCCCGGACCATCGACCGAATTGCGAGAGACATTTCCGAACGTGTAGGCGGGCGGGGTAGCAAAGGCTTTGGGGTCGAACCAGGTGGTGGAGTTGCGCGTGCCGGAGACGAAGACCGGCTGACCGGTGGCATTGGCGCGGATGGGATTCTCGCCCACAACCACACCGGCATTGGCGGTATCGCCGAAGACGGAGATGGTGGGCGGAAATCCACTCTGCACCTGATACTCGAGCGAGCCGAGCCAGTTGCGCGTGATGGCACGAGTAAACGCCTTGGAGCCAACCGGCGAAAAACTGCCAACTGCGCTGAGCGCGAAGCGATGACGAACGTCGCAGGCGGGTCCCTTTTCGGCTTTGAGGTTGTAGTTGTTCTGCGGGGTAGCGGCCTCGAACATCGGCGAGCGAAAATCAGGATCCTTATCGAGCGCCTTGGCAAAGGTGTAGTTGCCGAGGAAGCTGAGGCCGCGCGAGTAGCGACGACGGACGTTCACGTAGCCGGCGTCGTACCAGCTTTGTGCGCTGTTCTCGAACAGGTTCATGGTCCTGACGGGGAATGTTGCTGCTTACAGTCACGGTCGAGGAAACGTCGTATTGGAGATGAAGCTGATTTTGGGATACGGGCGGCGTGGCTGGATGAGCCCCGGGGCCAGGCTGGGCATTGTTGATGAGGTGGGAGCGCTGCAGGTGGAATCCGCCGGCGCCGAGGTAACCGACTTCGATCGTGGTTTCAGAACCGAGCTGCTTTTCAAGAGAGACGCTCCACTGCTGGATGTATTGCGGAGGCGCGTGGAGCTGAATCCCGGTGAAGCTCACGACGGTCGTGCCCAGGACAGGAGGCGTTGGGAAGTTGAGCGTCGTGATGCTGGGCATGAAGGGGTCTCTGCGACGTCTGCGGAAACACCTAGGGCACGTTGTGGCGTTGATTGCACAGGTGTTCATGTCGACCGGAGTGTAGAAGATTCGGCAGGCGACGTGGGCCACCATGCCGAGGGTGGGCATGTTCTGTGCAATGCCGAGCCGCGGGACAAAGCGCGCGAGGTTCGCGTACATCAGGCCTCGCGGGTATCCGTTCTGTCCGCCGATGAAGACTTGCGGCGCGCCTTTGCTGAGGTCGAGATTGCTGTTTGTATAGTGAACGTCGACCAGTGGGCTCATGTATTCGTAGCGAAGGCCGTAGTTCAGCGTGGTGTTGCTGGTGAACCGCCAGGCATCCTGCGCAAAGCTGTCGGCGTACCACTGTGGAGATTCATCTGCGGGATGCCGGCTTGTCCCTGCCGGGCGGCGGGCAGACCGAGCAGGAAGCTCGCCAATGCTGATCCGGTGGCGCCGTCGTTCAGGGCGTATTCGGTGGTGAAGCCGTTGGTGTACTGGTAGTGGCCGCGGTTCTGGAAGAATCCCCACATCGGCCAGATGAATTTTTGATATACCGCACCGTACTTGGTGCTGTGCCGTCCGATTTGCCAGTTGAGAGAGTCGCGTCCTTCGACGGCAGTGTCCCAGGCCTTGGCGTGGCAAGGTAGTTGTCGCCGAGGGGCGAATAACCCTGGACGTTGAAGTACGGAGCGCCCCAGGCACGCGGTCCGCCGAAGCCGGTACCGGTAATCCCGAGCTCATCAACGATGTCGTTCTTGTTGGCGCTTTCAGTGGTGTGCGACATGGCGAGGCGCGATACAGCGACCGAGGCGATGTTGACCATGCGCTCGGAGATCACGCGCGTCCAGGCCATCGTGCCCTGCTCAGCGAAGTTGCCGTGATAGATGCCGAAACCGGGAAGGCCTTTGGGCATGAGGCCGTCTTCGCTGCCGGGCGAATAGCGGGCGAAGGCATTGTCGCCGCGGGCGAAATCATGATCGACGCGGAAGGTGCCCTGGTTGTGGAACATCAGCTCCTTGCGCGAGTCCAGGTAGTTGTTGGCGTCGTTGCCTGCGCCGACGACGGTGGGCTGGCCCATCATAGTCATGCCGCCTATCATTCCCATCATGAGGTTCGGCCTTCGCGTGTATTTGTTCAGCATGACGGAGGCGGCGTGGGTAATACGGCCGGGGGAAATCACGTTCTTCATGCCGTTGTATCGAAATTGCTGACCGATGTACTGAGGATTCGTTTTGCTGACGGGAAGAGCCGGATTGAAGGTGGGGTTGGTCTGCGTGGTGGTGGGGTCGTAGATGTCGACGCCGCTCATGCTGAAGTCACCGCCGTCTTCGGCGGCGGTGGGCACGGTGTCGACCATGGTCATCAGCTCGACGTGGCGCAGGCCCTCGTAGTTCGCGAAGAAGAAGGTTTTGCTGGCGTGCCAGAGCAGACCGCTGAGGGCGGCGGCGCGGCTGTTTTACTGCAGATTGAGCGGGCTTGTCACATTTTCCAGAACTTATCGGCGTCAACAGTCGTCTCACAGAGCGGCAGGACTCGTTGGGTCTTCCCAAGGATTCTTGCCTCCTCATTTAAGCAAGGGCCGTCTTGATCGACGGCCCTATTTTTTTGCTGGTTAGCCTTTGCGCAGGATTTGCACTTCCATCGGCTGAAGGGTGACGCGGATGACGTTCACGGGGCCGGTCCCCGCGGAGCCGTCGACTTCAGTGACGGAGACGCTGCCCGCGGCAAGCTGGACCACGGCAGACGGCGGCGCCGGTGCCGCCTGATTGCTGTAGAGGACGACGATCGCGTCGCCGGGGGCGCTAAGACTGCCGTCGAGGACTACCCAGACGGGCTGCGCCGCAGTCGTGCTGAAATTTGCGATGGTGAGTACTTCCTGGTCATTGAGGATCCGGGAAAAGGCGAGAATGCCGGGCGCCGTGGCGGAGATTCCGAAGTTGCGCTGGTCACCGGAGATGGGGCGGAAGTAGAAGCGGCCGTATCGCAGAGCAGCCTGGGTGTTGCGCACAGCTGCGATTTTCTGAATCTGGCTATAGAAGGGCTTGGCGGCGTTGAAGCCGGGGCCTCCCCAGAGCGCCTCCCGCACGGCGGGATCGGGACCGGCGCCGTGAAGGCCCTGTTCGGTTCCGTAGTAGACGCAGGGGATTCCTGGCAGGGCGAACAGGCAGGCGAGACCGGCGGTGACCTGGTCGTCATAGGTGGTAGCTCCGTCCGGCGGCAGGTAGCGGATGCGCGCGTGGCTGTCGTGATTGTCGAGGAAAGTGACGAAGAAGCGGGCGGCGTCGCCGTGCGAGCTGAGGATAGTTTGTTCGACCTGCTTGCGGGCCTGGTACATGGCGGCGATGGATGCCGGGTGCGCCCTGGCCCTTCACCGCGGGCACGAGGTTGTTGAAGAGCGGATAGTCGAGCGCGGCGTCGACACCCACCATGTCGCCCTGATCCTTCGTATTGCGGCCAATGAATTGGGCGATGTCGGCTTCTTCGCTGCCGTCGAGCACTTCACCAAAGGTGAAGAAGTTTTTCTTGCCGATGCTGAGGGCGAACTCGCGCATGGAGTTACCGAAGACCTGCGCCAGATCGCCCTTGAGATAGCGCAGGGTGTCGATGCGGTATCCGTCGATGTCGTAGCGCGCGATGACGTATTGATAAGCGCGGATGAGGAAGTTCTGGACAGGTGTTTCCCATGTGGAGAGCTGCTTGAAGGGCGGAAAATCGCCGACGGTGTCGATGCCGTTGGGGTCGGGATTGCCCTGGCGGCGGAAGTATTCGTTCTGCTGCAGTTCGACGGGCCAGATCAGCTCATCGGGGCTGGGATGGGCAACGACGCTGGGCGAAGTGCGGGCCGCGATGGCGGCTCCGGTGGCATCGCGCCACGCTACATCCATGCGGTTGTCGCTATAGGGAGCGTCGGATCCGCCAAGGTTCGAGGCATACGCAAAGACGTCAGCCGCGTGATTGAGGACGATGTCGAAGATGACGTAAAGGCCTGCCTGATGCGCCGCATCGACGAGATTGCGCAGTTCCTGATCGGCGTTGGCGGCGAGGTCGGCAAAGTTCGGATTGGCGCTGAGGAAGTCCTGAATGCCATAGCCATGGTAGGAGCCCTGATCGAACATGGCGTTCTTGAGAACGGGGCTCAGCCAGATGGCACCGGCGCCGAGGCCCTTGATGTAGGGAAGCTGGGCTTTGATGCCGGAGAATTTGCCTCCCTGGTACTGGAAGCAGATGGGGTCGTCGAAGGGCGGGTGAAGCGGAGGTGCGGTGGCATTGTTGAAGCGATCGACCATGAGGAAGTAGATCCACTGGTCGCGCCAGTCGGCGGGAGAAGGAAAGGCCGGCTGCGCGGGTCCGGTCGCGGCATCCAGGACAGCCTGGAAATCGGCGGCGTAGAGGGAGGTCGGCATAGGTTCCCCTCCGGGAAGCGGATCGGGACGGCGTGTTGAGGAGTGGTGCGACTATTCTGCGCCGCATTGCAGGGGCGGAGATAAATATTTGACTTGCGCGGTAATTTGACGATGTCCGAAAACCGCTGGTCTGCGGCGCGCCCGGTGCAAGAATGGCTCTATGCGGATTCCATCGAGAGAAGTTTGCTTTCGGGCGCTGCAGAGCAGGGATGCGCGATTCGATGGGTTGATCTTTGTCGGGGTGACTTCGACAGGGATCTATTGCCGACCGGTTTGCCCCGCGCGGACGGCGAAGCCTGAGCATGTACGTTTCTTTGGATCGGCCGCCGCTGCGCAAAACGCAGGATTTCGTCCGTGCCTGCGATGCCGTCCGGAGACGGCGGCTGATACGGCTTCGTGGCGGGGCAGTTCAAGCACGGTATCGCGAGCGCTGGGCCTGATCGCGGACGGCGCGCTCAATGGACGCAGAGCCAGCGTGACGTGCCTTGCGGATCGCCTGGGAGTGGGGGACCGTCATCTGCGCAGGCTGTTTCTGCAGCATCTTGGGGCCACGCCGATGTCGGTGGAGCAGACGCGGCGGGCACTGTTCGCGCGGCAGCTGATCCACGAAACGCGCCTGCCGTTGCAGGAGATTGCGTCGGCATCGGGGTTCGGCAGCATCCGGCGATTCAACGAGACATTTCAAACGATGTTCCGGCAAGCTCCAGGAACGCTGCGCATGAAGGCGGCGAGTGCAGAGGGCGCGAAGGAAGCCGGGGTTACGATCCGCATTCGCTATCGCCCGCCCTACGACTGGGATTCGATGCTGGCGTTTTTCTCCGCACGAGCGATCGCGGGCGTTGAAGTGGTCGAGAACGGGCGCTATTTGCGCACGGTTGCGGTGGGCGCGGCGAGCGGAACGGTCGAGGTGTTTCATCTGCCGCGGCAGGAGTACCTGGGAGTGGCGATCCGCTTTCCGGATGTGAAGGCGCTGTCGTTGATTGTGGCGCGAGTGCGACGGCAGTTCGATACGGGAGCGGATATTCGGACCATCGAGGAGCATCTGACGAGCGATCCTCTGCTGAAGGTGCTGGTGAAGCGCCAGCGGGGGCTGCGTGCGCCGGGAAGCTGGGACGGATTCGAACTCGCCATTCGCGCGGCGTTGGGACAGCAGATCAGCGTTGCCGCTGCGCGGCGCCTGGCGGGAGAACTGGTCGCGCTGCATGGAAAGAAATTGTCGAGGAGTGGTGCGCACCATCCCGGGCTGACTCATGTTTTTCCAACCGCGAAGCAACTGGCATCGGCTGTAGCCATTGGGTTGAAGATGCCGCGGACCCGACAGAACGCTGTTCAGGCGATCGCTCGGGCGGCGGCCGCCGATCCGAATCTTTTCAGCCCGTTTGGATCCGTCGAACAGATTGTGGAACGGCTGAAGACGATTCCGGGAGTGGGCGACTGGACCGCGCACTACATCGCGCTGCGGGCGGTCCGGGAGATGGATGCTTTTCCTTCGTCGGATATCGGGTTGCTGCGTGGCGTGGAGGCATTGGGCTGTCCGCAATCGGATGCCGCGACGCTGGCACGAAGAGCAGAAAGCTGGAGACCGTGGCGTGGCTATGCGGCGCAGCATTTGTGGGCGGCGGATTCGGCTGTACGGCGGCAGAGAAAGTCATCGCAAAGGACCGCATGACGCGGAGGAGAGATCGATGACGAAGAGAAAGCATTTTCTGATGGAGTCTCCAATCGGCACACTCACGCTGGTGGGCAGCGATGGCGTGTTGAGCGGTTTGTACATGAACCAGCACCAGCATGGGCCGGGAGCCGAGGGCGTGGGCGAGCGCGTGCACCGCGGGTTTGAACAGGCCGAGGAAGAACTGCGCGAATACTTCGATCGGAAGAGGACGCAGTTCACGATTCCGCTGGCGATGGAGGGGACTGATTTCCAAAAGTCAGTCTGGTCGCGGTTGTGCGCGATTCCGTTCGGTGAGACGCGGAGCTACAGGCAAATTGCGGAGGAGATCGGCAATCCGAAGTCAGTGCGCGCGGTGGGATTGGCGAACGGGAAAAATCCGATCAGCATTGTGGTGCCGTGCCATCGCGTGATCGGGAGCGACGGGAGTTTGACGGGTTACGGCGGAGGGCTGGAGCGGAAGAAGTTTTTGTTGGAACTGGAAGGCGCGCTTGAGCCGAAGCAGTTGACGCTGGTGTGAGCTAGAAGCTGGCTCCGCCAGTGTTGGGCTGGTTGCTGACGACTTCTTTGCCGCCGCTGCGGCCGATGACATAGATATTGCCGGGGAGAATCGGGAGGGAGTCGGGCGTCGTCCAGAGCCAGACGCGGGCGGGCGCCTGCCACAAGGTGCAGAGCGCAGCGTGATCGATCGAATAGCTGAAGGTGGGGGCGGGACCGCTGCTTGCAATGACCTGCGTCTGGAACTGGAGTTTCTGGGTGCAGGCTGTGGGAATGACGGCGGAGCGGGACGCAGGGCTGAGCAGGCGCACGGAGTGCTCAAGATAGAAGACGAACGAAGACGCGTCATCGAGAGAGGCGTTGACGACCACGAGGTCGCCGGCCTGGACTTCCGGGTGGATCGCTTCCGCCAGGATCGCAGAGGAGAGCACCGGCGAAAAGGTATTGAGCGCAAGGTGCGCGGCGATCAGGATCGCAACGATCATGCCGGCAAGGAAGCAGTTGGCCATCCGGGCATTGTCACGGAGGCGAAACCAGAGGCAGGCGGAAACGCCGACCAGCAGGGAGACGAGCGCGATCCAGAGCGGGGCGCGAAAGGCGCCCATCGCGGAACGGGTGAGATCGAGGAAGTAGGCGAAGAAGACGGCGTGGTGACCGGGGCTGGGGCGCAGGAGCGTCGCAATGTCGGTGCCGGGGGCCGGGGCGGGCGCGACGATGAGGTAATACGCGATGAGCGCGGCGGCGGCGAGGCCGAAGAAGAACAGGATCCAGGCGGCGATGCGGCCCTGATGGTGGGGCTGAGCCTCGTCTTCGGCGAGCCATCCGCCGGCGAGCAGCGCCATGGGCGGAAGCGCAGCGAGGATATTGAATTCCTGGCGCGCGGTGAAGCTGAAGAAGATGAGGACGGTGAGGATCCAGACAGCGCAGAAGCAGCGCGCCTGACGGCGCTGGTCAGGCTGGGGAGACGCGCCGATGCGGAGGGCGCGGAGGGAGAAGGCGCACCATGGAACGATCCAAAGCAGAACCAGAGGCCAGAAGACAACGAGGGGGACGCGGCCGCCGGTGAAGCGGGGCAGCAGGTTCATCAGATCCTGCTGACGGAGGGCGTGGCGCGCGGCGAAGTGCCAGGGAGATAGAGGACGAGAAAGATGCCGACGATGGCGATGGGGTGCCAGCGGAGCAAATGACCGAGGCGGTGCGTGAATGCGAGGTAGACGACGGCGATGACGACCGGGAGGACGAGGCCGGCAAGTCCCTGGGTGAGGACACCGAGGGCGCAGCAGGCGCCGAAGCCGAGCGCCGATTCCAGCAGGCGCTTCTGCTGGGTGAGGGAGCGCCAAAAGAAGTTGAGGGCCAGGGTGGTCCAGAGGCAGAGGAAGATGTCGCGGATGAGGAGGTGGCCGAAAAGGAAGACGCCGTATGAGGTCAGCAGCGAGAGGACCGCGTAGAACGCAGCAGTGGGGGAGTGGAAGATGCGGCGGGCGAGCGAAAAGGTCGCAATGCAAAGGCCGAGGATCGCGATGGCGACGGGGAGACGCGCGGCCCAGTCCGAGACGTTGAAAATGCCGAAGCTGACGGCGATGGTCCAATAGAGCAGCGGCGGATGGTGCGGGTAGACGATGCCGTTCGCGAAGGGTGTGAGCCAATGGCCGCCGGTGAGCATCTCGCGCGCGATCTCTGCACTGAGGGCGTCGGAGCCGTCGAGGAGGGGCGGCTTGACCAGCGAGAAGGAGCAGTAGAGGAGCACCCAGATACCAAGCAGGGGGAAGACGAAACGCTTCGCCGTGCGGAGGGTGGTCATCCGTAACAGGGTACAGGGTGGAGGGGACAGGGTACAGGGGCAGTTACAGGCAGTCACAGGGGACTGGTTATGGGAAGTGACTCGTCGCTCAGCTTTGGGGTTGGGAGGGCTGGTTGTCGCCGGTCATGACGGAGGCCCAGCGGAGGGAGTCGGTATAGGCGGTGGCGATGGCGCCTTCGGCGAGGCCGAGCTGGTGCTGGATTTCTTCGCAGCGGGTCCAGTCGCAGGATTCGAGGCTGCGCACGAGAGCGAGGGCGAGACCGGCGGGGCTGGGTTCGCCGGCGAGGGCGAGCTTCATCTCGTTGCTGATGGGGATGGATTGAAGGATGCGCGGAAAGGGCGTTTGGAGGAGTGCGTCGAGGAGCGAGAGCATGCCGAGGAGGTAGAGTTCGGCGGGATCCTCGCGCAATGTGGGGGCGATGAGCTCACAGAAGCGGGCGCGGGTGAGGATCATCGAGACGAGGGCGGGGGAGCGCTGGCTGCCCATGGCACCGGTCATCGCGACGCTGATGAGGCGGCGCAGGGCGTCTTCGCCGACCATCATCAGGGCTTCACTGATGGTCGAGATGACCCCGGGGTGGTGTTGGAGCGCGGAATTGGCGAGGCGAAGAACGCGGAAGCAAAGTGCAGCGTCGCCGGCGATGATCTTTTCGAGCTTGCGAAATTCGGTGGAGGTTTGTTGCAACTGCGCGAGCAGGTTGAGATAGACGAAGTGGTTGCGCGGGGCCGGGTGCGACTCAAGCAGGATGGGCTGGGAGAAGAAATAGCCCTGGAAGAGCGAGCATCCTTCGGAGATGGCGATGCGGAGCTGGGCGTCGGACTCAATCTTTTCGGCAAGAAGACGCGCTGGGGTCCCGGACGCTAAAGCGTAAATTTCGCGGCGGGCAAAGTAGTCGGCGGTGAGGAAGTCGATCTTGATGAAGTCGGCCAGGGCAAGAAAGGGCGCGCGCGAGGGACGGGGGAGGAAGCCGTCGAGCGCGAAACGATAGCCCTTCGCTTTGAGGGCAAGGCAGGCGTCGACCGTAGTGGGATCGGGGTCGATGTCTTCGAGGATCTCGACAACCGTAGATTCGGGCGGCAGGAGCGTGACCAGGCCATCGACGATGGCGTTGCGGGTGCAGTTGACGAAAGCGGCGCCCTGGTGGGCGTCGGGAATGAGCATGAGCCAGTGGTCGACGACTTCTCGGGTGGCAACTTCGGGATCGCCGGAGAAGTGGTCGGTCTTGCCTTCGCGATAGAGCAGTTCGTAGCCAAAGAGGCGGCGTTCGGAGTCGAGGATGGGCTGGCGGCCGAGGAACCGGTTGGGTGCGGGCGATTCGGAGACGTGGCGGCTGAGCTGCGGCGATGTTTCGGTCTGCGACGACGCAAAAGCGGACATAGCGAGTGAGCCATCGCGGGGCAGAGATGGTTCCGCCCGCGACTGTCCTGGTTATCGGCGGGGAAAGGCGGTTGGCTGAGGGCTGATCGGTTTGGAGACAGGGACTGGCCGTCCCGGCAGGCTCATCCGCTTCGCGCAGCGGATTCAGAGATTGCGCGGAGTTGCGGCAATCGTCAGGGAGTGGTTTGTTCGCCGAGCATGGTGGAGGCCCAGCGCAGGGCCTGCGCGTAGTAGTCCGCGATGACGCCTTCAGAGATGCCGAGCTGGTGCTGGATCTGCTCGCAGCGAACCCAGTCGCAGGATTCGAGAGCGCGGACCAGATCGAGGGAGTGCCCGGGGACGCTGTTGTCGCCGATCAGGGCGGCTTTCATGGCGGGGTTGAGGGGGATGCTCTCAAGGATACGATCCAGCGGGATTTCGAACAGAGCGTCAAGCAGAGAGAGCAGGCCGAGCAGGTAGAACTGAGCCGGCTCGGCTGAAAGCGCCTCGGCGAGGAGTTCGCAAAACTCCGCGCGGGCGAGCGCCATCGAGAGCAGCGCGGCGGGACGGCGCTGGGAAAGCGCGCCGGCCATGGCGACAGTGACCATGCGGCGGAGAGCGTCTTCACCGACCATGAGCAGCGCTTCCCGGATGGTAGAGACGACGCCGGGATGGCCTCGAGTGCGGAGTTGGCGACGCGCAGGATGCGATAGCAGAGCGAGGCATCGCCGGAGATGAGCTTCTCAATCTTGCGCAGATTGGCGGGGTCGTGGTGCAGCTCGGCGAGGAGCTTGAGGTAGACGAAGCAATTCTGGGAAACAGTGTGCGAGGTGAGAATGACGGGCTGGGAGAAGAAATATCCCTGAAAGAGCGTGCAGCCTTCGCTGATGGCGATGCGGAGCTGAATATCGTTCTCAATTTTTTCAGCAACCAAGCGAGCACCGGTACCGGCGACCATCGCGTAGATCTCGCGGCGGAGGTCGTGGACAGCGGTCTGGAAGTCGATCTTGATGAAATCGGCGAGCGGCAGGAAGGGTTTGCGCGCGGACCGGGGGAGGAAGCTGTCGAGCGCGAAGCGGTAACCCTGCATGCGGAGGGTGAGGCACGCTGAGAGGAGTTCGGGTCGGGATCGAGGAACTCGGGAATTTCAAGAACCGTAGATGAAGGCGGCAGAAGGGTGACGAGGCCTTCTGTGAGCGCACTGCGCGTGCAGTTGACGAAGGATGCGGTGCGGCTGGAGTCGGGGATCAGCAGCAGCCAGTGGTCGATGACCTCGCGGGTGGCCTGTTCCGGGTCGCCGGAGAACCAGCGGGTTCAGCATGTGGCGTTCCCCACGCTCGCGATATTGGTAGGTGCCGCCCACCGCCAATTCGGTTTCGGAATCCGCAGGCGGTTCCAGGGCAAAATTGTGCCGCATCAAGGCTTCGCGGGCCAGAACTTCCCAGATCCACCCCCTCAATCCGCGATGAGGTGCCGGTGAAGTAGCGTTCTACTAGCGCTTTGTTTAACCCAATAGCTTCAAAGATCTGCGCGCCGCAATAACTCTGCAGCGTGGAAATACCCATCTTCGACAGGACCTTCGAGATATGATTTGACCGCCTTGATGTAGTTCTTCAACACTTTTTGGAATGGATAATCGGCAGGGAAATAGCCCCTGGCGTGCAGATCCTCGAGCGTTTCAATGGCCAAATAGGG
>CAVPKU010000025.1:0-28857 GCA_963705765.1 uncultured Acidobacteriaceae bacterium | reverse complement strand
TCCTCGGCGCCAGTCGTCAATGCCGAGCGCGAGGACCCGGGAGTCATTGAGGATATCGTTATCGATGCGCGCAACAGTCGCGTAGCTTACGCCATTCTTTCTTTCGGCGGTTTTCTTGGCATGGGCGACAAGCATTTCTGGTGATTCCCTGGGAAGCGTTGAGTTTCGATCTGTCGGAAAAAATGGCCGTTCTCTGCATCGACAAGGACCGACTGCGCCGAGCGCCCGGCTTCGACCGAAAACTCTGGCCAGACATGGCTAACCCGAGCTGGGGGCGCTCAAAACTGACCGCCATTATGGATACGAGCCGTACTGGGAAGAAGCGGAAGCCACGGACCCGCACGAAAGACGCTAGGGCAGAAAACTGGACCGTCTCAAAGTGACCGCTACGCGGCAATCCTCAGCAACGCAAATCTCGCCGAGCTGCTCGCGGAGCAGGCGGAGGATGCGAATCCGCCCATAAATCGCGCCTTGCGGCGCGCTTCCCGACGAGCATTCCTTTGGCCTGAGGAAGTCTCAATTCTCTTAAAGCAAAAACGCCCTCTCACCGAACTGCAAGGCATCGGTCCTTATCTTTCGAGAGTTATTACAGATTGGTTCCGGAAGCTGCGGTCCGTACCCTCGGCTCCCGCCCTGCGCCAGGGCTTTCTGACTTTCACTGAGGCTCGGACTATTCTTGCCGAAATTCCTAGCTGGATCGAGCACATCAAAGGAGATCTCCAGATGCACAGTCTTTGGAGCGATGGCACCGCTTCAATTGCCGACATGGCCATGGCAGCAGCTGAACTCGATTACGAGTACATTGCCATAACCGATCACGCCAAGGGTCTGAAAATCGCTGGTGGCATCGACGAAGGTCAGCTGCGCGAGCAAGGCGCGGAAATCGAGGCAGTGAACAGCTCGCTTGCAGCCGAGGGCCAGAGATGGCGCGAGTGCTTCGTTCGATCGAGCTTAACCTAACGCCGACGGGCGAAGGTGACATGGAACCAGAAGCACTCGCCAGCCTCGATATTGTTATCGGCTGCTTTCATTCGGCGCTCCGTCGCAAAGAGGATCAGACCGAACGTTATTTTTCTGCCCTGCGCAATCCGGCTATTCAGATTCTCGGCCATCCGCGAGGACGGATTTACAACTATCGCGCGGGTCTGAGCGCAGACTGGCCACGTGTCTTCGCGCTTGCAGCCGACCTTAACAAGGCGGTCGAGATAGACGCCTATCCAGACCGACAGGATTTAAGCCCAGATTTACTTAGTCTGGCGAAGGAAGCCGGTTGTCGGATTTCGTTCGGAACGGATTCGCACGGACCAACACAGCTGCGCTTCATGTCCTTCGCCGCCGCTTCGGCCTGGCGTGCAGGCATCCCCCGCGAGCGCATTCTGAATTTCATGTCTCGTGAGCAACTTCTTTCCTGGGTTCAATCGGTTCGGCAGCACGCAGCAAATTCATGATTTGGAGAAGCAAATGGCAAAAAAGAAAACGAGGCATCGATCACTAGCGGACCCGGCGGACCTTCAGCCGTTCGATGGCAACGGCAAGATCCAGGTCGTCATCGAGACGCCCAAGGGTAGCCGTAACAATACGCCTTCGACCCCGATCTGCGAATTTTTTCGCTTAAGAAAGTTTTCCCAGCCGGCATGACGTTCCCTTACGACTTCGGCTTCATCCCTTCCACTATCGCCGACGACGGCGATCCCACCGACGTTTTCGTCCTGATGGACGAGCCTGCTTTTCCGGGATGTTTGCTGAACTGCCGAATGATCGGGGTTATCGAAGGCGAGCAAGGTAAAAAGGAAGAAGAAGAGCGCAACGACCGCATCATCGCAATCGAATGCAAATCACAGTTACGCGCACGTGCGGCACGTGAAGGAACTGGGGAAAAAGTTCTGCAGAGAGCTTGAAGAGTTTTTTGTGAACTACCATGAGCTAACTGGTAAGAAGTACCGAATCCTGGACGTTAAAGGGCCCTCTGAAGCCCGTCGACGTCTTGAGGACGGGATCAAGAAACGTCGCAGGAGATAGACGGACTTCCTATGGCGGCAGTCAACAAAACGGCATCAGCACAAACGAAGGGGCCGAGAGCGAAATCACCCGCACTTTTGTTCGATCTCGACGGCACGCTGGTGGATAGCAACTATGAGCACGTTTCAGCGTGGCGGCGAGCGCTGCGACGAGCTGGCGTCGAGGTGCCGAATGCCGTATTGCACCGCTTTATAGGGATGCGAGGCGACTTATTGATACTGGCCGTCTACAAAGAGATCGGAAAAACGGTCAGTCACAAAACAGTGGGGAGGCTTGAACAATTTCATAAGACCTATTTTGCGAAAAGATGCCTTCAGTGAAACCCCTGCCAGGCGCAGCAACGCTTCTCAAAACTCTCATGCGCAAGAAAGCCCCCTGGGCCATCGCTACAGGTGGCGATAAAGACACGGTCCAGAAAATGGTACGTCCACTTGGCCTGCCGTCAGCCGCCCCGGTCGTGACAGCTGATGATGTCGATGAGGCCAAACCCGAGCCCGACGTATTTTTCGTCGCCGCGCGGCGCCTCGGCATCAATCTCCGAGACTGCATCGTCGTGGGGGACAGCGTGTGGGACTTGCTGGGCGCCCGTAGGGCCAAGGCGCTCGGAATTGGGCTGCTCTGTGGCGGATATGGCCAAGCTGAGCTTGAACGGGCTGGGGCCTACTGCGTCTATAAACATCCTGCCGACCTGCTCGACCATCTTGCGGAAATTGGCATCGACACCCAGTGACCGCAATACTATTTTCCGTAAAACAGTCTGCGAAATCGCCACAGAATCAGGCAGACGGCAAGCCAAAGTGCCAGGGCCACAAGAAGGCTCCCAAATGCGTTCCAGTAGAACAGCAGTCGCCACAGCGTGATCGCGAAACAGATGAGACCCACGCAGCCCAGAGCCGCTCCACGGGCGTCAAGTGCCGCGGCCTTGCGGCCCCGCTCATTATCGACAATGGCCGCTTTTCCTTTTTTCTCGGTCTCGTGTTTCTGGACGAGCGTCGCGCTCGCAGGGAAAATTGCAGGAAAGGCAAGGAACAGCCCGCCGAAGACCGGCCCATATTCCTTAGCGATCAGGCCTGCCATGACAGAAATCGCGCCCCCAAAAACGAATCGGAGCGCATATTCATACCAGCGCGTGCGCCTCACTGCCGAAACGTCGAATTCAATCCGCACGAAAGTTCACCTCAAGAATATAAACCAACCGCCAACCGCGCAAGCGAGCCACAGGGCAAGCGCGGAAATCGTGACCGTGACGGCGCTCAGGTGTTGATGGGCCATAATCCGCATGCACACACAGCAATAGACGAGAAAAGCGACCGCACCAATGATCATCGAACGAGCTTCGACAGCCGCATAGTCCTTGCCGTTGGAAAACACGGTCAGGGCGAGCGTGGCGAGCGCGACCGACGGCGCGGATCCGAACAGCCCCGCAAAACTCTTAGGCTTGAGGGCATCGCCGCCGACCGCAAAAAACGAGACCACAAGGCCGCCGACGATAAAGCGGAATACGAGTTGCATGGCTTTCTCCGCAAGAACTCCATTTATCTGACAACAATGGAACCTCGGCTTTCGTCGGGGGTTCTTTGTCGCCGAGAGATAACATGCCTACCCATGACGCGAACGAAAAAGTCGTCCCGCGCAGTCAGCTCGCGGCCCCATTCTTCTGCTGGGGCCCAGACTGATTACGGGGGGGCTGACGATGACCCTAGCGGCATCGCCACCTACTCCCAAACCGGCGCACAGTTTGGTACAGGACTGCTCTGGACGATGCTGTTCTCTTTTCCGTTGATGGCAGCTATTCAGGAAATCTGTGCCCGCCTCGGGCGCATTACAGGTGCCGCATTGCGGCGAATTTGCGCGGAAATTATCCCAAACCGATGTTGTTCGGCGCAATCGCTCTTCTCTGCGCCGCCAACATTTTCAACTTGGGCGCCGATATCTCTGCCATTTGGGCGACGGCGCAGCTGATTCTCGGCGGTACCTAAGTCTATGCGGTTCTCTTCGGACTTATTTCCGTCTTCCTACAAATTGACGTGCCCTACACCCGTTATGTGCGCTATCTCAAATGGCTGACAGAGTTCCATAGGTTCCAATGCCTTGGGCGCGGACCCACCGACTCCAACAGTTCCATTTCCTATTTTGGCTTCTCTGTGTTTTCAGTATTTTGGGGAATCTGCTTTTCGCTCAAAGCTAACCCCAATGCCATGAAGAGTTAGGGTTGGCACAGTTTTGGCACAGGGGACGCGCCTGCTTTTGTAGCAGAGAGTGTTGGAATAAATCTTTTCTTGAAATCTGAACTCTGAAAGAGCGAAAACAATCGAGACTGTTTCCAAGGCTTCTGGACGAACGTTTCAAGCGTAGGGAGGATCATGGTGTCAACGGTATAGGCACAGAGCATCAAAGCGACCTCTACAGGCGTTGTGCTGACATCGCCCAATGCAGATTCGTCGAACGTCGCAAACGGGGGTGAAACTCCATCTTGACTGCGCGTCCCATCGGATAATCAGTCCCGATGACTGATTCGTTCCGCCTCGTCATTCAAAATATGCCAGGAGCCGTGTTCCGCTCCGCTGTCGAACAGAACCTCTTCTTTTTTGCGAATCCTAGTGACCGTCAAATTTAGGTGTCTATGTTTGTCGATGTTCGAGACAACGGAGAGGATTCGCAAGGCAGTGTTGTTAATCCCGGACTTCTCTGACAATCGATTGTCGCGCACGATCAGACATCCTTCAACGGGAGATACCTGAATGACTGGATTGATTTTTATTATTCAACCACGTAGGTGTTGGGATGCTATTAATTACTGGAGGACTTCAAATGGCCACAACAAAGCAAAGATCAGCTGCGAGGAAAAACATCAAGAAGGCAGCGGTAGCCGCAAAGCGGAAACGGACTATTGCTCACCTCCCTAAGGCAACACGAACGGCGCTCGGCAAACAAGCCGCAAAAGTTGCCAATCGCAGCGGGCGTTCGTGAATCGTCCATTGCGTGTGATTTGTTGACCAGCTTGTGTTAAAGGAACTGAGATGCCCATGGCGCGAGAGCGTATATTCAAACCTGTTTATAAATTGCGTAAGCTTCTCAAGAAGGCGCGTTTGCGACCTACCGTCAAACAAATTCACAGTTTGCGTACAAATGCCCGCCGCTTTGAGAGTTCCGTGACGGCTCTTGGACTGAAGTCGTCTAAAAATGAAAAGCAATTGCTTCGAGATCTCAATCGCGTCCGTAAACGAACCGGCAAAATCCGCGATATGGACATAATTACCGGCTATGTACTAACCACGAATATGCGTGGCGAGCAGGATTGTCTTGTCCAGTTAGTTGAACATATCGGAGCCAAACGCACAAAGCAGGCCAAGAAGCTTAGCGCCTTGGTATCCACGGCCGGACCTCGCCTCAGGCGGCGCCTCAAGCGTACGGCGTCCAAGTTTCAGAAGATTCTCAAGCGACCAGAGTCTCCCAGTCACGCTGTAGAAAAAGCACTGCGCTTAGCGTTGGAATTGAACCGTCCCTCCACACTAGGCCGGTCAACTCTTCATCCCTATCGCCTACGCGTGAAGCAGTTGCAGTATGTCCTTCAACTGTCGGAAGATTCAAGGCAGCAGGCATTCGTTGCCGCCCTAAAAAAGGTAAAGGATGCGATCGGTGAATGGCACGACTGGGAAGTTCTAACTAAGGTTGCAGACGACGTGCTCGACCACAGCAGCAAATGCAAATTAATCTCGAGGCTTCACTCGATCAGTGACAGAAGGTACGCACGGTCTATATCCCTGGCAAATCAAATGCGCCGCACTTTTGCAGTCGCAAAATCGCTGAGAAAAAACCGTCGTCGCGCGCGCTCTCTGCATCTGGTGAAACCACTGGTCCTGTCCGCTGCTTCAGCACTTTCAGCTTAGGACCACCTGGAGTGAATTGTGAAGCATCTACGCAACTTTGACCTTAAGCCGATCGATCCCCGGTCGCACAACCTCAACGTCATCGTCGAAACACCAAAAGGGTCTCGAACTAAATTTAAATACGATAATAAATCGGGCCTTTTCTTATTCGACAAAGCTCTTCCGGTAGGTCAAAGCTTTCCATTCGATTTTGGTTTTTTGCCATCAACCGTCGGAGAGGATGGCGACCCGTTGGATGTACTGATCCTTGCGGATCAGCCTACATTCACCGGCTGTTTGATCGTCGCAAAATTGCTCGGCGTTGTAGAAGCTGAACAGATTGACAAAGGGGAGCGAAAGCGCAACGACCGGTTCGTTGCGGTACCTCTCGAACTGAAGACCCAGAAAATCGTGGCTGGGTCGCCTGAGATGTTAGATTCGGAGATCATTGCAAATATTACGAAGTTCTTCATCACCTACAATGAGCTGCAAGGCAGGGAGTTTAACGTATTAGGAGTCTCTGACTCGGAGGACGGCATGACCTCAATTAAAGAACAAAGTCGGAAAAGTATGACAAAAGCGGCATTAAGGCACCGTCATCACTTGAGCCGTCCTAAATTCTGATTAAAATGCCACGGCTCTAGGTGACGTGCCGTCGCAGTCAGTTGGTACGATCGACCAAACTAGATAGGCCCTCCCCGGGGCTAATTACGAAGCCTTTACAGGTTTCTCTGGATTCTTATTGCGCCGCTATATCTGTAAGGTTCACGAAGGGGGAACCTTTTATGAAGGCCATTGTGTTTCACAAACTAGGCGATATCCGGCTGGACGACGTGAAGGAACCAAAGATTGACGACAAGTACGATGCCATCGTCCGCCTGACAGCGAGCGCCATCTGCGGCACAGATCTCCACTTCGTGCGCGGCACAGTGCCGAACATGGTGCCAGGAACGGTGCTCGGCCACGAAGGAGTCGGCATTGTCGAGGAAGTCGGCAAGGGCGTGCGCAACCTGCGCAAGGGCGACCGCGTGGTGATACCGTCGACCATTGCCTGCGGCTCCTGCTCTTACTGCCGCGCCGGGTATTTTGCGCAATGTGACGACTCGAATCCCAACGGCAAGAACAGCGGGACCGCCTTTTTCGGCGGACCGAAAGAGAGCGGCCCGTTCGACGGGCTGCAGGCTGAATACGCCCGTATTCCGTTTGCCCATGTCGGCCCGGTGAAACTGCCCGAGGAAGTCACGGATGACCAGGCCATTCTGATTTCCGATATCTTCCCGACCGGCTATTTCGCGGCTGATATTGCCAATATTCATCCGGGCTCGACCGTGGCCGTCTTCGGCTGCGGCCCTGTCGGGCAGTTTGCTATCGCCAGCGCGAAGCTTATGGGCGCCGGCCGGATATTCGCGGTCGATACCGTCGCCTCCCGCCTGGACATGGCGACCGCACAGGGCGCGGAAGCGATTGACTTCAATGCCGACGACCCGGTCGATGCTATCCGTGAACTGACCAACGGCATTGGCGCCGACCGCGCCATCGATGCAGTCGGCGTGGACGCCGTGCATCCGTCGAAAGGCCCCGCGCATAAGAAATCCAAGGACAAGGAATTCCAGGAAGAGGTAGAGGAGATCGTTCCCAATCCCAGGTCCAAAGGCCAGAACTGGATACCGGGCAATGGGCCATCCCAGGTCTTCGAATGGGCCATCGAGGCACTCGCGAAAGCCGGAACTCTCAGCGTGGTCGGCGTATACCCGTCCGCGATGCGTACCTTTCCAATCGGCGACGCCATGGAGAAGAACATCACGCTGCGCATGGGAAACTGTGACCATAAGAAATACGCATCCAAGCTCGTGGATCTGGTGCGCGAAGGCAGGATCGACCCCACGCAAATCCTGACGCAGACCGAACCGCTCATGTCCGCGATTGAGGCGTACAAGCTCTTCGATCAACGCGCGCCGGGCTGGATAAAAGTGGAACTCAAACCGCAGGCATCGCGTTCTCAAACTGCCTGAAATGTGGATTCGATGAGCCGAATTTTATTAACTTGCTGTCTTCTCGGAGTTGCCGCGCTGGTTTTCTTTGCCGCCGCCGGCAGCCCGTGCGTCCGGGCTGACCGAAGTCTACAGCAACAATGATTTCCAGCTTACCGGCGTGACGATCTCGAAAAGCGGGCGGATGTTTGTCAATTTCCCGCGTTGGTCAGACCGTTATTTGAACGCGGTGATCGAGGTATCTGGAAATCCGAAAAGCCGTTTCCCGATGAATTGTGGAACCGGTGGGACGGCAAGCCCGAAACCGCCGGCAAGCAGTTCGTGTGCGTCCAGAGCGTCGTCGCCGATGACAACGATATGCTGTGGGTTGTAGACGCAGCCGCGCCGATGATGGGGCCGGTCGTTTCGGGCGGCCCCAAACTGGTGCAGATCGACTTGCGCACCAACCGCGTCGCGCATGTATTCAGCTTCGGACCCGATGTAACATTGCCGACCAGCTATATGAACGACGTGCGCATCGATAATTCACGCCACACGGCCTATCTCACCGACAGCGGCGCCGGCGGCCTCGTCGTTGTGGATTTGACGACCGGAAAAGCGCATCGGGCGCTCGATAACAACCCGTCCGTAATGGTGCAGCCGGGCATTTCAATCGTCATCGACGGCAAACCCGTCCAGGACGCTGGCGGAAAGACGCCGCAAATCAATTCTGACGGCATAGCCCTTTCTCCCGACGGGGAATATCTCTACTACCAGGCCCTGACCTCGGCGGCGCTGTACCGCATTAAAACGGATATTCTCCGCGATCCCGCCCGCGCGAAAGATGCGCGTGCGGGCGTCGAGAAAATCGCGGATACGTTCCCAGCCGACGGTCTGTGGATGGACAGGCAAGGCGACCTTTATCTGACAGGCCTGACCCAGAACGCCGTAATGCGGCGAACGCCGGACGGCAACATTGAGACGTTCGTTTCGGATTCGCGTCTGGAATGGCCGGATACCTTTACGCAAGCGGATGACGGATCGCTTTACGTGACGGCTTCTCACATCAATGAAGAGCCCCGTTTCAACCATGGTAAAAGCGTGCGCAGTCGCCCTTATGAGATTTTCAAAATCTCGCCATAGAATTCACGCGAATTTCGTTGACGGATTGTCGGGCCGGTTTTGGAAATTATGAATAGCGCGGCTTAATGAGATTCAAATTTACACGTGACACGGTAGTGTCTTCCGTATTTATTCCAAGCGAGCATGAAAAGTATTCCGAGACAGATATGCAAAGCGCGGCTACGAAACAGGGAAAGAAAAGGACTGTGCTGGTCGTGGACGACAGCACGGAGCTAAGAAATCGTGCGCGCTCTCTTTTTCCTTCCAACAGTTTTGCGCTCTGCGCCGAAGCGCAGGACGGACGCGAAGCAATTGCGTGTTCTCGATCTCTCAATGCCGGTGATGAATGGCATCGAGGCAGCGCCCCGACTGAACAAACTTCTTCCGGGAACACCTATTATTCTTTTTACGTTGCGCGCGGACGCTGTGCGCGCGATGGACACCAATGCTCTCGGCATCAGCGCGGTCTTTTCGAAAAATGACCCGCTGGAACAGTTCCTATCCAAGGCTCATGAATTGTTGGGCTGACTTTCGCCCGTAATTTAATTCCCAGGCATCCAGCCGGGCTCAAATACACCTTTCCGGGTATCGTATTGCGTTGAGATAGAGTCTATTTTCCCGATTGGGGTGAATCATGAAAATCAAAATTGTCCGGCATACCGTGTCGGGATCACTGCTCGCTGCCATGATCGCGTTTTGCCCAGCCGCCAGGGGGCAGGCATCCGATCAATCCTTTGCCACAAAAGCGGCATCAGGCGGTATGGCCGAGGTCAAACTCGGCCAGCTTGCGCAGAAAAATGGCTCCGCCCCCGCTGTCAAAGAGTTTGGCACGCGGATGGAAATGGATCATTCCAAGGCGAACGCCGAATTGAAGGAAACGGCATCGAAAAACAACATCAGGCTACCGTCGGCGCCAAGCCGCACCGAGCAGGCCACATATGATCGGCTGGCTAAGCTTTCCGGTCCCAAGTTCGACAAGGCCTATGCGGACGCAATGGTAAAGGACCACCAAGAAGACGTCGCGGCTTTCAAAAAAGAGGCATCCAGCGGACAGAACGCCGATATCAAGGCGTTTGCATCCAAAACCCTTCCGACCCTGGAAGAGCACCTGAAAATGGCGCAGGACATGAAGACAGGCACCGGCGCGTCATCATCGGTCCGGTGACGCGTTAAACTCCTCTGTGCAAACGCGAGCGATCTCAGGGATTAGCTTTGTCCGCACGCTAGACAGACGCTTGCCACGACTGAATCGGGCCCGGTTCTTGCTGCGAGGCTGTTTTCGCGGCAGGGATAGTCAAGGAAACCCGTGTGCCGGAACTATCCGAATCGATCTTCATTTCTCCTCCGAGCTGACGCACCCGTTCACGCATTCCGCCTATCCCTACACCCGAGCCGCCATACTGAAGTTCCGCCAATTTCTGAGCTGAAATGCCCCTTCCCCAATCCCGCACTTCTACAACGATTGCGTCTGAATCGCGAGCAAGGCTGATCGAAGCGGTTTTACTCCTTGAATGGCGGTGAATATTTGTCAGACACTCCTGCACCACGCGAAAAATTGCCAATTCCATATCGCCAGGGAGCCTCCCGATCTCTTCGGAAACGAAAAGACTAATCACTACATCGCTGCGTTCGCGGAGGCCATCGATGTAGCAACTCAGCGCGGAGGACAGTCCGATCTCGTCCAGCAGCGGTGGATGCAACAGATAGGAAGTCGTGCGTATCTCACGCTGGAGTTGTTGCATTCGTTCTTGGATATTCTCCGCTTCGCTCGCGAGCTCAGGTGAACTGCGCGCGGCTTTCTGAACAAGCTGTGCAAGGCTCATGCCTAGGACCGTTAGCGTCTGGCCGGCGCTGTCGTGCAACTCGTGAGCGATATGCCGACGTTCTTCGTCCTGAGTATGCAAAAGCCGTCGTGAAAGCTCCGTGACCTGCCCTGCCTGCCTGAGCACGTCAGCGTTACGCCTCCAGTTCTCGCGTCCGAGCACGCACCTGCGCATCGAGTGTTTGAGCCAGCTGGCGATAGTTCTCTTCTGCCTCCTTCCGGGCGGTCACATCGGTTGCCGCACCGAACCACTCGACGATCTCGCCTTTTTCGTTTAACAGGGAACCGCCCGGAGTACGTCCAGCCCAGTGTCCCATCTGTCCGGCGAACGCGATGCTCAAGCTGGAACACACTCTTTGTCTCCACTGCTTCCCGTATGGTCTTCAGTATGAGCGGCTGGTCGTCGGGGTGAATATACTCGTTCAGCCAATCTTCTGTCGGCTTAGCTGTATCCGGTATGAAACCCCTGCCATCCAGCGCACGCATCTCGCTCCAGTTGGGATTCATGCGATAAACCACATCCGAGCTCGCAGTCACGAGCGCCCGGAAACGCTCTTCGCTCCCGCGCAGCAATTCTTCTGCCTGCTTTCGGTCGGAAATGTCGCTGCTGACCGCAAGGTGAACGATTGTCCCATCCGGGTTCCGTAATGGCGCGGCGTGCGTTTCCATGTGCCGTCGTTTGCCTTTCAGCCCGACGATCTCAAATTCTAGCGAGCCTACTTGCCCTTGCAGACACTCTCATTGAAGGCCTTAAATCTATCCCGGTTCTCAGGGGCGATCAAGTCATAAACATTCTTGCCAACTACTTCTTCTGCGGCATCAATGCCTACCATCCGCAAGCCCGGCGAATTCATGTGCAACAGAGTGCCATCTGCTGAAACCAACTTGACGCACTCCGGTGTGGTTTCAACAATCGCCCGAAAACGTTCTTCGCTTTCTCGCAGGACGCCCGTTCAATGCGTTTCTCCTCGGTGATGTCACGGGCCACGTCGGATGCACCAATCACAAAATCGCCGCTCCCAACAAGACCTACTCCGTCCGCTACAAAACCGAGTACGCCGACCTGCTGAGCTGGTCGACCTCCATGGCGCGGCGAACAGCACTGTGCCTGTCACGATTGGCTCATCGGCGCCCAGACCCTTCGCGATCGTCCGCACCGGCACGCCCGGCTGGAAGCTGAAGGCTGGCAGCTGCCCGCTGGCTGCTGGCCGCTCAAAGCTGGCGCTGGCAGCTGGCTGCTGGCCGTTTGCCGCTCACCAGAAACCCCGGTTATAGTCGAATCAGAAGCATGCGCCCCGTCTTCTCCAGACTCAGGCTCAACTGGGCCTCCGCTCTCGCCATCCTCTGCATCGGCCTCGTGCTGGTCAGTGGAATGGCCCAGGCGGCGCATTTTCACGCCGACGGCGCGATTGATCATGACTGCGCCCTCTGCGTTGCGGCACACCATGTTGCGCATGCCGCTCCCCAGGTCACCCTGGTTCTCAGCAGCCTGGCCATCGCCGTCGTCGCGGCTGGCACCCGCCTGGTCCGGCCCCGCAAAGCCGTCTTCTTCCGCCTCATCAGCCGTCCTCCGCCCTCGGCCTCCGCGCTTCTCGCGTAGCAGTTCCTTTCAGGTCCTGAGGTTTCTTCACCCATTGCAGGAGGTCGTGCATGCGTACGCACACGCGTCGCTTCGTCGTTTTTCTCTCCGTCCTTTTCCTTAGCTGCCTGGCCGCGAATACCGCCGGCGCTCAAACCGGTACCACTTCCGGCACCATCACCGGAATCGTCACCGATCCCACCGGCGCTGTGCTCCCCGGCGCTACCGTCACCATTCAGAATCCCGTCAGCCAGTATCAACGCTCCGCCAAAACCGATAACGCCGGACACTTCCAGTTCGCCAATGTCCCCTTCAACTCCTACCACCTCACCGTCGCCATGACCGGCTTCGGTACGTACGTCAGCGATGTGGGCGTGAAGGCGACCACCCCCATCAACCTCCCCGTCACCATGGTCCTCGGCGCCGCTGCCACCACCGTCCAGGTCAACGCCGAAGACCTGGTCAGCAACACCCCCACCATGGACACCGAAATCGACCGCAAAGCCTTCGCCGAAATCCCCCTCGAAAGTGCGTCGTCGGGCCTCAGCTCCCTCGTCACCCTCTCCTCGCCCGGCGTCACTGCGGACTCCAACGGCATGTTCCACGGTCTCGGCGATCACGCCGAAAATCAATTCTCCGTCGACGGCCAGCCCATCACCGACCAGCAAAGCAAAGCCTTCTCCAACCAACTCCCCGACACCGCGGTCCAGTCCATGCAGGTCATCGAAGGCGCGCCCCCGGCCGAGTACGGCGACAAAACCAGCCTCGTCATCCAGGTCACCACCCGCTCCGGACAGGGCATGACGAAACCTTCCGGCCAGATCAACTTCTCCTACGGCTCCTTCGGATCCGCCGCCGGCGGCTTCGATCTCGGCTACGGCAAGGACAAGTGGGGCAACTTCATCTCCGTCGACGGCCTCGACACCGGCCGCTTCCTCGACTCCCCGGAGTTCGCCATCTATCACGACAAAGGGAACGAGCAGAATGTCTTCGATCGCGCCGATTATCAATTCAATGCAGCCAATTCCTTCCACCTTAACTTGAACTATTCCCGCTCCTGGTTTCAGACCCCCAATACCTTCGACAACCTCAACCTCGGAGGCCTCAACCTCGCCGGTGCTCCTGTCAGCGGCCAAACCGATCAGCGCTCCAAAATCGGCACCATCGATATCTCCCCCAGCTACACCCGCGTCCTCAACCAGGCCTCCGTGTGGAACCTCGGCGCCTACTTCCGCAAGGACAACTACCACTACTATCCGAGCAGCGATCCGCTCGCCGACCTCGGCCCCGTTCAACAGCAGAGCATCGGCCAGGATCGCAGTCTCGCCAACTCCGGCGCACACTCCGACCTCAGCTACGTCAGGGGTCCGAACAACATGAAGTTTGGCGCCGTGTACGAGCAGACCGTGCTCAACGAGAGCGACGCGCTCGGCATCATCGATCCCGCCTACCTCGACTCCCTCGGCTGCATGACCGGCAATGTTCCCACCGCCGCGCCCTGCACCACCCTTGCTCCGTACGACTTCACCCGCGGCGGAACCTATTACAACTTCCTCGGCCACACCGACGTGAAAGAGCTGGCGCTCTACGCCGAAGATCAGATCACGGCAGGGAATTGGCTCTTCAACGTTGGCATCCGCGGCGACCTCTACAACGGCCTCGCTTCAGCACGACAGGCCGAGCCTCGCCTCGGCGGCTCCTACAACATCAAAAAAACCAATACCGTCCTCCGCGCCTCCTACGCCCGTACCCTCGAAACCCCCTTCAACGAGAACCTCGTCCTCGCCAGCCACGGATGTCTCAACGCCGTCGTCAATCCGCTGCTGCTTTGCCAGGCCGGCAATTCAGGAGCCCTCGCGCCCGGCACCCGCAACGAATACCACGCCGGCCTCCAGCAGGTCTTCGGCCGCCACTTCGTTGTCAGCGGCGAATACATCTGGAAGTACACCAACAACGCCTACGACTTCAGCGTCCTCGGCAACACGCCCATCACCTTCCCCATCGAGTGGCACAACTCCAAAATCCCCGGCTTCGCGCTGCGCGCCAATCTCACCCCCGTCCACGGCCTCAGCGCATACGTCGTCATGTCCTCGGTCGCCGCGCGCTTTTTCCCGCCTCAGGTGGGCGGAGCCGGCGCCACCGTCGGTCAAACCGGCTTGCCCTTCCGCATCGATCACGACGAGCGCTACAACCAGACCTCTCACCTCCAGTACCAAATCCCCGGCAAACACAGCCCCTGGTACAGCCTCAACTGGCGCTATGACTCGGGCTTAGTCGCCGGAGCAGCGCCCTGTTACAACCCGCTCTCCAACGACCCAAACTCCGCCTGCGACGCCACCTCCACCACCCTCAACGGTCAGCCCGCCGTCGATCTCAGCGGCCTCGATGCCGACGAACAGTACGAAGCCGGACTCGTGTGCGACGGCGTTCACGCCACACCCGGACATCCACTGCCCACTCCCTGCCTTGCCTCGCAGTTCAGTTCAACCCTGATCAGCATTCCCAAACCCGGTACCGGCGACAACGATCGGAACCCGCCCCGCGTTCAACCCCGCAGTCTCTTCGATATGGCTCTGGGCAATGACGACCTCTTTCACGGCGATCGCTACAAATGGGGCGCGCAAATCACCGCCATCAACGTCACCGACAAATACGGGCTCTACAACTTCCTCTCCACCTTCAGCGGCACGCACTACGTCACCCCGCGAACCCTCACCGGCCAACTGACCCTGCACTTCTAACCTAACCTGTGTCATCCCGACCGAAGCGCAGCGGAGCGGAGGGACCTGCTTTCCCCGTCGGAACCAGGAGCCCTTCATCCAACCGGCTCGCAGCGCTTCAAAACTTTCGTACTGTCCACGCCTCCGATTCACCTTGCGTCCACCAGCGCCTCGCGGGATCATGGAAACATCAGGGGATTGTCTGCTCAGCGGATGATCCCCTTTGCATTTCCGGGATCCCTGGATCCCCGGCGGACTTGCGCTGCTCGCTCTTTGACATCGCCGATACCGCACTCCCAACCCGCACTCCGGCGGCTGGCTTCGTACGGCCCCGACCTCAAAGGCTGCGGAAAAATGCACCGCTTTGAAAGGGCACGGCTACACAGCATGCGGAAAAACTCGTCAGCTTTGAAGGGGCACGAGTTTACAGCTCGCGGAAAACTCGCCTTCGGCACCGAAAAGTGAAGGGGCACGAGTTTACTCGTGCCATAAACCGTCCAAATTGAATCCGGGCTTTAGCCCCTGAGGCATCTCTTTCACGCCGCGGCGGACCTTTTTCGGCAAGTCGGGCCGTAAACAGCCAACCATGATTCCGAGCTTTCGCAGCCGCGGCCTTCCCTCCCAATCGGAGCCCTCTCCGGCCTTCATCACCACGAATGCAGCATTCACACCCACGACCGAACTGCCCTGCTTGCAATCAGAGAGCGCTTCGCCACCACGAATGCAGCACTGGCCACCATGAATGCAGCATTCATGGTCGCCTCCGAAGTGCCCTGTCCTCAGGAAGATAGCATGTTGTCGAATGAGTAAAATAACAGCAAATCCTCTCGAATCAATCATCTGCGATTTTGCCCGGCTGGGATTCAAGCGAAACTTCCCCCCGAAACCCATCAAGCGGACGCTTCGAGCTATTCCCCCGGAGTCCATCCTTGCGAACGACCACCGGAGATGAACCCACTCTACCCCTGTTAACCAATTCGCCAACGAAGGGGGTCTTCCAAAAGATCGACTCAAAAGAATCAGCTACTTCCCGAGGGGTCACCCCCCTCGAATTGAGTTTGCGCTGTCCGCCTTATACCCTCTCCGCATGTCCTTCATCTCCACGCCCGACTGGTCCAGCCTCCCGGCCCCTCAGGACGACGGCGCCGCGCGCCACCTCCCCGGCATGCGCATCCCCTCCATCCCGCTCGCGGCCACCGATGGTTCCACCATCGACGTCGCCGCCCTCTCCGGCCTCACCGTCCTCTTCGCCTATCCCCGCACCGGCGTTCCCGATGAGCCGAACCCGCCAGGCTGGGATCAGATCCCCGGAGCCCGCGGCTGCACCACCCAGTGCAACGCCTTCCGCGATGCCTTCTCCGAACTCCGCGCCCTTGGCGTTGCCCACCTCTACGGCCTCTCCGTCCAGGACACGCCCTGGCAGCGCGAGATGGCCCAGCGCCAACAGCTCCCGTTCCCCATCCTCTCCGACGAAACCTTCGCCCTCACCCGCGCCCTGCGCCTGCCCACCTTCGAAACCAGCGGCATGACCCTCCTCAAGCGCATCACCCTGGTCCTGCGCGACGCCGTCATCGAGCACGTCTTCTACCCGGTCTTCCCACCCGATCAGAACGCCGCACAAGTCGCCGCATGGCTTCGTAACAGATGACGCGAAAGTGCGCGAGATCCCAATGCAAACTTCGCGCGAAGCGCATCACCTACTGTCGCGAACCGATGGCGCATTTAACTTGACTTTCACGTCTCGCCTCTACGATGATGGGCAACCGATCCGATCTTCAACTGGTGAAGGTTTCGTCAATCCGGCTCATGCCTGAGCGCTCCCGGATCTGTTGACAGTCGGGATCTGACCCTAACCCCCCGGTATGCCGCCGGTTTTCCCATCTGGTGCTGAGGTGAATGGGTTCGCACTGAAATGCCGCTGCTTCCCCAATGGAGCAGCGAGTTTGTCCGAGGAGATCAAGTCTCATGCGCGATCGGTCTGCTTTCCGTGCCCTGGCAACGTGCCTGGTTCCATCCACCGCATTCACTGCCAGGAAGAACAGAGCCGCCATGAACCTGGCCCTGCCGCTCGCGGCCCTGCTGTTGGGCGGATCCGCGCCCGGCTACTCGCAGACCAAGCCGGTTCCGCACCTCAGCGTCATGCGGCCCTCCAGTGCTCCGCCGGACTCAAACCAGACGCGGCCGCCAATGTCGCAAATGATGGTGCAGCCGAATCTGACGCCGGTAAACACCGGCCCCGGGATCGTATTTACGTGTGACCCCAATGTGGACGCCGTGGTGGCCGGCACATGCGCCTACCTGAATACGACCACCGCCGGCCATTACAACGCCACGTTCACCAATGCGAACGCCAACATCTACATTAAATACGGGGCCACGGGTCTTGGATCGAGTTTTCAATACCTCAATTTCATCACCTACAACCAATACGCGACTGCCTTCGGCAGCATCGCGAACAAGAGCGCCATCCAGGTCGCGGCTCAGTCTGCACTCTCGACCTACGACGCCACGCCCTACGGCGCCGGTAACGTCGAGATAACCGCCGCCCTTGGCACAGCGCTCGGTTTCACTGGACTGTTCGGCACCGATTCCACGAATAACTTCTGCACCATCGGCAACGCCGGATGTTACAACGCCATCATCACCATTACCAACGATCCAGGGATAACCCTCTACTACGACAATGTCGGCGGACCCGAGCCGGCAGGCGCGTACGACTTCTACACAACGGTGGAACACGAGGCCGACGAAGTGCTCGGTACCTCATCGTGCGTAAGCACACAGGGGAATCCGCTGAGCGATGGTTGCGGAACCGGCATCCCCTCGGCTGTGGACCTGTTCCGTTATTCGAGTGCAGGAAATCTCGTCCTCGACAGCTCTCTGAGCACGACTCCCGGCGCTTACTTCTCTTACAACGGGGGGGCCACAAATGGCGCGAACGGCAAGGGTGGAACTCCCAAGTTCTACAACACCCTGGACAATGGCGACGACTACGCTGACTATGTCGCCAGTTCCCCCGATTGCGGCACGAACCAGGCGGTTCAGGATGCCACCGGTTGCCCCAGCGAGGATGCGGGGGTGACCATTCTGAATGATGGCGGTTCGGAGATCAACATCCTGAACGCAGTTGGATATGGGGTACCTGCCGAATACCCGCTGCACGAATCCGAACCCGAATCCCAATCCGAATCCGGCGTCGTTTGCCAATCCGGGGGACTTCAACGGCGACTGCAAGAGCGACATCCTGTGGCGCAACAGCACCTCCGAACAGGCCTATGCCTGGCTGATGAGCGGAATTTCCATTGCCGGCCAGGGAGGGCTCGCCAGTCCCGCCTCCGCGTGGGTCATTCAGGGCGTGGGTGATTTCAATGGCGACGGCAAGAGTGACGTTCTGTGGAGGAACAGCAGTACCGGAGAGGTCTACGTCTGGTTCATGAACGGGGCCACCATCGCCAGCCAAGCGAGCCTCGGCTCCATCACCTCGGACTGGGTCATTCAGGGGGTCGGTGATTTCGATGGGGATGGCAAGAGTGACATTCTGTGGCGGAACAGCACCAGCGGGCAGGTCTACGTCTGGTTCATGAACGGGACGCACGATCGCCAGCCGAGCGAGCTTCGGCTCCACCACCTCGGACTGGGTGATTCAGGGGGTAGGCGATTTCAATGGAGACGGCAAGAGCGACATTCTGTGGCGCAACAGCGGCAGTGGGTCGGTTTACATCTGGCTCCTGAACGGGACCACGATTACCAGCCAGGGGGGCCTGGGCAACATCGCCTCGGTCTGGGTCATGCAGGGCGTAGGCGATTTCGATGGGGACGGCAAGAGTGACATTCTGTGGCGCAACAGCAGCAACGGGGAGGTCTATATCTGGATGATGAACGGGATCTCGATTGCGGGCCAGGGAAGTCCCTTCACCGTCTCCTCCGACTGGAGCATTAAAGGGGTTGGCGATTTCAATGGGGATGGCAAGAGCGACGTGTTGTGGCGGAACAGTACCAGTGGGTCGGTCTACATCTGGCTGATGAATGGAATTTCGATTACGAACCAGGGAGGCCTCGGCAACGTCTCCTCCGACTGGCAAATCGCACCTGTTCTATATCCCTGAAGAGATCCATTGCTCCTGCTCTTTGCAACATTCTTTCAGCGATCAGCAATGTACGCGCCAACGGGAATCAAAGTGCAGATCGCTATTGTTGCCGGTATTGTCGCCAACTCATAGGTTTTGTCGCGACTTTGGACGATTTCGTCGCCACGGGTCTCGCTTTTGCTGACGGGCTGACGCACTCCCCCGACGTATGACTTCGTGTCGGTGTATCCGTCGGACTCGCACAATGCTGTCAGGCCCGTTGACATCGAGTCGAGCTTCAAAACAAGTGGATTTTCGTCGCTTCGAAATTGCGACAAAGTCGTAGGAAGGCGGAGACAGCTCCCAGTTACGCGACCCGCTCGTCCGAAATCTGCGCCAGCTCTTCCTCGCCTGCGAAGAGCCCACCCTCCCGCTGCAGCCACGACGGCAGCGCCACATCCTGGAAGGTCCCACCCCGCCGCAGCTTCAAACAAGCACCGGCACGCGGCGACGGCCAACCGAGCCAAACCCAACTCAATTGTGAAGCCAACGACCCCATTTCACGACCCGCGAAGGCGAAGACCGGCAGTCGTTTCTGAATCCCACCCGCCCGCTCTCGCATCTGATACTTCCGCGTTGGCCAATCGGCCCGTTCACGGTAAAATAAGAGGATTGCAGGAAAGGTCTTAGGGAACAGCATCATGCCTAAAGAGGGAATTCACCCGAACTACCACGAGATTCGTGTCGTCTGCGCGTGCGGCAACAGCTTCGCCACCAAGTCCACGCACAAGGGCGACATCCACGCGGAAATCTGCTCGAACTGCCACCCGTTCTTCACCGGCAAGCAAAAGCTGGTCGATACCGCGGGCCGCGTCGAGCGCTTCCGCCGCAAGTACGCCAAAACCGAAGCCAAGCCGGAGCCGGCAGCCGCCGCCAAGTAGGCAACGGGCGGCTCTCGCAAGACAAGGCCTCCGCCGCGGCGGGGGCCGTTGTTTTAGGCGCGACGTATGAAGAAGCACTGGGACAATCCGATCGAGCATGCCATGCCGGAGAGCGCCCGTGTGCCGGCCTCGGTCCAGATCGGCAACGTCACCGTCGCTCCCGCCACCGTGCTCGCCCCCATGGCGGGCGTCACCGACACCGTCTTTCGCCGCTTCATTCGGAACGCCAGCGTCTTCTCGTCGACGCCGGATCATGACTCTGTGGACGATCAGGTCTCGAACCAGCAGTCCGGATGCGGCTTGATCATGACTGAGTTCACTTCGGCCGACGGCCTCTCGCGCATGCGCGAGTCCAAGCGGAAGCGCTACCTCACGTTCTACGACGACGAGCACCCCATCTCCGCGCAGCTCTTCGGGTCGAACCCCGCCACGCTCGCCGAGGCTGCCCGCATCGTGCAGGACACGGGCTTCGACATGGTGGACCTCAACCTTGGATGCCCCGCGAAGCGCGTTGTCTCCTGCAACGGCGGCAGCGGCCTGCTGCGCGACCTGCCCCTGATCGGCGAGATCTTCAAATCTGTGCGTGCGGCAGTTACGATTCCGTTCACCGTCAAGTTCCGCCTCGGCTGGAACGACAACCACATCATCTGCGTTCCTCTCGCCCAACTCGCCGAGGACTGCGGCCTCAACGCCGTCGCTCTTCACGCCCGCACTCGCGAGCAGGGTTATACCGGGCAGGCACGCTGGCACCACATCGCCGAGGTCAAGGACGCGGTGAAGATCCCGGTGATCGGCAACGGCGACGTTCGCACTCCGGAGGATGCCTGCGCGCTGGTGGCCAAAACCAACTGCGATGCCGTCATGATCGGCCGCGCCGCTCCTGCGAATCCCTGATCTTCCGCCAGATCGCGCAGTACACGGCCAGCGGCCGGTATGACATGCCCGACGGAAGACGATCGCTATCGCATGATCCGCACCTACTTCGAGATGCTCCTGACCGAACTCACGCCCGACACCTCGCGCGCTCCCGCCGCTGAAGCGGCGGGCAAGATGAAGCAGTTTGCGTCGTGGTTCACGCACGGGGTGCGCGGAGGCGCGGCTCTTCGCAAGTCGATCTACGAAGCCAAAAACGGCGCGACGATTCTCGATGCGGTCGACCGATTCTTCAGCAGGGAAGCGGGAGACGCGTCCGAGGACGCAGCGGAACCTGAGCTTGTTGCCGCTGCCGCCTCGGCTGAGCTTTGGGATTGAGCCTGGCGTGGATGGTCATGCTTCATCCTGGAAGATCTCCTCGATCCGCATTCCGAAGAGGCGGGCGAGTTTGAAGGCCAGCGGCAGGCTGGGGTCGAACTTGCCGGTTTCGATCGCATTGACCGACTGGCGCGACACCTCCAGCGCTTTGGCCAGGTCGGCTTGCGACCACGCCCTTTCTGCGCGCAGGATTCTGAGCCGGTTCTTCATCAGCGGTACCTCCGCATGACGAGGGGCATCGAGGCGACGACGAACCCCCAGAACATGGGGTAGATCCAGGCGAGGCGGAGGTGCGGGGCGCGGCCGAAGTCCTCCATGTAGCCCCAGGCGGTGACGACGGCGAGGGTGGCGGCGATGCCGCAGAGGAGGGCCTGGATACAGAGGTTGCGCTGGAACTCATCCTTCTCCTCGCTGAGGTAGGCGCCGGTGATGACGAGGGTCCAGGCGACGGGAACGGCAGGGAGGACGGCCAGCAGGTAGGAGGGGACTCCGCTGACGTGACCTTGGCGGATGCCGATGGCTGCTGCGGCAGAGAAGGCCAGACAGAAGAAGGCTGCCCAGATCATGCGGGTCACATAGCGTTTTTGGGCCGGGTTCGAGATGCACCACATAGTGAAGTGTCCTTTCCATTAAGACAAGTACACTTTACTTGACTGGGCTGGGGTCTGTCAAGTGTTCTTTACATATTTTGGGGGCTTCAGCGGGGCTGCTGGGTTCAAAAAATCTCGTTTTGAGGGGTTGACCCCTCGGGAAGTTGTTGATTTTGCTGGGAACGGCTCCTGGGACCCCCGGGATCGGTTCGTCGGGCTGGTGCGGTATCTTTGGGGGCTCCGGTTCGATTCTCCACCCCCGCGAGCAGAGGCAGCTCGCCGGGGACCAAGATCCTGCGAGTGCGACGTTTTCAGAAATACGCGCCAGTATTGGGGGGATTTCAATCCTGGCAAAATTGCATGTGATTGATTCCAGATGGGTTTGGTGTTGTTTACAAGTTTGACAACATGGTATGTCCCTCAGGATGGGGCACTTCGGAGACCAGCACGAGTGCGGCATTCATGGTTGTGAAGGCTGCATTCGTGGTGATGAAGCCTGGGGGTCCCGGTTCGATCCTGCGAGTGCGCCTCTCGGGGCGGGCGCATCGCGCAGGATCGAACGAGGAAGCGTCTACCCACTCCATCGCGCCAACGGCGGGCGTGCTGGAGCGGGTAGACGCGACGTTTTTCTGATGCATTGCGTGGCTCGCGGTGGGGCGGATCGGGCAGGATCGCGCAGGAGGATCGAGCCGGGTGTTGGGTCGGGCTGGTGCCGTTTCTGCGTTGCGAATCGAGAAGTTATGTTCACTCTGGCCCGACGAAATTGCAGGTAATTGATTCCAGAGGGGTTGGCCTAGTGTTACAAGTTTGACAACATTATATGTTCCTCAGGAGGAGGGAGCTGGGAGGATCGAGCAGGGAGAATCGAAGAGGAGGCGTCTCTCCACTCCATCACGCCAACGTCGGGCGTGATGGAGTGGGTAGACGCGATGTTTTTCTGCAATGCGTGGCGTGGCCCGCCGTGGCACATCGGGCAGGATCGGCAGGGAGGAGCGAGCAGGTTGTTGGTCGGGTGGTGCCGTTTCTGGTCGCGAATGGCGAAATTCTGTTTACTCTGGTTCGGAGAAATTGCAGGTAATTGATTCCAGATTGGTTGGCTTGGTTTTACTAGCTCGACAACATTGTATGTTCCTCAGGATGGGGCACCTGGGAGACAAGCACGAGTGCGGCATTCATGGTTGTGAATGCGGCATTCGTGGTGGCGAACAAGGTATCTGATTGGAAGCGGGGCAGATCGGGTGGTGAGCATGAATGCTGCATTCGTGGTGATCAGGCCTTGGGGCCCTGGTTCGATGCTGCACCCCAGGGAGCAGGGGAGGATCGAGCAGACGCGATGTTTTTCTGCAATGCGTGGCGTGGCTGGCCGTGCTCGGAGCCGAGAGCGGACCCAAAGGTCTGCACGGATGCCAACGCTCCTGGATGGGCGGTGGTGGAACCCGGTCGTCTCAAAGAACGAGCAGCGCAGGGAACGAAGACGGTGCGCGGGGATCCTGGGATCCTGGAAATGCGAAGGGGACTGTCTGCAAGCAGACAATCCCCTAGTGTTCCCATGATTCGCGATGCGGCGATTGATGGCAAGAAGAATCGAGAGGGCAGAGGGTACGAAGGTAAGTGCGGGCGGGACAAATTCCCGAGGTGGCGAGCGGAGGTTTCGGCTCGCCGGCTTTGCGTTCGGAATGGGGCGATCGGTGCATTGACCTGTGGCGCTATTCGAGGACCGCCGCTGCGGATCGCTGGCGAGAAGCAGACTTTTCATTACAAATCCGGGGTCGATGAGTACTTCGGCGATTTATCTTCAACCTGCGGCAGAGCCCACTTCCCTCAAGGCTTCTTTCTGGACGCTCGAATGGTGAGAAATGGTCTGAGGCTACTATTGGACTCCCCGTCCGCCAGAGTCTGTGTAAAAGAATCGGGGGTATCGAAGGTAAAGATTTCCTGGAAGAGGCGCTTCTTGCCATTCTCGTATCGCTCGTCCGATAAGACGAGTCGGCTTTTCTCCCAATCAGCATTGTGCAGAGTGCGGCAGGCAACAGGGGCGGTGTTATCGCACCAGAACACCCTAAATTCTTTATCGCTTTCCTCACGCCAAAAAATTCCCAGACCGGCAATCTCTCCTTCAGTTCCCGTCGAGTGGTATTCCTCAATCAGAGAATTTGAGCCTGGGCCAGCGCGCCACATTTCCTCCCCGTCGCCGGCGCGACCGATTTCGGATTCCGAGCGTGGAACCGGCTACAGAGAAGGCGCCATTCGGTAAACACGGAAGAAGGCCAAATAAACGGCGTCAATTCAGTCAGACAGAGACTTCCAACGAGTACGAAACCCGCTGTCAGCGCCACTCCGAAACTGCCGTCATGACGACTCCGTTGTGTGCCCGAAAAGTCGGGAGTTGACGGGCCCGGCGTTTTGGTGAAGCTGAGCAAGGGAGTGAGTTTCCAGGCGATCGGCCGCCACGATTTCGGATTGGAACTCAGCATTGCTGCGAGCCCTTGAAAACACCGGATCGTTGTTCATGGCACACGAAGACCAGAAGCCGGCCAGACGCGCACACCGCACCATGTGTACCGCTCCCACCAGATCGTCAAGCATGGCGCAGTGCCTTGCAAAGTAAAAAAGCACTTCGGGATCACGGATGCCTGCGAGGTCCTTCATCAGATCCGCTGCACGTTTTGTCTGCCCATCGAGAACTGCGAGCAGCGACGACATCAGCGTCAACATCGTTTTGCCGAGGGCGGGGTGTTTCAGGCGTTCCCGCAAAAGTAAAGCGGCGCGGTCATGTGCACCGAGCGCGGCCCAGGCCGCGGCGTCAAGGTAGTACAGGGCACCGGTGTAGGTTTCAAAAACACGGGGAAACTCTCCTCGCACGAAGTGCGTGTGAGCGACACTGGTTCGAACCGTGGGATCGCAGGCAATCGTTAACAGTGCTGGAATGAATCCAGCGACCGTTGGATGAGTCCATCATCGTCCGAGGCACGCCGACACATTCCGAGGTGGCGGGGGAAAGGGTTCCGGTTCGCCGGCTTTCTGTTCGGACGGTCGATGCGTGGATTGCGATGAAGTCATTTAACCGAGGTGGAGGCACCCTGGTGTGCGTCGACGAGTCGGCGTTCCTGCATCACGCAACCATGGGATCGCGGCGTGCCAGGGTGACAGTCTCGGCGGGAGCGACACGTCCACGATCGGCACGGCCGGCGACGAACTCGGCGAAGATCCAGCAGGCCCCGATCGCGGCCACGTTGTAGACAGCGGCACCCCATGTTGGCTGATTGTGCAGGCGGACAAAGATTGGAGGTATTTCCACAAGACCTTCAAAGAGCAACAGCATGCAGGCAAGAAGCCTGGCGGCGAGGACATCTTTGATTCCCGAGCCAATGGCAAGTCCTGCCAGGATGAAGGCGATTCCGGTGAGCGCCGCCCAAAAATATCCAAACGACATCCAGTGCGGGACGATGGTCGCGAAGACGCGAAGGCCGATGAGGTGAAATAAGCCGAAGAGGACGGGAGGCAATCCCAGCAGCCAGCGTGCGGCGATGACTCCACGCTTTTGCAGCCGGGAATCGGGTGAGGCGGTGGAGGCGTAAAGGATTACGGCCGGAGCGACCAGCATTAGCTGTTGGGCGAGGCCGAAGGAGACACCTGCCAGGACGTCGATTCGCCAGCCCAGCGCATGAACTCCGGCATAGTACCGAGCGAGCCAGAGTGCTGCAAAAATCAGGTAGATGATGGCGGATGCGGCGGCGCCGATCCTTGCGGTGCGCCGCCAGAGGATTGCGATACCGGCTGCGATCAGCCAGATGCCGGCGCAGTAAGCCAGCAGGTGTTGGCCGGGAAGATTTTTCCCCAGGGCCTGGATGGGCTGATGCGAGCCATCGAAGGCGCCCCAGGCGATATCGAGAATGCCGGCGAGAGCCGTGCCCAGGGCATAGAACCAAACACCAACTTTCATCTGTCGATCTCTCCTGCGTTTGCTTCGCGAGAAACGGGAACCGAGGGGACGATACGCGCGTTTCTCGACTTCAGGACTGATCGTAGGGCAGCAGTGGTACATTGGCCAGAGCCATTTTCGTAAAAGCGACTGGACCATTCAAGATGCCGAAAGCCGTTAGCTCGTTCGAACTCACGCTCAAAAGCCGGTCGCGTCATCAGACCCTGACGAACTGGCTGTACGGCGAACTGCGCTCCGCTATTCTTGACGGCCGGCTTGCGCCGGGGGCGAGACTGCCGGCGTCAAGAGATTTCGCGAGCCAGTATGGACTGTCGCGGGGGACGGTGGTCAGCGTTCTGGAGCGTTTACAGGCCGAGGGGTATGTCACCTCGCGTGTTGGATTCGGCACGTTGGTGAATCGTGTGGAGGCGCCTCGTCCGGCACGCCAGGCGACCACGATACCGGCGTACATTCGTCGCGTGATTTCGAGCTATAAGCGGCCGCAACCCTGGATTGACCTGGCTTTTGTTGAGGGAATCCGGCCCTTCCGGATCGGGGTTCCATCCATCAACGAATTTCCGTCGGAGGTTTGGGGACGCATTGCCGCGTACCGAGCCCGTCATTTCAGGTCATGGTTAAAGAAGGAGGCTGACCGGCGCGGGTATCGGCCCCTGCGCGATGCCATCGCCGAGTATTTGCGTACGTCCCGCGGGGTGCAATGCACTGCGGAGCAAGTCGTCATCGTTTCCGGAATACAACAGGCGCTCGACCTGTTGGCACGGCTGCTTTTGAAAAAGGGCGATCCGATATGGATGGAGGATCCTGGATATTTCGGGGCGAGGGTCGCGTTGGACAATGCCGGAGCCAGGCTTATTGCTGTGCCGGTGAATGAGGAAGGGCTGTCGGTTTCCGCCGGAATGAAGATCTGTCCGGATGCGAAGGGAGCGTACGTAACGCCGGCTCACCAATTCCCGCTGGGGGTAACGATGTCGCTGGAGCGGCGGATGGCGCTTCTTGGCTGGGCCTCGCGCGCCGGCGCTTTTGTTATTGAAGATGACTATGACAGCGAATACAGGTTTGAGGGGCCGCCTGTGCCTGCGCTGCAAAGCCTCGATCATCGTTCCAGCGTGATCTTCATCGGATCGTTCAGCAAGACGCTGTTCCCGGCCTTACGCGTGGGCTACGTGGTGTTGCCTGCGGCGTTGGTCGATGTGTTCCAGGGTTTCCGGTATCGAACCGATTTCCGGAATTCATCCTTCGACCAGGCGGTGCTTTGCGACTTCATCGCAGAGGGGCATCTGGCACGTCATCTGCGGAGGATGCGGAATCTGTATGCGGAGCGGCTCGCAACCCTGATGGACGGAGCGAGGGAACATCTGGGTGGGCTGCTTGGGATTTCGAACGTCAGGGCCGGGCTCTACACGATCGGGTATCTCAGGAATGGAATGACTTCACGGCGGGCGGAAAAGCTGGCGGCGGCTCAGGGGATTGAGGTTCTTGCTGTGGATCGATGCACGCTGCGGCGTCCTGATCCGAATGCGTTGCTGCTCGGCTTTGGCGGATTCGATGAGATTGCGATCCGGCAGGGGCTGATTCGACTCGCGAAGGCCTTGCGCTAGCCGGGTGTTTCGAAGGTTTTCTATGGATTGGGGTCCGAGAAGAAGCAGGTCCCTCCGCTCCGGTCGGGATGACAAGGTTAAGGAAGATGTTCCGGGATGCCGGAAATCCCGCGTTTTGCAATGGATGCTATACTCGGCGCTCAATAACCGGACAACTGGAGGCCTCATGCAAGCTACGGCCGTTCAAAGTTATGCTGCTCAGCGTGCTGGTGCGGCGCTTGAGTCCTGGAGCTATCCGTCGACTTCGTTAGGGCCGACTGAAGTTGACGTCGTGGTGACTCATTGCGGTATCTGCCATACCGATCTCCACCTGATCGACAATGACCTGGGGGTATCGTCGTATCCGCTGGTGCCGGGTCATGAGATTGTTGGGGTCATCTCTGCTGTTGGTTCTGAGGTGCAGAACCTGACATCCGGCCAGAGAGTGGGAGTTGGCTGGCAGCGTGGAAGCTGCGGAGTGTGCGAGTGGTGCATCGGTCAAAACGAGAATCTCTGTGCGCAGTCGAGGCCCACATGTCTTGCAGGCTTCGGCGGTTTCGCTCATTCAGTTCGTTCGGATGCGCATTTTGCGGTTCCGCTACCCGAGAGCTTAACTTCAGCTTCGGCCGCTCCGATGCTTTGCGCCGGCATCACTGTTTATCGGCCGTTGAAGCAACACATCAAAAAAGGCTGTCGCGTGGGAGTGATCGGTATCGGCGGTCTTGGCCACCTGGCTCTTCAGTTTGCCCGCGCGATGGGAGCCGAAGTCTACGCCTTTTCGAGAAGCGAGGAGAAGCACGATGAGGCGCTTCGGTTTGGCGCCCATCACTTCGTAGTCGCAACGAACGGTGCTCCAGTTCAGGGGAAACTCGATCTGATTCTTTCAACCGCGACCGGTAATCTGGACTGGGGATCCTGGATGAACGCACTTCGGCCAACAGGGGTTTTTTGCCTTCTTGGGGCCTCTCCGGGGCCGGTAACACTGGCTGTGTTGCCGATGATCTTTGGCGAATTCTCGTTCACGTCGAGTGTGATTGGCTCACCCGCGTCCATTACCGAGATGCTCCAGTTCGTTGCTGATCATCAGATCGAAACCATGGTGGAAATGTTGCCGATGGATCAAGTGAACATTGCCCTGGACAAGGTGCGTAAGAATCAAGCTCGTTATCGAATGGTTCTAACTGCCTGAGGGCTTGGTTCGCCGGCTTTGGGTTCGGAACGGGTCGATCGGCGCGTTGGCCTGTTACCTATCATGCAGGGCGGTACGAATTTCCGGGCTTGCGAACTGGTGCGCCGGGATCCTGGGATCCCGGAAATGCGCAGGGGACTGTCTGGCGCGCAGACTGTCCCCTGATGTTTTTGGGATTGGAGATGGGCCGATTGAGGG
>CAVPKU010000024.1:0-177309 GCA_963705765.1 uncultured Acidobacteriaceae bacterium | reverse complement strand
TGTCAACGGAACGATCCTCCGGCTTGGCGTTACTCGATCTTCAGACCATCAATTTTCGCCGCGTCCAGCGGGAAATAAAAATCACAGAAAATATCCCGGCTCCAACTTGAACCGTTTGCCCAACGCCCTCGCATGGCCGGCGGTGATGCTTCGCTTGCCGCTAAGAACCAGTGACGCCAGCGAGCGGCTCACATGGAGTATTCGCACCAGGTCGGCGGCGGTCATCCCCTGGTCGTCCACCAGCGACTTCAGTTTTTCGTGAGCAGGCCGCGTGTCCGACGGCATCGGGATATCGACGATCGTCGTACGCTTCGATCAAATCGGTCAGGACCGCCAGATAGTCCAGTTCGCCTTGATCCAGATCGTTTTCACCACGAATCACAAGCTTGTCCATGACGGTGGCCGCGGCGTTGTAATCGGCTTCTTCCAGAATCGGACGCAAAGGGAACTGGCGAATCAGCCGCATGTACGCCTCTGGCGATTTGAACTGCATCGGATTTTTGCCAAGCGTTCGGCTCATAGCTCCCTCTTCCATTTTTCACTGTCGTACTCCCGATGGGTGAGAATCCGCAGTGCAAAGACGATGCGCGTGTTGTAATGAATCGCGGCGATCAACCATTCGACCAATGGATTCTTCGCATTCGGGTGCTTTGTCCAGAACTCTTCAAGCGTCTTTCGCTTAATCACCCGCATGTGTGACAAATTGTAACGCCATGCGGACGCAAATCAATCATTATTTTTGCATCGCCCTTTAAAAACTTCGGCGATCGTTGTGGCATACAATTTTCTCCGCTACAGTAATTCTTGTGGTTCCGCCATGAAACACGTCACCAAATTCATCGTTCTCGCGACATGTCTTGCGATTTTGCCGATCGGCCGCGCCGCCAAAGCCGCCGAGCGGCCCAATGTCCTCTGGCTGGTTTGCGAAGATCCCATGTCGACCTGGTTCGGCTGCTACGGCAACTCCGAGGCGAAAACTCCGAATATCGACGCGTTCGCCAAACAGGGATTTCGCTACACGCACGCCTACGCAGCGCGCCGGTGTGCGCGCCTGTCGCGCAGCACGTGGATCACCGGCATCAACGCCGTCAGCACCGGCACGTTGCCGATGCGCAGCCGCTATATGATCCCGCATGATTTGATCGAGTATTATCCCGACTACCTTCGACAGGCGGGCTATTTCGCCGCGAATCACGTCAAGACCGACTACAACATCGGCGGGCGTCCGGACACCGACTGCTGGGACAGCAATGAAGCCAACGCGTGGGACTATGCGAAAACCCGGCCAGCCGTTCTTTCAGGTTATTAACTTCATGGAGTCCCATGAAAGCAGGGCGCAGGGCGATGTCACGCAGACCCGGCATTCTCCCGGCGACGTGACTCTCGCCGAAGATATCATCCCGATGAACTGGGCATCCGTCATGAATTACGCGAAGTATTACGACGCCATCGAAAACATGGACGCCGAGGTCGGAAAAGACTCCAGCCGAGCTCGAAAAAGCCGGGCTGGCGGAAGACACCATCGTCATCTTCAATTCGGATCACGGCGGCGTCATGCCGCGGAGCAAACGCTTTCTCTTCGACAGCCGGCCTGCACGCGCCGCTGATCATCCGCATCCCGGAGAAGTTCAAGTCGCTTTGGCCCGCCGAGCGTCCGGGCGTGACGGTCGATCGGCTGGTCAGCTTCCTGGACATGCCGAAGACCTGGCTCAGCCTCGCGGGAGCGGAAATCCCCGCCGTCATGCAGGGCCGCATCTTCCTCGGCCCGACGCGGAGCCGGAGCCGCCTATGTCTTCAGCTTCCGCGAGCGCATGGACGAACGTTTCGATAACGAGCGCTCCGTGCGCGACAAGCGGTTCGCCTACATCAAGAATTACATGCCGTATGTCATCGGGGCGCAGCACCTGGAATACATGTGGAAACTGGTCGCCATGCGGACCTGGGAGGACGCCTATAAGCATCATCGGACCAACGAAATGACCGGCCGTTTTTTCCACGCTCAGAAGCCGGTCGAAGAACTCTACTGACATGGAGGCCGACCCGGACAACGTGGTGAATCTCGCCGGCAGGCCGGAATACCGGTCAGACGCTCGAAACGATGCGCGCCAAACTCCGCGAGTGGCAGATTGCCGTCCACGACTCCGCGACTCCTGCCGGAAGCGGAACGCGAACGCCGGGCGGCGGAAAACAAGACGACCATCTATGAGATGGTCGCGACCCCAAACTCTACGATCTGCCCGCCTACCTCGATGCCGCGGATATCGCCCTCGCCAGGAACCCGCCGACAAGGCGAGATTCGTCGAATTCCTGCAAAAGCAAGGATTCCGGGACTCCGCTACTGGGGAGCCGTCGGGCTGCTGATGGCTCGGCGGGCCGATGCCGAAGCGCAAGCCGCGCTGGAATCCGTCCTCGACGATCCCTGCGGCGAAGTCGCGCCATGGCGGCATGGTCTTGATCGAGTCCGGCAACCCCGCCAAGGCACGGCAAGCCCTCTCCGGAATTTTAAGGGAACACGAACCGACGACGCTGATGGCGTTGAACGTTCTCGACTGGATGCACACCGTCATCACGCTCTTCATTCCGCCATGAATCCGTCGATCCGAAAGCCGGCGAGATGGCCGGCAACGAGCAACTGATGGTCGAATATCTGCGCGTCACACGGCTTGCCGGTTCCGAAATCTACGGAGGATGCCTAGCAAACGCAGAAGGTGAAGAGTAAGACGAGCGACATGTGACTCGTTCGCCTAGCGGCGGAAGTTCCATCGCGTAGGGTCCGCCTTGGCGGACGCGTCGTCACACCACGCGGCGTTCCCAACGCGTCCGCCAAGGCGGACCCACGGAAACGGACTCGCTACACCATTTCGGCCGCATTCCACAAGCACGGCGAGGAGTCAGAGCGCCAAACCAAAATTCGCGAACGCCCGCCGGAAACATTCCCCGCTTCCTTTACGAATCGCCCTTTCCCCTTTACTCTTACCGCCAATGCCTACGGTCAAACACAACTTCGAAAACTAATCCGGACATCCCCGACTTCCCCAAGCCGGGAATCCTCTTTCTCGACATCACCCCCCTGCTTGCCGATCCTCCGGGATTGGCCCTGGCGATCCAGCTTCTCGCCAACCCATTCCGCGGCAAAAAAATCGACCTCCTCGTTGGCGCGAGAGTCGCGGCTTTATCTTCGGGACGGCGGTCGCCTGCCGCCTGTTGGCGGCCTCTGTGATCGTCCGTAAGCCGGGCAAACTCCCGCACAAGCGGATCAGCGAAAGCTACGACCTGGAATACGGCAAAGACACGCTGGAGATGCACGCCATTTTCAATTGTCGCCGGCCAACGCGTCGTGGTGGACGATCTTCTCGCCACCGGCGGCACCATGAAAGCCTGCTGCGAAATGTCAAACTCCTCGGCGGCGAACTGGCCGGACTCGCGGTCCTGATCGAACTGTCCGGCCTCGCGGCCGCGACAAGCTTGCGCCGACGGCGGGCATTTCGTGTTGAAATACGAATAGACTTACTGAAAATTACGCGGATTCACTACGACTCATATGTACTGATATCCACCATACCAAACCTGACCCGCTAACGCCGCTGGTCGGTGGTCAGGCCATAGTTGGCGGCGATCGGATTACGCCGCGTCAGCGCCGGCTTCCGGAAAGCAACGCGGCGGCTTCTGTCGGGCCGCCGTTGTTGGTCAGCGGGCCGAGTTTTGCGTCGAGCGGCGACGTAACCGCGCCGGTCAAGTCGGTCAATCTCCAGACCATGCCGTCGTCACGCCAATGAGGTTATTGCCAAGCGACGTCATCGAACTGCCGAGCAGCTTCCGATGTCGTCCAGGGTGGGATCGATGGGCCCCAGTCGCCGGTCGACGATCGTATTCCCGATCGTCAACTTCCCCTCGTGCAGGATGCTGGAGCCGCCGTAAACATCCTGCAGCTTGATGCCTCCCGTATAGTCGCTGCTGTTGGCGGCAATCGTGTCGTTGATGACCGTGGTCTGGCGGCGTAGGCCCGACGGTGAGGGTCGGCCGCCGGCGTTGGAATAATTTCCATAGAGCGTGACTGTTCCGTCAGGGTCAGTTTGCCGTTGTCGTAGATCGCTGCGCCACGGCAGGGGCTCGGTATTCGGCCCATTCTGCGGCGCTCGGACTCTCGTCGGCAATGTTGTCATGAAATACGCTCCGAGTCACCTTCAACGTTCCCGCGTTGTAGATGCCCCCGCCGCCGTCGAGAAAGTCGGCGTCATGGGCGTAAGCGGCGTTGTTGTAAAACGAGCAATCCGTCACGGTGGCCGTGCCGTAGTTCATCAACCCCCCGCCGCCAAACGCGGCAGGATGCGTATTTGAATAATCGGTAGTAATGCTGGCGGCCACGTTGTTGCTGAACACGACGCCCGAAAGCGTCAGCGCCCCATAGTTTTGCACGGCGCCCCCGCCCGCCCCGGACCCCGGATTCCCGCGCGTCAGCGTAAGCCCGCTAATCGCCACCGGCGTCGCCGCGCCCGCCGTGATATTAAATATCCGGCTCTTGTTGTTCCCGCTGACCGTAATCCGTCCCGCCCCCGGCCCCTTGATGCTGACGCCTCCAGTGATCGTAATTTGCCCGCTCGTCAGCGTAATCGTCCCGGCGAGTTTGGAAGAAAAGCTCACCATGTCGGCGCCCGCGTCAGCGTTCGCATTGAGCATCTCCTGCCGCAACGATCCGGCGCCGCTGTTGGCGAGGGTTGTGACCACATAGGCGCTGAATAATTCCCGCGGTTCGAGCCGTTCGATCGCGACCGAACGGCCAGTTCGGCTGTTTTTTTGCTTGCGAGTAAACAGGCCGCCGGTGATTTTTCGAATGAGCGTCATTTCAGACCTCCGCCAGGTAAAACTTGCCGTTCGTAGGAGAGTATGCGGCGGAGCGGAGTGTCTGACAGGGATCAAGCGTTCCCGCCCCGGCCCTACACGGGCCTCCCCACCTTCCCGGCGAGGCACGCCCCCTGTGTTGCGGGGGGATCGGAAATGCGTAGCGTGGGAATCCACCGCTGAAATCTTCAGCGGGCATTGGACAAGGCCAAGAGTCTTGCCACGACGCCGCATCGTTATCTTGCGGCGTTGATTCACGCCGATGCTACCGTGGCGGTTACGGTCCTCTGCGTTCCCTCGCGCGAAGCGTCCCACCCGCAGTTGAAAGGCGGGACTTAGCAAATGCGATCACGTCGTTCCTCCATTTCTCCTCCGATCCCACCACCTCCTCGACTTCGAAGTCCTGCACGCCCCCGAGAAGCAATAGAGAAGCTGTCGATTCGCTTCTTCATGATCTGCACGAGCCGGTGGTCCCGCGTCCCTGCGAAACGCCGGATAGGCGTAGAGGATGTCCCGGCCCGTCGCCGCAGCCCAACTGTTTACTCGCCGTAGCCGGCCGTTGCGCTGGACTGTGCGAATCGGGCTTGGATCAAGCTCATAATGGATCAGATGGCGGCAGTAGCGATGCAGATCGATCCCTTCGGAGAGCTTGTCCGTGACAACGAATACGTCTGGGCCGAACGGACTATTAAAGATTGAAATGACGGTGTCTGGCTGCTGGTTGTGGATGAACAGCGATTTCTCTTTCACATTCGTCGCTCGGCTTGCAGATACCCAGCACGCGTAAGCCGCCGTTTGCGCCTGGAAGGCGTTCGGGATCATCCTCCGCTTCCTTCAAAACCGCTCGACTCGACCGGGATTGGAGCAACGTGTGGTAAAGACGCTGCGCCGCTTCGGCGATCGTTTCCGGACCGGTTGGGTGGCGGCCTCTTGTATTTTTCAACGCGTCCACCAAGCTGCCCTCCGATACCGCCTCTGGGAGCCAACTCCACGTCTGTCCGCAGATGAGGTCGGCGCAGAGCCACTGGATGAATGTGTCGCGCAGTCTCTTATCGTGGTATTCGTGATGCACCGGTTTGAGCGCCACATCCCACGCTTTCTTCCAAATTGACTCCGGCCATGGCGACGTTCTCGCCTTTGGCAGGACCAGGGCGAGGTGCGCGGTCAGTTCCTGAGCGGTCGCGATATGATGGCAGAAGAGAATAACCTTTTCCCCCTGCTCGACCTTGAATCTCACCATCTTAGCGACCGAGTCCATCTTTGAATGGATCCCCACCGTGTCGCGAAGCCGTTTCATGGTTTTGAGCTGATTTTCAACCACGGCCTTGGCCGGTTCGGCGAGCTGCGGCGCATTGCGCTTCAGGCTCTCTCTCTACCGTATCGAAATGTCGCCAGCCCACATGGAAACGCGGGTCGTTGGTGGCCTTTGATGAATCTTCGCCATCGTCTTTCATGACGCGAAGGGCACGGTCCATGCGGACCATGAGTTCCAGCTCATCGTGTTTCGCTGGTGGAACTTCGATGTCCCAGTCCGCACGACCGCCGAACGACTTTCTGCTCATGCGGCAGGTCGTCGATGCCATGGCGGATCACAAATGAACTGAGCGCCTTGACCGCCGCAGTGGCCTTTGTGGCGAGGCGTTCGGCCACCTTTTCGGGGCGGCGCTGTGTTACCGGAGTAGAGATTATCGAGGGCACGGCTGTAAGAGCCAACAGGTCCATGTGCCGCTTCGCCTCCGATGAGCATCAGCATGCGCTGCAGTTCCTCAAGACGGATGCTGAACGGCGTTGCCGTCAGGATCAGGACACGGCGCGCGTTCTTCTATCTGTTGTTTCAGACGCCGGCTGAATGCGGTGCCCTCGCCTTTCGCGCGATGGGCCTCGTCTACGATCAGCAGGTCGCAGGCCAGGTTGAAGTCCGAAGCGGCGTAGGAGTGCTTGACGACCTGGATCGAGCCGGCGGAAAGCCGGCCGACCTTCCGGCTTTCACACGGTTCGTCCTGACATTGAGAGACAACGCACATTTCTGAAGAGGCGCCACGTGCGACTGCAGCTCCTCCACCCAACGCCGCACCATCACGTCGTTCGGAGCGAGGATCCGCACTCCGCGTTTTTCACCGGCGGACGCGACGACCCACGCAACCAGTGCGGCAACCGTCGTCTTGCCCGAGGCCCACGTCGTCGGCGAGTAGGATTCCTCGACGCGCCTCTTCTCCGTAGCTGCCGTTGAGGCGCGAGGATGTCGCGCGCCGTCAGGAACTGCCGCCGCGTGCTCTCGAGGACGAGCGGGCGGTCCGAGTGAGTTGCTCGTCTCGACATACCTGTCCGGCGCCGAAAGAAATTGCCATTGATTGGCCGACAGCCCGAGTGATTCGATTGGTAGCATCACGCCTCCGGGAAGTGCTTCAGCCGTAGGCCCAACTCCTCGGCGGCGAGCTTGGCGCCGATCGCCCACGCGGACCCTTCTTGTCGTCGCGATCCGCCTGCCGTTTGAAGGCTTCCATCAGCAACTCGCCGTCGCGCCGGAGCACCTGCCGTTCAAACTCCCCCGTACCGAGCATGGCCGCGTGCTTCACCTGATCGGCCCAGTTATCGACGACGCCGAGGTGCCGTCGCGCGAGAACGAAGGCTCGGGACATCGAGTAGCTATCGGCGGCGTTCCGGCTCCTTCACTTCTCTTCGCTCAACTCGTCGTCGATTCCGGTCGGCGCTTCGCCCTCAGCATCGACGGCGACCCGGCCGCCGTACTGTTCAAACAGCAGCTCGTCGCGCATCGTCTGGGCCAAGTTCTCGTCCACTTCCGGCGGGATGGTGCTCTCCCTGCTCCCGCGCCGGTCTTTCATCGAAGACCGGCACGCTGACAGTCTCCTGCTCGCATGTCAACTGAACCAACAACGGCGGCCGCTTCGAATCCAGCCCACGGACCTGCGCCGAGCGGAGGCGGCCGTCGGCGTCAACCGTCCAGTTGGTGATCGGGGTCCACTCGCCGCCACTCTGTATCGCGCCAGCAAGTTCCCCGATCGGCTTCGCATCGGCAATCGACATCGACCTTGTTCCCATCCCACACGGCCCGTGCCCACGTGATGAGGGCGGAGCCGCGGCTCGGCAGCTCGGCACCGTTGCGGCATCCTGCGCACTGTCGAAGCGTTCAAGATCGTCGAACGGCCAGGCGGCCTGCTCGACGCAAACGCCCAGCTCGAAGTTCTCGATGGTGAGTTCGCCGTCGTCATTCTGTCTTCCCCATGCCGCCGGGCTGAAATTGGCGGATGTCACGAGCAAACGGCGCAGAGCTACCCCGCTTGAAGCGAATACACCTTTGCGTGGCTCCATCGGTCGTCTCGCGTACGGTCGGTGTTCTTCATGGAAACGTGTCGGTCTCTGTCGGGGTCGTCGGGCTCGTGGCGGAGTTTGAGCAAGGTGGCGTCCAGTTCGGCGAAGCGTTTTCAATGTGGCTTCCGGCAGTAGCCATTTCCCGTCGCGCGCCCACGGATGGTTCTTGTCGATCCAGACCAAGCGCGAGGCGATCCGGCGATCCTCCGAACAGAGTCGCACCAGCGGCTGAGGGCATCGGCGCTCCACGACCCGATGAAAGGACTGAGAATCGCAACCCTGACCGTCCCTCGGCCCGAAGGCGCGATCTCCCGAAGGCCGGCAGCGCCCACGGCGTGCGGCGCAGCACCTGACGAGAGTGCGTTCCCGGGACGCTGGCGACGAACGAAACGCCTTCGGGCGATCTGCACGCGCAAGAAGCTCTACAAAGGCGCAAGACGCCGTGTCGTCGCCAGCCTGCAGCGGCGAGTTCCCGCAGGAAGTCAGGCAAAACACCCCAGCGATCGAGCCGCGCCTCCGAGCGTTGCGGACGAAGCTCGATGCACGCCCTCCAAGCCGCCTGTAACTGGCCTCTGAAGGCAGCACGGGTCAGGTTCGCCGAAGAAACCACCATCTCCAGGTGTTCGACCCCGTCCGCATCTGCCGCCCCCCAGTGGAGCAGCCAGAGCTTCGCGTGCTGCACGGCCCTGCCATGACGCCCGACGGTAAGATGGCGGATGGAACGCCAGATCCACCCGTATGTGCCGCTCTCGCCTTCTTCCGCAGTCCCCTGGCTCCTCGCGCGCCGTCGATGACACAACGATGAGACGGTCGTGCAACTGCTTCAAACGCCGATCAAGTTCAAGCAGGAAGTACTGCCGCTCCGCACCTTCGCCATCAGGTTCGCGACTGAGCTTCAGGAGCAGCGGCAGAAGGTGCTCGGCCAGGAGGCGTTCGTCGGCGCGATCGTAGGTGGTGAACAGCGCAGCTTTAAGCGAACACGCCGACGGAGCGTCGGTGTGGAGCAGTGACTGCCAGCCGAACTCGGCGACTACTCATTGGCGACCTCCGAGGTCTCGTCCTCTTCCGCCTCATCGTCCCTGCAGCAGGGCGCGCGGCATGTCGGGAAGGACGCCACATTGTGTGGCGAGCCGGCAGAGCGACCACAGGCGGAAGCGATAGCGCGACGAGCCGCCGACGCGATGGCGTGCGCGGCTCGACCCAGCCGTTGCGGAGGACGAACCAGCGCAGACCGCCGCCGTACTTCTCGTGATGTTGGAGCAGAGCGCGCAGGCACTCGATCGGTCGCGCCTTCGAATCGCGCTGGCGAAGCGGTGCGCCGTTTCGATGTGGCGAAGCTGCATCTGGCACCCTTGCGCCACTCCTCGCGCCGCCGCCATCAGCTCATCGCAGATGGGCGCCGCCAGGGAAGCGCGGCCACATCGGCAAGTTCAACGCGGCTATTGTTCTGTAGCGCACTCGCGACGAGATCCATCGCCGCCATGCCCGCATCCGCGAGCCGCGAGAAGCGAGGAAGCAAGCGAAGGTGTGATCGCTGGCGAATACCGGCCCAGATGCTCGCACACCTCGATGTGGTCGGCGGCCGAGGCCTTCGCCACCTCGTGCGCCACTTCAGACGCCGCTTTCCGTTCCGGTCGCTTCCCGAACACCATCGGCCTCAAGTAGATCGGCCTCCGGCAGAATCGCGAAGTCGTCCTTCCGGCGAGGCAGGGTGTAATCTCGGCGCTCTTGCCGCCTTGATCGAACGTTGTCCATTGCCGCAACCACCAACGATGTCTTCCTCTGGCCGAAGCTCTTGTCCGGCGAGTGGAGAGCTATCGTCGTCGTCATCGCCGGCGCGAAGCGGCCATGGTGGTCGCGCCCCACCGAGCTTCTCGTCCAGCCACTTCGCCAATCTGATGGTCGCCGGACCCGGCGTCCAACCATCACCCAGCACCGTCATGTCAGGCCATTTGCGGAACGCGAGCCTGTACCCACCGTACATGCCAGTCTGGCGATAGGCACGGAACTGATCCACCGACATACCGAAGCGATCCGTGGACTGATCGTCGTCCTCGTACCAGGGCCGCACCCGGCGCTGTCCGGCGAGCGAGCGATCTCGCCAGTCTTCGGCGAGGGCGATCGTCCGGGCGACCCACATCAGCTCGAGTGGACGCAGCCACGCATAGCGCTCGCGTTGCTGGTGCCGCATCGCCACGGAGCCCGCCGCTGGCGTGGAACAACCTCATGCGACCGCGCCAAGCACCAGGCGAGAATCGTTACCCAACGCCCATCGCGTACCCGGTTGCAAGTGGGTGCGCAGCGCATCGGCGAACTGATCGGCCAGCGCCCGCAGCCCAGCGCATCGCCCCTTCGCACGACCACCGGCTCCCATGGAGCGGTGAAGAGGAGGCGCGACTTAGAATCGACGTCAGGTTTTGCGGTCAAGGGGAATATCCTTCGCTTTTACGCGTTTCCTGCCACGAGAAACGGCTCCCCAAGATGAGTACCCGAGAATCTGAATCAAATTCGATTATAAAAATCACCAGATTGAGAAATTGGCTGGGGTCATAATCAGTGCCACCTCGGTGAAACGCGATCCAGTCCAGTGTTGGCATTCTCCATCCATTAAGCACAATCCGAGCCGCCGAGGCAAGCGGCGAAGGAAAGTAAAAGACGATGGACGATTTCCAGTCACTCGCCGCGATCGGGCTTGAGCGGAGACTGGAGAGTAAAACTTGCAGCCGTCCAATTGAATTTTGTAAAATCAGGACATGGCGGGACAGGACATGCGTGTGGAGCTGGCGACAAGATTTCTCATGCATCGGAGAATTAACCACGGATTTCACGGATGAAGAGCGGGGATTTTCTTTCCCATCCGTGCCAATCCGTGTAATCCGTGGTTCAGATTTTTGGTCGCGACCGGAGGCCGCACTGGGATATCCGCGGCTGTCGTGGATGCAAGGGACGCCCAGGCGCGACAGTTGGGGAGTTTGTCGCGCGACGTTTGCGCGGCGTATCGAGAGGCCCGGATTGGAGTTAGCGATGAATTGAGACAGCGCGACGATAAAAAACTGTCGCGCATTATCGCGCAGGATTTCCCTTCGTGTCCCTTCGTGGTCCTTACGTGGATAATCGCCGCTTGAAATCAGTCCAGACGCACAAAATTTGCCGTTTTTTTGTTGACTTCCGTGGAGAACATACCTAAAATTATACTAACATTATTGGCGGGTGGACGTACCGTAAATTGGCGGGTGTTATGTGGAACCAGGACAAAATGAGCGGAAAACGGCGGCGGCCCCGCCGAGAGTGAAGGTAGAGAGGGGAAAGGAGAGGCGTCGGGCGGCGTACTTCTCCGATGCACGCATTAGGGCCGCATTGGATTTGTCGGGCGAACGATGGTGCATGGCCGGATTGATGCAAAAACTGGTGCGAAATTGTGCATCGGCGGCGCCGCGAAAGTAGAGAGTGGAACCTGGAGAGGAGAAGGACGAGCGTGAGGCGCATCATTTTTTCTTCGAAAACGTCGCGCTTTGGCGCGCGAGACCGCACGGCGCCTTGGGGAAGGAATGGACGCTCTTGAACCGGTTGCCGCATCCACTAAACTCCGCCGCTTTGGTCTTTTTCGTACTCTTTGACAGGAATCATCATGGCATCCACAAAAGGCAATGCGGTCATCGGTCAATCCGGCGGGCCGACCTCCGTCATCAATCAATCGCTCGTCGGCGTCATTCAGGAAATCAAGAAGAACAATCTCGTCGATCAGCTGCTCGGCGCCAGGCATGGCGTGAAGGGAATTGTTGGGGAGGATTTTATTTCGTTGAAGGAGGCGCCGGACGAATTGCTCGAGCGCATCGCGGCGACGCCGGCGGCGGCGATGGGGTCAACGCGGGATAAGCCGGACGCGGCATACTGCGAGAAGATCTTCAAGTCATTCGCCAAGCACGATGTCCGCTATTTCTTTTACATCGGCGGGAATGACTCTGCCGACACGGCTCGCATCGTGGGCGAGTTGGCCACCAGGGCAGGGCATGATCTCAAGGTTTTCCATATTCCAAAGACCATCGACAATGATCTTCGCGTTCACGATCACACGCCGGGGTTTGGGTCGGCGGCGAAGTTCGTGGCGGCGGCCATCATGGGCGACAACTACGACAATCGCTCGCTGCCGGGCATCAAGGTTGACGTCATCATGGGACGTCACGCGGGATTCCTGACGGCGGCATCGGTGCTTGCCCGGCAGCATGACAATGACGGGCCGCATTTGATTTATGTGCCCGAAGCGCCGTTGACGGAAGAGAAGTTTCTGGCGGATGTCGATGCGATGTACACGAAGCATGGCCGGTGCCTGATCGCGGTCAGCGAAGGGATCGGCAAGCCGGATGGGAAGACGTGGGCGGAGCATATGTCTCAGCAATCTCGAGAAGGATTCGCACGGCAATATCCAATTCTCCGGCACCGGCGCGCTGGGCGATTTCCTGGCGGCGCTCATCACGAAGAAACTGCAAGCACCTGGCGGGAAAAAGCTGCGCGTGCGAGCGGATACGTTTGGATATCTTCAGCGCAGCTTCCCGGCTTATGTCAGCGAATCGGATGCAAAGGAAGCGCGATTGGTCGGCCAGGTCGCCGCGCGATCGGCGGCCGAAGGGCAACCCGGAGGCAGCAGCATCGCCATGCGGCGTGTCGCCGGGAGTGAATATAAGGTTGAGACGTTCCTGACGCCGTTGCATCACGGTCGCCCGCGAAACCAAGCATCTGGACGCATCTTATATTGCGAATGGGAACAACATCACCGACGCTTTCAAGGCGTACGCGACGCCGTTGGTGGGGCCGCTGCCGAAGGTGGGAACGTTTGATGAACTGACGCGGCGGTGAAACCGGGTGACTCCGCCATGATGGCAAGAGGATAGATCCACGAAGGTCACGAAAAGGACGAAGGGGAAGGAAATTCCTCCGTGTCCATTGGTGACCTTCGTGGATAATAATTTCTTCAGCCTGCTTTCCGTCCTGACGTTCAAGGAGTTGGAGCGGCGACAAATGGGAGGCTCACGACAGTCGCCTGGCGCATCGCTCCTTCGGCAGGAACTTTGACGACGCTGCCGACGGGAATGAAGGCTTTTTTTGCGAATGCGAGGCAAATGCAGGCGTTGGAGAGGACGGGCGAGACGGTGCTGCTGGTGACGCCGCCGACCTGGTTGCTTTGATCGTCGTAGAGGAGCGCGCCGGCCATGGGCAGGGCATCGTCGGCAATCGCGGAGGCCGACGATTTGTCTGGCGACCTGGCCGCGGGCGTGCATGCGGGCGACGATTTCCTGGCCGAGGTAGCAACCCTTGGTGAAGTTGACCGCGCGATCGAGTTGGCCGGTCTCGGCGGGGAGGACGGTGTCGTCGAAATCGATGCCGAAGATCGGCCGGCCGGCTTCGATTCGGGCGGCGTTGAACGCGGCCCAACCCGCGGCCGCAGAGGACGACGGCCGGGTTCCTGGTTTTCGAAGAATCGCGATAGAAACCCGGTCCAGACTTTGTTCGGCCTGCGCATCATCGATCACGATATGAAAGCCGGTTGTTCCGCAGGAATCATCACGCCAGATGACGGCATCGACATCGAACAATCGCGTCGCGAACGAACCCAGTTGCGGCAGTTCAACCGGCGGCGGATCGCAGGCTTCAGTCAGGATCTTCATCGCTCCCGGCCCGTGCAACGCCAATGTATGCAGCGAACCAACCCGGCTGGTCATTTTCACGCGTTCGCGAAACAGAAACTTGTCAAACGCCTGGCGCGTGGAATCGACGAGGCGTGCGTCCATGTCGAGCCAGGTTCGGTCGCCGCGATCGATCACATGGGCGTCGGTGACGATCCGGCCTTTGCCGTTGAGGAAGAAGGCATAGACGCCGGTGTCTGGCGGCCATGCCGGTTTTGGTGGATTTGTCCCAGGTTTGGTTGGTGAGCAGATTGTTGAGAAACGAGAGGCGGTCTTCGCCGGTGAGTTCGAGGATGCCGCGTTGGGGTTCGTCCATCAGGGCCGGCGGCTTTGCGAATGGCGGCGTATTCGGCCTGGGGCTCGCCGAACGTGCTGACGATTTCGAGCGCCGCGTAAGGCTGGAACTCGGCGCCGGCCTTTTCGTGGCGATCGCGCAGCGGATTGGGAAGCGGCGGCGTGGTTGCTGGAGCATTGGTCATGATCGAACTGTAGCGGGATTGTCGAGGAGCGACTACTCCCCCACCGCTTAAATAACCGTGCGCGACGACGCACTGCGGATTTTGTAGGGTCCGCAGCGTTTTTGATTTGCGAAGATAGCGTCACGCTGGATTAAAGAGCGATCGGAACTATTGTCTGGGATATGGATTCGCCTGGGAAGATTATTGGAATCATCGCGATCGGACGAAATGAAGGCGAGCGGCTTCGGCGCTGCCTTGAGTCATCGACGGGACGCGGGATGCCGGTCGTTTACGTCGATTCGGCTTCAACCGATGGTAGCCCGGCGCTGGCTCGCGAAATTGGAGCGGAGGTGGTTGGTCTGGACATGTCGCTTCCGTTTTCCGCCGCCCGCGCACGCAACGCGGGGTTTGAGCGACTGAAGCACATCGCCCCTGGCGTTGAATACGTTCAATTCGTTGATGGCGATTGCGAAATTGTCGGCGGTTGGATCGACGCCGCCAAACAGACGCTCGATTCCCGCGCGGATGTAGCGGCGGTTTGCGGGCGCCGTCGGGAACGATTTCCCGAGAAATCCGTCTATAACCGTCTGGCCGACGTTGAGTGGAATACCTCCATCGGCGAAGCCAAAAGCTGCGGCGGCGATGCGATGATGCGGGTTGCCGCGTTCGAGCAGGCTGGGGGATTTGATGCGTCGATCGTCGCCGGTGAAGAGCCAGAATTGTGCCAGCGAATGCGCGGAGCGGGTTGGAAAATTCTCCGCATCGACGCGGAGATGACGCTGCACGACTCGGCCATGCTGCATTTCAGGCAATGGTGGAAACGTGCAATTCGCAGCGGATATGGCGCCATGGACGTGTCGACGCGATTCGGAAGTCAGGGATTGTTCGTAAAGCAGGTGCGAAGCGCCCGATTCTGGGCCGGCGATATTGTCTGGATTGCGATCGCCTGGTCTGCGGCGACATTGATAAACACCGGCCAAGTGGCAGTAAGGTTCTTAGGCTGGCGGACCGGCATCGTGGAGGGGCTGAAGGCGGCGGGCGTTTGGGCGGGGCTGATACTTTTACTCATACCCGCGCAGACGCTTCGCACGGCCTGGGGCATCCGCCGCCGCGCGGGAACATGGAAAACGTCGCTGGCGTATGGCGTTTTCACCATGATCGGGATGTGGGCCAACCGGATCGGTCAGCGGCAATACCTTCGCGATCGTGCCGCAGGGAAACTGGCGAGAATGATCGACTACAAGGGATGAGCGTGATTTGTGTTTTGGTTAGCCGCGACGCGCAGCGGAGCGATTGGCGTGATTCGCAAGACTACGCCCGAGCGAAGTCAAGCCCTCCGCCGCGGGTCGCGGCTAACCTGGAAGTTATTGCGGCTTTTGATTCGCCGGTTGGGTTGCCGGCGTTTCGGTGTCCAATTTCTCCGGCGCCATCCGCTCGCGGCCCGTCCATCGCATCGCTTCGCGAATGAGCTTTGCCATGGCCACCGCGTCGCCTTCGCCCTGAAAACGGACAATCACCAGGCGGCGGGTTTTCGTATTGAAGCATCGGCGCGATCGAGGCGACACGCATGATCGCATTCTGACGAAGTGCATCGACGACATCGTTGGATTCGTAATCAACGGTCACAAATTGGCCGGCGACATTCATCTTCCCGCATGGGCAGCGATAAAAATAAAAGACCGATTCAATCCCGGCGGCGGTGGGAATTCCCATGCCGCCGATGGTGACGTCAAGGTCGTCGCGGGGAATGGTGACAACGTAGACGCCTTCTTTGGTAACGCCCGGATGCTCGAGAACCTTGGAGATTTCCGCCCATGCCGGATCGGCGGGCTGTGTGGCGGGGGCGGTTGTCGCCGGTGCGCAGCCGAAACTTCGTGATGAGAATCCCCCGCCGTCTCGGCGCATCTACGATGCCGGCCATGACGATCAAGGCGGTAAGGAATGCGGCCGAAATCGCTTCCCGGTTTGTCTCGACGCCAGCGAGCGCTGGGGTGACCCGGACGTGAATTCCCCAGTTCCGGATGAATATTTGGAATCTCATTTGCTTCCCTCCGGCATGACTCGACCGCTTTCGCGAAGATGTTTGAACAGTCGCCGCCGGAACAAAAAATAGGGCTTGAAAGCGGTTCGATGAAGTCGAATCAACAGGCTTTTGTGCGTAACGCGATGAAGTTCCTCTGGCGTGAGTTCATCCCGGCGCAGGTGTTTCTTGTGCTTGAGGATGTGATAGATGTCTTCGCGCCGCATTCGTCTCAGGAGGAAGGAAAAGTCCCAACTGATTTGAAAATCGATGAGATGGGGCCGGCCGTCGTCGCCGAGAAGGATGTTCTCCGGCTTGTTGGTATCGACGTAGGCGATGCCGCGGCGATGGATTTCGGCGAGCAGTTCCATACATTGGTCGAAGAATCCGTCGGGCACGGGCTTGTCCGCCGCGAGGGGGCGGCCGTGAACGTATTCGTGTACGAACCCCGTATCGCCGATCAGGCCGATCAGCTTGGGAACATTCGGGACGTCGGCCAGCTTGCGATAAAATCGCGTTTCGCGGCGGCAGAGAAATCGTCCGATCCATGTCATTGGCAAACCGAACATCGACGCCACGCGGCCGATTTTGAGTACGACTCGACGCCCCGCGTCATCTTCGTAAAACCCGGTAGCGGCCATGAAATCGTGCTTGACGGATTGGGCGAGATCATAAGAGACGCCGTCGATTTCAAACCGCGGCGGCAGCGGGTCTTTTCCCAGAGAGCGCATCCAATGCCAGACGCGCTCGGGGTGTCGCAATGGTCGATGTCATGAGGATCGTTTGATTCGTTCACTCGCGCCATTATACGCGATGAGTGGAGCGCGGGAAGAATTGTCGCCGGCGATGTGGAAGAACAAGGTAGATCCGGCGAGCCGAGCCGGACTTCCGCTTCACGCTATTTTATTTTGCACGAGTCCGGCTCGGCTCGCCGGACCTACTGGAACCGGAATCAAAGCAGCGAACGAAAATTCACTTCTTTCCCAGTGCCCGCTGCGCGCGAAAAAATTCTCGCAGCTTTTCGGCGCATTCCTCCGCCAGAACATCGCCGCGAATCTCGACGCGGTGATTCAGTCTCGGATCATCGCAGATTTGAAACAACGTGCGAACGGCGCCGGCCTTGGGGTCCGTGCATCCATAAACAAGCCGGGGGATTCGTGCGTTGATGATGGCGCCGGCGCACATCGGACACGGCTCGAGCGTGACGTACAGAGTGCAGTCGAGGATTCTCCAATGTTTGAGGGTTTGTCCCGCTTGGCGGAGGGCGACGATTTCGGCGTGGGCGGTCGGATCGCGATCGATCTCGCGGCGATTGTAACCCCGTCCCACGATCACGCCGCTGGGATCATGCAACGTCAGACACCCGATCGGCGCCTCGCCCAAAGTCCGGGCGATCTCGGCTTCGGCAAGAGCCAATTTCATCCAGTGTTCGGCGTCGGCCATGTCCGGTTTCACCAAGGAGGGGATTCAGGAGACGGGAATTACGCGAGTCACTTCGGGAACCTTTTGCGCAGGTTTCGCTCGATTCCCATTTGGAGTGTCATATGACTGCTGGGGCAGCCGATGCAGGCCCCGTGAAAGCGAATCTGCACGACGCCGTCCGGGGCGACATCGACCAACTCGATGTCTCCGCCATCGGCCTGCACCGCGGGGCGAATCAGGTCGATTACGCCGGCAACACTATTGTCACCGAATCGGAATGTTGGATGGCTGTGCCTCATGCAGTGCTTCGTATTTGTAAGGTCGTGGCGAGCGATCGGATGATCGCTCGCCGCGATTTTGGTTCAACCGCGATTATAGCGGGTGTGCGAAGAGTGGACAATGCGTCGCACGCAAGACAAATGGATGGGGCCGAAATGACTGCCGCATTGTGTGGAATTGGTTATAGCATTTTCAGGTTAATGTCGCGAGCATGCGCGGCCCACGCCCCGCAAGCGGGGCCGCTAAACAGAAGACGCGATACCTACTTGGAAAACGCTCTGAGCCGCGACGCGAAGCGGAGCCGCCTTGGCCATGTCCGCAGAGTTCCCGGATAGACCCAGCGCTCCGCTTGGCGTCGCGGCTAAACCAACTGCGGAGGTTCTTGCGGTCGCGTTCCTATAACACTTAACGATGGTCCGACGGCCGTTGCGATGCCGCCTTCGAGTGAAGCGGACAGAAACGATAAATACGTTCCGGCCGATAACGCCGCCGTCGGGAAGTGGATCACAAAGGTCTTGTGCCGATGAGCGCGATCTTCGTTATTTTCAGAACGCTGTGCAAGCGTCATTCCCGGCGAAATTCCATCGCTCGTCTGACTCAACGTAAGGATGAGCGCGCCCGCCACGGGTGGCGCTGCCGTTGTTGGTTACGGTAACTCCCGCCATCGTTCCCGATTTGCCGACATGAATAATTGCGGGCTTCACTGGCCTCGCCGATATCGAGAGGCCGACTGACGCCTTTGAACCTCTACGGTTTGCGACGACGGGGTGACGCTGATCTGGCCTGCGGGATCGGTCACTTCCGCGATCAAGTAATCGCCCGCCGGAAGGTCCGCCGGCAGGGAATCGAGGCGTTGGTTGATGACGGCGTGTTTGCCGCCGTGAAGGGACATCTTCTTTGTTGCGGTCGCGACGAGGACTTCGCCGCCGTCGAGTGCGTTGTCGGTGTTGGCGAAGACGTTGAGGGTGTAAACGCCGGTGAGGTTGGCTCCGCCATTGCTGATGACGACTGGAATTGTCGCTTTAATCGAGTCGCCGGCGATCACCGAGGCCGGCAGCGAAACTCGCCGATCGCGAAATGATGTGTGACGGGGCGGATCCCACCGTGATCAGCAGCGTGCCGGGAACGAGGTTGAACGAATAATCGGCGGCGGAAAGCGTGTGCGGATCAATTGTGATCGCGTATGAGCCGGATGCACTGGAGGCGTCGGCGGTTGTTGAAAGAATCGGCTTTCCACTAATAACGGCGGCGGTGTCGCCATTGACGAAGCCGGAAAGACTGTAGGTGAGTGGCGGGTTGGCGCCGCTAGTGCGCGGTGCGTCGGCGGCCGCCACGTCCAACTGTGCCTTGTTCACCGTGAGATTGACGGTTCTGTTTCACGGTGGCGTACCTGGTCGAATCCGTGGGAGTGAAGGTCAACGACAACGGCTGCATGCCTGCATGAAAGACTGCTCCGGCCGCGGCGTTATAGGCGAATGTTCCGGGGGAGATTCGCAGTGGCGTTTAATTGGGCGACGCTCAGAGCGTCGCCGTAGGTGATTGGCGCGGTAGCCGGCCAGATAACCTGGGCGTGGCCTGGGCAACGACAAGACTGACATCAGCGGTGGTGGCGGCGTAGTCGGTGGAATCGGTGGGCGTGAAGGTCAGCGACAATGATTGAGTTCCGGGGTGTAGGATCGTGCCCGCGGGAAGATTGTAGACAAAACTTCCGGCGGTGTTCGCGATGGCGTTTAATTGCGTATCGCTCAAGGAGTCGCCGTAGGTAATGGTGCGGGAGTTGGCCAGGTTATCGCCGGCATTGCCTGGCATACGACGAGATTAACATTAGCCGTGGCGACGGTGTAGTCGGCGGAATCGGTGGGCGTGAAAGTCACCGATAATGGATGCGTTCCGGGGATGAAGCAGCGTGCCGGCTGGAATGCTGTAGGCAAAAGTTCCGGGAGTATTTGCGGAGGCGTTTAATTGTGCGTCGCTTAATGCCGCTCCTGTACGCGCTGCTGCGGGTCTGCCAGTGATCGTCGGCTGGTGCCCGCGTGACGACGAGATTGACGCTGGCGGTGGCCGGGTTGTAGCTGGCCGGATTCGACGGAGTGAAGGTGACTGAAAGCGAATGCGTGCCGACCGGGATCGACGGCTCGCCGTTGGTGGAGGTCATAGGCGCAACTTCCGGGGACGTTGGTCATGGCATCCAATTGAGTATTGCTCAAGGGTGTGCCGTAGGGTACTGCCGCGGGAGTTGGCCAGGTGATCACCGGCGTGGGTAGCAATGGCGAGTTGACGATGAGTTTGACGCTTGCCGTGGCCGTGGCGTAATCGGTTGAATCGGTGGGCGTGAAGGTCACGGATAAGGACTGTACCCCGCCGATGAGTATCGTTCCCGCGGGTGGAGTGTATACAAATGTTCCGGCGACGTTGGCGGTGGCATTTAATTGTGCGTTGCCAAGAACGGCGCCAAGCGTTATTGGCGATGGGACAGGCCATGTAATAACCGGCGTGGCTTGTGCGACGGTCAGATTGACGCTCGCAAAGGCCGTCGTGTAATCGATCGTGTCAGTGGGAGTAAAGATGACGGGCAGCGTTGCGTACCGACGCCGGGCTTTGTGCCCGCCACGGCGCCGTAGTTGTAAGTTCCCGGCACATTGGCGCTGGCATTGGATTGCGCGCCGCTCAATGCCGCGCCGAACGTAATCGGCGCCGGGGGATTCCATGTCAAAGTTGGCGTGGCTTGTGTGACGTCGAGTGTGACGGTTGCCGCGGCGATGGTGTAATCGGTCGCATCTGTCGGCGTAAAGCCAACCGAAACGACAGGCATGCCCGGATGAAACACCGTGCCGGGCGGGTAGTTATAAGTGAAATCGCCGGGGACATTTGCCGTGGCATTCAACTGCGTTACGCTCAGGCCAGTCCCATAGGCGATGGGCCCGCGCGTGGGCCAGGTGATGATGGACGTTGCTTTGTTCACAAGCAGATTGACCGTCGCAGTATCGCTGTTGTAATCGATCGTGTCGGTTGGGGTAAAGGCGACCGTCAAGGGCCGTAAGCCGGCAGAGAACGGTTCCCGGCGTCACGCTGTAACTCAGCGATCCCGGAATATTGCGCTGGCATTTAATTGCGTGGCGATGACTGCGGTTCCGTAAGTGATGGGTGCCGGAACGGGCCAGGTCAGGGTGGGCGTGGCCTTATTCACGACAAGGTTCACGCTCGCGGTGGCCGTGTTGTAATCGGTTGTGTCCGTCGGGGTGAAGGTTGCCGTCAGCGGTTGGGTTCCGGGATGAAACAGCGTGCCGAACAGGGAAATTATAACTAATGGTTCCCGGGACATTTCGCATGGCGTCCAATGCGTGGCGCTCAAGACGACGCCATAGGTGATTGGCGATGGGGCTGCCCACGTCAGCGCGGGCGTGGCTTTGACGACCACGAGACTTACGGCCTTGATCACCGGCGTGTAGTCGGTGGAGTCAGTCGGAGTGAAGGTGACGGATAGCGGATATGTGCCAGGATAAAATATCAGTCCAGCCGCGTAACTATAAGCGAACGTTCCGGAGACGCTTGCGGTGGCGTTCAACTGGGTCCCGTTTACGATGTTTCATAGGAGATCTGTGCCGCGCCGTTCAGGTTACCGTCGGCGTTGCCTTGTTGACGACGAGATTGATACGCTCGAAGTCACCGCGGAATAGTCGGTTGCATTGATCGGCGTAAAGTTCACGATTAATTGCCGCACGCCGGCGGAGAAGACCGTTCCCGCCGGCACGCTATAGCTGAACGAGCCGGCGACACTCGGCGGTGGCGTTGAGTTGAACGGGCCGAATCGCTGTTCCGTAGGTGATCGGCGCGGGACGGGCCAGGTTACCGTCGGCGTTGCCTTGTTGACGACGAGATTGACGGACGCGGTAGCCGTTGCGTAGTCGGTGGTATCGGTCGGGTGAAGGCCACGGTTACGCGGCGTGCGAGCCGCGAGAACGGTTCCCGGCGAAACGCTGTAGCTTAGCGATCCTGGGACATTCGCGCTTGGCGTTCAATTGCGCGCCGCTGAGCTCTGTGCCGTAGGTGATCGCCGCTGGTGAACCAGGTTACTACGGGTATCGCTTTGTTGACGACGAGATTGACGGTCGCGGTGGCCGTGATGTAGTCAACCGTATGCTCGGCTAAAGCTTGCGGTCAGCGCCTGGGCGCCGGGATCGAACAATGTGCCGACGGGGAAATTGTAAGTCAGAGTTCCAGGGACGTTCGGCTTGCGGCGTCCCGTTCAGTTGCCGGCCCGCTCAAGGTGACGCCGTAGGTGATCGGCGCAGGAGTGAGCCAGGTCAGCGCCGGCGTGGCTTTGAAGACGACAAGGTTGACGGTTGTTGCGACGGGGCTAATCGGTTGAGTCCGTTGGGCTAAACGACGGCAGTCAGCGGCACCGTGCCGGATGAAATATCGTGCCAAGAGGGATGTTATAACCAAATGTTCCGGGGACATTCGCCGTCGCGTTCAGTTGCGTGGCGCTGATCGGCGTTCCGTAGGGAACCGGAGCGGGAACAGGCCACGTCACCGTCAGCGTCGATTTGTTCACGACAAGATTGACGGTCTTGGTTGTTACGACGACATAGTCGGTGGTGTTCGTCGGAGTAAAGGAAACCACCAGCCGTGAGTCCCGGCGGAAAGGACCGTTCCCGGCGAATCGCTGTAGCTGACGAATGTTCCAGCGATATTTGCGCGCTGGTGTTTGACTGCGTGCCGCTGAGCGGCGTCCCGTACGTGATCGGGCAGGCGTGGCCCACGTCAGCGTCGGCGTCGCTTTGTTGATAACGAGATTAACGCTGGAAAGAACCGTGTTGTAATCGCCTTGATCGCTGGGGGTGAAGGCGACCGTCAGGGTCTGTGTGCCCGCGGCGAGAACGGTTCCTGGCGAAATACTGTAGCTGAACGATCCGGGGACATTTGCGGTGGCGTTTAGTTGGGGCGCCGAGAGCCGTTCCGTAGGTGATCGACGCGGGGGTCGGCCAGGTGATCTTTGGATCGGCCTTGTTGATCACGAGATTGACGTCCGCGATGGCCTGGGCGTATTTGGTTGTGTCGGTCGGCGTGAACTGAACCGCGAGCGGTTGCGTGCCCGCCGGGAGAATCGTTCCTGCCGTCACGAAATAGGTAAAAGTTCCGGGGACGTTCGCCTTGGCGTTCAGTTGTGTGTTGCTGATGGGGGTGCCGTAGGTAATCGGCGCGGGCGTCGGCCATGTGATCGTTGGCGTGATCAGTTGGCTGGATGTTGCGACGACGACTGGCGCTGCAACCGAATGGGTCGCCGCGTCGTTCGTGGCGATGGCCGCGGCGTCCTGGTCGAAATGCGGCACGGTTCCCGCAAGCAGGCGTCGTTGTTCGAGAAACTCGATGTGGGGCGGGAACAGCTTTCGTTTCATCGTTCGCTCAAGCGGAGGGTCCAAACTGACGCGGCATCATAGCCTGATTGAAAAGCTAACAAACAATACCGCGTCAACATTCTTTATTTTAATTTGCGGATCGCTTCACGCCAGTCCAATTCAATAACGCCGTTCGTTTCAGAAGGTTCGTTCGTCTTTTTTCTCCAGGTATTAGCGTTCGCATTCTTTGGGTTCTCGGACGCAACTGAAGCGTTGGGCGATTTTGCGGGTATACGACGGTTTGAACTTTGCTGTAATGTTGAACACGCTTCTGCCGCCGACGTCGGCGGCCTGTCGAACGCAGCGTCGTCTTTTACATGGATAGATGTTTTACCTAAATCGATCGAAAATTACCTCGGCAATACAAACCGTCGATAGCGTCGTTCGCACTCACTTCCATCGCAATGGCAACGGCGCGGCCAGTCCCACGCCGGTTGATGAGCAGCCGCTGCGCGGTGAAATGTTCAGCGTCAGCCAGCTCGATCAACATGCCAAATCGTTATCGGCCTGGCACGAAGTGAAGGCCGGCGGCGGCCGCGACCGGCTTCTGGCGCCGGCTGGCGGACAACGAAGTTGTTCTCGACGGATGCTTATGAACTTCTATCCGATGCCGTGAAAGCGGGCCGGCGAGTGACGCCGGCGGCGGAGTGGTTCCTCGATAATTATCATCTCGTCGAAGAACAAATCCGCACCGCACGGCGGCATCTTCCCAAAGGGTATAGCCGCGGAATTGCCTCTGCTGACCAAAGGTCCGTCGGCGGGGTTTCCGCGCGTTTACGGCATCGCCGCTGGAATTGATCTCCCATGTCGACGGCCGGATCGACATCGACAGCCTGCGCAATTTCGTCGCCTCCTACCAGACGCAGAACGCCATTGCGGTTCGGAGAACTGTGGGCCATCCCGATCATGCTTCGGCTGGCGCTTCTGGAAAATCTGCGCCGGTGGTCGCCTTCGTCGTCTGCCGGTCGAATGACCGCGAGCGGGCGGCGGCATTGGATCGAGCGCATGCTCGACGCCGCGGCGCAAGGAACCGGCCGACGTCGTGTTGGCGCTGGCCGACATGGTGAAGGAAAAGCCGGCGTCAGCGTGGCCTTCGTCGCCGAATTTGCCAGCCGCATTCAAGGCCAGTCGCCGGCGATGGTCATTCCCATGACCTGGCTCGAGCAACGCCTCGGCGAGCGCGGCCAGACCATCGAAGTCATATTCCGGCAGGCAAGCCAGAATCAGGCGGCCGATCAACTTTCGGTGGGTAACAGCATCGGCAGTCTGCGCCTGCTCGGCGCCACCGATTGGAGAAATTTTGTCGAGGCCATGAGCGGGGTCGAGAAGACACTTGCGACCGATCCCGCCGGGGTCTATCCGGCGATGGATTTCATGACCCGCGACCGCTACCGGCATGTGGTCGAGGAAATCGCCCGGCGAAGTCCACTCACCGAAGACGCGGTGGCGGGCAAGGCGATTGAACTGGCCAGAAGCGCGGCATCCCGTGCCCCCAGCGCCGGCGTGGAAGAAAGTTGCTCCGACATCCAATCGCGTCACGTCGGCTATTTTCTAATTGGCCGCGGACGAGCGGTTCTGGAACAAATCGCGCAGATGCGGCCGACGCTGCGCGCAGCTCATCAACCGAGCGACCGGGCAATTTCCGCTTGCCCTGTATGTCGGATCGATCCTCGTCTCGACCGCGTTGCTCGTGGGACTTTTACTTTGGTGGTACGCCATCCACGGCATGAAAGCGGCGGGGCTGATTTTCTTTGGCGTTCTGCTGGCGATTTGCATCAGTCATCTGGCCATCGCCCTGGTTCAGTGGGTTGTGACGATGCTCGTCCACCCGCGCCTTTTGCCGCGACTGGATTTTTCGCGCGGAATTCCAGCGGCGTCGCGCACCGTCGTGGCTGTCCCGTCGATGCTGACCGACGCCGCCGAAATTGACCATCTGCTCGACGAAATGGAAGTCCGCTTTCTGGCCAATCGCGGCGAGAATATTTCATTCGTCCTGCTCAGCGATTTTCGCGACGCGCCGCAGGAACAGATGCCGGACGACGATGAACTGGTGCGCGCGGGCCAGCGAAGGCATCGAGGCGCTCAACGAAAAATACGCCGCCGCCCGGAAAGCCGCCGCGACAATGGGCGATTCCGACTCGGCCTCCGCCCCGCCTGATAACTTTGCCGACGGGAACTTTTTTCTCTTTCATCGCAATCGCCGGTGGAACGCCCAGCAAGGCGTCTGGATGGGATGGGAACGCAAGCGCGGCAAGCTGGAACAATTCAACGCCGCCCTTCGCGGCAATTCCAGCGCCTTCGACGTGATCGTCGGCCCGGTCGAGCGTCTGGCCGGCGTTCGATATGTCATCACCCTCGACAGCGACACCGACCTGCCGCGCGACACCGCCCATCAACTGGCCGGCGTGATGAGCCATCCGCTCAACCGGCCTTATCTACGACGCGAAACTGGGGCGGATTACCGAAGGATATGGCATCCTTCAGCCGCGTGTCGGCATCGGCATGCCCAGCGCCGCCAAGTCGTTGTTTTCACGCTTGTTTTCCGGCGAGCCGGGATCGACCCGTACACCCGCGCCGTTTCGGATGTCTATCAGGATCTTTTCTGTGAAGGCTCGTTCGTCGGCAAGGGAATCTATGACGTCGATGCCCTGCAGCAGGCGATTGCCGGGCGATTTCCGGAAAACCACGTCCTCAGTCACGATCTGCTCGAAGGCGGCTACGCGCGGTCGGGATTGGTCAGCGACGTGACCTTGTTCGAGGATTTTCCCTCCGCCTATCCGGCGGACGTGAGCCGGCGATATCGCTGGATTCGAGGCGACTGGCAGATCGCCCCATGGCTGCGATCCCATGTTCCGTCCGCGGCGGGACACCCCATGCCCAATCCGCTGTCGGCTTATCGCGATTTAAGATTCTGGACAATCTCCGCCGAAGTCTCGTTCCGATTGCGTTGGCTGACTTTCTGCTCGCCGGCTGGTTTTTCGCCGGCGCGGCGTTGATGTCAACTCTGATCGTCTTTGCCGTTTTGCTTCTGCCGGCGATTTTAACCCGCGCCGCGGAACTGGCCCGCCGGCGCCAGGAACTCTCATCGTCCATCACTGCGCGGCATCGTTTTCAGCGGATTGGCCCGGCAGGTGTTGCAGGAAATATTCACCCTTGCATGCCTGCCATATGAAGCCTTTGTCAGTGTCGAAGCGATCGTCGCGGACGGCAAATCGCCTGCTATTCACGCGGCAACAATCGCTGGAATGGAGAACCGCCCGCGAAGCACAGCGAAGCACTCGCCGCGGCATCGGAGGCTCCTACGCCACGATGTGGATCCTCCCCATTCTGGCCGCGATGGTCGCATTCATTCTCGGCACTATACCACCATGCATTCCCTACTCGTCGCCGGACCGATCATCGGCCTTTGGTTTCTCACTCCGGCGATCGCCTCGTTGCTCAGCGAGCCAATTCGGCGCAAGGCGCCGCAACTTGAGAAGGAGGATTTCGTATTCCTGGAAATGATCGCCCGCCGGACCTGGAAGTTTTTCGAGCGATTCGCCGGGCAGACGATCACTATCTGCCGCCGGATAATTTTCAGGAAAATCCGCCGCGAGGCATTGCGCAATCGCACGTCGCCGACCAATATTGGCATTTCGCTTCTTGCCAATCTGGCGGCTTACGATTTCAAATATATTGACATCGAGGTGTCCTCATCGAAAGGACCACCCGCACATCGAGACGATGGACAAGCTTCAGCGTTTCCGCGGGCATTTTTACAACTGGTACGATACCCGCACGCTCGAGCCTCTGCGGCCGCATTACGTCTCGACGGTGGATAGCGGAAATCTGGCCGGCCACTTGCTTACGCTCGCCGCTGGGTTCGACAAACTCGCCGAAGAATGGCTTGCGCCGCCTCCGCGCCAGCGCGAACGGCCGTCGGACAAGGATTCGCAGCAGATTTCCGATTTGCGCCAGTTGGCCGTTCGCTGCCGCGAATTCGCCGACATCGATTACAGCTTTCTTATACGACAAGGAACGGCAACTTCTGACCATCGGCTACGACGTCGACAAGCGCCATTGCGACGCGAGCTATTACGATCTGCTGGCTTCGGAAGCTCGCCTGGCCAGTTTTGTCGCTATCTCGCAGGGAAGGCTGCCGCAGGACCACTGGTTCGGACTTGGCCGGGTCCTGACCACCGCCGGACGCGGCCCGCCCTGCTCTCGTGGAGCGGATCGATGTTCGAGTACCTCATGCCGATGCTCGTCATGCCGACCTACGACAACACGCTGCTCGACGAAACCTGCCGCGCCGCGGTGAAACGGCAAATCCAGTATGGCCGGCAGCGCAACGTCCCGTGGGGATTTCCGAATCGGGCTACTCCAAGACCGATGCCCAGCTTAATTATCAATATCTTGCATTCGGTGTTCCCGGGCTCGGATTCAAGCGCGGGCTGGCGGATGACCTGGTCATCGCACCGTATGCGACCGCGTTGGCGCTGATGGTCGACCCCAGGGCCGCCTGCGCCAACCTGCGCCGCCTCGCTCACGAAGAGCGCCTTGGGCGAATATGGCTTCTATGAAGCCGTCGATTACACCCCTTCCCGCCTCGCGCCCGGGCAATCCTCCTCGGTGGTCCGATCCTACATGGCGCACCATCAGGGAATGTCCCTTTTGTCACTCGCCTATCTTCTCCTCGACCGACCGATGCAGCGCCGCTTCATGTCCGATCCGGCCTTTCGCGCGACCGAATTGCTTCTTCAGGAACGCGTGCCAAGAACTTCGTGCGATCTTCCCGCATCCGGCGGAGGTCTCCGGCATCCGCACCCTCACGCCCGAACCCGGGCCAACCTATCGAATCTTCAACACCCCCAACACGCCCACGCCCGAGGTGCATCTGCTTTCCAACGGCAAATACCACGTCGCCGTCACGGCTGCTGGAAGCGGATACAGCCGATGGCGCGATCTTGCCGTCACGCGCTGGCACGACGATACAACCCGCGATTGCTGGGGGACGTTCTGCTATCTCCGCGACGTCGAGAGCGGCGAATTTTGGTCGGCGGCACATCAGCCCACTCTGCGTCTGCCCCTTAGCTATGAAGCGATCTACTCTCATGGCCGCGCCGAATTTCGCCGCCGCGACGGCGACATCGAAACGCACGTGGAAATCGGCGTCTCTCCGGAAGACGACATCGAGCTGCGCAGAATAAGCATCGCCAACCGCGGGCGACTCCCGCGCCGGATCGAATTCACGAGTTTTGCCGAAGTCGTTCTTGCGACGGCGGCGTCGGACGCTTCCCATCCGGCGTTCAGCAATTTATTCGTTCAGACGGAGATTCTTCGAGAACGCCGGGCCATCCTCTGCACGCGAAGGCCCCGCTCCGCCGACGAAAAGCCGCCGTGGATGATCCATCTGATGACCGTGCATGGCGAGGCCGCCGGCAAGGCATCCTATGAAACCGCCCGCGCCAACTTCATCGGCCGGGGACGCGCCGCTCGCGGATCCCGCGGCGATGCATCGCCCACACGCTAAGCGACAGCGAAGGATAGGTCTCGATCCCGATTGTCGCGATTCGCACGACGGTGATCCTCGCGCCGGATGAAACGATCCGCATGCACATCGGTAACCGGCGTCGCCGAGACGCGGGACGGCGCTGGCGACTCATCGAAAAATATCACGATCCGCATCTCGCCAGCCGCGTCTTGGAACTTGCATGGACCCATAGTCTCGTCGTGATTCGCCAACTCGACATTCCCGAAACAGAGACGCGTCTCTACGGCAGCTTGCAAGCCGCATCCTCTATCCAAGCCTGCTCGTGCCCCGCCAGCGTTATCGCGCACAACCGCCGGGGACAATCCGGCCTGTGGGGATTTGGCATTTCCGGCGATCTGCCGATGTTCTTGCGCGAATCGGCGATGTAGATCAAATCGATCTCGTGCGCCAGCTCGTCAGGCGCATGGCTTCTGGCGGACCAAGGGCCTGACCGTGGAACTGGTCATCTGGAACGAAGACCAATCGGTGTACCGTCAGGCGCTTCAGGAGCAATCACGGCGGTTGTCGTTCCCGAAATGAAGGCGCCATGATCGACAAGCCCGGCGGAATCTTCATTCGCCGTGCTCGACCAGATGACCGAGGAGGACAAGGTCCTGATGCAGGCCGTCGCCCGCGTTGTTCTCAGTGACACCGCGGGCACGCTTGCCCAGCAGATCGACCGCCGCGCGCGCATCGAACCGCCAATGCCGCGACTCGGCCCGCTCAGGCTCCGGCGTTCAGGAGATTCCGGTCGCCGCCGAAGTGACCCGCCGCGATTTGGTGGCCTTCAACGGCATTGGCGGATTCACCCGCGATGGGCACGAATACATCATCACCACGACCCCCGAATCTCCAACGCCGGCGCCCTGGGTCAATGTGCTGGCCAATCCGTGGTTTGGAACTGTCGTCAGTGAGAGCGGCACCGCGTATACATGGTGCGAAAATGCCCAGATGTACCGCCTGACGCCGTGGAACAACGATCCGGTCGGCGATTTTGGCGGTGAAGCATTTTATATTCGCGATGAAGAAACCGCCCGGTTCTGGTCTCCCTGCCCGCTGCCGGCCCGCGGGTCGATGCCCTATACGACCCGCCACGGTTTTGGCTACAGCATCTTCGAGTATGCCGAGGGAGGGATCGCGACGGAAATGTCCATGTATGTCGCGACCGACGCGCCGGTGAAATTTGTCGTGATCAAAATTCGCAACACATCGGGCAGACCGCGCCGGCTATCGATCACGAGCTTTTTCGAATTGGTGTTGGGCGATCGTCGATCGAACAACGCCTCGCACGTCACAACCGAAATCGACCCGAAAACCGGCGCGCTCCTCGCGCGCAACGCCTACAGCAGCGAGTTTGGCGACCGCGTCGCCTTCCTCGAAAGCAGCGAACCCCAGCGCACCGTGACCGGCGATCGCGGGGAATTCCTCGGTCGCAACGGAGCCCCGGACAGCCCCGATTGCATGACGCGGGCCCGCCTCTCGGGACGCGTCGGCGCCGCCCTCGACCCGTGCGCGGCGATGCAGGCTTCCATCGACCTCTCCATCGGAGAAGAACGCGAGGTCGCGTTCATCTTCGGCTCGGGCCGCGATCTGGCCGACACGCGCGACCTCATCGCGCGCTTCCGCGGCACGGGATCGGCACGGAGAGCGCTGGAAGGCGTCTGGGGCTACTGGAACTACACGCTCGGCGCCGTCAATGTCGATACCCCCGATGCCTCGCTGAATTATCTCGCGAATGGCTGGCTGATTTATCAGGTGCTCGCCTGCCGGATGTGGGGGCGAAGTGGCTTCTATCAATCCGGCGGAGCGTATGGTTTCCGCGATCAGCTTCAGGATTCCATGGCGTTGGTTCATTGCCAGCCCGCGATTTTGCGCGAGCAGCTTTTACGCTCCGCCGCCAGGCAATTTCGAGACGGGCGACGTGCAGCACTGGTGGCATCCCCCCGCCGGTCGAGGCGTGCGAACGCACATTTCCGATGATTATCTCTGGCTCCCCTACGCGACCTGCCGCTACATCAATGCGCTGGGCGACACCGGCGTGCTTGACGAAAAGATCTTCTTCCTCGACGCCCGTCCCGTCCGCCCCGACGAGGAAAGCTACTACGACCTGCCAACCCGGTCCGATGAATCGGGAACGCTTTACGAACACTGTGTCCGCGCGATCAAGCACGGCCTGCGTTTCGGAGATCATGGCCTTCCACTTATGGGCGCCGGCGATTGGAACGACGGCATGAATCTCGTCGGCGAAAAGGGACAGGGCGAAAGCGTCTGGCTCGCCTTCTTCCTGTACGACGTGCTGACACAATTCATTCCCGTCGCCCTTGGGCGAAATGACGCAACCTTCGCCGACCTATGCAAATTGTCCGCAACGCAGCTTCAGGAGAATATCGAGAAAAATGCGCTGGGACGGCGCCTGGTATCGCCGAGCCTATTTCGACGACGGTCAACCGCTCGGATCGTCCACGAATCCTGAATGTCAGATCGACGCCCTCCCGCAAAGCTGGTCGATCCTTTCCAAAGCGGGAGAACCGAAGCGCGTGCAACAAGCCCTTGAATCTCTGAACAGTCGCCTGGTCCGTCGCGACATTCGAGTGATCCAGTTGTTCGATCCGCCGTTTGATAAGTCGCCGATGAATCCCGGCTATATCAAAGGCTACGTTCCCGGCGTTCGCGAGAATGGCGGTCAATATACGCACGCGGCCGTCTGGTCCGTGATGGCCTTCGCCGAGGCCGGCGATCACGAGCGGGCATGGGAATTATTCGATCTAATCAACCCCGTCCGTCACGGCGATACCCAGAGCGCGATCGCGACCTACAAGGTCGAGCCGTATGTCATCGCCGCCGACGTCTATACAAACTCCCAACATGCCGGCCGAGGCGGCTGGACCTGGTACACCGGTTCGGCGGGCTGGATGTACCGGCTCATCACCGAATCACTCCTGGGATTACGGCTCGAAGTGAACAAACTGCGCTTTGCCCCTTGCGCTCCGGCGGCGTGGAAGGGCTATACGGTTCACTATCGTTATTTTGCGACGGTGTATCACATCCACTTCCGCAACTCCGGAAGCGGAAAATCAGTCGCTCGCGTGATCCTCGACGGCGGCGAGCAACCGGATCGCACGTTGGTTCTTCACGACGACCGGCGCGAACATCATGTCGAGGTCGAAATCGAATAGTCAACGCCAATCGCCTTGTCCGGCTATAACTTGATGCGATTTCACCTCGGTGAGATGATTGCCCTTCAAGGAATCAGCGAATGACAAGAAGCACCCCGTTGCCGCATCAACTGTTCCGGACCGTTGTTCTCTTTTTCGGCCTCGCAGGCCTTACGGCTACATCGGCGCATGCCGCCGACGTAGCCCCAAGCCCGCATGACAATTCGCACCTGATCGTCATTGGGCCAACTCAATTCACCGATGACAAAGGCGCATTGGCGAAGAAGGCTGAAAACGCCGGCGCGACGTTTGACAAAACCGGCGTTGCGATCGCTCAGCCCATCGTTGCACACTTTACCGCCCGTCATGCCGGCGATTACACGCTATGGGTACGCGTTGGAGAGTCGGCGGGAAAATCTTCGCCTCTGAATGCTCAGATAATTCAGCATGACAAGACGATTCTGGAAAGTTCGTTGAACAATTCCGGGGGCCATGCCGGAACGGGCGGGCCGGAGGGGTATCGCGAATATCGCGAAAAGGCGATCCGCAACACGCCGCACAACGTCGTCGGCGACCCCGACCTCATTCAGCTTCGCGATCTCTCCGCCGCGGCCAAGAATCCCAAGCCCGAGACAAAGGAAGACGACCTGACGAATGATCTCCTGAACGACATTCGATCCGGCTCCGGCGAAAACTGGACGAACACGGGCCGCGTTGACAAGCTCAATAAGGAATTCCCGTTTTATTGGTGGAAGATCGGCAACGTGACGCTGGATCGCGGCGATTATGATCTTCGGATCAGCCCGCAGGGCGCGACAAACGTCGCCGCGGCCCCAGTGCTGGATGCCGCGATTCTCACTACCTACGCCAAGCTATCCTATCCATATACGGGGGACATCAACGCTCCGCGGCAAAGCTACATTCGTTTTAGAATCGACAAGCTGCCGACCGACGGTCTGGAGATTGTCGGCCAGATTAACAATCACGCCTATCCGTATTTCAGCACGCCGGCTTTCTATATGAATCCGAGTGGCCTCAGCATGGAGAAGCCCGCAAAGCACACCGCGGCGGGCTTCACGCGATGGTATTGTCTTCAGGACGTGAAGCGGGCGCCGTTGTTCAATGGGATTGAGGTGACGCTGCATTTTCTCGATCTGTCGTTGCTGGCCAAGGGCGCACGGCGCCGCGCAGTTTGCCGTTTTTCCGCATCAGGATGCGGTCGTTCGAACGATCGGCTGGGATGAGCCGGATGGGCTGTACATATCGATGCAGCCAAATTTTGAGGATAACCAGCATCAGTTGCGAACGATCCGCGACCATGCCCGCGAACACTATGAATTGGCGCTTGCCGCCGCCGATGGCAAGCCTGGTCCGCTGGCGCAGAACCGATGGATTGCTGCTGAGCAACTATTCCGCCAGCGCCCTGGGTCAGGATTATGACTACATGGCCAAGACAATGCGCCTGCTCGGATTTAATGATGTTGGCCTGGGACAATCAGTCAAGACCAGAAGAAATTACGGCGGAGCAACCGCCGAAGGCAGTTCGTGGGAAGTCTCTCATCTTCCCTACGATGAAGACAAGACGCTCAAGCAGTACGACGCCTACTACAAAAACTACTTTAAGGGCGCGGACCCCGAATTGTGGAAAGGCGTCAATGTATTTCAAATTTCCGATGAGCCAGGCGAAGTCTCGCGGCCGGAAATGACCGCGCCTCTCTGGAGATATGAAGCCGGGCATGGCGCCGAAAAGAATGCGAAAGACAAGTCTCAAGGAGATGGCGGCCGCTGGCTCGATCTAACCGGTGGAAGCGATCTTCACACACGCCGGGTCGATTTGGCCAACTGCGTGATGGAGGGCAAGATCACAAAGCTGGCGGGCTGGGTCGGGTTCCGCGTCGCCATCGACAATGCCGCAAGTCCCACTCGCTACGCATACTGGCACATCGGCAAGGTGGCGCCAAATGGCATGCCGGAAAATGTGGCGATTGGAAAGGTGGGATTTGCCGGCGTGTCACCCGCGCTTTTCTATGTACTTCGCCCCACGGCGGTGATGGGCGATGCCCCGACTCCATTTAAGGTAGTCTACGAAGGAACGCGGGCGGCTCTCTATATCAACGGACAGCTTGTGCAGGAACTCAAGGATCTTCCGCCGACTGGCGGTCTTGGCCTTACCGGCGCCTCGCGTGCGATCAATGAACTGCGAATCCGCCCTATCGCAAAGAACGAACACATCGCCAATGAATTTCAGCTTGGCAAGGAGTTTGTGAAGCGCGATGTCGGTGACGCAGCCCTGCCCGATCTGGACGATCCGTCTGCCGCGACCCGGCCTGCCGATCCGCCCCTGAAAGAATATGTCGAAAAGGATTGGATACCGGCCGGCGGCATACCGGAAGCGCACGCCGGTTTCCGCAAATGGGCGGCGGCCCGCGGTCTGACGCCGGATTTCTTTGGCGAAGACACATGGGACGCCGTTCACATGATTACGGTCAAGGAACTCGTTCGCAATCGCGAGGAGGCGCGACTCTACTATTGGAGCCGACGATACAGCGGCTATCTCACGCCGCGCATGTTCGCCATTGCCGCCGAGGCGGTGCGCCATAATGCCGCCAACAAGAACATGTTCAGCTTTGTCGGCCTGAGCGGACATTCGCTCTATTTCCCCAGCGAAATGCCGCTGGATATGTTCGAGTTGGGCAATCAGGGCGGCGGATTGATGCCAGGCATCAGCGATTGGATGTCCTACGGCGGTTGGCGATGGGACAGCCATCAGGCCGTCGCTTATTCAGTTGCGCCGTTCAACGCCGGCGCCCGCCGATGGGCGAAAGACGGCACGCCCGCCGAACCAGCCTCCTTCCCCATGATGCATTGCGTCTATCCGAGCCTGATTCGTTCCTACACAATGCTCGCCAATCAGGTGAAATTCCTGAGCTATTATACATTCGGTCCATACTATGCCATCCCCGGCGATTACTGGTCGGAAATGCCAAGCTGCTACCAGGCTACAAGCCTCACCTGTAACCGCGTTTCAAAAGTAGACGACATTCTTTGTGCCGCCCGAATGCGCCCAAGCCGCGTGGCGTTGTTGTATGCTCACTCTACTGAATACTGGAATGCACAGTCGGCCTTCGCCGATCGACGAGCCGCATTCCTGGCCCTATCGCACGAATATTTTCAGCCCGAACTGATAACCGAAGACCAGATCGCCGCCGGGGCACTTCAGCATTATGATGCATTATATGTGATGGACCCCTGGGTTTCAGCCGAAGCACAAAATCAGATCATTGGGTGGGTTTCGGCGGGTGGATTATTGTGGTCGAGCGCCGATGCCCTCACGCGCGACGAACTCAATCAGCCGCTCGATGCCCTGGCGTTGCTCGCCAATGTGCATCGAGAGTTTCGCCGCCCATCCCTCCGAAATTGGGATCAAGACCGACGGTTCCCAAGTTCGAGGCGTCGCAACTGACGGTCGAACCCATCACGGGTGAAACGAAGTTTCGCAAACATACCGTCGTGGCGGCGGACATGCCGCTGTCGATCAAGGCGCCGAACGCCCGCGTTCGTGCGAAATACGCCACCGGCATGCCCGCGTGGCTCGAATGGACAATTGGCAAGGGAAAAGTTGTCTACATCGGCCATCGCGCCGGGCTGACTTATACGTCAAAAGCCACGCGTCCTGCGGGCTATCCCGATATCTGGGCTGATACCGGCCGAGCGATTTTGACGGCGCCGCTGCTGGAGGCCAAAGTACGCCGCGAGTTGACACTATCTGAGAATGCCATCATGGCTTCGCCGATGACGCTACGCCGGATGGAACCGTTGTGATACTCTATAACATGCGCGCAACGCCGCGGAAAAATCTGACCGTGGAGTTGCTCGAGCCCGCCAAACCGGTAAGCGTGCAGACGTTCTCCGGACTTGAATTGGTTGACCTGCCGTTTGACTATCACGACGGGAAAGTCGTGATGACTCTGCCGGTTCTGGAGGACGCGCAGATGATACTCGTCCGCCGCAAGCCGGCCCCGGCGGACGTTCGTCTGGAGGCGTTGCATCAGAACACGCTCGTTCAACTCGACTCGAAGGAATGGGAATCATTATCCGCCGGCGCCTGGTTCACCGGCTTCCATCCTGAATGGAAGCTGGCCGATCGATTAATTCCAATGCTCAATCACGAACATTGGCAAGTTCGGCGGTCAGCAGCCGAGGCATTGGGACGGCTTGGATATTTGCCGGCGGGCGAGGCATTCCTTTCGGCCGTGCATGTCGAAAAAGACAGTCATGCTCTGGGAGAGGAAGCGTTGGCGCTGGGTCGTCTCCATCACGATTCCATGCCGAAGCTGTCACTCGAGCTGCTCGATCGGGACGATCCCATCATCCGCCGGTTGGCGGTGCAGGCGATCAAGGCGTACATCGAACCCGCCGGCGGCGGCAATCTCGCGCTCGCCGACGCGACGCGACACAACGTTTCGCTGGTTCTCGATCGCGCCCTGGCCGATCCAAATTTGCGCGTTCGCCGCGAGGGAATCGCGCTCGCGTTCCGCATCGATCCGGCAAAGGCGCTCGACCTTGCACTGGCCGCATTCGCCAATTCGGGCGTTCGCGCGACCCAGGAGCGTCCGGACTGGGTCTCCGCCATTGTCGCCAATGACGCGGCGTTCGCCAAATATGTCCGCCGTGGTTTACCCGGGGGCGACGAATTGCTATTGGCGTTAGGCGCGGTTATCGCACGATCCGCGCTGGCTCAATCGATTGAAAGTCGTCTCGTCGAATTGGATAAGGCGTGGCCGGGTAAGGTAGCTGCGGTCGCGATTCTGCAAGGCGACAAGACGCTGGCTCGCCGGATGTTCCAGCTCAAGAACGAGCTTTCGGCAAAGACCGCCGAATATGTGCCACATGTGTTGGAGCATGCATATGACGCACAACTTGGGAACAATTTGGAAGATTGTAGGCCGCCTTTCTAAGACAGAGAAGGCTTCAACAAATTGACAACAGGACGAAGCTGCCGCCGTAAGAGAAGATGACGCCCCTATCGACGGTCGGAGGCTCAGATCGCAGTGATGAACTCCAGAACAAAACGCTTCGCGAGTCTTGGCGGAATTGGCATTGTCTTATTTCTGTGCGTCTGTCCGTCACAAGTGGGGCGGGCGGCCGAGGAGAAGGACCACGCCGACCCGAAGGACCATTGGGCATTTCAGAATCCCCGTCCGCCGGAATTATAGCAAAGGCGGGAATCCCATCGATGTGCTGATCGCGGCCGAATGGGAAAAACATGGGTTAAGACCCCAGCCGCCGATCGAACGCGGACTGTGCTCAGGCGGGTTTATCTCGATCTTATTGGCTTCCCGCCGACGCACGCCGAGCAATCGGCCTTTCTTGCCGACACGTCCGCCGACGCTTACGAAAAGGTGGTCGATCGATTGCTCGCCAGCCCTCAATACGGCGAGCGATGGGGCCGGCATTGGATGGATATCTGGCGATATTCCGATTGGTGGGGACTCGGCGCCGAGGTGAGCAACAGCCAGAAACATATGTGGCATTGGCGGGATTGGATCGTGGAGTCGCTGAACGCCAATAAGGGTTACGACGAGATGATCCGCGAAATGCTCGCTGCGGATGAACTGTATCCGACCGACAGCGACAAACTCCGTGCGACCGGTTTTCTCGCACGGCAATATTTCCGCTTCAACCGCAACACCTGGCTGGAAGAAACGGTCGAGCACACGTCCAAGGCGTTTCTCGGGCTCACCATCAACTGCGCAAATGCCACAATCACAAGTTCGACCCGATCATGCAGCAGGACTTTTACCGGTTTCGGGCGTTCTTCGAGCCGTATCAGGTTCGAACCGACATGATCCCCGGACAGCCGGATTTTGAGAAGGACGGAGTGCCCGCGCGTTCGACTGCAACCTAACCGCGCCAACCTACCTTTTCATTCGCGGCGACGAGCGACGGCCGAATAAGGATCTGCTCATCGAGCCCGGCGTTCCAGCCGTTCTTGCATTCGCAAAATGGCGATCACTCCCGTGCAGTTGCCGCTGGAAGCATATGCGCCGGGATTAAAGGCAAGCGTGATCGAGAGCGACTTGAATGCATGCCGTTTGCGGGAAGCCGACGCCAAAAAAGCCGTGGAAAGCGCGCGGAAAGCGACGGAGCATGTCGAGGGACTCGATGAGGGCAAATCCAATCATGCAGATCTGAAACTGGCGGTCGCGGAAAAGACGCTTGCCGTCACGACATTAAATATTGAATTGGAGAATGCCCGCATTTCAGCCGGACAAGGCGCGCTATCAACAGCCGGCCCCGCCGGACGCGAAGGTCTAGCAAAGGCCGCCGCTCGATTGGAACGACGGCTTGCCGTTGCCGTGGCCGAGGAATCGCTGGCAAACATCGAACTGAAAGCACTCGACAAGGCCCGGGGACGGCCAAGGCCCCGTCGCCAAGAATCTCGCCGCCGCCCGCGAGGCTCTGGCCAAAGCGAAGAAAGACGCCATGCGCCGGGGGAAACGTACACCTCTCTGCGCGGATCGCTAAAGACAGTTGAATCGAATCTGGAAACCGAGCTTCGCGCAACAAGCCGTACCCCACGACCAGCACTGGCCGTCGTTCGGCGCTGGCCGCGTGGATTGTCGATCCTCGCAATCCGCTGACCGCCCGCGTGGCGGTCAATCACATCTGGGCCAGGCACTTTGGCGAGCCGTTGGTGGCCACCATCTTTGATTTTGGCCACAAGGGGACGCCGCCGGCGATGCCAAAGGTTCTGGATTATCTGGCCGTCGATCTGCGCGAAAACGGTTGGGACATGAATCGCCTGCATCGCCTGATGGTGACCAGCAACGTCTATCGCATGACTTCATCCACCGCCGGCGCCAGCGAAAAGATCTGGCGGCCGATCCCGAAAACCACTTCATGTGGCGAATGAATCCCGTCCGCATGGAGTCCGAGGCAATCCGCGACAGCCTTCTATGCCTCTGTGGCGAGCTCGATCTTTCCACCGGCGGACCTCCGATCCCCGTCGCCAATGAATCTTCCAAACGCCGCAGCCTGTACTTCTTCCACTCGCATAATGAAGAAGAGAAATTCCTCGGGACATTCGACGGCGCCAGCGTTCTGGAATGCTACCGCCGGGCCGAGAGTATCGTCCCGCAACAGGCTCTGGCGATGGAGAACGGTTCACTGGTGATGTCCGCCGCCGACAAGATCGCTCGCCGCATTGACGCAAGCGACGATACGGATTTCATCAAGGCCGCGTTTGCCTTGATCCTGGGAAACCAGCCCACGTCCGATGAATTGGCCGATTGTTCGGCGGCGATGAAAGAGTTAAAAGAGATCGCGGCGCATCGATAAAAAGTCCGACGCCGACATGCGGGCGTCGAATCAATCTGGTGCATGCGTTGTTGAACCACAATGATTTTGTAACGATTCGGTGGAACCATGAAATCCAACCATCCTTCGCATCGCAATTGCAATCACGGCGGAATGCATCGCCGGGCATTTCTTGCCGATCTTGGCATGGGCTTCACCGGCCTGGCCCTGGCGCCTTGCTTCACCAGGATGGAGTCGTTCGCGCCGCGACGCCCGGCGTCTGGTCCCCGCCCGATGGCCTGCCCGATTTTCGGCCCAGGGCCAAAAGCGTCATCTGGCTCTTCATGAATGGCGGCGTCAGCCATCTCGAGAGCTTCGATCCCAAGCCGATGTCGACAAATACGCCGGCAAGAGCATCTCCGAGACGCCCTTACAAGGACACGCAAAACCCCGAAAACTAAAACTCGCCCGCGTGACCGTCATCAACGACGCCAACGGCCAGCAGCGAAACAAGATTCTTCCCCACCCAGGTCGGCTTCAAAAAGTACGGGCAAAGCGGAATCGCGGTCAGCGATTGGTTCCCGCACATCGGCTCGTGCATCGACGACATCGCCATCGTTCGTTCGATGTACACCACCGACGACAACCACGGCGCCCAGACCCAGTTTCATTCCGGCCGTCACATGCTCGACGGCGAATTCCCCACGCTCGGCGCCTGGGTTCATTACGGGCTTGGGTAGCTCAACGAGAATCTGCCGCAGTTCATCTCGATGGGACGCCGCGAATATTGGAATGCCAACGCGACGGCCATTACCTTGGCCCCGATCACGACGCCGTCCCGATCCGCGTCGATCCCACCAACCCGCTCGATTTCGGCCAGCCCGCCAGGCGATTTATCCAACGCCGAACAGCAGGTCGAATTTCAAGCTCGTCAACCGCCTCAACAGGCTTCGCGGCGTCGAATATCCCAACGATCCCGCCCTGGCCGCCCGGATCAAAGCCTATGAGCTTGCCTTTCACATGCAGACTTCGGTGCCCGATGTTCTGAAATTCTCCGAGGAATCCGAAGCCACGCAGAATCTCTACGGCCTCGACGATCCGGCCACGCGCGATTTCGGCATGCAACTGCTGGCCTCGCGCCGGCTGGTCGAGCGCGGCGTGCGTTTCATCCAGATCCAGCACGGGGCCGGCGGCGCCGGCGTCTGGGACGCGCACGGCGGGCTGAAAGCCAATCACTCCAAGAACGCCAAATCCGGTGGACAAGCCGATCGCCGGCCTGCTCAAAGACCTCAAAGCGCCGCGGGCTGCTGGATGACACGATCGTTCTCTTCGCCACCGAATTTGGCCGCACGCCAGGCACCCAGGGCAGCGACGGCCGCGATCATCACATCTACGGCTTCTCTGTCTGGATGGCCGGCGGCGGCATCAAGGGCGGCATCGTCCACGGCGTCACCGACGAAATCGGGTTCCATGCCGTCGAAGATCGCCACTACGTCACCGACATTCATGCGACGATTCTTCACCAGCTTGGCCTGGACCCTCGCAAACTCGAAATTCCCGGCAGCAAACGCCTCGACATCGACCGCGGGAAAGCGATTCAACAAATCATTGCTTAGGAGAACGTGGAATGCGGATCACGACTGGATTGTTCGTGGCGGCGCTGGCGGCTCTTATTTTTTGGTCAACTCCGCAGGTTCTTGCGGACATTTCGCTCATAAAGGACGGTCAGTCTCACTGCGCCATTCTTGTTGCTCCCGAGGTGATGGCGCCGGACGTGAAACCCATCCCGCCAAAGTTTGTCGACGCCGAGGCCGAGCGGCAGCGGATCAGGCTGCGGGAATCCGTCAACGATCTGTGCACGATTTGAGCCAGATGTCCGGCGCCGCGGTGGAAGTGCTTACCGGCGATCTCCCAAATGCCGACGTGCGCATCCCGTATTCTGATAGCCTCACGGGCAATGACGGTGTTCGGGCCGCCGAAGAAGACCGCGCCATATAAGCAGGGATTCCGAATGGTCGTCTCGGCGAAGGGTATTGGACTCTTTGGCGAATCTGATCTGGCCAGCAGCTATGCAATCTATGAGCTTCTCGATCGGCTCGGCTGTCGCTGGTATATGCCCAGCGAAATGGGAGAAGTCATCCCGACGCTTGCGACGATCGACTTGAAGGAGACTGATTTCTCGTCGGCGCCATCGCACGATCTATCGCGGCATCTGGTACGCCGACGACGACTACAAACGGCGAAACCGGCACGGCGGTCTGCTGCTGTCGGCGGGTCATGCGCCTGAGTTCTACATCAGCAAGGAAGAGCGGGAACAACATCCGGAATGGGGGGCCGAGGTTGGCGGCAAGCCACAAGGCAGCGGTTGAAATGGAGCAGTCCCACCTAGCGACGCCATTGCGGACAAGATCATTGATCGACAGGCAAAGATCGGCATCCATCATATTCGCTTTCGCCGGATGATGGGCCGGATGGGACGAATCCAAGCCGCCGACAAGGCCTCGATACCGGAGACATCGATGAGACATTCGGCGGGTATCGAAGACCGATCGGCTTATGGTGCTGTGCAACCGCATGGCGGAACATGTCGCCAAGGATACCCAGACGATCTGCTGGGAATGCTTGCCTACGCCGACTATACTCGGCCTCCGTTACGCGGAATGTCAACGTCCGAACATCGTGCCGGAATTGGCGCCTCATCACTTACAGCCGGGCCCATCCGATGACCGACGATCGCGTTCCGGGAACAAGGAGCTTCGCTACCTGATCGAGGGTTGGGGCAAGAAGGCGACGGATGACGTCGATCTACTTCTACGGCTGGTTTCTGGCCGAGCCGAGCGCGCCGAACCCCATGTTCACCAAATGGGGCACTGACGTGCCGATCGTGTTCAAGAACAACTGCAAGTTCTGGCAGCCGGAGACGCTGGCGAATTTCGAAACATCGATGCACGCGCTGTATCTGGGCAATCGGCTGGCCTGGAATTCGTCGCTGCAGCCGCACGACATCATCGACGAGATCAACGCGCGTTTTTACGGACACGCCGGCAAGGAGATGGCGGCCTATTGGAAGTTCATCGACGATGTTTGGGTGACGACGCCGGAATATTCCGGATGTGGCTTCGCCTACCTTCGGCGGTGGACGCCCAGAGCGGATGAGCGAGGCCCGCGCGTCTACTGAACGCCGGCTGGGCGGCCTGTAAAACGCCGACGGAGAAGCAGCGCGTGCAACTCGCGGACGAATCGCTGCGGCTGTTTGAGCTGTTCATGAAGCTGCGTCGCGACCAGGCCGAAGGACGATTCGTCAACCTTGCCGACGAAGGCAAGCAATGGATGAAAGCAGATCCTGAACTTGGGCGAGCAATACAAAGACCAATATACATTCACGCAGGTCGCCTGGACGAAGACGACCGTCGGCGGCGGATATTTCGCCGCAATTTTATCAGAAGACCTACGAAGACGCTCTCGGATCGCCAAGGAATACCAGATTCTCACGCATCCGCCGATTCGGCAATTCCGCTACAAAGCCGATCCGGACAAGCAAGGCGAGGCCCAAGGTTGGGCCAAGCCGGATTTCGATGATTCAAGTTGGAAGAGCACCGATGTCTGCGCCGAAACGTGGTCCACGCATTGGCTATCACGACTACTTCAAATCGATGTGGTATCGCACCGCCATTGATGTCCCGGCTTCGGCGGGCAAGAAAGTCTATCTTTGGATCGGCAGCACCGACGGCAGCGTGAAACTTTTCGTAAACGGTCAACATATTCAATACGGGGAAACAAGGAAAGGCTCAGCCGACGAAGCCAACGGATACTGTCAGCCATTCTCCTTTGACATTACTCGGCGATCAAACCGGGCGAGAAAAACACCATCGCTCTGCTCTGCACGCGCACGTTCTTCAATGAGTTGGGCACCGGCGGCATTGCTGGCGCCGCGGTGCGTCTATGCGAAGGCGGATCCGCCCCGCCTCCATTGGCTTCCGGCCACGGCTTACGCTGTACCGATGGAATGGGCGCCGGAAGGCGAAGGGTATTTCTCCATCGTGGAAGGCCATAACAAGCGTCTCTACATCGGAACCCACGCCAATGGCATCAACTCCTGGCTGGTCGAATTCGATCCGCATAGCGAGACGATGCGAGCCGTGGTTGACGTGCCATAAAGGGTTGGCAACGGGAAAAGGTTTTTCCGCACAGGCGAAAATCCATTCCCGCAATAATGTCGGCGCGCAGCGGGAAAATCTATTTCGCCACCAAGCAGGGTTATCCCTCCAAGGAAGAAACCTGGACCGGCTATCCCGGCGGCTATCCGATGGTCTATGACCCAGCCACCGGCAAGACGAAGGTCTATCCGATCGCCGTGCCACATCAGGGGATCATCAGCATCACGCCTGACGAATCGTTGAATGTTGCCTACATTTCCACCTGCTCCGATCACAAGCCGGGGCCGCACGAGAGTTCGCATTTCATGTCGCTCGATCTGAAAACCGGAAAGTATAAGGACCTGATCGACTCCGAGCATATTTATGCCTTTATCGTCGTCGATCGCCAAGCACCGCGCTACCACCCCCTTCGCGGCGGCGACATCGCCCGCTACGATCCGCAGACCGGCAAACTCGATCGTCTCAAGCAAACCATCGACGGCAATTCGCCCGCGCCCGACTCCCACCTGGCCGATCCCGAAGGCCATCCGATTAACTGGGACATCTCCTCCGACGGCAAGACGCTGTATTGCGTACCCATGAGTACCAATCAACTGTACGCCTACGATCTGACAACTGACGGGCAGACCTTGCAAGGCCGCAGCCTTGGCGCCTTGATTCCCGGCGTCAAGGGAACCGATTGCCGGGCATTGTGCGTTGGTCCCACCGGCGACGTCTGGGCGGCGATGGTCGAGCAAAGTTCGCTTGGAATACAGCTTCCGCATCTCGTCGGTTACAGATCGGGCGACAAGGCGCCGCGGGATTTCGGGCCAATTTCGATTCAAAATCCGGACTATACGGAGTTCACCGACGCCAATGGCAAGCCGCGTCCCTATCATGGCGGCCAGTTCACTACGCCAGACGGCGTACGGACTACGCGATATGTGATCCTGGGAGTCTGTCAGGGTCACGATGGTTCTGTCTATGTCATGTCATTGAAGCCGTACACGGTTCTCAAGATAGATGCGGCGAGATTGAAGTAGCGGGAAAGAAATACATAAAACAAAGGGAACGAATGACTGTTTGCGGATTCGATTCAAAACCAGCCATATTTGGGCCGCGATGGCCGGGACCCTGGCAATTGTTCTTTCGTTGGCATTGACATCGGCGCCGGCGGCCGGTAACAAGGCCGGCCAGTCCCGACCAATGCGCATCGTGATCGAAACCGAAGACATGAAGGCGGGGATAAGCTCAATTCCGTCCCGGACTCGGATGGCGGGTCGGACGATGGGGAACCGATTTATACCAAAACATGGTCTTCGGCGGCGTATGGGCAAGTCGCTTGCGAACGGCGATGACGGACGCCGCCTCACCTTCAGAGGAGGTGGTGGCGGAAGTTCATTCCGACATCACGGTCCCGGCCTCGGGCATATACAAGGTATGGGCCAAATATGAGGCCCCTCCGTTTTTCAACTATGCGTTTGGGTTGCGCATTGCGAAGATCAATGAGCATGGCGACATTGCCGCCGGACCACCGGTATTTGACAAAGACCTACGGATTGATCGACGCTTCCAAACACTTTTGCTTTACGAACAAGTTGACGCGCGGAAGCCTGTATTGGAGTTGGGGAATCGATCACGACGCCGCGGAAGGTTATGAGGCTAAACTTCCCGCGGGGCGCGTATCGGGTGACGCTTTATAAGGCGCCGAATCCAGAACCGGCGGGCGCCCGTTCGGTGGACGCGATTCTGATTACCAGCGATCCATCCGAGCTATCCTCTCCGCGCCTGCCGCGATATCCGATGCTCGATGAATGGCGCAGGGATAACCATGTCTACTTTCGATTCCGCAATCTCTCCAAAGAGCTGCGTTGTGAGCTGGAACCATTGGAATCACCGGATCCAGACTTTTACAGCCCGCAATATCGCGATGGCATTGCGTAATTCGATGCGGATGGAAAACCTTTGCAGGACGTCGATGCGATCAAGCGCGTCTCGGGTCCGATTCCAGCCGGGGGCGGAGCGTCTGGCAGGATCTTGGTCTCGACGATGAATGTGGAGAGCACATCGCCATTCAGCGTTAACTCTGGCCGCCGCCGGCGCAAGCCTGGAGACTCAAGTCTGCCGTCGGCGGTGGATTGGTCGGCCTGGACGAGAAGAGCATCGTTCGAATCATTTCAGCTTGAGAAAGATGTAGCCTCGACCGGCGTTTTTGGTGCAGCCGGATTTGTTCCGCAAGGAGGGTGTCGAATATAGGATCGGCAAGATCACCGACATTTATCGCGAGATCACCCGCCAGTTGAATGCGGAAACTAGGCTGGGTCCGATACCGAAGAAGATGAAATTCTACGCCGAGACGGATATCGCCGTTGGCGTCGGCGAACATCGCGTTGAATTTTGAAATGGGCCACGCTTTTCGCGAACTGCTGGACTGAATACCCTGCCTGACGGCTTGGACAAACAGGCGATCGAAGCGTCATTGCAATGGGGTCGAAGTCACGGCGGCATTGTCGAGCGCTCGCTTCGCTACCATCATAGCGCCGACGTCGAGAAGATGGCGTCGCTTATAAAACAGGCCGACGTCGGACGGTATTTTGACTATTTATCCTACGGCGATGAAATCGGTCTTCCGGCGGTGGACGCCGGCAATCCGCAGTTGCTGGAGGCGTTCAGGGAATTTTGCGCGCCGAGGGGAAACGCCCAAGACCATGGGGTTTGATGGATGGGAACAGATCAAACCCCTACAATCGCTGTCATCGGATGTGGCGATAAAGATCGGCGTGTTGCCTGAGGGTTCCGCCACGACCGTCGAGGTGCTTGGCAGGCTTAAACGGCTGTATTGGTATAGCGAGCAGTTTCGGGCACGCCGGGGGATCGAGCTATTTGCCGGCAAGACCCGCGATTTTAAGGCTGCGCTTGGCAACGATGTGCAAACCACCGCGAACCTGGGTGGCATGCATCCGTTTTTCTGGATGAACCAGTCGGCGTTCATCGAATCATTCAATGCGGCGCGATGTCGGTTGCCTGGACCGAGGATTATACCTATTGCCAGCCCGAAGCTTCGCCTTTGTTGCCGACTTTGACGCGGCTTATCTGCGGAAAGGGGCTTCCTATCACGATACGCGGATGATGTTTTATTGCATGCCGCATTGGCCGGGGAATACGCCTGAGCATCTGATGCAGAACGCGGTGATGCAGTGGGCGAATAACGTGAAGGATCTGGATTGGTTCAACGCGTCGCCGGATGGGTGGACGACCGAAAACTACATTGCCTATCGCGGCGGTTTGCCGATGTGGAAGATGCTGCGGACAATCTCCGGCATGGCCGGCGCGATTGAGGACGATCTGCTGCCCGCCCGGCCGGAAAAGACGCCGGTGGCAATGCTGATTTCTCAAGCGAGCGATTTTGGGAATTGCAGGGAAAGACGCAGAATGACGTGCATCCCGCGATCGACGGCAAACCAGCGTCGGAGGCGACGAATATTTCACAGGAGGAACGCAAAAACATCTGGTATGCCTTGCGGCTCGCCGGATATCGCGTCGATCTCGTGACCGAAAATGATGTGAAGGATGGCTTGCTGGCCAACTACAAGACTGTGTACGTGTGTGGCCAAAATCTGGAACGCAAGGCGGCCGAGGCTATCAAAGATTGGGTAGCCAACGGCGGAGTCGTCTTCGCGACTGCGGGCGCGGCGGGAAGGATGAGTTTGACGAGCCGCTCACTACTTTGGACGAGACTCTCGGACGCGGGCCGGCTACTTCCTATCATCGGTATCGCGGGCCGATGCGGGCAAAGTTGGAACTTTTGTTCGAGAAGCCGCTCGATCGAATGAATGTCGGCAAGTCGCTTTTGATGTATTGGCAAGCAAGGAAGCATTCACGCCCGGCGCCGGCGCCGGATACTGGGACACTACGTTTCGGATAACGGGCCGGCGTTTGTGAAGACAGCCGCCGGAAAAGGATTTGGATACTACATCGGCGCCTTGCCGGGGGAAGCGTTCGTGAAGAAAGGTTTGCCCGTTGTGCCAATGGGCAAGGGCGGAGCGGAATCCAATTCAAGCCAGTTTGAGCCTGTTGAATTCGATGAGGCCGCACGCGACGCCATACTGCGCCATTGCGCGACGGCGGCATTGTTCCCGATATAACGATCAATCACCGCAGTGTGGTCTGTGGCCGGCTGAGCGGCGCCCGCTCGATCATTTTACCATTGGTAAATCTGGCCGAACAACACGACGGTCAGTTGAAGAATGTCGAAGTGAACGTAGCCGGCGTCAAGGAAAGGGTTTCGCGGGTATGGTCTCCGTTTTTTCCAAAGGGCATGCCATTCAAGCAGGAAGAGTCGAGGCTGATAATTACGCTTCCGTCGCTTCAAACGGTGGATGTGCTTGTCATTGTTAAATGAGCGGAATCGTGCGGGAAATGAGCGATTCTGCGATCTTTCCAGCCTTGCGGTTCGCGCCGCAACGGGATAAAAGAACACTTGGTCAAATTTTTACCGAAAGGCTTTCATGTCCAACCATCGCAATATCAATCGTCGCGATTTGCTCAAAACCGTCGGAGTCGGGACCGCCGCTCTGGCGTTGTCGCCGTTTCTCAACGGATCGCTGCTTGGCGCCGAGGCGTCGAAGACGAAGAAGAAGATTCTCTTTTTCACGAAGTCGTCGGGATTTCAGCACAGCACGATCACGCGCAAGTCGCCTGGCGAGCTTTCCTTTGCCGAGAAACTCCTGACCGAGTTTGGCGGCGAGCACGGATTTGAAGTGACGTGCAGCAAGGACGGATCGTTGTTCACGCCGGAATATCTGGCCGGCTTTGATGCCCTGGCTTTCTATACCACCGGCGACCTGACCAAGGACTCCGACAGGAACATCATGATCCCCAAGCTCGGCGCCGACGGAAAACCCGAGAAGGATTCCAAGGGCCATGCGATCAATGAGAAGGGACCGCTCATGAAGGAGCCGGGCATGGGCGCCGCGGGCAAGGCCGCTTTTCTCGAATCGATCAAGAACGGCAAGGGATTCATCGCCTTCCATTGCGGCAGCGATACGTTCCACGGCAAGGCCCAACCGCACAAGCCCGACGAAATGCTCCGCGACGTGAACGCCGAGGGCAAGGATGAATTTGACCCGTATATCCAGATGCTTGGCGGCGAGTTCATCACTCATGGCTCTCAGCAACCGGCGCTGCTGAAGGTGGTCGATCCCAAATTCCCCGGCGCCGCCGCGTTTGAGAACGCAAGTTTTCCGGAGGAATGGTATTCCCTGAAGAACTTTGCGCCCGACCTCCATGTGGTCATTACTCAGGTGTGCGAGGGCATGAAAGGCCCGATGTATCAGCGCGATCCGTACCCCGAAACCTGGGCGCGCATGAGCGGCAAAGGCCGCGTCTTCTATACCTCGATGGGACATCGCGAAGATGTCTGGACCAAACCTGAGTTTCAGGGGTTGGTGGTCGGCGCTTTGCATTGGATCACCGGACAAGTGGAAGTTGATGTGACGCCAAACATCAAGGAAGTGGCGCCGCACGCTGATATGAAGCAGTGGGCGGTTGAGGTCAAGAAGAAATGATGTGGTACTTCCGTGAAACATGACGACTGCAATCAACCGCGGCCCGGCAATCCTGTCGGCCGGCGCGCTGCTCAAGGCCGCCACGGCTGCCGCGGCCGCGGCGACGTTGCCGGCGTCATTGCGGGCGTCGGATGCGCCGATTGCCGAGCGGTCAACTGGAGCTATCGTGCGCGAGAATTCCAAGCCGGGAACGTCGGATTGGCAACTGACTTATGTACGGCCCGAGAAATCGGGCGCGTTTCGCTCGCGGTTGATCGAAGGGTATTGCTCGCACGTCAGCATCCGCGCGGGAGATACCATCGAATTCCATTTAAGTTCGATTCCGGCCAGCGCCGTCACAATTGATATATATCGGATGGGATACTATCAGGGTTTGGGCGGCAGACATGTGACGACGATCGGGCCCATCGACGTCAAGACACATGAGGCGCCCGCGGCGGGAGAGCATCGGCTTCGCGAATGTGGATGGCCGGCGGCGGCGGAGTTCGAGACGCCAGGCGATTGGGTGAGCGGCGTATATCTCGCCAAGCTCTCTTCAAACGCGCATCGCTATCAGAGCTATGTCGTCTTCATCGTGCGCGACGACCGCAAGGCCGACCTGCTCTTTCAATGCAGCACCAACACATGGCAGGCTTATAACAAGTGGCCGACGAATGATTCCCTGTATGACACCGATGCGCCGAACAAACCGCTCAATGGAACGACGCGCGTGAGCTTCGATCGGCCTTACGGAATATATCCGCAGGTGGTCGATCAGCCGTTGTCGATGGGGAGCGGGGAATTCTTGTGCTGGGAGTTTCCGCTTTGCTTCTGGCTGGAAAGTCATGGCTATGACGTGACGTATCTTGGCAATCACGATACGCATTGCGACGCCGCGGGACTGAAACGGGGAAGGGTCTTCCTGTCGGTGGGACACGACGAATATTGGACGCTGGAGATGTTCGGCAATGTGCAGGCCGCGGTGGACAGCGGCGTGACGCCGCATTTCTATCGGGCAATACATGTTGTTTTGTGGCGCCGCTCGCGCCGTCATCGGATGGCCGGCCGGATCGCGTCTTTCATCGCGCGGGCCGATATGGCGGGTTGATGGAGATCGAAAAGGCCCAGATGGGTCCATTCGATTTGGATGGCCACGCGCTTCCAAACGAGGCGCTCGCTCATCGGCGCCCGCACCGTCAGTCCATTCAACGGTTCGGGCGATTGGGCGATCGCTCCGGGAATGGCCAATCACTGGCTTTTCGAAGGAACCGGCATTCAGGAAGGCGACCGCATCGACGGCCTGGTCGGTTGGGAATTTCACGGCGATCCCGCTCCGATCCCCGGCTTGCAAGTGGTCGCGACCGCCAGGACGACCAACGGTTCCGACAAGCATGCCACCTTCACGGCTACGGTTTACCCCGGCCCCAAGGGCAACTGGGTTTTCAACGCCGCCACGATTTTCTGGGCGATGGGTTTGAGCCAGCCGCCCGGCGTGATTCCGCCGCATTCGCACTACGGACGGCCGCATGGGCCTGATCCGCGGCGCAGAAGATTACGGAGAACTTTTTGCGGCGATGCGGCGCGAACAGCCGCGTTTGACGCCAAATAGCGTCGCGCAATTAAGTGCATTGGGTTTGTAGGGTCCGTACTGAGCCTGGGAATTTTCTGGAGGGCGGACGTCCTCGTCCGCCTTCGCGCATTCCAAAAAAAGGCGGTCGAGGACGACCGCCCTCCAATAAATTCCCAAGCTCACTGCGAACCAATTCCCTTTGCGGGCGCCAAGAATGCTCCGCAACGAGCTTGAAGAATTTATTCGTAGCACAGGCGTCCCGCCTGTGTCTTTCCTCCAAGATCACAGGCGGGACGCCTGTGCCACGAAGAACTACCCAGCCGCAATGCGGACCCAACACGACTTGCGCAAGATCATTAAGGATATCATCTTGATAAGCCATCGTCTCTTGTCCATCACCAGTCTCGTGTTGTTCCTGGCATTGTTATGTCTGCAGTCTGCGCTTGGACATGGCGATGCCGCCGGGAGAGTTCTCTTTGAAGAGAATTTTTCAAGCGACTTGGACCATGGATGGTCCTGGCTCCCGGTACTCCGGGAGAGGGTGCAGGTCCGGCGAGCCGAGCCGGACTTGGGTAGGATAGAAGAGGTCTGCAAATTACAAGTCCGGCTCGGCTCGCCGAACCTACTTGCCGCAAAGGACCCTGACCCCCCTCTCCCGGAGTACCGGGAGAGGGAGCAATGCGGTCGCCGCCGCAACCCAAGGCCATACCCTTCGTATATAGCTTTTCCGGGGGCGCTTGACATTCTCCGCTCTTCGTCGTACTCTACGGCATAAAGTAATACGCGAGGCGATCCTATGGACTTGGAAATTGCTTTGTCGCAGATCGGTCAGATTCAGCGTCAGATGGCGCGGATGCGCACCTTTCGCGGATATCGGGCGGCAACAACGCTCCTGACCGGAATTGCCGCCGTTGCCGCGGCGCTGTGGCAGGTGCGATCGATCCCCGAGCCCGGCCGAAATCCGATTGGCGTTGTGTACCTCTGGGTTGGTGTTGCGGTTTTCTCGGTGGCGGTCGTGGCGATCGAGATCGTGCAGTCGCGTATTGGCGATCGGAGTCTTCACTGGACAGGGACTTGACGCTTCACGCGGTTGAACAATTTGTGCCGTGCATCGTCGCAGGCGCGATGTTGACGATTGTGCTCTGCGAATTCGCCTCGTCGGCGGCGTGGATGCTGCCGGGGTTGTGGTCGATCTTTTTTGGGCTGGGGATGTTCGCGTCGCGAAGGTTGTTGCCAAGCTCGATCACCCTTGCGGCTGCGTTTTATCTGGCCATGGGATGCGGCTCGGTGGCGCTCGGGCCGCAAGGCATGAAGTATTCCGCGTGGATGATGGGTTTCACCTTCGGCATCGGTCAGATCGCCTGTGCCGGCGTTCTGCACTGGTCTTTGGAGCGTCGTCATGAGTCGTAAAGATCCCGGCCCCAAACGAACAGAAGGGCGCTTTGCCTACCAGGGGCTTGAGCGCGTCATTCATGAGAAAGCGCGTCTCAGCGTGCTTTCCTCCCTGGCCGCGCATTCCGATGGCTTGCTATTCACGGAATTAAAAGCGCTCTGTTCGCTCACGGATGGAAATCTAAGCCGGCAGATTCAGTTGTTGCAGGAGGGCGGATTCGTCGAGACCTGGAAGGGGTTTCACAAGAATCGCCCCCAGACCCTCTGCCGTCTTACCGAAGCCGGACGCCAGCGCTTTCTCGAGTATATCGCGGTGCTGGAGAGCGTCGTCACCGACGCCCGCGCCCATGCCAAGGAAGAGTCGCGCCGCCCTCACACGAACTTCTCCGGCATTCTTCCCACGACGTGATGATCGTTTGCGAAAAACTCGTCAAAGCAAAATGTCGTTCATTGACTTTACTTTGTAAAGTTATTGTAATCGCAGAGGAACATATCGAATTCGACCTTTGGAGAAATGATTATGTGGAAATGGATCATGGCGCTCGATCGCATCCTTCGCGGCGAAGCCACGCATGTCTCGGCGATTCGCGAAGGGAAGCTCAATGTCCCGGCCCTCGGACTGATCGTCGTCATCGACGTACTGGGAATTTTTTATGGCGCCTGCATGGGACTCTTTTCCCTCACGCCCGGCGGAAGCGGACATCCGATGCAGTTGTTCGCCACCATGGTGAAAGTGCCCGCGCTGTTTCTTCTTACGCTGCTTGTGACATTTCCCTCACTATACGTCTTCAATGTACTTGTCGGGTCGCGGCTATATCTGCTGTCGGTGCTGCGGCTGCTGATCATTTCGATGGCCGTGATGCTTGCCGTGCTGTCGTCGATCGGTCCGATCGTGGCCTTCTTTTCCTTCACTACCACAAGTTATCCATTCATGATTATTTTGAATGTAGTCGTCTTTGGCGTTGCCGGCGTGATCGGACTGGTCTTCCTGCTTCAGACGCTGCATCGCCTGACAATCGCCCCGTTGTGGCAACCGATATTTGCGCCGGTGAACCCGCCCGTGCCAAGCGTCAATGTAGTCACACAAGACACTACTCCGGCCCCAGAGACTAACAGCGACGTCGTCCCCGCGATCCTTGTCGAGCCCGCGCCAAAGCCGGCGGCTTCCCGGCCCGCTCGATCATGCCCACGACACTATGCTGGCGCCGCATGTTAAGACTGTATTCCGAATCTGGATGGTCGTATTCGGTTTGGTTGGCTCGCAGATGGCCTGGGTGCTGCGGCCATTCATCGGAAGGCCGGGAACGCCCTTCACTTGGTTTCGACATCCCGATTCAAATTTCTTTCAGGCTGTTGTTCACGCCTTTGTGAAGATGGTTTCGTGAGGACGTCTTCCATGCCGCAGCCCACCGCGAGCCAGCCGAAGATTTCAGACCGCATCGACCGGGTGATGCGGAATTTGACCGGGGATTCGACCCTGGCCGATCACACATCCCCCGCCCGGCGCCACGCCGTCGTCCTGCTGGCGGCGGGACTCGCCTACGGAGCGGTCATGGGGACGTTCGGCGGCCTCGGTTTTTCGCGCATGCCGCAAGTCGCTTATTCGGCGGTGAAGGCGCCGCTGTTGCTCCTGCTGACCTTCGGATTAAGCCTGCCGAGTTTTTTCGTTCTTAATAGTCTGTTCGGATTGAGCGGCGATTTCGCGCGGACCTTTCGAGCGCGATATCCGCCCAGGCTGCCCTGACGGTCATCCTGGTATCGTTGTCGCCGTTCACGGCGCTCTGGTATCTTTCCGTTGCCGACTACAACGACGCGATTCTCTTCAACGCCGCCATGTTCACCATCGCAAGCGGCGGCGCCCAGATTGTCCTGCGCCGAATGTATCGCCCGCTGATCGCGTCCAACCCAAAACATATTTTGATGCTTCGCGCCTGGCTGGGGATTTTTGCTTTCGTCGGCATTCAGGTCGGCTGGGTCCTGCGTCCCTACATCGGCAATCCGCGTCTGCCGACAAGCTTCCTCCGCGCCGACGCGATGACCAACGCATATGTTTCGGTCGCCCGAATGATTTGGGAGAAACTGCGATGAGACTCATATCCAGACATAGCCGGCGGCACAGAATCGAAGGATTCTTGCTGGCGGTGATGGTGAACATCGGATTGTGGTGGACACGACGGCGCCTCGGGTGGCGATGCGCGACTCCCATGATGAAAGCACGGCCGCGAATCACGAATCGGCGATGATGGATCGAATTTTCTCGCCGTTTTGTCTCTTGGCGCGGTCCGCAAAACTTGCCTTTTGGCGAGGGTTCCATCATGCCGAAACAATTCCCCGAATTATTTTCTTGATATTCCCGATTCGCCAAGTGCAGCCTACCCATATTGACGCCGACCGGGCGGCGCCACTCTTGGAACGGTCGGGCCAACCAGGAAGTTATTTTCGGCCGCATTTCTTACTTCTCGGGTGGGCGGGCGACGAGCGTGACGTACCCCATCGCCCCCGGCGATATATGCGGTTGGCCATACATCACCGGCGCCCAGTTCATCGCGATCAACTTGCGCTTTGCGTTTTCGTCGGCGGGCTTCGGGTACTCATATCGCATGAAATTGGCGCGGAGAACGCCGGGGAAAACCGATTGGCGCCAAGACGGTGTAACAACACTTTTGCCGGGAGCGCGATATCCACTGTCCATCCGGCCACAGCCTCCTTGTCGCGCTGCACCGACGTCGCCGTGCGCATTCCCGCGAGGGTGTAATCCAGATTGGGCCAGAAATCGCGGGCGATGATATCCTTGTCGAGAATTCGATTGGCGTCCCACTTCGGCTCGGCGGTCAGCATCGTTTGCACTTCCATGGTGACGTTATTGGGACTGACTTCCACTTCGAGCCAATGCCGGCCGTCGCCCTTGGGATCGAGGAAAACTTCGACGACGTCGCCTTGATAGAGTTTGTCGCCGTGATGGGTGAATGGGGAATAAATTTCACTGCCGGTGCAGGTGAAGCGGATATAGAGCCAGTTGGCGTCCCACAGCAGACGGACCTGGGTGGGGACGGGATCGATTTTTTCGCCGCCGGTTCGGAGGGAGACGCTGAGCGAAGAAATCAGCGCCGCGGACTTCCAGGCGGGATCGTCCACGGAGGCATCGACGCGTGGAGGCGTCTGAGCTTGCGGGACATCAATTTTCGGCGGCGGGTCGGAGTTGTCGGCGCGAGCCGAGTGCGCCGACAACAAGGCCATGAAAGACAAAACGAGAATCAATTTGCGCATGTTGCTCCGTCAATGAATTCCGCCTTACCGCCAGGGATTCACCGCATCGAGTGCGGGAATTTGCTGGCGGGCGGACATCCTCGTCCCCCTTTGGCGCACTTGAACAGGCGGTCGAAGACGACCGCCCTCCAATAAATTCGCAAGCTCATCGCGGACCGATGACTACCCGCGATAGACGATATCCGCGGTGAGCTTGAGAACTTTTCAGTGCCGCCCGCGCCCTCGCCGGCAGTTTTGTCCGGTGTTCGCGGATTTCCGCCGGCGAGGGCGCCGGCGGCACTAAAGAGTTCTCAAGCTCGGCGCCGACCCTACGAAAAGCCGTCACTCCACCGGCTTTGGCGTCGGCGTTTCCATCGGACGGCGCCAGAGGAGATGCATGCGCCAATGCTGGTCGTCGCGGTTGGGAAAATCGAGCCGGTAGTGGGCGCCGCGGGATTCGGTGCGGGCGTATGCAGCGGCGGTGATCAGCGAGCAGACCGTCAGCATGTTCTGCAACTCCCAACCGGCCACCGCCGATTCGCGCGAGACCAATGCGTCGAAGGTTTTGTCCATGACGTAGCGGCCCCAGAACGCGATGATCTCCCGCGTTTCTTCGAGGCGTTCGCCGGTTCGCTCGATGCCGACATTACGCCACATGACGCTTCGCAGGCTGCTCTTGACGTCAACGATGTCCAGCTCGGTGCGGGTTGATGTCGGAACTTTGTGTTCGAGCGTTTTGGGGAAGACGGGCGAATCATCCTTCGCGGCGCGGGCGGCGTCGAGGCCGGCGCGGCGCCGAAGGCCAGGCCTTCGAGCAGCGAATTGCTCCCGAGACGGTTGGCCCCGTGCAGGCCCGAACAACCCGCTTCGCCAATCGCATAAAGTCCCTTGAGGCTTGATCGGCCGTTCAAGTCGGCGTCGATCCCGCCGATCATGTAGTGGGCGGCGGGGTGAATTGGTATCAAGTCCTTGCTGACGTCGATTCCGAATTCGTCCGTGAGATGGGCCAGTTGCGGAAAACGCTCGCGGAACTGCTGGGTCGGCAGATGGCGCACGTCAAGATAAACGTGCGTGTGATGCGTCTTGCGAATCCGATCGATGATCGCCCTGCTGACAACATCCCGCGGCGCCAGCTCCGCCATCTCGTGATATTCGGGCATGAATCGCTTGCCGTCCCGATCGAGCAACAGCGCTCCTCGCCGCGAACCGCTTCGGTTATCAGCGCCCGGCTCGATCCGGCGATATAAAGCGTCGTCGGATGAAACTGTACCATCTCCATGTCTTCCAGCGTGGCGCCGGCTCGATACGCCATGGCCAGTCCATCGGCGGTGGCGATTTTTGGATTGGTGCTTTCGCGATAAAGCTGACCCGCCCCGCCGCTGGCGATGATCGTCTGCTTGGCCCAGATCAGTTGCAATTGATTGTCGATCAACGCCAGATCGCAACAGATCGCCCGCTATCGGTGATCAGATCGACAACGAAACTTTTTTCCGAAACGCGAATCTGCTCCCTGCTCCGGACGGTACGAATAAGCGTCTGGGCGAGCTCTTTTCCCGTGGCGTCGCCAAAAGCATGAAGGATGCGGGCGAAAGAATGGCCCCCTTCGCGGGTGAAAGCCAGCCCGTGCGGGTTACCTTCCTTCTTATCGAAATTTGCTCCCCACTCGAGCAGTTCCAGGACACGGGCGGCGCCCTCCTGCACAACCACCTCGACCGCGCGGTGATCGCACAACCCCGCGCCCCCCTTTTCAGTGTCGTCAACGTGCGATTGATAACTGTCCGCCGGTTGAAGCACTGCGGCGATGCCGCCCTGCGCGTACCAGGTGTTGGATTGATCGATCGTGTCCTTGGTGAGGACCAACACGTCGGCGGCTTCGTCGGCCGCGGCAATGGCGGCGCAAACCCGCGACTCCCCCACCGATCACCAGCACGTCGGCGAACTGCTGCGGAAGCCGTGCGGCCTTAAACGGAATGAGGTAACGGCGATGGGTGATGGCTTCAAACATGAAATGTGCGGCCGCAAGAGCGAAATCTGGAATTTGAGATTTGGAATCTCAAATCCGGATGAATTCCGAAACGGGAACGTTGAATAACTCGTAGCACAGCCGTCTCGGCTGTGTTCTTGCGGCCGGGACACAGGCGGGACGCCTGTGCTACGGGTCATTCAAATCACTCAGACCCGAATGTCCACCTGGCACGGATTCGTACCTTCAATCACGCCCCTTCGCGGGTGATGATCTTATAGCGTTCGCGCTCCCCGATCCCGCGGAGTGGGTAATCTTTGCGCAGCGGGTAACTGCCAAAACCATTCCAAGTCAGGATGCGGCGCATGCTCGTAATCAACGATCAACATCCGCATCGCATGGCCATCCGGCTGCGCGTAGATCAGATTCAGCTCGCCATTCCGCTCGCGCTCCGCCACAAACCGCTGCCACTCGCCGCCCAGGCTGTCATTCACCAGCTTGTCCAGCTCCGCGGGATCGCTCGGACCCGAGAAATGATCGAACTCCGCGATCTTCAGTCCTCGCACTCCGCCGCCGGTCGCTACCCAGCCGCAGAAACTCACCAGACCCATCATCGGAATCTTCTCCGCCCGCGCATCGTACCGATGCTCCACCGCCGAAACCACCGCGTCGAAGTCATGATTCCCCGCCGCTCGCACGGTCAAGGGCAAAATGACCGCCACGCCCACCGTCAGAAGCACTCCACCAAATACGAACTTCGTCAGGATCATGGCTGCTCCTCCTTCTGCGCCTTGTCGGCCGACTTCTGGGCTTTGTCATCAGCCTTCGCCTTCGACTTCTGCTTCTCCTTCACGCTCAGATCGTACGTTCCCGACGGAATCCCGAAGTTTCCACTCAGATCCTTCAGATCCTCCGGCCGAATCGGTCCCGAAATGTACACGAAGTTCAGCTCCTTCGACTCCGCATCGAGCACGAACATGCCCTGGACCTCGTCGTTGACCAGCTTCATATAGATGTCGGCGTCGTCGGAGCCATCACGGGAGCGTGTCTTCACCAGCGACGTCCACTCCGGCGTGTCGAACTGCCGACGAATCGCATCGAGGTCCGCCGTCGTATACTGCCCGGGCTTGTCGAACTCATAGCTGCGCACGTAAACGCCGTTCAGCTTCTCGACGATCCGCTTCCCCTCCGCATCGTCCTTGTCGTTCATGAAGCGGCTGGCGAACGCCAGCATCTTCCGGTCGAGCGAAACCTCGGTGTAATTCGCTGCCCGGTCGGCCAGCTGCTTCTGCAGCGTCACCGGAAACGGCGACTGCGCAACCGCCGGCAATCCTGCCCCCACCATCACCGCAGCCACCCAAACCATATTCCTGATCGATACCCTTCTCATCACTGTCCCCTTTCGTTCCTCTCGACACCTTCTACTGGTCACCTTTTTCCAGAACGGCGTTGCTCGCGCCCTTCTGGCTGAACTTGTGCTGCTCATCGTCCGCATTCACCTTCTGCTGCACGTCGCGCAGAGCCGATCCTGTGATCCGCAACGCCAGCATCACCTGCTCCCGTGCCTGTTCCCCTTCCTGCCGCTGTTGGCGTTCGCCGCTCCAGTCCGCCCACCACCATCCCCACCACAAGGAGAGTTGCAATAGCCCAGCGCCAAACCGGCGCGCCGAACCGGAACCACTCCCGTCGAACAGGCCGTTGCGGCACGCGCGCCATCACCCGATCCGCAAAGCCCTCCGGCGCCGAGCGCGCCTGCAACTGCTCCCGCAACTCCCTCTCGAAATCGTCCTTCAGTTCAACCACGGCTGTACTCCTTCAGCGTTCGTTCCGCCTTCGCGCGCAGCATCTTCACCGCGCGCTGCAAATAACTCCGCACCGTCGCCACCGGCATCTTCAACTCCAGAGCTATGTCCTCCGGCTCAAGATCCTCCTGATACCGCAGCACCATCACCGATCTCTGCGCCGGTGGTAGTGTCAACAGCAACTGCTCCACCCGATTCATCAGCGGCAGAAAATCCCGCACCACCGGCCGCAGCGCCATCCCATCCTGATATTCCTCAGCCGCGCCATCGCCCCGGGCCGCCCTTCTGCGCAGCGCATCGGTTGCCCGATGACAACTCACCCGCCGCAGCCAGGCCGTCACATGCTCATCACTTTCGAGCCGCGGCAGCGTGCGATGCAATTCCAGAAACACATCCTGCGCCACTTCCTCGGCCGCCCCGCTCTCCCCCAGAATCCGCAGCGCGATCGAGAAGACCCGCCCCTGATGGCGCTCAACAAACCCCGAAATGTCCCTGGCGACGTGTCCAACGGGTGCGCCCTCGATCCGTGTACCCGCATATACGCAAACCGGGGGGCCGCGTGATGCAGAATTGGCGCAAAATTTTCGACTTTTTTTCCGAACGGTGTCCGCCCGGCTTGCCAAGCGCTCTTATCTATCGGCCGGTTGCCGTGCCTGCCGCGCCCACGGTAATCCCGAGCGCGAAGTCCGAATTGTCCGAACTGCGGCTCATCACCGGATGTTGCCCCAGATTGTCGCCGGTCGCTTTCGCATCCGCAGCCACGCGGTCCGACACCTGTTGCGCCACCGTCGCGTAGAGTTGCGAGAGTGGGGTCATCCCCTTGTTGGCCTTCAGCGCCTCCAACAGGAAATAGGTGAAGTAGCCGTGGTGCAGCGAATCGCTCTCCAGCGATTCCTCGTCGGAACGCGCCGCGGTGATCACGATGCGCCCGGTCCCCTGGGCCATCCGGTCCAGCGTCCCGGACGACGGCCCGACATTGGCGATGCCCTTGCCCATCAGCTTCGACCCGTTCGTCACTGCGCCACCGCTGTAGCAGGTATCCAGGATAACCGCCGTCCGCAGCGCCTTCATGCGCGTTGCCACGGCATTGGACAACTCCACCATGGGCAGTGCGGTCGCGTACAACGCATCCTGGTCCGGAGTATCCACGTTCTTAATTTCCGTGTCGTAGGTGACGATGTAGTTCGCTCCACCCGCGGAATCCAGTTCACGCGGTGAGCCATGGGTGGCCACGTAGATCACCACCAGATCGTTGGGCTGAGCACGCCGCGCGATCCAGTTCAGCTGCTCCTTGATGTTCTTCGTCGTCGCCTGATCGTCAGTAAGCACGCGCACGTTGTCGGCCGGGAATCGCCCAATGGAAGGATCCTTCAATTCCGACGCGAAGGCGCCGGCATCCTGCGTCGTGTAGCTCAGCGCTGGGACGGCGCGATCGGCAAAGCGGCTGATACCCACGATCAACGCAAATTTGTTCTGTACCGGTCCGGCGACCGCCGGCGTCCCCGACGGCGGCGCACCCGGCGGCGCATTCCCCGCTGTCAGTGCGCGGCTATGAACAGGTGTCGACAGCACAAAGGGGTTCAGCCCCTCCTGCATCGCGTCCGATCCGAACTGCTTCGCCTTCCCCAGGGCGTAAATGGCCAGTTGCGCGTGACCCAGCCGCTGCTCCACCAGACTGCGGTAGTACCACGCGTCGCCCAGCTCCGTGCAGGTCTGGACGGCGTGCTTCAGCAGTTGCAGCGAGTCTTCGAAAGCGTCGTCGCCGCTGGTTGGCGTCACGCGTTCCAACGCCTGCACCACCAGATCCTTGCCCGCGCCACAGCGCTCATCCTGCGCATGCGCGAACGTAGACCCAACAACCGTGACCAAAGCCAGCGCAATCGCAGCCCGCATCCGCATCATCGTTAGTTCCCACTCGACAATTCATGTGCCCAGCGAACTTTCATCGCGCTGATCACAGCCGGACTCACCCCGGCGTCCTCGAGCTTCTTGCGCGACACCGAGCTGAGATCGAAGTCCACCGCTTTCGCGTTTTTCACGGACTCGGCAATCGTCTCGTCCGCTACACCAGCCTTCACCATGGCGATAATCTGCGCATTGGTCAGCGCTTTAGACCCGATCGCACCGCTCTTTGGAGCAGCAGGAGCCGTGGACACGTGCCGCGTGGTGGCAGGTGGCTTTGCTGCCGCGTTCTTGGGCGGTGCGGGTGCGGCCGCGGGCGCTGCAGGCGTGCTCGCTGCCACCGTCACCGGCGGCGGAGCATTCTTTTCCTGCTCCAGCTTCCGGTAGTGCGTAATCGCTGTCTCGATGCGCCGCTGCGGTCCCAGAAAATACTTCTCGCTCGGCTTCGCGTCGATCGCCTTGCCATAATTAATCGCCGCCTCATCCAGAAACTTCATCGCCGACTTTGGATCCTCGGCCGCATAGCCCAGCGCTTCATTTGCTACGCCAATGTCGTAGAGCCGGTAAGCGTCTTCGTCTTTCTTGGTCAGGGGTGGCGCTGTCTCGAAGGTCTCCAGTGCCCTCTCCCACAAATTCGCCGCAGCCGCCTTGTCCCCCTCGTCGATCGGCCCTTTGTTCTTCGCCAGAAATACTTCGATCGACTCCTTCGTATTCACAATGTTTTCTGCGATCCGATGGATCGCCGAATCCAGCAGCAGCGATCGCAGTTCCGCTGGTGTCGGCGCCTGATCCTCCGAGTTATCGTTCCCCGAACCACCCTTGATCCGGTGCCAGGAGTTGTGCAGCCCCCCCATAATCCCGTGCGATACGTTATTGCCCGCCTGGTCGAACTGCTGGTCGTAATTCACCTGCACGTTATCCGAGCCCAGCACTTTCCCATCGCGCGTTTTAGCCTCGAACGACACGCTAAGCTGGCCGGTGATGCGCACGTTCACGGCCGGTGGCTGATTCCCGATCGCCGGCTGCTTCAGCAGGATCGGCGCCGGATGAGCGTAGTTCGTGATCTTGCAGCTCACCGTCACCATCGGATCGTTCTCGTCATCCTGCAGCTGCGAATTGTCCTTCAGCAGCTCGGTCTCCAGCAGAGTTTGCAGGTCATTCACCAGATCGGTTTCGTCCTGGTGACCGGTCACCCGCACGCGAATCGTGTTGCCCGGCAGGTGATACAGCGCCGGCAGCTTCCGCTGCAGCGTCACCTTCTCCTTGGCCATCCCAAAGCTCTGCCCGTACACCGGCATTGCCAATGTTGCAACAGCCATCGCCGCTGCGGTCGCGCTCCCGAGCCACTTCATTGCCATCTCCCTCGGATCTGAACCCTAACTGTCTTACTGGGGCTTATCGTTTGTTTCCGGTTGGTCGTTGCGTTCCGGTTCCGTCTTCTCTCCGGTTCGTTACTGTGGCCTTCTCACAACCGCTCCTCTTTCACTCATTGCGGCGCCCCACCGCGTTCGGGAGGGAAACAGAATAGCAACGGTCTTTCCGCTTCGAACGTACCTTCACCGGCTCCTGACTTTGGTCCAGACCTGCTTGCCTCCCTCGAACACGGCGTTCAACTAATTGTTTCGTTGTTCGCACTGAGAGCCAAAGCAGAGGTTCTTCACTCCAACGCGGCATCTGGGAATGCCCTCACAACAACAGTTTCTGGAAAGGTTTCCCCTTCTCCTGCGGAGCCAAAACGGCCCACCAATCAGCTCGAATTTCTCTCGGATGGGACGGCTGTGATCATGCGCCGCCAGGGAAGAGCGATTCCCAATCGCTCTTCCAGCTCAGTTCAAGGCCTCCATCGTGCGGCGGAAAACGACGCCCTGACGTGCCCTGGGAACGACGCGCTTCAGCCACCATGCCAGAATCGGGGGATAGATTGACCTAATCCTGGCACGAGCCGACGCGCCCGGCAATGACAAACCTGTCACCGCCAAAGAAATGCAAAGGTAACATCCTGGTTACCTGGACGGCACCAGGGGGGCTTACTCGGAAAGCCCGCCGGCCCGGCGCAGCGTCGCAATGTCGATCTTGACCATCTGCATCACAGCCTGCATCACGCGCTGTTCACTGGCCGCGTCTTTGCCCTTCATCAACTCGCCCATATTGGCAGGCACCACCTGCCACGAAAGACCGAATTTGTCCTTCAGCCAGCCGCACTGACTCTCCTTGCCACCCTCCAGCAGCTTCGCCCACATCTCGTCGAGCTCAGCCTGCGAATCGCAGGGCACCACAAACGAAATCGATTCGTTGAATTTGAAGTGCAGCCCGCCGTTCAGCGCGATGAACTCCACATCGCCAATCGTGAACGTCGCCGTCATCACCGACCCAGGTTTCCCCGGGCTGCCCGCCGGATAACGCGTCACCGTCCCCATCTTCGCGTTCTTGAAAACCGAAACGTAGAACTGCGCGGCCTCTTCGGCGTTGTCGTTGAACCACAAAAACGGCTGAATCTTCTGCACAATGATCCTCCATTGAAACCGCGTAGACAACCTTTAACCCCGTGTCGTCACGCTGGACGCTGGACGCTGGACGCTGGACGCTGGACGCTGGACGCTGGACGCTGGACGCTGGACGCTGGACGCTGGACGCTGGACGCTGGACGCTGGACGCTGGACGCTGGACGCTGGACGCTGGACGCTGGACGCTGGACGCTGGACGCTGGACGCTGGACGCTGGACGCTGGACGCTGAACGCTGGACGCCGGACGCTGGACGCCGAGCCTAGTCGCCGCCCGCGATTGCGCCAATCACCAGTAGCGGCTCCTTCCCCGACACGACCGCCTCAGGCAGCGCCTCATCCGGCGACTGATGCGACCAATCTTCCTGGCACGCAAAGAACCGCAGAAACGCTCGCCGCTGCTGCGTATCGTGATCGCGGATCGTTCCCCGCAGCACCGGATAACGCGCCTCCAGAGCATCGAGGACCCGGCGCAGTGTCACCGGGTCTTCGACCTCGAGCGTGACCTCGCCGCTGACCTGCGCCAGATTCCGCAAGTGATGCGGCAACTCCACCCGGATCATGAGAGGGTCTGCACTTCGACCGACAGCACCGCCGGGAGATCGTGGACAATCGGCTTCCACGAATCGCCGCTGTCGGGTGACACATACACCTGGCCGCCGGTCGTGCCGAAGTAAACACCGCAATCGTCCAGCGTGTCCACCGCCATCGCGTCGCGCAGCACGTTCACGTAGCAGTCCCTCTGCGGAAGACCGCTGGTCATCGCCTGCCACTCGTTGCCGCCGGTCTTGCTGCGCCAGATTTGCAGTTTGCCATCCACCGGGTAGTGCAGCGAATCGCTCGTGATCGGCGCCACGAAGATGGTTTCCGGCTCGTGCGCATGCACGTCAATTGCGAACCCAAAGTCAGTCGGCAGATTCCCGCTCACCTCGCGCCACGAATCACCTGCGTCATCGCTGCGCATCACGTCCCAGTGCTTCTGCATGAAGAGCACGCCCGGCCGTCGCGGGCTCATGGCAATGTGATGTACGCAGTGTCCGACCTCAGCGTCCTGGTCCGGCATGAACTGCGAACGCAGCCCCTTGTTGATGGCCTTCCAGCTCTGGCCGCCGTCGTCGCTGCGAAACGCCCCTGCCGCTGAGATCGCGATATAGATCCGGTTGGGGTCTTTCGGGTCCAGCACAATCGTGTGCAGACACATCCCGCCCGCGCCCGGTTGCCACTTCGGACCGGTTCCGTGTCCGCGCAGTCCCGGCAACTCCTGCCACGAGTGCCCGCCATCTTTCGACGAAAACAGCGCCGCATCCTCAACGCCGGCGAATACCGCCTCCGCATCGCTGAGCGATGGTTCCAGATGCCACACCCGCTTAAACTCCCAGGGATGCTGCGTGCCGTCGTACCACTGATGCGTCGTCAGCGGCGCGCCCGTCTTTTCCGATGTGTCGTAGACGAACCGGTTGCTCTCGCCCATCGGCCAGCCCTGCGGCGATTTCTGCAGCCCGCCCCCTGGCGTCGTCCACGTCTTGCCGCCGTCATCCGAGCGCTGAATGATCTGGCCGAACCACCCCGTCGACTGCGACACGTAGATACGGTCCGGGTTCAGCGGCGAACCCTTCATGTGATAAATCTCCCACCCGGCAAAGTGCGGCCCGCTCACTTCCCAGTTCTGCCGCTTGCCGTCCGCCGTCAGCACGAACGCACCCTTCTTCGTCCCCACCAGCACGCGCACCTTGCTCATGCATCGCTCCTCGAATCCCGGATGTCCTGCCAAACAGGCAGCGCCCATGATACGAGCGCTGCTCTGTTCTCTGCCTTCTATTCCCTGTTGGCTGTTGGCTATCCCCTGCTCTTACGCCGTCGCGTACGCAGGTGCCGACACGTTGATCATCCACGGAATTCCGAACCGGTCCACCAGCTGCCCGTAGCGCTTCGCCCAGAACGTCTCCTGAATCGGCATCTTCACGTTGCCGTTTTCAGCCAGTTCCTTGAAGATCCGCTCCGCTTCTTCCACGGTTTCAATCTCAATGCAGACTGACGACCCCTGCGCCTTCTCGAAATATTGCGGGGGACAATCGCTGGCCAGAATCATCTGGTCTCCAACATCCAGCCGCGCGTGCATGATCTTTTTGGCCATTTCGGGATGCTGTGCCGCCATCGGGCTGTCACCGAAGTTGAAGCTCGCTACGATCTTGCCGCCCAGAACCCGCTCGTACGTCCGGAACGCTTCTTCGCAGTTCCCGTTGAACAACAGATAGGGTGTCACCTTCATCACGCTCATAACGCTCTCCTTTTATCTTCGAAGTTGAAATTACGTGAATTGTCTTTCGCTTATTGCTTCCGCAAAGGAATCAGCTCACCCAGCCGTGCTTCACGCAGCCACAACGACAGCCACGTCAACACACCGAAGTACACCGGGAACAACGTGTTGCTGAACAGCGGTTCGTGTAAACGCAGGTTCGTCGCGACGGCGCCGCCAAAATATGCAGTCAGCAGAATCGCTCCCAGCACCGACGTCCGCGGAATCAGATACAGCACCAGGCTCGTCAGCAGAATCACTCCCAACGGCACCGACAGATCCAGCGGCCAACCCGTTCGTACGAACGCCTCCGCCACCGGTGCCGGCTTCGCAAACTTGATGCCTGCATCGAAAAGCATGAACAGGCTGATCAAACCCGCGATCACGCGCCCCGTCCACAACCGTCCTGGAGATACCACCGGCGTCATTCCCGTTCCCAGTACTTCTGCTCCCATGGTCGTTTCCATCCCCACTTCTCCTCCATAACCACTTGCTTTAATCCGTCGCCTTCTTACCAGCCGATTTCCGCGAAGCGCGTCCGCCCAAACGCTGAACCCCGAGCGCTGAACGCTGTCTCTTCGGTCCACCCAGCCACGGCAGCAGCGGCGCGGGATCCCGCTCTCTCCACCGCCGTCTTGTCTCCTCCAGCACCGCTCTCCGATTGCCTGCCAACTCCGCAATCACCGCTGGAGGCGCCCCGGTGTTTTCGTGTTGCGCTCCCCAAAGCAGCAATTCCAGCATTACCGGTGCCAGATCGATCCCCTTCTCCGTGAGCCGATAAATCACCCGCCGCCCGTCGTTCTCGTCCTTTTCGCCCGTCACCACCCCGCACCGCTGCAGTCGCTTCAGCCGGTCCGCCAGAATGTTCGTCGCGATCCCCTCACCCGACTCCACAAAATCCTGAAAGGTGGTGAACCCGCGCACCATCAGATCGCGCACGATCAGCAACGACCAGCGATCCCCGAAAACTTCCAGGGAAATATTCACCGGACATCCGGATCGAGGTGTGACGTGCCTTTCAGCCACGTCGAAAACCTTAGCAAGAGTCACTTGCATTTCGCAAGTGAGTTTCCCACATTGTGACGAAGTGTCCGTGCGCAAGATAAAAGGGCCGCTCCCCATGGAGCGACCCTCTCTGCCTGCCAGTTGTCTGGTTTGGCGCCCGAAGGGCGCGTCCGCCTGGACGGCCAGTCCCCCTACTGCGGTGACGTGTTCACGACCCCCGTCGGGTTGCTGGGAGGGGCGGGTTGCGCCGGAGCAGGCTGCGGTGGCGCCGCCGACGAACTCGTCGGAGTCTGCTGCTGCACCCCGATCGCATCACCCGACACCACCATCGACACGCGCCGGTTCGCCGCGCGGCCGGCATTCGTCGCGTTGTCCGCTACCGGACTGGCTTTACCGTATCCCTGCGACGTCACACTGCCCGGCTGCACACCCTGCTCGACCAGGAATGCCTGTACCGTCGACGCCCGCTCCTCTGAGAGCTTCAGGTTGTACTCGTCCGATCCAATGTTGTCGGTGTACCCCTCCACCTGCACCTTCAGATTCGGATACGTCAAAAGAATCCCGGAAATCTTCGCCAGCTTGATCTGCGCATCCGGCTTCAACTCGTATTTGTTGAACGCAAACAGCACGTCCGACATATTCACGATCAGCCCGCGCGCGCTTTCCTGCGTCTGCAGCACCGAGTTCAGCTGCTGCTTCAGCTTCTCGCGCATGTCGGCTTCCTGCTGTGCCGCCGCCGCAGCCGCCGCCTCCGCTGCTTGCTGTTGCGCACGAGCCTTATCCGCCTCTGCACGCGAGGCCTCAGCCTGCTGCCGCGCTGCCTCTGCCTGTGCTTGCGCCGCGGCCTGCTGATCCGCCGCCGCCTGCGCGGCCGCTGCAGACTGCTGCGCCTGCGCCTGGGACGCCGCCGCGTCTTCCTGCGCCTTGCGGCGCCCCTCTTCGATCTTCGCTCTCGCCGCCGCCTCATCCTCCGCCTTGATCTTGCGGATCGTCATGAGGCGCGCATCCTCAGCCGTCTGCACCGCCTCGCGTGCGTAGGTGATCTCCTGCTTCATCTCCTTCTGGTGGATATCCATCTGCTGGGCGTTATCCAGATCCTGCTTCGCTTTCGCCATCGAGTCCGCCGCATACTGCTCAGCGCCAGCCGCGTCGGCAATTTGCACCGCATTGATCGCTTCGTACAGTTCCAGCGGGGAGCGGTCATCGCGCGTGATGGGATGCAGCACCGTGTGCCGCCCCGCTGTGTCCGCGTAAGCACCGCGCGGCAGCAGCGAGTAGTGCGCGTCGACGCTCTCCAACACGCCGGTCGTCTTATCGTGCAGAGCGATGTTCTGCATGATCACCAGATCGCTGGGCATCGTCACGGCAAAGTACGGTTCAGCCGTCAGAATTAAGCCAAAAGACTGAAGGCCCGTCGTCACCGTAGTGTCCGCGTGACCGTGGGTCCACAACACCTCGCCCAAATTGATCGGGCGCCCTTCCGGAGAAATCGCCCACAGAACATACGTCAGATATTCGACGCCAAATCCGTTGGCCGGGCCCAGTCCTTCGAAGTGCGCCTTGATCTCCGTCCGTCCATTCAGGCTGTTCACTTCCGCCGTGCCCTTGGCCAGCGGCAGCAGCGGCGTGCCTTCAAAACCAATCTTGGTCGCCCCGCTGCGATGAAAGTAGTTGATCGCCGGAATATCGCGCGCGACCACGCTGATTTTGTAAATCGGAATGCCCGCGTCGGTCTGTCCCTGGGGCTGCCCATTCTGCGGCCAGTGGTCCGTCGCGGTGGGGTTCTGCTCCTGCGCGCATAGCCATCCGCAACTCGCCAGAGTCACCGCCAGAATTCCTGCTTTCCTCATTTTGATCCGTGCTTTTCTCATTGCCTGGTCTCCTGTTCCTTTCGTTACAAGACAGGTTCGACTCGTTTCCCGCCCCAACCGCGTGGGATGCCGTTGCAGAAGGCGGAAGATGGCCGGCAAACAAGCTTGAATCTACATCTTTCGACGCATCCGCGCTCTCGTCGCGGCCATCTAAATCGCCCTACAGAACCTCGCCCCCCGCGCGTTAACATGAATCTCCCATGCCAGTTGCCGCCATGTTCCTCGAGCTTCGCATCGAGCACGCTCACTCCCTCAAGGACCGCCGCCAGGTGGTCCGAAGTCTGAAGGAGAAGCTCGCCCACGGATTCAACATCTCCATCGCCGAGATGGATGACGCCGTCACCTGGCAGTCCGCTACGCTGGGCATTGCCGCTATCTCCGGCTCCCGCGACTACCTTGCCGGCCTCATGCAGCAGCTCGAAAGCGCTTCCCTCCGCATCGCCGAGGGCCTCGGAGCCCAGATCACCGTCTCCTGGGACTATCTTGATTCCGACCCCCAAATCTGAACGCGATTCCCTCGTCTTCGCGGGGCCTCCATCCGTCTACACGAACGCCACACCCAGGACCCCTGTACGCTGTCACCTGTTTTTCCCGGAGGAAATATATGCACAGACTCGCTCGCCCCTGGGCAGTTCTCACAGCTCTTGCGTTTTCCCTCTTCACCGTCTCCACCCTCGCGCAACACCCCGAAGCAGGCCATCCATCCGGCGGTCATCCCGCAGCCCCGGCGCACCCGAGCTCCGGCGGCCACCCTGCCCCACATCCCGTCGGCCCCGCCCGCCCTCCCGTCGGTGGCGGTTACATCCCCCCTCACGGTCCAGCAACCCACGCACCGCTGCCGAAAGGTCATCCGGATCAGCCCGGTCATCCTTCCGCGCCGCACGTTCACACCAGTGACGGCCGCTGGGTGGGTCACGCCCCAGACCCCAGGGCCTATCACCTCGACCATCCGTGGGAGCATGGCCGCTTCCCCGGCACGGTCGGCGCCGGACAAGTCTGGCGTCTCGGTGGCGGCGGTCCTTCCCGCTTCGGCTTCGGCGGCTTCTTCTTCAGTGTCGCTCCGGCCGACGTTGCTTATTGCGATGGCTGGCTCTGGGATACCGACGACATCATCCTCTATCCCGACCCGGACGACCCAGGCTGGTACCTCGCCTACAATCCCCGTCTCGGCGTCTACGTTCACGTGATGTACCTCGGCAGCTAGCAGGCAACCCTGCACTTCTACCGATCGCCTATCCAAAAAGCAACAGGGCCCGTTCTTCGGGAATCTCTCCGAAGGACGGGCCTTTCTCTTCGTCTGCGTTCGCAGAACGGAACCCGCTGCAACACTCCCCGGGTGTAACTCTGAGCCGTTTCGTTGCACACTATCTCCAAGGGTTCTTCATGCCTTTTGAACGTTCTTCCGGTCTCCTGCTCCACATTGCATCTCTGCCTTCGTTCGGTGGCATCGGCGATCTCGGCCCCGCCGCCTACGCATTCGCGGATTTTCTCGCGGCCTCAAAGCAGCGCTTGTGGCAAGTCCTTCCGCTGGGCCCCACCGGCTACGGCAACTCACCCTATGCCGCGCTCTCTGCCTTTGCCGGCAATCCCCTGCTCATCTCGCTCGAATTCCTCGCCGACCGCAACTGGATCCACCACGACCGCCTCGCCTCGCTCCCAGGCCGCGCAGGCAACATCGATCACGAAGCCGTCTTCGCAAAAAAACTGCCGCTCCTCGAAGAGGCCGCCCGCAACTTCCTCCGCAATCACAACGCCGAGGAGTGGACTGCCTTCCAGGGCTACTGCACGGCGAACGCAACCTGGCTCAATGACTGGGCCCTTTATTCCGTCCTCCGCCGCAAATTCAACTACGCCTCCTGGAACGACTGGCCGAGCGACGTGAAGCACCGCGATCCCGCTGCACTCGATCGCCTGCGCCAGGAGCATAGCGAAGAAGTAGGCACAGTCCAGGCCCTTCAGTTCGCCTTCAATGAACAATGGCGTGCTCTGCGCGAGTACTGCGCAGCCCGCGACATCCGCTTCATCGGCGACATCGCCATCTTCGTCAACTACGACTCGGCGGACGTCTGGACGCACTCCGAGCTCTTCGAGCTCAACCCCGACCTCTCCCCCATTCGTGTCGCCGGCGTTCCCCCCGACTACTTCTCTGCCACCGGCCAGCGCTGGGGCAATCCCCTCTACAAATGGAACGTCCTCCAGCAATCCGGCTTCGCCTGGTGGGTCGATCGCATCCGCCGCGCACAGTTCCTTTACGACGTCATCCGCCTCGACCATTTCCGCGGCTTCGAAGCCTACTGGGCCATCCCCGCCCAGGACGACACCGCCGTCAACGGCCAGTGGATCAAAGCTCCCGGCGCCGCCCTCTTCCAGGCGCTCCGGGATCAACTGGGCCAGCTTCCCTTCATCGCGGAAGACCTCGGCCTCATCACCAAAGAAGTGGATGCTCTACGTGAACAATTCGGCCTCCCCGGCATGAAAGTCCTGCAGTTCGGCTTCTCCGGACGAGGCGCGCACATCCACCTGCCCCATCGATTTGTCACCAACACGGTGGCGTATACCGGAACCCACGACAACGACACCACCCGCGGATGGTGGGAGCATGGCGCAACGCAAGTGGAGAAAGCCGCGGCAAGCGCCTACCTGGGCATTCCCGCGAACGAACCTGACAAAGATGTGGTCTGGCCTTTGATCCGCGCCACCGCGTCTTCCGTCGCCGACCTCGCCCTCTACCCTGTCCAGGACATCCTCGACCTCGGCAGCGAAGCCCGCATGAACGTCCCCGCGCGCCCCACAGGAAACTGGAGCTGGCGCTGCCCCGAAAACGCCTTGACCCCCGAACTGGCTCAAAAACTCGGTGCCCTCACCGAAGTCACCGACCGCGACAAGCACGACTCGCCAGCGTAGCTCAGTGTCCGTCGGAGGATCGCAGTCACCGCCTCCTGCCTTTCCGGCTAAACCCTAATCCCTAATCTCTAAACTCTGGACTGCTACTCCCGAGCCCCCAAAAACACCGGGAACTCCCCAAACACGGTCTTCAGCGGCAACCGCCCATCCGGCTCCACGCGCACCCACTCGCCGGTAAAGACATTTTCCAGCGCCGCGCCGGCCATCTCCGGCACCAGAATCTCGCCCCGTCCCCACGCACCCCCCAGCGGCAGGCGCGCCTTGCCATCCATCAGGGTGTAGCCGAACCGTGGCGCAACCACCAGCACACGAGCGCCGCGCGTGAAAGCCACCACGTGCTCCCCATGCCCATTCGTCGCAGTCACCGGCACATATTCTCCGCGCTGGAACGTCTCCGCCATCCGATTCCGCAGTTGCAGAGCCCGGTGCATCGTCCACTGCTTCACTCGGCCGTCCCCAGGATGCTCCAGCACCTCGCGGCAAACCGCCAGTTCGCCCAGACTCGTCGCCTGCTCCCTCAGCCATCCCAAAGACTGCCGCCGGATCCCGTAATCCACCGGCCGCCGATTGTCCGGATCCACCAGACTCAGATCCCACATCTCCGTTCCCTGATAAAAATCAGGCACGCCCGGAGACGCGATCTTCAGCACCACCTGCGCCAGCGAATTCACCGCGCCGAACATCCGCAGCGACGGCAAAATCTCCTGCATCGTCTCCGCAAATCGCGGCTCACGCCCGCGCGCATCCGGCATCAGGATCGACCGCAAAAACCCGTGCACCGCATCCACATATGCCGGGTTCGGATTCGTCCAGCTCAGGTTGACCTTGGCCTCACTCAGCGCCTTGGTCATGTACTGCTGTATCCGCTGCAAAAATTCCTCGCGCTCACCGCGGCTGTTCATCCGCCACGGCCACGCGCCGGCCAGCGTCTGATAGATGAAGTACTCCTCGTTCGGACTCGGAGCCACGCGACCGTCGGTCAGCGTGCGTTTGTGACGCGCATTCAGCCGCACCCACCGCCGCACATACGACGGCCAAACATACGTCATCTCCGATATCACATCCAGGCGGTTGCGCACGTCCTCGCTGCGCTTCGTGTCATGCGTCGACGTCGCCAGCATCGCATCCGGCGCCGTGCGCAGCCGCCCACGATTCGCTTCGTGAAATTCGTCCGTCCCGATCCCGAAAGCCTCGATCGTGCTGCCCACATCGTTCGATGCCAGGAAACGGCTGTAAACATAGAAGGCCGTGTCCTCCACGCCCTTGGCCATCACCGGTCCGGTCAGCTGTTGAAACTTCAAAGCAAAGTACAACTCCCGCGGATCGATTTCCTCGCCGCTCTTGCCCTGCAGCAACAGCGTGTTCTCGAGAAAATCGAATACCGATTCGTCCATCTCCCGATTCCGCTGCTTCGCGCGTCCGATCGCCTGCCGGATAAACGCCCGATCCCGCTCCGTGTACTGCCCGCGATCGTCAATGTACGTCCGGTACACCGGGAAACATGCAATCGTCTCGCGAATCGCAGCTTCCAGCAGATCATCGGTGAAGTCGCGCGCTCCACGATTCGCCGACGCCAGCCGACTCAGCAGATTCGTCAGCACGTACGTCTCGCTCGAGAGCGCATTGCGCATCACATTCAGCTTCGACTCATAGATCAGCGTCTCCGGGTCCGTCGTTTCGCCCGTCAGCTTCGTGTAAAACTCCGTGAACCGCCGCTCGTTTTCTTTGAAGATGAAGACCTGGTTGCCCTCATAAACAAAGTCGTACCCCGACGTCCCCCGCACCGGCCACTCGCGCGGCAAAGACTCGCGCGGTTCCAGAATCTTCTCCACCACGACATACAGCGGCCCCTGCGCCGAGGCCCAGTCCAGGCCGCGCATCGCGTCCCGCACCTCATTCTCGATCCCGTTTGCCCCTACCGCTCCCTGAGATTTCTCGCCGCAGCAGTGCGCCGCTACATAAAGTAACTGCAGCCGTATCAAATACTGCCGCGGATTGAACATCCCATCGGCATGATCGACCCGCAGCCCGGTCACTTCGCCGCGCGCCAGCATCCTCCGGATCAGACAATGGGTCGCGGCAAAAACCTCCGCATTCTCCATCCGCAGCCCCACCAGATCGTTGATATCGAAAAAGCGCCGGTAGTTAATCTCCTCGCTCGATACCTTCCAGAACGCCAGCCGGTACGGTTGCTGCTCCAGCAGTTCATGCAGCCGGTCAAAACTCCGCGCATCGCCCTCGACTCCGTTGATCCGACCCAGCGCTTTCTCCAGCGCTCCCTGCATCTCCCCACTCAGCAGAGCCTCCCGCAAACGCGGCTTCAGCTCCGCCAGTTGCTGGCGCCGCTGCGTCACCAGGGTTGGATCCGTTGTGTCGTGCGGAGGAATATGCGCTGTGTCGCGCAGCAGCTCCCGAAAACTCTGCGGCACCCCGAATTCGTCCAGCTCCGCATCGGGAAAAATCACCGGAATCGTGCGCGGCGCAATTGGAATCACGTGATCGAAATACTGCACCCGCAGCTGTCCGTCTACGACCGCCACCTGGATCCGCTTCGCCTCCAGCTCAACGCCGTACTGCGATCCGAGAATCGGCAGCAGCAGCTTGTCTTTCATGTCCGGATTCAGCGGAGTCCAGTCAATATCGAAATAGTTGGCGTACTCGGAAGCTCGTCCGTTCTCCAGCACGTCCTGCCACCACTGCGAGTCGTTCCCCACCCCCATGTGGTTCGGAACGATGTCCAGCAGCAGCCCCATGCCCAGTTCGCGCAGCCGCGCCGCAAGGCGAGTAAATCCCTTTTCTCCGCCCAGTTCAGGATTGAGCCGGTCGTGCCGCGTCACATCGTAGCCGTGCATGCTCCCCGGCCGCGCCTCGAACACCGGGGACGCATAGAAATCCCCGATGCCCAGCGCCTGCAGATACGGCAGGATCGCTTCCGCATCCGCAAAAGTGAACCCGGCGTGCAGCTGCAGTCGATACGTTGACAACGGCGCACGCGCCTCCATCCGAGGCGTCTGCTCGATGCAGTCCTTCATCTCCAAAAGAGTGAACCTGGGCGTAGTTCCTGGTTCCTGGTTAGATGCAGAGACGGAGCTCTTCAGAAGCCCGCCTGGAACCGTCGTGGTCATGCGCTGCCTCCGCGCAAATCATGAATCCCCACAACCCACGAGGACTTGTCTTGCTCGATGAACCAGGCAGCTGACTATTTATTAACTGATTGAGTACCCGGCGATTCTACACGAAGTGATCGCCATCGGCGGCAGCATGAACTTCCTGCTCCTTCTTCCTCAATACATCGAATCCCGCGCGCAGTCCACTCAGCAGCGCTCCCACCTGGCGGACCGGTGCTGAAACCGCCTTCTGCAACGTCGCTGTCGCATGCGCCACACTGCTCAGGGTACCCGTCACCATCTCGTCGATCCGGTCCACCTGCACCGCCGACCGCGCCAGCACATCGTTCAGCGCCGTCGCCAACTGCACCGACTCGGCCTTCACCGTGTTGCTCACTTCTCTGGCGTTCAGGCTCACTTCCTTCGCAGTCTGGCTGATCTCCACCAGATTCGCCGTCGCCACCTTCAGTTTCGGCGACACGTCCTTCAGCAGGTCCCTCGTCGACTCCAGCACCGGAACCACGTGTTCCTCGGCTTTCCTCGAAATCTCATTCACCTGCTTCAGAACACCCCTCAGCGCGAACAGCATGCCCAGCAGTACGAAGGCCTGCATCACTACGCCGACCGCCGTAGCCACCGTGAAGATCATCTGAAAGATTGCCGGTAGATCGTGATGCATGGTCTGCCCCCTGCCGGAATCCCGGATCCCGGCACACATCCAGCGCACAGCACAGTCGCGCGCCGGCCGCTGCCTTCAGCGGCCCGTCACTTGCCCGCGCTAGACGCCTTCCGGATTCGACCCGGAGTTATTCTGATACGCCTGACGGCCCGCATCCACCGCTGCGGAAACCCGCCCGGTTTGATCGCCCACAAACTGCCGCCCCTGGTTCACGAACTCGTCCCACTGCGCGCGGCCACGCTCCACATACTCCTTGCCGCGGCCCACGTATTCCGTCACCTGGGTCTTGCTCCGATCCACGATATCGTTCACCGAATCCACCGCATCGCGGCTCTTCTGCTTCAGAAACTCCGTTCCCTCGCGCGCGCTGCTGATCAGCTCCTCGCGCGTCTCTTTGCCTGCCTTCGGCGCATACAGTACGCCGATCAGAGCCCCAAGGCCCAAACCTGCCAGAAACCAGCTGAACCCGCTGGACTGTTTTTCTTCCGCCATGACTTTATCTCCTTATGAATAAACCGGATTCCGCCGCTGTAATGGTACTGGCTGACTCCGCGCAGCGCAATAGAACCTTCCCTGCTACCGCCTTCACTCCGCGTGTCTTCCCGACCAAACTACACCTGCACCATCCCCCAGAGCGCCGTTTTCGCTGCAGCTTCTCTCAGTCTGATGCCGTCGCGTTTTCAGACGCTGCCGGATACCCAGGCGCGTCTAATCTATACCGGTTATATACCGGTTCCCGCGCTCGCGCTGACTTTGCCTTTCGAATTCCGCCTGAGCGTCCACGGAAAGGAATCATCATGAGAAAGACCCTCCCTTTTGCAGCGCTCCTGACCGTTCTCCTCCTCGCAAGTTACGGATGCAGCCGCCAGCCGGCTGCTCCCTCCGACCAGCAGCTCACCGGCTCCGTACAAACAAAACTGCAGAACGAAAGCGCACTCACCGGGCAGAACATCCAGGTCGCTGTCAGCAACGGCGTCGTCACCCTCAGCGGAACCGCCGCCGATCCCTCCTCCCGCGCCCTCGCCGGCAACGACGCCGGTTCCGTCGCTGGAGTAAAAACCGTCGTCAACAACCTCACCGTGCTGCCATCTCAAACCGCCTCCGTCACTCCGGAGCCGAGGCCTCTACCGCAGCCGCGTCAGCCGATTCGTACCACGCGCCCACCACGGCCCCACCGTAGCGATGAGCCGCGCCACCAGCAACTTCCTCCTCCGCAGCCACCGCCACCGTCGGACGATCGCTCCTCGCTCGGGCCCGCTCCAGTTCCGGCGCCCTCACCCGCTCCCGCTCCCCCACCCCGGCCTGTCGCCAGAACCGTCACGATCCCCCCCGGAACCGTGGTTCCTGTACGTCTTTCCGAACCGCTGGACAGCCAATCCGCCGAAGCTGACCAAACCTTCCACGCCACCCTCGCCGCCGATTTGGTCAGTGACAATATGGTGGTCGTCCCCATCGGCACGCCCGTGCTTGGCCGTGTCGTCGATGCGAAAGATGCGGCGCACTTCAAAGGCAATGCCCTCCTCGCGCTGGAACTCACCAGCGTCGATACTCGCGGTCGCCATATTTCCATCGTCACCGATACCGTCTCCCAGCAGGGCGCAGGCCGAGGCAAAGACACCGCGGTCAAAGCCGGAGGCGGAGCGATTCTCGGCACCGTCATTGGAGCCATCGCAGGCGGTGGCAAAGGCGCTGCCATCGGCGCGGTTGCCGGAGCAGGCGCCGGAACCGGCATCAACGCGGCCACCCGCGGTCAACAGGTCAAGATGCCCGCCGAGACATTGCTGAACTTCACGCTCCAGCAGCCAATCACACTCACAACGTCCCGCATCATCGGCTCACCAGCCCAGGACAATCCGCAAAGCGATCCATCGCTCCAGCCCCGCCCACAGTAGCAAGCCTAAACGTCGATATCCGGGTCTTCTCTTTAAGACCCGGACTCGTCTACCGAACGCCGATCGCGGAACGCCGATCGCCGGAGTTTTTCTGATCGCTGATTAACTGAGCGCTGAACCCTGTTCTTCCAGCTCCACCAGTTCCACCCCATCCATTGCGCGCCCCAAAAACCGGCTCCCCAGCGTCCGGAATTTCTTCACCGAATCCGTAGCAAAAAACTTTGCCGTCGCCCCAGTTCCGCCGCTAAGGTGCAGCCGCGCCGCCACCTGATCCGCCGTCACCTCGGCCGAGTCGATCACCTTCAGCTTCTCCGGAACCGCCCTCTCAATCTGCGCTCGCAACAATGGATAGTGCGTGCACCCCAGCACCAGCGTGTCCGCGTCCAGCCCAGCCTGGCCGGCTTGTTCCATCAATTCCGCCATGTAGATGCGCAGCACCTCCGCGGTCACCGGTGAATCGATCCAGCCTTCTTCCACCAGCGGCACCAGCAATGGACACGCCTTCTCAATCGCGCGCAACTTCCGCTCCGCACAAGCCGCCGCGTACGCGTGACTCTCGACCGTCGCCGCTGTCGCAATCACCAGCACGTCGCCTGTTTTGGAATTCGCCGCGGCGGCATTCGCGCCCGTCTCCACTACCCCAAGCACGGGAACCTTCACCGCACCGGCAATCGCATCCAGCGCCAGCGCGCTCGCCGTGTTGCACGCAATCACAAGGAATTCCGCGCCCTGCCCCTCCACCAGAAACTTCGCGCTCGACACCGCGTACCGCGCCACAGTCTCCCGCGATTTCGCCCCATACGGCAGCCGCGCCGTGTCGCCCAGATAGATGTAGTCCGCCGGAACCCGTTCGAGCAGCGCGCGCAGCACCGTAAGCCCGCCGAACCCAGAATCGAAAACCCCAATCTTCATTGGCCGCTCCCGGGCTGGCCGCTGGCTGCCGGCCGCTGACCGCTTTCCTCCCCCGCCAGATACGTCCGCGTCAAATCTGCATGCCCCGCCAGCGTCTCCCGCTGCTGCCCGTCCACCAGAAAATGCACCTGCGTCACCGCCGGCAGATTCGCATGCAACGTCGCCATCATCGACAGCAGCGTCAGCGTTTCTGGCTCGATCCCCGAAGGCTGCGCCGTGGTCAGAGCCCCGCTCAAATCCACCACCGCCATCTCGCCGGCATTGTTTCCGGCACCGTTCGCCGCATCCTTCGCCTGCGGCACCGGCATGAAGTACACATCATCAATGCCGGCCGTCACGTTCATCGGGTGCGTCGAGTCCGGCGCACGCCACGCTTCCAGCAGGTTCTCCAGAATCACCCGTGCCTGTGCATTGCGATCCTCTGGAAGCGAAATGCTCTTCTCCACCGCGGTCAGCGAGTCATCCAGGTCGTTGGGTACGTAGAGGGTCACCGTCTTCTGTGCGCTGGTTGCTGTCTCGGTCATCTCCGCCGGTGCTGCCATCCCCTGCGCCGCCAGCCGGTCCTGCGCGCGATTCCGCAGGCGCAGCAGAAAAGCCGCCATCCCCACGCAGCCCAGCAGCATCGCGAAGAACAAATATTTCTGGAACCTCGAGATCATTGCGCTTTCCAGTCGCCACGCCACTGTTCCAGCGAAGCCGCAATCGCATCCACCACCGACTTCTGATACGCCACGTCCGTCACTGCCTTCGCGGTCGTCACATGGCCAGGAACGAGCGGCGCAACCTCAACCGCCACCTCTGGACAAGTCATGCTGTCCATCGGCACCACCGACGCGCGCCCCATCGTCACCGGAATAGCCGCATGCGCCAAAGCCGAATCGATCTCCGACTCCAGCTTCATGCTTTGCGTCACGTAGGCCGACTGCGCACTCTGCCACGGCAGAAACCGTCCGTTCTCCGTCGCCGCGATCGACGACGTATACAGATGCACGCCGCTCCCCGTTGCCGTGGCATGAATCGTCAGGCACGCTGCTGCCTGAGCATGATTCGCCGTCTCCGCCCGATTCAGCGGCACCAGATTCACATCGCCGGTCCGCGTCATGATCACTTCGAACCCGCGCGCATGCAGCGTCGACCGCAGCCGCCCTGCCAGGCCAAGCGTGATGTCCTTTTCCAGCGCTCCGTCGCCCAGCCGCGCTCCCGTGTCGCTTCCCCCATGCGCCGCGTCGATCGCCACAACAAATTTCGGAGGCTGAGCCTGCGGCGGAACCGCAGGTGCCGGAACTGCTGGAACCGAAGGTCCGGGAGGCAATTGCGCCGGCGCCGGACTCTGTTGCACCCCCACCGCCGCTACAGCCATCGCCAGCACAGCCTCAATCCAGCGCATAGATCGCCAGACCGCTCAGCAGCTTGGGATAGAAATCCGTCGACTTCTGCGGCATCACCTCGCCGGCAAACGCAACCTCGCGGAGTTGCTCCATCGTCACCGGATTCATCACGAACGCCACGTTCGCCTCGCCGCGCGCGACCTGATCGGTCGCCTCCACCGCGTCGCGCAAATAACGCAGATGCGTCTGATCCCGAATCGCCTCCTGCGAAATCCCCAGCACCCTCTCCAGCACCAGAGTATGCAGCTGCACCACATCCAGCTGCCGCTGCCGCGCCGAAATCCCCTTCAGCGCTTCCGCAACCGCCTGCGGCTTCGCCGTAAGCAGAAACCAACCCTTTGCTGTCACAGCAACAAAGCGAGTCCGCCCCACGCCGTCTTCCGGAACGCCGAACCCCGAACCCCGAACGCCGGGCTGAACGCTGATCGCTGACAACTGAACGCTGCCTTGCTCCTTCTCCACTTCCTCAATCTCAAAGAACGCCCCAGCCGCTTCCAGCATCCGCGCTGGCTCGAACCCCTCGAGCCCGAACACCACGCGATGCGTCGGCAGAATCACCAGCCCTTCTGAATCCATGTTCACGAACGTCATCATCGCCGCTGCTTCCGGATACGCCGGCTGCGGCAGTCCCCCGCTCGGCCGCTCGCACGCCTCGCCCATCCCCGGCAGCCCGCGTTCCTTCTTATAGTTCAGTGCCGTTTCGTACCGATGGTGCCCGTCGGCGATGATCAGCTTGTTGTCCTCCATCGCCGTCGCCACCAGACTGATCTTCGCCGGATCGGTCACCTTCCAGACGCGATGCACGACCCCATATTCGTCCGTGACCTCGATGTCCGGCAGCGTCTCTCCGGCCGCACCATCCCCGAACAGAATCTCCTCCGCGCTGTGCGCCGGGTCCGAATACAACATAAAGATCTGTCCGAAATGCGCGCGTGTCGCTCGCAGCAGGTTCAGCCGGTCGCTCTTCGGCTTCGCCAGCGTCTGCTCGTGGCGGAAGACGACCTCGCGGCTGTAGTCATGAAGTTCGCCCAGCGCGATAAGTCCCCGGCGCTCCTGCATCACCCCAGGCCGGCCAGGCACTGCGAATCGCTGAGCATAAGCAAACAGGCACGGCTGCCCTTCCTGCTCCAGGATTCCCTTCTCCCGCCACGCCTGAAAGTCCCCCGCGGCGTTCGCGTAAACGTCCCCTTCCCCGTCGAACAACTCCGGCATCCGCAAAATAATCCGGCACAGGTTGTAAGGACTCCGCTCGTAGTACGCCTGCTGCATCGCCGGAGTGATCTTGTCGTACGGCTGCGTGACCACATCCTGGGCAGCGACCTGAGCAAGGTTGTAACGCAATGCTCGAAACGGATAAATGCGAGCCATAGGTAGGTTCTGTTCCCACCGATTCTATCCTGCCCTTACGCGCTTCTTGGTTCCCGCTCCCGCTCCAGGCTCCAGGCTTTCTCCTTCCCACTTCTTCCTTCCCGCTTCCAGCTCCGTCCTTCCCACTTTTCGCATCCAAGTTTTTTACAGCACCTCGAGGCAATCGGGAATTGTCATTCGTTTGTCCCCACGCCCGATTGGCTATTGCAGAAGCTCCCTCAATCGTGCCAGTATCGACAGACGAGAGGTAAGGCCATGGCGTCCGTGTCAGGGCGCGAACGTGGTGTTCAGACAACTTCGGGACCCCCCCAGGCAGTCCTTTTTGCCCGGCGCCTTCCGCTGCTGTCGCTCCTGCTCGCTCCCCTCCTCCTGTTGCTCGCTGTACCGGCCTCCGGCCAGGACACCGATAATCCCGACAATCCCCTGGACTCCGTCCATATTTCCACCCCCGCGCCCGTCGCCCACAAAACCGACCCGTCCATTCCGCTCACGCCCGGCGCATCGCTCCGCACCGGAATTCAATTCCGTGTCGATACCAACATCGTCCTCATCCCTCTTACCGTCACCGATCCCATGGATCGCCTCGTCACCGGTCTTGAAAAACAGAATTTCCTGGTCCTTGAGGACAATCATTCCCAGGCCATCCGCACCTTCGCCTGCGACGACGCCCCGGTTTCCATCGGCGTCATCATCGACCTCAGCGGCAGCATGGGCAATAAAGTAGTGCGCGCTCGCGGAGCCGTCCTCCAGTTCATGAAGACCTCCAACCCCCAGGACGAGTTCTTCGTCATCGGCTTCAACGACCGCCCTGAACTCATCACCGACTTCACCTCCTCGCCCGACGACGTCGAGGCCCGCCTCGCCACGGTCCAGCCCGGCCATCGCACCGCCTTGCTCGACGCCATCTACTTCGGCCTCGAAAAAATGAAGCAGGCCAAGTATCAGCGCAAGGCTTTGCTCATCGTTTCCGACGGCGGCGACAACAATAGCCGCTACACCGAGAATGAAGTCCACTCCGCGGTGAAGGAAGCCGACACCCAGATCTATTCCATCGGTATCTTCGACCCCGAAGCCGCCACCGTCGAAGAGCGCAATGGCCCCATGCTCCTCAACGACATCAGCAACGATACCGGCGGTCGTCTCTTCCGCGTCGACGACCTCTCCGAAATGGGCGACATCGCCACCCGCATCAGCGCCGAGCTGCGCAACGAATACGTCCTCGGCTACAAGACCGACAACGCCCGCACCGACGGAAAATGGCGCAAGGTGAAGGTTAAGCTTTCACCCCCCGCTGGCCTGCCCCAGCTCACAGTCCACGCCCGCGCCGGATACTACGCGCCGCTGCAATAAGCCAAAAGCTGGCACAGACAACGCTTCCCGGGCCGCAAACATCGGAATTGCCATCGGTTACCAGTTGCGTTCCGATACGTCCATCCGATTGCTGCGGGTGCTTCCGATGACCCAGACAAAATGGCGTAATCTGAAGATCGGGTTGCAGCCGCCTCCGGGTTAGCCGCAACTTAATATGTACATGCAAGTGCCTGACTCTATGCGCTCCAGCGGTAACCTTCGACTCCTCCTCTGTCTCCTGATCACCGCTGCCCCCCTGAGCCTGCTCGCCCAGACGGCTGCCCCCGCATCCCAGCCCGTCCCCCCCGGCCGCCGGTTCAGACCGCCCCCACCCAGTCTCCGGCCTCAACCCCGGCCAGCGTCCCGAATCCGCAACAGCCCGAGAGCCAGCCGCCTCTCGAAGTCGACCACGATCCCATCGTCTCCCCTGACGCCGCCGATAACGCCGCGATCAGTCCCGCGCACCCCAATCCCAACGCCGGCACCAATGAGGAAATCAAGCGCCAGCAGGGCGTTTACACCCTCACCCGAGACGTCGACGAAGTCGTCCTCCCCTGTACCGTCGTCGATCAGGACGGACACCTCGTCATGGACCTCAACAAGGACGACTTCCACGTCTTTGAAGACAACACCCCCCAGACCATCGTCGCCTTCTCCCACTCCGACGTGCCCGTCTCCCTCGGCATCCTCGTCGACAACTCCGGTTCCATGCGCGACAAGCGCGCCGCGGTCAATACCGCCGCCCTCGACCTCGTCCGCGCCTCCAACCCCCAGGATGAAGCCTTCGTCGTGAACTTCTCCGATGAGGCCTTCCTCGACCAGGACTTTACCGCCGACATCAATAAGCTGCGCTCCGGCCTCTCCCACATCGAGTCCCGCGGCGGCACCGCCATGTACGACGCCGTCGTTGCCTCCGCCGATCAGTTGTCGCAGGGCGCCAAGCGCTCCAAACAAGTTCTGCTCATCATCACCGACGGCGAAGACAACGCCTCCACGCTCAACCTCGAGCAGACGGTCCGCCGCATTCAGGACCTCGGCGGTCCCGTCATCTACACCATCGGTCTGCTCTTCGGCGATGACGATCGCGGCCAGGAAGCCCACCGCGCCAAGCGCGCCCTCCAGTTGCTCTCCGATGAAACCGGTGGCCTCGCCTTCTTCCCCAAATCCCTCGCCGACGTCGATGTCATCGCCGGTGAAGTGGCCCGCGACATCCGCAACCAGTACACCATCGGCTATCACTCGACTAAAGCCGCCAGCCTCGGCGGTTATCGAACCGTGCGCGTCGACGCCAGGTCCGGCGCTCATCGCGGCAAACTCTTCGTCCGCACCCGCAGCGGCTACTACCCGCGGCAAACCAACGGTGGCAAGACGCGCGTCGCTCAAACCGCCCCAGCCAGCACCCCGCAGCAATAACCGGCCAGCCCCGCACCGAATCCTGCACTACCGTTTCGGGCTGGACCGGCCTTTTGCCTTCGTTGCCTTCTTCCGTCTGGTGCTCTTCTCCACGCGCAGTTTCCACGCCGCCCGCAGCGCGCCCGTCAGTTGTTCCTCGTTTGCCGCTGCCAGCCGAATATGCGTGTGCCCCAGCCGTCCCCATCCTCCCGGGATGGGCAGGAAGATCTCCGGCGCCTCCTCGACAAACGCCGCCTGCTGCTCCAGCGTCAACTGCAGATTCCCACACCCCTCTGCCTGAGAAGCAAGCGAAGCGAATCGCGCTCCGGCAACGCGAAAAGCCGGAAGTCCGGCGTGGGACACTTCCTCTGCGCCTGCAAAGGTCAGCGCAATCCTGCGAAAGTCTTTCGGAGTCATAGCGCCAGAATATCTTTCCGGCACCCGCCCACGGCGCTTCGCCGGATACAGCGCCCGATCTGCGTTCCGCAGCAAGTCCAACAAGGGCCCGCCCCCATGCCCCCTCCCCCGGCCCCGCCTTCACGCTGGTATGATGTCCTGTCCTATGCCCGAGCCTGGCACCCTCTCCACCCTTCGCATCGCTACCGACATCACGTCCCTCATCGGCCATACGCCGGTTCTGGAACTGCGTCGCCTCCCCACCCCGGATTCCGCCACCCTCTTTGCCAAGCTTGAATTCCTCAACCCCGGCGGTTCCGTCAAAGACCGCGCGGCCCTCGGCATGATCCTTGATGCGGAGCGCCGCGGCCTCCTCCACAAGAACTCCGTCGTCACCGAAGCGACCGCCGGAAACACCGGTGTCGGCCTCGCCCTGGTCGGCGTCAACCGCGGCTACCGCGTCGTCCTTTACGTCCCCGAAGGCTTTGCCGAAGAAAAATGCGCGCTCATGCGTGGATTCGGCGCCGAAGTCCATCGCACCCCCGAATCCGAAGGCATGGCCGGCGCCATCCGCCGCGCGCAGGCTCTCGCCGCCTCCGACCCCAACGTCTGGGCCGCCCTCCAGTTCGATAACCCCGCGAACCCAAACTTCCACCACGACACCACTGCCGTGGAATTGTGGGAGCAGATGGAGGGCCGCGTCGACGCCTTCGTCGCCGGCGTCGGCACCGGCGGCACCTTCTCCGGCATCGCCCGCTTCCTCAAAGAGCAGAACCCGCGCATCCTCACCGTTGCCGTTGAAACCCAGGGCTCCATCCTGCAGGGAGGCCCTCCCGGCCATCACAAAGTCGAGGGCATCGGCGTTTCATTCATCCCCAATACCTTCGATCGCTCCGTCGCCGACGAAATTGTCGCAGTGTCGGATACAGATGCCTTCGTCATGGTGAAACGTCTCGCCTCCGAAGAGGGACTCCTCGCCGGTTCCAGCTCCGGCGCCATCGTCCAGGCAGCCTGTGCAATCGCCCACCGCCTCGGCTCCGGCAAACGCATCGCCACTCTCATCCCCGACTCCGCCGAACGCTACCTCAGTAAGAAAATCTTCGAGGGCGGCGTCTAGCCAGCGTTTCGCATTTTGCTGAGCGATTGTCATCCCGACCGAACCCCGAGCGCGAGAGAAGGGGGAGCTGGAGGGACCTGCTGACCCTTTGTCATCCCGACCGAACCCTGAACGTGAGAGAGGGGAGCGGAGGGACCTGCTGACCCCTTGTCATCCCGACCGAACCCTGAACGTGAGAGAAGGGGGAGCGGAGGGACCTGCTGACCCCTTGTCATCCCGACCGAACCCTGAACGTGAGAGAAGGGGAGCGGAGGGACCTGCTGACCCCTTGTCATCCCGACCGAACCCTGAACGTGAGAGAAGGGGGAGCGGAGGGACCTGCTGACCCTTTGTCATCCCGACCGAAGCGCAGCGGAGCGGAGGGACCTGCTGTTCGGCACGTTCCCTTCCTCTGCCCCATTCCACATCACCAAAAATTTACCTGCTTGCTATTCCCACCTCTTCCTCCTTCCGCGTAATCTCCTCTCCTGTCCAATCCTTCCCACGAGGAGTCCCCATGAACATCCGTCCGACCCGCATCTTGCTGCTCCCTGCCCTCAGCCTGGCCCTGTTCGCCAGCCCCGCGGCTCCCGCCCAGCCAACCGCCGCCAGTGAAAACGTCTCCTCGTCCACCTGCAGAGGCTTGCCTTCCCACACCCAGCTGCAATCGGCCCTCACCACCGCGCGCAATCAAACCAACGGCGGATTCAACCTCGACATGTGGGGCGTTGTCGTCAATCGCGACGGCGTCGTCTGCGCCGTCGCCTTCACCGGAGCGAACCGTGGCTCGCAGTGGCCTGGCAGCCGTAACATCGCCGCCCAAAAAGCCAACACCGCGAATGCCTTCAGCCTTCCCGCTCTCTCCCTCTCCACCGCCAACCTCTACTCCGCGACCCAGCCCGGCGGCAGTCTCTTCGGTCTGCAAGCCAGCAACCCCATCAACGTCGCGGTGGCCTACGATGGCGATCCCAGTGACTACGGCCAGGCGAACGACCCCATGATCGGCCATCACATCGGCGGCGTGAATGTCTTCGGCGGCGGTCTCGCCCTCTATAACAAGCAGGGCCAGTTGCTCGGCGCCCTTGGGGTCAGCGGGGACTCCTCCTGCGCCGATCACAACATTTCCTGGCGCACCCGCCACAACCTCCTCCTCGATTTCGTCCCCGCGGGGGTGAGTGGCGACAACACGCATCCCGACAACATCGTCTACGACATCACCCCCGCCGCAGGTGTCATGATCGGCGTCAGCGCTGGCGGATGGGGTCATCCGAGCTGTTCTCCCGCCGCCGTCACCATTGCCGGCCAACTGCCCGTCGTCTCCGTCCGCCCCTAACCGCAACGCAGCAACACAAAAGCCTCGCCGCGGCGAGGCTTTTGCTGTTCCAGCCTTGTTCAATGCCCTGCAACCCTCACCAAATCCTCCCCCTGCCCCACCTTCGTCAGCCGATACATCAGCACCGCATCCCTCTTCGTATTGATCGGCTGCGTCGACAAATCCAGCGTCTCCCCCGGCGCATGAGCGCCCTCGCCTGTCGCGCCCACACCTGCCAGCCCCGGCACGACATCCGCGACAAACGAAATATCTCCCGCCCCGCGCTTCATCGGATCCAGTTCCGGCATCGCTGCGAAACCAAGGCTCGCGTTCGCCCCGTTCAGCATCTTCAGCAACGCCCGGCTCGCCTCGGTCGGCGCCATCGCCGGATAACCCTCGCCAAACGTGATCGTCGCCCCCGTCTTCGCCAGATGCTGTGCCACGATCGCCTGCATCTTCCTCTCTACCCGGTCCGTCTGCTCGTTCGAAATTGTCCGGATATCCCCGCTCGCGTACGCCGCTGGAGCAACAACGTTGTCCTTGCCCGTTGCTGTGCCATTGTTGCCCGCCGCATCCACGTTCACGCTCGACCCGCCCAGCACCATCCCCACGTTGTAGGTCAGATACGGTTCCGGCAGCTGCGTCCGAAAATCATCCAGAATCCGCGCCAGCTCGTAGATCGCCCCATACCCCATCCGCTCATTGAAAATTCCCGCCGAGTGCCCCGTCTCTCCCGTCGTCTTCAGATGCCAGGTGATCGAGCTCCGGCGACTAACACTTCCGTAGAAAACCCCATCGGCCCGCGGCGTTCCTTCAAACTCCAGCGCCACATCGCTGTGATGCGCCGCCGCAATCATGTCCCGCCGCGAAATGCTGGCCGGCTCGCCATGCGCCTCCTCATCGCCGCTCAGCACCACCGTGATCTCCGCATCCTTCAGCACGCTCGCCGCCTGCATCGCATCGAGCGCGCCCAGCATGAATCACCAGCCCGCCCTTCATGTCATTCACGCCCGGCCCCGTCGCAATGTTCCCGCTCACCGAGTATTTCTGGAACGGGCTCGTCGTCTCGAACACCGTGTCCATGTGCCCGATCAGCAGCATCCGCTTCCCACACTTGCCCCCTCCCGCCGGACACCGGTGCTCCGCCACCAGCACCCCCGCACGCTGAACTTCATCCATCGGGATCCACTTCACCTCGAACCCCAGCCCCGTCAGCTCCGCCGTCATGATCCGCCCAACCGCGCGCACTCCCTCGAGGTTGTGCGTCCCGCTGTTCATATCCACCAGCTTTTCGAGCAGCGCGTTCGAATCGGCCGTGTGGCCATCGATGTACGCCACCATCACCTTCTCCTCCGGCGACAAAGCCGTTGCGTGCTGAGCCAAAACGCATCCAGGGAAAGAAAGACCCGCTACCAGACCAACAGCAACAAAAGAACGTTTCCGCATGCCCGGAAGAATACCAGCCCCGCAGCAGCCGGGCCCGCACCTCCAACCCTTCCCAAAAGCTGGCGGCCCCGCGATCCCGCTCCCAGAGTAAAAACCCGAATCAACTCCGCAACGTCTTCCGCCCCGGTGAATCTTATCTCGTGTGATGTTCCCCGAAAGGAGATCCCATGCCCACCAGGACTGAACTCGTCGACCGCCAAAAGTCTCCCCTCAACAACCGCTCCGACATCGAGCCGGAGCAGGTGAAGGAGATCAGCGCCGCCCTCAATGCTCTGCTTGCCGATGTCTTCGCGCTCTACCTCAAAACCAAAAACTTCCACTGGCACCTCAGCGGGCCGCACTTCCGCGACTACCATCTGCTCCTCGATGATCACGCCGACCAGATCTTTGCCATGACCGACGACATCGCCGAGCGCGTCCGCAAAATCGGCGGCACCACCATTCGCTCCATCGGACACATCGCGCGCCTGCAGCGCGTCGCCGATAACGATGCGGATTACGTCACCGCCGCCGACATGCTCGCCGAGCTGCACGAAGACGAGAAGGCCCTGGTCCTCCGACTGCGCTCCGCGCACACCCTCTGCGACGACGCCGAAGACGTCGCCACCGCGAGCCTCATCGAGAACTGGATCGACCAGACCCAGCGCCGCGCCTGGTTCCTCTTCGAAACCACCCGCACCGAAAAGTAATAACCGTCCCACGCAATCCAGACTAGGGTGCCCCGTATCTGCCCGCCTTTGGCAGATGCGGGAAGCCCGGATCTTCACAGTCGGCGACCGCCCCTTTGCCGTAACGCTTCTGTCGCTCTCACTTCCTGTCAGTAGCGAACGGTTCCCATCCCCTGTACCCTTCGGCCATGCCCTGGTACAACTACATCGCTTCCTTCTTTGCAGGAATGTTCCTGGCCAATGTCGTCCCGCACTTCGTTCACGGCGTCTCCGGCGATCCCTTCCCCACCCCGTTCGCCAAGCCGCCAGGCAAAGGACTCTCGTCGCCCACCATCAACGTCCTCTGGGCTCTCCTGAACCTTGCCATCGGATATTTGCTCTTGCGCGCCGGCCGCGTCTCCCCCGCCAACCTCGCGTCGCTTTTCATCTTCTTCGCAGGCATCGCCGCCATCAGTCTCATGTCCGCCAAAGGCTTTCAGCAGAAGCATCCCAGGTAATTTCGCGTACGAAACTGGAACCGCGATAGTTACATTTGAAGAAGCGAACCGAGGCAACCGGCCGCCCTCTGCATCATTTCCCTATTCCCTATTCCCTGCTCTCGTATACTCTCCCTTGATGAAATTCCCTCGCGCTCTTTGTCTGCTCCTTGCTGTCCTCTTCCTGTCCGTTCCCTCCTCCTTTGCCTGGGGTAACAAAGGCCACAAGATCATCAATCGCCTCGCCGCAGAATCACTCCCCGCGGACATGCCCGCCTTCCTCCGTACGCCCGACGCGATCACCGAAATCGAGTACCTCGCCCCTGAACCCGACCGCTGGCGTTCCCGCGCCGAACCCGAACTCGACAGCGCTCAGGCCCCCGACCACTTCATCGACATCGAGTACGCCGACCTCATCGGTACTCTCCCCCACCGGCGCTACGAATACATCGCCGCACTCTACGCCTACATCGCCGCGCATCCCGATCGCGCCGCCGATCTCCGCCCGGAAAAGGTCGGATTCCAGCCCTACATCACCAGCGAAGTCTGGGAGCGCCTCAAGTCGGCCATGCGCGACTATCGCACCCTCTCCGCCGCTCACGAAGACACCAGGCCCGTCGAAGCCGCGATCCTCTTCTACGCCGGCTGGCTCGGTCACTATGTCGGCGATGGCTCGCAGCCGCTCCACGTCACCATCCAGTACAACGGCTGGGTCGGCCCCAATCCCAACGGCTATACCACCGAGCACCGCATCCACAGCCTCTTCGAATCGACCTTTGTTGACGCCGCTGTCAACGCATCCGACGCGCAGGCCCTCATGACCCCCGTCCACCCCATCAACGACGAGTGGGACGACTACCTCGCATACCTCCGCCATACCGGCTCCCTCGCCGAGCAGGTGTATCAACTGGAAAAAACGCACGGCTTCGAAGGCACCGGAACCACAGAGTCGCGCCAGTTCACCGCCGAGCGCCTCGCCGCCGGAGCCTCCATGCTCCGCGATTTATATGTAGCCGCCTGGACAAAAAGCGCCGACCCCATCCCCGAATGGCACGACCAGCACAACAATTCCGCAACGGGCTCGCCGTCCCCAACAGCCACGGCAAATCCCATCACTCCCGATCCGTTGACCGAAAAAATCTATGACGCCGGCGGCGACGTCAAAAATCCTGTCTTAATCGGTGTTCCACCTTCGCCAAACTTCCCTGACCAGGCGCGACAGGCAAAGTCTGTGGTTACCGGCATGGTCGAACTTGTCGTGGACAGCAACGGAATACCCCGCAATATTCACGTATCCGAAAAGTTCGGGCAGGGATTCGACGAAAAGGCTGTGGCAGAGGTGGCTCAATACCGCTTCAGACCCGGCACGCGGCACGGCCAACCAGTTCCCGTCCGCATATATATTCATTTTTCTTTTCGGTCTCACAACAAGTAGCCAGGGTGCCCCATATCTGCCCGCAGTTGGTAGATGAGTGAAGCCGCATCCTTTCCCGCATTTTCTCACCAGCCAAGGTCCCCAAGGGTAACCTCCGGCGAACTCACCCGCCCCAGCCCATCGCGCTATGTCAATCCCCCAGCCTCCTCACCAAAGTAATAACCCCTCATCCCATTCCACTTACAAGCCAACTTACCCCAACAAACCTGGCGCTCTTATTCCTTCAGCCTGATATTCTGGATATATAGGGTAAAAAAAGAAAATGCCTGGCCTACCCGCCAGGCTTTTCTGTTTCCGGGGTCTCCCATCCAATGCAATCACACCTTCCCAAGCAGCGCGCGCTGCCGTGGCCGCGCTGTCGATATCCACGTCCGCTGTCACAATCACGTCCCGCGGCCCCGCAACCAGCTCCTCGCTCTGGCAGTTTCCGTTGGCCCGCTAACACCTCCGCTAACAACGATCGCTCTATTGTTCAACTTGTCAAACGAATCCCCCCAAAGCAACTCCAGCAGAATGAGCCGGCCTCCCGCACCACCGGTCGAAAAAAGGAAGATTCGCGTTGACAAACGAGTTATCAGCCCCACACCGCAGACACCCAAACGCAAGCTCGCGCCAAGTGCAAACAACAACGGGAGATACTGCCCGCCACCCCGTTAACCACAGTTACAACAGCAGGGGGTCCTGGACCGAAGGTTCTCAGTCGAATCAACAACATCCCGAGGGGTCACCCCCCTTGAATTGGAAAAGCGCAACGCCGGACGCCCCGCCTTCACCCCAACGACGGCATCAGCCGACCCAGCAGCCCCGCCAACTGCTTCTCGACCGCGCGTCCCGTCTCCATCACCTCTTCGTGGCTCAACGGCTCCCCCTGGATGCCCGCAGCCATGTTCGTCACGCAACTGATCCCGAGGACCTCAATGCCCATGTGCCGCGCCGCGATCGTCTCCTGCACCGTCGACATGCCCACCAGATCCGCGCCCAGCGCCCGAAAGGCCCGTATCTCCGCCGGAGTCTCGAAGCTCGGCCCCAGCACGCTCAGATACACGCCCTCGTCCAGACGAAACTCCATCGCCCGCGCCGCTTCATGCGCCAGCTCCCGCAAGCGGATCGAGTACGCCTCGCTCATGTCGAAGAACCGCGGCCCGAGCCGATCGTCATTCGGCCCCGCTACCGGATTCCGTCCCGACAGATTAATGTGGTCCGCGATCAACACCAGTTGCCCTTGATGGAAAGCCGGGTTGATGCCCCCCGCCGCATTGGTCAGCACCAGCTGCGTTACGCCCATGCGACCGAGCACCCGAACCGGAAACACCACCTCGTTCGGGCTGTATCCCTCGTACGCGTGCACCCGACCCTGCATCACCGCGACCGGCACGCCGCTCACCGTGCCGATCACCAGCTTTCCGCCGTGCCCAGGCACCGTCGACTGCGGAAAATGCGGGATCTCCGCAAACGAGATCGCCGTCTTCGCCTCGAGTTGCTCTGCGAACGCGCCCAGGCCCGAGCCCAGCACAATGGCGATCTTCGGACGCAGATCGGTACGAGCCTGGAGGAAGGACGCTGCCGTATTCGCCTTATCGTAGTTTGTAACAGTCACCGTCACTGAATCAGGATCCCCACAATCGATGCCGACATCAAATTCGCCATGGTCCCGGCCAGCATGGCCCGCAAGCCCAGTTTCGCAAGGTCGTTGCGCCGGTTCGGCGCCAGCGCCCCGATACCGCCAATCTGAATGCCAATTGAACTCAGATTCGCAAAGCCGCACAGCGCGAAGGTCGCAATCGTCACCGACCGCGCAGCCAGCGCGCCGCTCTTCGCAAGGCTACCGAGGTACGTATACGCGACGAGTTCATTCAGCACCATGCGCGTGCCCAGCAGATTCCCCACCGCCCGCGCATCGTGCCAGGGAATCCCAATCAGCCATGCAACCGGCGCAAAGAAGAATCCGAGAATCGCGTCGAGCGAGTGCGGAAAGGGAATGTGATGCCCGCCCAGCCAGTTGTGCGTCCCGCCCAGGATGCCATTCACCAGCGCGATCAGCGCCAGAAACGAGATCAGCATGATGCCGACGTTGAACGCCAGCCGCCCGCCATCGATCGTCCCGCGCGCAATCGACCCAATCAGGTTCTCGTCCTTATGTTCAGCGTCTTCCGGAATCCGCACCACACCTTCGGTCGCTGGCTTCTCCGTTTCCGGCACCAGCATCTTCGAAATCAGAATCGTGCCGGGCGCAGTCATAATCACGGCCGCCAGCAGGCTGCTGGCCGAGATCCCGTACAGGATGTAGGCCGCCATGATCCCACCCGAGACATGCGCCATGCCACTGGTCATGATGGTCATCAGTTCGGATCGCGTCGCTCCGGGAAGGAAGGGCCGGATCGTCAGCGGCGCCTCCGTCTGCCCCATGAAGATGCTCGCCGCAACGTTCAGGCTCTCAGCACCGGACACCTTCATCGTCCACAGCATCGCTTTCGCGAACGCGCGAATGATCAGTTGCATGATGCCCAGGTAATAGAGCACCGCAAAGAAGGCCGAAATGAAGATGATGGTCGGCAGCACCTGGAAGGCGAAGAAGTTGGTTCCGAACGTTGTCGCGATTTTCGAATGCTGTGCGCCCAGGTCGCCAAACACAAAGGTCGAGCCGGCGAAGGCGTACGCGAGCAGCTTGTTCACCGCGCTGCCGGCCGCCGTCATCACGCGCTGCCCAATCGAGGACTTCAGCACCAGCACCGCGAACGTAATCTGCAGTCCCAGTCCCCACACGACCGTCCGCCAGCGGATCGCTTTGCGATCGGTCGAGAAAATCCACGCGAGCAACAGCATCGTCAGCAGACCCAGCACACCCGTGAATCGTCCCAATTCGCTCTCCTCTGGTTTCCTCGAATTCTATGGGCGATTGCCGGTTTTCAGGTAGGAATCTTTGTTGTCTGCGCCGATGATCTCCTTCACCAGCGGCGGAGGCGCCACCGGCTCATCCCCAATCGAGAACGCCTCGGCCAGCAGATGCTCCGGCTCGGCGAAGCGCGACTCCTCCTGGGCAAACAGCGTGGCCAGCACCTGCCCGGCCTCCACCTTCGCACCCAGCTTCACATGCATTTCGAGGCCGGCATGCGCTTCTACCGGCTCGCCCGCGCGCTCCCTGCCGGCACCCAGACGCTGGACGGCCCAACCCACTTTTGTGCAGTCGGCTGCGACAAAATAGCCGCCGCGCATGGCGCGAAATTCTCTGCGGTGACCGCGGTTGATGGAACCCCTTGCCCGCATCGATGGCCTTCACATCGCCGCCCTGTGCCGCCACCATCTCGCGAAAGATCCCGAGCGCCGACCCATCCATCAGCTTGTCTTCCGCAATGCGCTGACCCTGCTCTGCGCTGCGCGCCTTCCCGCCCAGATACACCATCCAGCCAGCAAGGACGAGCGACACCTCGCGCAGATCCTCGCTCAACGCAGGCCGCTCGCCGCGCAGCAGTTCCACCGACTCGGCAATCTCAATCCAGTTCCCAGCCATGCGGCCCAATGGCTGGCTCATATCGGTGAGGATGGTCACGGTCCGCGTACCAGCGCGCTCACCCGTCTCCACCATCAGCGCGGCCAGATAGCGCGCCTCGTTCTCATCGCGCAGAAAGGCGCCCGATCCCGTCTTCACATCGATTACCAGCGCGTCCAGCCCCGCTGCCAGCTTCTTGCTCATGATCGAAGCGCAGATGAGGTAAGGATTCTCAACCGTCGCCGTCCGATCGCGGAGTGCGTAGAGCTTCCTGTCCGCCGGAACCAGATTTTTGGTCTGGCCCACGATCGATGCCCCGCACCGCTCCAGCACGCTGCGCATCTCCGCCAGCGACAAGCCGGTGCGATAGCCGGGAATCGACTCCAGCTTGTCCAGCGTGCCACCCGTGTGGCCCAGAGCCCGGCCGCTGATCATCGGATCGGCCAGGCCCACCGCAGCCGCAATCGGAGCAACCAGAAACGATGTTTTGTCCCCGACGCCGCCCGTCGAATGCTTGTCGACTGTCTTTCTGCCCAGTCCGGTGTGGTCGAGCACCTCGCCCGAGAAGCGCATCGCCGTCGTCAGCGTGTCCAGTTCAGCCAGCGTCAGACCACGAAGAAACACCGCCATCAGCCAGGCCGAAAGCTGCTCCTCGGGAATCGTCTCTCGCGCCGCCCCTTCGACCAGAAACTGGATCTCCTCAGTCGTGAGTTCTTCCCCATCGCGCTTCTTCCGGATCAGATCCACCGCATGCAGAGCGCTCATCCCCGCCCCTCCAGACGGAAGGAGAACGGGAAGATCTCCGCAAACGGCCGATTCTCCGGACCACTTCCCCGGGAAAGATCACCACAGCGTCCGCGCTCACAAACTCGCTCATCACCTGGCGGCAGGCGCCGCAGGGTGGGCTGGCCGCTTCATTGCGATTGGCGACCGCGATGGCCCGGATCTTTCGCCCCGGTCCCCGCTCGCTGATGGCGCGGAACAGAGCGTTCCGCTCGGCACAGCTGGTCAGCCCGTACGACATGTTCTCCACATTGCAGCCGGTGACGATGGCGCCATCGTCGAACAGCAGCGCCGCCCCCACATAAAACTTCGAATAGGGCGCGTAAGCATGGCCGGCCGCATCCATGGCCGCCGTACGGAGGCGCTGCAACATTCCCTTATCGATCTCTGACATGGATTTGAGGCTAACCGCTTCTCATTCCACCGGCAACAGCCTCAAGTTCTGTTGACGCGGTCCGATAAACCCATCGTGGACGACCTTACACGCGAATTTCTGCTCGAAAGTCAGGAAGGACTCGACCGCATGGAGCGGTGCCTGACGGACCTCGAAACCCGCCCTGGTGACACGGAGTTGCTGGCGGACATCTTCCGGTCTGTACATACGATCAAGGGCACCACGGGCTTCCTCGGCTTCAGTCGCCTCGAAGCTCTTTCCCATGCCGGTGAGAACCTTCTCGGCTTGTTGCGCGACGGCAAGCTTTCGGCAACCCCGGACATCGTCAGCGGTTTGCTGGCGCTCATGGATATGTTGCGCGGCGTTCTTCGATCGATTGAAACCACAGGAGCCGAAGGCGCGAGTGAAGAACAGGATGCGGCGATGATCGATCGCCTCGAACGGTTGCAGCGGGGCGATGCCTCAGTCGCCGTCGCGGAACCGATCCTGGCAGTACAGATCGCAGCCATTCCGGATCGGACGAACCGGCCGCGCAAGCCGCGTTCACCGCGCAAGGGCATTCCGCGTGGGCCCCACTGCGATCCATCGCCTGATCCATTCCAGGGTTCGCCTCCCCCGGCTCCATCCGAGGGGGCAGGGCCGTCCCGGAGTACGGAAGAATCGCCCCAGGAACTGGCATCAGAAGTCGCGCCGGCCGTGGCAGCCTCCCTGTCTCCCGCACGGCCCATGAATGATGCCCCAGCCTCTCCGGTCCCTGAAACGCCTGCCGCCGTCACCGCGCCCGGCGCCGCCGATTCCACCCTGCGCGTCGATGTCGAGCTGCTGAACCGCATGATGAATCTCGTCGGCGAGCTGGTACTCACGCGGAACCAGATCCTGCAGACCACCAGCGCCGACCCCGGCTTCGCTCTGCTTGGCCGCCGCCTCGACATGGTCACCGCAGACCTGCGGGAATCCGTGATGAAAGCGCGCATGCAGCCGGTCAGCCATGTCTTCTCGCGCTTTCCGCGTTTGGTACGTGATCTGGCCCTTGGCCTCGACAAGAAGGTTCGCCTCGAGATGGAAGGCCAGGAGACCGAGCTCGACAAGAGTCTGCTCGAAGCCATCCGCGATCCCCTGACCCATTCCATCCGCAACGCCATCGATCATGGAATCGAAGCGCCGGAGGCGCGTATCGCGGCCGGCAAGCCTGCGGAAGGACTCGTGCGTCTGCGCGCCTGTCACGAAGGCAGCCACGTGATCGTCGAAGTCCACGACGATGGCGCCGGTATGAACATGGAGAAGATCCGGCACAAGGCCATTGAACGTGGGTTGGTTCCTCCCCAGCGTGCCGAGCAGATGAATGAGCGCGAAATCCTGCAGCTGATCTTCCTGCCAGGATTTTCCACTGCCGAGGCCGTCACCAGTGTCTCCGGACGCGGCGTCGGCATGGATGTGGTCCGGACCAACGTCGAGAAGATCGGCGGCAAGGTCGAGGTCGAGAGCAGCGCCGGCCAGGGGTCGATCCTGCGCCTCCGCATTCCGCTCACACTGGCCATCATTCCTGCGCTCATCGTACGCAGCCGCGGCCAAAATTTTGCCGTGCCGCAGACCGCTCTGACCGAACTGGTCCATCTGAGCGTGGGCGAGACCGACAGCCGCATCGAGCGGATCGAGAACGCTGCGCTCTATCGCCTGCGCGGCCGCCTGCTCCCTCTGGTCTTTCTGGACCGGCTGCTGCAGCAGTCTCCACGGGAACGCACAGCACCCTGCGATATCGCCATCCTGAATGCCGACGGCCGCCGCTTCGGTTTGGTCGTCGACGGCCTCGCCGACCCTGAGGAGATCGTCGTCAAACCGCTGGCAGCCGTCCTGCGCGAGATTGGCTTTTACGCCGGCGCCACCATTCTTGGCAACGGTGAGATGGCTCTGATCCTGAATCCCGGCGCCATCGCACAGAACGCCAACGTCAGTCTTTCTTCGACAACTGAAGAGGCCCTGGGTGAGGAAAAAGCAGCGGGCCGGCAGGACTTTCTGCTCGTCGAAGCCGGGCAGAGGCGCGCGGCTTTGCCACTGGAAACGGTGGTCCGTATCGAACGCATCCCGCGCTCCAGGATCGAGCGCGCCGGATCGCGACCGGTCCTGCGTTTTGAGGGAACATTGTTGCCTCTCGACGACGCCGCAGCCGAGTTCATCGACGCAGGCGACGATCCCGATGCGCAAATGACCGTGGTGGTCTGCCGCGACGGCCGCCGCCAGGTTGGCATGACGGTCTCTCAGGTGCTGGACGTCACCGGAGGCAGCAAGCTTCAGGAGGCGGGCTCCGGCCTTGCTGCGGAAGGCATCACGCTTCTCCATGAGAAGGTGACCGGGATTGTCAGCCTTTCCTCCATCCCGTCCCTGGAAAACGTTGCCGACGGCGGACTGGAGGGATTCGCCCCGCCGCAGGAGGAAATGAGATGAGCGAAGCGAACAACAAACATACGCAGGAAGTTTGTTCGGTGATGGTTGGCGACACCCTGTATGGCATACCAATCGCCAACGTGCTTGAAATTCTCGGCAAGCCAGCCACGCAGCCGGTGCCTCTCGCCCCCTATTTTGTAGGCGGCCTGGTGCACTATCGCGGCGAGGTGCTGACGGCAGTTTCGCTGCGCCGCCTGCTCGCGATGGAGCCGGCGCCAACGCGGGAAGATGTGCTGGTCTTTGAAAACGGGGATGGCCTCTTTGGGCTCTTCGTGGATTCCGTCGGCGAAGTCCTCCACGTTTCCAATGCCGATCATGAACCCAATCCAGCCACGCTTGAGGCGCGGCGCCAGGTCCTCTTCAATGGTGCGTGGAAGCTGAAGGACCGGCTGCTGGTCAGCCTCGAGCCCGAGCGCCTCGATCCCATGCGACTCGCCAGCGCCTTCCCGGTCTGAGCTGGGGAGCGGCGAAAGGAGACCCATGCGCGCTCTGGTTGTCGATGATTCGCGGTTCATCCGCAACTACCTCCATTCTCTGTTCTCGGAACATGGAATCGAGTGTGTGGAAGCCAATGACGGCAAACAGGGACTGGCCTGTCTGCGAGACTCCGGTCCGTTCAATGTGGCGCTGGTGGACTGGAACATGCCTGTCATGTCCGGCTACGAACTGCTGGTGGCGGCACGCGCGGATCAGAGTCTTGCCGCCACAAAAATCGTCATGGTCACGACCGAGGCAGAGAACGACCACATCGAAGCGGCTCTGCTTGCCGGAGCCGACGAGTACCTCGTCAAGCCCTTCGATGAAGCGGGCCTGTTCGACAAGTTGCGCATCGCCGGAGTCGACGAGCTATGACTCTGTCGCCCGTGCCTGCACGCACCTCCCAGCCTCCACGCAAGGTGCGCGTTCTGCATATCGATGATTCGGCCGTCATGCGCAGTCTGCTGCGCATGGTCCTTGAACCCCAGCCCTCTTTCGAAATTGCGGCCACGGCTTCTACCGGCGAAGAAGGCCTTGCGACCTTCGATCGCGTTCATCCCGATCTGGTTCTGCTCGACATTGAGATGCCGGGCATGAATGGCCTCGAGGTCCTCTCGGCCCTCCGCCGCCGGGACCGGCGCGTGCCGGTGATCATGTGCAGCACTCTGACCTCGCGAGGGGCGCGCATCACCATCGAGGCTCTCGCGCGCGGCGCGACGGACTACGTGACGAAACCGGGAGCGCAGCATAACCTGCGCGACGGCGTCGATACTCTGGGCCGCGAGCTGATTCCAAAAATCACGGCGCTCTTCGCGCAAGAAACCCGCACCCCCGCCCCTCTTCCGGAACCGCAGCGTCCCTCGCTGCCCGCTGTCGTCCCCTATCCCCCAAAGATCGTCGTCATCGGAGTCTCAACGGGCGGTCCGGCGGCACTCGAACTGCTGCTCCCGAAAATTCCCGCGAACTTTCCCCTGCCCATCCTGATCGTGCAGCACATGCCTCGTCTGTTTACCGGACTGCTGGCCGAGCGTCTGAACGGCCTTTGCCCGCTTCACGTCCGCGAAGCCGCTCCGGACACGCGTGCAGAGCCGGGTGTGATCGACATCGCGCGCGGCGACTGGCATCTTGAGATCCTGCGCGATCTCCGTCTCCGCCTCAATCAGAATGCCCCGGAAAACTTCTGCCGTCCCTCTGTCGACGTTCTCTTCCGCACGGCAACGGAGGTCTGCGGAGGGCGCACGCTGGGCATCATCCTTACCGGCATGGGCTCCGACGGGCTGCACGGCTCCCGGGCGATGCGCGCCGCCGGCGGCACCATTCTTGCCCAGGACGCTGCGACCAGCGTTGTCTGGGGCATGCCGGGCGCGGTGACGAACGCCGGACTGGCCAACAAGGTTCTTCCCCTCGATGCCATCCCGGGCGAAATTCTGCGCCTTGTCTCCTCCCCCGCTTCGCGGGCGCCTCGTGTGGAGGCCCTTCTCCGATGAGCGCCACCGTTCCCGACTACGAGTACCTCCGTGGGCTGGTCATGCGCCATTCCGGCAATCAGGTTGACCCGTCGCGGGACTACTTATTTGAGTCGCGTCTGCAGGGGCTACTGCGTCATCGCGGCCTCAGTTCTCTGAGTCAGCTGGTCACAGCCCTGCGCTCCTCCGGCGGCTCAGACCTCGAGCGTTCTGTTGCCGAGGCCATGACGATTAACGAGACCAGCTTTTTTCGCGACACGTCCACGTTCGACTATCTGCGGGAAACGCTTCTCCCCGCCCTGATCGAGGCGCGTCGCGACACCCGCACCCTGCGCTTCTGGTCCGCCGCGAGTTCCTCCGGTCAGGAAGCCTACTCCATCGCCATGCTGCTGCGTGAGCACTTTCCCTTGCTGGCGGGCTGGCGAATCGAGATCCTTGGCACCGACCTTTCCGCAGAGATGGTGGAGCGCTCCGCCGCAGGCCGCTACCAGCGCATCGAGATCAACCGCGGTCTTCCGGCACGCATGCTGGTGAAGTACTTCGTTCGCACCGGTGACGAATGGGAAGTTCACCCCGACCTCAAACGTCTTTGCCGCTTTCAGCAGCGCAACCTCTGCCAACCTGGCGCCCTCTCCGACAGGTTCGACGTCATCTTCCTTCGCAACGTAATGATTTACTTCAACCAGGAAACGCGCCGGCAAGTTCTGCTGACAATGCACCGCGCGCTCCCCCAGGACGGCGTTCTCTTCCTCGGTCTAAGCGAACAACCCCGTATGGACTCCCATTGGCAAACGATGCTCGCCCCGAAGACAGTGTGGTACAAGCCCATTCACAACGGATAACTCTCTTGTCATCGCGGATCCGCGTGTTTTCAGGGTGCAGCGCGGCACGTCTGCTGATTCTGCGAAAGTTGCGGAAGGGGGTTTCTGTTGACAACTTGCGGAGTCAACGCCGGATATTGACATCGTCATTAACCCCGGATTCCTGACCCTGGATCGAGTTGGCCGCTCGTGTAGAACCGAGGTCCGGGCAATTTCCCTTAGAGACCCGGAGATGACTCTCTTGTCATCCGAAAACCGTGTCTCTTTCGGGTGCAGTGCGGGACCCCTGCTGATTCTGCGGAAGTTGTGGAAGGGGGGTTCCGTTGACAAGTTCCCGGAGTCGATTCTGAGATTTACCACCCTGGTTAACCCTCCCTTGTTGGGTCGCGGTCCGTCTTTGCACAGAGCGGAGTTCGCGAACGTCGGGTCTTCAAAAAAGCGGGCGGCGTCGAGCAATAGAACGCCAACCGAGACCGCACGGAAATACGAAGGGGAATGTCTGCAAGGCAGGCATTCCCCTCTGGTTCTTAGTGTGGCGTGGGGGACGGAGCGAATCAAGAAGAATCGAGAGGACGGATGGTACGGAAGTCATGAGGAAGGCGGTAGGCCGTAGGCGGTAGGTCCTTTCGCTCGGAATGACAATTTCGATTCTGTTCAGAACTTCCGGGACGCCACACCAGCGCCTGCGGTGCTGACTCGCCTGATTTTCGCGACCGTGCTGGGGTCGTGACGATATTCGATTCGTGCTTCAGCCTCCACTCCGCAAATTGGCGACAGGAGTCGGTTCTGTCGTCCCAGATCTACGTCGAATCTTGTCCCAATGGATCGATGGAGTTTCGCCCCTCTGCCCAAAGCGACGGGCATGTGCACACAGGATTTATCCTCAGATGCGGAATGGCTGCGAAGAAGATCACACCCGGCTCCGCTGAAAGTTCCGAGCCGCTCGCGCTCTTCCATCCCATCACCCGCGCATGGTTCCGGTCTGTCCTCGGCGAGCCGACCGCTCCGCAGCGGCTTGGCTGGCCGGCCATTGCGCGTGGCGAAAGCACTCTGATTCTTGCTCCCACCGGCACCGGCAAGACGCTGAGCGCCTTCCTCTGGTGCCTCGACCGTCTTACGTTCCACTCTTTTCCCGAAGCGAAAGAGCAGAAGCCGGCTCCCAGCGAGACCCGCATCGTCTACATCAGCCCTCTCAAAGCTCTCGCCGTTGACGTCGAGCGCAATCTGCAGACCCCTCTACAACAGATCGCTGCGCTGGCCCGCGCGGCGGGGGTCCCCTTTCGCGTTCCTGCAATTGCCATTCGCACTGGAGACACTCCGCAAGTGGAGCGCGCCCGTTTCCGCCGCCATCCGGCGGACATTCTTATCACGACGCCGGAATCCCTCTATCTTCTGCTCACCTCGGGCGCCGCCTCGGCGCTGCGCACCGTGGACACCGTGATCGTTGACGAGATCCACGCACTCGTCCCCACCAAACGCGGCGCGCACCTCGCCGTCACACTGGAGCGCCTCGAAGCCATTACCCCGAGACCCCTGCAGCGCATCGGCCTTTCCGCGACGCAGCGACCTCTGGAAGAAGTGGCGCGTTTCCTCGGCGGCAATGATGCATCACGCGACGAAGGCAGCGCGACCGGCAGTCGGCCCGTGACCATCATCCAGGCCGCCACTTCGAAGCAACTGCAACTGAAGGTTGAAGTTTCGGTTGAGGACATGAAGGTGCCGGAACCGGATCCCGCGCTGCCTCCCGATTCCAAGGCGAAACGCGCGTCGATCTGGACCACCATTCCACCCCGGCTGCTCGCGATCATTCGCCGGCGGAAGTCGACGCTGATCTTCGTCAACAATCGGCGCACGGCCGAACGGCTCGCCGGCCTGATCAACGACCTTGCCGGGGAACCCCTGGCCCGCGCGCATCACGGCTCGCTGGCCGCAGCACAGCGCGCCGAAATCGAGACCCAGCTCAAGGCGGCCGAGATCCGCGCGGTTGTCGCGACCTCTTCTCTGGAGTTAGGAATCGACATGGGCGCCATCGATCTCGTGATTCAGATTGAGTCGCCGCCCTCGGTGGCCGCCGGCATGCAGCGCATCGGACGCGCCGGCCACAAGGTTGGCGTCGTCAGCGAAGGCATCATTTTCCCGAAATTTCGCGCCGATCTCATCGCCTGTTCTGCCGTTACTCGGGCGATGCATGAAGGCCACGTCGAGGCGACGTCGATCCTGCGCAACCCGCTCGACGTTTTGGCGCAGCAAATTGTCGCGACGGTGGCACAGCCGCCCACGCTGGCCGAACCGCGGCTGAAAGGCCAGCCTCCGCGGGAGCCCTCGATTTCGGCGGATGACCTCTACTCCATCGCGCGCGGCGCCGCACCCTTCACGACGCTTACGCGCGCGACCTTCGACAACGTGCTCGACCTGCTCTCCGGCAAGTACCCTTCGGACGAATTCTCTGACCTGCGACCGCGCATCACCTGGGACCGCGATTCCGGATTGCTCACGCCGCGCGAGGGCGCCAGGATGCTGGCCATCCTGAACGCGGGCACCATTCCCGATCGCGGTCTTTACGGTGTCTTTCTCTCGGGCGAGCACAAGAAACCGGTCCGCGTGGGCGAACTCGACGAGGAGATGGTCTTTGAATCTCGCGTGGGTGAGGTGTTCGCGCTTGGCGCGTCGACGTGGCGCATCGACGAAATTACGCACGACCGCGTTCTGGTTTCTCCGGCGCCCGGCCAGCCTGGCAAACTTCCGTTCTGGCATGGCGACCAGGCGGGCCGCCCTCTTGAATTTGGACGGCGCATTGGCGCGCTGGTCCGCGAAATCCGCGCTCTGCCTCCGAATGCTGCGATCAGCCGACTGGTTCGGGAGCACGACCTCGACAGCCAGGCTGCGGAGAACCTGCTGCAGTTCCTCTCTGACCAGCAGGCTGCGACCACCGTTGTCCCCGACGACCGCGCCATCGTGATCGAGCGCATTCGTGACGAGCTTGGCGACTGGCGCGTTTGCATCCTCACTCCATTTGGCAATCGCATCCACATACCGTGGGCCATGGCTGCGGCGGCACAAATCCTGGCGGCGGGGGGGCCGCACGTCGAATCCATGTCGACCGACGATGGCTTTGTCCTCCGTTTTCCGGACACCGACGCGCCGCCTGACCCGGCGCTGCTTGTGCCGCGCGCCGATCGCGCTCAGGATCTGGTCGTCCGGCAGCTTGGCTCGACCGCTCTGTTCGCAGCGAAGTTTCGCGAAGCCTCTGCGCGCGCGCTTCTGCTCCCGCGCCGCCGTGCGCAGATGCGAGCACCGCTCTGGCAGCAGCGCAAGCGCGCCAGCGATCTGCTCGCCGTGGCTTCACGATATCCCGACTTTCCGATGATTCTCGAAGCCCACCGGGAGTGCCTGCGCGACTCCTTCGATATGCCGGCGCTCCTCGATGTGCTCCGCTCCATCGAGCAGAGTGACATCCGGGTTCACGTCGTGGACACGCCGAAACCGTCACCCTTCGCGGCTTCCCTGCTTTTTGGATACACCGGCAATTTCATCTATGACGGCGACGCTCCGCTGGCCGAACGCCGAGCGGCCGCTCTCTCCATCGATCAGTCGCTGCTTTCCGATCTACTTGGCGAGGCCGATCTTCGCGAACTGCTCGACCCCATCGCCATGGAGGAGGTCGAAGCGAAACTCCAGCTGCTGGGCGAGAATCAGCGCATCCGCAACGCCGATGGTCTGCACGACGTCCTTCTGCGCCTTGGCGATCTCTCGCGCGACGAAATCGCGTTGCGCGTTGCGACACCGGACCTTCTCAAGTCCCTGAGCACGCTGGTTACGGCTCGTCGCATCGTCCCGGTCAAAATCGCCGGCCATGCCCGCTACATCGCCGTCGAAGACGCGGCTCGCTATCGCGATGCCCTCGGCCTGAAACTCCCCGAAGGGATCCCCAAATCGCTGCTGGCTCCGGTGACAGCACCGGCGCTTGAAATTGTCCGTCGTTACGGGCGCACGCACGGCCCCTTCACAGTGAGCCAGGTCTCTGTCCGATTCGCCTTAAAGGTGGCGATCGTCGAAACCGTGCTGCGCACGCTCACTCACGAGGGCCGGATCCTCGAAGGCGCATTCCGTCCTCAGGCCGCGGGGCGCGAGTACTGCGACGCCGAATCCCTGCGCCTCATCCGGAATAAGTCACTGGCACGGTTACGAAAGGAAATCGAGCCCGCTGAACCGGGCCTGTTCGCACGCTTTGAAACCCATTGGCAGGGGGTTCTGCAAAAGCGCCGCGGACTCGACGCCCTGCTCGATACCATCGATTCGCTGCAGGGCGCGCCTCTGCCCGCCTCGCTGCTCGAATCTCAGATTCTTCCTGCGCGCCTGGGTCGCTACTCCCCAGGCGATCTGGACACGCTGATCGCATCCGGTGAAATCACATGGTGCGGATTCGACAGCATTGGCGAACACGATGGCCGGATCGCCTTTTACCTGGCCGACCGGATTGGGACTCTGCTGCCTCCGCGCATCGCGCCGGTTGAACCGCTCACGCCTCGCGAACAGAAAATCCTCGACTACCTGGCGCATTCGGGCGCATCGTTTTTCGCAGAACTGCACGACGCCACCGGTGGAGGCTATTCCGGCGAAACGGTCGATGCGCTCTGGTCGCTGGTCTGGAACGGTTTCGTCACCAACGACACTCTTCACGCTCTGCGCGCTTTCGTTGCCAGACCCGATCCGTCACGGTCTGCGAAGCGGGTTCACAACCAGCCGGCATTTCGGTCGCGTCGCACGACGCCGCCTGCTGCGCAGGGCCGCTGGACCCTCGTCACTCTCCCGGACCGAACCACGGTTGGGGCGCAGACGACGTGGTCCCACGCCATCGCGCTGCAACTGCTGCAGCGATACGGCATCGTCACGCGAGAAACGGTTGCGCAGGAAAATGTGCCGGGAGGTTTCTCGGCGGTATATGAAGTGCTGAAGGCGCTGGAGACGCAGGGCCGCATCCGGCGCGGTTATTTCGTTGCGGGCCTGGGTGGCGCGCAGTTTTCTCAGCCCGCCGCTGTCGACCTGTTGCGCTCTCTGCGCACTTCCAGTCCCGGCCAGGCAGAGATGGTCCTACTGGCGGCCTCCGACCCTGCCAATCCCTGGGGGAGCATTCTGCGCTGGCCCACTCCCGATTTGGCGTCTGCGGACAATGCCGGAATGCTCAGCCGCAGCGTCGGCGCCAACGTCATCCTGCGCAACGGCGATCTTGTCGGCTATCTGCGCCGCAATAATCCTGCGCTGCAGGTCTTTCTCCCCGCCGATGAGCCGGACCGTTCCACAGTGGCGCGTGATGTCGCCCGCTTCCTCGCCAATTTTGCTCAGGAACTGTTACAGACTCCGGAAACCCGCCACCACGGCGGCCTGCTGATCGACGCGATCGGTGGCGGGCCTGCGCACGAGCATTTCCTGGCGTGGTTTCTTCTGGATGCGGGTTTTCATGCTTCGCCGCGCGGCTTTCATGTGAGATATGTGCCGGCACGGGACTCGTCAGGGATTAGGGGTTAGGGATTAGCGAGCGTTATTAGCCGCCGAGGACGCCAAAGTCCGGTTGGTGAAGGACGTCGAAACTCTGATCTGTAAACTCTGAACTCTGGTTTTAGTGGATTGTCTTCATGCGTCTTTGCATGAAATCCATGAGCAGATATTCGCCCAGCGTTTCCGGGGTGGTGAAGTAGGCCTTGCCGCGGCACATCTGCGATACCTTCTGCACGAACTGCACCAAGCCGAAGTCCGATGCGAGCATGAAGGTGTTGATCATGATGTTCTGCCGCTTGCAGCGCGCCACTTCCTCCAGCGTTTCGCTGACGACGAGGGGATCGAGGCCGAACGCATTTTTGTAGATGCGTCCATCCGGGAGGGTCAGGGCTGACGGCTTGCCGTCGGTGATCATGACGATCTGCTTCATGTCCTTGCGCTGGCGCGAGAGGATGCGCTGCGACATGCGCAGGCCTTCGCGTGTGTTGGTGTAATACGGTCCGACCTTGACGCGGGCCAGCTGGGATATGGGTAGTTCCTCGGCTGAATCGTGGAAGAGCACGAGGGACAGGGTGTCGCCTGGAAACTGCGTCCGGATCAGGTGCGCCATCGCCATGGCCACTTTTTTCGCCGGCGTGAAGCGATCCTCGCCGTAGAGGATCATCGAGTGGGAGCAATCCAGCATCACCACCGTCGCGCACGAGCTTTGGTACTCGCTCTGGTGGACCTGCAGATCGCTGTACTCGAGATTCAGGGGCAGCGTGAGCCCCTCGCGTGCAATCGCCGATTTCAGCGTCGCCGTGACGTCGAGGTTGAGCGTGTCGCCAAATTCATAGGGCTGCGATCCGCCGCTGGTTTCGACGCCCGTTGCCCAATGGCGTGTGTCGTGGCGGCCGAAGTTCGATTTTCCCAGCGATCCAAGCAAGTCACGCAGCGCCTTGTAACCCAGGAAGTCGAGGCTCTTATCGGTCACCTCGAAACGCGCGTCCTGCGCCTGCCCCGACTGGCCCGCTTGCTGGGTCACCTGTCCCTGCTGTTGAGATGAAGTGGTCGAAATATAGTTCTCGCTCTCGAGGCGGTTGATCAGCTTGTCGATGAGTTCGTCGAGCTTGCCCTCCGCGGCCATCTGATCGATCTTCTGCTGGATGCTTTCGTCGAAAGCGTCGCCCTGTTCCAGGGCTCGGCGCAGGGCTTCGCGCAGGTCCTCTATCGTCTGGTCGAGATCCTGGAACTCGGCAAACGGATTCTGAAAGCCCGAGTCCAGCAGGTAGTCGGAGAGCGCTTTGAGCACATCGTCCATGCTCATCTCGCTCGCCAGATCACCGGTGAACTTCGTATACCGAACGCTTTTCATCTCGACTCCAGTGAAGTGTCCCCGAGGCTCTTTGCCAAAATATGGGAAGGCAAAAGCAGGTTCCTCGGCTCACCACCCCCAAGCTCCACCCCAAAGAGCAACAGCGCTCTTTGGGGACCCCGGAGAAAAGCGTTTGGGGCTCCTTTCGCTCGGAATGACAATTTCGATCATGTTAAGAACTTCCTGGACGCCACATTAGTTGAAGCTTCCTCGTCTCGACCGCTTGGTCTGCCACTGCTCGTAGTCCCGTTCCTCGGTGCGCTCGGTGCGTTCCGCGCGGTCCGGACGTTCGGGTCCCTTCTTCTGCGCGCTGAAGCTGCGCTCCTCATTCCGACTGATCCGGCGATGCGAACACATTCCTTCCAGCAGAAATTCAGCGCCAGCGGTGACAAGTTCCGGACCGTCGCTCAGTTTCACTCCCAGCGGAGCCAGCTTCTCCGTCAATCCCTGAATCTGTTTCAGTTCCTCCAGCGTTGCCTTGGCTGCCTGCGCGTCGGAAATCTTCACCGAGCCGCCGAGATTGAACCACTGCTCGATCTGCTGCGTGTTCACATCCGCAAAATAGCGGTCGAAAACCTTACCAATGGCAGCGCGCACAATATCCCGCACGACGGTGTCGGCGCCCTTCATCTCGCCTTCGTACTCCAGTTCCAGCTTGCCTGTGATGCCGGGCAGAGCGGTGTAGAGATCGCCGATGCGCGGCACGACGAGCGATTCGCCGTGGATGAGCGCTCTCCGTTCGGCGTTGCTAACGGCCAGTTCCAGCGTGGCAATCGGCAGCCGCTGGCTGATGCCGCTGCGCTTGTCGACTTTCTTGTCTTCGCGCGCCGTGAAGGCCACCTGCTCGATCACCTCGCGCAGATAGTGAGGAATCACAGCATCACTCTGGTTGCGTTCTGTCCACGCTTCCTGGGTGGTGATGGCGATTCCCTCTTCCAGCGTCTCCGGATAATGCGTGCGAATCTCCGAGCCGATGCGGTCCTTCAGCGGCGTCACAATTTTGCCGCGCGCGGTGTAGTCTTCCGGATTCGCGCTGAAGACCAGGGCGACATCGAGCTCCAGCCGCACGGGGTAGCCCTTAATCTGCACATCGCCTTCCTGCATGATGTTGAACAGCGCGACCTGAATTTTGCCCGCCAGATCGGGCAGCTCATTCACCGCAAAGATGCCGCGATTGGCACGGGGCAGCAGACCGTAGTGCATGGTCATCTCGCTGGCCAGGTCGTGACCGCCCTTCGCAGCTTTGATCGGGTCCAGATCGCCAATCAGGTCCGCAACCGTTACGTCCGGAGTCGCAAGCTTCTCTACATAGCGCTCATCGCGCGTCAACCACCCCAGCGGCGTCGCATCGCCCTGCTCCACGATCAGGTCGCGGCACCGTCGGCACAACGGCGCATAGGGATTGTCGCGAATCTCGCATCCGGCGATATAGGGCATGTGTTCGTCGAGGAGCGTTGTGAGCGCGCGCAGGATGCGGCTCTTCGCCTGCCCACGCAATCCGAGCAGAATGAAGTTCTGCCGCGACAGAACCGCATTCACAATCTGCGGCACCACCGTGTCTTCGTACCCGATGATCCCTGGGAACACCGACTGTTTGGATTTCAGGCGGCAGATCAGGTTCTCGCGCATCTCGTCCTTTACGGCGCGCGTCCGCAGCCGCGTCTCGCTGTATTCAGCGTGCGTGCGCAACTCGCCCAGGGTCTGCGGCAAATGCGCTGTGCGGGTAGGTTCCGTCCCGGTCGTGCTCTGTCGAGTGGCCATCGATACTCCTGTCGCTGCCGGCTGTTTTTGTGCCAGTGACACCTGGGGATTGGACGCCTGAGGCGCGTCCACCGTTTCACGGCTCTCTCTAGTGTATGGGGATGCTGGACTGCCCTGCCTGGCCGGGCGGTTCTTTCGCGCTTAAACGCGGCAGCAGATCGTTGTAAAAATCCCGCAGCTTTTTAGTCCGATCCGCATCGGATCGGCTCGCGAGGAGCTGCTGTTTGAACCCGAGGTCGGAGGGCAGGGCGTCCGCCAACTGGAAAGCGACCGGCGCGTTCAGATCGAGATGCATCGACGGAGTCTCGATTCCGGCCATATGCAGCGTCGCAAAATGAAGCGCGGCGCAGTCCTGGCGGTCGTCGCGCGTCGACCCGACGCCATCGTCTTCAAAGAACTCCACATCGGCCTGCAGGTACGTCCGAGACTCATCGAGCGCCTCGATCTCGAACCGCTGTATTCCCTCGCAAAGAATGTCGATCCGCCCGTCGTCGTAGCGCTCCATCACGCGGACGATCTGCGCGGTGCAACCGACGATCGACATCTGCTCCCCGTCTGCGCGCACCACGCCGAATGCCTTCCTTTCTGTGAGGCACTCCCCTACCATTTCGCGGTATCGTTCTTCGAAGATGTGCAGCGGCAACGCCGCGCCTGGAAACAGCACCATGTTGAGGGGGAACAGGGGGATTTTCATGTTCCTGTCATTATGCTCGCGTCGCCCGTCCCCGTCTTGCACAGTTGGGAACCCTCAGGCCCAATTTTTCGTGGGCCCTTTTATTCCGCCATCTCCATCTCGTCGAGCATGGCCTGCATCTCGCGCGCCGCGTGCTGATTCCCGGTACGCCGCGCGCACTCGAGCCCATCGAGGAGTTTCTGTTTGGCCTCCGCGTCGCGTCCCGCTCTGGCCAGCGTCTGCGCGGCCATGAAATATCCGGCCACGTAATCGGGATGATCCTCGAGCAATTGATGAAACTCGGCCAGGGCCGCGTCAGTTTCGCCTCGCCCGCCATATTCCATCGCCAGCCCGTACCGCGCAAAAGCGTTTTTAGGATCCTGCTCGAGAATCTCTTTCAGTCCCGCTGCCTTGTCCATGCTCCTCCTGATGCTTCGCCGACTCTTTCATGATGTCTCGCCGGGCGTCTCCGCGCAAAGTAACACTACAGGGATTCCTGTTGTGACCGCGCGCACAGGTGCCTGTTCCGCTCCCTGTTTTCTGTTGTCTACCTCAGGACCCGGGCGTATCGTGTAGGCACCCACGGGAGAGCCCAACGCGGCCACTTCTATAACCCGGGCCCTATTCACCCGGCTGCAGGGAGTACCCACAATGCTGTTCGAGTTCCGAGCGCACCCTGCCCGTCGCGCTCTGCGTCTTTCCCTGACCACCGTCGTTCTACTCGCGACGGCGCCTCTCGTTGGGGCTCAATCGCCGTCCCCGCAGCCGTCCGCGGTCCCTCCGTCCGTACAGTCCCAGCCCTCAACCGCTCCGGCTTTGAGCACGACCGTTGACGAGGTCTCTCTCGACCTGGTGGTTCGCAACAAAGGCAACAAGCCGATCACCGACCTCAAGGCCTCCGACTTCACGATCACCGATAACGGCACGCCCGTGACTTTGTCGGATCTTCACCTTGTTACGGACACGGGTCACTCGCAGCACCTGGTCACGTTGGTTTTCGATCGCCTGGATAAGGGCCCGGCTAAAAACGCGCGCGACATCGCCGCCAAGATCCTCAAGGCCATTCCGGACAAGGGCTATGACTACGCCGTTCTGCAGATCAGTGGGCGGCTTCGGCTGATCCAGCCCTACACCTCGAACCGAGAGCTGGTCGATAAAGCGATCTTCGCGGCGACGGACCCTCACGCTACGAATCCTGACGCGGGGCTAAACACGCAGGAGAAGGACCTCATCTCGCTTTCGGAGGGTGACGCTCTGAGCGGGGACGCCTCGGATCGCGCTCACGCGAAACTCCTGCTCACCGGGCTCGACGAATCGCGACGAATCCTTGAAGATCAGCACGACTATCCATCACTTTCCGCGCTGCTGGCGCTCGCACGCACGCAGCGCCAGATCACGGGCCGCAAGCTCATCCTGTATTTTGCGACGGGCCTGAACGCGAACAGCGATACGCGCGACACGATTAAGTCCATCGTTGGCCAGGCCAATCGCGCCGGTGTGACGATCTGCGCTGTGGATACGCTCTCGCTCAATCAGCAGGCCAGCGACAAGATGATGGGCGCCATGGCGATGGCGGGGCAGGGTCCGGGCGGCGCCATGGCTTCCGCCGACGCTCTGGGCAGCACCGGCTACGGCCGCGGACAGTCGGGGCCCGCCATCGGACAGGTGATGGACGCTGCTCACAATATGGCTTCGTTTGAGTTCGGGACGATGGATGACGTGCAGAGCCCGCTGCTCAGTCTCTCTACAGGGACTGGCGGTATCTACATCCGAGCGGGATCGAACCTCAAGAAGCCTCTGCAACAACTGCACGACGATCTGACTTCGTACTACGAAGCGTCCTATACGCCAAACATCAAGACCTACAACGGCCAGTTCCGCCCCATTGCCGTTCAGACTGCGCGCAAGAACCTTGTGATCCGGACGAGAGCGGGCTATTTCGCGGTCCCGCCTGAGAACGGCTCCGGGATCCGTCCGTTTGAAGTGCCCCTGCTGAATATCCTCGCCAGTTCAACGCTGCCGACGGCGCTTGGCTTTCAGGCCTCGATTCTCCACCTGGGACAACTGCCCGATGGCAATACCAGCGCCCTCACGGTTCAGGTTCCCGTCTCGGAACTCGAAACGCACGAGGATGCCACAACGCACTTGTCTTCGGTTCACGTCACGATGGTGTCGGTGATCAAGAATGAGAAGGGCGATGTACTGGAACGCTTCAGCGACGACGTTCCTCTTCACGAAACGCCGGACGTTCTGCGCAACGATCCCAATCAAGTCATTACCATGCAGCGGCACTTCTCGGCTCGGCCTGGCACCTACACGCTGGAAACTGTCATCGTCGATCGCGCCAGCAACAAAGCCGGCGCGCAGCGTACCGCTTTCACCATCGACCCCGCTCCGCACGGTCCCGTAGTCAGCGATATCGCTCTGGTTCGCAGCGTCGAACCGCTTCATCAGGACGAGAATTCCTCCTTCGAGCCGATGCGCTACATGAATGGCCGCGTCGTCCCGAATCTCAGCGCGGTGCTCCCCGAACAGACGCACAGCCTGTCCGTTTTCTTCATGGTTCATCCCGTTGCGGGCAGCAGCAGCCAGCCACAGCTGGAAATGCAGATCCTCCGCAACCATGAATTGCTGGGGAAGATGCCACTCGAGTTGCGCAAGGTCTCCGACGCCGGAAACGCGATTCCTTATCTCGGCACCGTGCAGGGGAGCGCCTTTCCGCCTGGCAACTACCAGGTCAAAGTGGTTCTTACGCAGGATGGGCAAACCGCCGACAACAGCGCGACGTTCTCCGTGGAAGGAACTATCGCCGACTCGAACGCGCCGGTCGCATCGTTCGCGGCATTCTCCGATAACGGAGACATCGCTTCGGACCAGCGCCTGACGGCGAATGCGGTTACCGGCAACAGCCATTTCAAGATCGCCAGCCCCACTAATCCTGTGCCGCCGCCTACCGATGCAGAGGTTCACGACATCATCGAAGGGGCGCGGCAACGGGTACTTGCCTGGTCTGATTCGCTGCCGAATTTCTTCTGCCTTGAAATCACGGACCACTCCGTCGATCCCGGCGGGCACGGCGACTGGCACCACAAAGACACGATGGTCCAGCTCATGCGCTACGTCGACCATCAGGAGTCACGTACGACAATGCAGCTGAACGGCCAGCCCAGCAGCATTGATGCCAGCGAACTCGACTTCGCGCATTCTGTCGGCGAATTCGGCGGCATGTTTCAGCTGGTCTTCGCGCCGTCGGCCAAGGCCAGCTTCACCTGGAAAGAATCCGACGTCCTTGATGGCCAGCCGGTGGAGGTCTTCGCCTTTAAGGTCGATGTCGCCAACTCCAACTTCGACCTCACGGGTTTGAACAACCGGCAACACGCTGTTCCATTCCACGGGCTGGTCTATCTCGACAAGGCAACGCGCAGCGTGCGGCGCATCAGCATCGACGCTGACGATATTCCGGAAAACCTGCAGGTTCGCGCGTCCAGCATCTCCGTCGATTACGGTTGGATCACGATCAACGGTCACGACTATCTGCTCCCGGTGCGCGGCGCGGTCAGCCTGCGCGAAGGCAAACATCAGGCTGTCCTGAACGAGTTTGAGTTCCGCAACTACCGTCGTTTCGGCGCACAAATCCGCATCCTCACCAAAGAGGAATCGAAGAACTTACCTGGGAATTGAATCGGTCAGATTTTGGCAGGTTCGAACTTCGGGATGCGACGGCGTCGCGCCTCCACCTCGCGCACTTCGCGGCGGTGTCCGGCCTCTTCGAAGCGACGCTTTTCGTCCTCGGTTTCCGTCACGAGGGGCGCTACCGGCACCCGTCTTCCCTGCGGATCGATGGCGACAAAAGTCAGATACGCCGATGCGACATGGTGGTGAATACCGGCAATCGTGTTCTCCACCCACACCTTGACGCCCACTTCCATGGAGGTCTTAAAGGCGCGGTTGACGGAGGATTTCAGGATCACCAGATCGCCGACGTGAACCGGGGCAATGAAGTCGATGTGCTCCATCGAAGCCGTTACGACGTGACTGCGCGCGTGCCGATATGCGGCCATCGCACCGACCAGGTCGATAAAGTTCATCAGCCGTCCACCCAACAGATTGCCCAGCGTGTTGGTGTCATTGGGCAAAACCAGCTCGGTCATCTCCGACTGCGACTGAGCCACCGGGCGCGGCGGCAGCGCCGGACCGTTCATGTCCATGGAATCTCTCCCCTTCTTATTCAGACTACAGGAGCACACTCGACACTCTGTACCGTGCTCTCCGTACCCTGTACCCTGAACACATGAGTCATGCTCCCACTCCGCCGCCTCCCACTGCCCTGCCGGGCGTTAAATCGATCGTTGCTATTGGATCCGGCAAAGGGGGTGTCGGCAAAACTACGCTCGCGGTGAACCTCGCGATCGCCCTCGGCAAACTCGGACACCGCACCGGGCTCATCGACGCTGATATTTACGGCCCGAACGTCCCTCTCATGATGGGCAGTTCGCGTCAGCCCACCGTGCTGGCCAATAACCAGATCGAGCCCAACGTCGCGCACGGCGTCAAAGTCATCTCGGTCGGTTTCATCTCTCCCGGCGACAAGCCCCTGGTGATGCGTGGCCCCATGCTTCACCAGATCATTCGCCAGTTTTTGCAACAGGTCGAGTGGGGCGAACTCGACATTCTCCTCGTCGATCTTCCGCCGGGGACCGGCGACGTGGTCATCTCGTTGGTCCAGACCGTTCCGCTCACCGGCGCGGTTGTCGTTTCCACACCTTCCGACGTCGCACTACAAGACGCGCGCAAGGCTCTTGAAATGTTCCACCAGGTCAACGTCGAAGTTCTGGGCATTGTCGAGAACATGTCGCACTTCACCTGTCCGCATTGCCACCAGGAAATCGATATCTTCTCCCGTGGTGGGGCGGAGCGAACCGCGAAGCAGTTCAACGTCCCGTTTCTCGGTTCGATCGAACTGGTACCGGAAATCCGTCATGGCGGCGATACCGGTATGCCCATTGCGCTCGCCGGTCCCGATAGCCCGCACGCAGCGCCGTTCTATGCGATCGCAGCCAAACTCGCCGACCGCGCGCTCGCACAGGCAGCCAAAACCGAGAACATCTTCGAGATCAGCTGAGCCACCCGCTGCATAACGTCTCGAAGCAACGTAATACACGGTCGTTTCGATTTGCTGCGGGTAGTGATTACTGCCGATGGTTTCCTGCAGGGACTTCCCCGCTCACTGCTTCCTTTTCACTCTGACTTCACTTCCTGATTCAACTTCGCAGCACAAAATCCGTCCAAGAAGACAATTATGGCAAGCTGGGCCTCCAGGCGCATGCAATCGGCGCTCGCAATCACGAAAGGCGCGATCCTCCTCTCGTTCCTGCCCCTAGCGGTGCAGTTCAGCGCCGCCGCCTCACCCACTTATATCTGGCCGGACTGCGATACGACGCACCCCTGTGTGGTGCACCACATCGACAGCGTGGCGGACGGAACCGCTTTCGGTGAGACCCTGCAGGATTTTAAGTTTCCGATGGCGCCCAGTTCGCCGGGCAATCTGCTCGTCTTCACGGTGATGCACGTCAGTTCCAAAAGCATTACGGTGACGGACAACAATAACGGCAGCTGGCAAACCGCCGTCACCACCACGAACGCCGCCGACGGCGAAGAGAGCGAACTGCTCTACATCTGCGGAGCCACCGCCGGTACCAACCTCATCACCATTCATCTCAGCCAACCCGCGGTTCACGACGAACCTCTCCACTTCACCTACGACGAAGTCAGCGGCGTTGCGCCTGCAGCCTGTCTCGACGCGACCGCCGCCGCGAATGGCCTGAAAGGAACCGTGCAGCCTGGTCCGGTGACGACCACGACGGACGGCGACATGATCTTCAACTATGGAGAGGAAACCTACCAGTACCCCGAGTACGATCCACCGATGGGCCCGGCCACGCCGGACAGCAATGGCGCGCTGTTGATGGAAAATACGGTCGACCGATACGCGAATGAGGTGAGCATCCAGCCGACGCATGGCGCGTATACCCCAGCGATCACCGTGAGCGATCCCAACGGGCGCAACTGGAACGCTGTTGCTGCAGCCTTCAAGCCTTCTGCGGGCGCCGGCACGCAGCCCACCGGCATTCACGTCACTCGCATCCTGCACTACGTAGGCATCCTGGCCAATACGGTATCCGTTCCATTCCCTTCCAGCGGCAATGCGATTGTGATTTCTACCTCCAATCCGTCGGTCGGCGGATGGGACATGTCGAATCTCACGGACAATGCCGGCCACACCTGGACGCGCACGCCTTTCTCCAATCCTGGTCTTGATCCGCAGATCTTTTCCACCTGCCTCGGCACCGGCAGTGGCGGACAGAATCTCGTCATCTCGTGGACGCCGAGCAGTATCAACAATCACGTCCTGTTCTACGACATCGCTGGGGCAGCCACCACCGGCGGCTCTACGGGCTGCGTCGGCGCCACCGTCAATACCGACATCGGATATCAGCCCTCTTCTATCAACGCGAGCATCACCGGCGATCCGGTTTTTACTCCATCCGCCACGGGCAGTGTTGCGATCGCCACCAGTTACTTCGGCATCGGGCCGCCTTCCGCGTCGCTCACGCCCGGGGTCGTCTTCAATTCCATCTGGGCGACCGGCATGATCGACGCGAGCAGCTGGGACACGGGCGATCCTTACGGGTACGCTTACACCACCTCGACCAGCCCCATCTCGTTCAACTGGCAGATGGCCAACTCGACTGGCCTCTCCAACGGCGGCACTAACTTCGATGGCGCGGCGATCGAGATTCTGCCTGGATCCACGGTTAGTGCGGCCCCAACCACTACTGCGCTCACCGCATCCGCGGCACAGATCACCGCAGGGTCGCCCGTCACTCTGACAGCGACTGTCGCGGCTGCGGGCGCACCCGTCAGCGGCGGATCGGTGAGTTTCTACAACGGCGCCACGCTGCTCGGGACCGCGACCCTCACCAACGGCACCGCCACTCTGACCACCAGCGCGCTGCCTACCGGAGCTGACGTGGTCAGCGCCACTTACGGCGGCACAACCGGCTTTGCTGCGTCGACTTCTTCTGCCGTCACCATCACCGTTGGTGCGGTCGGAACAACGGCGACCACGACCGCGCTCACCGCGTCGGCAACGCAGATCACTGCGGGATCGCCCGTTACTCTGACGGCGACCGTCTCGGCTGCGGGCGCACCCGTGACCGGTGGGTCGGTGAGTTTCTACAACGGCGCTACGCTGCTCGGGACCGCGACTCTTACCAACGGCGCCGCCGGCCTGACCACCAGCGTGCTGCCTACCGGAGCTGACCTGGTCAGCGCCACCTACAGCGGCACAACTGTCTTCGCCGCGTCCACATCCGCCGCCATCACCATCATCGTTAGCGCGGTCGGAACGACGGCGACCACGACCGCGCTCACCGCGTCCGCAACGCAGATCACTGCAGGCTCGCCCGTCACTCTTACGGCGACGGTCGCGGCTGCGGGGACAACCGTTACCGGCGGGTCGGTGAGTTTCTACAACGGCGCTACGCTGCTCGGGAATGCGACCCTCACCAACGGCACCGCTGGCCTGACTACCAGCGCGCTCCCCACTGGGGCTAACCTGATCAGCGCCACCTACAGCGGCACAACCGTCTTCGCCGCGTCCACTTCTTCTGCCGTCACCATCACCGTTACTGGAACGTCGAACTCCGCCCCTCTCATCACCGGAATGTCGCCGCTATTGACCCTGGCCGGGAACCCCGCCTTCACGTTGACGGTGAACGGCTCCGGATTTACGTCTGCCTCCACCGTCGCATGGGGCAATTCGACGTTGACCACGCAGATGGTGAGCGCGAATCAACTCACAGCACAGGTGCCTGCAACGGCCGTAGCAGCCGCGGGCATCACGAACGTCACCGTCCAAACGCCGGCGCCAGGAGGCGGCACCTCGAACACGTTCCAATTCGAAATCGACTCCGCCGGACCCGGAGTTACACCACCAGCATTCACTCCGTCTGCAGCGACTGTCGCGGCGGGTTCGACGGCAACCTACACGGTCGTTCTTCCGACAGGCGCTACGAATGTCTCAACCATCTGCCTTAACCTTCCGTCCGGCGCGACCTGCAGCTATGCCGCAACTACGGGCATCGTCACGCTGGCAACCGCGCCTTCGACGCCGTCGGGGACCTATCGCATCACCGTGGTCTTCACGGAGACGCTGCCTGTCACCGCATCTGCATTCGCAGTTTTACCGTTATTGCTGCTTCCCTTCCGGCGGAGGAAACGGCGCGCAGGTTTGCGCACGGTCGGAGTCGCGGCGGGCGTTGCCCTGCTCTTCATCGCGGCCTTCCTCACGAGCGGATGTGGTACCACCATCGGCGGTACGACAACCACTCCGACGCAGCCTCAGACCAACCAGGTGACGAGTTCAGCGGTAGTCACACTGACGGTGCAGTAAGTTGAGCTGCTATGCGGGGGTTTGATCGCCAGGAGAAGGCAATGGTGGGCGAGGCGGGAATCGAACCCACAACCCCCGGCTTAGAAGGCCGGTGCTCTATCCGATTGAGCTACTCGCCCGTGACTCTTTCATTGTAGCGGCCACAGCCGCACGCAAAACCTCGCCCCATGCGGCGCGCGCGGCCTGTGTATCCACTCCGCAACCGGCGGCGTACAGGGTGATTCCGAATCCCTCGCTTGCAGCAGCGACGGCGGATCGCACCACAAGATCGACTCGTCCATGCAAGACAGGCGCGGTGCGCAGCCGGTCGGTCGACCGTCGCACCCAGGCCTCGTGCTGTTCGAAAGAGTCGAACACGGCTCGATCCCGTGCAATGACATCGATCCAACTCGCGAACCCTTCTGGAAGAAGGTCGGTCGCTCCACATCCAAACTCATCCGGATCGATCTCGGCGGGGGTCAGCGCCCAGAGATCGCATTTGCTGGTGAAGACGGGCGAATCCGCCGCGTTCAACGTGATTAGTGCATCGCGCAGGACTGGCTCGGCTGCTGTCTCCGGAATCGAATCGACAGCCCCAACGTCGCTGCGCAGATCGACGAACCCAGCCCAGTCGGCGTCGATCATCGGAAGGCGCGCGCCGATCTCTACCGCCCAGTCGGCCTCCACCTCAGCCCCTCGCACTGTCGGCTGCTGTCACCCCGCCCGCGGTCTGCAAGAGGAATCGCAGAAGAGTCGCCTCCGCCCAGCGACCATCGTCCCCAACCACCGTTGCCGGGGCGAGAAAGGCACAGTGTCCACCGTGCTGCGTTTCAAGATACGTCACCCACGGGTTCGCCACCAGGGCGTCGCGCGTCTCGGGGAGAAAGCGAATGAAGGGATCATCCGAAGCGTGGACGATCAGCGTCGGCACTCGCAGCGCACTGGCGTACTTCGAGCTGGCAACGCTGTAGTAGTAATCGTCGGCATCGGCAAACCCGCCGTAGCGCGCCACGATCTCCTGATCGAAACCCCGCATCGACCGGATCCGGTCCACCGGAGCATCGGCGTAGATCCTCGGGTACAACGCCATCCGCCGTCGCACCCGCGCCAGCATGGAGCTCAGGAAGTGGCGCTCATACATGCGATTCTCAGGCCGGTGCAACGCCGCGGAGGACGCGGCAAGATCCATCAGCGGCGAAATGCCCACGACCGCCTTCAGTTCTCGCGGTGGATTCGGGCTCACCTCGCCTGTCCATCGCAAGACCAGGTTGCCGCCCATCGAATAGCCGACCAGGGCGACCGCCCGAACACCCTGCTCGCGGACGATCTTCTCGACGACGCACCCGACGTCGTCCGAGCGGCCGGAGTGATAGATCGTGGGGGATAACGCATCGGTTCCGCCACAGGTGCGCATGTTCATCCGCACCACGTTGAGCCCCGCCGCCAGAGCGCGCGCGGTGTTTCCAACGATGTACTTTGAGTTCGACGAGCCTTCGAGACCGTGGATCAGGACCACCGTCAGGCGGTCGCGCCTCACTTCTTCCGGCTGCCAGTGGCAATGGCAGAGGACCTGGCTCGGGCCGTATCCCGCGACGGGGCCTTCGACTTCCACCAGCAGCGGCTCCGGCTCCGGCAGAACGAGTTTCCGCGGCAGGAAGTTGCCAGCCAGTGTCTGCAGGTGTCCGTTGCGCATCCAGCGGCGGGGAACGAATTCCGTCCACCACTCGGCTTCTTCTTCGATCCGGGCTGCCATCGCAGCTGTCACGCGGTGCTCCGGATTGCTTCGAGCACCTTCGCCGCCCACACGGCACCGGTCGGCTCCTCTTCGTGCTTGAAGTAGGCGAAGACGTCGCCACGCTGCGTGCGCTCCCGCAGGCCGGCGGTGATCGCCGCCAGCTCCGCGTCGGAGTACTCCGTCTTGCGCCGGCGGTAGCAGCTGAAGTCAGCGGTCGCGACGTCGGGGGTTTCGAGGTCGTCGCTCTCGGCTACACACAGCGCCGCATTGTGCCGCTCGAGCAGCTTATAGATCGCGGGTTCGAACCACGACAGGTGGCGGAACTCGAAGGCGATCCGGAAGCTGCACGACTTCGCGTCGGCAAGGAACTGCGCGAGCCTGCCCTCGTCGGCCTTGAAGTTCGGCGGCAACTGGAACAGCACCGGGCCGAGACGTCCGGCTTCTGCGACCGGCGCGATGGCTCCGGCAAAGGCTTCGAGCGTTGGCCCGGAATCCTGCAGGCGCTGGAAGTGGGTGATCCGCTGGGGCGCCTTGAACGAGAAGCGAAAGCCGTCACTGGTCTGCGCCAGCCAGGAGTCGATTGCGGTTCGGCGCGGGAAGCTGCGGAAGGTGTAATTGACTTCGACCGAGTTTAGTCGCGTGGCGTAGTACTCCAGGAACTTCTTCGCGGGCAGCTTCTCGGGATAGAAAACCGGTTTCCAGGTGGGATATGCCCAGCCCGAGCAGCCAACATAGACATGGCCGCTTGTTGGTGGTGATGCCTGAGTATCCACGGTGTCCGGGCGCTGGTTTGAAGGGGTCAGCTGGGGCGGCTAGTGGGGATCGAACCCACGACATCCTGAGCCACAGTCAGGCGTTCTGCCGCTGAACTATAGCCGCCGTGCCAAGCCTGATTGTAGCATTGGCCCCACAGGCCTTTCGGTCGCCTGCACGCTTGTGGCATAGCATGTCTGAGCCCTCTCAACCCGAGATTCTGCCGCCGGAGACAGCCGCATCCAGCCCTGCGCTGACCGTGCGTCAGAAGGCTGAGCGCTGGTTCTCCGACGAGAACATCGACTTCTTCGCGCACCTCCTCGACGACTGGTTTCGTATCCCGTTCACGCCGATTCGCATCGGGCTCGACGGACTGATCGGACTCATTCCGGGGCTGGGCGACATTCTCGCCGGCATCGCCTCCTTCGTCATCATCGTCGCGGCCTGGATCCGAGGCGTCCCCTACATCACGCTGGTCCGGATGATGGTGAACCTCGGACTCGAGGTCGTGATCGGATCGATCCCGCTGTTCGGCGACATCTTCGACATCGCGTGGAAGGCGAATCGGCGCAACTACCACCTGATGGTGCGACACCTGCAGCAACCGCACCAGCACACCTGGAAGGACTACGCCTTCCTGGGCAGCCTGTTGGCGGGGGTGCTGTTCATCCTGGCAGTTCCCTTCATCTTGCTGGCGGTGCTCCTGGTCTGGCTGGCGCAGCGAATGTGAGGTCCGAGCCTGACGGTCTCCGGTTTTTGGCTGGAGGGGGGTCCGGGGGTGGCGGGTGCGTGGAATCAAGAGGATGCGGAGGGGTCGAACGCCTTCTGTTATCGAAATGGTTAACTGGGTCCGGAGCGGCCGGCGGGCTCCAAGAAGGAGGTTGTGAGGCGGTGCGCGGAGAGGAGGAAGGCGATCAGAATCGCGAGCATGCTGGGCTACAATCAGACGAGTCGGGGCGTAGCGCAGTCTGGTAGCGCATCTGCTTTGGGAGCAGAGGGTCGGGGGTTCGAATCCCTCCGCCCCGACCATTCCTTCATCCAGGTCCGAACAGCCAAAGGTCCTTCGACTTCGCTCAGGATTTCGCCTGCGGGCTCGGACGCCCGCAAGACGGCTCAAGTTCAAATCCCTCCGCCCCGACCATTTGAGGTCCTTCGACTTCGCTCAGGATTTCGCCTGCGGGCTCGAACGCCCGCAAAACGGCTCAAGTTCGAATCCCTCCGCCCCGACCATTCCCTTCATCCTGGTCCGAGCAGCCAAAGGTCCTTCGACTTCGCTCAGGATTTCGCCTGCGGGCTCGAACGCCCGCAAAACGGCTCAAGTTCGAATCCCTCCGCCCCGACCATTCCCTTCATCCTGGTCCGAGCAGCCAAAGGTCCTTCGACTTCGCTCAGGATTTCGCCTGTGGGTTCGGACGCCCGCAAGGCGGCTCAAATTACCGGCCACCCATCGTCTTACTTTGCGGAACGAGAGCACGTCCCAGAGACCGTCTTCCAGGGTCGAGTTGGTCACCCGCGTCGCACTCCACGAAGTACGATTCTGTTTTAAATCGCCATGAGGTGTGCCCAAATGCGAAGCGTTGTTATCCCTGCCCTAGCTTTCCTCTCGCTTCTTCAGGCCGATGGGGTTGGGCACAAGCCCCGATATGGAGTTGGTCTAGCTATGTTCGCCTCTGACTATCCCTCTCCGTCCTGCCCGACATTTGTGGGAGGCATCGCGCCGAATTCACCTGCTGCACGAGCTGAAATCCATCTGGGAGACGTTCTCCTAACCGTCGATCGACGACCCATTCGCGCCTTTTCGGACGTGATAGAGCATCTGTCCCTGACTGACATCCCGGGTAACGTGACGACGCAGTTTGCCAGAGGCGAGACGACCTACACCGTGACCATGGAACGCGAAGATTACTCCGGGATTCTGGAGGCTAACGGCCTGAAGCAGGTCGATGACGTTCAAGTCGATCTCAACGCGACCGATGCAGACGTGAAGGATCGGAAAGAAACGCAGGAGCCTCTCGAAAAAGCGATGCGGGCTGGCGATAACAGAACGATTTTCACGGACCGGCATTATCCCGAAGACAAAACGCTCTACTATCCTGGCTTCGAGGTGTTCGTCTGGGAATCACGGAGCCCAGATTACGGTCGGCGGAATTGAAGACGGCCCTGCGCGGCGCAGCGGAGTCCGTTGGGGGACCACATTCTTGCGGTCAACGGCATCGACCCGCACGGCAAGTCCGACGCGGAAATGGCGAGTCTGCTGAGCAGCCCCACCCCGCGTTTGATAGCGCTTGTGGTCGTCCGGGGAGGCGTGCAAAGGACGTTCTCCTTCGAAGTTGAAAGGGCGGACCATGTTCTCAGTGAAAATCACCTTCGAGTCGCGAAGGGGAAGATTATTCCGGCTTGGGTGTCGGACAAATATCTCCCCTGCTTTGTGCGCTAGAAGCGGACTTTCCGTTCAAAACAGCTTGCGGGCTTAAAGGACCAAAATTGGCGAATTGCCAACATCCTCTCAATCGTTGCGGCGGGAAGCCCGCAGCCGTTCCTGGGTCGAAGGGCGCTGCGACCACGAGACTGATGGTGCAGAACCAGAAGCCGAGTGCTGCACGCTTTTAACATGCCGCCGGCGGCGACCGGCGAAGAGAAGGACCCGCTTTACGCGTTGCCACCGTGGTGGAATTTTCCAGGGCGCTGGGGAATTCGCGTTCAGCCGAGTTCGGCGGTTCGGTGGGATAACGGCACGCATTTCCGCGACCTGCATGGGCGCTCGCTCTCGTACTGGAACACGCTCGCGCTGTATGGGTGGCTGAACCTGCCGGAGAACATGGGAGCGACGAGCCTTCTGACGCCCTGAGGGATCGAGTGAGCACGGCGGCTCGTCATGTCTGAATTGCATCAGGGGAACCTGCGAAACGCCAAATCACGCCTGAGGCATCGGAGGTTTTACAGCGTGCATTGGCGTTGTCTTATACTTTTGCTTCCGGGTCCTCTGAGGTTCCCCTATGCCGGACGCTCACAGGCGGAAAGTCCTGATCACAGACGATAACCGGCTGGTGGCCGACTCGCTTGCGCTGATTCTGTCGCAGCACGGATATGAAACCTGCGTGACGTACGGCGGAAGAGAAGCGGTCGAAAGAGCGCGGCGGTGGAGTCCGGATCTATTCATCAGCGACGTGAGCATGCCGGAGGTGGATGGCGTGCATGCGGCGATTGAAATCCGGGCGATGATGCCGGGATGCGGGGTTCTGCTTTTCTCGGCGGAACCGGATAGTGCTGAACTGGTGCGGAGAGCACGATTCTCCGGACATCGATTTGAGCTACTGCAAAAACCCTTTCCTCCGCTTGAATTACTACGACGGATTCGGCGGCTACAGGCGGCATAAGTTTATGAGTGACTTCGCTACGGTTCGTTTTGTTGATTTTCGTGAGGCTGAAGAGACGAGTCAGGGGATCGATCGGAGGCTGGCTGCGGATCAGATCCCGAGACGGGGCGGGTCCTTTTTGCTCTTTCCGGGAACTCCGCCGGTAAGGATCGTTGCTACCCGGCTGTATCCCAACCCTGACATCGGGGCGCACTGGGTGGTTCTGTACAGAAAGACGGCGGCGTAAGCGGGAGGCGGGTACGGACGACTACTTTTCGCTGAGGCGTTCGATGATGCGGAGAGGATGGATGGGTTTGGCGATGAGCTCGAACTCGTAGCCGCGGTTTTTTCCATCCTGCAGGATTTCGGAGATGCCGGCCTGGCCGGAAAAGAGCAGGATAGCGGTCTTCGGATATTGATTGCGGAAGGCGATGGCAAGCTCGATTCCGTTCATACGGGGCATGAGGACGTCGGAGAGAAGCCAGTCGGGGTGGAGGCGGCGGGCAATCTCGAGCGCTTCCCAGCCGTCGTAAGCAGCAAGCGCCTCGAAGCCGGCGTTGCTGAGGATTTCCGCGAGACTGTCCGCGATGAGTTGCTGATCGTCGACGATGAGCACACGGCGGCGTTCCGGTTGGGTCTGGAGCGAATCGTCTTCGCGCCATGAGACGCTCTGCCGGGCACCCCGTGGGTCGTCTGCAACGTACATCGAACCGTACTCCAGGGGCCCCATCGTATCTGACTCCTCAGTTCCGCAGCGAATCGGCGATGCCTTTGCGGGAAACCGGCTGCGCAAACGGAATGAAGATTGTAACCGTAGTGCCGGAATTCTTCGCGGCGGGGCTGCTGACGAGGGAGATTTGCCCTCCGCGGCGCTCGACCAGTTGCTTAGCGACCCACAGGCCAATGCCTGTGCCGAGATTTCCCTTGGTGGTGAAGAAGGGCTCGAAGACTCGTTCCACGTTTTCGGGCTGGATGCCGGTGCCGCTGTCGCGAACCGTGACCTGAATGCCATCGCGGGCATCGCCAAGGACATTGCGTGCGACGATGCCAAGGACGCCGCCCCGGGGCATGGCATCGATGGCGTTGGCGATGATGTTGGAGAAGATCTGCAGCATTTCGCCTTTGCTGACGCTGATCTTCTGCATGTCGTTGAAGTGGGTCTCGACCCGGATATCGGAGGCGAGCATTTTGGAGTTGTAGACGGTGAGGATGTTCTCGAGCAGATCGTGGAGGTGCAAGTCGGTGGGGGAGGACGTGTCCTTGTAATAGCCCAGAGTCTGGCGAGCGATATGAGCAACGCGTTCGAGTTCGGATTCGGCGGTGGCCAGCAGGCTGTAGGTTTTGCTGTCGGGCTGGCTGTATTGCTTTGCAAGGAAGATGACATTGATGAGGGACTCGAGGGGGTTGTTGATCTCGTGGGCGATGGCGGCAGCCATGCGTCCGGTAGCGGCGAGTTTTTCCGATTGCAGGACGAGGCGCTCGACCTGCTTGCGGTCGGAGATGTCGCGAGCGATCTTGGAGGCTCCGATCACCTGGCCGGACTCATCCTTGATGGGAGAGATGGTGACGGAGACGTCGAAGGTCTGGCCGTTTTTCTTTTGGCGGGTGGTTTCGTAGTGCTCGATGCGCTGACCGGCGCGGAGCTTGCTGAGAATTTCGTTTTCCTCATAGCGGAGTTCTTCGGGGATGAGACGGAGGATTGATTGGCCAATCATTTCTTCGGCGGTATAGCCGAACATTCTTTGGGCTGCTTCGTTCCAGGTGGTGACGATGCTGTTGAGGTCCTTGCTGATGATGGCGTCGTCAGAAGATTCGATGATGGCAACCAGGCGCTGCGAGGCGATATGAGCAGTGCGTAGCCGCTGATGGCTTTCTTCGATATGGTTCCGCGCGACCACCTGGGCGGTGACATCGATGGCATGGACGAGGATGGCGTCGACCTGGCCGTTGCCATTACGCAGGGGCTGGTAGATGTAGTCGAACCAGGCATCGACCGGCTCGCCGCCGGGGCCACGATTGAGCCGAGCCAGCGCTTCGTAGCCGTTATAGGTTTCGCCGGTTCGGTAAGCCTCGTCCATGAGGTCATTGAAGGACTGACCGGCGAGTTCGGGGAGGCTTTCGAGGAGGGTTTTGCCCACGAAGTCTTCCGGGCCCTTGCGGCCGGTGACGCGGACATACATATTGTTGACGAAGGTCCAGCGATGCTCGGGTCCACTGAGAATTCCCATGGCGGCGGGCGCCTGGGCGAGGGCGAGTCGCAACTGGCGACGCTCGAGGTCGGCTTCACCGTCGGGAAGGGTGGTGTGATTCTCGAGCGCTGCGGAGTCCAGCCCTGAGCTCCTCGGTTCGCGAGCGAGCGGGATACAGGGTGACTGATTGATCAGGCTCATGAAGCCCCCTCAGGCGAAAGCCTCAACAGATCGTGCAGGGAATCGTACCGGCCGGCTGGGGTGCGGCCACGTCCACGGTCGAGACTAACTCAATCGCCCAGGATTACGTGACCTTGCAGCCGGCATCAGAACTTTGAACGCTGCTTCGTTCATTTCTTCAGAATCTCAAATTGGATGCGGGCAGGGATGGGCGGGTTGGAAGGGGGAGGGGGGCGCTTATGTGGCCGGATAAAGCGCGTAGCTCGGACGTGGGGCGAGGTGGAAAGGGCCAATTTGCTGTCGCAGGATCCCGCTTGGTTGCAGGGCCAATACATCGTCCAGTGGAGGATCAGAGGAAGTCGGTTTTCCGGGACTGGATGAAGAATGTGAGGCCGAGGAGCAGAGGCACCAGAGCCAACTCGGCCAGAAGCACGGTCCAGGAGGTGGCGGTCCAGTGCATCTGCTTGCCCCACATTTCAGGGGATATGCCGCGGATGTGGGCAAAGATGTAGCCAAGGATGTTGAAGGCCAGGGTGGAGAAGAGAATGGCGACCGTGGCCCAGGCCTGGGATTCGGTGATGATGCCGGCGACGATGATGAGGCAGGTGGTCACGAGCATTTCGACCGCCATGATCGCTGTGTAAGGGATAAAGGCGTGCCCTGCGCCGGGAAGGAGGAGCAACCCAATCGCTCCGGCGGTGATGGCCAGCCAGGGAATGAGAAAGATGATGAGGTTGGCGAAAATCTTGGCGGCGGTATATTCGCGCCATGAGATGGGCAGGCTCATGATGAAGGCCAGGGTCTGCTCCTTACGCTCGTTCACGGTGCTGGCAATGGCGAGTTGCGAGCCGACGCCGATGATGATGAAGCAGAGAAAGATGATGCTGATGAGGAAGGCGGATTGTTTGCCGGTGATATTGAGCGCGAGCGCGGCGAGGCCGGCGGGGACGGAGCCGAGAATCATCCAGCGGTTGAGGTACCAGTCTTTGAGGATGAGGCGGCGGATCATGGAGTAATTGATTTGGGAATTCATGCGGGCTGGAGCTCCCTTCTGCTCTGGACGTTGGCGACGAAGATTTCTTCAAGGGTCATGGGATCGATGGATTGCACGGTGGCGCCGCGATCCTGACAGAGGGCGACGACGGCGGGATCGAACTGACTGGTGGTGAGGACAGGGAGACGGTCGGTGCCGCCGACTTCGATTACGCCGGGAAGCTGGGGTAGAGCGGCGCCGGGGGAAACGACGAGGCGGACGCGGCGCCAACGGTCGAGGAGGTCTTCTTTTTCTTCGAGGGCGATGATGCGGCCCCGGTCGATGAAGGCGATGCGATCGGAAATCTGCTCGACGTCGAGGGTGTTGTGGGAGGAGAAGAGGATGGTGCGTCGCTCGTCGGCGAGAACGGCGGTGAGCTCGGCAAGGACTTCGCGGCGCGCGACGGGATCGAGCCCGGTGGTGGGCTCGTCGAGCAGGAGCAGACGAGGCTGGCGGGCGAGCGCGAGCAGGAGGGCAGCTTTGACGCGCTGGCCGTGGGAGAGGCCCTTAATCTTCTGCTGCGGCTTGAGGTCGAAGCGGCGGACCAGCGTGTCGGCGTAGGCCTGGTTCCACTGCGGATAGATGGAGGCGATGAAATTCATGTGCCAGTCGAGCGAGCACGCGCCGTAGAGACGCATGTCTTCGGAGACGAAACCGATGTCGCGCTTGGCGGCGGTCTGCTCGGCGGGCATGGAGTGGCCGAGGACCTGGACGGTACCGCTGTCCTGACGGACGAGACCCATCAATATTCGGATGGTGGTCGACTTCCCTGCTCCGTTGGCGCCGATGAAGCCGAGGATGCTGCCCTCGGGGAGGTCGAGGCTGATGTTATCGAGCTGGAAGTGAGGGTAGTGCTTGCTCACGCCTTCGAGGTGAACGCAGAGGTCGTTCATTGGGACTCCTTTAGGGACTTCGGGGAGACAGGACGGGCGTCGTCGATTTCGTCGAGGGCTTTGCGGAGGCGGGAGACGATTTCGCGGTCGCTCATGCCGATGGTGGTGCCGAGACGCGCGGCCTGTCCCAGATGGCTGGAGAGTTCCTGTTCGTAAAGGTGGGCACCTGGCGTGACGTCGGGGGCGATGAAAGAACCTTTGCCGTGCTGGGTGACGATGAGGCCTTCGCGCTCGAGCTCGAGGTAGGCGCGCTTGACGGTGATGACGCTGACGCGGAGATCGACGGCGAGCTGGCGGATGGAGGGGATTTCTTCACCGGCTTTCCATTCTTCGACAGCGATTTTTTGTTTGATCTGGTCCACGATTTGTTGATAGAGAGGCCCGCCGGTCTGGGAGAGGACGATGGAGGAGGGACCTGTGTGCATATTGAATATACTGAGTATACACAGTTAATGGAGGGTGTCAAGGGGAAGTGCAGGCGGTAGGCGGTAGCCGGTCGCTGGGCCTCGATCTGGAGCTTAAGCTGGTAGCCCCAGCCTGGAGCCCGAGCTGAGGGCCTGAGCCTTGAGCCCGTAGCCCAATAGATGATTGCTGCGGTGCTAGACTTCCTGGGGTTGTTGCGGCGTGGGTTTGTGCGGCGCGTAGATCGTCAGGGATGGGGGGCGGAACATGTCATTTTCGCGGAGACGGTTTCTTCAGACGGCGGGAGCCACGGCGGCTCTGGCGACGCGTAATGGATGGGCGCGGGGGGCTTTCGTTCCGGCGTCGGATCGGATCACGATTGGGGTGATCGGCTGGGGAATGATGGGGCCGGCGAATACGAAGGCGTTCCTCACCATGAAGGATTGCCAGGTGGTGGCGGCGTGCGATCTGGATAAGGCGCATCTGCAGACGGCGATGGACACGGTCAACGGAGCCTACGGCAATCAGGACTGCAAGGGCTACCACGACTATCGAGAGATGATCGCGCGGCCGGATATCGACGCGATCATGATTGCTGTGCCGGATCAGTGGCACGCGGTGATTGCGACCGAGGCGGCCAAGGCGAAGAAGGATATCTATGGGGAGAAGCCGCTGGCGCGGACGATCTTCGAGCAGCAGGCGATCGTGCGGGCGGTGGAGAAGAACAACGTCATGTGGCAGACGGGATCATGGCAGCGTTCGCTTCCCTCTTTCCGCAAGGCGGCGGAGATTGTGCGCAACGGGATGATTGGCGATGTGACGCACGTCGAAGTGGGACTGCCGGGCGGGCATCATGATTTTCCGCATACGCTGCCTGCGCTGATGGAGAAGCTGGCTTCGCTGCCGAATAAGCCGGAGGATCCTTCGCAAATTGTGCCGGGGACGCCGGCGTGGGATCTGGCGGTGTCGGATCCGCCGGCGGATTTTGACTATGCGACGTGGATCGGGCCGTCGAAGATGGAGCCTTACATCGCGGTGCGCGTGTATCAAAACTGGCGGTGGAACTACAACACAGGCGGCGGACAGCTGATGGACTGGATCGGGCATCACGGCGATATTGCGCACTGGGGGCTGGGGTTCGATCGCACCGGGCCGTCGGTGGTGGAGGGGCACGGGGAGTTTCCGCCGGAGAATGCGGTTTGGAACACGGCGACGAAGTACACCATCGAGTGCCAGTACAAGAAGGAAGTCACGGGCTATCCGGTCGACGTAACGATGACGATTGCTGGCGGGTCGCCGGCAATTGCGATGGGCACGAAGTGGATTGGGAAGAACGGCTGGGTGTGGGTGGATCGGAGCGGGTTCGACGCGTCGAATCCGGAGTGGGTGAAAGAGGATTCTCTGCCGGAGAGCGAGCGGAAGGTGCCCTTGATTGTCTCCGACGAGCACCGGCGGAATTTCCTGGACAGCGTGAAGTCGCGCAAGCCGACGATCACGCCGGTCCAGACGGCGCATCACTCGACGATCCCTGGGCATCTGGGTTGATCTCGATGCTGACGGGGCGGAAGGTGGAGTGGGATCCGAAGACGGAGACGATTCGCAACGATCCGGGAGCGAGTGCGTTGCTGACCAGAAGCTACCGCGAGCCTTATCGGCTTGCGTAGGCCGTAGGCGGTAGGCAGCCGCTACGGCTTGAGAGACTTATAATCGGCTTGGTGCGGGGATTGGTACGATTGCGCGGATTGGCGGCTTGCCTTCTGCTGGGTGTTCTGGCGTTGGCGGGGATCGCGCGCGCGCAGGAGGCTTCGGAGACGAAACCCGGTGAGCCGTCTGAACCGCACGGGCGGCTGGTGCTGGTGCTGCCGTTTGAGAATCGCAGCGCGGACAAGAATCTCGACTGGATGGGCTCCGCGTTTCCTGATGTTCTGAACCGGCGGCTCAGCGCGGCGGGGTTTCTGACCATTGTCCGCAGCGACCGTCTTTACGCCTACGACCATCTGGGGCTGCCGCTGGACCTGCAGCCAACGCGCGCGACGGCGATCCGGATTGCCCAGTTGCTGGACGCTGACTACGTGGTCTTCGGGCATTACACGAAGGGCGCAGATGGGACGGCGGAACCGCTGGCGGCCGAGGCCGAGGTGCTGGACGTCTCCGGACTGCACCTGGGAGCGCCGGTGGAGCAACAGGGCGAGACGGAACACCTGGTGCAGATGATCAACAGCCTGGCGTGGAAGGTAGCGCGGCAGCTGGATCCCACGCTGGGCGTGGATGAACAGACGTTTGTCGCGGCAGACGGGAATCTGCACAGCGAGGCGTTTCGCGAATACATCCAGGGGCTGGTGGCTGCGGACCCGAAGGACGGCATTGAGCATTTGCGGACGGCGGTGAAGCTTGACCCGGGGTTCGACTCGGCGTGGCTGGCGCTGGGGCGCGCGTATTTTGCGCACGAGGAGTATGAGGATGCCGCGACGACGCTGGGGCATTTGCCGACGGATGATCCGAACGCGCTGGAGGCGGATTTCTATCGTGGCCTGGCGTACTTCTACACCGGAAACTACCGCGAGGCGGAGGACGCATTCGCATTTGTGAGTACGCGGTTGCCGCTGCCGGAGGTGGTCAACAACCAGGGAGTGGCGGCGAGCCGTCGCGGCAAGGACAGCGGTGCGCTTTTCGAACAGGCCATTGGGGCCGATGCGCGGGACGCGGATTATCACTTCAATCTTGCGGTGGCGCTGGCGCATCGCAAGGACAACGATGGTGCGCTGAAGGAACTGCAGGAGGTTTTGACGCTGCGACCGGGCGATACGGAGGCGCAGTCCTTTGAGGCGCAACTGAAGAATCCGACGCCCGCGGGACCGAATCCGGACCCGGGCCACGCGATCGGTGACACGCAGGGGCCGATGACGCGGATCAAGCGCGGTTACAGCGAAGCGGGTTTCCGGCAGGCGGCGTTTGAAATGGAGCAATTGCAACAAGCGCAGCTGGCCAGCCTGGCGCCTCCGCAACGCGCGTCGGAACTGGTGAAAGACGGCGATCAGCTCTTCCAGAGAGGGCTGGTACTGGAGGCGGAACGGGAGTATCGTGAGGCACTGAAAGCCGATGCGCAGTCGGCGCTGGCCCATGCGGGCTTGGCGGCAGTGGAGGAGCGCGATGGCGAAGGGGATGCTGCCCGGGACGAGGCCCACGCGTCGATCCGGCTGACACCGAATGTGCCGGCCTATCTGGTGCTGGCACGGCTGGACCTGCAGGCGAACCAATTGAGCGCGGCGGCCAGCGATGTGAGCGATGCGCTGCGCGTAGATCCGGAGAGCGCGAGCGCGAAGGGCATGCAGCTGGCGCTGGAGAGGCGTAAAGACAGCCAGTAGCTGGGAGTGAAAACCAGCGAGAGTCTGTTCGCCCAAAGCTGGCAGCGAAAAGCGGCGCAACGTGACCGCAGGCGAACCAAGAGAGCGAACGGAGAGCAGGAGGAAGGCCATGAGAACAACGTTCAGCGTTCGACGTTCAGCGTTCGGAGAAGGCCATCACCACGGAGTTCTGTTCCTGCTGGTGCTGATCCTGCTGTTCTTGTTCTGCGTGCTGGGGCCTTGCACGGCGCGGGTGGCGGCGCAGAATGCGCAGGTGGTGGTGCTGCATCTCGACGATACGATTCAGCCGATCAGCGCGGATTATCTGAAGCGCGGGATCGATCGCGCGGCCGATATTCATGCGCAGGCGGTGCTGGTGGAACTGAACACGCCGGGCGGACTGCTGGATTCGACACGCACCATGGTGGGCGACATTCTCAATTCTCCCTCGCCGGTGATCTTTTATGTTTCGCCTTCGGGCAGCCGCGCAGGGTCGGCGGGATTCTTTCTGATGGAAGCGGCGGACATCGCGGCGATGGCGCCGGGGACGAACGCGGGGGCGGCGCACCCAGTCGTTGAGGTCGGCAAGATTGACGACACGATGAAGCAGAAGATCCTGAACGACACGCTGGCGTTTCTGCGGTCGTATGTGTCGAAGCGCGGACGGAATGTGGATGCCGCGCAGGATGCGGTCGAGAATTCGAAGTCGTACACGGATCAGGAAGCACAGAATCTGCACCTGATCGATGTGGTGGCGCCGGATGAGCGAGCGCTGCTGGCCGCGATCGATGGGCGCACCGTGAAGCGCTTTAATGGAGTGGATCAGGTGCTTCATACGAAGGGTGCGAACCTGGTGGCCGTTGACCCGACGCTGCGCGAACAGATCATGGATCGGTTGATGGATCCGAATCTGGCGGTGCTGATTTTGCTCGCCGGGGTGCTGCTGATCTACATGGAATTCAACACGCCGGGGACGATTATTCCTGGCGCGCTGGGGACGCTGCTGTTGCTGCTGGCGTTGTTTTCGCTGAATCTGCTGCCGGTGCGGTACACGTCGCTGGCGCTGATCATTGGAGCGATTGCGCTGATGGTGCTGGAGGCGAAGTTCCCGAGCCACGGGATTCTGGCGACGGCGGGGACCATTGCGCTGATTCTGGGAACGCTGACACTGGTGGCGGGGCCGATTCCAGAGATGCGCGTGCAGCTGGCGACGGCGATTGCGACGGGGCTGGCATTTGGACTGATCACGACGTTTTTGGTGCGGATTGCCTGGCGGGCGCGACAAAACAAGGTGATGATCGGGCCGGAGGCGCTGGTGGGCGCAGTGGGTCTGGCGCAGGAACCGCTGGCGCCGCGGGGGCAGATTCTGGTGCATGGCGAGCTATGGCTGGCGGAGTCTCCAGGGGATCCGATTGCGCCGGGGGAGACGGTGCAGGTACGCGCTGTGGACGGGCTGAAGTTATTGGTGGAGCCGGTACAAAAGCGTGTTCCGGCCTGATTTTACGGGGGCTTTAGGGTATAGGGTGCGGTAGAATCACAGCCGGGCGTAAGGTACCCGGTCATGTTTAGCGTACCCATTCTCGTTTTTCTCGCAATTATCGTTCTCTACCTGTTGAACTGCATCAAGGTCCTGCGGGAGTACGAGCGGGCGGTGATCTTTCAACTCGGGCGCGTCAAGATGCCTCCGCGTGGCCCGGGACTGATCTTCGTCTTCAAGCCGATTGAGCAGATGGTTCGGATTTCCCTGCGGCAGGAAGTGATGGAAGTGCCGCCGCAGGACGTCATTACGCGCGACAACGTGACCATCAAGGTTAATGCGGTCATCACGATGCGCGTAGTCGATCCGGCAAAAGCGGTCATCGAGGTTACGAATTACGTTTATCAGACTTCACAGTTCGCGCAGACGACGCTGCGGTCGGTGCTGGGCGAGGTGGAACTGGATGGGCTGCTGTCGCACCGCGATGCGCTGAACCAGCGAATCCAGACCATCATCGATCAGCGGACCGAGCCGTGGGGCGTGAAGGTGGTCAGCGTGGAAGTGAAGCAGGTGGATTTGCCGGACACCATGCTGCGCGCCATGGCTCGCCAAGCCGAGGCGGAGCGCGAGAAGCGGTCGAAAATCATCAATGCGGAAGGCGAATTTATGGCCGCGCAGAAACTGGTCGAGGCGGCCAATCTTCTGGCGGAACAGCCGGTCACGCTACAGCTGAAGTATCTGCAGACGCTCACCGATATTGGCGTCGAAAAGAACACGACGATTGTGTTCCCGCTGCCGATGGAATTGATTTCTTTGCTCAATAAGTTTGTCCCGGGCCACGCCAGCCCGCCACCGGAAACAAAATAACGGGTTCTCATCCCTCAGAGGTCCCTTATGCCTTTGCGATACGACACCGAAGAAGAGCAGGAAGTAGTCCGGGGCCGGCGCTCGTCGGCTGCCCTGGGACACGCGGTTGGAACCGACACCGAGATTGCGCTGGGGACGCGTTCCCTGCTGGCGATTTTCTTCGGGCTGGTGCTGATTTGCGCAGTCTTCTTTGGACTGGGCTACTCGGTCGGCCGCGGAAGCGGAGCGCGGGCTGCGGCTCAACCTTCGTCGGATGTGCCGAGTCCAACACCGGACAGCCGGCTGTCGAAGCCTTCTGCGGATCAGACGCTGACTCCGGTGGAGGCGCCATCGGCTGCGACGAATGATGGCGGTGGGCCGAGCGGGGAGAATCCTGGGACAGCGCAGCCGCAGGTAAGCACACCTGCGCCGAGTCCGGGTTCGACCGCCCCTGTGACAACCACGGCAGCGCAAAAGCCTGCGGCGACGCCCGCAACTGCGACACTGCAACCGGCTGCGGCTACCACTGCGGCAAGCTTCATGGTGCAGGTGGCGGCGGTTCGGGTTCCACAGGATGCGCAAATCCTGGTGGATGCCCTGAAGAAACATGGATACACGGCTGTGGTTCGGAATGAGCCGCAGGATCAGCTGCTGCACATCCAGTTGGGGCCTTTTACGACGCGCGCCGACGCGATGACGATGCGGACGAAACTGCTGGGGGATGGGTATAACGCGGTAGTGAAGTAAGGCAGGGATTAGGGATTACGGTCCAGGGATTGGAGAGCGGGCTTTGCGCCCGCTCTTTTGTTTTGTGGGCTAAAACCGGGACTTGTCAGACGCAAGCGGTCGCGGGTTACGCCCGCATCCACTCCGGCAGGCCGGAAGCGATGGTGGCGTGCACGGCTTCGAGGAGGTCTTCACGGGTTGTGTAATCCTGGGGACGGATGGGCGCGTGAAAGAGGACGTGCGCGGTGCCTGGGAAAATCTTCACGCTGCCCTTCTTCATCATGCTTTCGGTGCCGTAGATCGAAATAGGGACGATCGCGGCTCCCGATTCCTCCGCCATGAAAAACGGCCCTTTCTTCAAGGGTTGCAGATGACCGTCACGCGAACGCGTGCCTTCGGGAAAGGAGAGGATATGAATGCCGGACGCGAGGGTCCTCTTCGCGATTTCCGCGCTCTCCATCGCGCTTTCGACGCGGCCGTCGCGATCGACGGGGATGTAGCCGGCGAGGCGCATGGCCCATCCGAGGAGAGGAATCTTCATCAGCGAGCGTTTGAGGACAACTGCGATGGGCAGCGGAAGAAGGGGAATGAGAATCGGGGGGTCGAGATTCGAGACGTGGTTGGAGAGAAAGATGTAGCTCTGCGCAGGGTCGAGAGGTTGACGCCAAGCGGTTTCCACTCGAATGCCTGCAGAGCGGATTCCGGCTCGAACGACGACTCTCGCGGCGCGGTACATCGGCAGGATGTCGCGGGTGATGATGGTCCACGGAATGAGGACGATGGCTACTGGGAGGCCGAGGAGGATCCAGGTGCCGAGCAGGAAAAGGGTGGCGAACATGGTTTAGTCGCGCGGCGAGCGCTGACGGAGGGCTGCGGGCAGTTTCTCATAGATGCCGTCGAAGCCGCCGTTGGAGAGAATGGCGACCACGTCGCCGGAGGCGAGACGAGGCACGATATTTGTAACAATGGCGTCGGCATTTTCGAGAAGAGCGGCATCGCGGCCGGCTATTTGCAGGGCGGAGACGACGGTTTCCGGATGAAGGCGCTCGGCGGCGGGAATTTTCTCGGAGTGGAAAACGCCGGCAAGAATGATCGAATCGGCGAGGGCCAGGCTTTCAACCAGTTCGCGCTCGAAGACGTTGCGGCGGAGCGTATTGGAGCGCGGCTCGATCACGGCCCAGAGACGCCGGCCTGGATAAGCGGAACGCAGGGCGCGGAGGGTTTCGCGAATCGCAGTGGGGTGGTGGGCGAAGTCATCGATGATGGTGATGCTATCGATTTCGGCGCGGATCTCAAGGCGACGACGCACGCTGCGGAAGGTGGCGAGGGCTTCGGCGATGGGTTCGGGAGCGATTCCCTGTCCTGCGGCCAGCGCGGCGGCGGCGGTGGCGTTGAGGGCGTTGTGCTCGCCCGCCATGGGAAGAGTCAGTTCGGCCCAGGGCTGACCGGATCGCAGGACGCGCCAGTAGCTGGCACCGTTTTCGAAATGCAGATCGCTGAGACGCCAGGTGGAATCGGCCTGGAATCCGTAACGTTCGACGTTACAAAAGGCGCGGCTCACGCATTCGGAGACGTTGTCGGATCCGTCAAAGGCAACGATGCGGCCACGACGGGGGACGAGGTTGACGAGGCGTTTAAAGGCGGTCTTGACGGCTTCGAGGTCGGCGTAAATGTCGGCGTGGTCGAACTCGACGTGCGTGAGGATGAGCGCGTCGGGAAAGTAGTGCATGAACTTCGGACCCTTGTCGAAGAAGGCGGTGTCGTATTCATCGCCTTCGATAATGAAGGGATTTCCGGTGCTGAGGCGAAAACTGGTGGCGAAGTTTTCGGCGACGCCCCCGATGAGGAAGGAGGGCGCGAGTTCGGGTTGTTTGCGGCCCGCAACTTCGTAGATCCACGCGAGCATGCTGGTCGTCGTGGTTTTGCCGTGTGTTCCGGCTACGACGAGCGATTCGTGATGCGCAATGAACTCGTCGTGGATCAAGCGCGCCAGCGAGGTGAATGGGAGGCGTTGGTCGAGCATGAACTCGACTTCAGGATTGCCGCGTGAGATGGCATTGCCGACGACGATGAGGTCGGGCGCAGGCTGGAGGTTGTTTTCCGAAAACGGCTCGGCGATGGGAATGCCGAGTTGGCGGAGCAGATCGGACATGGGCGGATAGGCGGCCTGATCGGAGCCGGTGACGCGATGGCCGCGCAGCTGCAGCAGTCCGGCGAGAGACGCCATGGCAGTGCCGCAGATTCCGATGAGGTGGATGTGCTTCTTATCTGGCATTTCTTGGAACAGTGACCGCGCGATCGAGGCAATGGAGCAGCGGCTGATCGCCTTCGAGAAGCAGTTCGGCTTCGGTGCCGAAGGGCAGCGTGACGTTGTCGCCGGAGACGTGGCCGGAGCGAAGACCGATGGCGATGGGGACGTTGAATGGCTCGAGGAGGCGGAGGATGACTTGCTGGAGCAGATCGGGATCGGCGCCGCGCGAACCGCATTCCATCATTTCGCCGAAGATGAAGCCGCGAACGCCTTCGAATTTGCCGGCGACGATCAGCTGGCGGAGCATGCGGTCGATCTGATAGGGCTTGGCACCGACGTCTTCGAGGAAAAGCAGTTTGCCTTCGGTCTTTGGCGCGAAACGAGTGGCCAGCGCAGCGGTGAGCAGGCTGAGGCAGCCACCGTAGAGAGTGCCGGACGCCGTGCCGGGGCGAAGTACGCGAAGCCCCTGCGGCACGCCGACGCGAACGAGGCCGCCGTTGATGGCGGCACGAAAACTTTCGAGGTGAACGCCGGCCTTGTCGAGGGAGAAGTCGGCGGCGAGCATGGGGCCGTGGAACGAGACGAGGCGGGTCTGATCGAGCAGCCAGGTCTGGATGGCGGTCATGTCGCTGTAGGCGAAGAGCGGCTTGGGGTGGGAGTGGATCAGGTCGAGGTCGAGGCCATCGAGGAGGTAATTGGATCCGTAACCGCCACGGGTACAAATGATGGCAGCGACGGCGGGGTCGGCAAAGGCGTTGTGGAGGTCGGCGAGGCGTTCTTCAACCGATCCGGAAAAGTAGGGCGGGTATTTGCCACTCGCATGTTCGGCAAGGACGACTTCGTAGCCGAGCGAGCGCAGGACTTCCATGCCGCGGGTGATGCGGTCGGAGCGGGCGCTGCTGGCGAGCGAGACGACGGCAAAGCGCGCGCCAGGCGCGACGGCAGGCGGTTTCAGAGAGCGTTCAGGCAAGGAGCACCTCTCCCGCGGCGACAAGAGACGCCGAACCCATCAGGATCATCTCCGCGCTCGCTCCTGTCCATTCCACCTTCTGGGAACCACCGGGAGCCTGGACGGTCATGGGCGACTTTCCGCCGCAGTGGGCGATGACGGCAGCGGCGCTGGCGCAGGTGCCGGTACCGGAGGAAGTGGTGGGGCCGACGCCGCGCTCGAAGATGCGAATTTCGATTGCTGCGGCGTCGATCATGCGGACAAATTCGACATTGGTCTGGTTCGGAAACTGCGGGTGAAGACAGATTTCGCGGCCCAGTTCCTGCCAGCCGCGGCTGTGGGCGCGGAAATTATCGTCGTGGACCACGATGACGAAGTGCGGATTTCCCATCGAGACCTGGATACCGTAGACGATCGTCTTATCGGCCAAAGTCACCTGGGCTTGATGGACTTCAGGGACTCCCATGCCGGCGGCGATTTGAAATGTGTTGCCGTCGACGCCAATGATTCTGGAAGTGCGGGGCCCGGCGTCGGTCTCGAGAGTGATCGCGTCGCCGGGGCCGGCATTGGACTGTTGGGCGATCCATGCGGCGACGCAGCGGGTACCGTTGCCGGAGATTTCAGCGATGGAGCCATCGGCATTGACGAGGCGGATGCGGCCGGCGAGAGGACCGGTGGATTCGAAAAACTCAACACCATCGGCGCCGATGCCGGTGTGACGTTCGCAAAGGCGCTTCGCCAACTCGGAGTTGCAGAGGCCCTCGACGATGAGGAAGTCGTTGCCGCAGGCCTGCGCTTTCGCAAAGCGCATCACTCGTCCTCCGGATCGCGGAAGAAGTGCACTTCGGCGATGGACGGCGCGGTCCTGAGGGCGTCGACGAGCTTGTGATGGAAGCGGCGATTCGCGGACACGTCGAAGGAGAGGCGCTGGACGCCACCGATGGGCTGGTTGACGCAATCCTCCATGCGTCGGTTGAAGCGATCCATGATTTTAAGAACGGCCATCGAGAGTTGGTCGGCATCGGAGCCGCGCACTTCGTAGGTGACGGAGTAGAGCTTGAGATTGGCGCGGTATTCCAGCACGCGAACCAGTTCGAGGACGACGAGAACAATGACCGTCGCGAAAACGGCTGGAAAATAGAGCCCCGCGCCACAAGCCATGCCGATGGAGGCAACGGCCCACACGGTGGCGGCGCTGGTCAATCCGCTGACGCGATCGCGATTGTGCAGGATGAGGCCGGCGCCGAGGAAGCCGATGCCCTGAACGATGTTCGAAGCAATTTGGCCGCGGTTGGGGCTGCTGTCGCCGGCGATGATGGCGGAGAGAAAGGTGAACATCGCCGCGCCGAAACAGATGAGGACATTGGTACGAATCCCGGAGGGGCGATGGTGGTACTCGCGGTCGATACCGATGGCGCATCCGAGCGCAGCTGCAAGCAGCAGACGGCCGACAGCACCGCCGGTGAGCAGCAGTTGTTCGAAGCGCGAGAAGGCCATCATATGGCCGTTGCCGTCGGTTGCGAGGATCATCCTGGTACAGGGTACAGGGTGGAGGGTGGAGGCGGTAGGCCGTAGGCTGTAGACGGTAGGCTTGCCGGTTATGGGTTGTGGGCTGTGAGAGCCGACGAGAAGCGGACGCAGGGCTGACCGGAGGAGCAAACGATATTGAGCAGTGTGAGTCCTTCTGGATGGGCGTCGACGGCCTGGGCTACGGCGTCGTGGTCCGAGGTAACGACAAACGCGGCGGACTGGGCTGGATGATCGAGGGCGGGCTTCCACTGGTAGTAGTCGGTTTCGTTGATGGTGCGGCGAAGGGGGATGCCGGCGCGCTGGAAGGCGCCGATGTGGTCGGAGGTCCAGACCAGAATTTCGCCGTTGGGAGGAAGCTGTTCGAGGGCGTGCGCGTAGGCTTGCTCGAAGGGGATACGGGTGCGGGAATTCTCGATGGCTTCGCGGAGGACGAGCGGCGTGGAGCGGATGAGCGTGGAGCAGTCGAGGATAATGAGCACGATTCCGACGAGGAGAATCAGGGGCGCGTAGCGGGGCCAGCGCTTCTCGGTCAGGTTCATGAGCCACGCGACGAGGAAGCCGAGGGAGAGCGCGAAGATGGGCAGCATTTCCATGCCGTAGCGTGTGTTGTACCAGGAGTGCGGCCACCAGAGGGGAATGAAGATGGGGACCGATCCATAGGCGACGGAGTAGGCATAGAACGGCAGCGGGAGCCAGAGAAGCAGGAACGGGGCGAGACACTTCCTGCGCCATTTCCAGAGTGCGGCGAGGGTGCCCGCACTGACGAGAAAGAGAAGGCGATTGCCCCACCATACGGGGACGGCGCCCATCTCCGCGGACTTGATGTAGTAAAGGGCGGCAACGCGCATACTGTGCCAGCCGGGATAATGCGGAGCGCCGGGCGTCGAGGTACGCGCGTCGATGGCTTTGGCCGAGTAGGGTCCGCGCATGAAGTCGAGCCAGTCCCCGTACTGGCGGGCGTTCCAGGCAAACCAGAGGACGGGCGCGGTGATGAGCATGGCGGTGAAGAGGACGAAGGCTCCGCCGGCGCGGGTGGCGAAGGCGCGGTGGCGAAACATGGCGCGCGCGGCGATGAGCCAGGCGAGGGTGGCGAAGATCCAGCCGTCGTAGCGGGTGAAGATGGCGGTGACGAGGACGATGCCGCAGGCGACGATCGCGCTGCTACCGAACCGGTGGTCCCCCGAACCGAGTGCACGGAGAAACGCCACAAGAAAGAGCGCGGCCCAGATCATCTGGCAGAGGAAGACGGGCTCGTTCATGGCGGTGGTCTGCATGTAGAGCAAGCCGGGATTGAGGGCGAAGAAGAGCGCAGCGATGACGGCGCCAGCAGGACGGATCCAGTAGCGCGCGAGGCGCCAGAGCCCAGCGACGCTGAGGATGTAGCAGGCCATCGAGGGGATGGCGCCGGCGATGCCGTTCTGCCACCAGGCGAGTCGGGCGGCGAAGGGCATCATGAGCAAGTGCGGAAACGGAAGCCAGACGGAACCGATCTGGCGGATGCCGGGGTTGAGCGAGTCGAGGATGCGGCGCGCGATATGGAGATGGGCGACGGCGTCTCCGAACAGGAGCAGCATGCCGCGGGGAAAGCAATACGCAAACGCGAGCACCGAGAGAAGCGCCGCGACCATGCCGGCGAAGGTGGCTTCGTGACGCAGGGAGCGAGCGATTTGTGCGGGAGTGGCGGGGCCGGGATCGGGCACCGGCACGCGCCGCTTAGTCGAGATGCGAGAGCTGGCGGAAGAGCGCAAAGCGTTCCTCAATCTCCCCGGGGTTGAGGTGCTGCAGGCGTTCGGTGCCGAAGCGCTCTACGGCAAAGGAACCCAGGACACCACCGTAGAACATGGCGCGGCGAAAGACAGCGGGCGTAAGCGCTGGCTGCGAGGCGATGTAGCCGAAGAATCCGCCGGCAAAGGAATCCCCTGCTCCAGTGGGATCGACGACTTCGGCCAGTGGCAGTGCGGGTGCGCGGAACGGGACGGCCACCGAGCCGTCTCCGCCGGAGAAGGAGCGATCGCAGAAGAACGCGGTGGCGCCGTATTCGCCGTGCTTGACGACCAGCGCTTTGGGCCCCATGTCGAGGACCTTGTGGGCGGCTGCAAGGAGGTTGTTATCCTTGGCCAGCATTTTGACTTCGCCGTCGTTGATGAGCAGGACATCGAGGCCTTTGAGCACGCGGGCCAGATTTTCGGCGTGATCCTTGATCCAGTAATTCATGGTGTCGCCGCAGACCATTTTGACCTTCGGCATCTTGCGCGAACCTCTTCCTGCAGGACGGGGTCGATGTTGGCAAGGAAGAGAAATTCGCTGTCCTGATATTCGGCAGGGATCTTGGGCGAGAAACTCTGGAAGACGTTGAGCTCGGTGTTGAGCGTCTGGGCTTCGTTGAGGTTCTTCATGTAAGAGCCGCTCCAGAAGAAGCTCTTGCCAGAAACGTGCTCGATACCGCGGGTGTCGATCTTGCGGGCTTTGAGGACGCCTTCTTCTTCGGGGCCGAAATCTTCGCCGACGACGCCGATGACGCGCACGTCAGTAAAGTTGCTGGCGGCGAGAGAGAAGTAGGTCGCGGCGCCGCCGAGGCAGCGATCCCGGCGACCGGAAGGAGTTTCGATTGCGTCGAACGCGACACTGCCTACAACCAGAATTGCCATGTGGCCGATTATCCTCGTGTTCTTCACTTTTTCAGATACTTACCGATGAGCAGATCGAGCTTTTCGCGGGCGGGGGCCTGGGCGACGGCGTCGGGGCTGGTGAGCAAGGCGTATTGCAGCGCGGTGGCGCAGGCGCATTTGCGCTCGCGGGGCATGGCGGCAACGGCCGTCTTCACCACGCGGCTGGCGTTAGCGGAATTCTGGCCCATGACCTTCACGATCTGGTCGATGGTGACGGCGTCGTGGCTTTCATGCCAGCAGTCGTAGTCGGTGACCATGGCAGCGGTGGCGTAACAGATCTCCGCTTCGCGGGCGAGCTTGGCTTCCTGGAGGTTGGTCATGCCGATGACGTCCGCGCCCCAGCTGCGATAGAGGTTCGACTCGGCGCGGGTGGAGAACTGCGGACCTTCCATGCAGACGTAGGTGCCTTCGTTTTTTGCTTCGACGCCTTCGGACTTGCAGGCGTCGTAAATTGCCGAGGCCACGGTGGCACAGACCGGATCGCCGAAGGCGACGTGGCCGACGATGCCATCACCGAAGAAGGTGGACACGCGATGGAAGGTACGGTCGATGAACTGGTCGGGGACGACGAAATCCCTGGCTTGTGCTCCTCTTTCAGCGAGCCGACGGCGGAGACAGAGAGGATGCGCTCGACGCCGAGCATTTTGAGCCCGAAGATGTTGGCGCGGAAGTTGAGCTCGGAAGGAAGGATGCGGTGACCGCGTCCGTGACGGGCGAGGAAGGCGACTTTGCGGCCTTCGAGATCGCCGAGAATGAAAGCGTCGCTGGGATCGCCGAACGGCGTCGAGACGCGCTCCTCATGAACATTGGTGAGTCCGGGCATGGCGTACAGACCGCTGCCCCCGATGATGCCGATTTCCGCCTTCTGCAATACGACTCCCTGGCAAGCCGCGGAACATCGGCGCGAGACTCGCTTTAGGCGGCTCCCGCACGACACTGCGCGCTGGATGAACGCAAGGAATCAGTATAAATGGTGGGCCAAAGCGGCTCGCATCATGCCGCAGCCGGCCATGAACTGCACCATGCTGCCGGTGAGTCCGGGACCGGGACCGCGCGCGGAGCCAGGGGCCACCCGCGCCATGGTTTGCCCGGTGTTCTGCTGGGCGCCGAACATGAGAAGCTGCAGCTTGCGCGCCGTCGCGAGATCGTAGCTCTCACTCACGAAGACGTCTTTGCCACTGGTTGCGATGAGAACGGGCCCTTCGTTCGTATCGTAGATCTGCTCACCGGCGCTGGCGTCGGCGGAGGTGTTGCGGGACACGTGGTTGTACTTGCGGCCGAGTTCGTCGGCGTACATCTTGACGAAATCGGCTGCAGCCGCTTCAGATTTCCACTGCGAGAGGTAGAAGAGCGCGACCGACGAGGTTGTGCTCTTGTCCGGAGCATCCTTCTTCTGGGCGGCGTAGTAGATGCCGCCGTCCCACGCGGGCGTCAGCTCAGCGGCAACTTCTTTCCCTCCGAAGAGCTCCGCCAGAATGCGGACGTCGAGCTCACCCATCACGCCGATGTCGTAGGGACTGTACTGCGCATCGATGACGGGGTGGATATCCGGCATGTTGAGCAGCGGGATCTTCGATGCCTGCTCATAGACGTGCGGGTTCATGATTTCGTAGCTGCTGGCCGGTGGCCGATCGAGGACGGCGCCGTAGGCCGCAGCCGGATTCTTTGAATCGGTGACGAGAGAGGCTTCGAACTTGAGCCCGTCTTTGTAAGGGAAAAGCAGGGATTCCTGCAGCAGCAGCGGGGCGCGAGAGAGGACGGGCGAGTCGCCGTCGTCAGTCATGGTGTCGAGCAGGTTCTCAATGATTTCGGGCGAGGTGCGCAGGCTGCGATGCGCGGGCGCGAGGCTGTAGTCCACGAAGACGGCCATGGCCTGGCCTTCCAGAACCGCTTCGCGCGCGGTATCGTCCTCGTCGGTCGCGACATGCTTACGATCGTCGGCGAAGGTATGGGAGAGGTCGTCGCTGGTCTGACTCTGCCACTTGTCCAGATTGACGTGTTGATCCTGCAGCGCATGGGTCAGTTCATGCGCGAGGACAGGCTTTTGGGTGTCGGGCGCGATCCAGTCCAGCAGGTTCACCGTTTTCGTCTTGCTGTCGTAGTAGGCGGCGATCTGCTCGTCGAGCAGTTTCACGAGGAAGGACTGGAGGTGGAAGTCAGCGTCGATGAGGCCGAACTTCTTCAGTACGATTTCCGAGCGCTCCATGCGCTTGGCGTCCTTGTCGTCCTTCATCTTTTCGAGGAGATACTTCTCGACCTCATTCCGAGTGGTGAGGCGCGGCTTGACCTGATGCCGGATCGGCAGCTTAGTGTCTTCCGAAGCGAACTGCAGGATGGGCGGGATGGAGGAGAACAGCTCCTTCGCCTGTTGCGGGGTGATGTGGGTTTCCGGGGTCTTGGCCGGGTCCGAAGGTCGATCGGTTGCGCTGGCCGGCGGCGGCGTTGAACCCGGGGGGGTGGGGGTGGTTTGGGCACCGGCGGCCAGCGCGATGAGCAGTGCCGGTAGCGAGCACCAGTGATTGATAAGTCGTTGCATTCCTGTTCCCTGCTCCGCCTGCCCGGACTTCCCTGTTCTCAGCAGACTATAATTTTTTGAGAGCCTGTATGAGCCAGACATACCAGATTCCCGATGCTGCTGTCGTCTCCACCCCAGAGAGCAATCCAGCGCTTGCTGGAGAGACGCCTCTGGCCAGTCAGTTGGCGGCCGCGGGCGCCTCTGCTTTGGAACTGAAGATGCACCGCGGAGCCCAGACGCCGCCCCGGTTTTCGTCTGTTGCAGTCGAATTGCAGGCCTTGTTGCGGGGTGCCGGTGTTTTCGATCTTGGCCACCGGATCTGGCTGCGGGCCACCGGAAAAGACCGCGTTCGCTGGCTGAATGGGATGATCACCCAGGCCGTGAAGAGCCTGACGCCGGGCCAGACTGGCTATACCCTCGTTCTGAATCCTCAGGGACGCATTCAGGGCGACGGCGACGTACTGGCCTACGAAGATTTTCTGGTGATCGAAACCGACCGCTTTCAGGCTGAACGTCTCCTTACCCATCTGCGCCGCTACATCATTATGGATGACGTGAGGCTCGAAGAGTTAGACGCAACGACGACGGTAATTGGCATCGCCGGCCCGCAGACCGCTGCGATTCTGGAGAAGCTGGGCGGGCGGGTACCGGAGCCGGATACGTTCCAGACGGCACAACTGGCGGGGATTGATGTCACGCTGGTGCGCCTGTGGGGCCCTGTCGTCACGAAAGTCGAGATCCAGGTGGCAGCGGCGCGGGCATTGGAATTGTGGAATGCACTGGTGGCCGCGGGCGCGATGGCTTGCGGCGTCGAGGCGATGGAGGATTTGCGGGTTCTTGAAGGGACGCCGCAGTTCGATGTGGACTTCAGCGATAAGCATCTGCCGCAGGAGACGAATCTGCTGCGGGCGCTGCATTACACCAAGGGGTGTTACATCGGTCAGGAGATTGTGGAGCGCATTCGGGCACGGGCGACGGTGCACCGGTCGCTGCGGCAATTTGAGCTGCAGGGCGAGGCGCGGCGGCTCGGGTCCGGCGAGAAGATCGAGTTGCGCGCGGGAGAGAACGTCGTTGGAGAACTGACCAGCGTGGCGCACATCGCGTTGCCGGGGTTCGAGAAGACTCTGGCGCTCGGCGTGGCTCGCGTTGAGGCGCTTGAGAAGAGTGAGACCGAACCGATCCGGTACGAAGGTGGAATTGCGGTACCCCTGACTGCGCCGCCTGTTCCGCCAACGGCCTGATCCGGACTTTTGATCGACAAGGAATCGTTGTTTTATGGATGAGAAACAGCCGACATTTACGGTAACGGACAAGCGCAAGTTCACCCTGGAGGGCGACCTGCGCGACGAAAACGCTGCCGCTGAACAGCCCGAAGAAGTGCCCGCCGCAGCATCAGCACCGACGAATGTCGTGACGATGCCGGCGCCCGAGGAGCGCGAGCAGGAAGCGAAGGCCGAGCCGGCCGACGACGCTGAGTTGCCGCAGTTCTCGCCGCAGGAGACAGCCGAACAGGACGCGGCCTACAAGGAGTCGTCGCGGCAGATCGATGAAATGCTGCGCGAGGCGAATCCGGGCGCGGGCGCGACCGGGGTGGTCAGCTTCGAGCACATCATTCAGTCGTTTTATGTTTCGGCGATGATCGCGATGGGCGCTGGCACCGAACCTGGGCAGAAGCCACGCGTCGATATTCTGGGCGCGCGGCAAAGCATCGACATGCTGGCGCTGCTGCAGGAGAAGACGAAGGGCAACCTCACGCCGAAGGAAGAGGCGACGCTGCAGAATGTGCTCTTCGAGCTGCGCATGATGTTTCTGGAGATCACGAATGCGATCGCGCAGCAGGCACAGCGGGCCGTCGATGGCAAGAAGCCGTAAGTGTCCGGCCGCATGAAAGCGGAAATCATCGTTCTGGGCAGTGGGACTTCGATGGGCGTGCCGACGCTCGGGTGCGATTGCGCCGTCTGTACCTCGACGGATCCACGGAATCGGCGCACGCGGCCATCGATTGCAGTTTCCTGGAATCACGGCGGTTCCGGACGACTGGCGGTGATCGATACGGGGCCTGATTTCCGCGAGCAGGCGCTGCGCGAAGGCATCCGCCACGTGGATGCGGTGTTCTACACGCACGCGCACGCCGATCACATCCTCGGTCTCGACGATCTTCGACCGCTGAGCTTCCAGCACAAACCCAATCGGCTGCCGTTGTATGCCGATAAGCAGACGGAGGAGATTCTGCGGCGGATCTACGACTACACGTTTTCGGCGAACTCGACGTATCCGAACAAGGCGCGCGTGGAATTGCGCAGTCTTGACGGGGAGCAGACGGCGGAGGTGGAGGGCGCGAAATTCCAGCGCGTGCCGCTGCTGCACGGACGCCTGGAGGTCGCAGGCTTCCGGTTTGGATCGGCGGCGTACCTGACGGACATGAGCGCGATCCCGGAGACGAGCCTGCCGCTGTTAGCGGGACTGGACGTGATGATCATCGACGCGCTGCGGCCGCAGCCACATCCGAGCCACGCGAACATTGCGGAGTCGCTGCAGTGGGTTGAGAAGTTGCAGCCGCGCCAGGCGTGGTTCACACATATGTCGCACGAAGTGGATCACGACGAGACGGAGAAGGGGTTTCCGGGGAACGTGCGGCTTGCCTACGATGGACTGCGGATTCCGTTCGAACTATAGCGATGCAAATCTACCGTTCCATTTCGGAGTTGCCGCGGGAGATGCCGCGCACGGTGGCGGCGATTGGCAACTTCGACGGCGTGCATCGCGGACACCAGGAGATTATTGGGCGAGTGCTCGATCGGGCGAGTGCGCTGGGGGCACAGTCGATCGCCGTCACGTTCGATCCGCATCCGCTGGCCGTGTTGAGACCCCAGCAAGCGCCGCAATTGATTACGCCGATGCCGGAGCGGCTGCGTTTGCTGGCGACGACGGGTATCGACGCAACTTTGGTGCTGCCCTTTACGCGAGAATTCTCCATGCAGACGCCGCGGGAGTTTGCGGAGCGGATTCTGTGCGGGGCGTTGCGGGTCGCGGAGGTTCACGAGGGTGACACGTTCCGCTTCGGGCACGATGCGGCTGCAGGAATCGCTGAGTTGCGGGAGCTGGGTGCAGAACTGCGGTTCACCGTGGTGTCGCACGGATCGCTGAAGGTGCGAGGCATTACGGTTTCGAGCAGCGAGGTGCGGCGGCGGATTACGGCGGGACAATTGGGCGTGGCGAAAGCACTCCTGGGGCGGCCGTTTTCGATTCTGTCGACACCCGCGGCTGGGCGCGGCGTGGGCACACAGCTGAAGACGCCAACGATCAATCTGGCACCTTACCGGGATCTGCTTCCGCCGGATGGTGTTTACGTGACCCGCGCGCGGATTGGCGACGGTGGGGATGCTCCGCTATTGAATGCGGTGACGAATGCGGGGTCACGCCCGACGTTTGAGGGCGCTGGCTACGCGGTGGAGTCGCACCTGCTCGATGGGCCGCCGCCGGTGGAACTGACCGAGTCGACACCGATTGAGTTGTGCTTCCTGATGCGGCTGCGCGAGGAGCGGCGCTTCCCTTCTCCGGAGGATCTGAAGGCGCAGATCTTTCGGGATGTGGCGCGGGCGAAGGAATACTTTCGGAAAACGAGACCCTAGCGTCCTGTTTCGAAGGTTTCTTATGGATTGAGGTTCGAGAAAAAGCAGGTCCCTCCGCTTCGCTTCGCTTCGGTCGGGATGACAATCGCTAAAAAAATGCGATAGAAGACCCTAGCGGGGCGGACGCAAGGCGGCCGTTTGCTGCACGGGTGGGTGCGGCGGGCCGGGAGTGTCGCCGGGGAAGTTTTCGTTGGGCGTGGCGGCGATTGCGATCTTCATGAAGTCGGTCCAAAGGGGCAACGCAACGGCGGCACCGGTTTGTTTGTCGCCCAGCGACTGACGATCGTCGTAGCCCACCCAGACTCCGCATGTGATCGACGGGGAGAAGCCGATGAACCAGGCGTCGGTAAAGTCGTTGGTCGTGCCGGTTTTTCCGCCGAGGGGATGATTGAGGGACGCGACTTTGGCGCCGGTGCCTTCGCTGGTAACGCCGCGGAAGAAAACCATCATGGTGCGCGCGGTTTTCTGGTTGATCACTTCCGTGACATCGGGCGGATCGTCGGGGAGGGGGACGCCGTCGGCGCTGACGACCCGCTTGACCAGACGCGGCGAGACGCGAATGCCGTCGTTGGGAAAGACGGAATAGGCGTCGACCTGTTGCTCCAGGGTGACCTCGGCAGAGCCCAAAGCAATGGGCAAATAAGGCGGAATGTTGGTGGTGATGCCGAAGCGATGGGCGGTGGCGATGACCTTGCGAATACCGACGCGGTCGGCCAACTCAAGCGCCGGGATATTGCGTGAGTCGGCAAAGGCTTCGAGTAACGAGATGCGGCCTTTGAATTTGCCATCGTAATTGTGGGGAACATAGTTGCCGTAGGAGACCGGGTGATCGACGATGATCTCCTCCGGCGTGGAGCCCTCTTCGACGGCGGTGGTGTAGACGTAAGGCTTGAACGAGGAGCCGGTCTGACGCTCGGCCTGGGTGGCACGGTCGAACTGGGAGAGGTTGAAATCGCGGCCACCGACCAGCGCGAGCACGTCGCCGGTGGCGTTATCCATAGCAAGGAGCGAACCCTGAACGCCGGTGTCCTGCTCGAGCGTGGCGTGGAGCATGCCGCCTTCCTCACCGGTGATTCTGAGATAGACGATGTCGCCGGGGCGGAGGAACTGATCGGCGGTGTGGTAGCCGGTCCAGGCCCAGTCTTCAGTCGTGAGGATGAATTGGTGATCACCCACGCGGCCCGTCACCTGGTACGGCAGAATGCCGGTGACAAGAGCATGGATGCAGGTTCCGGGCGAGGACGGGATGGTCCAGTCGGGGTGTTTGAAGGTGTCGACGTTGAGCCCGGCTGCGAGGACGTTGAGCAAATTGCCATGCCAGGCGCGACGGCGCTCGTAGGCGGCCAGGCCGTCGAGAACGGCCGCGTTCGCTGCGTTCTGCAGATCGAGATCGAGGGTGGTGTAGACCTTGAGACCGGCGGCGTGGACTTCTTCGGAACCAAACCGGCGTTCCAGTTCGCGACGAACCTCTTCCACAAACCAGGGAGCAACGCTGTTGGGCGGAGGCTCGAGATGCAGACCAAGAGGAGAAGAACGGGCCACCTCGGCCTGAGCCGCGGTGATCTTGCCGTCTTCGAGCATGGAGTCGATGACGACGTTGCGGCGGCGGAAGGCGCGCTCGGGATTGGCAATCGGCGAATACTCTGATGGGCCTTTGGGAAGACCGGCGAGGAGGGCGGCTTCCGGGAGAGTGAGTTCGCTGGCGTGCCTGGAGAAGTAATATTGCGCGCCGGCTTCGAAGCCGTAGACGCCGCTGCCGAGGTAAATCTGGTTGCCGTAGAGGGTGAAGATCTGCTCTTTGGTGAAGGAGTGCTCGATCTGGAGGGTGAGGAAGACTTCCTGGATCTTGCGGGAGGCGGTGCGCTCGTTGGAGAGGAAGAGATTGCGCGCTAACTGCATGGTCAGCGTCGAGGCACCCTGGGCACGGCCTTTGGAAAAGAGGTCGTGCCAGATAGCTCCGACGACGCGAAAGAGGTTGATGCCCCAATGGCTCTCGAAGTCGCGGTCCTCGGTGGAGATGACGGCCTGGCGCAGGACGGGTGCGAAATCGTTGTAGTTGACGACAACGCGGCGCTGCAGCGCAAAAGAGCCAAAGATGCGGCCGTGCGCGTCGTAGAGCTCAGTGGTGGTGCTGGGACGGTAGTGCTCCAGCTGATCGACCTGCGGGAGATCAACAGAATAGACGAGGGTGAGCCCGGCGAGGCAACCGCCTGCGGCGGCCAGGACGACCAGGAAGGCGAGTGCCAGGCTTCCAGCGATTTTGCGATGGCCCGGAGGGGGGTGGAAATCGGAATCGCGCCGGCGTGGCCGACGGCGTGGCGGTTCGGGATCCTTATCCCAGTCCGATGGCGTGATCAGATTCAACGTGCCATCCGATTCCTTTGGTCTGGCACCATCTGTGAACAAAAATGGCCGACGCGTTGAGCGCTTTACGCGTTCTTCTGCTTCAGAAGCTGCAGCGCCCGGTTGAGCTGATCGTCGGGACGCGGTTCCTGCGGATTATTTGCGTTCTCCGGAGCTTCTTCGATGCTCTGGCTCACGACAACATTGGGCGTCACGGCAACGTCCTCGATTTTCTTCCCCGAGGGCGACTGGTACTTCGCAACGGTGAGCACGAGGGCCGATCCGTCGGGAAGCGGGAAGGTCTTTTGCTGGCCGCCTTCGCCAAAGGTACGGTCGCCGACTACGTCACCGCGCTTGTCATCGAGGATCGCGCCGGCAACGATTTCCGCCGCACCCGCGGTGCCGTGGTTGACGAGTACGACGATGGGCGCGGAGGTGATGAACTTAGAGGACTCAGCGCTGAAGGTCTGCGCGGGAACGGTCTGCCCCTGAAGCGATGCGATGGTTCCGGACTGGAGGAAAGCATTGGCGAGGCGAATTCCCTGCTGCGGATCGCCTTCGGCTACGTCGCGCAGGTCGAGCAGGACCTTGCGATTGCCGTTCTTCTGCATTTCGTGGAGGCGGGCAACGATGTCTTCGACGCGCTCGCGAGAAAGGACGCCGGGCTTGAGGTAGAGGATGCTTGAATTTTCGTACTGCTGCTGGAAGAGCGAGGGTGGGTTAACAGCGGCGCGGGTCAACGTGATATCGTCGGGCTCGGGCTTGAGGTGACGCACGAGCTGGAAGCTGACCGAGGTGCCGGGCTTGCCTTCGAGCAGAAGGCGAATCATCGCGACCGACATTTCGCGCGTGGAGTGGCCGCCGATGGACTCGATCAGGTCGCCGTCTTCGATATGGGCTTTCTCGGCCGGGCTGCCCGGGATCACGGCGATCACGCTGCCGTAGCCATATCGCTTGGAGACATCCATGCCGACCTGGGCTACGCCTTCATGCTCGTGCTGGACGTAGTTGGCATATTCGGCCGCAGTCAGGTAGCTGGAATCTGGATCGAGGGATTCGAGCAGGCCGTGGAGGGCGCCGGTCGTCACGTTCTGGATGTTGGGGTCGGTGACGTAGTCGGTTTGAATCTTGTGCAGCACTTCCTCGTAGACGCCCATCTGGCGGTAGGCGCCGTCGCTCTGGCTGGCGCTGACGCCGGCCGGGCCGAGACCTCCGAAGAGGACAACAAGGATGATGACGATGGAGGCGCCGAGGATGGTGTGGTTGAAACTTCTGGGCATAGGGGCTCGGGGGCGGTGGGGTACACTGCCGGCTGATTTCATCATACCGCAGCTGTTGGCCGGGCTGGTGGCCCGTTCGTGGCAGAAAATTGGCTTCCCTGCAGGCTACTCGTACCGCAGGGCTTCAATGGGGTCGAGAGTGGCGGCTTTCCAGGCCGGATAGATGCCGAAAACCAGGCCGATGGCGCCCGAGACGACGAATCCGGTGACAACCCAGAAGGTGGAAAGGCTTGCCGGGAAAGACACGCCATAGCGTATGCCGAGGGTCAGCAGGGTGCCGAGAGAGATGCCGATAACGCCGCCCAGAGCGCAAAGAGTCATCGCTTCGAAGGTGAACTGGACGAGAACGTTGCGCTTGGTCGCGCCAATCGCCTTGCGGACGCCGATCTCGCGGGTGCGCTCGGTGACCGAGACCAGCATGATGTTCATCACGCCGACGCCGCCGACCAGTAGGCCCACGCTGGAGACGGCAAACATGAAGACGACCAGACCGGAGGTGACCTGGGCCCAGAAGGAGAGGATATCGTCGGGGCCAAAGATGGCGAAATCGTTGTCCTTTTCGACATGAACGCGGCGACGCTCGCGCAGGAGCGTCTGGATCTCATCGCTGACCAGGGTTTTGTTTTTGGCGTCGTCGTACTTGATCGAGATGATGGTGTCCAGGATCTCCGGATGGATCTTGTGGAAGGTATTCAGGGGGAAGATGGCGGTGTTGTCGTTGGGATTGCTGCCGCCACCGAACAGCTGCTTGTATTTGTCGAGGACGCCGATGACGGTGAACACGTTGCCGGCGATGACGACATCTTTTCCGATGGGGTCTTCGGTGTCGAAGAGCTTCTCCGCCGTATCGTGGCCGAGGACGGTTACGTTGGCCGCGTGAAAGTTCTCCGCTTCGGTAAAGGGTCGCCCCGCAGAGAAGACCAGATTGCTCACGGTGGCAAAGGTGGGCATGCTGCCATTGAGAATGGTGTTCTGAATCTTCTTGTTCTTGTACTGGACGGCGACATAGCCCACGCCCAGCTGCCAGTTGTTGTACTGGCGCGCGGCATCGACGGCAGCCACGTGCGGGAGCTTCTCGATCGCTTCTGCATCGTCGAGCGTGAGCTGCTTGCGAGCCAGCATTTCGGTAGTGGGGCGAATGCCAATGAAGTTCCAGCGGAAGACCCAAAGGACGTTGGTGCCGAACTGGCTGGCGATGTCGGCAACGCGGTTGTTGACGCCGTTGATCAGTGAGGAAATCGTGATCACGGTGGCCACACCGATGACGATGCCGAGGATGGTGAGGCCGGAGCGCAGCTTATTGCTGCGCAGGGTGTCCAGCGCCATACGGACGGATTCGCGGGAATCGCTGAGGGCCATGGGTTATAGCTCCGCGCGCAACGCGACGATGGGGTCAAGCTGCGCCGCTTTGTGGGCGGGGTAAACGCCAAAGAAGATACCAACGCTGGTGGCGACAAACAGGCCGAGGAAAACCGCCCAGACCGCAATGGCGGAGGGGAAGCCCACCACCGAAGTGACGATTTCGGCGATGGTAATGCCGAAGAGAACCCCAAAGAATCCGCCGAGCAAAGCCATGGTGGCGGATTCGATGAGGAACTGGAGCATCACGTCTTTGCGCTTGGCGCCGAGAGCCTTGCGGATCCCAATCTCGCGGGTACGCTCGGTGACCGAGACCAGCATGATGTTCATGATGACGACACCGCCCACCACCAGAGAGATGGCGGCGATGCCGACGATGATCCCCGCAAACATGCCGGTGATCTGGTTGAACAGGCTGATGAAGGTGTCATTGGTGAGAACGGCAAAGTCGTCCTCAGTGCCCACGGCATCGTGGCGACGGGCGCGCATGAGGGCGCGGACTTCGTCGATGAGATTATCCAGTGCGTTGGGAGCCATTCCGGCTTTCGCGGAGATGTTGAGGCTCTGGTGCTCGCCATGGGTGTGCAGGTAGGTACTCAGCGGCATGTCGACGTAGTTGTCTTCGCTCTGGCCGAAGACTTCGCCCTTACGCTCGCCGACGCCGATGACGGTATAGATCTCACCGTCGACGCGGAGTTCCCTGCCGATGGGGTCCTGGTTGGGCAGCAGATTATCGACAATGTCGTAGCCGACGACGATATCGTGGGTGCCCATTTTGTCGTCCATGGGCGTGAGAGCGCGACCCTCAGCCACATTGACGTCGTTGATCTCGAACATGCTGGAGGTCAGGCCGGAAATCGCGGTATTGGTCGTGGATTGCTTGCCGTTCACGACGGTTCCTGACGAATTGAGCGAGGCACCAATCGAAAGACAGCGGGTGCAGGCGTCCTGCAGGTAGAGGAAATCGTCGTAAATGATGTTCTTGCGCTTGGTCTCCTTCAGGTACTCTTCGCCGCTGAAGATGACAGGATTCAGGCGCTGAACGCTCAGGGTGTCGGAGCCGTGATTGGCGATTTTCTTGACCACGAACATCTTGGCGCCGTTGGAGAGGGTGATGACAGCGATCACCGAAGCGACACCGATGACCACCCCCAGCATCGTGAGGACGGTGCGCATCTTGTTGGCCCAGAGCGACTGGAGCGCAACCTTCATGGCTTCGGCGAATCCCATGGGTACAGTCTTCCCCTCGTCCCAGCCGGGTACGGCACACAACTCCCCATCGGGGCTCTCGCCTAGTTTACGCAGAATTGGGCCGAAACGTTCCTTTTTGTGACCTTTAGACCGAGGCGGAGGCGTACTGCTCGCGGTACCAGGCGACGGTGCGGCGGAGCCCTTCCTCAAAACCAATCCTGGGCTTGTAACCGAGGGCTTCGCGGGCAGCGGAGATATCGGCGAGAGAATCCTGGATGTCACCGGTGCGGGGCGGGCCGTAGATCGGCGGTTCTTTGAAGTCCAGCAGTTCGGCCAGGATGCGGAAGGTCTTGTTCACGGTATGGCGTTCGCCGCAGGCCACGTTGAAGACGCGCCCGGCGACCTTTTCCGCAGGAGCCTCGAGGGCGAGGAGGTTGGCGGAGACGGCGTTTTCGACGTAGGTGAAGTCGCGGCCCTGCTCGCCGTCGCCGTTGATGGTAGGGCGCTCGCCGCGCATCATCTGGAGCGTGAACTTCGCCATGATGCCGCTGTACGGTGAGTCGGGGACCTGACGGGGTCCGAAGATATTGAAGTAGCGGAGGCAAACGGTTTCAATGCCATAGACCTGCCAGTAGCTCTTCATGTAGAACTCACCGGCTAGTTTCTGCACCGGGTAGGGCGCGATGGGCATGGGGACCATGGTCTCGACGCGTGGAAAGCCGGGCTGATTGCCGTAGGCAGAAGATGAGGCTGCGTAGACGATCCGCTTGACGCCGGCGGCTCGTGCGCCTTCGAGCAGGTTGAAGGTGCCATCGAGGTTGGCAGTGTGGCTGGTGCGGGGATCTTTAACCGAGCGCGGGACGGAAGGCCGCGCGCCCTGGTGGAAGATGAAGTCAACGCCTTCGCAGGCGCGCGCCACGCCGTCCGCATTGCGCAGATCGCACTCGACGAACTCAAAACGGCTGGCGAACGGTTCGAAGTTGTCGCGATTGCCGGTTTCGAAATTGTCGAGGCCGCGGACGGTTTCTCCGCGCTCGACGAGAGCCTGGGCGATCCACGAGCCGATAAAGCCGGCGCAGCCGGTAACGAGATAGCGGGGCATCGAGTTCTATCGTAACGGAGGCGGTAGGCCGTAGGCGGGGTCAGGTGCTGGTCGGGCTGGGTTGCTATCTCTCAGGCATACTAAGAGGTCGTGACGACACTACCGCCCTTTCGACTTGCGCCGTTTTTTCGCACGCGCCCCTGGGGATTCCAGGACCTGAGCCCCTGGTACAGCTACAAGACCGACGGCGAGCCGATCGGCGAGGTGTGGCTAACGGGTGAGATGTGCCTGGCGGATACGGGTCCGCTGAAGGGTATGAACCTGGCCGACGCCACGAAACAGCACAGCGGCGCGATGCTGGGACCGGGAATCACCGGGCACGATTTTCCCCTGCTGGTCAAGATTCTGTTTCCTAAAGACAAGCTGAGCGTGCAGGTGCATCCGGACGATGCGCTGGCACAGCATTACGGCGAGCCCCGAGGCAAGACGGAGTGCTGGTATGCGCTGGATGCGCGGCCGGGGGCCGCTGTGGCGCTGGGCATAAAGCCGGGTGTGACGGTGGACCAGGTGAAGGCGGCGGTTCACGACGCGACACTGGAGTCGCTGCTGGAGATGGTGCCGGTCGAGAAGGGCGACATGATTTTTGTCGATGCGGGGACGGTGCATGCGATGGGGCCGGGCGTCGTGATTCTGGAGACGCAGCAGACCAGCGACCTGACCTACCGCATGTATGACTACGGCAGTGCGCGCGAATTGCATCTGGAGAAGTCGTTTGCGGCGATGCGGCTGAAGACTCGTGCCGGGAAGATTCCGCCGCGGCCGGTGGATGGGCATTTCGTCCTGATCGATGAGCGTTATTTCCGCATCGAACGCTGGCCGATGCGTGCCGGAACCGCTGTTGCGCTGACCGCGCGTAGCCAGGTGGTGCAGATGTTCTTTGTCACGCGGGGATCGGTGCAGGTTTCCGGTGACGGGTTTGAGGCTTTCACGGTGGAACACAACCAACTGGCCGTGATTCCGGCGGCGACGCCGCGCTGGACCCTGGCGGGAGAGGAAACCACGGAGCTGATTCGTATCCTGCCCGCTGCGGATTGATTTAGGATTGCGTTTTATCTTCAGACGCTTATGGCGATCGATTTTCGACCCATCATTCTCGCGGGTGGCAGCGGTACGCGGTTCTGGCCGCGGAGCCGGAAGGCGCGCGCCAAGCAGGTGCTGGCGCTGGACGGCGAGCGCACGATGATCCAGCGGACCCTCGATCGGCTGCGGCTCCGGACCGCTTGCGCCTCTGGCCGAGCCGCACGACATTTGGGTTATCACTAACGCGCATCTTTCCGGCGCGATTTGCCACCAGCTGGACTGCGTGCCGCAGCAGCAGGTGGTGTGCGAGCCGGCGGCACGCAACACAGCACCGGCGGCAGGGCTGGCGGCTTTTCTGATGGAGCGCCTTTATCCCGAGTCGGTGATCGGCATCTTCCCCGCGGATCATGTAATTGCCGATGAAGAGGCGTTCGTCGGGATCATTCGGCGGGCCATGGAACTTGCCATAGCGGGCGACAACATGGTGGTGCTGGGGATTGAGCCGACGCGTCCGGAGACCGGCTACGGTTACATCGAGACAGGCGCAGCAGCCGAGAACGGCGTGCTGCGGGTGCGGCGGTTCACCGAGAAGCCGAACCAGGAGAAGGCTGAGGAGTTTCTGGCAGCCGGCAATTATTTCTGGAACAGCGGCATGTTTGTGTGGAGCGCGAAGACGCTGGCCAATGCTGTGCGTGAGCTGATGCCGGAAACCGCACCGCTGCTGGCGGAGATCGTCGCGGCCTGGGGCACGCCGCAATTCGAAAAGGTCTTTGCTGAGCTGTATCCGAAGTGCGAAAACATCAGCGTGGACTACGCGATTCTCGAGCCACGCTCTGCGCGCGGCGAGCATCACTCTAATCTTTACTGCATCCCGTCGAGCTTTGGCTGGAGCGATCTGGGATCGTGGACGGCGCTGCACGAGTATCAGGTGGAGCAGAAGGCGGCCGATCAGCACGACAACGTACTGGACGCAAAAGGCAGCGTGGTCCTCGGCTCGAAGGGCAATTACGTTTTCAGCCCGGATAAGGTTGTGGCCCTGGTCGGCGTGCAGGACCTGGTGGTGGTGGAGACCGAAGACGCGCTGCTGATCACGACCCGAGCGCACTCGCAGGATGTTGGGAAGGTTGTGAAGGAGTTGGCGGCGCGCGGGCAGGAAAAACTGATTTAGGCCATAGGCGGATAGGCTGTCGAGCACGGCAGAGTGCTGAGGCTGCAGCTGGCTGCTGGCGGAATTTTCTTCAGGAAGAGGTTTTCTCCTCAGGGAATATGTCGAATCAATCTCCAGTGAAATTTGGCACCGATGGATGGCGAGGCGTTATCGCCGACGACTTCACCTTTGAGAATGTGCGCGCGGCGGCCGGCGCGATCGCCAGCTACGTTCTGACAAAGGAAGATGCGAAGAAAGGCGTATGCATTGGCTACGACACGCGCTTTGGATCGCCTGCGTTTGCGGCGGCGGTCGCAGAGGTCGTGGCGAGCGCTGGAATTCCGGTGAAGCTGGCGGATCGCATCACACCGACTCCGGCATTGTCGTTCGCGGTGAAGCAGCTGGGTGCGGCGGGGGGCGTGATGATTACATCGAGCCACAACCCGGCGCAGTGGAACGGCGTGAAGTACAAGGCTTCCTACGGCGGATCGGGCAGCCCGTCGATCATGGCGGAGATTGAGAGCCTGCTGGGCAAGGCGCTGCCTTCGGGTTCGCCGGCGAAGATCGAGAAGGTCAACTTCGTACCGCCGTATTTGAAGGCCATCGAGAGCTTCGTCGATCTGGATCTGATTGCGAAGTCCGGATTCCGGTTCACCATCGACTGCATGTATGGCGCGGGCGCCGGAATCATCGCAGGCATTTTCTCGAGGATCGGCGTCGACTACATCGAGATTCGAGCCAATCATGACCCGTTGTTTCCGGGCATCAATCCGGAGCCGATCGAGCCGCATATCCGTGAATGCGAGGAAGTCGTGGTGCAGGAGAAATGCGATGCCGGTCTGATCACCGATGGCGACGCGGATCGCATTGGCGCGGCAGATGAAAACGGAAACTTTGTCGATCCGCACAAGATTTATTCGATCCTTCTGCAGTGGATCCTGGAGCGGAAGGGCTGGCCGGGAGGCGTGACGCGCGCCTTCAATACAACGTCCATGCTCGACCGCATCGCGGCGCGTTATGGGCGAAAGCTGTATGAGCACGGCATCGGCTTTAAATACGTCTGCGATCTGATGCTGACCGAGGACATCCTAATCGGCGGCGAAGAATCGGGCGGCATTGGAATCACGCGGCATCTGCCGGAGCGCGATGGGCTGCTGAATTCCCTGCTGCTCGCCAACGTAATGGCAGAGGAGAAGAAGACGCTGGGGCAGCTGGTGGCGCGGCTGCAACAGGAATACGGCGAGCATCAGTACGGGCGCATCGACCTGCACATTTCCGACTCCCTGAAGAATGCGACCATTGCGCGGGCGAAGGTTGGCGTAAAAGAATTCGCGGGAATGCCGGTGGTGAAGGTGGAGACGCTGGACGGGATCAAGTTCTGGCTCGACAATCCCGAGGCGAAGACGAAACCGAATGCGGCGAAAACCTGGCTGCTGCTGCGCGCCTCGGGCACGGAACCGCTGCTGCGGATTTATTCCGAGTCGTGCTCAAAGGAATCGGTGACGAAGCTGCTGGAGGCGGCGCGGGAGTTTGCAATGAGCAGCGGGAACTAGCCGCCCCGGGCGGAAGGCTTCGAGCGCAAACCCAGCGACGGGACGGATCGATCTACTTTGCCAGAACCAGCAGACGCGGATCGTATTCGGCACGAATGGTCCTGAGCATGCGCACCTGTTTCGCATCGCCGTGATCTGGGTTCATCAGGACGTTCCAGGTTTCAGGCAAGACGGCCGAAGGAACGCGAGCCAACGCAGAGCGTCGCGACCGCAGCCATTCATCACCGAGCTTGCGGGATGCAGCGACAGACGTCTTCCAGGATTTCGCGGGCGTTGGCTTCAGCATTTCGATTCTTAAGCTGTCCGGAAAATCCACCTGGATCAGGTGATAGCTGCGGGGCCAGTCGGTTTCATCCAGTTCCAGGTGTACGAGCGCTTCAATCATGGCGCCGGCGGGCGATTCCGCCAGATAGACGATCCGCTGGCCCGCGTTGTGCCAGCGCGCCGAGTAGAGGAGCCCACCCTCACCCGACAGGGACTGATAGTTGCTGATCCTCCAGAGAAACGGCATCAGGCAAACATGCCGTAGTCGAGCTGGCCCAGCATCTCCTCCACCATGCGCGCGCCAAATTCGGTGCGGAGCATCTCGAGGGGGGTACGGCCGGTGAAGCGCCGGAGCGGCTTACGGAGCCAGTGCAGCGCCTTTTCCCTGTCTCCGAGGACGCGCACCGCCTGGTCGTAAATGCGGATCAGTCGCGCCAGCTTGTCCGATTCATCGCGGGACAGCAGTTCCCTGCGTGCTTTGCGGTGCTTCAGGGTCCTTGCCGGGATCACCACATCGTAGAGCTCGGACAGCTGCAGCCCGGAACTGGAGACAAAGCTGGCCATGGTCGCGACGGAGACACCCTCCTCCACCGTCTGCAGATCGAGCCGCAGGGAGGCCATGAGGGGCGCTCGGGAAATGGCAGCGTTTTCCATAAGGACATTATGCCACATTTTGGTCGGCATTTTGTACTGATTGTTTTCTCTCGTTCACACAGGCGTCGTACCATGGTTTCGTCCTGCAATGGAGGTGTCCATGGCTGATTCTGTCGCCGACTTTCCTTACGAAACACGCCTGAACGTCCTGCACAAGCCGCTGGAGCTGATCGACGAGAAAGCCATCGCGGATGCCTGCGAGTACAAATGGTTCAATCAGACGCTCTGCCAGGTCAACGGCAGCGTGGTGCGCATGGCGGTGATTGAGGGCGAGTACCACTGGCACCAGCACACCGATGACGATGAGTTTTTCTATGTCGTCGAGGGGACGCTGTTCATCGATCTGGAAGACCGCACCGTTGAGTTGAATCCGCGCCAGGGCTTCGTCGTTCCGAAGGGGACCATGCACAAGACCCGCGCACCGCATCGGACCGTGATTCTAATGGTCGAGAACGCGGGGATCGTACCCACCGGCAACTGACGGCAGGTTGCAGGTTACAGATGCGACCGAGGTTGGCCGGGAAGAATCTCAATAACAACGACATCTTCTGGAGACATACGATGAGCGCTACCGCATCCGCTGTTCAAACGCCGCTGACTTCCCTTCCCGCATGGAAAGCGCTCGAGGCGCACTACGAGAAAGTCCGCACGCAGCATCTGCGCGAGCTGTTTAAGACGGACCCGTCGCGCGGCACGAGACTGACGGTCGAGGGGGAGGGGATCTACCTCGACTACTCCAAGCATCGCATCACGGACGAAACGGTGACGTTGCTGCTTGAACTGGCCGAGCAGAGCGGCCTGCGCGAGCGCATCGAGGCGATGTTTACCGGCGAGAAGATCAACATCACGGAGAAACGAGCCGTTCTGCACACGGCGCTGCGTGCTCCCAAAGGATCGGTGATCAAGGTGGACGGCGAAAACGTCGTGCCTGCGGTGCACGAGGTGCTGGACCGGATGGCGGACTTCTCCAACCGCGTGCGGAGTGGCGCGTGGAAAGGCTTTACCGGCAAGCGCATTCGCAACGTGATCAACATCGGCATTGGCGGGTCAGACCTCGGACCGGTGATGGCTTACGAAGCGCTGCGCCACTATAGCCAGCGCGATATGACGTTCCGGTTCGTCTCGAATGTCGACGGCACGGATTTCGCAGAAGCGACGCACGATCTCGACCCTGAAGAGACGCTGTTCATCATCTCGTCGAAGACGTTCACGACGCTGGAGACGATGACCAATGCGCAAACCGCGCGCGACTGGTCGCTGAAGAAGCTGAAGGATGAGAAGGCCATCGCGAAGCACTTTGTCGCGGTTTCAACCAACGCGAAGGAAGTCTCGAAATTCGGAATCGATACGGCGAACATGTTCGGCTTCTGGGACTGGGTGGGCGGCCGCTACTCGATGGATTCGGCGATCGGATTGTCGACGATGCTGGCCGTTGGACCGGAAGATTTTCAGGAGATGCTGGCGGGATTCCATGCCATCGACGAGCACTTCCGGACGACACCTTTCGCGAAAAATCTACCGGTGCTGATGGGTCTTCTGACGGTCTGGTACACGGATTTCTTCGGGGCCGAGACGGTCGCAGTGCTGCCCTATGAGCAGTATCTGAAGCGCTTCCCGGCGTACCTGCAGCAGCTCACGATGGAGAGCAACGGCAAGCACGTCACGCTGTCGGGTGAGCGCGTGAATTACGAAACCGGGCCGATTTTCTGGGGCGAACCGGGGACCAACGGACAGCATTTTTTCTATCAGTTCATCCACCAGGGAACGCGGTTGATCCCCTGCGATTTCATTGGTTTCGCGAAGACTCTGAATCCTTTGGGTAATCATCATGACCTGTTGATGGCTAACGTCTTTGCGCAGGGGGTCTGGAACCATTAATTCACTAGGACGCTAATTGACAATCTAGTTGATTCATTTGTAACGTAATTATTTTGAAGTAATTTGCAATATACCCCTAATGTACCCCAAAATTCTGGCGCTCTAAACTTCATTACTCCTGCCGGTTAGAGCACCTTAACTTAATAGAAATCTGATATAATCAGAAATATGGAAAAAATGCCATTAAGTAAAACCAACCCCTATCTTCAAAATCTTATAACTAGGAAGAAGCTCGTTGCACGTTCAGTCGAGACCTCCTGCGGAGTAGAAGGGATTACTATTACCTTAACTCAAGCTGAGCGTTAAAGGCGGCACAATTTAACATCCCTCGCCGTGGCAGTAAACGTATTTATCAAACCATTGTTAAGTAGATTCTTCCAATAATTTTTTGACAAATTCGCTCAATCAATTTTTCAGAACTGATACCAAAAAAAACCTTGAAAAAATTCCATATTTTAATATGTAAAAAAATATGTATTTGTATAGTAATGTGTTATCATTAGACATGGGAGACGGTGATTTTGAATGGGACGCTCAAGCATGAATTAAACCATATCAAGCATGGTGTTTCGTTCTATCAAGCACAAAAGGCTTTTTTAGACCCAAAACGTATTATTGCCGAAGATTTAGAACATAGTCATAGTGAGAAAAAAGAATACTATTGTTTTGGGAAAAGAAGATGAGGCCGTTATGACGGTACGGTTTACGTACCGGAATAATAAAATCCGTATTATTGGTGCGGGTTACTGGAGGAAAGGAAAAGCAATTTATGAAAAAGCATAAGATTAAATATACCGACGAACCGATTGGTAAGGTAAAGATTGTTGCTGATTTTCTGCCTAAGCCAAGCGAGTTAGTTTTAAAAGAAGAGACTGTTAAGATCACCTTGTCTTTAACAAAAGAGAGTTTGGATTTTTTTAAGAAAGAAGACACACTTACACCATATTGGATATCAAAAACTCATCAGGGCTTTAACTGACCGTTACGCCGAACATTATCGAGAATAAAGTTTGGTATAAAATTGTTTTAGATATTGTCGGGAATTTTGCGATATCTTTATGCCTCGTTGGTGGGATAGTGAATAAAATACCCGAAAGGAGAGAAGAAGCTTGCCGCCTATTTTTTCGTGATGTTTTATTTAGCTGAAAAAATGACAAAAGGTGTATTATAGGAGATTGTTTGTCAATTTTTCAGGCCTGACACCAATGACTCTGACACCTCCGGTTTACAGGTGAGGTGACTCTTATTTCAATTATAAAACAAATTGTTATGGAATAAATTTGTCCATGTCACAGTATGACACGGATATTTTATTTTTTAATTACTTGTTTTATGAGAAAAATAATAAAGTTGGCCTGGTCTGGAACCATTAATTTTTACCTTGTTCTTTCCACTGCAACTCTCTCTCTTCTGGAGCGGATTAGGCATAGAAGCACTTAAGAAGAGAAAGGTTACTAAAAAAAGCTAAATTAGGTTACCTGTCTAGTAAAAAGTCTAGTTGCGCCTATTAAGTCTAAGTTGTGTCCTGCAAAACTCCGATAGGTATCGGTTAGCTATTGTATAAATTATTTTCAGATTTGCCGTTGTTCTAGTATGTATAGTTTAAATATGATATTTTTTATCATCTAGTTGAAACATGGGAAACCGATTAGTTATGGACAATGGTTCTCAAAAATTTGATTTCTGGTGTAATCCTTGTCTTGAGGTCTTAGCATTGTATTTCTTTATATGGGCTGGAGAAATATGATTGATCCTAAGAGTCATCAATTATTGAGGGAAGAAATTCGTACTCGATTAAAAGACGATCAATCACTTCTCGATCAGTTAAGGCAAGAGATTATTCCTTTGAAGAGTGTTGTTCGGCGAATCGAACCTAGAAGCACAACTTCTATTGCTCTTGTTGCCACGGATGGGGGTAATAACAAGCTAAAATTTGATCCATTTTTAGTCCAGCTTATACGAGTTGTTGACTCTAGTAACAACGAATATTGCCTCGAAGCGATTACCCCTTCGACAGACATTCATAAACTAAGTCAATCTCAGTTTAATGCAGATGGCTCTGGTAAAACTCATCTTGGAAAAATGATGGAATTTCTTCAAGTGCGAGAGCTTCCAGAATTGACCCCGATGATTAAATATCATAAGCCTGGTGAACCTAGTAATCTCTCCTGGATACAGGTATATCGAGAGCTTATGGAATGGTCGATTTTATTTTCTGTTGTGACAACTAAAGATTTTGCAACAGATACTTTGGTCATTTTCTATGGTCTTTTGAGAAGCAGAGTGTTTTGCAAAAAAACTTTTCAATGACCTGCAAAAAGGATTCGCAATGGCTATTGAACGACAGAAGGAAAATCGTCGCAACATCTATCTTGTTGGTGTGGCCAAGCATAGTAAAGTTTTAGAACGTTATCGCTTAGCAATGGCAATCGAAGGGATTATGAATAATGATTATCCTTGTTATGTACAGGTCCCTCGACAATTAGAGGAAAAAGCCTATATATGGTCTGAATATGCACGAGGAGATGATAACGTTGTTCAGGGAGGAGAACTGAATAAATACGTTGGAGGTAAGATGTTTTTTGTAAAGTTTGGAAATGGAAGGCGTGATCCAATTTGGCCTGTAGATATTTTCACACCGCAAATGTCAGATGCTTCAACTATACTAGGTTGCATGTTGGAAGATGCTAGGAATGGATTTCCAGTTCCACATTATCCAAATTGTTTACAAAAAGCTCATGAATATGCTGCATTAGTAGGTTTTGACAATGATATTCTCCAAGATGAAATTGTAAACGGATTAAGAAATTTACTCGATGGGCATTGGCCAGTTTTAGATTCTTTTTTACTACAAGACCCTGACCCAGCCGGAGCAAGATATGATTGAAACAAGAGAGAAACCTAAATTTGCTTCCCTAGAACTTTTCCCTAAAGACAAAATCGTGGGTGTATTTCGAGGATTTACCGAGGGTGGCCTTGAATTTAAAGCTGAGCTGGTTTTGCCGTATAAAGACCACTTTCAAACAATTCCAATGCATGGACAGTTTTTGTTAGTGCAATTAGAAAATCCTAATGAAGCAGTGCTTGGAAGGATTACTTCATTGTCATCAGAAGGTAAATTGTCATATGGGTCAGGAGAAGAATTTAATATTCGGGCAGTTCAAGACCAACGTGAAATTCCTGATGATCTTAGAAAGCAATATTTAAGATACAAGATAAACATCAGAGTATTGGGTGTGGTGAGACAGAAAGATAATAAGATCGATTTTGCGCCTTCACATCGTCGTCTTCCTCACGTTGGCAGTCCGGTATCTTTCCCTACGGAGCAAGTTTTAAAGGAAATTATTGGCCATAATTTGGATGGCGCTACTATAGGACATTATGCACTTGGTGAGTTTATATATTGTGGATCAAGTCAGGAAACAGAAGTTGAAGATTGGATGCAAATATGCCAACCTGAAATAAAAATTAATTTTCCGATTACAAATTTGGTTTCTAGAAAAACTTTCGTTTTTGCCCGGGCTGGTTTTGGTAAATCTAATCTTAACAAACTATTGTTTAGCGCACTTTATCAGAACACTCCGTTTGTCCAGAAACATGATAAAAAAGTTCCAGTAGGTACGGTTATCTTCGATCCAGATGGAGAATATTTTTGGCCGGATGATAAAGGTCGGCCTGGGCTGTGTGATGTGCCTTTTCTAAACGATAAGCTTGTTGTCTTTACAGAAAGAAGAGGGCCAAGTTCTTTTTACCATTCTTTTGTTGCTAGTGGTATTAAACTGGATATTCGTAGATTAAGACCTGCAGATGTTATTGCAATCGCTTTGTCTCCTGAAAAACAAGATCAGCAAAATGTTAGAAAATTAAAAGGCCTTTCCTCAGAAAGATGGGAGCGTCTTGTCGATCTGATTGATCGAAATGGAAATTCGACTCCAATTCAAGATGTCAGAGACATATTGGATCTGGACGGTGAACGGCAAGATGCCGAAGCTGTAGCGGCTCGGTCAAACATGACGCAAATTGTGCGAATGCTGCATGATAAAAGCAGCCAGTTGATGGATATGCTTCTTTATGCCTTGTCGCAAGGGAAATTATGCGTGATTGATGTGTCACAAATGAGAGGCCATCAAGCCTTAGTATTGTCAGGATTGATTTTACGTAGAATATTTGATAAAAACCAAGAGGAATTTACTAACGCAAATCCTAAGACAATTCCCACGATTGCAGTTGTAGAAGAAGCTCAGTCAGTGCTAAATGAGAAAGCAAGTGCCGCAACTCCCTATATCGAGTGGGTTAAAGAAGGTCGTAAATATGATCTTGGCGCACTTTTAATAACTCAGCAACCAGGTAGTATTCCTGTAGAAATTTTAAGTCAGGGAGACAATTGGTTTATTTTCCATCTCTTATCTGCAGCAGATTTGGGGGCAGCTAAATCTGCTAATGCACACTTTAGCCAAGATATTTTGAGTTCTCTTTGAATGAACCAATTCCAGGTCAAGGTATTTTTTGGAGTTCAGCAAAAGGAAAGCCATATCCAGTACCAATTCGTGTTATCTCTTTTAATAAGATTTTTAAAGCATTAGACAAGGAATATAAAAAACCTGAAGCTGATACCTTTGCAAAAAAACTTAGGGAAACTTTTAAGCTGCCATCGCAGATTTCAAGAACTGAAACTTCAGCTTCATCTGATAATTCACCAGAAGGGCAAGAATTAGGGGAGGAGAAAATAGATTTTCTTCATGTTGTAGAATCTGAACTCATTGATTCAATGAAAAATGATTTAACGTTTAAGGATAAAGTGGAATCGGAGGAGGGTATTGCCTGGGGAAAGGTAAACGCTATAATAGAAGATCGCCTTCCTGAAACTTTAGAAGATAGGAAAAATAGAGCATACAAATTAACTCCAAAGGTAATGACTGAAATTTATGGGCAACAAAATTCTGGGTGGCATACATACAAAAATTCTAAAGGTACACTTTATATTAAGTCCGGAGGTAACCCTTGAATGCGGGCCACTTTATACGTTTAAAAGAGCATGCTCTTAATGGAATTTGTCCTTATTTTACTATGTTTCCATTGAGTTTCCCAGAATATATTCTTTCTCGATATGGTCAAGAAGGACAGATTGTTTTAGATCCATTTTGTGGAAGAGGAACAACTAGTTTTGCTGCGCGATTATGTAAAATGGCGACTGTTGGCATTGATAGTAGTCCAGTCGCCGTCGCAATTGCTCAGTCAAAAATTGTTTCAGCAACCGCTGAAGATATCCAGAATCTCGCTAGAAAAATTTTTAATGAAGAAATTCATGATCTTGAAGTACCTAAAGAAGAGTTTTGGCACATTGCTTTTCATGAAAAAGTCCTTCTGCAACTGTGTAAATTTCGGGCTTCGTTGCTAAAAGATTGCCATTCAGATACTCGAAAAGCTTTGAGAGCAATTATTCTTGGAGCTCTGCACGGACCATTGGGGAAACAATCATACAGCTATTTTTCCAATCAATGCCCCAGAACTTTTGCACCAAAACCGAATTATTCGGTCAACTATTGGAGAAAACATAATCTTCAACCTCCAAATGTAGATATTATTTCTATTATTCAGAAAAGAGCAGAAAGATACTATTCTGTTTTATTACCTCAAGTAGAGGGAGATGCTATATTAGCTGACAGTCGCCAATTAAAAGTCTTCTCAAATATTCCAAAAATTCATTGGATCATTACATCACCGCCTTACTACGGAATGACAACTTATATTCCAGATCAATGGCTTCGACTTTGGTTTTAGGGGAAGAGCCAAAAGTAAAGTATGCCGATTCTAAACAAGTTGAGCACTCTAGCCCCGATATTTTGGCATCTTATTTGCGTTCAGTTTGGGAAAATATAATTCCTTGTAGTACAGATAAAACAAATTTGATTATACGCTTTGGAGGAATTTGCAATCGAAAAGTTGATCCTTTGCTGATAATTAAAGATTCTCTTCATGGTTCTGGACGGAAAATTAAAACTATAAAGTCGGGTCCCGATGCTGATCTGCTCGCCGTGGACCCGGGGCGGCTACGTGGACTCCAACGTCTACGACCACACCTCAATGCTCCAGTTCCTGGCCGCCTGGACCGGGGTGAAGCCGGTCAACATCACCCCGTGGCGGGCGTCAGTGACCGGCGACCTGACCACCGCGTTCGACTTCGGGCACCCGGACTTCTCGATCCCGGGCAACATCCCGACCCTCGACCAGACGTGGGAGCTGACCCAGCTGACCGGCGGATCGACGACGCCTCCGGCCGAAGGCGACCAGAGATGCTGGCCAGGAGCCGGCGGCCGGCCGCACCGCCCGACCAACTACCAGCTGCACGCCGACGTGACAGTGAACCGCACCACCAGTCAGGTCACCGCCGCGCTCGCCAACAGCGGCAAAGTCGGCGCCTCTTTCGCCGTCTACCCCGACGCCTATCTGCCTTTCGGCGCCACGCCGGTCACGGTGCTCCCCGGCTCCCCAGGCTCTTACACCTGGGACGCGGCGGCGACAGCCGGGAAGTACGCCTTTTCGGTCTACGGTCCCGACGGGTTCGTGACCAGCTTCGCCGGCACGGTTGTGCCCGCTGGCATGACCACCGGCCAGGTCCCGGTCGTCACCGCCACCCTGCGGTTCGGCCCCGCCAACGCGGTCGAGATCACGCTGGCCAGCCACGGCCAGCAGGAGATCGTCTACACCCTGGCCCCGAACGACTACGAGGGCCGCACCCAGACGGTCACCGTGAGCCTCGGCGGTCCGAAGACCATCAGCTGGCCGACCGATCAGTATGGCTACTACGACGTAGTGATCACCGCCAACACCGCCGACGGCTTCCGCCGCCGTTACGCGGGCCGCGTCGCCTGACCCAGGAGGCCGCGGAGGTCCGCGGCCTGGGCGTGCAGCTCCGCGTCCGGTACCGGGTCGGGCGAGAAAACGCCCTGCCATTCGATCGGGCCGCCCGGCGCGGGGTCGTCGCGGTACCGCGGCAGGACGTGGGTGTGCAGGTGGGGGACCTGGTTGCCGAGGGTGAAGTAGTTCAGCTTGACCGGGCTGAACCGCGCCCGCACCGCCCGCCCGGTCGCCAGCACCTCGGCCCAGTACCGGCTCGCCTGCTCAGCGGGCAGGTCCGCCAGCTCGGCGACGTGCCCGTGCTTCCATATCACGACGCAGTATCCCGGCAGGCGGCTGCGCCGCTCCAGGTAGACGTCGGCGACATCGCCAGTGAACACCTCGACAGCGAAGTCGTTGTCACCCTTGCCGAGCGTGGCGCACATCGGGCAGCCCTTGCCCACCATCCGGTCGGCCCAGTCGTCCGGCCACCCAGGTTCGGTCATGCCTCATTCAAGCACCCGCCTACCACGGCTGCCGAGCACAGTGGTGGTAGCGTCGACGCGTGCCGTATCAGGTGCGCGCCGAGCAGGCCGCCCCAGGGTGCTGGCGGCTGTCCGCGCGGTCACCACACCCCAGCAGCTGGGCACCGACATCATCCGGCTGCTCGACCAGGTCTGGCCGGTGCTGCGCGAACAGGGCGCCCGCACCGAGCACAACGTCGTGATCTACCACCCCGGCGAGGCCGTAGCTCACCATCGACGCCGGAGTCGAGGTCTTCGGCGGCTTCGAAGAGCGCGGTGCGGCAGTATGGTCATGACAGTGACTGTCATCAGCGGAGGTACTCACATGCGCGTATTCGTCACCGGCGGGTCAGGCCACATCGGCTCGGCCCTCATCCCGGAACTGCGGGTCGCCGGGCACCAGGTGATCGCCCTGGCCCGCTCTGACGCCGCGGCGGGCAAGCTGGCCAACGCCGGCGCCGAGGTCCGCCTCGGCAACCTCGACGACCTGGACGTCATCGGCAAGGCGGCGGCCGACGCCGACGGCGTCATCCACTTGGCCTACCGGCGCGATCTCATGCACTCCGGCGACGTCGCCGGCTTGATAGCGGCGAACCTGAACCTGATCGAAGCGGTCGGCGAGGCACTCGAGGGCACCGGCAAGCCGTTCGTGACCCCGCTCGGCACGCTCGCGCTGTGGGCGGGCGGCATCACGGGCCGCCCGGGCACGGAAGACGACACCGTCGAGAGCGGCCCCCTAGCCGCAACGGAGAACGCCACGGTCGCGCTGGCCGGGCGGGGCGTGCGTGCCTCGGTGATCCGCCTGTCGCCCGTGGTGCACAGCACCCTGGACACGCAGGGGTTCACGCCCGCGCTGATCGCGACCGCCCGCGAGAAAGGGGTCGCCGCCTACGTCGGCGACGGCGCCAACCGCTGGCCCGCCGTGCACACCCTGGACGCTGCCCGGCTCTTCCTGCTTGCGCTTGAGTCCGCCCCGGCCGGCTCGCGGCTGCACGGCGTGGCCGAGGAGGGCGTGCCGTTCCGCGAGTTCGCCGAAGCGATCGGCCGCAACCTCGGCGTGCCGACCGCCAGCATCGCCCCGCAGGACGCGGCCGGCCACTTCGGCTTCCTCGGCATGTTCGCCGCCGCGGACAACCCCGCCTCAAGCGCGCTGACCCGCCAGCGGCTTGGCTGGGCACCGGCCCACCCCGGCCTGATCGCCGACCTCGACGCAGGCCACTACTTCGCCTGATCCGCTAAGAATCACGCATCCGTTCGGGAAAATCAAGTGCATTATCCCGAACGGATCGTGTTTTCACCGGACGATGTCCCTCGAACTTTTCATCCTGGTGAGCCTGAGGTTGCCGCCCACCGCCCGGTTGGGGCCTGATTGCGGGTCATCCGGGCAATCGGCTCTGCACTGCCGCCTCGTTTACAGTACTTCGTCATGCTTTGTCCGCCCGTCCGGTCGGCTGTTTCCGTCATTGCGGGTCATCCGCGGCGAATATCGCCGCGGATGACCCGCAATGACGCCAGAGAGGCGTGTTTGTTCTATTTTGTGAAGCCGAACTGGATGCGGTCGTTGTCATTTCCGCTTTGACCTACGATCACGGTGGCGGGTCGGCGTGAAAGCAGGTTGGAAAAGCCTCCTTCATCGCTGGCCGGCGTCACCCCCAGGTCATTAACAGTGGCACTTCGGAAATGAGCGGGGTCGGCGGGTCATTCAACTACTTGATGCCGCCTTCGTGGTCGGTCTGCCCGACGTGACCGTGCACGACTGTTCACAGGGTTGCGAGGCGGTCGGCGACCTCAAGCATGTGCCGACCCAGCGGCTGCAGGTTGATCCGGGTGCACCGCAGCCCGCTCGTCACCCGCTCCACGACGCCCCACTCCCAGATCGCCGTGGCGTCCAGCCCGCAGCGCTCCGCCAGCCAGTGCGCCCTGGCCCAGGGCTCGCCGTCGAGCAACTCTACGGGGTCGTTCCGCATCATCACCCCAAGGTCGCATTCGGCCTCGGCGAGCAGTCCGTCGGGGTCGACAAGCTTGAACGTGTCGCTGCCAGGGACCTGAAGGGCGTTCAACTGGTGAACATCCCCGTGCACCAGTACGGCCCGCTCATCGTCGTGTGCAGCGATGCGCTGTGCCGCGCAGGCCAGGGCATGCTCGACGGCGGCCTGAGTGCACGGATGGCCAAGTTCCTCCCACTGAGTCGTGACGAAATCGGCGAGCTGGCGCGCCTTGTCCGCTCCGGTAGGCAGGCCCGAACCCGGCGCCGGCCGCCACACCGCGGCCGCCGCCGTAACCAGTATCTCCAGCCGTTCGGCGAGTGGGTGGCCCAGCTCGTAGAGGGAGGGCCCGAGGCGTTCGAGGAGCAGCGCCCCCCGAGCGGCGTCGTCGCGCAACAGTCCGACACAGCCCCGGCCTCCGGTCAGCCGCAGCATTGTGATCTCGTGACGACCAGCGGCGCCGTCCTGCGGAATTAGAAGTTTCAGCACGGCTGGCGTGCCGTCGGCGAGTCTGGCCTCGGCCACGAATGCCTCGCTGGCGTGTGGGAAGGGGCGCCCCACCGAGACCGACCAGTCGGCCTCGAGCTCGGCGATCAATCCCGGAAGGTCCCCCAGCCACCCGCCGGCCCGCAGGCCGCCGCAGCGTTGGCCACCACGTTGGGAATGCGCAGGTTCATTTCCCAAGATTCGCACAGGCGCCGCTGGGATACTCGTGCGTCACGACCGTTACTCACAGAGGCTGTGTACTACCGGCACGATCAGCCTGCCCCATATCGCCGGGAGGGTGGGGCAACTGACCCCGCCGACGACTTCTCGTCGGCGGTCTCGTCGACGATGAGCACCACGTCGTCCTCGTCCTTGCCTGCGGTCAGGTGCGCGGCCGCCCAGTCCGCGGCGGCATCCAGCAGCTGCCGCTCATCAACGCAGGCACTGGACAGCAGGTGCTGCATCCGATACGGGCTCGCGTGCCCGGCGGCCTCGGCCAGCGTCCAGCAGTTGTGATCCTCCAGCTCGGACAGCAGCCCGTTCACCGTGTCACGGCAGGTCAGCCGCGTCTCGCGGCGGGCAAAGCACGGCGCTACCCGGGCCATCAGGTCATCGAGCAGGCCGGCATGCGCGGCATGATCTACGCTGGCAGCAGCGGCTGCCGGGTCGTTGTTGTGTTCCACAAGCCGGCATGATCACAGCAGTCGCGCCAGCTTTCCCGTGTATCGGTCTATGTCGCTACCGTGCCAGCCCAGTCTGATGCCCTCGCGCGAGGGGCGACCGTACTGCAACGACGCGCCCCAGATCACGAACTACAACTGCCGTATCATTGACCGCGATACCTCTGACAAAGTGATGTCTGCGGCTGTCATCACCTATCATTGTGTCATGGGGCGATGGGAGCCGAACGCGCGCGGCCGCCTGGCGAAGGCGGCGCTGACGCTGTATGCCGAGCAGGGGTTCGAGCAGACCACGGCGGCGGAGATCGCCAGGCTCGCGGGGCTCACTGAGCGGACCTTCTTCCGGCACTTCGCCGACAAGCGCGAGGTCCTGTTCTACGGCACGGACGAGCTGCGGGACCTCCTGGTGCACGCCGTCGCGGAGGCGCCGCCCGGCGCCGGGGCGATGGACGCGGTGAGCGCGGCGCTGCAAGTCGTGGGCGCCATGATCCAGGAGACCCCCGAGCCCGCCAGGCTGCGCTATGCCGTCGTGTCCGCGAACCCGGAACTGCACGAGCGCGAACTGGTCAAGCTGGCTGAGTTCGCGGCGGCGATGGCAGGCGCGCTGCGCGACCGCGGCATCCCCGAGCCGGCCGCGAGCCTGGCCGCCGAGACGGGGATCGTCGTCTACCGTGTCACTTTCGCGCGCTGGATCGGCGAGCAGGCTCAGCCGGGCCTGCCTGAGCTCCTACGGGAGTCCGTCGAGGAACTAAGGGACGTGCTCGTGGACCGGCTGACATCCACTTCCGCGTTATCGGAGGATGGCGGCGTTGCGGTCGTGGTAAACGCACCCGTGACGGGCGCGGCCCATGACGAAGCCGCCGCACTGCCGCAGTGGCCTTGCGGACGAGCCAAGGCTTCCGCCGCACGACGATCACCCCTGGCAGCGGCCCGCTGGCTGGCTCAAGCTCTGCCTCCAGGGCACGCAAGCCCACGATAAATGCGCTTGGATCGCCTCCGCGGTCGGGGTGGTGCTCCCGAATGAACGCGCGGCGGCGAGCTTCGTGAGACTGGTTCTCTTTCATCTATGCGCTTGCCCTGACCGTCTGGTCAGCCACCGTCGTCACTGTCGACGACGTCATCGATGGTGACGTTGACCGTGACATTCCGCAGCCCAACCTGGTCGCGTAGAGTCGCCGTTACCTGGCGCTGGATCTCGCGAGCGACCTGATGAGCTGGGTCGCCGTAGCCGACCGCAACGGCTAGGTCCACGACCGCGGTGCGGCCAAGCACCCCAACGGCAGCGTCCGGCTGCCGGTGCCCGAAGGTGGCCTTCTCGGCGAGCGCGGCGACCTTGCCGTGGGTGCTGCGGCCGAGGGCGATCCGGACGCCGGGAATCGTCCGGGCGCTGTCGCGGGCCAAGGCCGCCACGATGCGGGCGGCGATGCGGACGGCGCCGATCTCGGTGATCTCCAGGGTGTACCAGACGTCGCTGACCAGGCAGCGCACCTGACTCATCACCGCCGCAACCAGGCCAGGCGGTGCGGCTACAGGCGCGGCCGCCAGCTCAGCGACCGGCCCCCACAAGGCGGTGAACTCGCCGAGCGCGGCCTGGCAGTGCACACAGTGCCCCTGATGCGCGTCCCAGTGAGCGCCGCGGCCCTGGGCTACCTGCTCCAGCAGGACATCGACGTCGGCGCCGCAAGGCAGGGAGGTCACGTCCAGCGGGGTCTTGGCTGGCATGGGGCTGCTCACCTCCATTCCTCCAGCGTCTTCGCCAGCGTTCGGCGCGCACGGAAGAGGTGGCTTCGGACGGCCGGCTCGGTAGCGCCAGTCACGGTTGCTACCTCAGCGTATGACAGTCCCTCGAAATGATGAAGGACGATCACCGTCCGCTGCGGAAACGGCAGGGCGAGCAGAGCATCGGTGACCGCGTCGACCGCGAGATTGCGCTCCGCCTTATCGGCGGTCCCCATGGCCGAGTCGGGCCTGTCGGGCAGCAGGTCGAGGGAACGATCATCCCCGCCCCTGGTCACCTTGTTCAGCGCCCGGCGGGTCACGATCCGGTACAGCCAAGTGGAAAACGACGACGCGCCCTCGAATCGGTCGAGGTTTTCCCACGCGGCAATCAGCGCTTCCTGTGCGACGTCCTGGGCGTCGTGATGATTGCCGGTCAGGCGCAGCGCGACCCGGTAGGCCATGGCCGAGTGCCGCTGCACAAGCAACTCGTAAGCGTCCAGGTAGCCGTCACGGGCACGGGCCACCAGGTAGGCATCCCCCACGGCAGGCTCGGCCGCCTGCGCTGTTGCCTTCACTGTCAAACCCCCTGGGTGCGGCCCCGGTACACGAGCCGCACCCAGGTACCCAGGCCGGGCACTCGTATGCCGCCAGGAAAATCGCCGCGAAAAGTTGCGAGGATTTCCGGCGGGCGGTGTCTAAACACGTAACGTCTCGAGTGGCCGACCTGGTACCGGGACCGTGCGTAACAGAAGGAGCATTACTGATGAGCCAGTCCGCGACATCTGAGGTCACCGAGTCTTCGTCGAATAACCGCCCAGTCGTCAGCCCGGCATCCCGTGACCGGCTCGCCACCGGCGAAGGCCAGATCACCGTCGCCGAGAACGTCGTGCAGAAGATCGCTGGCAAGGCCTGCCGGGAAGTCGGCGGCGTGCATGCCATGGGCACCGGCGGCACGCGCGCGTTCGGCGCGGTCCGCGAGCGCATCCCCGGCAGCACCGGCCCCAACGTCGCCCAGGGCGTCGGAGTGGAAGTCGGAGAGAAGGAAGCCGCCATTGACCTGGACATCGTGGTCGATTACGGCGTGTCCATCGCCGAGCTGGGCCGCAGCATCCAGCGCAACGTCAAGCAGTCCGTCGAGCGGATGACCGGCCTGCGCGTGGTCGAGGTCAACATCGCCGTCGACGACGTCTACCTGCCCTCCGACGACGACCAGGACACCCAGCCCGCGCGGGTGTCATGACCGCTTCCCCCCTGGACACGCCCCGGGCTGCGCTGGTTGACGGCATCGACATCGACGCCGTCGCCGCCATGGTCCGGGGCTGCGCCGGGGTATCCGCGCTGGACGGCGGCCCGTTTGGCGAGGTCGCCTCCTACCTTCCCGGCCGCACCGTCCCAGGCGTGGCTGTCGACGACAACCGGATCCGGGTGCAGGTCCGTTCCAGGTGGGGAGTCCCGGCGGCCGACGTGGCCGCGCTGATCACCGCAGCGCTGGCACCGCTGGCCGGGCCGCGCCCGGTCGACGTGGCAATCGCCGACATCGACGACCCTCCGGTCGCGCCGCCCGTGCGAGTGACCGCCGGGGCCGTCTCGTCATGGCCCGATCCGGTGCTGCCGCTGGCCTGAGGGCCGCAGCACCGTCCGTTCCGCAACCTGGATGTGAAAGATGAACCGTACCGCCCTCGCCACCATCACCGGGCTAGTCCTCGGCCTGACCCTAGTGTTCGGCAACTTCGGCGACATGCTGATCGTGGCCCTGTTCGGCGCGATCGGCTACGGTGCCGCCAGAGTCCTCGCCGGCGATATCGACGCGCAGGCGTGGTGGCTGTCGCGCAGCCGCCGCACCAGCAGCCGATGACCGCCGTAGCCGAAACCCGGCCCGCGACCGTAGCCGAGGTCCAGCCCGCAGCGCTGGCCGGCCGCACCGAACTGGGCCGGATTACCGTGGCCGACAGCGTGGTCACCAAGATCGCCGCACAGGCCGCGTCCGAGAACCCCGACGCCGGATCCGCCGCCGCCCGGGTGCTCGGGTACGCCGTCCCCGGCGCCGGTCACCTGGGCATGCGCGGCACGGACATTGACGCGCTGCCCAAGACCACGGTGCAAGTAGACGGCTCCAAGGCGTACGTAAACCTGCAGATCTCCGTCCGCTGGACCGCCTCAGTCGCCGAAGTCACCGGGCAGGTTCGCCGCCACGTCCGGGAACGGGTCAGGGAACTGGCTGGCCTGGAGGTCGACGAAGTCCACATTGTCGTGGCCGGCCTGGCCACCGACATCACCCCGCCACCCCGCGTCCAGTAAGAGAGGAACGCACATGCGCGTGGCCAACCGGCCGCTGGCCTTCATCCTGGCCGCGGCCCTGCTCGCCTCCAGCGTCGTGATCATCGCCGAGGTCATCGGCTTCGCCGTGCACCACAGCCCGCTGCTGGTGCACTGGACTACCTGGCAACACTGGGCCCGGTCAACCCGCTGGGACGCTTTCGTGGTCCGAGTCTGGGCCACGGTCCTGATGATCGTCGGACTGGTGCTGGTAGTCCTGGAGTTCAAGCCCCGCCGCGTCACCCGGCTGCCGCTGCTGGCTGTCGGCCAGGCCACCGACACCACCGTGACCCGGCGCGGCCTGGCCCGCATGCTGCGAAACGAAGCGACCGGAGTCGACGGGATCACCGGGGCCACCGTCCGCGTCCGCCGCCGTCGCGCCCGCGTCACCGCAGCCTCCGGTGCTCGCGGCCGGGCCGCAGCCGGTGCCCTGACCGAGCCCGTCACCCAGGCGCTT
>CAVPKU010000023.1:0-135719 GCA_963705765.1 uncultured Acidobacteriaceae bacterium | reverse complement strand
CAAAGAGATCTTCCGCCAAATCGCGCGCACCGAATCGCTGGATTGGGCCTGCTTTTCAATGACTTACCACAAGCCCGCTGCCAGGGGGGATGGGGTGAGCCACAACCGCATCCCGCCGGCAGAGACCAGGACTTGGTATGGTGTCCCGAAAATTCTCCACAAAAATGGAATTGTCATTCCGAAGCGAGCGCTTTGGGGTCCCGTCGCGCCGACAGGCGCGGATGGGGTAGGCGAGCGAGGAACCTGCTTTTCGTCTTTGTGTTTTCTGTAAGGAACTTCCGGAACACCAACACTAGCCGGCTTTCTTCAAAGCCGCCGGCTTCTTCGCCTTCCTCGCCGGAGCGGGAGCAGCCGTCGACTTCGCCTTCACCTCGCGCATCGGCTTCTCGTGCAGCAGCAATTCAACCGACCGCATCTGCGTGTTGTCGTAGAACCACCGCTGGACCGCGTTGTCCTCCAGCAGATTGAGCAGGCCCAAAATGCACATGCCCTGGTGGTGCGCCATCCACTCGCGCACCGCCTCCGGCTTGCCGCTCATGCAGTCGATCGCCTCGTAGAACCCGTAAGCGCCGGTGTACCCTTCGTCAGCCATGCGGCGCAGATTGAGGATGGATGCGCTCGGCTCCACATTGAGCGCGAGAAAGGTGGAATAAGGCGAGATCACCGGACCCGCCGTCGCGTCCCACTTCAGCGCGATCTGCGGAATGCCGTACGCCTGGTAGTGGTAGTGGCCCTGATCCGTCTTCGCCGCGTATCCCGATTCAGAGATGCCCCACCAGGGCAGGCCCTTCTCGCGAGCAAACGCGCGCTGAATCTCGACGGCGCCGGCGATGGATTTCGACAGCAGCGTGTCCGGATAGCTGCGCATCCACAGTGCGGGCATCAGGTACTCGAACATCGTGCCGGTCCAGGACAGCAGCACCGAACACCCGTACGCCTGGGTGTGAACGCGCGACATCTTGAACCAGCCCTGCTGCGATAGCTCACCACGGGCGACAGCAATGTAAGTGGCGATGCGCGCTTCCGACGCGAGCATGTCGTAGCAGGCCCAGTGAATCTTGCCTGCGGCAAATTCGTAGCCGATCGAAAGCAGCAGGCGGTCTTTGTTGACCAAAAAGGCGAAGTCGGTCTCGTCAGCGTAGCGCCCGGCTTCGTCGGACACAAAGCGCAGGCTTTCAACCAGAGCACGAAGCCGCTGCGCCGCCGCGGAGGCGTCAACGCGCAGTTGTTCGATGAGCGCAGCCGTCTCCGCCGACTCCGGCATCAGCTGAGGACCGCTCAGGCGTTGTGCGATGGCGTCGGCCAGAGCCGGTGCATCTTCCAGGGGTGGCACAGACGCTGCGTCGGGATCGTTCGCGAAACTCCGGAAGGTCGAGTCCGTGGCCAGGCGCTCGTTCAGGATGCTGCGAATCGATGCGTAGGCCGGATTACGCCACGGCTCATAGTCGCGAACCAGCGTGGCGATGGCCTGAATACGCGCGCGCACCTCATTGGACCAGTAGAGAACCTCATCGAGCGAAGGTTTCGTGTAAGCGGGCACGCCGTCGAACGCAGCCAGCGTTTCCGGAGCCAGCACCCATGCCATCCACTGGTCCGCAGTTGCTGCATCGCCGGGCGCGTTGAGTTGCGCCAGGGAGTCCGGCAAGTTCTTCAGCGAGTGCAGCAGTCGCATGTGCGTCGCGAGCCCAGCGAAAAGGCGCGGCTCGAGCAGCGGGCGCTTGAGCAGAGAGAGCGCGCCGGTCTTCAGCGTGTACAGCGACGCAACAAAATTGCCGCTGTCGACCGAAGACACGGTGATGGGATGCAGCGCTTCGAGCGTGTCCGTCGTGTACCAGTTATAAAGATGGCCGCGGAAGAGCGGCAGCTTCGCCATGGTGGCGTAGCTGCGTTGCATCAGATCGGCAAATTCCGGCGCAGTCAGGAAGCCAAATTCGCAGGCAGCCTGGCGAGCATTGAACAGCAGGCCGAGATTCGTGGGCGAGACGCGCGCTGCTTCGAAGAGGCCGTCTTCTTCCACGTTGTCAGGGATGAGGTAGTTGTGACGCTCCCCGCCGAATTCGTGGAAGAAACGCCACACGCGCAGCGAATGCTCGCGCAGGAACAACTCATCTTCACTGTGGAGTTGCTGGCGCGGCTCGCGCGGCGGCCGGTTGAGCCAGCGGGTGATGTCGTTCTCAAAGCCCCACAGAAGCAGGATGGGCGCAGCGGGAATCAGTGCGATCGGATGGAAGACGCCGAGTGTGGCAGCGATCAGAATCGCGACCAGCGGAGTGAAAGCAAGGTAGCGATCAACAGCAGACGACCGCCGCTGCGAAGATTCGGCTTCTGCGGCGGTCTCCCACTCCAGCAGCCGCTGGCCGGTGATCATCCGGCGGACCATCGCGCGGATGATCGCGTCGATGGCCATCATGGTCTGGTGCGGCAGAAACGCCAGCGTAAGCAGAGTGATGATGAGCGACTGCTGGAATCCGGTAACGACGTCCTGTGCCGCTCCTTCCTGCTCGATGAACATCGCGCGGCCGAGGCCGAAGACCAGTTGCACGAAGACAGGAACGAACAGCAGGAAGACCGTGACCGTCGTCCAGAAGATCGGACCGCCGGGAAGGCCCAGCCAACCGGCGACCAGCAGGATCATGGTCGCGGGCTCGACCAGCGAGCGGCGCAGATTATCGAGGATCTTCCACCGAGAAATGGTGGAGATGGGATTACGCACGAAGTGCCCCGACTCATCCGGCACGCGACCGAACAACCACTGCACGATCTGCCAGTCACCGCGCACCCAGCGATGCTTGCGTCGCGTATACGCGCTGTAGTGCGAGGGGTAATCGTCAATCACCTCGACGTCGGTGGCGAGGCCGGCGCGCGCGTAAGCGCCTTCGATCAGATCGTGGCTCAGCAGGGCATTGCGAGGGAAGCGCTTCTCCAGAACGGCGTGCAGAATTGCGACTTCGTAGATTCCTTTGCCGGTAAAGCTGCCCTCGGAGTAGAGGTCCTGATAGACGTCGGAGATCGCGCGCGTGTAAATATCGAACCCGGTTTGGCCGGAGTAAATATTCGCCATGCGCGACTGCGATGCTGAATGCACGCTGACGCCGACCCGCGGTTGCAGGATGCCGTAGCCCTCGGTGACAATGCGCCGCTCCGGATCGATGATGGCGCGATTCAGCGGGTGCATCATCGCCCCGACCATGGAGTGCGCGGTGCCGCGCGGCAGTTGCGTGTCGGAATCGAGCGTGATGATGTAGCGAACTTTGCGTAGAACGCTGGTGTCGCCGGCCTTGACCGGGAAGGCGTCGAAGTTGCCGGTGAGCAGGTTGTTCAGGTCGAGCAGCTTGCCGCGCTTGCGCTCCCAACCCATCCACACGCCCTGGCGCGCGTTGAAGATGCGCTGCCGATGCAGAAGCAGAAAGTGGCCATACTTCTTTTGATCTTTGTAGCGGTCATTCAGCTCGTTGATCAGGCGCACGGCGAGAACGACGAGAGGATCGGTGTCGTTCTCGCGGGGGCGGCTCACGGAGTCGGGCAGATCGGTGAGCAGCGCAAAGTGCAGATTGGGATCCGGATTGGCGAGGCACCGGACTTCGAGTTCCTGGACCAGTTCGCGGATCTGGGGTTCGTTGAGGAGCAGCGTGGGGACCGCAACCATCGTGGTGTAATCCGCAGGGATGCCGTCAGTGAGGTCAATCTTCGGTAAGGGCAGCGGACGGAAGACGGAAGAGATGGCGTTGTTAACGAGGTCGACCGCGCCCTGCGTCGCCGGAATCAGCAACATGATGAAGGCGACGGTCAGCCCACCGAAGATGGAGTAGTTCGGAATCAGCGGCAGCAGGACCGCCGCAATGATGAGGACCGTCAGCACCTCGATGCTGCCGATGAAGAAATCATCGGAGTATCGGCGCAGAGAAGAGCGCACGCGATCGATGAGACGCGGGTGGTATCCGATCTGCGCTTTCAGTTCTTCGAAGCCGCGATCGATCAGGTAGTAGCCAACATGCGCGCGGCGCAGGTAAACACGCCCATCGATCACCGGCTGTTGTTTTGCCAGGGCAGCCAGTTGGATCGCGCGACGCGCGACCTCCGTCTCCGTGCACTCAGAGAAGCGGGCAATGCGGGAGATTTGCTTGCGGTAAACCTCGCGGCTGTCGAAGTCCATCTGCGCGTAAGCACCGGCCGGATCTTCGCGGAGGATCGCGTCGAAAACGACCAGCGGCTCCATCACGAAGAACCAATCCACGTAGGCGATTTCGCGGAGAGACTGGATGCGCGTCGTCAGCAGTTTCGCGAATGCATCATCGCCCGCCGACCCTTCGAACCTGCGGGGTGCCATCAGTGAACGAAAGAGCCTCGAATCGCGCAGTCGCCTGGTCCAGAATCTGCTCCAGCAGGGTGAAGCGCAGCGCCACGGGCAAAACCCAGAGTTCTTCCAGCAGCAGAGCCTCGGCCCGCTGCAGTTCCTCTAGATAAATGCGCAGAGCGTCGGCATTCCACACGGAGCCGCTGGCCTCGAGGTACGTGAAGGCCACAGTGATGGCGCGCGGCTCGTCCTGATGATCGTTGGTCACGGCATGCGGAAGACGCCGGAGCTTACGGCGCACCGTCCGCAGTTCATCGAGAACGGAGCGCATCATGCGCGGGTTTTCACGGATTTCGAGCAGTGGCTCGGGGCCCGGCCAGCCCTGCGTGGGCAGCGAGTCAAGATCCGCGAAAAGCGTCTCCAAACGCTGGCGTGCGGCCTCAACCCGCGTATCGAAGGCGCCGAGGTCTTTCGTGCCGTGGACGGTGCTCCAGCGATGCGCGTCTTCGCGAGCGGCGGCGCGCAAGTTCTCGGCCACCAGACCTGCATCGCGCAAGCGCTGTTCGTTGATCATCGTCACCTGACCCGTCATAACATACTCCGCCTCGCTATCGATAACTGGCCGCCTGCATCTCGAACATCGCTGCGTACTGACCGCCCAGCGCGATCAGCTGTTGATGGGTTCCCTCTTCCACCAGACGGCCGCCCGACAGTACTACGATGCGGTCCGCCATGCGAACCGTTGAAAAGCGATGAGAAATCAGCAGCGCCATTTTGCCGGCCGTTAACTCGGCGAATCGCTCGAAGACCTCGAGTTCGCTCTTTGCGTCGAGCGCAGCCGTTGGCTCATCGAGAACGAGTAGTTGTGCATCGCGGAGATAAGCACGGGCCAGCGCGATCCTCTGCCACTCGCCGCCGGAGAGATCGACACCACTCACGAAGCGCCGGCCCAGCATCTGATCGTAGCCCCCGGCCAGCTTCTTCACCACCTCGGCGGCGAGGCTCTTCTCCGCCGCGCCACGAATGTCGGCTCGGAATGGGGAACTTCGATGTGGCCTACCCCGATGTTCTCGCGCACCGTCATCTCGTAGCGCATGAAGTCCTGGAAGATGACGCCCATCTCACGGTGCAGATCGTCGATCGAGTATTCGCGCAGATCGACGCCATCGAGCAGAATCTCCCCTTCGGTGGGATCGTAGAGCCGCGTGATGAGCTTCACTACGGTCGTCTTGCCCTGGCCGTTTTCGCCGATCAGCGCGATGCGCTGGCCCGGCTCAATGGTGAAATTGAAGTTCTTCAGAACACGTCGCTCGGTGCCGGGATAAGCGAAGGAAACATTGCGGAACTCGAACCCGCGGCGAATCGGCCGGGGCGCGGGCAGGGCATTCGGCTTCGACTGCACGTCGGCTTGCAGTTCGAAAAATGCCGATGAGGTCGGTGAGGAAGAGCGCCTGATCGGCGATGCCCGAGGCAGTGGAGAAGGCCTGCTGCAGGTTGCGCTCGCCTGCTGAATCGCGATCGTGATCAGGAAGAAGACGCCAACATTGTATTTACCGTGAATGCCTTCCAGATAGCATAGACGTAAGCGCCGTAGTAGCCGCAGGTGCCCAGCATCGACAGCAGTCCGCCCCACAGCAGCTTGCGACGCGAGAGGTCGACGTTCTCGTGGTAGATCTGCTCGGAGAGCTTCGCGAATCGGTTCGTCAGGTAGTCGCTCAGGTTAAAAAGCTTCAGCTCCTTGGCCGCTTCCTTGCTGCCGCCCACCATGCGCAGGTAGTCCATGATGCGCTTGATGGGCGTCTGCCGGAAATTCTTCGCGTAGCCCAGAAAGGCGAAATGGGTCTCGCCGAAGAAAGGCGGCAGCCACGCCGAGAACCAGCAGCAGCATGAGCCACGGTGAGTAATAGACCAGCTGCGCGCCCCAGATCAGGGTCGTCAGCACCTGAAGGAACAGGCGACCCATCTGCTGGATCATCGCCAGGCGGTCGGTGGCCTGTACGCGAGCCCGCTCCAGGCGATCGTAGAATTCAGGATCCTCGTAAGTGGTCAGGTCCAGGCGCGCCGCCTGCTTCATCACCTCGAATGCTCACGTGGTGCGTGTAGCGGTCGGCCAGCAGCGAGTCGGTGTAGTCGATGGCGCGGGTCAGAGCGCTGAACAGAAGCGCCAGAACCACCTCAGAACCCACGATCCACCAGTAGTGCGGCGGCAGCGGCTGGTGATGCAGGGCCACATCAACGCCGTTGATGATGCGCGAGGCGACCCAGCCAATCGCCCAGGGCATGGCGGCGACGATCACGCGCAGAATTAATCCCCATGTAACAACCGGCGGCCCGGACTCCCAGAGAATGCGGAGGACCGGCGGCACGTTGCGCAGGGCGCGGATTTGATCTCCCCACGCATTGTGGGAAGCAGAATTATGGTTGCCGCTCATGAAGTCGCAAGAGGAGTCTGAGAGAAGCGCAATCGCGGCAGACTACGCCGGAGTAACGGTTTGGATGCAGACGCATCGGGCGTAAGTTGTTACCGATGATCTCGATAGTATCCTGGCGACCCGAACCGGGCCCGGGCCGGGCCCTTTCAAGTTACGGGCGTTCCTGCTCGCTCGCGGCTGGCGGGCTCACCGCTTTTGCATCGACTGAAAGGCAAGCCGCTGACCAAACTGCGACCAATTCGACCCTTCATCCGTCCTTATATCTGGTTGAGCTTAGGGAATCAGGGTTCGTGTGCGAGGCGGTTTTCCGGACATCCGGACGTGCCATTCTGCATCCGGAACGGACGGTCGCAACAGGGTGATAAACTCCGGATTTGGCATGAGTTTACGTCGCTTGCTCCCCCAGGCGGCCGCGCCGCTCTCCCTCAGGAAAACCCATTTTGAACGAACCAGGCCGACATAAATAGAATGAGCTCTCAACCTTCGCCTCGATTGCACCCGCCGGACCGTCAACTGCCTCCTGCTACCGATCCGCCCAAACGGCGACGCCACCGCTGGATCTGGGCCGTTATTCTGATCGCCTTTGGCCTCCTTTTTACTGGGTCCTGTCACTACAGCAGGAAGAGTCAACAAGCAGCCATGGGGCGCTGGCGGCGGAGGGCGCCGCGGGACAGTCCCGGGAATCGCGATTCCGGTCGTCCCCGCAACCGCGAAGGTCGGGCAATATGGGCGTCTATCTCGAAGCTCATCGGCACCGTCACCCCGTTCACATGGCTTCCATCACCGCTCAGGTCACGGGTGTGATCACCGCCGTGCATTATCACCGAAGGCCAATTCGCGAAGCAGGGCGATCCGCTCGTCGACATCGACCCGCGCCAGTACGCGGCCCAGCTGGCGCAGGCGCAGGGCACGCTTGAGCGGGATCAGAATCTGCAGGCTGAAGCCCAGATGGACCTGACGCGCTATCAAAACGCCTGGGCAAAAATGCCATTCCGCGGCAAACCCTGGAAGACCAGGAAAAGCTGGTGCTCCAGGATCAGGGAACGGTGAAGAACGATGAGGGGAACGGTGCAATACGCCACGGTGCAACTGGGCTATTGCCATATGTGCCCGCCCATTAACGGCCGCGTCGGCCTCCGCTTGGTCGATCCCGGCAATCTGGTGACCGCCAACTCGCCACAACCTTAGTCGTCGTGACCCAGCATGCAGCCCATCACTGTGATCTTCACTCTGGCTGAGGACGACCTGGATCAGGTGCTGCTGCAGATGCGCCATGGAAACAAGATGAGTGTCGATGCGTGGAACAGAGATCGCAATTCCACGAAGCTGGCCACCGGCAAGCTGACGACAGTCGACAACCAGATCGATACAACAACGGGCACCGTGAAACTCCGCGCGCAGTTTCCTGAATACCGACGGCGCGCTGTTTCCCAATCAGTTTGTGAATACCCGTCTCCTCGTGCGCACGCTGCGAGAACCAGATCATGATTCCCTCATCGGCGATCCAGTACAACGGCGATACAGCGTACATCTACCTCATCAAGTCAGGGCCAGGAAACCCGAGCGCCGCATCGGGACGCCAGGGGCCGGCAGCCATGGCGCAGGCCGTGGGGGTAAGAGTGCGCGGCCGGAAGCGGCGGCAAAAACGGCGGTACCGCTGCGCAGGGCGGCCGGTTCGGGCGCGGGCAGCGGGCAAGGGGAGAGAAAGCGCAGTATCACGTCGTCATGCTCGTCGTGAAAACGGGAGTCACCGATAACGGTTGGACCGCTGTGCCAGGGAATCAACGCGGGCGACCATCGTCGCCGACAGCAGCTTCGACAAACTTGAGGATCAGGCCGACATCTCGATTTCGAAAGTTGGCATCCCCGTCCGTCGAACCACAATTGCAGGTCAGAGCAGCGCTCCGTGAGTCCGTCTCGCCCATTCATTCTGCGGCCGGTGGCAACGTCGCTGCTCATGGCAGCTATTCTGCTGGTGGGCATCGTCGCCTTTACGCAGTTGCCCGTCTCCGCGCTGCCGGAGGTCGATTATCCGACCATCCAGGTGCTCACCTTTTATCCCGGCGCCAGCCCCGATGTCACTGCGACCACCATCACCGCCCCCTGGAACGGCAGTTCGGCGAAATGCAGGGTCTGAGCCAGATGACCTCCACCAGCGGTGGCGGCGTCTCGGTCATCGTGTTGCAGTTCAGCCTGTCGCTTTCGATCGACGTGGCCGAGCAGGAAGTGCAGGCAGCCATCAACGGCGGCGGATCGTTCCTGCCAGCCGATCTGCCGGCGCCGCCGGTCTACAACAAAACCAATCCCGCCGACGCTCCGGTCCTCACCATGGGAATCATGTCGAACTCGATGCCCCTCTCCCAGGTGGAAGACCTGGTCGACACGCGGCTGGCGCCCGAAATTCCCAGATCGCCGGCGTGGGACTGGTGAGCATCAGCGGCGGTCAAAAACCGGCGGTGCGCATTCAGGCCAATCCGGTCAAGCTGGCCGCGCACGGTCTCAACATGGAGGATCTGCGCACCGCGCTGACCAATGCCAGCGTGAATTCCGCTAAAGGAAACTTCGACGGCCCGCGTCAGGATTACCAGATCGATTCCAACGATCAGATCACCGAAGCAGGCGAGTACGGCGATGTGGTTGTCGCTTATCGCAACGGCAGTCCCGTCTTCGTGCACGATGTCGCCACCGTCGTGAATGGCGTTGAAAACACCAAACAGGCCGCGTGGATGGACCAACGCCCGCGATCATTCTGAACATCCAGCGACAACCGGGCGCGAACACCATCACGGTGGTGCACAGCATTCAGAAGATCCTGCCGCAGCTGGAAACAAATCTTCCGGCTTCGATCCGCATGCAGACCCTGACCGACATGACCACCAGCATCCAGGCCTCGGTGGATGACGTCGAGTTCGAGCTGATGCTCACCATCGGCCTGGTGGTGCTGGTCATCTTCCTTTTCCTGCGCAACCTCTACGCCACCATCATTCCCAGCGTGGCCGTGCCGCTCTCCCTCGTCGGCACGTTTGCGGCGATGTACATCGCTGGGCTACAGCCTCGACAATCTCTCCCTCATGGCGCTCACCATCTCCACCGGATTCGTGGTCGACGACGCCATCGTGATGATCGAGAACATCGCGCGCTATCTGGAAGAAGGCATGTCGCCGATGCAGGCAGCGCTGACCGGCGCGAGTCAGATCGGCTTCACCATCATCTCGCTCACCGTTTCGCTGATCGCGGTGCTGATCCCTCTGCTCTTCATGGGCGATGTCGTGGGACGTCTCTTCCGCGAATTCGCTGTCACGCTCGCGGTCACGATCGTGATTTCGGCGGTCGTCTCGCTCACCCTCACGCCGATGATGTGCTCGCGCATCCTGCGCCATAATCCCGAGGATCAGCAACCGCGCTTCTATCGCATCTCCGAGCACGTCTTCAACAGCATGATCGCTTTCTACGGGCGCACGCTGCGCGTGGTCCTGCGCTACCAGGGCATCACGCTGCTGGTGGCGCTGGGCACCCTGGTGCTCACGGTCTTCCTCTATATTGTTATCCCCAAAGGCTTCTTCCCGGTGCAGGACACCGGCGTCATCCAGGGCATCACCCAGGCGCCCCAGGATATTTCGTTCAGCGCGATGGTGGCAAAGCAGCAGCAGCTGGCCGACATCATCCTGCGCGATCCCGCCGTCGACAGTATCGTCCTCCTTCATCGGAACCGATGGAATCAACACCACGCTCAACAGCGGTCGGATCGCCATCAACCTCAAACCTCTGAGTCACCGCGTCCCAGCGGAATCAGTGCGTCCGACGTGATCCGCAGACTTCAGAACAAGCCTCGGCAATGTGTCCGGCATGCACCTGTACATGCAGCCGGTCCAGGACATCACGGTCGACGATCGCGTCAGCCGGACACAGTATCAGTACACCCTCGAAGACCCCGACCCAACGAGCTGAACGACCTGGACGAACAAGTTCGTCGCCCAACTGAACAAGCTCGATGTGCTGGAAGATGTCGCCACCGATCAGCAGACGGGTGGGCGCGCAGTCTCATTGATGATCGACCGCGTCACCGCATCGCGGCTGGGTATTGCACCTTCGACCATCGACAACACGCTCTACGACGCCTACGGACAGCGGCTGATCAGCACGCTCTACACGCAGCTCAATCAGTACCACGTGGTGCTGGAAACCGCGCCGCAGTGGGCAGCAGAACCCGGCCAACCTGGGCGATCTCTATATCCAGAGCGAACGCGTCATCGGGGGCCAGCGGAGCAGGCGCGGTCACCTGCTTCTCCTCTTCCGCCTCGGCGTCGGCCGGATCGAATGCTCTGACCACGGGCACGAAATACACGCCGTCCTCCGGTGTGCTCGCTCCCGCCGGCCAGGGTGCTGGGCGGCATTTCCAGTGCCCAGGGATCGTCGTCCATCAGCGGAGGAACCAGCGGCGGGCACCACGGCCAACGCCAGAAACTCAAGCGTGGGTGCGGATGCCATTCCGATGGCGCCTTTACCCGTGCGACGACTACGACGGAGCCGCTCTCCATCAACCATCAGGGCCAGTTTCCCGCCGTAACCGTGTCGTTCAACCTCGCGCCCAACGCTTCGCTGGGCACCGCCATTTCCGACATCGACAAAGTCGCCGCACAGATGCATTTCCCGGCAAGTCTGCAGGCGGACTTCCAGGGCACTGCGGCGTCGTTCAAGAACTCGCTTTCCAATGAAGCTCTTCTGATCCTCGCCGCGCTGGTGACGGTATACATCGTGCTGGGTGTGCTCTACGAGAGCTTCATCCACCCGGTCACGATTCTCTCCACGCTGCCCTCGGCAGGCGTCGGCGCGCTGCTCGCGCTCATGCTGTTCCACCAGGATCTGAGCGTCGTGGCCATCATCGGCATCATCCTGCTCATCGGCATCGTGAAAAAGAACGGCATCATGATCGTCGACTTCGCGCTCGAAGCGGAGCGTGAGCACGGCAAGGACTCCACCGAGGCGATCTTCGAAGCCAGCCTGCTGCGCTTCCGCCCCATCATGATGACGACCATGGCGGCTCTTCTCGGTGGGCTGCCCCTGGCTCTGGGCCGGGGTCTGGGTTCGGAACTGCGGCGTCCGCTGGGTATCGCCATGGTGGGCGGACTGCTGCTCAGCCAGATCCTGACCCTGTACACGACGCCGGTAATCTACATCTTCTTCGATCGCATCGGGCAGAAGATCTCCGGGCGGCGTCCTTCGGCACGCGCTGCAGAACATGCCGGCGACCTCCATTCCGCCTGCCGAGGAGACGTCATTCGTGAGCTTCTCCTGGGCCTTCATCAGCGCCCGGTCGGCACGACGCTGCTCACCATCGCCGTCGCCATTGCCGGGGCCATCGGCTTCATGGTCCTGCCGGTCGCGCCTCTGCCGCAGGTGGATTTCCCCACCATCAATGTCAACGCCAGCCTGCCTGGCGCCAGCGCGCAGACCATGGCCGCCTCCGTCGCAACGCCCCTCGAGCGGCAGCTGGGACATATCGCCGGGATCTCGGAGATGACCTCGTCCAGTTGTCTGGGAAGCACGCAGCATCACCATGCAGTTCGATCTGAGCCGCAACATCAACGGCGCCGCGGGCGACGTGCAGGCTGCTATCAATGCCGCGCGGACTTACCTGCCGGCCAACTTGCCCAGCAATCCCAGCTACAGGAAGTCCAATCCCGCCGACGCGCCGATCATGATCCTCGGACTGACCTCGAACAAATACGACGTCACGCAAGGTCTACGATCTGGCCTCAACGATCCTGGAGCAGAAACTCTCCCACATCAACGGGGTCGGCCAGGTGTTCGTCGGCGGAGGCGCCACGCCCTCGGTCCGCGTGGAAGTGGACCCTACCAAGCTGGAGAGCTTCGGCCTGAGTCTTTCCAGCGTTCGCTCTCTGCTGAGCCTGCAGAACTCCGCATGAGCCGAGAGGCCAGCTCTCCAACGGCGCCGTGACCGCCGACATCATCACCAACGATCAGATTTCCAAAGCCGAAGACTACAAGCCGCTGGTGGTCGGCTATCACAACGGACAGGCTGTGCAACTTTCGGATGTGGCCGCGCGTCTACGATTCGACCCAAAATATCCGTACCGCGGGATACATGGACGGCACTCGCGCCGTCTTCATCATCATCTTCCGCCAGCCAGGCGCGAACATCATCCAGACCGTCGACAGTATTCGCGCGCAGCTGCCGTTCCTGCAGGCGGTATTGCCGCAGGGCATCGACACCACCATCGTGCTCGACCGCACGACCACGATCCGGGCCTCGGTGCGCAATGTCGAGGAGACGCTGCTGGGGTCGATCGTCCTGGTCGTGCTGGTGGTCTTCATTTTCCTGCGCAGGCCGCGCGCGACGCTGATTCCCACGGTGGCTGTGCCCGTCTCCCTCATCGGCACCTTCGCCGTGATGTACCTGCTCGGCTACAGCATCGACAATCTCTCGCTGATGGCGCTTACGATCGCCACCGGTTTCGTGGTGGACGACGCAATCGTGGTGATGGAAAATATCACGCGCCATCTGGAAAGCGGCATGCCGCCGCTTTCAATGCCGCGCTGGTCGGCGCGCGGGAGATCGGCTTTACCGTCTTCTCCATCAGCATGTCGCTGATCGCTGTCTTCATCCCGATTTTGATGATGGGCGGCATCATCGGGCGGCTCTTCCGCGAATTCGCAGTGACGCTGTCCACCGCCATTCTCGTGTCCATGATCGTCTCGCTGACCACGACGCCGACGATGTGCGCCCATCTGCTGAAACACCACGAGCCAGTGAAAAGCACAACTCTTCTACCGGGCCAGCGAGAAGTTCTTCAATTGGCTGCTCGCCGCCTACCGGGTATCGCTCGCATGGGCGCTGGATAATCCGGTGCTGATCCTCATCGTTCTCGGCTCTGACGATCGCGCTCAATGTGGTTGTGATCGTGCGCATCCCGAAAGGGCTTCTTCCCGCAGCAGGACACGGGCGCCGTCGTGGGCGGCGTGCAGGGGCCGCAGGACGCCTCCTTTCCCTTTATGAAGTATTCCGTACTGTCGCTGGTGAAGGTGATCCAGGCCGATCCGGCGTCGCTCACGTGAATGCTTATACCGGCGGCAACGGCTCCAGCAACGGAGGCTTCATCTACATGGCGCTGAAACCGCTCGGCCATGGTCCGGGCGAACGTACTGTCAGCGCGATGGACGTGATCAATCGCCTCCGCCCGAAAATTGAGCGCCTGCCGGTTGCGTCCGCCTTTCTCCAGCCTGTGCAGGATCTGCGCATCGGCGGCCGCAGCAGCAGCGCGCTCTACCAGTACACCATTCAGTCGGACAATATTCCCGACCTGGCTAAATGGGGGCCCATTCTTCTGGAGCATATGCGCAAGCTGTCCGGCCTGCAGGATGTGAACACCGACCAGCAGAATGGCGGCCTTGAGGAAATGCTCGACTTCGATCGTGTCACCGCCGCGCGCCTCGGCCAGACGCCGCAGTCTCTCGACTCCGCGCTCTACAGCGCCTTCGGCCAGTCAGAAGTTTCGGTGATCTACACCCAGCTCAACCAGTATTACGTGGTCATGGAGGTCGCGCCGCAATACTGGCAGTCGCCCGGAGGGGCTGAAAGACATCTGGTTCACCACCACTGGGGGATCCTCCGGCGGATCAACCGCGGGCATCAACACGATTTCTCCGCTGTCAACTGTCGTTCAGGAGCACGTGGGAACCACGCCTTTGCAGGTCAGCCACACCGGCCTGTTCCCGTCGGTGACAGTCTCCTTCAACATGGCCAATGGTCTGTCGCTCAGCGACGCGGTCCGCGAGGTGAACCAGATGGAATCGGACCTCGGCATGCCGGCGACGGTGCATGGCTTCTTCGCAGGCACAGCGCAGGCGTATCAGGATTCGCTGGCCTCGGAGAAGTATCTGGTCATCGACCGCCGTCCTCGCGGTCTACATCGTTCTCGGCATTCTCTATGAGAGCCTGGTGCATCCATTCACGATCCTCTCCACGTTGCCGTCGGCCAGCATTGGAGCCATGCTGGCGCTCATGATCTTCCACATGGATCTGAATGTTATCTCCATTATCGGTATCATTCTGCTCATTGGCATTGTGAAGAAGAACGCCATCATGATGATCGACTTTGCCCTGATGGCGGAACGCGAGGAGCAAAAGTCCACACGCGACGCCATTTTTGAGGCCTGCATGCTGCGTTTCCGACCGATTCTGATGACGACCATGGCGGCGATCTGCGGCGCTCTGCCGCTGGCCTTCGGTACCGGCACCGGTTCTGAGCTGCGCCGTCCGCTGGGCATCACAATTGTCGGCGGACTTCTGCTGAGCCAGCTGATTACCCTGTACACCACTCCGGTGGTTTACCTGGCTCTGGATGCTCTGCGTCTCCGGATCCTCGGCAAGTCGCGCGACACGTTCCGTACGGAGATGGAAGGAGCGCCGTCGTGAGACGACGGGGAACCAACTTACGGGTACAACAATTGCCGGCGCGGTTCGTCGCGGTCGCTCCGCGTCCTGCTTGCGGCGTTCACGGGCTGCCGCGTCGGACCGCGCGTATCATGCGCCGGCGCCGCCGCAGGCCTCTGCGCCCAACTTCAAAGAATCAACAGTCAACTTCCAGGACGAGCCGGGATGGAAGGTCGCCAGCCCGCAGGACGCCCTGCTGCGCGGCAAATGGTGGGAGGTCTTCCACGAGCCCGAGCTGAACGCGCTCGAGGACCAGCTGAACATCAACAACCAGAACATCAAGCAGTACTTTGAGCAGTACATGGCGGCGCGGGCCCTGGTCGCGGAAGCCCGGTCGCAGTATTGGCCGACGATCACTTTCAGTCCTTCGTGGAGCCGACCAAAAGACTCCGGCAACCTGACGCGATCCACACCGCCAACACCGGCCCACCAGCGGCGTCTGGGCCTTTCCGCTCGATGTCTCATGGACGCCGGATTCTGGGGCAAGATTCGGAACGAAGTCGCGAGTGGAAGAATATGCGGCTCAGGTGAGCGCCGCGGATCTGCAAACTGGAGAAGCTCACCGAGCAAGCTTCGCTCGCCGCAGTACTACTTTGAGATTCGCGGCCAGGACATGCTGCAGCAGATCCTCAATCAGACCGTCGAAGCGGATCAGAAGGCTCTCGATGCCACGCAGGGTTCATACGATGCCGGCACCTGCGACTTCATCGCGGTGGTCGAAGCGCGCAGCACGTTGCTCAGCGCCAAATCCTCGGCCACCAATGTGGGCCTGTTGCGCGCCCAGTATCAACATGCCATCGCCATGCTGCTGGGCAAGGTCGCCACCGACTTCACCATTCCCGTGAAGCCGATGACGTACGCGCCGCCGCCCATTCCCACCGGCCTCCCCTCGCAGCTGCTCGAGCGCCGGCCCGATGTCGCCGCCGCAGAGCGCACCCTGGCATCGGCCAATGCCACCATCGGCATCGGCTATGGTGCTTTCTTCCCGCAGATCACGCTCTCCGCTGCCGGCGGCACCCAGGCCTCGCAGCTCGCGCACATTGCCGACTGGCCCAGCCGCTTCTGGTCCATTGGCACATCGGCCGCGCAGGTTCTCTTCGATGCCGGCCTCTATCGAGCGCAACTGCATCAGTACGAGGCCCAATACAATGCCGACGTCGCCACCTATCGGCAGACCTCGCTGACCGCATTCCAGCAGGTCGAAGATGCGCTGGCTTCCACGCGCATTTATTCGCAGCAGATTCTCAGCCAACAGGATGCAGTCAAGTCAGCGCAGGAGTTCCTCGACCTCGAGACCCAGCGCTATACCCTCGGCGTCGATCCCTATGTCGATGTGGTGACAGCACAAACCACCTTGCTCGGCGATCAGCAGACCCTCAACGCGCTGCAGGTGTCCCAGATGATTGCCTCCGTGCAGTTGGTCCAGGCGCTGGGCGGCGGATGGGATCGCTCCCAGCTGCCAACGCCTGAGCAGGCAGGTGCGAAAGCGCCCAACAGCGCCTACACGATGGAGAAGTAGCATCACCCGGCCGTAGTTTCTGGATTGCGAACGCCTCACCGGGTTCTATCCACGGAGGTGTCCATGCAGGTTGAATCCGCACCGCACGCCGATGCTGAACTGGCGCGGTCTCTGGCAAAGCTGTGGCCGCATCGCATGCATGAATCGAGTGCCCTGAAAAACCTGCTGTGCCTCACTGGATTCCACCGTTGGGCGCGACTCGATCTGAGCCTCCAGGCGCCAGGCAGGGAAGTGCGCTTCTGCCGGTGGTGCGACCGCATCACGATCGATGGCCGGCACTTCGGCGGCTAGTGCGCTGTTTCTCATTTTTCTTGAGTGATTGTCATCCCGACCGGAGCGCAGCGGAGCGGAGGGACCTGCTTCGTCTTCTCCAGATCCGACGAGTGCGGTGTTTCTGAAGTTCGTTAATGAATTCCTGTTTGGTTTCGTATCAGGGCATGACTTCAGTCGTGCCGCAAAGGCTGCAGAATCGGATGGGCTTTAGCCCCTGAGGCACCCGCTTTGGCACGCCTGGACTCAAAGCACTTCGGGGACACCACACCAGACCCTCCTGCGATCCCCTGGAAATCCCGCCGGTTGTCAATCCCCCGAGGGAAGCAGCCTTACTGTGGAAATATTCATGACGCGCGACCTCGCCCGAGCGTAGGATGCCCTCGGTCCGCAATGGACGAAATTCTTTCCGTGGAGGCGTTTCCCCAATGCCCGTACTCGGATTTGTACGCCTGAGCCGCAGCCCACTGGCCAAAGCGCTCGCTTTGGCTGTCGTGTTCTTCTCGTTCGCGGGTGCGAAAGCCTTCGCAGCCCCTGACTGGACCGCTGTTCAAACCGCTATGGGCGCCTCCGGAACCGAGATGCCCGGCAATGTTCTGCGCTTCGAGTTGTACCGTTCCGATCTGTCCGGCTCCCTCACCGTGAACGGCGTGGCCCCAACTCCGGGAGCCGTGGCCAACGGTTTTGTTGCCTTCAAACATTCCCGCGACGACGATGGCGACGTTTTTGCCGATGGCTCTCTCCCCGCGCAGGAAAGCGAACTCAACGCTCTCGAAACAGCTCTGCGCACCAACCGGCACATTCATATCACCGGCATCGGCAGCCATTTCATTCTCGATTCGCCCAAGCTCATCTGGGTCGAATTCGAAGCCCATGGCAACGGCGCCGATCTCGCTACCTCGCTGGCCGCAGCCCTGGCAACGATCAACAGCCCCCAGCTCGGCGTAGGGGTCACCCCGGGTACGAACACTGTCTTCGATCCCTCGACCATCCTGCCGCCCAACGTCCTCAAGCTCTTCGATAAGGGATTCGTCGAGCAGTTCGACCTGATCTTCGCCTTCTACCTGCCCAGGCCGGACGAGCGCTCCATTTCTTTGGACAACGTCCGGGCGGAGTCAGGTTTGGGAGTCGGGCAAAGCTTCTACATCCAGGTTCCGTTCTCGGGCGGCAGCAATGTCACGCTCGACGTCGACTTCGCCCTGCGTCCGGACGAAGTGCAGTCCGTCGAGGACACCCTGCGCGCCGGCGGGTTCACCATCTCCTCGCAGGCGAACCACTATCTGGACGACAGTGCGAATCTGCAGTTCGTCCACGCCACCGCATCCGGCGATGGATTCGCCCTGGGCAACGCGCTGTTTGCCGCGATCCAGTTCATCCACGGCGACGACGACCAACACGACGGCCATCACGGCTGGTAAGAATCACCGCCCACGCCCCAGTGCGCCCTAAAGGACACTGGGGTGTGCTGGGTCAGCGCAGAATCGTCCGACGGGAAAACCGCAACCGGGTCGCGTTCGGCAGAATGGCACATTATCGGGTTTTTGTGCCAGCTAAACGCAAAACGCCGAACGCGGAACGCGTGACCTTCGTACCGTCTCTACCCCCGTTTCTGCTTGTTCTGCCTCTCACCACCCGCTAACCTGAAACCTGCAGGAAAAGTGTGCGAAAGGCCCGCCAACGACGCGGGCCTTTCCGTTGTGGGGCTCTTGGCCAAACCCTTCGCCTCAATGGTGAAGGTCGGCGACTGCGCCTCTGAACTATGCACCTGACCCCTGCACCCTCACTCGGCCCAGGCCGAGTTCAACGGGCGCTCTTTGAAAACCCGGCATCGCGACGCGGTGCGAATCATGATCCGTTCCGGTCGCCGACGTAACCCTGACAGTGGCATTCGCGGTCGTCATTTGCGACACGAGTGTGGCGTCCTGGAAGTCCTTAGCATTGAATCGAAATTGTCATTCCGAGCGAAAGGGGCCCCAAACGCTTTTCTCCGGGGTCCCCAAAGAGCGCTGTTGCTCTTTGGGGTGGAGCTTGGGGGTGGTGAGCCGAGGAACCTGCTTTGCCTTCCCATGTTTTGGCAAAGAACTTTGGGGAAACCACACAAGCGGCCGTCTCTGCTACACAAGCGGCCGTCTCTGCTACACAAGCGGCCGTCTCTGCTACACAAGCGGCCGTCTCTGCTACACAAGCGGCCGTCTCTGCTACACAAGCGGCCGTCTCTGCTACACAAGCGGCCGTCTCTGCTACACAAGCGGCTCGCTTTGAAGTGTTCTCCTTTCAGGAACTTAAGATGTTGTCGAGTCTGTAAACAACACCTAATCCCTGCAGAATCAAATAAGTGCGAATTTGCACCCGGGAAAATACACAACACCCTCCGGCACGGCAAACGACGGGACCCCGACCGTGACACTCGCGTTCGTCGTGATGACACAAGCGACTTTTGAAAGCAGCCGTCTCTGTCACACAAGCGGCTGCTTCGAAGTGTTCTCCCTTCAGGAGCTTGAGATGTTGTCGAGTCTGTAAACAACGCCGAACCCCTGCAGAATCAACTAAGTGCGAAATTTGTACCCACACAAAACACAACGCTTCGCAAAATCTTCCCGACCGCAAACGAGGCCCCAGGCGACCCCTTTTCTCGGACCCCAGTTCGGCCGCACTGATACGACAGAGACCTCCCAGGCACTAGGGTTCAGTTACTGAGAGCCCCGAAGTTCGCTCACCAAAGAGTCGCCTTCAATGATCGTTAGCTGTTGATTTCCAATGCTATAAACGAACATCCAAGAAGCAGTAAGGCGATCAAAGAGGACGTCTCATGCTGCCCTACCTGTCTGTGATTGTTTCCGTTCGAAATGAGCGGAAGATGCTGCCTGGGCTCATCGATCAGCTGCTGGAACAGAACTATCCAGCGGAGCTCTACGAGATTCTCGTCGTCGACGGCCGGTCCACCGATGGCTCGGGAGACCTGATTCGCCGCCGTTACAGCAATCGTCGCGTGCGCGTACGCGTGCTCGATAACCCGAAGCGTACCGTCGCAACGGGACGCAATATTGGCATCCGCGCCGCTTCGGGCGATGCCATGATTTTTCTCTCCGGGCATTGCAGGATCCCCTCAAAGGACCTGCTCGCGGACACAGCGGAAGTTCTGGAAACCAGCGGAGCACGATGCCTGTGTCGGCCTCAGCCTCTGCATGCGAACGCGGAAACCAGAATGGGCGAGGCCATTGCCCACGCGCGGTCCACCCGCGTCGGTCGTGCCACTGTGGCGCCCGATATCGCCGGCTTTGTGGATCCGCCAGGCTTCGCTTGCACCTTCAGGCGAAACGTCTTCGAGGAAGTAGGTCTGTTCGACGAGACCTTCGACGCCTGCACCGGACTGGACTTCAATGAGCGGATACGGCAGGCCGAAATTCGTGCCTACTGCGATCCGCGCCTGGCCGTTCACGAACAGCCGCCGCAGAAGTTGCGCAGCCTGTTCGTGGAGATGTTCAGCCATGGCCGTGGTGCGAGTCACTGGATGCATAAGCATCCGGACCGTTCCTCGCTGGCCGAGATCGCCCCTCTCACGGTTCTCCTCGCGATCCTGCTCACCATCGCTGCCTGGATGCAGTTGCCTCACTGGCTCGCTGCGATTGTCACCGCGCCGATGGCGATGTTTCCCATCGCAGTCCTCGTGGCGTCGATGCAGATCAGTTCGAAGCATGGATTCCGCTCGGCATGGAGGGCTCCGCTCGTCTTCGCAACCATCTATCTGGGGCAGGGAATCGGTCTGCTCTTCGAATACGCGGTCCCCTCAGAGGATCCGAAGGCAAGGAAGCCGGTGCCGGAGATCAGCGTGATGGATCGCAAGACTCGAGGCGAGGTGAATCGCGCTGCCTGAGTTGTTTATGGGCCGATACACTGGTCGCCGTGAGCGAACTTCTTCGCCGGTACAGGGGGCGCATCGCACCATCGCCCACCGGATTGTTGCATGTGGGCCACGCGAGAACCTTCTGGACCGCGGATGTTCGAGCGCGCGACGCCGGAGGCACTCTCGTTCTGCGCAACGAAGACCTGGATCCGCAGCGCTCCAGGGCGGATTTCGCCGATGCGATGTTCGAGGATCTCCATTGGCTCGGCATCCATTGGCAGGAAGGGCCGGATGTTGGTGGGACATTCGGCCCTTATTCTCAAAGTGAGCGACGCGAAACCTACCTCAGCCTCTGGAGACAACTGCTCGACCGGGGTTTCCTGTATCCCTGCACTTGTTCTCGCAGGGAACTCAGCGGGATCGCGCAGGCTCCGCACGACGACGCATCGGATCGCAGAACGCTACGCTTTGAAGGCGACGAAGGTCCCATGTATCCGGGGACGTGCCGTCCAAAGACTGGCTCGGCGGACTTCGCAAAACGATACGAAAGCCCGGCGGGCGTGAACTGGCGCTTTCGAGTTCCGGATGGCGAGGTGATCGTCTTTGAGGATGGGTTTTTCGGAAGCCAGCGGTTGGTTGCCGGCGAAGACTTTGGCGACTTTCCCGTGTGGCGGCGCGACGATGTGCCGGCGTATCAGTTGGCCGTGGTGGCGGATGACCATGCCATGCAGATCACGGAGGTCGTTCGTGGCGCTGACCTGCTGCTCTCGACCGCGCGTCAGATCCTGATCTACCGCGCCCTCGGTTGGCGGCAGCCGCAGTGGTACCACTGCCCCCTCGTGCTCGACGAACACGGCGAGCGCCTGGCGAAACGCCATGACGCGCTTGCCATTCGGGCGCTGCGGAGGCAGGGTGGAACCCCGCAGGAGGTGTTGGGAATCAGGGCGTAGATGGATACGCATCGGTTCATGGCCCGGAGGCGGCTCGGAGGCGCGGGGAAGTCAGGCAGTTTCTTCTTCCTCGTCCTCGGTCTCTTCAATCTGCATATCGCGGAATTCGTCGGAGTCAAAGACCTCTCCGCAATCCAGGCACTCGACAAATTCGACGTCGTCCTCGCGTGCGACCACGCGGACCTTGGGATGCTTACAGACCGTATTCATGGGTGACAGGGGGCAACGGCAGTCGTTATGGGGCAGATTGTACCTGGCCCGGGGCGTCTGTCAACAGTCATGTTCCGCCGGGTTGCGGCGTGCCGTTAAACTGGAAGCCATGCCCGAAATGGAACGAGTTTCCCTGGACGATGTACGGCGCGTTGCCGAACTCGCCAACCTCGACCTGACCGCCGAAGAAGAGCCGCGCATGCGCCGCGACCTGAACGCGATCCTCGACTACGTGGCCCAGCTCGCCGAGCTCGATACGGCCCAGGTGCAGCCCATGGCCCAGGTTTCGGAGGTTCTGGCGTCTTCCGGCGAGATCCCATCGGAGAAACAATCCGTCCTGCGCGAAGATGAAGTTCGCCCCTGCCTCGATCGCGCCGTGGTCATGGCCTCCGCACCCGAAACCGATTCCGTGTTCTTCAAAGTTCCAAAGGTGATTGAGCGATGAGTGCCTTAGCCGCCAATGCAGCCGCCTCGATTGACGGCATCCGGTCTGCTATCGCCAAAGGCGAAACCACCGCGAAGTCGCTGACTGAAATCTACCAGGCCCGCATCGCAGGCGCAGACGGCAAGATCCACGCCTTTCTCAGCACCGATCGCGATTTCGCGCTGGCCCAGGCTGCGCGCATCGACGACCTGGCGGCGAAAGGCGAGCCGCTCCCGAAGCTCGCAGGCGTGCCCTTCGGCATCAAGGACGTCCTGACCCTCGAAGGCTTCGCCTCGACTGCAGGGTCGAAAATTCTCGAAGGCTACCGTCCGCCGTATACCGCGACCGCCGTGAAGAAACTCGCCGACGCTGGCGCGATCTTCCTCGGCAAGCTCAACTGCGATGAGTTCGCCATGGGCTCTTCAAACGAGAACTCGGCTTACGGGCCGGTGCACAATCCGCATGCGCTCGATCGTGTTCCCGGCGGATCGAGCGGAGGCTCGGCGGCCGCAGTCGCCGCTGGCATGGCGGTCGCCACTCTGGGTACCGACACGGGCGGATCGATCCGCCAGCCCGCATCCTTCTGCGGCGTTGTCGGCGTGCTTCCCACCTACGGCCGCGTCTCACGCTACGGACTGATCGCCTTCGCCTCGTCGCTCGACCGCATCGGCCCCTTCGCGGCCAGCGTGCGCGATGCCGCCACCGTCCTCGGCGTTATCGCCGGTCACGACGTCATGGATGCGACCTCGTCGCCCCTGCCCGTGCCCGACTACACCGCGAACCTCGACTACGGCGTCAAAGGCATGAAGCTCGGCGTTCCTGCTGAATACTTCGCCGAAGGCCTCGATCCTGAAGTGCGTGCCGCCATCGAAGCCGGCATCGAGAAACTGCGTGCTGCCGGTGCTGAGATCAAACCCATCTCGCTGCCGCACACGCGCTACGCCATCCCCACCTACTACGTCATCGCCACGGCCGAGGCCAGCTCGAATCTCGCGCGCTTCGATGGCGTCCGCTACGGTTTGCGCGCGCCGCAGTCCGACACGCTCGCGGCGATGTACCGCAAGACCCGCGACCTCGGCTTCGGCGCCGAAGTGAAGCGCCGCATCCTGCTTGGTACCTACGTCCTCAGCCACGGCTACTACGACGCCTACTACCGCAAGGCGCAGCAGGTGCGTCGTCTGCTGACAGACGATTTTCTGGCGGCCTTTCGCGAGGTCGATGCCATCGTGACGCCGACTGCGCCAACGCCGGCGTTCAAACTCGGTGAGAAGTCCGATGATCCGGTGGCGATGTATCTCGCCGATATCTACACGGTGACGGCGAGTCTCGCCGGCATCTGCGGAGTCTCGGTTCCATGCGGGAAATCGAAGGGCGGTTTGCCGATCGGGATGCAGATCCTTGGCAGGCACTTCGACGAAGCCACCGTTTTTCGCGTCGGCCACGCGGTGGAGACCCTCTGAACGACAAGTCATCCACCCGCGCCGATCCGCGACCCGCTCCGGCAGCGCCCGCAACCCGAGAGCGCCCGCTCGTGCCCGGTCACTGGATCTTCGTGGGCCCTAACGGATTGCGCGCCGGCTGGTCGGTGCTGATCTTCGCAGGCATCGTTTATGCCGCGATGATGCTTGCCGGCGGCCTGCTCTCTCCCTACGTTCACATCGCGAAAGATCAGTCGATCGCGCCGTTTACAGGCTTCCTGATGGAGATCGCTCAGCTGATCCCGGCAGTGATCGCGACGGCCATCATGGCGCGCCTTGAGCGGAGGCCCGTGCTCTTTTATGGATACCGGGGACGGGCGCGGGCCGTGCGCTTCGTGTCCGGGATCGTGTGGGGCTTCATCGCCATTTCCGCTGTGGTTCTCATGCTGCGCGAACTTGGTTTCCTTTCCCTCGACGGCTGGACGCTGGACGCCGCCACAGCGTTTCGTTACGCCGCTGCATGGGGTGTCGTATTCGTGGCCGTGGGCATCTGCGAAGAAACCATGTTCCGCGGATACGCGCAGTTCACTTTGACTCGCGGTGTCGGATTCTGGCCTGGGGCGATCCTCCTCTGTCTGCCGTTCGGCGTCATGCATGGTTCGAATCCCGGGGAGTCTCCGGTGGGCCTGGTGGGCGTGGGTGCGGCGAGCCTGATCTTCTGCCTCAGCCTCTGGTACACCGGCTCGCTGTGGTGGGCGGTCGGCTTCCACGCCGCGTGGGACTGGGGGCAATCGTATTTCTACGGCACTGCGGACAGCGGCCTGATCGCACAGGGCCACCTCTTCCGCGAGCACCCCGTCGGTCCGGCAGTATGGAGCGGCGGGGCGACGGGGCCGGAAGGCAGCGTCCTGGTGCTGCCGCTGCTGCTGGTGATCGCGTTGCTGATGGCGGCGTGGTGGGGCAAGCGGGGCGAGCAGCCCTTCAAGGGGATGGCGTGGAAGCCAGGCCGATTGCCTTAGTCCTTCGTCGGCGGAGCGTTCGGTCGCCTGGGCAGTCGTCGCCGGGGCTGTCGGGGTGCAATGGCTGGCGTTTTCGCTTATCATCGCGCGCTATGAGGAAATGGACTCTCACCGCTTTGTTCATGTTCATGGCCAGCCTGGCCGCTGCACAGCAAACCCATAATCAGTACGAACCAGCGAACGCGCCAGGCGCCGGGCAGAAGCTGCTGGCCCAATTTGTAGGCGACTGGGACGTCGTCAAGACGTTCTATCCGGCGAACGGAAAGCCGATCGTGACCCAGGGCTCGTGCAAGCAGTTCATGGTCCAGGACGGCAAGTTCCTGGAGTCGGACTTCACCTTCGTCGACGCTGACGGCAAGAAGAGTACCGGCACCGGAATCTCGGGCTTCGACTCGAAGGCGAATCGGTTCACGACGGTGTGGTTCGACTCGCGGCAGACCACGATGTCGATTCGGCAGAGCGATGGGACTTTCGACGGCGCGAACATCGTGCTGTGGGCCACGGCCCTCGATCCCGATCGGCCGGGACGCAAGACGGTGGCGCGCGCGCATCTTGAGCAGGACGGTCACGTTCTGGTCCACAGCCATTTCCTGATCGATGAGCAGGGAAACGAGCGGAAGATGATCGAGCTGCGCCTGACGCGGAAGTAGGCGGCCGCTGGCTGGCAGCCTGGGGCGGGAGCCTGGAGCTGGGAGCCGGGCGGCGGCTTTCGGCATCTTGTTTGGATATCGGGGGGGTGGACCCCCCTCGCCTTCCAATGGAGTCAACGACATCCGGAGGGGTCGACCCCCTGGTGTTGGCGATTTGGTTAGCTCCCAGCTACCAGCTGCCAGCTGCCAGCACCCAGCTGCCAGCTTCCGGCTTCCAGCTTCCGGCTTCCGGTTTCCGGCTTCCTGCTTCCTGCTTTCAGCACCAGGGGAAACTGCCACACGGGGCATTTATGCATGTAATTGATTCGGCGATGGTTGTCTTCTGTTTACAAGCTCGACAACATTCGAGCCTCTGAAAACAGGACACTTCGAAACGGCCGTTTGTATAGCAGGAAGCGGCCGTTTTGTAACACAGACGGCTGTTTGTGTAACCAAGCGACCTCTTTCCAGGGCGGCCTGCGGTTTGGGATGTCAAAGAGCGAAGCACGTTTCGGCCTGGGCCGGATTCCAGAGATGTCCCTGGTTCAGGAACAGAAAAGGCTCGCCGCGGCGAGCCTTGCTGTGGAGACACTTCTCCAGTCGATTTCAGGTTAGCGGGCGGGAGATACAGAGGCAAGGAGAAACGGAGGAGGGTGCGGTACGAAGGTCATGGCGAGCTGGAAGGGAGAAGCTGGAAGCGGGAAGCTGGTAGCGAAAAACTGCGAGCGAGGGGCTGGTAGCGGGAAGCTATTAGCGAGAAGCCGGAAGCCGGAAGCTGAAGCTAGAAGGACGATGACTGACGGATCCGTCTCTATCTGTGGTCCATTGGGATGTACTTCACTGGATATTCCGGCCCGGTGTATTCGGCGCGCGGGCGGATGAGGCGGTTGTCGTCGAGTTGTTCGATGACGTGCGCGGCCCAGCCGGCAATGCGGCTCACGGCGAAGATCGGCGTGAAGAGGTCGAGGTCGATGCCCAGCGTGGTGTAGGTCGATGCGGAGTAGAAGTCGACGTTGGCGTTGAGCTTCTTCTCGACCTTGACGAACTCCTCGATGCGGCGGGACATCTCGAACCACTTGGTGTTGCCGGAGTCCTTGCTGAGCTGCTCGGACATCTTGCGCAGGTGGGTGGCGCGCGGATCTTCGGTGCGGTAGACGCGGTGGCCGAAGCCGAAGACTTTTTTCTTCTGACCGAGGAGAGCCTTCACGTACTCGACGGGATCGCCGCCGGTTTTACCGATCTCGAAGAGCATCTTCATGACTTCTTCGTTGGCGCCGCCGTGGAGGGGACCTTTGAGCGCGCCGATGGCGCCGGTGATGGCGGAGTGCATGTCGGCCATGGTGCCGGCGATGACGCGCGCGGCAAAGGTGGAGGCATTGAGTTCGTGATCGGCGTGGAGAATCAGCGCCATGTCGAAGGCGCTGGCGGCAGCCGGAATGGGTTTGGTGCCGTGCAGCATCCAGAGGAAGTTGGCGGCGTGGGAGAGGGAGGGATCGGGCTGGATGATGTCCTTACCCTTGCGGATGCGGTCGTAGCCTGCGACCAGCATCGCGATCTGCGCGGTCAGAGCGAACGCCTTGCGGACGTTGGAATCGTGGTCGACGGCGGCTTCGGCGGGATCGTAAAAGCTGAGGGCGGAGACGGCGGTACGGAGCGCCTCCATGGGAGTCGCGGTCTTTGGCACGGAGCGCAGGAGGTCGTAAATTTCCGAGGGGACGCGGCGGGCGTCGGTGAGCTTGCGCGTGAAGTCGTCAAGCTGCGCACGGTCGGGGAGTTTGCCCAGCCACAACAGGTAGGCGGTTTCTTCGAAGGTAGAGTGGTCGGCCAGCTCGTGAATGTCGATGCCGCGATACGCAAGCACGCCGGCATAACCGTCGATCCAGCAGATGCCGGAATTTGCCGCTACAACCCCTTCGAGTCCTTTAACCACCGCTGCCGTCGCCATGAATTGCCTTTCCCCCTCTACTTCAGCCAGGAAATCCGTGCAATGACCGGGATGCGGCGAAGCGCTGTTCGCGATGCAAGCCGAGACCGATTTCCCGAGCGTTGAAGCGTTGTGCTCAACGTCAAAGATTCTCTGTGTATTAGATTACGCGAAAATTGCCACGTTCCATCCGGCAGATAAGGTGACGAAAGAATGGGCTACCAGGACGCGTGATGCCGCCGGGGGGCGAGGGAGGGCGACGTTCAGGATTCGGCCAACGCACTCGCAAAACGAGCGCAACGGAAGGCGGTCAGGTCCACTTCCGGCGGGCGGCCGAGCATCCACTGGCATACAACTTTGCCGGTAGCGGGCCCGAGCAGGATTCCATTCCTGAAGTGGCCGGTGGCGATCCAGTGATTCTCTTCGATTCGGTCGATGATGGGCAGGTCATCGCCGGAGCCGGGGCGGAGTCCAACCCAGGTCTCAGCAATGCTGGCTTCGCGCAAGGGGGGCCAGAGTTCGATGGCCCGGGAGAACAGTTCCTGGATGCGGAGCGGATCGACGGTGCGGTCAAAGCCGGCGTCTTCGACGGTGGAGCCGATGGTGTAGCGATGGCCTCCTCTGGGAACGATGTAGACGCCAGGCACGCGCAGGACGCATTCCATCTGGACGGGGCCTGGAAGCTCAGCGGTGAGCATGTGGCCTTTGCGGGGCATGACGGGAAGCGCGGGTTCGAGGTCAGGGGCCCAGGCGCCGGTGGCGTTGAGAAAGCCGGCTGCGGAAAAAGTGCCGGCGGCGGTTACGATTTCTGCGCCGCGGGAGTTGCAGTGAGCACGGATGACAGACGTATGCTCGCGGAGGTCGATTCCGGCGGCTCGCACGGCGGAGGGAAGTGCTTCGGCGAGATCCCACGCATCGAAACTGGTCTCTTCAAGAAGGAGGAAGTGCAGATCGCCGATGCGAGTGCCGGGTGCATGAGCGAGGACTTCGCTTTCGCTGAGGATGGTGGCGTGCGGCGGTGGATGATGCACGCCCTGCAGGGTGGTTTTGGTACGAACGGGGATTTGCTTTTGGGATAAGGCTTCGACGCGAGCCAGGAATTCGGGATAGAGAGCGAGGCTGAGTCGAGCGAGGTGCTGCAGCTCGGGGGGATTCTCGGGATCGGCGCCAGCGAGCATTCCGGCGGCGGCGCGCGAAGCCTCGGACATGGCCTCGCCGCGATCGAAGACGGTTACTTTGCGGCCATGGGCGGAGAGCTCGAGAGCGGCGGCGAGTCCGACGATGCCGGCGCCCGCAATCGCTTCATCGCAGCGTGTCATAGAACGATTTTAATTTGTGTTGGACCCAATGGGTGGTGGGAGGCCTGTTCGTGATGGCCGATGGTGATGTTGGAGCCGGTACTGATGAATGTAACTTTCGTGACGCATGTGTCGAGGGGCGTGGATATTGGCGATTGCACATGATTCACCGTTGGGTAAGGACGATGCAGTGCAGGGGATTTTGCGGAAGAATCTGCTCGTTGGTTTGGGCATTTTTACCGGCAGGCGGTGATGCACGAAGAGGATGCGATGTGGAAATTTGGTACCGGCAGATCACTGGTCATGGCTCTATTGGCGGTCATGGGTTGGATAGCACGAAAGTAATTGCGCAGTCACATAGGGTGGGATATTGGCGTGCATACTCATCGATTAAAATCTCGCAAGACTGCGTAATCAGTTTTGATCAGGATTTATCGCGGGAGCCGGACGCGACTCGTTGGTTCGCGTGACTCCTGCAAGCGGTCCCAGCCTTCCCACCCCCCTGAGGAATGCAAAGCCCGGCGTGTGCGGGTTGCAGGAAATGACTGTTTGTACGATTCGAGGTGAGGTGGATGTACCAGGTCCCCGTTCGTTTGTCGTCGGAATCCGGATCGGATCGGCGCGGGTTATGGTCTGATGGCCGATTCAGGAAGACCGAATCGAGGGTGCGCCCCCGGGGGCGTCGGTATCTTTTGTACGCAGGGTTGGTGGTGGGGTTCTGCGTTCTGCTGGCGTTTGCGGGATGCGGAAGCACGGAAGGGAACGGCACGCTGATTGCGGCCGGCGGCGGCGTGAACTTCGGCGCTGTGACGGTGGGACACATCAGCACGGCCACGGTGTCGTTTAAGAACACGGGCACGGGCGCGGTTGCGGTGTCCAAAGTCAACGTGACGGGCGGGCCGTTCGCCGTAGCGGGCTCGATCACCTTTCCACTCGCGATTGAGGCCGGGGCGACCTACACCTTTCAGGTGCAATTCAGCCCGTCGACTGCGGGCCAGGTGACGGGTGCTGTCACGGTGATGAGCAATGCGGCGACGGCTCCGCCTACGGTGAGTCTGACCGGTCTTGGGGTGAACGCGTCGAACGCGTCCTCTGCGGGAATTCTGAGTGGGATTTCGTGCAACAACTCGTCGATGGTGGGTTCGGGAACGGACAATTGTTTCGTTGCGCTGAACGGTCCGGCGGCGACCGGCGGGGTGACGGTCAACCTGGCGAGCAGCAGCACGGCGGTGACGGTGCCGGCCACCGTGACGATCCCGGCCGACACGACGGGTGTGGGTTTTTCGGCGAAGGTTGCAGCGGTGCAGTCGGCGCAGTCGGCGGTTCTGACGGCGACGGCCAGCGGAGTTTCAGAGTCGTTTGCTCTGCAACTCAATGCAGCGCGGCGGATTCTGAGCGCCAGCGCTTCCCGCGTATCGTTCGGATTTGTCGCCATCAATGCAACGGAGACGCAGACGGTGGTGCTCACGTCTTCGGGGACGGAGGCGGTGACGATTGAATCGACTGCGCTGAGCGGCGCTGGGTTCAGTATCAGCGGGTTGACGTTGCCGGTGGCGCTGAGTCCGGGACAGGTGATCGTACTGAATCTGGCGTTCAACCCGACCGGATCAGGCAACGTGAATGGGCAGCTTTCGATCGCGACGAACAGCACTTCCGGGCAGTCGGTGACGATTAATCTGAGCGGCACGGGAACCGGAACGGCGGGCGGAGGTTCGGGCGGAGGTGGCGGTGGTTCGGGTGGGGGCGGTGGCGGTTCGGGAACGACTCCGGTGCCGACGACGCTGACCTGCAGCAGTGCGACCCTGACGGGTTCCGGAACGGAAAGCTGCAATGTAACGCTGAGCGCGGCGGCTCCGACGAATGGGCTGGTGGTGACACTGGCCAGCAATAACCCTGCTGTGAGTGTTCCAGCCAGCGTGATGATTCCGAACGGCGCGAACAGTGGGGGATTCACGGCGGCTGCGGCGGCTGTGACGACGGCGCAGGTCGCCACACTGACGGCGACGGCTAACGGGGGAACCCAGTCTTTTGCGATTCAGTTGAACGCGGCTGGGGCGTTGCTGACGGCCAGCCAGGCGAGTGTGGCGTTCGGGAACGTGCTGCTGAATGCGCTTGGGGCGCAGACGCTGACGCTGACTTCGACGGGCACAATGCCGGTGACGATCAGTGCGGCGGCGCTGACAGGCAGCGGATTCACCATGGCGGGGGTGTCCATTCCGGTCACGCTGAATCCTGGGCAGTCGATTACGCTGCAGCTTGAATTTGTGCCCACGATAGCGGGGGCGGCCACGGGGCAGATCACCGTGACCAGCAACGCTACGAACGGCGGGACGATGGCGATTCCTCTGAGCGCAAACGGGGAAGTGCCGTATGAGGTGAATCTGAGCTGGACGGCGCCTGCGAGTTCGGCCGATGCTGTGGCGAGCTACAACGTTTATCGCTCGGTGAGCGGGATTTCTTCGTACCAGCTGGTGAATTCCGCGGTGAACCCGGGGACTACGTTCACCGATACGACGGTGGAGAACGGCCAGTCCTATGTGTATTACGTGACCAGCGTGGACAGTGCCGGGGTGGAGAGTTCACCGTCGAATGCGTTCGACGTGGCGATTCCCTGAAGTCTGCAGCGCAACTGCGGGCTGCAATCCGGGTCGGAAGGGAAGTTGGTAGATATTGACGAATTTGCACGAAGCTCGGCGGCGGGCGAACGCTATAATGGTGGCGGGTCCAGCTGTGGCCGACGGGACCCGTCCGAGACTCTCAGCACTCCTACATTCAGTCTGTTTTCATGCGGGTACAGCACTGCGGAGACCGATTCTCCGCGGGCTGCTCCCATTTTCAAATCCCTGAGGGCGATGGCTCCCGAACTCCGGGGGAGTCATCTCAGTCGCACGGACAGAGACCATGGTTGCTTTACCGAATAGTCTTTCTTCTCCCATCCGCATCCTGATCGCCGATGACCATCCACTGTTCCGCGACGGGCTGCGCCGGTTACTGCAGGCAGAGCCGGGGTTTGAAGTCGTTGGCGAAGCGTCGGACGGAGACGTGCTGGTGGAACTGGCGCGGAAGACGAAGCCGGACATCCTGCTGCTGGATCTCGCGATGCCGCGCCAAAACGGGATGGAGGTGCTGCGGGAGCTTTCCGCCTCGCATTTGCCGGTACGGACCCTGCTGCTGACCGCCTCGATCGAAAAATCCCAGATTGTTCAGGCGCTGAAGCTGGGGGCGTATGGCGTGATCATGAAGGAGTCGACGACGCAGCGGCTGTTCGACAGCATTCAATGTGTCATGGCCGGACAGTACTGGGTCGGCCGGGAGAGTGTCACGGATCTGGTACGGGCTTTGCGGAGTGTATCGCCGTCGGGCGAGGAACCGCGGGGTCGGGACTACGGACTGACGAACCGGGAGCTGGAAATTGTAACGCTGGTGGTGGCTGGATATTCGAATCCGGACATCGCGCAGCGGTGCTCGATCAGCGAGCAAACGGTGAAGCACCACGTCAGCAACGTGTTCGACAAGCTGGGCGTGTCGAATCGGCTGGAGCTGGCACTGTTTGCGGTGAATCATCGGCTGACCGCAGCGGTATCGTGACGGGGAATCCACAGAGATACGAAGAAATTCTCACCGACAGAGAAACGCCGAGCGAGCCCCGCGCACCACTCAAGTGCCCGCCAATCGCGGTGAAGGCACCTCAGTAATACACCATGGTTCCACAGAAGTAGCACTATGCAGTCATATGACGATAGTACTGTCGGGCCATTGCTGTCGCCTGGGAACTGACCTAACCTGAACTTCGCAAGTCGGCATGGCGAGCCTGTGCGTAGTGTGTTGGAAGTGGGGCAAGGAGAGGGGATGGAAACGGATCGGGCCTGCAGTACGAGCAACCCAGAGATCCCCCGAGCCCGGCGCTATGAAATTGGGACCGTCATCCGTTATAGGGTTCGTGGGGAACGAGAGTGGCATGAAGGGCTAACAGAGAACATCAGCGTATCCGGGTTGTTGATTCGTTCCGGAAGAGCGCTGGACCCCCGGACTGCGATTGAAATGCGTTTTTTTCTTCCTGTTGAACTGGACGGCGAGTGCGCCGCGGAAGTTTTCTGCCGAGGGTTCGTAATCCGATCGTCAAAATGCAGGATCCCGGCTGGTTCTTACACGATTGCTGCAAAGATTATGCATTCTCGTTTTCTTCGCCAATTGGGCAGCAGAGATTTTGCAGGCAAAGATGCGCTGAGTGCGAATCGACGGTTGATGCTGTGAGCGATTTCTCCTGTTAAATCCGGGTGTTGCAGACGACAGGGACCTCTGAGTTTCAAGGACTCAGCGGCGGCATTTTTTTAAGTTTGTGCTGATTGTGGAAAACGGGCTCGTGTAGCTCACAGGGCGGAGCTATGTTCTACCCTCGCTTTCTCTCGACAATGGAGTTCTAATCAGACCGATGCAGGATGCACCCACCAACGTGATTACTGCTGTAGACCAACCGGCGTGGTGGGCGGTTTATACCAAGCATCAGCACGAGAAGACAGTCGCCGAGGTTCTGACCGGCAAGGGTTTTGATGTGTTCCTGCCGCTGCACGAGACGACGCGGCGGTGGAAGGACAGGCAAAAGGTTCTCTCTCTGCCACTTTTTCCCTGCTACGTATTTGTCCGCGGTGATTCTGGCCGGCGGCTGCAGGTGGTGACGACTCCGGGCATACATATGATCCTTTCCCGGGGCGAACAGATTCAGGTTGTGCCGGAGCCGGAGATTGAAGCGATCCGGCGAGCGGTGAGCGGATCGTACCGGATCGAACCCCATCCTTTCCTCCGGATCGGAGAGCGCGTGCGAGTGATCCGCGGCTCGCTGGAGGGGGTAGAAGGAATTTTGATTCGCAGGAAAAATCTCTGCCGCCTGGTTTTGTCGGTGGACATGCTGGCGCAGTCGGTGGGAGTCGAAGTCGCGGCGTCCGACGTAGAACCCGTCGGTCCTGTGGGTCCGAACAGCGTTGGCTCCGCAACGATCGCTGCGGGAGACGGAAATTTCCAGAAGAATTTTTCTTCTTCTGCACAGATTTACGATGCAACATTAGACAGCACCCGTTAGAGTCGAACGAACCACCCTCAGAGCCCAGGCAAGCTCCACACAGAGGCAGTACAGCCGGAGGGCCGTCCGGGCTGCAAGCCATGGACGTTCCTTCAGAGGTCGTTGCAGTTATGAAATGCAGAATTGATTTCGCCCTGGTTGTGACAGGAAGTCTGATGCTCTCTGCGGCCGGAATGATGGCGCAGACTGTCGCGTCCAGTTCCCCCACCCCGGATTCGGCCACCGCGGCCCCCGCTACTCCTCCTGATCAGGTCACGCCTTCTCCCATCAATCGAGCGCATAACAACACCTATCTGATTGGAGATGACGATGTCCTCGAGATCAATGTCTGGAAAGAGCCGGAACTCAGCAAGATTATTCCGGTCCGTTCCGACGGTAAGATCTCGCTGCCGCTGGCCGGTGAACTGCAGGCAGCAGGAAAGACCCCGGTACAGCTGGAAGACGACATCACCACGCGGTTGCGGAACTTCATTACCGAACCCGCAGTTACGGTGATGGTGAACAAGATCAACAGTCTTAAGTTCAATGTTATGGGTGAGGTCATCAAGCCAGGGTCGTATTCGCTGACGACGAGGACCACAGTGGTGGATGCGATCGCAACGGCCGGCGGGTTCCGCGATTTCGCCAAGAAGAAGTCTATCTACGTTCTTCACCAGAACAGTGACGGCAGTGAGGGACGGCTGTCCTTCAACTACAGCACGTTTGTGAAGGGCAAGAATCCGAAACAGAACATCCGTTTGCAGCCGGGAGATACAGTCGTGGTGCCATGAGGCTGACTATGAGCGCGCGCATTCTTATCATGCTTGGGCTGCTGGCTGCCATCCCCGGGTGGTCGCAGGCTACGGGCGGCGGCACCGCCGGAACTGCCGGCACCGACGAGCAGCCTGATCCGACCGTTGCCAACGACGGGATGCTGACACCTCCACCGGTGAGCGGTCAGGCATTTCCGATTCTGACCGGTGCGGAGACGCGCAGGAACTATCTGAACCTTGGCGTGACGGGCAGCATCGCTTACGACGACAACGTCGAAGTCGGCTACAGCGCAGTGCCCAAGGGCGACACGATCTACTCAATCTGGCCGACCGTAAGTCTGGATCGAAGCTCGGGGCGGTTTCGCGACGTATTCAACTACAGTCCAGGATTCTCGATTTACCAGCCGAGCTCGATTTTTAATGCTTCCGATCAGAATGCCTCGACGAATCTGCAGTATCTGCTGACTCCGCACACGAACATCACGCTGCAGGACACTTTCATTCGCACGTCGAGCCTGTTCAATCAGCCCTTCTCAACCGCGGGAGCGATCACAGGAGCGGGCCCGACGCAGACGACGGGAGCGATTGCGGCATTCGCGGATCGGATTTCGAACGCCGCCCAGGCGCAGCTGACCAGTCAGTCCGGCGACAATGGAATGTTCGGGCTAACCGCCGATTACGGTATTCTCGACTATCCGCAATCGAAACAGGTGGTCGGCCTGTATAACTCGACGTCCTACGATGGCTCCGCCTTTGCTACCCAGCGCCTGACGCGGCGGCAGTACCTTGGCGGAACGGTGCAGCACGCAAAGATCCTGAGTTACCTGAAGGGCACCGACAACGCGGTGCAGCGGGACAATATTTTCGGGTTCTATACGATTTATCTCAGGAACACGCAGACGAGCACACTGTCTCTGTCGATCACGGGCGGTCCGGAGCACTATAGTATCGCGCAGGCGCCTGAGGCTGAGCTGTCGCGATGGACACCGTCAGGCACCATCTCACTCGGATGGCAGGCGCATATCACCAGCATGTCCGGCAGCTATACGCATGCGGTGACGGCCGGCGGCGGTCTGCCCGGCGCCTATACCGAGGATGCTGCTACCGCTATCTTCCGGAGAGAGTTATCGCCCACCTGGAACATTAATGTTTCATCGCTTTACTCGCGAAACACGAACCTGACCCCTGGCTACCTTTTCGCCGAACCGGGCGGGCATACGATTGCCGCGGGTGCTTCAGCCGAACATATGTTGAGCAGAAGTCTCAAGATCATGTTCGGCTACGACTGGATGGATCAGAGCTACGCGGGTGTGGGCGCGCTGTCGCAGCTGCCCACCAGCAATCGTGAATACGGCTCTGTGAGTTATCAGATTTCGCGACCCCTGGGAAGGTAAGATGGCTGAAGTTTTTGAGACAGAAGAAAATAAAAAGCCGGACTTCGACCGATATCTGAATATCGCTCGCCGGCGCCACATGTATTTTTTGGTACCGCTGCTGGCGGGGTGGTTGCTGGTCTGGGGCATCAGCTGGGTTCTTCCGCCTCGATATAAGTCGACGACGTCAGATTCTGGTCGAAGAGCCGGCGATGGCAAAAATCTGCTGGCGGCGTCGCGGTCGATCAGGGGCTGCAGGCACGGCTGCAGACGATGCAGCAGGAGATTCTGAGCCGCACGCGACTGCTGACGATCATCGACGGGATGCACCTGTACGACGGGGGGGGCAAGCCGCTGACCGACGATGAGAAGGTCGCGAAGATGCAGAAAGCGATCGTGATCGACCTGGCGAGAGACGCCAGACAGCCGGCGTTACGGGATTCAAGATCGGTTACACGGCGCAGAATGCCCGTGTAGCGCAGGCGGTGACGGCGGCAGCTGGCGGAGTTGTTCATCAGCGAGAACACGGAAGAACGTGATCCAGAACTCCTCGGACACGACGAATTTCCTGAAAGTCCAGCTGGAAGCTGCGCGCCAGCAGCTGGCGGAGCAGGATGCGAAGGTCAAGAACTTTAAGACGGCGCACATCGGAGCGCTGCCCGAGCAAGTGACGACGTAATGCGCAGATCCTGGGCGGGCCTGCAGGGGCAACTGACAGCGGAACAGGACGCGCTGAACAATGCGCGTCAGCAGCGTGGCTTTGCATCAGACCGAGATCCAGCAGCTGCGGACCAATCCTGCGCCGGCGATTCTCCCGGGAGCGCCGATTGATCCGAACGGTGTTCAGGCCATCGATATCCAGTTGGCGAAGCTGCGCGATCAACTCACGGATCTGACTTCGCGATACACGGACAGCTATCCGGACGTGATCAAACTGAAGTCGCAGATCGCCCAGGTGGAGCAGCATCGGAAGGCAGCGGTGGCTGCGGAGAAGCTGAAAGCGGACAAGGCCCCGGAGAGCGTGACGATGGCTCAGCTGGAGGGGCAGCTGCAGTCCGACAACCTGGAGATCCAGAACCGCCAGAAATCGATCGTCTCGCTGCAGCAAAAAATTGCAGAGTATGAAGCTCGGATCAACGCCGAGCCGGCGAGCGCGCAGGAACTGGCGGATCTGCAGCGCGGATACGACCAGTCCAATGCCAACTATAACGATCTGCTGAAGAAGATGCAGGATTCGCAGTTGGCGACGAACATGGAGCAGATGCAGCAGGGCGAGCGGTTCCAGATACTCGATCCGCCGAGCCTGCCGCTGAAGCCTGATTTTCCGAATCGTCTGGAATTCTGTTTCTTCGGTTTGTTTGCAGGTCTGGCTCTGGGTGCCGCAACCGTGGCCGCATCTGAGTTCACGGACGACCGTCTGCATTACGAGTCGGAGATCAACGATCTGCTGCCGGTACCGGTGATATGTGAAATTCCGGAAGTCAGCAACACGATCGATGCACAGATCAACAAAAGAAAAGCATTCATTGGATGGGCGACAGCAACTGCAGTGATTGTGATTATTCTCGCAGGGTCGGCTATCAGTTACTTACACGGCTAGGCGCCGTTATCCATGTATAAGGCTTTCTTCAAGCTTGCACGTAACCCGTTCGATCTGACGCCGGATCCGACCTACTTTGTGTCGACTCGCCGGCACAACGAGGCGCTGGCGGCGCTGCATTACGGCATCCGCCGGCACAAGGGATTCGTGGTGGTGACTGGCGAAGTCGGCACAGGGAAGACCCTGCTGCTGCGCTGCCTGCTGCGTCTGCTGAAGGAAAGCAAGGATATTTCGTACGCCTATCTGTTTAACAGCCGCCTGTCGCCGGCTGAATTTCTGCAGTATGTGCTGGCGGACTTCGGACTACCGGCTTCAGGGAAGAACAAGAGCGAGCTGCTGCTCGATCTCGGCCAGTTTCTGGTAACGCGCGGATCGAAGGGGCTGACGACGGTTCTGATCATCGACGAAGCTCACCATCTTTCCGAAGAGTTGCTGGAAGAGGTACGTCTCTTATCCAACCTGGAGACCACTGACGATAAACTGTTACAAATCGTCCTCGTAGGTCAGCCAGAACTGGATGAAAAACTGGACTCCGTCGGGCTGCGGCAGCTGAAACAGAGAATTGCGCTGCGCGCGCAACTCGGTCCTCTGGATATCGCGGAGACCAGGGAGTACATCGATCATCGACTGCACGTTGCCGGGGTGGAAGGAGACTCGAAGCGCATTTTCCCACCCGACGCGGTGGAAGCGGTGTATCGCCACTCGCGCGGTTTTCCTCGATTGATCAACACCATCTGCGAGAACGCGCTGATCACCGCGTACGCGCGGCAGATTCCCACGGTCACAACGGATGTGGTCGACGATGTAGCACGAGAATTCCGCCTCGATCGCGAATTCAGCGAGTCGGGAAGCAGCGGAAGCCAGAACGAAATGGATGTCCAGCGAGCCGCAAAAGTTCTTCGCGACTTGTATTCAGCGCTGCGCAAGCCGGTGGCACGCAGTGCCGAGTTGAATTTGCCTGTGTCTCTCGAAACGAGTGAGTATGAGCCGAATATTTGACGCATTGCAGCGGTCAGAATCCGAACGGGGGGAAGTACGGGACCCCTTGCCGCGGATGCCACGGAGTTGCTCCGTCATGCGGAGCACCGCGCGGTTTCCGAATGGGCTGAGAATGTTGTCCCGGAACCCGAACCTGCACCGGTAGAGAAGACCAGCCAGCGCAATGGGAAAACGGGCAACAACGGGTCGTCGTCCAGGGGCGCGAGTGGAAAGCGCTCGCGGGCTGCGGCCGCGGTCGAAGAACCGGCGTCCGAGCGCCCTGCGATTTTCGATCAGTTCCAGATGCTGCGGGTTTCCGCTCCGGCTCAGGGCCGACTGGTCAGTGTTTCCGATAAGGAGAGCGCGGCGGCTGAGGCGTTCCGGCTGCTGGCCGTTCGTCTGCGGCATATCCGCCGCGATCGGGCGCTGAAGAGAATTCTGATTACGAGTTCGATTCCTCAGGAAGGGAAGAGCACCTGCTCGGCGAACCTGGCGTGTTCGCTGGCGCTGCGCGCACAGCAGAGGACCCTGCTGCTGGAGGGCGATATCCGGCGGCCGTCGCTGTCTCCGATGTTTGGACTGGCGCCGCGCCCTGGTCTATCGGAATGGTTGCGCGAAGAACGAGAACTCAAGGACAGCATTTATTTCCTGGAGGGCCCGGGGCTGTGGTTTATGCCGGCGGGCAGCTGCGCGTCGAACCCGCTGGAACTGCTGCAGTCCGCGAAGCTGGGGCAGCTCATGGATCAGTTATCGGAATTGTTTGGGTGGGTTGTCGTGGACTCGCCCCCGGTTCTTCCCCTGGCCGACACCAGCGTATGGACGCGTCTGTGCGACGGCATCCTGCTGGTAACGCGACAGGGAACCACGGAGAAGCGGCAATTGCAGAGAGGTGTCGAGGCCATCGAGTCGCAGAAGCTGATCGGCGCCATTCTGAATTCATCCAACAGCGCACCTCACAGCGACTACTACTACAGCTCACGTTCCGGCAGCAGCTCGAGCTAAAGAAGACAAACCATCAGGACCAGATATTTCACTCGATCTGTGTCCGAAGAGCCGGTTTACTCGGAACCGGAGACAGCTGCACAAGGGACCACTTGCCACATCAAAGGCCGCAACACCATAAGTTCAAAGATATCGACTGATTTTCGCACCTGATGTTCGAACATTACGAATGCTCGAGAGAGGAGCGAGTTGTGACTCTGCCAAGGATCAATAAAATTGCGGACATGGTGGACCCCATCTTTGATGCGGCTGCCTATGGGGAACGCGACGTTCTAATTGAGGAAGCGTTCAGGCGACGGATCGCGATTGAGCGAAAGCGCACAGAACGTTCCCGGGAGCCCTTCCTGCTGATGTTGCTGGAAGCGGGCACTACGACGCAGAACGGCGACAACCCCGACAAGACTCTGAACGGCATCGTCGCGGCGATGCAGTCCTCTACGCGTGAAACCGATGTGGTCGGCTGGTACAAGGACCGCAACACGGTGGGCGTGATTTTCACCGGACTGGTAGTCAGCGACAAGAATTCGGTTTTGAGCACCATTCTGGGCCGGGTGAGCAATGCCCTGCAGCAGGAAGTGACGCTGGAACGATTCAACCAGATCACTTTTTCGTTTCATTTCTTTCCCGATGACTGGGATGGGGATGGATCGGGGCGCCCCAGCGATCCAGTGCTTTATCCGGATCTGTTCATTCCCAGCAGCGACCAGCGTGCGTTGTTGCGCGTGAAGCGTGTGATGGACATCGTGGGCGCGTCGCTGATGATGCTGGCCTGCCTGCCGCTGTTCGCGATCATCGCGCTGGCGGTGAGGCTGACATCGAAAGGCCCAATCCTGTTCAGACAGGATCGCATAGGCCAGTACGGCCGCCGCTTTACGTTCCTGAAGTTTCGCTCGATGCGTGTGAACAACGACGAGAGCGAGCACAAGGCCTACGTGAAGCAGCTGATCGCCGGTGTCGCCGAAGGTGTCCAGACGGCAAACGGCCAGAGTGTTTACAAGCTGGCGGGCGACAAGAGAATTACCCCCATCGGAAAGTTCCTGCGCAAAACCAGCCTCGACGAACTACCTCAGTTCATCAATGTGCTGCGGGGAGATATGTCGCTGGTCGGTCCGCGCCCGCCGGTTCCTTACGAACTGGCTGCGTACCAGACCTGGCATCGTCGCCGTGTGCTGCAGGTGAAGCCTGGAATCACCGGCCTGTGGCAGGTAACGGGACGGAGCCGTGTGCGTTTCGATGACATGGTGCGTCTTGACCTGCGGTATGCGATTTCCTGGTCGCCGTGGCTGGACTTCAAGATCCTTCTGCGGACGCCGGGTGCGGTGATTAAGGGCGCCTACTGATCTTCCACTGACGGCGCACCTTCCCGATTCCATTTCTACAAATTCCTTCTCATCCCCGTGTCAAGCCAGCAGCCGGCACGACGCTCGACGCGTTGCGCCCTGGCTCGTTGGTAGTCCTGAAAGTGTGGTGACAATCCTGTGAACTTCGGTGTAATTGGCTACGGTTATTGGGGCCCCAACGTTGTTCGTAATCTCGCCTCCCTCGAGGGTTCTCAGGTTGCGGCCATCGCGGAGCTGAGTCCCGCTGCGCAGAAGCGCGCTCACAAGGCGCATCCTGGAATCCACATCACCTCGGATGCGATGGAGGTGATTACTTCACCCAACGTTGACGCTATCGCGGTCATTACGCCGGTGTGGACGCACTACGAGCTGGCGAAGGCAGCCCTGGAAAACGGTAAGCACGTGTTCGTGGAGAAGCCGTTCACCAGCAACGTGGCGCAGGGCGAAAAGCTGATCGATATTGCTATCCAGAAGAACCTGCGCGTTATGGTGGACCACACCTTTCTGTTTACGGGTGCGGTGAAGAAGATATCGCAGTTACTGCGCGAAGGCACGCTGGGCAAGCTGTACTACTACGATTCCACGCGCGTCAATCTCGGTCTTTTCCAGCACGATATCAACGTCCTGTGGGATCTCGCGCCGCACGATCTGTCGATTATGGATCATGTCATCGAGGGCAGTCCGGAAGCGGTTGTCGCAACCGGGCAGTGCCACCTGAATTCCCACGAAGACGTGGCGTTCATGACGCTGTATTTTCCTGAAAACGTGATCGCACACATCAACGTGAACTGGCTGTCACCGGTGAAGGTTCGGACCACGCTGATCGGCGGTGAGAAGCGGATGCTGGTCTGGAACGACCTGGAAAACGATGAGAAGGTCAAGGTTTACGATAAAGGTGTGAACATCACCAACAGCGAGGGTTTGTACAAGTTGCTCGTCAACTATCGCTCCGGCGATATGTGGTCTCCGCAACTGGAGCAGGTGGAGGCGCTTCGCCAGGAACTGACCTACTTTGTGGATTGCGTTACGACTGGGAAAGACCCGTTCAACGACGGATGCGCCGGTCTGCGGGTGGTGAAGATGCTGGAGGCGGCCAGCGAATCTCTCAGCAAGAGAGGGTCTCTCGTCTACCTATGAGCTCCTGGAATGCTATTGCAGACAGCGTAAAGCTGGGCAACGATGTCCGGCTGTCGAAGTTCATCAACCTCTACGGATGCGAGATCGGCGACGACACAAAGATTGGCGCCTTTGTCGAGATACAGAAGAACGCGACCGTAGGCAAGCGCTGCAAGATCTCCAGCCACACCTTCGTGTGTGAAGGAGTGGTGATCGAGGACAACGTGTTCATCGGTCATGGAGTCACCTTCATCAACGACAGCTATCCGCGGGCAACTACGGCCGATGGCCAGTTGCAGACGGAGGCCGACTGGAAGGTGGAACGTACCGTTATCCGCAGGGGCGCATCGATAGGATCGGGCGCCACCATCCTCTCGAACATCACCGTGGGTGAAAACGCCATCGTGGGCGCTGGCAGCGTGGTCACCAAAGATGTACCCCCGAACTCGATCGTGGCGGGTAATCCCGCCAGAATCCTTCGCTCCATCGAAGAAAACAAAGAGGACCCCCATGCACGCAAACAATGACATTCCCTTTCTCGATCTGGTCACCCCTCACGTTGAGCTGGAAGAAGAGCTCACAGCCGTTTTCCGCCGCGCGCTATTTACGGCAGGCTTTGTGGGCGGTCCGATGGTTGAGGATTTTGAAAAGGCCTTCGCCGCGTTCTGCGACACGACTCATTCCGTTGCGGTGAACAGCGGAACCGATGCCCTGCGCTTTGCGTTCATGGCATGCGGCATCGAGCCCGGCGATGTTGTTGTGACAGTGCCGAATACGTTTATCGCCACGACCGAAGCCATTTCGCAGGCGGGAGCGACTCCGGAGTTCGTCGATATCGACGAGAACACCTACAACATGTCTGTCGAGCGCCTGCAGGAGTTTTTCGAGCAGGGCTGCACGCGCGATGCCTCGGGACGCCTGATCAGCAAGAGGCACCAGAAACCGGTGACGGCGATTGTGCCGGTGCACCTGTACGGGCAGATGGCGGATATGGATTCGATTCTTCGGCTGGCCGGCCAGTACGGACTGCAGGTGATTGAAGATGCGTGCCAGGCACATGGCGCCGAATATTTCTCCGGCAAGCTGAATCGCTGGATGAAAGCCGGGACCATGGGTCGCGCTGCCGCATTCAGTTTCTATCCGGGCAAAAACCTGGGTGCGCTGGGTGAAGGTGGAGCGGTCACCACGAACGATGCCGCCGTTGCTGCGAAGATCAAAATGATTCGCGAGCACGGACAGGCGAAGAAGTATTACCACGACATGGAAGGCTACAACGGGCGGCTCGACTCGGTGCAATGCGGCCTGTTGCAGGTGAAGCTCGGACATCTGGCGAAGTGGAATGCACTGCGCCGCGATCGGGCGGCGGAGTACGATCGCCTGCTGGCCGGCAACGACGCCATCACCTGCCCCTACGAGCCTTCATGGTCGCGCGCGGTTTATCACTTGTATGTCGTGCGCACCACCGATCGCGATGGTCTCGCTCAACGGCTGAAGGAAGCCGGCATTGGGACGGGCATTCACTATCCGGTGCCGCTGCATTTGCAGAAGGCCTATAAGGGAATGAACTACCGGGAGACAGATTTTCCAGTAGCTACCCGGCTGGCTCGCGAGATTCTGTCTCTACCGATGTATCCGCAGTTATCCAGCGAACAGCAGGGGCGGGTCACCGACGCAATTCTTGGCTTTGTCCACGACCAGCTGATCCCGCAACAGCAGTAGGCTGCGGGATCCTATGCCCTTCGAGACAAAACCAATGCCTCGAGTCACCGTTGTGATGGCGGTGTACAACGCCGAGCAGTTCCTTGAAGAAGCCGTTTCCAGCATTCTTTTGCAAAGCTGGCGCGACTTAGAACTGATCGTTGTTGATGACGCCTCCACCGACGGCTCGTCTGCGGTCATTGATCGCTTCGACGATCCGCGGATTCGGGTCATTCGCCATCCGAAGAATCAGGGTGCGTCGTTGTCCCGCAACGACGCCCTTTCCGCTGCGCGTGGCGAATACATCGCCATCATGGACGCAGACGACATCTGCGCTCCGAACCGGCTCAAACAGCAGATCGATTTTCTGGACGCACATCCTCAGGCGGGCCTTGTGGGATGCGCGGTCTACGACAACATCGACGCGACTGGAGCCGTCCTCTACACTTCCTTTCTTCCCGCGCACAATGAAGCGATCCAGCGCGCTCTCATGGAGCGCTGGTGCTTTCTCCACTCCTCCATCATGTTCCGGAGGTCGCTCTGCGGATCTGCCGGCGTGTATCGCACCGCGTTCGAGCCTGCTGAAGATCATGATTTTGTTCTGCGCCTGGCGGAGCGGGCGGAGGTGCATAACCTGGACGAGCCGCTGGTCACTTATCGGCTCAACCATGGCGGTCTCACCGTCGTCGGACACCAGTATGTGGATGCGCTGCGCTCTATCCTGATTGAACTGGCTCGGCGGCGGCGCGCTGGCTTGTCTGAGAATCTCGACGCAGAAATGCATCGCGTGCTGGCCCTGAAGCAGCAGAGAAGGTCTGCACACGGCTTCGCGGGGGTCGTGCAGGGTATGCGCGATTCTCTTTACGCAGCGAATCGCTACTATGGGTTTGGCTGCCGCGAGCTTTGTGCCGGGCAGATCCGGAGAGCCCGCCGCTGCTACGTCCAATCCATCCGCACGAACAGCCTGTTCATCAAGTCATGGCTTGGTCTGGCGCTTTCGCTGGTGCCGTTCATCGCTCGCCGTGTGCGTTTCCTCTTTCGTTCCTCGATGCAGCAACAGAATGACCCAGGCTGGTCGCGTTCGCTGACGGGGAAAGAATCAAGTCGTCTGGCCTCAGTCGCTCATGGCACGGCTGCTCACTAGTATGGAGAGATTGTTTTGACCGTCTATACGCTGGATCCGCTTCGCGATGCGCGCTGGGCCGAGTTCGTCGATCGTCACGAGTCGGCGTCTGTGTTTCACACGGTGCCCTGGCTGCAGGCGATTCGCCGGACCTATGGATATTCCGCAGTTGTCTACACAACAAACCCACCAGATTCGCCGCTGACGAATGGTGTGGTGCTTTGCCAGATCAAGAGCTGGCTGACCGGTCGCAGGCTGGTATCACTACCGTTTTCGGACCACTGCGCGCCGCTGCTCGACAGCACGGACGCGGGTGATGCGATCTTTGCTGAACTGAGAAAGCTGGTCGAGGCAGGGAAGTGGCAGTACGTGGAACTTCGGCCGATGGAGAAGCTGTCCGCCGCACAGGGCGCCGTGGATACACCGCCGTTCTATCTGCATATCCTCGATCTTTCTCCTACTGCGGATCAGCTGTTCAAGGCCCTGCACAATGACTGTATACGGAGAAAAGTGCGCCGCGCGGAGCGTGAGCAACTGGAATATCAGACCGGCAACACGCGGCCGCTGATTGAAGCGTTCTATCGCCTGATGATTTTGACGCGGCGGAAGCACCAGTTACCGCCGCAGCCGATTGAGTGGTTCTATAACATTGCCGAAACCATGGGCGACAGGCTGGCAGTGAAAGCGGCGTTCAAGGAGGGCAAAGAGGTCGCGGCCATCCTGACGCTTGTGCACGGCAAGACGATGGTCTATAAGTACGGCGCGTCGGATCAGCAATTCGCCAACATGGGCGGAACTCCTCTCCTCTTCTGGAAAGCGATCAGCGAAGCCAAAGAGGCTGGCCTAACCGCGCTGGACCTGGGCCGGTCGGATACTGACAACGAAGGGCTGATTGACTTCAAGAATCGCCTGGGGGCGCAGTCCATGATGCTGAGCTATCAGCGGTGGTCGCGAAAACAGGCGTCGGCAGAGAACAAGGTTCCCGGCGGGCAACTGGCCAGACAGCTGTTTTCCGTCATGCCCGACTCGATTCTGCGCATGACCGGACGCATCCTGTACCGACACGTTGGTTAATCCACAATACGAACCCGCCTGAACGATCAAATTCCCGGATTCACAAGACTGGTGACTCAATGAACGTATGTATGCTGGCGTACGCGCACTATATTAACGATGCGCGAATCAAGAATTATGTGCGCACGCTGGAAGACCAGGGGCACCACGTCGACGTGATCGCGCTACGCTTTGATGGCGAGGCGGCCGTGGAGCCGCTGGGCAACGGCACGATTTTCCGGATCATGGAAAAGTATCAGGGAGACAGCACCCTACGCTACGTCTGGTCTTATCTGATGTTTTTTCTGAAGTCCGCGTTGTTTCTTACGCGGCGCACATTAGGACGTCGCTACGACGTCATTCACGTGCATAACATGCCCAACGCACTGGTGTTTGCGGCGTTCCCCCAGCGGATATTCGGCGCGCGGATCTTTCTCGACGTTCACGATCTGATGATGGTCAACTACATGGCCAAGTTCGATTGCGGAGAGAATGCCTTTCCGGTGCGGATTCTTCGGCTGGAGCAACGCATTTCGGCCTGGGTGGCCAGCAATGTATTCTGCGCCGATCACAATCAGGGCGACTATCTGGTCGAGCATTGCGGCGTGGCGAGGAAGAAGATCACCGTTCTGCTCAATCTGCCCAACGTGGAGCTGTTCCGGCCGGTCAAGGTGGACAAGAAGGCCGAAGGCTTTCACATCATCTATCACGGAACCATCGCTCACCGCCTCGGCATCGACTTGATTCTGCGTGCGGTGGCGAAGGCGGCGACGCAGGCGCCGGTTGAGCTGTGGATGTACGGGGCAGGGGACTTTCTGCCTGATGCTCTGGCTCTGGTGGACGAACTGGGCCTTGAGGGTAAGGCGCATTTCAGCAAATCATTCTTCCCGGTGGAAAAAATCCCGGAAATGGTTTGCGGCATGGATATGGGGATCATCGGGAATCGGCACAACCTGGCGTGCGACAAGTACATGCTGCCCGTGAAGCTGCTGGAGTATGTGTATCTCGGGATCCCGGTGGTCGCCCCGCGTCTCGATGTTATTCGCTATTACTTCGATGACACGATGCTGCGGTTCTATGAGCCGGAGAATGTAGACAAAATGGCGGATGCCATTCTGGCCCTGTATCGCAGCCGGGAGGAACGAGAGCGGCAGGCACAGGCAGCTTCCCGGTTCTATGAGAAATACAATCCGCAGGCGCAGGCTGAGCTTTACCTTCGTCTGATGTCTCGCTCTGATGCGGGTTTGCCGCAGGGCGCCGAGCGTACAGCCTAGTTCTGATGGAGAAGTCGAGTTGTTTGGTCAGATGATCCCGGGTCGCAGATATTCGCTTGCAGTTGCCGTCGTAGCGGGGATGTTGGCGGGCTGCGTGGCTTATGGCAGTGAAATCGTCTTTGTCGATACACATGCGTCCGCAACGTCCACACGGCAGGAGGTGGAAGCGGCTGCCAGGGTTTATGGGCTCGCCGTCGATGCCGTCGTGGTGAGTGACGCCGCCAGCAGCAAACGAGGCATCGAGGCCATCCAGGATCCGAAAGTCCTGGCTGTCATCCTGACCGCTGACGCGCTCGAAAGTAGCTATGGAGAGCAGCTGTTATCCGCCGTGAATCGCACGGACAAGCGCAAGCCTCTGATGATTGCCGGGATCACCGATAAGACCGATCCTGCCGCTCTCGAGAAATGGTCGGGGGGAGCTATCAGCGGCGCGCAGCAGTCCTCGCTGAGCAAGGATGCGTTCTATCTTGTGGCGCCGAGCGACGCTGTTACTCGGCAGCTCGGCGGGGCGAAGTTGCCGATCCAAGGGACGACGCTGAGTTATCTGACGGCCGGAACCCGCGAGACGAGCCAGTGGCTGATCGCCGCAAGCGACGGTGCCAGCCGTTATCCCGTGTTGATGCGGTCCAGCGTTGACGGTCGTTCGACGTTCTTTGTGACGGCCTCTGCTCAATCGACCATTCCTGACGATTTGATGAGCAGCGCGTTCCTCTTCCCGGTAATCGCTCCTCAGTTGTTGTTCCTGAGCAGCGCCGCCGGCGATTATGCCTGGCATTATCCCGGGCATTACGCGAATCTGACGATTGACGACCTTTGGTTACGGCAGCCGTACGGGCACGTTGACTACTACGCATTGCTGCAGGAGATGCAGCAGCACAATTTTCATACGACGATTGCTTTTATTCCATGGAACTACGACCGCAGTGAGCCGGCGATGGTCGCGCTGTTTCGTGAACATCCGGACCGCTATTCCATTTGTGTTCATGGTGACAACCACGATCATCAGGAGTTTGGACCTGTTTCGACTCGGCCGCTGGCGGGGCAGATGAAGGATATGAAACAGGGTCTTGCGCGGATGGGCGAATTTCAGAAGCTCACGAACTTGCCCTGGGATCCGGTGATGGTTTTTCCGCACAAGATGTCGCCCACCGCGACGCTGGCGAGTCTGCGGCGATATAACTACTGGTCGACTGTCAACACCATCAATATTCCATCGGATGTCACAACGGTCCCTCCCGATCCAGAAATTGGATTGCGTCCGGCAACGCTGGCGTTTGCGGACTTCCCGAGCGTGCGTCGTTACTCCGCCGAGGAGGCCTTTCCCCACTGGCTGCTCGCGATGGACGCCTTTTTGGGCAATCCGATCCTGCTGTACTCCCACCAGGCGTTCTTTTCAGATGGAATTGGTGACTTCGATCCGTTTGCCGATGAGGTCAATCATCTGCAGCCCGATACGAAGTGGAGCGGTCTGGGCGATATCACGCAGCACCTCTATCTGGAGAAGCTCCGCGACGATGGGAACTATGATGTCGATCTGTTTACGGCGACCGCGCGACTGACCAATAACGTCGGGCACGACGCTGTTTTTAACATTGAGAAGCAGGAAGATGGAACGGTTCCTTTCACGCTCACGGTGGATGGCCAGACCCAGCCCTACACGTTGAACGATGGGTGGCTGCGGCTACAGCTGCCGGTAGCATCCGGTGCAACGCGGCAAATATCGATCGTCTATCAGAATGATCTGGTTCTCGACCGGGTTGATATTTCGAAAAGTTCGTGGCGCATTGCCGCTGTTCGTCATCTTTCCGATTTCCGCGACGACGTCGTCTCGCGTTCTGGCGCCGGCCGCTGGTTTATTCGCTCCTATGTAGCGAATCGCAGTACCTGGAATCACAGCGCTGAGGGGTTAGTGGCTTTGTCGGTGGTCGGTTGTATTCTGTGGTGGCGCAGCGGAAGGAAGAAGCGCCGGTTCGCGCATGAGAAGTCAGTCGCCTGAAAAGAAAACGTGGAGAATCATTGAGCACTATTCAGGCACCACCTGTTCCATCCGCTGCGAGGCGGACGGCTTCCGGGAAGCGGGAGAAGCCTTCGCTCTGGCTGTGGGTTCCGCTGATCTGGCTGTTCTTCGACAGCACACGCGAACTCTCGACCTGGATGGCGTGGGACAGAATGAAGGCGACCAACTCCGACCTCGGAGGAAGCCCGGTCGACCGGATGCTGATGATCACGCTGATGCTCCTCGGTTTTTGGGTGCTGCGTGCGCGCTGGAGCCAGACGAAGAGAATTCTGGCGAAGAACAAGTGGGTCGTTCTGCTGTTCGCTTACATGGCGCTCAGCGTCGTATGGTCGAATTTTCCCGGGCTGACCATGAGGCGCTGCATCCGGTCGATGGGCAACCTCGAGATGGTGCTCGTGGTGCTGACGGAGCGGAATCCTCTGGAAGCGATTCGCTCTCTGCTGCGCCGGCTGTATCTGGTGATTCTTCCGCTGTCGCTGTACTCGATTCGCTGGCTGAGAAACATCGGCGTCGCGTATGACTGGAGCGGCGTATACGAAGAGTGGACGGGACTTTCCACCGATAAGAACAGTCTCGGCCAGGTGTGCCTGGAAGGCGGCCTGTTTCTGGTCTGGGACTTACTCCGCGAATGGCCCAACCGGAAGAAGAAGGGAATCAAGCGGCAGGTTCTGGTGGAAATGCTGGTGTTGGGTATGACGGCCATCCTGCTGCGCGGCTCGAAAAACGTGCACAGCAGTTCGTCGATTGTCGGATTTGTGGTGTGTTCCGGCGTTCTGATCGCGCTGCAACTCATCCGCAGAAAAGCGAAACAGGCGAAGAGGATGATTCTGGTGTCCGCGGTTGCGGCCATCGTGATGACGCCTCTGATCTACATGGCGTTCGACGCGCTGGACACAACTCCGATGCAGATGGTGCTGCAGGCAACCGGACGCGACATGACGCTGACGGATCGCACCCTGATCTGGACCGACGTCTGGAACAATGCATCGAAGCATCCGGTTTTAGGAGTGGGGATGGGTGCTTACTGGGTGGGACCCGCCGGCTACGATATGTATCCGATGCCCAACTGGTCGGCCAAGACACCGGAATGGCGCCCCGAAGAGGCCCACAATGGGTATCTCGACATCTTTACAGAACTCGGTATTGTCGGCGAAATTATCATGGTTGTGATGCTGGTGAATGCGATTGGTGGCGCGCTCACGCATCTGGAAACCGACTTTGAATATGGCAGCCTGCGGCTTGTCATCATTCTGAGCATCATCATCAATAACTTCACGGAAACGAGTTACCTGAAGGGAACGCACTTCATGTGGTTCCTGTTGTTGATGGCGGTGATGAACATGCCTTCTCCTGTTACGCGCAAGGTAAAAGTGAAAAGCGCACGCCCGGCGGAGAGGCCCAATGAATTCGAGGACGACGAGTCGCTTCCGGAGAGCAATGGTCTCTATGGCGGAGATCATCGCCAGTCCACAGCCGATTCTGAAACGTTGCGGCCACGGCTTTCCTGGTAACTGAATTCTATTTGCGATACGTGCGATGCAGAACACACTTTCCCCAATGCAAACGCCGGTAGTGGAGAAAGCGGGGGTTGCTCCCGCCACCACGACGATCACGGTCTGCATTTGCACCTATAAGCGGCTGGATTTGCTGGAGAAGTTGTTGCGCGCGGTCGCCGCGCAGCGGAGCGATGGGTTATTCACCTGGTCGTGCGTGGTGGTCGACAACGATGCTGAAGGCAGTGCCCGCGGCCTGATCGAACAACTCCGGACCATCCTGGCGGTACCGATGCAGTATGAGGTGGAACCGACAAGAAACTTCGCGCAGGTGCGCAATCGGGTGGTGAGCCTGGCCCCAGGTGATCTGCTGGCTTTTATTGACGACGATGAGGTTCCACAAGAGGACTGGCTGCTGTGGATGCTGCAAACGATGCAGCAATCGCAGGCCGATGCGGTTCTGGGGCCGGTGAGGCCGTATTTTGAAAATGAGCCGCCAAAGTGGGTTGTGAAGAGTCGAATTTGCGAACGGCCGGCTTATCCGACCGGAACCGTACTCCACTGGCGTCAAACGCGCACCGGCAATGTGCTGTTGCGAGCGGCGATTATCCGCGATGAGGGGCTGCGGTTCGATCCGGCCTACGGAAGCGGCGGCGAGGATGTTGATTTCTTTCGGCGAGCGGCACTGGCCGGCAAGAAATTCGTGTGGTGCGAAGAGGCGCCGGCCTACGAACTGGTTCCGGAATCGAGGCTGACGCGGAGCTATCACCTGAAGAGGGCATTGCTTCAGGGGCGGGTGTCGCTGCGATACTCCACAGAAAAGCCATCGTTCGTGGGGCGGGTGGGAGTTGCCGCACAGGCTCTTACCGCTGCAATCCTGTACACCCTGGCGTTACCTTTTCTCTTCCTGGTGGGAGACCATCTGGGGATGATTTATCTGATCAAGGACTGCCATCATCTATCGCGGTTGGGCGCCATGTTAGGTTTCGGACGTTCTGCTGGGCGCAATTTTTGAGGTAATTCGCGATTCGTTTTGCGCGATCCGTTCACAGGAAGTAAGGAGAACAAGCAAGTGACAAGGATCTCAGTCTTCGGCCTTGGGTATGTGGGTTCGGTTTCCGGTGCGTGTCTGGCGCAGATGGGCCATCACGTGATCGGCGTCGATGCCAATCCCGCCAAGGTTGCGTTGATCAATCAGGGTCTTCCGCCGGTGATCGAAACGGGGTTGTCGGAACTGCTCGTCTCGGTTACGAAATCCGGCGCCTTCAGCGCGACGGAATCCTGGCAGGAAGCCATTGCCGCTACCGATGTGGCGCTGGTTTGCGTGGGTACGCCGAGCAGCCCGAACGGCAGCCTCTCTGTCGATCTGGTCAAGCGCGTGAGCGAACAAATCGGCTCGGCTCTGGCTGCCAAGCAGGACTACTTCGTCGTCATTATTCGCAGCACGGTTCTGCCGGGAACGGTCGAAACAGCCGTGATTCCTGTGCTTGAGGCGCGATCGGGGAAGAAGGCGGGCAGAGATTTTGGCGTCTGCATGGTGCCGGAGTTTCTGCGCGAAGGCAGTTCCGTAAAGGACTTCTTCCATCCGCCGAAGACGGTGATCGGCGAACTCGATTGTCGTTCCGGAGAATGCGTTGCCGGGATGTTTAACGGAATCGATGCACCATTGGTCCGTACCAGTATTCGCGTCGCCGAGAGCCTGAAGTATGCGGATAACGCGTTCCATGCGGTGAAGGTCACATTCGCCAACGAGATTGGCAACATCTGCAAGGCGGCGGGATGCGACAGTCACGAGGTGATGAAGATTTTCTGCATGGACACGAAGCTGAACCTGTCGCCGTATTATCTGAAGCCTGGGTTTGCCTTCGGTGGATCATGCCTGCCCAAGGATTTGCGTGCGATTACGTACCACGCGCGGAGCATGGACATCACGACACCGCTGCTGGATTCGATTCTGGTCAGCAACAAGAAGCAGATCGAGCGCGTCACCACGCTTCTGCAGGGCTACAAGGGCAAGTCGCTTGGTTTCCTGGGACTCAGCTTCAAGCATGGCACCGATGACCTGCGCGAGAGCCCGATTCTCGAAGTTATCGAAACCATGATTGGCAAGGGCTTCAATGTCGGCATCTATGACGAGTTCGTTTCGATCGCTCGTCTGGTTGGAGCGAATAAGGAATACATTGAAAAGGAAATTCCGCACGTGTCGTCGCTGATGCGGTCCTCAGCGGAAGAACTGATGGCGGATTCCGATGTCGTGATTGTGAGCAACCCGAGCGAGAAGTTCCGCGAGGTTCTGGCTCAGATGTCACGTCCGGATCAGGTTGTCGTCGATCTGGTGCGCATTATCGAGAGCAGCGCGGTGAAGAGCAAGTACTATGGCATCTGCTGGTAGCACCCTCGAAACGCCGGGCGTGATGGAAGGCAACGGCACATCTGTGTCTGCACCCGGCAAGCGGGTATTGCTCATCTCCAACCGGGTGATGCATTACCGCGTCTCGGTCTACAACTACTTCTGGCGGCATTTTCGCGAGCATGGCTGGGAGTTCGCGGTTCTGGCGAACGAGATGCAGCGCACGAATCAAAACCAGTGCCAGTTCCAGTTCACAGAACTCCCGTTCAGCTTCTCGGCTTACAAAGCGGAAATCAGGAAGTTCAAGCCGGATGCAGTGATCCTGTTCCTGCACATGAAGGACAAGGTCCTGTGGCCTTTGATCCACTGGCTGAAACTCGCAGGAATTCCGGTGGCGCTCTGGACCAAGGCGCGTAACCTCGACGATCTGGATAACCGTGTTCGCAATGCGTTCTTTGATTATCTGCACCTGATCAGTGATGGACTGATCCTTTACACGGCCTCGCTGACCCGATTCATTCCGGATCGTTGGCAGCGCAAGGTATTCATCGCGAACAACACGATCAACTTTGAGGATTTCCCGCCTATCACGGAATCGAAGGCGGACATCAAACGGGAACTCGGAATTCCCTTCGAAAAGGTTGTGCTGTTTGCCGGCCGCATCGGCGAGGAGAAAAACCGCAAGAAGGTCGATCATCTGATCGACATGTTCCGCGAACTCGACCGCAAAGATACCGGCCTGGTGATTGTGGGCTCGGGGCTCAGCGATGAGCTGCGTGCGCGGATCAATCCTGCGAATACGTTTTATCTCGGTGAGGTTCACGACCCCGAGAATCGACAGATCAGCCGGATCTTCAAAATGGCGGATATCTGCTCGATTCCCGGCCATGTGGGGCTCGGCCTGAATCAGGCCTTCTTCTGGGGCTTGCCGATGGTGACCGAGCTGGGCAATCAGCCGCCGGAGATTGAATATCTGCACGACGGCGAAAACGGTTTTATCGTGCCGGAGGACGACCGCGCTGCGCTCCGCGATCGGCTGCTCCTGCTGCTGGACAATGACGAGCAACGCCGGCAGATGTCGGCCAATGCTCGCAGGGATATTCTGACGACAGCCTCGATAGAAGGCATGTTTAACGGATTTCTGTCTTGTGTGACCTATCTGACGCGCGCCAAACGCGCTTAGTCGAAATCAACATTTTCCGAAGGGGTACAAATGGGAACGGCAACCATCTCTCGTCCAGCCTCAGCAGAGAACTCCGAGGCTCTGCAACGATATATTGCCAGTGTGTCCGCTGTGCAGGGCTGGGTTGAGTCGCACGGATATAAAGGCTATGAACCGTTCGACGGACTCTCGAGCCCGCTGCGCGTACTTACGTTCAAGAACCTGCTGGCGGAGCGCATTTTGCAGCAGGCCGTCCGCCAGTCGCCGATCAATATCCGGCCGCTGATCGGGATTAAGCCGCTCGATTCGACGAAGGGCCGCGGTCTGATGGCGTGGGGCTATCTGTTGCTGCGGCGTGCGACCGGCAACGACGAGTATTGGGGCAAGGCGGTTGACACGCTGCACTGGCTCGACGTGCATCGTTCACCGCGGTTTGAGAAACACAGCTGGGCGAACTTCTTCGCCTTTTCCAGCCGTGGCGGATCGTACTCCAAGGACGACAGCATTATTGTGTGGACCAGCCTCATTGCTCAGGCTTTTATGGAAGCCTTCGAGCAATCGCAGGACCAGTGGTATCTCGATATCGCAGGAAGCGCATGTGACTGGATCATGGCGCTGCCGCGGGAGAAGACGCCGCAGGGCGACTGCCTGAGCTACTTCATGCACGAGCAGGAATCAATTCACAACGCTAACATGCTTGGCGCGGCTGCCCTGGCGCGGGCTTCCCGCCACCTGGGCCGCCAGGACTACGAGGATGCGGCGCGCTCGGCGATGAGTTACAGCTGTCTGAACATGCGCACCGATGGTTCGTGGTGGTATGCGGAGGGTCCGCAGTGGGAATGGATCGATAATTTCCATACCGGCTATAACCTCGACAGCCTGAAGTGCTATATCGAGTACACCGGCGATACGGAGTTTGCCGAGCAACTAAAGCGTGGTTTGCGGTATTACATGGAGACTTTCTTCGAGCCGTCCGGGCGGCCGAAGTATTATCACAACCGCCCTTATCCGATTGACATTCAATGCGCCGCACAGGCGATTGATACGCTGGCTTACTTTGCGGCGGACGATCCGGAGTCGCTGCCACTGTCGATGAAGGTCGCTGACTGGACGATCCGGAATATGCAGGACCACCGCGGCTACTTTCACTATCGGCAGTATCCGATGGGAATCGTGGCGAAGACGCCGATGCTGCACTGGGGTCAGGCAACGATGTTCAAGGGGCTGGCGAACCTGGTCCTGAGCCTGTCGCCGGATCAGAAGAAGCCCGCCTGGAAGACGCAGCAGCAATTCAGCGTAGCCGGACCGCAATCACGATGAGCTTGTTATCGAAGGGGACCAGCTGGGTGCCGATGGAGTGGGTACGCCCGCTCTCCGGCGTGAATCTGGTGATCCCCTTCTATCACGTGGTGGGCGACGAACACGTTCCCCACGTGAGTCATCTCTATCAGTTTCGGACTATTGCAGAGTTCACCGCTGACGTGGAGTTCTTCGCGCAGCACTTCGAGCCGGTAACGCTGAAGGATATCGTCGATGCTCTCAATGGGACGCGTGTGTTGCCTCGTTCCTGCTTTCATCTGACTTTTGATGACGGCTTCCGCGAGATGCACGATGTGGTTGCGCCGATCCTGTTTCGCGCGGGGGTTTCGGGAACATTCTTCCTGACGAGCAAGTTTCTGGATGGAGGCGGCCTCGCTCACCACAACGAGATCAGCCTGCTGCTGGACAAAATTCAATCCCAGCCTCCCGGTGAAGTGGTTGTCGCGCGCCTGGAGCCTTTTCTTCCGGCTGTCCAGGATAGAGCTTCAACGCTGCGCGACCGGATGCTGGCCATCCCCTATGCCGATCGGGCGAATGTGCGATCGATGGCGGAGATTCTTGCAGTCGACATCGACGGCTACGTTCGCGCGATCCAGCCGCATCTGAGTTCAGCGCAGGTGCAGGCCATGATTGCGCAGGGATTCGCCATTGGCGGGCATAGCCATGATCACCCGCTGTACGGAAAACTCTCGCTGGATGAGCAACTGGAGCAGACGCGGACCAGTATGGCAATCCTGGATTCGAAGTTCGGGTTCCAGCCTAAGGCCTTCGCGTTTCCGCATAACGACGATGGAGTCGGCCCGGACTTCTTCAACACACTGTTTTCGGAACGGACGCTGGATGTTTCTTTTGGGACGTCGGGGTTTGTGACCCACTCGCACTCGAGGAATATCGAGCGCGCGAGCATGGAGAAGACGTCTGCACCGGCAGATCGGATTCTGACGCGGCAGTTTGTACGCGCTGCGTATCATCGGCTGCGTTCGCGCGGCTAGGCCTGGATGGCCGGCGCAAGCGAATGCCGTTCCCTGGATCGCGCAAGGTTTTGCGATCCAAAGAACGGCAGTCGGAACGAGCGGTTTGGGATTTGACTACTGAGGGTTGGTTGCCCCCGTCAGGTTTGTCGGCGGATCCGGAACCGGCCCTGTGGCGTAGCAAGTAGCGGGAGCGAATGCCGCACCCTTCGCAGGTCCGCTGAGATAGCAGTTTTCCGCGGCGTTGGCGTTGATGGTTGGATTGCTTTCCGGACCTTCCAACGGCCACGGGTAGCCATGGAGGAATGCAGGCTGGGTGGGATAGTACATGGAAGCGGCGAGGGTATGGTTGGCGCCACCTTCCCAGTAGGCTACTCCATTGGTTTTGTAATCAAAGTTGCCGTGGTTGATTGAAGTGGTGCTGGTGCTGGGAATGCTTCCCGAGGCGCCGGCATAACTGTACACGATGGGGGCGCTGGCCGAGGCGTACTCGTCAAAGCCACGCAGAGTCGCGTTGGTCCAGCTGGTGTGCAGGCCGGTGTGGCCGAGCACGTTGCCGACAAACGAGTAGTAGGTCTGCATCGGATAGAGATCGATGGCGTCAAAGCCTTCCTGCGGCGGAAAGCTGGGAACACCGGTTCCAGTTTCATCGCCCCAGAGCCAGTTGCGGAAGAAGACGAAGTGAGACGAGCTGCCCCAGAAATCGTCGGCAGCGACGTGAGAGATGATGTTGCCTTCCCACAGGTCCATATAAGGATGGCCGCCGTGGGAGGTTCGCGCTGAGCCGAGATAGGTGAGATCGTCGGTGTATTCGTCGTCAATGTAGTTATAGAGAACCACGGCTCCGGAGCCGCCGCCCTGAAACACGATGCCGTGGCGGTTGTGCCGCATGATGTTGTTTTCAATTTTGGTGTCGCTGTTGATGAAGTTCAGAAACACGCCATAGCCGGCGCCGCTGGCTCCCGAACGCTGATCGTGAAGGTAGCTGTCGCGGACTTCGACGCCATAGGTATAGTCGAGTTCGACGTGAGCTGAGCCGCTCTGACTGCCGGTGTCGTTGGTTTCGACTGCTTTAACCCAGCAATAGAGGCATCCCGACAGCAGAATGATCTGGTTGGAACCGATGTCGCCGGTGGCGCTCACTTTGAAGCTCTCGTAGCCGGCCTTCTGAGTCAGGAAGTTGTACTTGCGGTACTCGGGATTCTTGTAGAGGGTGTAGTAGAGCGGGTGGGCCAGGGTTGCAGTCGTTCCGCTCACTGCCGTTACCTGGTCGATTTGCTGCATCACGCGGTAGCCAGTGTTGTCTCCGCACCAGTCGCAGTGACCGTCTTCGCCATCGACGCTGACTAAGGTTGGGTCGTTGTCGGCGAAGATGGCGATAAAGTCGCCTGGGTTGACCGAGCCGCTGGCAATGGTCACCGTGGTGTCGCCTTTTTTAGGAGCGCCGCTGAGGGTGTAACCCGGGGAATTGTTGCCGTAGGAGGTACTGGGGGTCAGGTTGGTCGAGGCGGAGAAAGCCTGGGTGGTCAGCATGCCGCTCGAGCCAAGATTGAGGAAGGTGCTGGTCGAACCAGCTCCTCGGAGGACGACGCCGCTCTTCAGGCGGATGGTGCTGTTGATCAGATACGTGCCGGCTGGAACGTAGACCGCAGTATTCGCCGCAGCACTATTAATGCAGGCCTGGATCGCGGGTCCATCGTTGGTGGTGCCGTTGCCCGCCAGACCCGTGCAGGTTACAGACGGATAAGAAGGCAAAACTCCGCCATTCCACAGGTCTGAGCCCGATTGCCAGGCAATTAGACGGCAGTTACCCGGGCAAGTGGTATTGTCATTCGGCAACGTATAGGTCTGTGCTCGTCCTGGAGCCGTGGCGAAGAGGAGAAAGAGGAAAAAGGACAGGGGTGCGGCGCCCATCAACATCAGGGTCACAAAGATCGGTTGGGGGATATTTTTTCTGGACATGCGAGCTGAACCTCTTTGAGAAAGATGAAATCTCCCTCGGGAGCCACAAAAGAGTCCGAAATCCCCTGTGGAAACAGAGGACGTTTGTACGGAGAAATCTATGCCATCGTCTCCTGATCGGTCCGCCATGTCAATTGAGCAAAGGTCACGTTGGTCACCACCGTAACCAATCGCAAGTCACTCAGGGAAAAGGTACTTGCGGCCGTACCCAGAGCGAAGGTCACCCTTGTGATGCCGATCACACGTTCCGATTGCGCCACGGGGCGCTCTCCAAACGGGTGATTGTTCCACAGAGTGCTTTACGGTGATGATGGGGAGCATTCAGCAGTGAAAATTATCCGGCCGGTGGTTGAAACGGAAGGGCGAGCGAAACGCACGTTCAGAGAGCGGCCGGGGAATCCGTGCGGGCGCTGAGCGTGGGATGAGCAGGAGCGGCGCGTGAATTTCTAAGTGGTACGAACTGAATTCAGGATAGAAACGATTGCCAACATTGATGGTGGAGGTGAGTGAGTTATGAAAGTCGTAATTTTCTGCGGTGGCCAGGGATTGCGGTTGCGCGAATATTCCGAGAATGTCCCTAAACCGCTGGTGCCGATCGGCGACGCGCCGGTGATGTGGCATCTGATGAAGTACTACGCTAACTACGGGCACAAGGATTTCATTCTTTGCCTGGGCCACAAGGGCGAGGCGATCAAGCGATTTTTCCTCACCTACAACGAGGCCCTGTCCAACGACTTCGTTCTGTCCGACGGCGGCAAGAAAGTCCAGCTGCTCGGCGATGACTTCGCGAGCTGGAAAGTCACCTGCGCGGATACCGGCGCCAAGTCGCTGATCGGCGAGCGTCTCCGCCAGGTTCGCGAGCACGTGAAGGGTGAAGAGGTATTTCTCGCGAACTATTGCGACGGGCTGACGGACATCGATCTGGACATGGTCATCGACCGCCTGATTAGTTCGAACAAGACGGCCTGCTTCGTGTCGGTGCCGCCGACGCAGACTTTCCATCTGGTGGAAACCGACAAGGAATCGCACGTCACCAGCATCAATCACGCCGGAACGTCGCACACCTGGATCAACGGCGGCTACTTCGTTTTCCGCCAGCGGATTTTTGACTACATCAATCCGGGCGAAGAACTCGTCGATGAGCCCTTTGCACGACTGATCGAGGCAAGGGAACTGATCACGATCAAGCACGAGGGTTTCTGGGCCTGCATGGACACCTTCAAGGAGCGGCAGCAGCTGGAGGACCTGTGGTCCAAAGGCGGGGCGCCCTGGCAGGTGTGGGGGCGTAACGGCCACGGCAAGAAGATCTCCGCACCGGAGCCTGAGCTGGCTCATCGGTAGACCCATTCACTCCGCAGAAACGCGCACATCCTGAGTCGAAACCCGCACCGCCTGGTCGATCCGTGCCAGGCGTGCGGTTCGGACCCCGATCACCGATTCACTTTTCGTCCATCAGAAGCCGGCTTCGTATCGTAGCTGGGAGGTTGTTTGAGCATCGACGCGAATGTTGTGGAAATGAACGATCCCGTCTCGACTCCGGAGGCAGGACAGGAACATTTCCGCACCGACCACCTGCTCCAGAACATCGGGCACCGTGCCGTCTCCGGCGGATTCGTGACGGTGGGGGCGCAGGCGGCGAAGTTCACGTTGAATTTTCTGGCTGCGGCGGTGCTCGCGCGCCTGCTCAGTCCCAGAGACTTCGGCCTGGTCGGCATGGTGCTCGGCGTGACCGCGATGGTGCAGGTGTTCAGCCAGTTGGGCCTCTCGATTGCGACGATTCAGCGCGACACGATCACTCAGGCGCAGGTTTCGAATCTGTTCTGGATCAACGTGGTTTTCAGCGGCACGCTGGCGGTTATTAGTGCGGCGCTGGCTCCGGCGACGGCGCACTTCTATCACGACCCACGCGTGAGCGGCATCATGCTGGCGCTCTCGCTGACCTTTGTACTCACCGGTGCGACGGTGCAGCATCAGGCGCTGCTGACGCGGCAGATGCATTTTCCGGTGCTCGCGGTTATCGACGTGAGTTCGGCGGCGATCGGCTTTGGCCTGGCCTGTGTCATGGCCTGGCGCGGGCTATGCCTACTGGGCGCTGGTGGCGCAGCAACTGGCGACGGCGACCTTCAACCTTATCTTTATGTGGATGTCCTCGGGATGGCGTCCGCACCTGCCGCAGCGCAACAGCGGAGTGCGACCGCTGGTCAGCTTTGGAGCGCACCTCAGCATCGCCGATTTCATCGGCCAGTTCTCGGCTAACAGCGACAGCATCCTGCTCGGCCGCTTCTTCGGAGCAGTACCGCTGGGTCTTTACACCCGCGCTCAGGTATTGCTGGCGCGGCCCATCCAGCAGGTCGTCACGCCGATTAACAATGTTCTGATCCCGGTCCTGTCTCGACTGCAGAACGATGCGGATCGCTACCGCCGGAGCTACATGCGAGCCTATGGCACGCTGGCGCTGGTCGTATTCTCGTTTGCCGCATCGTGTCTGGCGCTTTCGAAGCCGCTGGTTCTGGTCATCCTCGGACTCGAAGTGGACGGGCGCGATTCCGCTTTTCGCGATGTTTACGCTGGTCGCGATCTCGCAGCCGCTGTCCGCCATTTGCAGCTGGATCTATGAGAGCCAGGGACGAGGCAAAGACCAGCTCACGAACCACACCATCGCCGGCATCGTGACGATTCTCTCGTTTGTGGCTGGGCCTTCACTGGGGGCCGATCGGCGTGGTCACCTCACTGGCCGTAGTCAGCCTTGTGGTTCGCCTGCCCATCGTTTATTACATCGCGGGACGCAGCGGGCCAGTGAGCACACGCGACCTGTGGATGGGCTTTCTTTACCATCTGCCGTGCTGGGTCGGGGTGTTTCTGATGACGGCGCTGGCGGTGCGACTGCTGGGACATACCTCGAATCTGGTGCAGCTGCTGGTTTGTGGGCCGGTGGGCCTGATTGCGGGAGCCGCGTTGTTCCTGCTGATTCCGCAGCCGCGTGAAAGCGCATTCTTCGCCGCTCGTAAGATCAAAGGCGCTCTGAAAGCGAGGTTCGCATCGTGAGCGCATCCGTGGAGTTGGAAGTGACGCAGCCTCTTGTTGATCAGCCGGTCGCGCCGGCGCTGGGTACAGGCGCGAAGGTGGTGTTTTTCGGAATCTTCGGGATCCAGAATCTCGGCAACGAGTGCACGTTGCAGTCGATTCTGCAGAACGCGCAGCTTCGGCTTGCCTGGCGCGGAAATGAGCGCCGTCAGCTTCAATACGGCTGACACCGAGCAGCGCCACAAGCTGACAGCGATTCCGGTCACCGTGCAGAATTTCAGCAAGATCGCTCGCCGCGGCGGCATCGCAGGCAAGCTGGCCAAGGTGGCACGTCTTGCGAAACGCGTGCCCAGCGAGATTAACGAGTGGCGCCAGGCGGTGAAGAGCCTGCGTGGGACGGATGTCGTCGTCATGACCGGCACCGGCATGCTGACCGACTACATGACCACGGCTTCCGGATTTCCCTACGACGTCTTTCGCTGGACTCGGGCCGCACGTCTTGCCGGGTGCAAGGTGCGCTTCGTCGGCGTGGGGGTTGGCCCGATTTACGGCAGCACGAGCCGGCGGTTCATCACGAAGGCGCTCGCGATGGCGGACTACCGCAGTTTTCGCGATCAGAACTCCAAGGACCGCATTCGCAAGAATGGTTTTGTTCGGCCTGAGGATCCGGTGTATCCCGACCTGGTCTGGAGCCTGTCGCCTGAGTCCTTCCCACGTCGCGCCAAACAGGGAGACCCGATTCGCACCGTGGGTCTGGGTGTGATGGATCACCGCGATATCCATATGTGGGATTCGGACAAGCACCAGTCGCACTACTCGTTCTATCTGGACACGATGGCGGATTTCGCCATCTGGCTGACCCAGCAGGGACACAAGGTGCGCATCCTGCAGGGGGACGCGAAGAACGACGCCAGCACCCGCACCGAGTTGCGCGCGCGTCTTGCAGAGCGCGGAGTTCAGTACGACGAGGCCGGCATCATCGACGAAGGCAGCGCATCGGTCGAGGAATTGATCGAGCAGATCAGTAAAGTCGATCTGGTGGTTTCGCCGCGTTTTCATAATTTGCTGCTCGGCCTGATGATGAACATCCCGGCTGTCTCGATTTCTTACGACCCGAAGAACGATCAGCTGCTGGAATCAGTCGGACTCGGCAAGTATCGGCAGCGGCTCGAGGAGTTAGATCTGCAGTTGCTCAAAGACCACTTCACCGAACTGGCCTCACGGGCCGATGAGGTGAGGCCCACCATCGAGCGGCGAGCGAAGGAGTTTCGCGCTCAGCTCGATGAACAGTACACCCGGATTTTCGATGAATTTGCCCATACGGGCAGGCGCCGCAGTTAACATCACGGTTCGAAACAGTCGGCTGATGGCACGCCAGTCAGCCAATAACTCATTCTCCAGAGGATTACATGCCGCAAGCCGTTGAAAATTTCCGCGACCGGGATTATTGGGCCGTAGAAAACAAACTTTACGTCGAGCCCAGCTTTCGCCTGAAGAAGTGCGCTCGGGTCATCGGCGAGATGGCCGCGGGCCGTCCCTGCACGCTGCTCGATGTGGGCTGCGGTCCGGCCGCCCTGCGTCCGCTGCTCCCTCCCAACGTCACCTACCACGGCATCGACATCGCAATTCACGAAAACGTGCCGTGGCTGCGCGAGCGCAATATTGCGGACGAAACCATTGCCTGGGATGACAAGCGGTTCGATTTCGTCTGCGCAATGGGTTTCTTCGAGTACATGGGCCATCAGCAGCAGCGCAAGTTCGAAGAGATTCGCACCATCCTGAAAGACGATGGGCGATTCATGATGAGCTACATCAACTTCGGGCACGCCAATCACAAAGTCTGGCCGAACTACAACAACGTGAAGTCCAGAGGCGAAATGAAGAAGGGTGTCGAGCAGGTTTTCCGGGTCGACAAGGTCTTTCCTGCCTCGCACAACTGGCGTCCCAAGCAGCCGGGAAAGCGACACCTGACCGGGCTGCAGATGCACGTCAACTTCACGATTCCTGTCATCAGTCCGATGTTGGCGGTGGAGTATTTCTTTCTCTGCTCGAAGCCGAATCGGCCCTGAGCGGGATCCATCGCGCGTTTTCGATCCGGTATGCATCGGGTGCTACGATGAACCTGATCACCCACAATTCATCCACGAGTGAGGCATGGGACAGTCGTTACGCTTTACGCCGACATCGGTAGCCGGCGCCGTTCTTATCGATCCGATTCTGCGGCAGGACGATCGCGGACATTTTTCGAGAGCTTTTTGCAGCAGGGAATTCGCCGACAACGGAGTGAACTTTGTTCCGGTGCAGGCGAACACCGGCTTCAGTTTCAAAAAGGGGACGACGCGCGGCCTTCATTTTCAGGTAGCGCCGGCGCTCGAGGCCAAACTGGTGCGCTGCACGCGCGGCGTGCTGTTCGACGTGGTCGTCGACCTGCGGCCCGATTCTCCAACGCGGTTTCAGTGGTACGGTGTCGAGTTGCGCGCGGACCAATATCAGCTGCTGTATGTCCCGGAAGGTTGCGCGCACGGCTATCAGACGCTGGAAGACGACACCGATTTGTTCTACATGACCTCTGCGTACTTCGCTCCCGATGCTGCGAAGGGAGTGCGATTCGATGACCCTGCTTTCGGAATTCAGTGGCCGCTGGTTCCAACTTCGATGTCCGATCAGGACCGCAACTGGCCACTGGTGAGTGAAAAGAGCCCACTATGATTGATACCGCCCTTCTCGAACGTGAAGCCTCCGGCAATCCGATCCGCGTCGGCGTCATCGGCGCCGGTGCAGCCGCTCGTGCTGTCGCCCTCCAGCTTGCGACGCCTGCCAAAGGCATTCGCCTGGCCGCCATCATCAACCGCAGCGCTGCGAACGCTGAGCGCTCCTTCAAAGAAGCGGGCGTCACCGAGTGGAAGCGCGTCGACTCGGTGAAGGACGCCGAGGCATCGATCAACCGCGGCGTTCCCGTGTATTCGGACAATCCCAATATTGCGACGCATTGCGATGCGGTGGACGTGATCATCGAGTGCACCGGTACGCTGGACTACGCGCTCGATGTCGTGTTGGCTGCCTTCGATCATGGCAAGGATGTTGTGCTGGGCAACGCGGAACTCGATGCGCTGCTCGGACCGATCCTGAATGTTCGCGCCCAGCGCGCCGGATTGGTGATCACGCATACCGATGGCGAAGAGCCCGGCGTTGCGATGACGCTGCTGCGCTATCTGCGAGGATGCGGGCTGCGTACCGTGGCCGGCGGCAACCTCAAGGGCATGGTGGACCACTACCGCACGCCCGAGACACAGAAAGCTTTTGCTCTGAAATACGATCAGGATCCGCGCAAGGTGACGTCGTTTGCCGATGCTTCGAAGCTCTCGCTGGAGACGACTATTCTGGCGAACGCTACGGGGTTTGCCGTCGGGAAGCGCGGCATGTACGGCCCGCCGTGCGAGCACGTGAAGGAAATCGGGAAGCTCCTGCCCGCCGACCAGATGCTCGACACGGGCCTGGTGGATTTCGCGCTCGGAGCTGCGCCGTATACCGGTGCTTTCGTCGTGGTCTACGAAGAGAATCCGCTGAAGCAGGCGCAGATGGGCTACGTGAAGATGGGCGATGGCCCCTTCTACGTCTTCTACACGCCGTTCCACCTGCCGCACATCCAGATGATGTCCACCATCGGCCGCGCTGTGATTTATCGCGACCCCACGGTGGTGCCCATCGCCGGACCGGTGTGTGAAGTGGTGACCATGGCGAAGCGCGATCTGAAGTCTGGCGAGACGCTGGATGGCGTTGGCGGCTTCACTGGGTATGGCCTTATCGACAACAGCTCGACAGCGCGCAGCGAGAATGCGTTGCCGCTCAGCTTGTCCGAAGGCTGCACGCTGCGTCACGATGTGAGCAAGGATCAGCTCATCACGTTTGCCGACGTCACGCTGCCAGGCCGCAAAGTCGTCGACCAGCTGTGGAACGAGCAGCTGGCGCTCTTCGCGGTTGCACAGCCGGTTGGCGCGAAGTAACTGAGCCCCGCTCGAACACGGCTCAGAAAAACGTATCGGTGTCCCGCCGCAGGTGATCCCTGGACGGGACTTTCCTTGTCAGTGGGGACTTGTCTCGACCTATGATGCCTGATCGCAGTTTCTGGAAGAATCGCCGGGTGTTCCTCACCGGACATACCGGCTTCAAGGGCAGCTGGATGTCGTTGTGGCTCGAAGCTCTGGGAGCCAGTGTCACCGGCTATGCTCTCGAGCCTCCAACGCAGCCCAGCCTCTTTGAGCAAGCGGGCGTTGCCGGCTCCGTTCATTCCATCTTTGCCGATCTTCGCGATTTCGACCGCATGAAGGCGGCGATCCGCGAGTGCAATCCGGAAGTGGTGATCCACATGGCTGCGCAGACGGTGGTTAGCCGCGGCTATGAAGACCCCATCGAAACGTACTCGACGAACGTGATGGGTACGGTGCATTTGTTTGAGGCGTTGCGAACGCTGGAGCATCGCTGCGTTGTGGTTAACGTCACCAGCGACAAGTGCTACGAAAATAATGAGTGGGTCTGGGCCTATCGCGAGAATGACCGCATGGGCGGCCACGATCCCTACTCGAATTCGAAAGGCTGCGCTGAACTCGTCACCAGCGCCTATCGCGATTCGTATTTCTCCCCGCAGGCGTACGAGAAACACGGTGTCGCTCTCGCCAGCGCGCGCGCCGGCAATGTGATTGGAGGCGGCGACTGGACTGCGAATCAGCTCATCCCCGACCTGATGCGTGCCTTTCTCGCGGACGAGCCCTGCTTCATTCGCAATCCGCTGGCAACACGCCCGTGGGAATTTGTTCTGGAACCGCTGCGCGGCTACCTGATGCTTGCCGAAGGACTGGCGAGAGATCCGAAATCCTTTGCGTCCGGCTGGAACTTTGGCCCTGCCGAAGATGACGCAAAGCCGGTGCAGTGGATCGCCGATCATCTTGTCCGGTCCTGGGGAGGCACGGCGCACTGGACTCTGGACAAAGCCGCTCACCCGCACGAGGCGCACCTTCTCAAGCTTGATGCATCGAAGGCGAAGGTGTATCTGAAGTGGCATCCGGTACTTTCGCTCGATAAGGCTCTCGACTGGATCGTCACCTGGTACCAGGCCTTCCAGGGCAAGGGCGATCTGGGCGCGTTGACCCGCAGCCAGATTCAGCAGTACGAGGCGCTTGATCCGCGGTAGGAGTGCCTTCCAGGGTCCACGACACCTTGGTCGTATAGCGCAATTTGGGGCACTGCCCTCATACTCAGTTTGATCTCCTGTTTCGAGGAACAGATGAACAGCAACGGCAGCCACGAACAATCTGAAAAATCCCGCGTCCTCCTGTTTTCGAACAAGAACCTCTACGATCACCTCGTCTGGCGGTGTCCGTTCCGCGAATTCGAGCGCATCCTCGGTGATGTCGATGCCGTGGACGTGCTGGCGCCGAGCCCGGGGCCGCGCTATCAGCAGGGAAGGCGGCTGGCGCTGAAGACGGGTGAGTATCTGCCCATCGCGTTCAATCCTGGCGTGCCGGAGACCCGCATCGACAAGGAATACGACCTGTTCATCACGGTGCCGGAGCGCGTCTCCGAGCTGCTGCACATGAAGTCGATCAAGGGCCTGCGCGACAAGTGCAAGAAGACGATTTGTTGGCTGCCGGAGTTCTACTTCAAAGACATTCCCGACTACAAGGGCTGCCTCGAAATTCTGAAGGAATTCGACTACGTCATTTTCATGTACGTGGCGAGCGATCCTTTCCTGCCATGGATCAAGGGCCACAGCCAGTATCTGCCGGCCGGTATTGATAACCTGAATTTCTCGCCTTACCCGAATCCACCGGCTCGCGCCATCGACGTGCTCAGCATCGGCCGCCGGGCGCCGGCCATCCACAAAGCTTTGCTGCAGTGGGCGAGGGAAGAAAACAAGTTCTACATGTACGACACCATCAACGCGCTCAAGGCCCACGATCTGGATGAGCATCGCCTGATGATCGCGAACATGGCGAAGCGCAGCCGCTATTTCATCGTGAGCCCGGGCAAGTTTGACAGGCCGGACGAAACCGGCGGCACCAGCGAATTCGGCTATCGCTACTTCGAAGCCGGAGCGGCCGGCACCATCATGATCGGCATGCGCCCGTATAACAACAAGGAATTCGACAAGATCTTCACCTGGGAAGACGCCGTCATCGAAGTGCCCTTCGAAAATGGCGAGATCGTGAACGTGATTCGCGATCTCGACAAGCAGCCGGAACGGCAGGCCAGAATGCGGCAGAAGAACATGACTGAATGCCTGCTGCATCACGACTGGGTCTACCGCTGGGAGTCGATCCTCGAAATGGTGGGAATGCAGCCGCTGCCGAAGATGCAGGCTCGCAAGAATGCGCTGAAGGGACTCGCCGCTGCCGTCGAAGCGGACTACGCCCATCCTGCATTGTCGGGCGTTCGCTAGTCGCGCCAGGTTGTCGAGACCGCAGCCAATCCTGATGGAGGATTCAGTTCAAACCACTGCGCCGCATGGTTCCCGGTTCTCGCTTCGCACTCGGCCCTGGCCGTGGATCGCGATTCTGCTGGCGCTTGGTCTTCTGGTTCTCGCGGTGCCGATCAGCAGGCGGCATTTGCTGCGAGCCACTGGATGGGCCCTGGTTGGCCCCGATCCTCATGTGCACTCGGCCGATGTAATTGTTGTGGCGATCGACGTCCAGGGGGCGGGGACGCTGGAAGCCGCGGATCTGGTCCATGAAGGTGTTTCGGCGCGGGTCGCCGTATTTGAGGATCCCCCCACAGAGTCCGATCGCGAGTTTATTCGGCGCGGCCTCCCTTACGACGATCGCGCTGCGATTTCTGAAACGCAGCTGCACATGCTGGGTGTGCAAAACGTCGAGCGGATTCCTCGGTCGGTTTCCGGAAGCGAGCAGGAAGGTCAGATTCTTCCATCGTGGTGCCAGAAGCGTGGCTACCGCTCAGCTGTTCTGGTCGTCGCTGCGGATCACTCCCGGCGGATCGCGCGGATCATGCGGCGTGCCACCCGCGATCGCCCGGTGACGATCGCAGTGTTGTCATCGCGCTATTCCAATTTCAATCCGGATAGCTGGTGGACATCGCGTTACGGCGCACGGACGGAGATTATCGAATTCGAGAAGCTCGTGCTCGATCTGGCGCGCCATCCATTTTCGTGAAATGTGAGGACGGCCGTCAGGCAAAGCAAGCAGTGCAAATAGAAAATCCCGAATCGCGACTTAGTATCGCGATCCGGGATGTTATCGAAACAGGATTCGAGTTACTGCGCGACGACGTTTCCGGTTAGTCCCGTGGGTGGAGAAGGGACCGGACCCGCAGCATAGCAAGTGGACGGATTGAACGCGCCACCTTTAGCAGGCCCGTTCAGATAGCAGTTCTCGGCAGGGTTGGCGTTGATGGTTGGTGCTCCCTCAGGACCTTCGAGCGGCCATGCATATCCCTGGAGGAAGGCCGGTTCGCTGGGATAGTACATGGAAGCGGACAAGGTGTGATTGGCGCCTCCATCCCAGTAAGCGACGCCGCCGGTTTTGTAGTCCCAGTTGCCCTGATCGATGGCGGTGGTTTTGGTACTGGGAATACTCCCGGAAGCACCGGCATAGCTGTAGACGACCGGCGCGTTGGCTTCAGGATATTCGTTGAAGCTGAGGAGAGACGCAGCCGTCCATGTCGTATGCAGGCCGGTATGACCGAGCACATTGCCGACGAACGAGTAATACGTCTGCATCGGGTAGATATCGACCGCGACGTAGCCTTCTGTTGGCGGGAAGCTGGGAACACCGGTTCCCGTCTCATCGCCCCAGAGCCAGTTGCGGAAGAAGACGAAGTGGGAGGAACTACCCCAGAAGTCGTCGGCAGTAACGTGCGAGGCGACATTGCCCTCGAACAGATTCATGTACGGGTGACCGCCGTGCGACGTACGAGCCGATCCGAGATAGGTAAGATCGTCGGTGTATAAGTCGTCGATGTAGTTGTAGAGGAAAACAATTCCCGAGCCGCCGCCCTGGAAGACAAAACCATGACGGTTGTGGCGCATGATATTGTTCTCTACTTTGGCATCGCTGTTGATGAACTGGAAGTAGATTCCGTAGTTCGCACCGCTGGCGCCGGAACGTCCGTCGTGCACGTAGTTGTCCCGAATCTCATTGCCGTAGGTGTAGTCCATCTCGATGTGAGCTGAGCCGCTCTGGCTGCCGGTGTTGGTTGTTTCCACGCCCTTCACCCAGCAATAGAGGCAGCCCTGCAACAGGATGATCTGGTTCGATCCGATGTCTCCGGTAGCTGTCACATGGAAGGACTCATAGCCTGCCTTCTGGGTGAGGAAGTTGTACTTACGGTATTCGGGGTTGGTGTAGAGGGTGTAGTAGAGCGGCCGGGCCAGAGTTGCTGTGGTGCCGCTCACCGCCGTCACCTGGTCGATCTGCTGCATGACGCGATAACCGGTGTTGTCGCCGCACCAGTCGCAGTGTCCGTCTTCGCCGTCCACGCTTACGAGAGTGGGATCGTTGTCGGCGAAAATTGCAATAAAGTCGCCGGGGTTGACCGAACCACTGGCGATGGTGACGGTGGTATCACCCTTCTTCGGCGCGCCGCTCAACGCGTAGCCAGGAGAGTTGTTGCCGTACGATGTTCCGGGTGTGAGGTTGGTGGAAGCGGCGAAGGCTGGGGTAGTGAGCTGACCGCCTGAGCCGAGATTGATCTGGGTACCAGAGCCGGCCCCGCGCAGGACCACACTGCTTTTGAGCCGAATCAAGCTGTTGACCAGGTACGTTCCCGCCGGAAGATAAACGGCCGTGTTGGCAGCCGCGCTATTGATACACGCCTGAATGGCGGGCCCATCGTTCGTCGTCCCGTTGCCGGCCAGTCCGGTGCACGTCACCGAGGGGTAAACGGGCAACGTGCCGCCGTTCCACAGGTCGGATCCGGCCTGCCACGGAATCAACCGGCAATTGCCCGGGCAACTGGTATTGTCATTGGGAAGACTGTACGTCTGAGCATCTACGCAACGTCCTGGCACCATTGCCAGGAACGCGAGAGTTACAAAGAACAACAGGGGAAGACTTCTCCGCATACTGCAACCTCGTGGACCGTGGAATTTGCCTTTTCAAGTAGCACGTTGATTACCATTCGGTCGGCAATCAAACATCTGATGACAAAGGACTTCTGCACGCTGAATTCGCAAATCGTACACAGCAACGGGTAAATTTGACCCATCGCCAAAACAGGCAGCGTAAGCCCGCCGGGGAACGCCTTCAAGGGTGCAGTTCGCCCCTCCGCAGAGCACTCGAATCAGGCGAATAAACAGCGAATCGCTCGGCCCGAGGGGAGCCGATCGGGAAGTCAGAACTGGGCGTCGCCGGGGCGCTCGAACAGCCAACCCTCACGAGGACTTTTGGAAAGACTGCAACTCTTATGATCAATCTGAGCCTGGACGTGAAAAAGGACGGACCCCTGAAGATTCTTTGTCTGGGGTCGCATTCGGATGACATCGAGATCGGCTGCGGCGGCACCATCCTTCGCCTCATCGATCAATACCCTGACTGCACATTTCACTGGGTTGTTTTCAACGCCATGGGAGTTCGCAAGGCAGAGGCACAGAAGGCCGCCGAATCCTTTGCCGGTGCGAATCGTCTCGAACGCTTAATGCTGAAGGAATTTCCAGATGGGTTCATGCCTTTCGTCGGGTCCGAGGTCAAAGCGACGTTCGAGGAATTGAAACAAAAGGTCGATCCGGACATCATCTTTACTCATCAGCGTCAGGACGCGCATCAGGATCACCGCCTCCTTTCTGAACTCACCTGGAACACCTGGCGCAATCACTTCATTCTGGAATATGAAATCCCCAAGTACGACGGAGACATGGGCCGACCCTGCGTGTATGTTCCGCTGACCCGCGAAATGACACAGGCGAAAGTCCGCAACCTGATGGACAGCTTTGCATCGCAGCGCAATCGGGCGTGGTTCCAGGAATCGACTTTCCATTCCCTGATGCGTCTGCGCGGAATGGAATGCAATGCGCCGAGTGGTTACGCTGAGGCATTCTATTGCCGCAAAGTGGTCCTCTGATCGTCCACCCTGCCGGTGTTCCTGGTCTCCCGCGTCACAAGCAGCTATCCTGATCTCAGGAATTCACGATGAGTGAAACGCTGCTTGTGACTGCTGAACGAACCGCCGCCATCCTCCGGAAAATTGAGACTCGCGAGGCCCGCATCGGCATTGTGGGAATGGGCTACGTGGGTTTGCCTCTTGCTTTGCTTTTCAGCGAGGCACGTTTTCGCGTCACCGGGTTCGATATCGACTGCAGCAAGGTCGATACTCTCAACCGAAGCGGTTCCTACATCGTCCGTATTCCCGGCACGGAAATTCAACTGGCGCGGGAAAAAGGTTTCAGCGCAACGGACGACTACGCGCAGATCGCGGCCATGGATGTGGTCATCATCTGTGTGCCGACTCCGCTGAATGAGTATCACGAGCCGGATCTGAGTTTCGTGACCGGCACGGTGCAGAGCATTGCGCCGCACGTGCACGACGGCCAGCTCATCATTCTCGAAAGCACGACGTATCCAGGCACGACGGAAGAAGTCGTCGTCCCGCTGCTGGAAAAGGGAAGTCCCGCCGGTCTGCGTGCGGCGCGCGACGCATCGAGCCCAGGATTCTTCGTTGCGTTTTCGCCGGAGCGAGAAGATCCCGGCAACGACAGCGTTGCTCGGCGCGATATTCCCAAAGTTGTCGGCGGCTGCGGAGCGGTCGCGAGCGATCTTGCGTCGGCTGTCTATCGCACGATCTTCAATCGCACTGTGCTGGTGTCTTCGCCGGCAGCGGCGGAGATGACCAAACTCCTCGAGAACATTTATCGCTGCGTCAACATCGCGTTGGTGAATGAACTCAAGCAGCTTTGCCTGCGCATGGACATCGACCTGTTCGAAGTGATCGAGGCAGCGAAGACCAAGCCCTTCGGATTCCAGGCGTTCTATCCGGGGCCCGGACTGGGCGGACACTGCATTCCCATCGATCCGTTTTATCTTTCGTGGAAGGCGAAGGAGTTTGATTTCCGGACGCGCTTCATCGAACTGGCCGGCGAGATCAACACCGGCATGCCCTACTTTGTCGTCGACAATATCGTCGAAGCGATGAGTCAGCAGGGCAAGCCTCTGCGCGGTTCACGCATTTTGATTCTTGGCATGGCCTACAAGCGGGACATCGACGATCTGCGCGAATCGCCTTCGCTGACCATCATCGAGTTGCTGCAGAAACGCGGGGCGCAGGTCGCTTACAACGATCCCTTTTTTCCGACGGTCGGTCAGGGACGCAAATATGCGCTGAACATGACCAGCACTCCACTGGAGAAAATTCCGGAGTTCGACTGTGTTGTGATTGTGACCGATCACACGCAATACGATTATCCCGGCATCGTTGCAAACGCGAAGCTGGTCGTCGACACGCGCAACGCAACGCGCAACATCGACGCGCCCAATATTGTTCGCTGCTGATTCTCTCGCAGCGAACCCAGCCACGGTTTTCACAGCACGCCAAATTTGAAGAAGACACAAAAAAAGGCCCGCCATTCGGCGGGCCTTTTTGTTTTGCAACGACGCGGCGAACTACGGAATCGCCGCGGTGTACACGTTGGAAGGTGCGCTTTCCACCCCCGACGCATCCACGCTTGTTACTTCATAGTTGTAAGTCACTCCGCTTTGCACCGTCGTGTCGTTGTAAGTCGTCGGTGTATTCACTGCGGTATTCAACTTCTGATACGCGCCACCACCGGTGGAGCGGTAGACGTTGTAACTCGCCACAGCATCGGCACTGCTTGCCGGAGCAGTCCAGCTCAGCTGCACTTCGTAGGTCGTTGCCGATACACCGGTACCGCTGAGCGCGACGGTTTGCGTTCCGCCGGTCGCAGCGTTGCTGGTGATCGTGACCATGCCGGTTGCAGCGCCCGCCGTGGTTGGATCGAACTGCAGATCCAGCACCGCGGTTTGACCCGGGTTCAGGGTGACCGGGAAAGTAACTCCCGACATCGTGAACCCAGTGCCGGTGAGAGCCGCCGCACTGACTGTAACGGCCGCTCCGCCAGACGAAGTCAGAGTCACCGTCTGCGTGGCAGGCGTGTTCAGGTTAACGTTGCCGAAGGCTACGGTCGTCGAGCTCAGTGTTAGTCCCGGCGCTCCGTTGCCCAACTGCAGGTTGAAGGTTTTGGCAACGCCGTTCGCTGTCGCCGTCAACGTTGCGGTCTGGGTTGTGGTCACCGCTGTCACCGTCGCGGAGAAGGCACCGCTCGTGGATCCGGCCGGCACTGTCACCGAAGCGGGAACCGTCACGGCGCTGTTGTTGCTGGCCAGAGTGACGGCCAATCCGCCCGCCGGCGCCGCGGCGCTGAGCGTCACGGTGCAGGCATCGGTTCCAGCCGCGGTGTAGGACGTGGTGGTGCAGCTGACGGAATTCAGTGCACCCGCGGTCGCGTCGCCGGTTCCGCTGAGAGCAACCGTCGTAGTCGGGTTGGTGGTGGCGTTGCTGGTGATCAGAATCGATCCGGTTGCAGCGCCCGCCGTTGTCGGATCGAAGGTGACCTGCAACATGGCCGCCTGGCCGGGATTCAGGGTTACCGGGAAAGTGGCTCCGGTCATCGTGAATCCAGTGCCGGTCAGCGCCGCCGCATTGATCGTCAGCGGAGAAGTGCCCGTTGAAGTCAGCGTGACGGACTGGCTGGTTGGCGTGTTGATGGTTACGTCGCCGAAATTAAGGTTCGTGGTGCTCAGGCTCAGGATGACGGTTTGAGCGTTGAGCTGCAGCGTGAAGGTTTTCGTGCTGCCGCCCGCCGATGCCGTCAAAGTAGCGGTAGTCGTCGACGTCACGGCTGCAACAGCAGCGTTGAATCCGGCCGTGGTTGCACCTGCCGGCACCGTTACCGAAGCCGGAATCGTCACCGACGAACTGTTGCTCGACAGAGTCACGACTTGTCCGCCTGCCGGGGCAGCCGCGCTCATCGTCACCGTGCACACATCTGTTGATGTGCCGGTCAGCGTCCGGTTATTGCAGGTGAGGGAACTGAGCACACCCGCTGCTGACTGACCATTTCCACTCAGGTTGATCAGAGTCGTTCCGTTGCCGGTGGCGTTGCTGGCAATCGTGATCAAGCCCGTCGCGGCGCCTGCGGTTGTGGGATCGAAGCTCACCTGCAACGTCACGCTTTGCCCTGGGTTGAGCGTCAGAGGGAAGGTCGCTCCACTCATCGTGAAGCCTGTTCCCGTTAGTGTCCCGCTGTTGACGGTGACTGCGGACGAGCCCGACGAGATCAGAGTCACGGGCTGGGTGCTGGTTGTGTTCAGGGTTACATCGCCGAAGTTCAGCGTGCCGGTACTCACGCTGAGACCTGGAGACTGCGCCTGTAACTGGATCGCGAAGATCTTCGATACAGTGCCGGCGCTTGCGGTCAGGTTCGCGGTTGCTGACGCCGTGACTGCCGTGGCCGTCGCGGTGAAGAATGCATTGGTATTGCCCGCCGGAACAGTTACGGTGGCCGGGACCGTCAAAGCAGTGTTGCTGCTGGACAGGTTCACGGTCAGTCCGCCCGCGGGTGCGGCCGCGGTGAGTGAGACGGTGCAGCTATCCGTTCCCGCTCCCACGATCGTCGAGCGATTGCAGAACAGACCATTGAGCACGCCGGGTGCTGCATCGCCGGTACCACTCAGTGTGACGACCGCAGTTCCGCCCGCTGGTGCGTTGGAGGTGATGGTCAGCGAACCCGTGGCCGCTCCGGCCGTCTGCGGGCCGAACTTCACCTGCAGGGTGACTGCATTTCCTGGATTCAGCGTTACGGGCAAACCAGGTCCGGCCAGAGTGAAACCTGCGCCGCTGACCGTCGCGCCCGTCACCGTGAGGGGTGCGGTTCCGGTGGAGGTAACGGTGACGAACTGCGGTGTCGCCTGAGAGTTGACGGTTACATCGCCAAAGGAGAGGCTGCTGGCGCTTATACCCATGGAAGCGGTGCCGCCACCCGTTTGAGCAGGGTTGAGCTGCAACTTAAAGGTTGCGGAGCTGGTTCCCAGCGTGGCCGTAATCGTGGCACTCTGCGCCGCGCTGACCGCTGCTGCTGTCAATGAGAAGGTGGCGCTGCTCGCATTCGCAGCCACCGCGACGCTCGCCGGTACAACGACGGCGGAATCGTTGCTGGAGAGGCTGATGGTGCCGCTGCTGCTCATCGCTGCACTCAGCGTGATCGAGCAGCTATCAGTACCGCCGCCCGTAATCGTGCCATTGGCGCAATTGAGTGCGGTCACCGTCGGTTGCGTCGGCGGCGGATTCGTGACGGCGGTGGTCCCGGTCCCGCTCAACGCCACGGTCATGTTGCCGGATGTGGCGTTGCTGACCACGGACAGCGTGCCCGCCGCGGAGCCTGCGGCTGCCGGCGCGAACTGGACACTGAGTGTCAGGGTATCTCCACCCGCCAGGGTCATGGGGAGCGCACTCTGGCTTGGGAGGGAGAATGCCTGGCCCGCCACACTGATCTGAGTCACCTGCACTGCATCGGCGCTCGCGTTCTTCATGGAAACGGTCGCGGTGGCTGTTTGCCCAACCGTGACGTTCCCGAACGAGAGAGAGGCGGTTGACGCTACCAGTGTGCCAAGGGTTGTGGCATTTGGCGCAATGCTTCCGCAACCGGACAGTCCCAGAGTCAGGATGCAGACGGCTGCAGCCAGAAAGGGAGCCCAGGAGCCACAGTACTTCTTAAAAGGAGTAAGGCCAGTCCGGCGGTGACTGTGAATTCGAGAATTGCCAGAAGAAGCGTGGACAACTCCGCGGGCATTCCCCACGGGGGGGATGAAGAATATCGAGTGCATCTACCTCACCTCTTGCAAAACAAAAAAGTTCAGCAACTTCAGACCACGAGCCAGCCTGAGGCGCCGTAATGTCGGAGCTCCTCAGTCGCCGGACGGGCCCACTGTCGTATCGGTCCCTGCTTGCATCGGCCGGTTCGTTCAACAACCAGGCGGATATTGTTGACCGTGCTGTACGCACGCCAGTCACCATCCTTTTCAACAGAATGTTACTTTTGTGTTTTTGGCATAAAATGTCGCGGTTTAAAGGCCATTAGCAGGTGTAACCGCCCCATTATGTTGGTAGCGAAAGGCCGTTCCCAGGTAGGAATTGCGCTTAAAGCAGCCCAATCTTACCCGTTTAAGTAACCACTTTGGATGGTTACGTTTGTCACCACTGCACTGTTTGCGCTGCACAGAAGTTCCTCGTAAGTCAATGCGGTCGATGGGGCGGGCAAGGGGCCCCATCCCCGTTGAGCCGGAACACGGTACCTGCAGGAACCGGTGGCACCCCCTTGCCTGACCTCTTCAACCGCCGCTCGACGTTGATGCGGTGCGTGTGGACTGACAACAGTTTGTTCCTGCGGTCGCATCGTTACGATCCCGTTAACTTCATCGCAGGTGGAACGATCCGATTCCGAACCGGAATCTGTGGAATTCCTCGAACTCTTCGAAAGGGAGGGCGTGCGGAAAGCCAGGTTCTGAGATAGAAGTTCGGGTCTCACCGATCTCGTCGAGTTACCCTGCTTCGCTATCTGGGGGGCGGTTATTCGCGGCTCAGAGCGGGATTTGCTCCTTGCAATGGCCGTGCAATCGATCCTTTGGGCTGTCTGTTTTCCAGCCACCGGTACCCCGAAAGAGTACCCCAAAGAGTCATTGACCGAGGTCCTGTTCCCCATTACCTTGGCTGCACGATTGAAAGAAATTTGTCCCTGCGTGCGCAGTTCTGCTGACGAATCGTCGTTAGCTTCCCCCTCTCGCGTCTAGCTGGGACATTGAACGTTTTTCTGTTGTTTTGGTGCCGGATGGGCTTGTCCCGCAGTTTGATTTCCCAATCCGCAAGTTTTTTCTCCTGACCAGCACAGCTGTAACTGCGCCGCTGAAGGCCCGCGCACGGCCTCGTCGCAGTGCATGAACCGATTTTTGTGAGGTTGAGTGTATGTCGTCTGTGGTTGCTTCTCGTCGTGCCTTCTCGCCTGCCCGCCTTCTTACCTTCCTCGTTGCTAACCTCGTATGGCTCGCTCCGCTATGTCTGTTGCCTGCGACGAGTGCGGCTGCTGCGACGGATACCTTCACCGTTGGGACGGCGACGGATGACATAGCGGGCATTGCCGCGAATTGCCCCGTCAACAATGCAGGCGGCAGTGCTACGTGTTCTCTCCGCGACGCGATCACGGCAGCGAATGCGGACGTCACGGTCAACTCGATCGTGGTCGATCTCACCGGACTTGGAAATGCGGTCATCCAGCTGACCAGCGCTCTGCCCGCGATCACGCAGAGCATGACCCTCCAGGGCAACCTGACTCAGCCCGGTTTGCTGACGGTCTTCGGAACGGCTACCAATGGCGCATTCGGTATTCAGACGGGGAGTGTCGCCAACACGACCGTGGTCCTCGAGGGATTCACTATTGCCAATGGTGGAGGCGGTTACACCAACATCGGATATGGGTCTGGCCTTTTCATTTACAACCCTCCGGTGGGAGCGTTTAACCTCACCGTCGATGTCACGAACATGATCTTCTCCGGTAATGCTGCGAACCAGGGTGGAGCAGCCATCACAGCCGATGGCATAGGCGATCCAGTCACGAATGGAATCACGCTTAACGTCGTAGGTTCCTCGTTTAATGGAAACACGTCCCTAAGCAATGGTGGCGCGATCTGGAACGGTGGCGCGCTGAACGTCTCGAGCAGCACGTTCAGTTCGAATGCAGCTCCGCAGGGCGCCGGTATCTATAACTGCGACGATGCCAGCTGCGGTCCCCCGGCCTTCGGCAGTGTCACCGTCAGCGACAGCACCTTCGCGAACAACTCAAACCCTGTCGGCGGCGGCACCATTTACAACGCCAGTACGGCTGGCGTCCTCACCGTTTACGACAGCACGTTCTATGGCAATACAGGTGGTTCCTCTCCCGCATCGACCGGGGGTAGTATCGCCAATTTCGGCACCACGTTCAGCGTCACGAACAGCGTTTTTGCCAACCCGACTCCGTCTGGCAATGAGTGCACCGGCGTCACCGTGCTGGTTGGCACAGGCTGCCCCGCGAGTCCGCAAACCACGGCTGACGTGAACGGCGATCTGCAGGACACCGCCGCGAATCTCAAGCTTTCGTCCCTGAGTAATTTTGGCGGCCTGACCGCAACGCTGGTTCCTGGAACCGGCAGCGCCGCAATCTGCGGCGGCACAGCTCCGGCGAAAAACGTAGACGGATCGCAGCTCACGACCGACCAGCGCGGCTTTCCTACGGATCCGAATTGCGGAGTGAACGTCGACTCCGGATCGGTTCAGGTGGGCAGCAACACCATCACGGTGACGACCACGACCGATGATGCAGGAACTCCGGCCGGCAACGCAGCCAATTGCCCGGGCGTAGCCTGCTCTCTGCGCGACGCCATTGCGAAAGCGAATGGCCTTGGCTCTGCCAACATCGATGCGACGGGCATCAGCGGAACGATTGCGCTGGGCGCCAAGTTGCCTTTGAGCACGGGCAACACCACGATCGCGGGTCCAGGTGCAGGCAATCTCACCGTTGACGGCGGCGCTATTCCAGGCGGCGACGCAATCCTTGAGAACACAGCGGGAAGTCTGACTGTCTCGGACATGACCTTTGCGAATGCTGCTCATACCGGCAACGGCGGTGGACTCATCGACGCTGCGACCATGAGCCTGACGCGGGTGACGCTGAAGCACAACTCCTCAACGGGAGACGGCGGCGGCGTGTACAGCACGGGCACTTCGACTCTCACGGTTGACCAGAGCACCTTCACGAACAACACCGCGACCGGCGGGGGCGGCGGTATCGAGTCTGCCAGCGGCGCGCTGACGGTGACGAACAGCACGTTCTCCGGCAACAGCACCGCAGGGAACGGCAGCGCGATTGACGACACCGGCAGTTCGACTCCGACGATCGACTACAGCACGTTCTCGGGGAACAACGCGACGGGTGGAACCGGCGGCGGAGCCATCGCTCTTTATTCGGGTGGCGCGATCACGATCACAAACGCTACTTTCGCAGGGAATGCCAATGCCGGCGGCCCCGACGATACCGGAATCTTTAACAGCGGCGGCGCTCTGACGGTTAAGAACAGTCTTCTGGACGTGGCGTTGGAGTGCAGTGTTGGCACTGGATGCCCGACCAACGGCACGAACGGGAATATTGTCGCGCCCACGAACTCGAATGCCGGCATGACAGGCATGTCCGCATTGGGCAGCTACGGCGGCGCGACGCAGACGATTCTTCCCGAGCCTGGGAGCAACGCGATCTGCGGCGGCCTGCTGGCCTCGATTCCCTCCGGCTTCACCACCGATCAGCGCGGCTTGTCCAATGCGACGCCTGGCGGCTACGGTGTAGCCAACTGCTCGGACGCCGGCTCGGTGCAGACCAACTACACCGCGGTCGGCTTCAATGCCCCGTCCTACACCGCATCGGTGAACATCGCTGGCGCGACGCCACAGGTGATCGCCTCCGTAACGGAGAACGGCCAGAATGTCGGCGGGATTCCGCTGACTCTGACCACAGGCGGAGCCGCGGGTACCCCGACCGGAACCACAGCAACCACCGTCGGCGGAACGGGTGCGACATTTAGCGCGCTCACGTTCCCGGCGACCGGAATCGGTACGGTAGAAGAGACCTTCACGGTTGTGGGCGCGGATGTTCTGACCGCGGGTCCCTTGAACGTCACAGTCGGCGCGGCTGGTAACGTCGCGACGACGACCACGGAAGCAACGCCGGCTCCAGCCAGCTTTGTGGTGAGCGTAACGGCAACCAACGTCACGCTCGCGGCGACTGTTGTCCACACCGCTACGCCTGTGACGGAAGGGTAATGTGACCTTCACGGTTCACAGCGGCAGCGCAGCCGGCCCGGTTATCGGCACTGCGGTCGGTCCGATTGCCGTCAATGGCAGCGGAGCGACGGGCAACGTCACCTACGTCATTCCTGCTAACCAGGCTGCAGCGACGTACTTCGTCGTGGCGGCTTACAGCGATCCCGGCGGTCCAGGCAACTTCCAGGTCAGCAACGATTCCACCAAGACCATCGTCATCAATCCGGCCGTGACGGCGACGCAGTCCATCGCCAGCAAAGTCCTGACGCAGAACCAGCCGTCGGCGAACTTCACGCCGGTGACGGGATCGGGCGGCGTTGCGCCTCTGGCGTACAGCATCGCGCCGGCTCTGCCGACGGGTCTCACCATCTCCGGCACGACGGGTGCGATCACCGGCTCGCCGAGTGTCGCGCTTGCGGCCGCCGTCTTCACGGTTACGGTGAAAGACGCCAATCTCAACCAGGCGACGAACACCTTCACACTCACGGTTAACAGCGCGGTGACCGCTACGCAGTCGATCGCGACTGTCACTCTGACGCAGGGCCATCTGGCCACGCCGTTCACGCCGGTTACGGGTGGCGGCGGTACAGCGCCTCTCGGTTACACCATCGCGCCAGCTCTGCCCACCGGACTCACCATTTCAGCGTCGACGGGCCAGATCACTGGAACCCCGACGGTCGCTCTGACTGCAACGACGTTCACAGTCACCGTGACGGATGCGAACCTGGCCACGCAGACCAATACGTTCAGCCTGACGGTGAACGGCACTCTGACTGCCGTCCAGTCTGTTGCGGCCGTTACGTTCACCAACGGCAAACTGATCACGCCGGTCACCCCGATCACCGCGACGGGTGGCACAACGCCTCTGACGTTTGCTGTTGTGCCGGCTCTGCCGACGGGCCTGACCTTTAGCACGACCACCGGCCAGATCACCGGCACGCCTGGAGCGGTCCACGCAACCTCCACCTTCACCGTGACCATCACGGACGCCAACAGTTCAACCGCGAACAACACCTTCACGTTGACGGTGAATGCTGCTGTGACGGCGACGCAGGCCATCGCGTCGACGGTCCTGACTCAGAACCATGTGGCAACGGCCTTCACGCCGGTCAACGGCGGTGGCGGCACAGCGCCTCTGACATACAGCGTGCTGCCGGCTCTGCCAGCGGGCCTGACGATGGCTCCGGCGACTGGCCAGATCACCGGCACGCCGACGGTGGCCAGCATAGCGACTGCCTATACGGTGACCGTCACGGACGCCAATGCTGCAACGGCGACAGCCACGTTCAGCCTCACGGTGAATGGCGCAGTCACTGCGACGCAGGCCGTCCCGACGATCGCACTGACCATCAACCATGCCGCGGTGCCGGTCACCCCGGTCACTGGCGCAGGCGGTACCGCTCCGTTGACGTACGGTGTTGCGCCGGCTCTGCCCACGGGCCTGACCATGGCACCCGCGACAGGCCAGATTACTGGCACGCCGACGGTGGCGAGCGTAGCGACCACTTATACGGTGACCGTCACGGACGCGAACAGCGCAACGGCGACAGCCACGTTCAGCCTCGCGGTGAACGTCGCGGTGACCGCGACGCAAGCGGTGGCCAGCACAGTCCTCACCCAGAACCACGCAGCGACGGCCTTCACACCGGTTACCGGTGGTGGCGGCACCACGCCTCTGACGTATAGTGTGGGGCCGGCATTGCCGACGGGTCTGACGATGGCACCGGCGACGGGAGCGATCACCGGTACACCGACGGTGACTCTCACTGCCACTACTTTCACTGTGACGGTGACGGACGCGAATGGCGCGACGGGCACCAACACTTTCAGCCTGACTGTGAATCCGGCGGTGACCGCGACGCAGGCCATTGCGAGCACGGTTCTCACCCAGAACCATGCAGCCACACCGTTTACTCCGGTGACTGGTGGAGGCGGCACAACGCCGCTGGCATACAGCGTCCTGCCGGCTCTGCCAGCGGGCCTGACGATGTCCACGACGACGGGCCAGATTACCGGTACGCCGACGGTGGCCAGCGTAGCGACTACCTATACGGTGACCGTCACCGACGCGAATACCGCGACGGCGACTGCGACATTCAGCTTGACGGTGAATGCCGCCGTTGCTGCAACGCAGGCGGTTCCGTCGATTACGCTCACCCTTAACCATGCTGCTGTTCCGGTCACGCCGGTCACAGGATCCGGAGGCACAACTCCGCTGTCCTATGGCGTAGCGCCGGCGTTGCCCGCGGGCCTGACGATGTCCACGACGACGGGCCAGATCACCGGTACGCCGACCGCGACACTTACCGCGACGACCTTTACCGTGACCGTCACCGACGCGAACAGCGCGACGGCGACAGCCACCTTCAGTCTCACCGTGAATCCAGCGGTGGCAGCGACTACGGCCGTAGCTTCTACAGTTCTGACGCAGAACCATGCGGCTACACCGTTTACTCCGGTCACCGCAACGGGCGGCACGACACCATTGACGTTTGGTGTGGCGCCGGCTCTGCCTGCGGGCCTGACGATGTCCACGACGACGGGCGCTGTCACTGGCACACCGACCGTGGCGCTCACCGCGACGACGTTCACGGTGACGGTTACTGACGCAAACGGTGCAACAGGAACGGCGACCTTCAGCCTCACCGTGAACTCCGCGGTGACCGCAACCCAGGCGGTTGCAACGACCACGCTGACGCAGAATCATCTGGCGACGCCGTTCACGCCGGTGACCGGTGCAGGCGGCACAACTCCGCTGACCTACAGCGTGCTGCCGGCTCTGCCGACGGGTCTGACCATGGCGCCGACTACCGGCACCATCTCGGGCACGCCAACGGTGGCCAGTGCAGCGACCACTTACACGGTGACCGTGACCGACGCGAACAGCGCGACGGCAACAGCCACCTTCAGCCTCACGGTTAGCGGCGCTCTGACGGCAACGCAGGCGATCGCCTCCACCGTATTGACGCAGAACCATGCTGCGACGGCGTTCACGCCGGTTACCGGTGCAGGCGGCACCGCTCCGCTCGCTTACGCAGTGGCCCCGGCGCTGCCTGCCGGACTGACGATGTCCACGACGACGGGCCAGATCACCGGTACGCCGACAGCCGTTAGTGCAGCGACCACCTATACCGTTACCGTCACCGATTCAAACAGTGCGACGGCAACCGCAACCTTCTCTCTCACCGTCAACACCGCGGTGACCGCAACGCAGGCCATCGCGAGCACGGTTCTCACCCAGAACCATGCAGCCACTCCGTTCACGCCAGTTACCGGCGCAGGTGGCACAGCGCCACTGCACTACGGCGTTGCTCCGGCACTGCCTGCGGGCCTGACGCTATCGACCACGACGGGCCAGATCACCGGCACGCCCACCGTAGCTCTCGCGGCGACCATTTTCACGGTTACCGTGACGGATGCCAATGGAGCGACAGGCACGGCAACGTTCAGCCTTACAGTGAGCGGCGGGGTCACGGCGACAACTGCAGTTGCCAGCACGATCCTCACTGAGAACCATGCGGCGACGCCGTTCACGCCTGTCACGGGTGCGGGTGGAACGGCACCGCTGGCTTACAGCGTTGCTCCGGCACTGCCTGGGGGCCTGACCATGGCACCGACGACTGGCCAGATCAGCGGCACGCCGACGGTGACTTTGACAGCGACCACGTTCACGGTCACGGTTACTGACGCCAACAACGCCACGGCGACCGCGACCTTCAGCCTCACGGTGAACGCGACACTCACGGCCACAACGGCTGTGCCAACCACGACGCTGCTGGCTGAACAGGCTGCGACTCCATTCACGCCGGTCACCGGTGCGGGTGGATCGACACCGCTCGCCTATAGCGTCGCGCCGGCATTGCCTGCGGGTCTGACGATGTCCACCACGACGGGCCAGATCACCGGCACGCCGACGGTCACCAGCAACGCGACCACCTATACCGTGACGGTCACCGACGCCAACAATGCGACGGCGACAGCTACGTTCAGCCTCACCGTCAACTCGGCCGGGATCACGATCACCTGGGCGAACCCGGCAGCGATCAACTACGGGACCAGCCTTGCTGGAATCCTGAACGCAACGGTTACCTACCAGGGCACAGCAGTGCCAGGAACCTTCGTCTACATGGCAACGCCCACCGGCGGCGCCGCGGCGACCGTGACTGGGGCAACGGTGCTGGCGGCAGGGAACTACACGCTGACGGCTAACTTCACGCCGACGGATACGACGAAGTACCAGACTCCGCCGGCTGCGACTGTACCGCTGACCGTGAACCAGGACCAGCCCACGCTCGCGTGGACTCCGGCCACCACGATCGGCTACGGCACGAGCCTGAGCGGCCTGCTGAATGCGACCGTCAGCTTCGGAGGCAACTCAGTCGCGGGTACGTTCGCTTACACGGCAACGCCGGCGGGCGGCGCTGCAACCGCCGTTACGTCCGCAACGGTACTGGCTCAGGGCACGTACACCCTGGCTGTCACCTTCACACCGACCGATGCCACTGACTACAAGACCGCGACGGCAAACTCGCCGCTGACGGTCACCGGCCAGACCCTTACCGTGACGGCAAACAACGCCACGAAGGTTTACGGCACGGCGAATCCGACGTTCACGGGCAGCGTCACCGGCGCGGTGAATGGCGACACCTTTACCGAGAGCTTCGCGACTACTGCAACCACGACCTCGAACGCTGGACCGTACTCCATCGTCCCGAGCGTCACGGGTGCGAACATCGCCAACTACACCGTGGTCATCGATGACGGCACGCTCACCATTACACAGGCGGGCACCACAACGACGCTCACGGCCAGCGGCAGCACGGTGAATCCTGGAACCAGCGTGACCTTTACGGCCACCGTCGCCTCGGCTACTACGGGGACGCCGTCGGGCACCGTCAGCTTCTACGACGGCAGCACGCTGCTGGGCACCGGAACTCTGGCGGCAGGCACCGGCGGTGACGTTGCAACCTTCTCGACCGCCGCGCTCGCGTCCGGCACTCACACTCTTACCGCGGTGTATGGTGGCGACACGAACTTCACGGCCAGCAGCACCACGGCATCGATCACCATCACCGTGGCGCAGCTCGGCTTCACCCTCAGCGCCACCCCGCCCGCGCAGACTGGCAACAAGGGCACCACCTTCAGCTATAACCTCGCGGTCGCGCCGGCCTTTGCCGGTACGCCGTATCCGGGCACGGTGAGCTTTGCTGCGATCGGCGGACCTGCCGGCGCGGTGATCACCTTCACTCCGTCCACTGTGGCTGCTAGCGCTGGGCCGCAGACCGTGGTCATGTCGATCGCTACCAGCGCTTCCGCCGCGCTCCAGCCCGTCCCCAACAACGGACGCAAGCTGGTGCCGGTGGCGTTTGCCCTGCTCCTCCTGCCTCTGGCGGGTACGCGCAGAATGCGGCGTAACGGACAGCGACTGGGCCGTTTCCTCTGCCTGCTTCTGTTTGCTCTGGCCGGTATCGCGGTGACCACCGCGCTCTCCGGTTGCGGCAGCAGCTCCGGTGGCACGACAAAGGTCAACCAGGGCACGCAGTACACCATCACTGTGACGGCGACCAGCGGTTCGGTCACCCAGAACAGCACCGTCACCCTCACCCTGAACTAAACCTCGCGGTTGAGGCAGCACAATGGCCGGACCTTTCAAGGGTCCGGCCATTGGTTTTCTGGCTCGCTCTTTCAAGGTGAAGATCAGGGATCTTCGGCGACTGGTGGCTGTGCCGGAAACCGCGAGACGCCGGTCCCATTAACTGTCCTGATCCTGCCTCCCGGTTCGGGTCATGGCACGAACCAGGCCACACCGGCACAATGCTTCTGGGACCGGAAAACCGGTCCTCTGACAAACGCGCATTGCCCTTTAGGCCTCCCCGGCGGGAGGCCTTTCTTCTTCTCTACGCTCCCCGAATCACGGGCACGGAAGGCCGACCCTCGGCTGGCTTCGCCGTGATCAGCAGCGTCGCCGACATCAGGTCCGGACCATCCCACCCATCCTTTGCAGCCTCAACGTGGATGGGGCCGGGGCGTTTCGTGCTCTGTATGATGACCTGCGCCAGACCGTTGAAGAGCGAACGCCGTGGTTCCTTGTCGCTCTCCAGGCAATTCGGATCGCCATTCCCGACGCCGATCAGTTTGCCGGGCCCTGAGACTTTAAAAGCGATCGCATTTTTCGCAATCGGTACCAGGCGGCCTTCCTTATCCAGGCCCTCGACCCTCAGGATCGCAATGTCTTCGCCGTCCGCATTGATCTCGTTCCGATCCGCAGTCAGACGGATTGAAACGGTGGGGCCGGTTGTCTCCCGTTTCCGGGTCAGGACCACATTGCCATCCTTATACCCCCGCGCTTCAATCGCTCCCGGTTCATACTTCGCCTTCCATTGCACGTGTCCCAGGTGCGGAACCTTCTGCCGTCCAAGGCTGGTGCCGTTCACCAGCAACTCGACTTCGTCCACGTTGGAGTACACCCACACCGGAATCTCATCGCCTTCTCTTCCGGTCCAGTTCCAGTGCGGAAAAACGTGCAGGGATGGCTCCTTTCCCCACCACGCTGTGTAGTAGTAGAAGAAGTCCTTCGGAAAACCGCACATGTCCACGATGCCGAACTGCGAGTTGATCGATGGCCATCCGAACGGCGTCGGTTCTCCGCGATAGTCAAAGCCCGTCCAGGCAAAGCCACCGGCCTCCCAGTCACGCGTGCCGTAGAAGGTCCACCATTCTTCCGGCGACTCGCCCCAGGGCACCACACCGTCGTAAGAGCTGACTGTATTGCGCAGCGGATCGGTGAAATATTCACCGCGCGTACTGATCGCGCTCGATGTTTCCGATCCATAGATGGGACGCTTCGGAAATTTCCTGTGAAACGCATCGGGGAGCTTCAGGTTGTAGTTGAAGCCGATGATGTCCAAAGCATCGGAGACGCCCTTTTCGTTGCCGGCGTTCACTGCGGCGGATACGACGCGGGTCGGGTCGAGCTCATGGCAGCGGCGCACCATGCTCTCCGCGATGCGGGCGCCCTGTTCCGCCATCGCATCCTGCAGCAGAAACTCCTCGTTCCCGACCGACCAGAGGATGATAGACGGCGAATTGCGATAGCGCTTCACCATCAGCTCGAGCTGCTGCAGGCCTTCGTCACTTGAGCTCATTTGCCGGGTTTCGCACATCATCATCATGCCCATGCGATCGCAGGCATCCACCCACTCCGGCGTTGGCATGTTGTGCGAAGTGCGCACGGCATTGCCACCCATTTCGCGCAGTACAGCCAGCCGGAACCACTGCAACCGGTCGGGCAAGGCTGCTCCTACGCCCGCGTGATCCTGGTGATTGCACGTGCCCTGGATCTTCATCGCTTTACCGTTGAGGAAGAATCCCTTGTCCGCGTCAAACAGAACGGTGCGCACGCCAAAGGTCACGCGCTCCGCATCGCGCACCTGCCCGTCGGACTCGACGCTGACGATGGCGTGGTAAACATTCGGTGCGTCCACCGACCACAGGGCTGGATTCGTCAGCGTCGCGCTTGCTGTGTACGCGGCCGAACCGTCGGCTACAACGGATTGATCCGGCGACTCTGCAGTGGCCACGGTTGCGCCACTTGCATCGAGGATCTTCCAGCTGACCTTTGCGTTTGCGGTCTTCGCGCCGTCGTTTCGCACCATAGTCGAGAGCGCGAGCGTGGCGTTGCTGCCGGTCATCGTTGAGCGGACGACACTTTCCCACTTGCCCAGATGCACTGCGTCCGTCTTGGTGAGCCAGACGTGACGATAGACTCCCGCTCCTTCGTAGAACCAGCCATCGCCGAAGCTGGCATCGACGCGCATCACGATGCAGTTTTTCGCTCCGTAGGCCAGAAAATCGCTCAGGTCAAAACGAAACGGGGCATAGCCGTTGTCATTGCGGCCGATGAAGCATCCGTTGACGAAGACCAGCACATCGCGAAAGGCGCCGTCGAACTCGACCCAGATCCGGCGTCCCGCGTCGCTCGCGGGAATGTCAAACTCGCGCCGGTACCAGCCCACGCTGCTTTCAGGGAAGCGGCGACCGACAGGTTTGTACCCATGCGATTTCATCGCGTTGTCATTGCCACCAGCGTCATCGTGGACGAAGGGCAGTTCCACGGCCCAGTCATGGGGCAGATCGAGCGCACGCCATCCGGAGACGTCGTAGCCGGGCCTGGCAAACTTAAAGTCGCCGGTCTTCGCAAAGTCGCTCTGGCCGAATCCGAATCCCAGATCCTTTGCGGGGTCGACACTATTGCCGAAGGCGAACTTCCATCCGAAATCGAACAGCAGTTGTTCGCGGGGCGCGACGGCGAGAACGGCGGCCGCCGATCCCCCAGGCATTTTTTCCTCGAGCAGGGCCGCGGCGCGGGCGAAGGCGGAACGACTTGCCAGGGTGGAAGCGGAGAGAACCAATCCGGAAGACAGCAGGTCACGGCGGGTGATGCGCGGCATAAGCACCTCAGGAGGATCGAAAACATGGTACGCGTGAAAACGGTTTCCCGGTCCCGCAGCGCGAGCGATGTCCATCCCTCATCAGGTGCCTGCCGGCCTGGCTGAATCGGTTGATGGCGACCTCTCGCGGCAGTCTTGGAACCGCCAGCATTTGGTAGACTTGTCGTGGCGGGCATTGATCCGGGAAACGCAGCAGACGTGGTCGGTTGTCGCGGCCGCGACCCGGAAAATGCAGAATGCGGGAGCAAACTGATCCGCTGGCGCCGAGGTAACCGGCAGAACAAAACGGAGAGGTGGCAGAGCCCGGTTGAATGCACCTGACTCGAAATCAGGCATACTCGTAAGGGTATCGGGGGTTCGAATCCCTCCCTCTCCGCCATACTTCCTCTGAAAATTAGTGTTCATTGCGGTCCTTCGACTGCGCTCAGGATTTCGCCTGCGGGCTCGGACGCCCGCAAATCGGCTCAAGCTCCGAATCCCTCCCTCTCCGCCCGACTTCCCGATGCCTGATGGCTTGTCCGAAATATACCCCTGAGCATCTTTTGATCCAGCGCCCGTGGGGCGTCTTCTGCGTCCGCAGGATCGCGCTCTCTCTATGCACTGGATAGAGAGCAGTCGTCTGTCGGATTGTGTCGCGTTACCGGATGAGACAAGGACATGGACTATTCGTTGGGATCCGCGCGGCGGAACATGGCGATCGCTTCGATTTCGACCAGTAACTCGGGACGGCAGAGCTTCGCCTCAATCCCGGTCGAGGCGGGCAGCGGATCGAGCCCCTGTTCGATGTAGAAAGCCGTGCGTTCTTCGTTGAAAGCTTCGTAGTCGCGATCGATGTCGCGCAGATAGCAGGAAGTGCGCACAATATCTTTCCAGGAGGCTCCTTCGGCGGCGAGCAGGGCAGAAATGTTGCTGAAGGTACGCCGCGTTTGGGCGCGGAAATCCCCGATGTGGACGGTCTTCCCCTCGTGATCAAGGCTCGCAGTACCGGAGATGAGCAGGATCGTCAGCTGCCCGAGGTCGATTCGCATGCCGCGAGAGAACGAGCTGGGCTTCTGGTAGCTGTAGGCCTCGTTGAGCGCGGCATGGTTGGTGATGGCGCGTTTCTCGACGGGGGCGTGTCCCGCGGTGTCGAGTGCGCGAAGAATCGTTTCGAGATCGCTCATGGTCTGTGGCCCGGCCTTGAGGGTGGAGTCGCCAACGCCTCCGGAGAGCCGTCGGGTTTCGGTCTGTCGCGGAAGGGGCGCCGCTGTTGATAAAGGGTGAGATGAGTTCGGATTGCGGTTGCCAATGGCGTGTTTCCTTTTCCAGAGGCCAGATTAAGCGCTTGCGTTGCCGCGGCGACAGCGCGGCCGAAGTCGCCATTCTCCGCCCAGGCTGCGGCCAGGGTATCAAGAACTACGGGATCGTCGGTAGTTTCAGCGCTGTTGGCGCTTTGCGCCAGGACCAGAGCCTCATGCCCATTGCGCACTGAGCTGTCGCGCGCCGTGGCCAGCAACCACGCAGCGCCCAGTGTCGCGCTCATGTTGGTGGGATCCATGGAATGGGCCTTGCGCCAATGGGCGATCGCTTCGCCATCGTTGCCCAGCGCCTGCAGTGCGCTGGCCAGGCCGACTTCTCCTTGCGGATAGTGCTGGCGAATGGTGACGGATGTACGGAATTCCGCCAGGGCCTCGTCGGGACGGCCTTGCTCGAGCAGGAACTTGCCCAAAACATAGTGATTGTCGACCGCGAGCGGGTTGATGCGGACGGCTTCGCGCAGATGGCTGAAGGCTTCGTCTTTGTCTCCGTGGACGTAAAGGGAAATACCCAGGCCGTTTTGCGCTTTTGCGTTGGTCGGATCGAGGGCGATGGCCTCTTTCCACAACGCCAGCGCCTGGTCGTTGTCGCCTTTTTCATCGAGCTGCATTGCCTGATCCATCAGGCGATACTGCCGCACCGCGGGCACGTTGATCTGTTCCATGCCGTTGGGCGCGATGTTCACGAACTCGGGGAGATTGACAGCGCGATTGGCGGCGGTGGTGTTGTCCACGAGAATCGCGGGGCTCGAGTTGCCGTCCGGATCGATGTGGGTGAGGTACATCTGCGTGTAGGGCGAACGCGCCTTGGACGAGAAGACCAGCCAGCGGCCGTTCGGTGAAAAGCTGTGCCACGAATTCATGGTGGGAGTATTCGCACGCAGGCGCCGCGCGTCGCCTCCCTGGAAGGGAACGATGTAGAGCTGGCTGTCGGGTCGCATGAGCTGGCCATTGCGGCACTGGACAAATACAATCCAGCGGCCATCGGGCGAGACCTTTGGGAAGTTGTTGCTCATCCCGTTGTTTGAGGCGCCGGGGATGGGCTCCGCGGTGCCGCCGTTGCCCGCGTTGAACGGGACTCGGTAGAGGTCGTACTGGATCTGGGTTTCGTTCGGATCGTTGGCGCGCACGGCCTTCTTTTGTCCGGCAGGGTAAGGATCTGCGGCGCGAGCTCGCGCGAAGACGATCCATTTGTCATCGGGACTCCAGACGCCGTCGGTCTGGACGTACCGCGGATCATCGGCTCCGGGCAACGGGTGGCGCTTGCCCGTCTCACGGTCGTACCACTCCAGGATGCCGCGGGTGGGATAGAAGACCTGGAGGAAGCGGTAATCCTTAAAGTTGGTGACGTAGTAGGTGTTGCTGATGTCCTCGCTGGACGATCCGGCGAAGGTGCTGACAACGTAGCGGCCGTCAGGGGAAACCTGCGACATGAAACCGACGCGGACTTTGCCGGCGATGCCGTCGGTGTTCCACTGCACGATGTTTTTGTTTTCGATGGAAATCTGCTGCTGCACGGGCACGATGGCGTAGAGGCCCTTGTCGTTGGCGGGACCATCGACATCCATGCCCATGGTTTTGCCGTCGGCGGAAAAAGAATGGCAGTTGGCGCAGGTGGGCATATTGGTCAGGACTGTGCGGCTTTCTGGGCTGCCAATGTCTCTGAGACGCCAGCGGATGAGATGAATCAGCGCGGGCGACGAGGGGCTGCACAGTTCCGTTCGCGCCTTCGCTGGGCATCAGGGGCACGTCGCGGTAAAAGATGGGTGCGCCGACTGGATCGTTCGATGTGATGAATGAGATTTGCCCAGTGGAAACGGCTTGCGCGGATTCCTTATAACCCGTGACGACCAGGGTTGCGGGGGCCAGAGTGGAGTGGGCCTGAATCGTTTTCCATGTCGCAGCGTCCGGTTTCCACACCCAGGATGCGGCTTGTTGCGGGGTCAAACGCGGCGGTTCATTGGTTTCGGCGATACACTCCGGATCGATTTCTCCCAGGTGCATCCGTTCGCCCTTCGACAGGGAATGGATGGCAGGGGAGTGATCGGCGAAGCGTATCTCGATACTCCACGACGAAGCGACGCCATCTCTCCATATAAAGGTAGGAGGCGTGATGCCCGGCGGGAAGATAGAGCCGGCCTCGGGGTAGTCCATCGAAATTGGCCACAGGGCAGGGGAAGTTCCGCGGTCCTGGCCGGAGGCGAGGGCGAAGGCGGCCGCTGCGATCACGAGGGTTAGCGAAGGGAGGAACCCGCGTTCTGCGATCGTGCGCAACACCGCTCGAAAACCTGTATGGCGATTGATCATCCCTCTCTCGCCGGCGCCGCGCTCGTGCTGCGATCAGCCATTCCGAATTTGCAGCCCTTCAGCCAGCGGGTCCCGGTTCGAGGCGCTGGAGTTTTCGTTCATCCGAAAATGCGGAGGCTCCCAAATGCGGGTTGTGCATTTGGGAGCCTCCCTGATGGAGACAACTAGAAGGTAAATTTCAATGCTGCCTGGCCCACACGCGAGCTGTTGGCCACCGAACCTGTGCCGCCTCCGATTTCTCCAAAGGTAGAGTCGGTTGGGGTTGTGTCCGGAGTCGACATGATGGGGTGATTAAGGGCGTTGAAGAATTCGAAGCGGAATTGCACCTGATACCGCTCGACGATCGACCAGTTCTTGATGAGGCCCGCGTCCACGTTAAAGCCCGGAGGTCCGTAGATCAGGCCGCGAGCGCTGTCGCCGAAGGTTCCGTCGTGGCGGGTTGTGAAGGCAGCGGGATTGAAGTACTGCTTGATCCACTGCGAGCGTCCCCCCTGACGCACCTTGAGCGACTGACCGGCAACGCGGTCGGCGCGATCGCCTGCGCAGAACTGCAGGCAGCCACCGCCGTTGCCAACCTCACCATAGGCGGCCTGGCTGCTGCCCGCGCCGATGCTGAACGGTGCACCCGATTGCCAGGTGAGGATCGGACTCAGCTCCCATCCTCCCAGAGCTTCGCGGGCAATGATGTTCTGCCCCTTCAGATCGGGAGTGCGGTAGATAAAGTTCGTTGTCCAGGTGAGCGGAATGCTGGCACTGGAAACGCCCCGGCTCCAGCGCAGGTCCCGCGGATTGTCGATACCGTTCTGGCTGGCGGCGATATTCGCGCCGCTGGCAACGTCCATGGTCTTCTGCCATGTGAAGCTGGATTGCCCCTGAAGACCATGAGCCATATTCCGCTGGAAGGTCGCCTGCAACGAATGGTAGTTGGCCGTTGCGCCGCTGTCGTATTCCAGAATGCCGGTGAATGCGGAATAAGGAGCGACCGGGGACTTGAGTGTGCCGTTGCTCTGATTGGCAGGTGTCGGCGCGGGACAGTTGGGGTTATTGAACGAAGTGCAATAGCTGTAACCGGCGAAATTGTCGTCCTGCACGTAGCTTTGGTGGTAGGATTCGCTGCCCACATAGGCCAGTCGAACCGCCATCACGTTGGTGAGCTGCTGCTCCACCGAGGCATTCCATGCCTGCGTCATCCCGGCATGGAAATTCCTGCTGAAGGAATCCTGCTCGTAGATCGGGCCAGGAATTTGCGAGTTGTACGGCGGCTTATAAGTCGGAGTCGCCCACGGGATCTTGCCGGGGCCGGTACCGAACGGGTTGCCACCGGGAGTACCGAACGACGGAGTTGCCCAGGGGTTCTGGAAGTTATCGTTTCCGGCAATGGTCTGGTTCGTGTTGGGAACGCAGGTAGTGGGAGTCGTCGAGCCTGCATTGGTGCAGATAGGCGTGTTCGACGGCGCCGCTGGACTGAAGGCCGGGGCGAACGGTGCGATATCCACCGCGTGGTTGTAGTCCGAGTAGGGAACCGGACCGCTGAACATGCCGAAGGCCGCATGGAACGAGGTATGCGGCAGGTTCGTTGGCTGCCACGCGATTCCAATACGCGGCTCGAAGAAATACTTGTCGCTGGGACGGAGAGCGGCGTCCACCCCCGAATCGCCGGGGAAGACGAGGCCTGTGGGTGCGGCCGGGAACTTGACACTATGCTGGCCGGGCACGAAGGCCGAACCACGGCCACCGACGGACACGGGCGCGAAGTCCGGATCCCAGCGAAGACCCAGCGTCAGGGTCAGCCCCGGTTTCAGACGGAACTCGTCATTGACGTAGGGGTCGATCATCCATCCCTGGATGTCCGCCAGTTCGCCTGCGCCCTGTTCGAACGACGACATGTAGCCGAGCAGCCAGTCTGACATGCCGTTGCCGGAATAGCCGCTGCCAAAGCTGATGATGGCGTCGGCGGGGTAATTGCTGGCATTCTCAACGGCTCTCTGATGCAGTACGTCGATGCCGAGGGAGATGGTGTGGCGGTGGATGGTTTTGATCAGCGTATCGGAGAAGCCCATCGTGCCGCGCACTTCGTTGGAAGGCTCAGTCCATCCGCCATTGGCGCCGCCAAAGTTGGCGCCTTCCATGTAGCAGACCGGCTCGGTGATGGCGATGTAGCGCGACCAGCACATCGGTTTGCCGTTCTTGTCGAGGACTTCTGTGCCGTTATGCGCGCTCTGCTGCGTCCACAGAACGGTGGCGGTGTTGACCGTGTTGCTGTTCACCGTCCACGTATGCTGGAGAATTTCGTTGAAGTACCACATCTTTTCGCCGAAAGTCTCCGACCAGTTGCTCAGGTTGAGCACGGAGAGAACGTTGCCTGGCACATCGCCGGAGGGCTGAATGAACTTGTCGATGTAGGACCGCACGGTGAGGCGCTGGCTCTTCGACAAGTCGTAGTCGATCCTGCCGGTGTACTCGTCTGTGGTGGTGTTCTTCAGCGGCGCCGACGAATACAGCATCTGGCCGGCGAGGTTCTGTGCTGAAGAGGTAGGATTGCCGGTTCCCGAAGCCGGTGCTGCGTGGCCGGGCAGTCCGTCATTGGTCACCTGCGTCGCGACTGAATCGAGGCTGCCGACAAGTTGATTCGGCTTTCCATTGGCGAACTGGAACGGACCATTCAGCCAGCCGCAGGAGAGGGTCCGTGGACCGGTATAGCCGGAGCCGCAGGAACCGCTGTGGGCTTCGGCGTAGTCGACAAGACCGCTGAAGTCGCCGCCCAGCATCTGCTGCGTAGGCGTGGTGGTTTGGTTGCTCGAGAATCCGGGTCCGCCGACCACGATGGTTCCCTGATAGTTGAAGAAGCCGAAAAGCTTGTTTCTGATTGCGGGTCCACCCACGTAGCCGCCGAATTGATTTCTGCGGTAGGTGTCCTGCACGTGGTTCTGCCAGTTGCCGGCGTCGAGATCACCGTTGCGCAGGAACTCGAAGAGTCCGCCGTGCCACTGATTGGTGCCGCTGCGGGTCGCCATCGAAACCACGCCGCCGGTTGAAAATCCGTAGACGGCGCTGAAGTTGTTCGAGATGAGACGAAACTCCTGGGTGGCATCGGGATTCGGCGTAGGTGAATTGGTCCCAAGATAGTTATCCATGTTCGATACGCCATCGAGCATGTAGTACGTGCTGCCGATGCGGCCGCCATTCGAGGAGGCGGCAGACTCGCCGGGGAAAGAGAATCCGGCCTGCGCCCAGACCACACCGGCTTTGCTGGCATCGACCATGCCGGGAGCGAGCAGCGCCAGGGTGGAGGGATCGCGCCCATTGAGTGGCAGATCGGCCACCGATTGCTGGTTGATCGTCATGCCCAACTCGGCCGTCGTCGTGTCGATGAGCTGCGCATTCGCGCTCACACTCACGGTCGTGGTGGTGGCTCCGACCTGCATGCCCACGTTTTGCGTGGCGCTGGTATTCGCCGTCATCACGATGCCGGTCTGGTGATATTTCGTGAATCCGCTGGCGACAACCGTCAGCGCATAGTTGCCGGGAGGCACCAGCTTGAAGACATAGACGCCCGAGCTATCGGTCGTGACGGTTTGCGGGAAATTCTTGTCGACGTCCGTCAGGGTGATGGTTGCGCCGGAAATAGCGGCTCCACTGGGATCGGCAACCTGCCCTGTCAAAGTTCCGCTCGTCCCTTGCGCGAGCGCTCTCCACCCGGTTGCGCCAAGCGCGAGAACCAGAGCAAAGAAGACCGCAACTGCGCGGAGCGTTTTGAACTTGCTCATACATGCCTCCTGAAAAGTTCACCTAAGTGAAGCGCGTGGATCGGCAACAGTTCAATCGCGACCCGACATAAGGCGGAAATGGAAACGGTTACACTCATGACTTCCGTCACGTAAAGCTTCCATCGCCGTCTTCGCAAACTGTGCCGTACCCATGGATACCCATGCCTGGTCGTTGCCAGGCGATTGTCTTCGGACCGTTGGGTTCCCCGCTTTCTCAGCTTCTTCTCGTGCACAGCGCGGGAACGCACCCGGACTCCGGTCCGCTCAAGACTCTATGCGCCCACATCAGCACGCGAATCCGACGAAAGTCGGACTGGCTCATTTTTTTCTACCTATGGTCACCTGTCGCCGCGGCGCCGTAGCTTTCGGCACTGGGGCGGTGGATGACCGCGCTATGCTATGTGGGGATTTGGGCGCTGCAACTGAATCCGAACGCGACCTGTAACCCCGAGGTTCATCTTTTGGAGTCGTTCAACGATCGGCGGCCTGGGTTCACGAAAGCGGTCAGTTTTCTGATGCTGTGTCTTCCCGTAGCTGGGTTCGCGGTTTGTGTTCCCCCGCCCGATCTTCAGGCTCGTTTGCAGAAGGGAGCCAACGCCGAAAGCTATGGATCTCTGGGAAACTGGTATGCCGAACACAGAGAATTTGCCTGCGCTGCACAGGCGTTTGCCTCAGCCAGCGCCATCGAACCGAACTCGGAGTCGTTCGCCTATCTCTGGGGGCTGAGCCTTTCCTCTGCGGGCAAGGACTCCGTGGCGCTGGCCCCTCTCCGGAATGCGGAAAAGCTCGACGAATCCGATGTGCGACCCCATCTTGCGCTGGGCTCGGCGCTGGATCATCTTGGGCGCGTCAACGAAGCGGAGGCGGAGTGGCGATCGGCGTTGGCGATCGATGCGGATTCCAGCGCAGCGCTCGACGCGCTCTCCCAGGATCTCCTCGAACAGAAGGACTACGCTTCCGTCATCACGTTGCTGGATCATCCGGCCCGCTCGAGTGCCCGGTCTCCGCTGCAGGATCTCAACCTCGGAATCGCGTTCGCGGGAACCGCACGTCTCGAGGATGCGAACCGCGTACTCCGCGAAGGTCTGAATACCGCACCCGACTCGCTGCCGATCGCGAATGAACTGGCGATCGTGCTCCTGCTGATGGGCAACGACCACGAGGCCTATTCGGTTTTCGAGCTGGCACTGCAGAAGCATCCCAACGATCAGCGGACTGAGGTGCTCTACTTGCGGACGCTGGTGACGAGCCACGGAGAAAAGGCGACGGAGTTTGCGCAGCAACTGTTGGCCAAGTATCCGGAGAACTGGGAGGTCCTTTACCTGAACGGCGTTCTGCGTTCGCGCGATGCGGATTTTGCTGCAGCGCGTTCTCTTCTTGAAAAGTCAATCGCTCTTCATCCTCGCTATGCGCCGGCACACTCCGCCTTGGGCAACACCGTGGCCCATCTCAACGACAAGCAGGCAGCGCGGAGAGAACTCGAACGCGGAATCGCTCTGGGCGATGAATCTCCGGATAACGAATATGCGCTGGCCCAGGTTCTTCGCGGTCTTGGCGACGGGGCCGCGGCGGCGAATCATTTGCAGACCTATCAGCGGCTGAAGAATGATCAGTCGGGCAAGGCGCAGGCAGCTGGAAAGGCCGAGTCCGGCGATCAGCTGCTGGCGGCCGGAAAGGCGGCCGAGGCTGCTGCTCAGTATCGCGACGCCCTGACGTCCGATCCTGATGAGGCGGTGCTGCACTACAAGCTCTCCCGGGCGCTCGACAAAATGAACCTAACCGGCGAAGAAACCGCAGAGCTGGAGCGTGCCATCGCGTTGGACCCAAAACTAGTAGAAGCGCAGAACCAACTCGGATATCTTGCCGCGCGCGAGGGAGACGAGGACCGCGCGGAACGGTTCTTTCGCGCTGCGGTCGCCGCTTCGCCTTCCTACGCTGTCGCCTGGGTCAATCTCGCGGCGACTTTGGCCAGCGAATCGAAATGGCAGGAAGCTGCCGACGCGGTCAATCACGCCCTGGTCATCGATCCGGATAACAACCAGGCACGGCAGTTGCGTCAGGCCATCGCGTCCGCGCACCCCGATCCGTAAAGCATGGCCAGGTACAATCCATCAATGCTTGCGGATGAACCACCAAAGATCGAAGCCGACCTTGAGCGATGATCTCCATGCGTGATGCGTGGTCGCGCCGCCGTTTCCTGCGCGGTCTCTCCGGGATGACAGCCGGAGCGGCTCTGCATGGGCATCTCCGCGCCGCGGTCGCGAAGCCGCCGTCTGCGCCGTTCTCTCATTTCGTCGATGTCGCAGCAGAAGCCGGTCTGACGAAGACGATGTTCTACGGCGAAGGGCCTGTGGCCACCTACATCACCGAAATTATGGGCGGCGGTTGCGCGTTCTTCGACTACGACAACGATGGCTGGATGGATATCTTTATCCTTGGCGGACGCAGGCTGAAGTCAGTGCCGCCGGGCGCCAGCAATCGGCTGTACCGCAATAATCGCGATGGCACTTTCACCGATGTCACAGAGTCCGCAGGCCTGCTCGACGCTGACTGGGCGGTTGGCGTTTGCGTGGGCGATTACAACAACGATGGCTTCGAAGACCTGTACCTGACCTGCTTCGGTCATAACCGTCTGTTGCGCAACAACGGCAACGGGACGTTCACCGATGTGACAACTCAGGCTGGCCTGCATGATCCTGCGGTACGTTTTGGCTCAGGCTGCACTTTTGTCGATTACAACCGTGACGGCTGGCTCGATTTGTTCGTCGCGAACTATGCCGATGTCGATCTCGCCACTCTGCCTCTGCCGTCGCTGCAACGGCCAAACTGCAACTTCGAAGGCGTTCCGGTCAATTGCGGACCCAGTGGACTCCCACTTCCCACGCACGTGCTCTATCGCAACAACCGCGACGGCACGTTCACCGATGTTTCGAAGGAATCCGGTATCGCGGCTGTGCGCGGCTCTTACGGACTGACGGCCTGCGCCTTCGACGCCGACGATGATGGGTGGCCTGATATTCTCGTCGCCTGCGATTCCACTCCCAGCCTGCTGCTGATGAACAACCATGACGGCACGTTTCGCGAAGAAGCATTGCTGCGTGGCATTGCGCTGAGCGAGGAAGGCAAGGACATGGCCGGCATGGGCGTGGGAATCGGAGACTACAACTGCGACGGGCGTCTCGACGTGGTTCGCACGCACTACATGAATCAGGCGACCGGTCTTTATCGCAACCTTGGCAAGGGCTATTTTGAGGACGACACCGCGCAGGCTGGCCTGATGCACGAGCGCCGATTCGTCAGCTGGGGAATCGGGTTTCCCGACCTCGACAACGACGGCTGGCCCGACGTCTTTCTCGTCACGGGCCAGGTGTATCCGGAACTCGAGCCGGTGCTGCCTCAATATCCACGCAAAGGTCCGCGCATCGTCTTTCGCAATCAGGGGAATGGGACTTTCGTGGAGCTGAATGATGCGGAGCATCCTGCGCTGGCTTCGCGCCATGTGAGTCGAGGATGCGCCTTCGGCGACTTCGATAACGATGGGGACCTCGACATTGTCATCATGAATCAAAACGAGCCGCCGTCGTTATTGCGGAACGACGCTCCGCCCGATCATCACTGGATCAAGGTCCGTCTGCGTGGCACGAAAAGCAATCGCAGCGCCCTGGGTGCGCGGGTGACGGTACGCAGCGGGTCGAAGGTGCAGGTTCAGGAACGGATGAGTCAGTCCAGCTACGTCTCCGCCAATGATCCGAGACTGCATTTCGGACTCGGGTCTGCCGATACAGTGGACATTGAGGTGCGATGGCCGCTGGGATCGGTTGAGTCGCACAAAGGTGTGAAGTGCAACCAACTTGTCACCGTGACGGAAGGCTCTACGGAGATCCGGGTGGAGAAACTGACGCCGGCTAAGGCGCGTGCGGTTTCTTCCGGATGACTGAGTGCAGGATTTGAGGCTTGTTGCCGAGGTGAAGACGATTCGAGCGATTTCATTATCCGGGCTTTCGATTTTGCTGGCTGGGCTGGCGATGCCCGCTCTCTACGCCCAGTCCACGCGAAATGCCGACCGTGTTTTTATCGATGCATCGGCGCCTTCGGCTTCTCCTGAGCCGTCCTCGTATCGCGGAGGCAGCTCGACCTCTCCCTCAGGGCAGACACTTGGCTTGAACAGTATGTACCTGACGCTCAACGGCAAGCCGTGGCTGCCGGTCATGGGTGAATTTCACTTCAGCCGCGTTCCCGAGGCCGAATGGGAGGAAGAGATCCTCAAGATGAAGGCCGCGGGCGTCAGCATTGTCGCGACCTATGTTTTCTGGATTCACCACGAAGAGGTCGAGGGCCAGTTTGACTGGTCGGGACGTCGCGATCTGCATCACTTCGTCGAACTCTGCGCTAAGCACGGCCTGTATGTTGTGGTGCGCATCGGCCCCTGGGATCACGGGGAGGTGAGGAACGGCGGACTGCCGGACTGGGTTCTGAAGAAAGGCCCAACCCGCGAGAACGATCCAGTCTTCATGAGCGAGGTTGCGAAGCTCTACGGCCAGATCGGCGAACAGCTCAGAGGTCTGTTATGGAAGGACGGCGGACCTGTGATCGGCATTCAGCTGGAAAATGAATATGCCGGCCGCGGTCCGAAGCGCGGCGATGAATATATTCTCGCGCTGAAGGAGCTTGCCATCAGGAGCGGGCTGGACGTGCCGCTCTACACGGTCACGGGATGGGACAACGCAGTCGTGCCGCAAGGGCATGTGCTGCCGGTGTTCGGTGGATACCCGGATGCTCCCTGGGACGGTGCTCGCGGGAAGCTGCCGCCGAGCGAAGTCTATCGGTTTCGCTTTGGGAGCCGCGTTTCCGGGAACATGGGCATGATCGGCGCGCAACACGCAGCGCACGCTTCGGAAGGCGATGCCTCCAACACGCCTTTCATGACCGCGGAGATGGGCGGGGCCGTTCAGGACACGTATCATCGCCGGCCGGTGATTGAACCCGACGATGTAGCTGCGATGATGCCGGTCATGCTGGGTTCCGGCGTCAATCTCTACGGAACGTACATGTTCCAGGGCGGGGAGAATCCTGACGGCAAACTCACAACACTGCAGGAATCGCATGACAGCGGCTATCCCAACGATGTTCCGGTGAAGTCGTACGACTTCCAGGCGCCGCTCGGCGAGTTCGGCACAGAGCGCGAATCGTTTCGCAAACTCAAGGTGCTCGACTATTTTCTTGATGCGTTCGGGCCGGATCTGGCACCGATGTCTGCGCACGCGCCCCGCGAGCAGCCGAAGGATTCGTCCGATTTCAGCGTGATTCGCGCCGCGGTGCGTAGCGACGGCAAGCGGGGATTTCTCTTCGTCAACAACTACGTGCGCGGCTCTGCGATGCCCGTGCGAAGTGGAGCGCAGTTCGAGATCCGACTGCCCGGTGAGACCCTGACAATTCCGGAATCTCCGATCACGATTCCGGCGGGTTCGTACTTCATCTGGCCGTTCAATGTCGATCTGGGAGCTGCCGTGTTGCGTTACAGCACGGCGCAACTGTTCACCCGGCTGGATAGTGGCGGTATCACCACGTGGGTCTTCGAGGAGATTCCGGGCATCCGATCGGAATTTGTTTTTGCTGATGCCGATGGCCTCAGCATCGATGGAGCCGGCGCCACGATCCATCGCTCGAACGGGAAGGCGACAATCGCAGGGATTCGCGCCGCTTTTGGAACAACCCTTACGATCCGGAGCCGCTCCGGCCAGACCGTGAAAGTGATGCTGCTGACGCAGCACGAGGCTGAGAATGTATGGCTGGCGACCATCGACGGCACACCGCATTTGGTCGAAACCGATCAGGAGTATTTTTCGGACGCCGATAAGATTGTTCTTCGGTCACGAGGAATTCCGAAAGGCGCGTTTGCGATCTACCCCGCCCTCGATCTTTCCTTGAGCGCCTGTTCGTGTTCGTTGGAATCGCGCAAGCTGGCGAACGTGTCTGCTTATAGCGTCAGCGTTCCGGAGCAACGCATTGAGCCCAAGATCGTCCCGTCGGGTGATGCGGGTCCTGTGCCGCCGGTGCGTCTGAGCGCTCCGTTATCGTGGCAACCGAACGGCGTCGCGATGGCACCACCTGAAACGGAATTCGATTCAGCGGCTCGCTGGAAGATCGCGATCCCAAAGAACTTTCTCAGCGGCGTGAGCGATGTTTTTCTCGACGTGCAATACACCGGAGATGTGGCGCGGCTTTCTTCCCAGGGGCGCCTGCTGGACGACGATTTTTACAACGGCAAGACCTGGTCGATTGGCCTGCGCCGATTCGCGGATGCAATCCGCGAAGGCCCTCTCGACCTCAGCATTCTTCCGCTGCGAAAAGACGCTCCGATTTATCTCGAAGAGCGGTTCCGTCCTGATTTTGGTGGCCAAGCGCAGACGGAGAAAGTCGGGAGTCTGACGCTCGTGCCCGAGTATCAGTTCGTGATCCCACTGGATCGCGCGAAGGAGTGAGCCGATCGCAGCCGTTACGAGAGCCGGAGGTTTATTCAGCCCTCAAAGCGGGCGACGCGACGGCTTCGCGAATTGCAGCGAGCAAGTCGGCGGCGGGTAATCCCTTGAGCAAATGACGCGAGTGCACTCCAGAAAGAGGCTGCTCAAACGGCGTCTCGGCGGGATGCCGCGCCAAAATCAGAAGCCTGGGAAGGGAACTGCGCGAGAGCCTGGCGATGTCTTCCCAGGCTCCGGGAGTGAGGAAGATCTCGTCGACCAACGCGACATCGACAGAATGGTCGCGGAAAAAAACAAGAGCGGAATCGAAGGAGGAAAACTGGCTGGCGATATCCATATCTTCCTGACTGTCGATGACGATGCTCCATCCGAGCCGTTCAGCCTTCGACGCGACAACAATGGCCACGCGGATGGGCTCCACAGCGGGTGCGGGCGGGTGAGCGCTGGTACTCTGCGAGGACGGGTTCAACTTCAGACGACCTGGATCCACGGCTGGAGCGCAGGCTCCGGCTCTGCTTTCCGTACTCCCCATGCTAGCGACGGAGGATGTGCCTGCCATCCGACGGAAGTCGGATTCGGGGAAAAGGATTTTCGCATTCAATGGGTCCGACATTGCAGGGAGGTCGTTTGCGGAAACTCTGGCCGCGATCCGTTCCGGCGCTGACGGCGGTGCTGCTGGCCGGGCGTTTGTGCGCCCAGGCCATCGACGCCGCGCCGGCAGCGCCAACGCTGCAGCCCTTCGTCATGGATCATCGCGCCGGCCTCCATACACATTCGCCGGTGGATGTTTCGTTTCTGCTCGATGCGCCGGCAGGCAGGCGTGGATTTGTCCACGCTCAGGGCGCACACCTCGCCACCGGCGACGGGAAGCGGATTCGCCTGTGGGGTGTGAACCTCACTGAATGGAGTCCGGGGTCCACGATGATTCCTGCCAAAGAAGATGCGCATCTGTGGGCGGCGACGCTGGCGCGCTATGGAGTGAACTGCGTGCGGCTGCAATTTCTCGATTTGCCTGCACCGCGGGGACTCATCGCCGCAGGCCGCAACGACACGCGCGCCTTCGATCCGGACCAACTGGATCGCGAAGACTATTTCCTGGCGGAACTCGAAAAGCAGGGGATCTACATCGACTTCAATCTGCTGGTGGGGCGGCCGTTTCTCGCTGGTGATGGAGTGAGCGACGCGAGCCAATTCCACGAAGGCGCCAAAGGCGTCAGCCTCTATGACGAGAGGCTGATCGAACTGCAGAAAGAATATGCACGGCAGTTGCTGACCCACGTGAATCCGTACACAGGGCACTCCTACGCCGACGATCCGGCCGTCGCAATCGTGGAGATCAACAATGAGAATGCGATTTGGCTGGGCTTTCGCGGGCCGTCGCCGTTTTACGATCGCGAACTCGAGACGATCTATAACGGGTGGCTGGGCCAGAACGCGAATGCCGCTGCAATCGGCTCGCTGCGACGAGAGACAGGCACGCAGGGCGGCAATCCGATCCCACTGCTCGGCGGTCATGATGTGGCTGCGGCGCTAAGGGATCGCTTCGATGTGGAGTCACGCTTCTATCTGTGGCTGGACGCCGGCTATTTCGATTCGATGCGTGACTTCCTGCAGAAAGACCTGGGCGTTCGCTGCGTCATTCTTGCGACCGCCGATCACAGCCATCACAACACCGGCTATCCGCTGATGCTGGCCACATCGTCGTTCGATGTTGTCGATGGTCATGATTACTGGCAGCATCCATGGGAACGCAAAGTGAAGTCGCCGATGGTCGACGACCCAAAGAATTCAACCGTGGTGGAGCTTTCACGCACGGCGGAGTCGGGCAAGCCGTACACGGTCAGCGAGGTGAATGAGGCTTTCCCGAATGACTATGGAGCCGAGCAGATTCCGCTGCTTGCCGCCTATGCAGGGCTCGAGGACTGGGATGCAGTGCTGTGGTACACCTTCGAACCGAAAAAGGATCCGGACTGGAAACCGTCCATCGGCGACCCCTTCGACATCAGTCTGGATCCGATCAAGATGCCGGAGCTGGCGGCAGGGGCGCTGATGTTTCTGCGTGGAGACGTGACGCCGGCGCGCCAGACTCTGTTGCGGTCGTACTCGAGGAAAGAAGTGTTCGACACCTATCGGATGGCTGAGACCGAGCGGCCGTACTTCACGCCGGGGTTTCCGTTGTGGAAGCCGCTCGAAGAAGGTTCGCGAATCGAATCGCTCGACGATGGTGCGACGCGCAGGGTGGCAGCCGAGACGGAACCCGACCCGATCCGCTCCGACACGGATGAGCTTGCGTGGTCATGGTCGAAAGCCGACGCGGGCCAGGTGCAGGTCGACACTCCACGGACACAAGCTCTGATTGGCTTCGCATCATCGAAAGTTGGACCGTTGACGAACATGTCCGCGGAGGTCACGAATTCGTTCTCCGTGATGGTCCTCACGTCGCTGGACGGACAGCCGGTTGCGAGCAGCGGCAAGCTGTTGCTGGTAGCGGGCGGTCGGGCGATGAATACCGGCATGGTGTGGAACGCCGCGCATACCGGCCTGACGCAATGGGGCAGCTCACCAACGCTGATTGAGCCCGTCACGGGAACCTTGACACTGCGCAACCTGGCCGGAGCCACGGCGGTGGCAGCGCAGCCGCTGGATGGAGCGGGCCGGCCACTGGGCGAGCCGATTGCCGCCGTGCACAAGGGCGATAGCTGGCAAATTCCTTTAGGTACGCCGGTCACGACCTGGTATGCCGTCACGGTGGAGCGTTAAGCCTACAATCCTGATGAGTCTCCCGTTGATGACACACATGCGCAAGCCGGGTTCAGTGTTTTTCCGCGTGGCGGCTTGTCTAGCCGGCCTGCTCGCGCTGAGCACTCCGGCGCGGGCGACGGCTCCCGACGGTTATACGCGGAAGTTGTGGCAGACCCAGGATGGGCTTCCGGAGCAGACCGTTCAGGCGTTTGCGCAGACGCCCGATCACTATTTGTGGATTGGCACCACGGGTGGATTGCTCCGTTTCGATGGGTCGCGCTTTACGCTGTTCGATCAAAGCAACAGTCCGCAACTGCGGGAAAACAGCATCTTCGCTTTGCTGGCGTCCCGAGACGGCAGCCTTTGGATTGGCACCGAAGGCGGTGGCCTGGTGCGGTACCGGAACAGCGAACTGCGAGCGTATGGCCTCGAAGACGGACTCAGCGACAACTTTGTCCGCGCACTCTTCCAGGATCGCGGCGGCACGATCTGGGTGGGAACCGACAATGGGCTGCTTCGCTTTGTGTCCGGGCGTTTGGTGCGGATCGACAACACCGGCAACGTGCCGGCGATCGCTGTGCACGCGATCGCCGAGGATCATCTGGGCGGGCTGTGGGCGGGTGGTTCGCGGCTGCTGCATTGGTTTCACGGACGCGTCACCGAGTACAGCATCGAGGGCGGAGGCAGCGAGAATCGGGTCAAGTCCATTCTGGAAACGCAGGACGGCACCATCTGGGTCGGCACGGTTTCCGGGCTGCATCGCCTGAGGCCGGGAGCGCAGCACTTCGAACGCGTCCCAGGCGTTACGCAGACTGTCCGCGTTTTGCGGCAGTTCTCCGATGGATCGCTTTGGGTAGGAACGATCGGCGAAGGCATCCGGCGATTCGATGGCGGAAAGATGCTGCCGATCACTGCACCCGACGCGCTGCCCAGCAATACGGTTCTGAATATCTTCGAAGACGACGAGAAGAATCTGTGGATCGGAACCCAGGCAGGGATGGTGCGGCTCACGCGTACGCCCATGCGCATCACTCCGCTGCCGCAGGCGATCGACTCGGATTTCGGGACCGTGTTTGCAGAGAAGGACGGAACGCTCTGGGTGGTTTCCACCGATGTGTTTCAGGTGCGGAACGGAATCGCGACGCCATGGCCGCATCCGCAGCTGCCGCATTTGCGTGCTCGCAACATCTTTCGCGATCGGGACGGCGCGCTGTGGATCGGCACCGATGGCGATGGAGTGATTCGTCTGGATCACGGGAAGATCCTCCGCCTGACCCAACGCGACGGACTGGTGAATAACTTCATCCGCGCGATCGTGCAGAGCCGCGACGGGTCGATGTGGTTTGCCACGGATGAAGGGGTGAGTCACTGGACGCCGCATGGATTTGTCGGTTACGAGATGCGGGACGGCCTTTCCTACTTCAGCACGCGAGCGCTCATTGAGGATCGCGCCGGTGATGTCTGGGTCGGCACGGATCGCGGCCTGAATCATCTGCACGCCGGGGTGTTTGTTCACGATGGGGCGACCAAAGCACTTGGAGATGAGAAGGTCTGGTCGATCCACGAGGACTCCGATGGCGGCCTGTGGATCGGCACGCGTAACCATGGGCTCTACCGCTGGAAAGGCGGGCAGCTCGCCCACTTCACGACTGCGGAAGGACTGGCCAGCAACAGCATTTATCAAATCGTCGAGGATCGGAAAGCAGGGCTGTGGCTGAGCGGTCCCAACGGTATTTCTCTGCTGCAGCGGCCGGAGGTAGATAACGCTGCGGAGCATCCTGGCGCTCGCCTCTCCCTCAGTCTGTACGGTGTCTCCAGCGAGGTCGAGACGGCGCAGATTTATGGAGGGCGTCAGCCTTCCGGCTGCGTGGACAATGACGACGGGGTGTGGTTCCCCAGCAACAAAGGTCCGATCCACATTGCCCACGAGGCTCCGCCTCCGGTGCCGCTGCCGCGGGTGGTGACCGATGAGGTCGTTGTGGACGGACGGAAAGTCGATCCCGGACAACCGCTGGTGATGAACCCAGGGACCGGTCGCCTGGAGATTTCCTGGTCGCCGATTCTGCTTCGTTCGCAGGAGAGTCTGCGTTTTCGCTATCGGCTCGATGGCTTCGACTCCACGTGGAGCGCGGCATCGGCGGGACGCAGCGCATCGTGGACGAATTTGCCGGCAGGCCGATATACGTTCCGTGTCGAGTCGTTCGAGATCAATCGCCCCCTGGCCGTGTCGGAGATGACGCTGCCCATTGTGCAGAAGCCCCACTTTTGGCGTACGTCGTGGTTTGTAGGTTGTTCGTTGCTGCTGGCGGGCGCTGCGGTGTTCGGAGTCTTTAGATTCCGTTTGTGGCAGATGCGGACGCGATTTGAGGCTGTGCTGGACGAGCGTGGGCGCCTGGCGCGCGAGATGCACGACACGGTGATCCAGGGTTGCGCCGGCATTTCCGCGTTGCTGGAAGCAGTGGCCAGCCTGCGAGAGGAAAACGGTACTCTGCCGCAGGATCTGTTCGATCACGCGCGCAGTCAGGTGCGCATCACGATCGATGAAGCGCGTCAGGCGGTTTGGAACCTGCGCCAGGCGCAGCCCTCAGGCCGGAACATCACAGCCAGCCTTGAGAGTATGGCAGGGCAGATCAGCGCAGAATCCGGTGTGCCGGTGGTGTGCGAGATTCTTGGAAAGCCCTTCTCACTGACGCAGATGGCAACGCACGAGTTGATGATGATGGCGCGCGAGGCGGTTTACAACGCGGTTCTCCATGGGCATCCGGAACATGTGGAATTGCGGGTGAACTTCGCGCGGAACGAACTCACGCTGGAGGTTCGCGATAACGGAACAGGTTTTGAGCCCGCGGTGGTGCTGGCCCGCGACGACCGTCACTACGGGCTCGTGGGCATGCGCGAACGTATTCGCGCCGTGGGCGGCGAGTTTCGCCTGGACAGTGCTCCGGGGAAGGGAACCGATCTGAAGGTGCGGATCCCACGCAGATTTTCCGGCGCTCGCAGCGCGATGATGAGGACGTGAACGTGGAGACTGGACCCAAAATCAAGGTGCTGGTGGTGGACGATCATCCGATTGTTCGCGTCGGAATCGTCGCCATTATCAACGCGCGGCCGGACATGACGGTGGTGGCGCAATGCGGCACCGGCGAAGATGCGGTGGAGCTGGTGGAGCAGCATCAGCCCGACATCATCCTGATGGACCTGCGCCTGCCAAAGATGAGCGGCGTCGAAGCCATTCGCATCATTCGCAAGCGTCACCCCAGGGCCTGTTTCGTTGTGCTGACGACTTACGAGGGTGACGAAGACATTTACCAGGCCCTCGAGGCAGGTGCGCGCGCCTATGTGATCAAGGGCATGCCGCACGAGATGCTGATCGATGCGCTGCGTCGGGTCCATGCGGGCCGGCGTTTTCTGCCTCCCGCGATCTCTCGCGCGCTCGCTTCGCGCACGCCGGACTCGGACCTGAGCGCTCGCGAGCGGGAGGTGCTGTCGTTGCTGGCACGCGGGGAAACGAACAAGGAAATCGCCCAGCACCTGGGGATCACGGAGTCAACGGTGAAATGCCACGTCAGTGTAATCCTGATGCGTCTGCAGGCGACGGATCGAACCCAGGCGGTGGTGACCGCACTGCAGCGCGGGCTCGTCCACCTCTGAGTTCTTCCTGCACGCAGGTACTCCGACTTTGGTCGGATTCTTCTGCAGTTCGAGACGCGTAAAGTACCTCAGGGCGCAGCGCACGCCGCGACGCGCTCGAGGGGAATGCGCAAATGACCGCTAAGACCGGGGATTCGCCGACCTTGCTCACGCGGCGCGACCTGCTGCGCCGGACAGCCCAGGGAGTCGCCGCTCTTTCCGTCGCACCCTGGGTAGGCCATGCCGAATCCGTGCTCGCTGCCGATCCGGTGGGCGAGGTCGCTCCGAGGTCGCGAGAAACCTTCGATTTCGGCTGGCGCTTCACGCGCGGGGATCCGAAGGGCGCGCACCTGCCGGAGTTCGCAGATACCGACTGGAGCGAAGTCGACCTTCCCCACGACTGGAGCATCGAGGGACCCTGTTCCCAGGTCGAGCCGTCGTCGGGTCCAGGCGGGTATCTGCCGACCGGCATTGGCTGGTATCGGAAAAGGCTGACTCTGCAGCCATCGGATCGCGGTCGCGTGGTCACGCTGGAGTTCGACGGCATCTACGAGAACAGCGAGGTGTGGATGAACGGCCACTCGCTCGGCGTTCGTCCTTACGGATTCATTCCGTTTACTTACGAACTGACGTCGTATCTGCGCTTCGATGGCGACAACGTCGTCGCTGTACGCGTGGATAACTCGCGGCAAACCAACTGCCGCTGGTATTCAGGTTCCGGGATTCATCGCCACACGTGGGTGGTCAGGACGCAGCCTGTTCGGATCGCATGTTGGGGCACGTTTGCGAGTTGTCCCGAAGTGTCCACCGATCGAGCCAGAGTCCGCGTGGAAACCCGGGTTGCAAACGGAGCGGGAGGTAGCTCGGCCTGTACGTTGGCAACGACTCTGCTGGACGGCAGTGGCTTGGCGGTTGCGAATCTCGAATCCCAGCATGCCATCGTTTCCCGCGAAGAATTCCTCTTCACGCAGGAATTCACCGTGAGCCAGCCTCTGTTGTGGTCCGTCGAAACCCCACATCTGTACACGGTCCGCAGTACGCTTCGCGAGGGAGACCGAGTCGTGGACCGTTGCGACACGACCATGGGGATTCGCTCGGCGGTTTTCGATGTCAATCGCGGATTTCTTCTCAACGGCGAGCCCGTCAAGATCAAGGGCGTCTGCCTTCACCCTGAAGCGGGCTGCGTAGGCGCAGCGGTGCCCGAACGGGTGTGGGAACGCCGCCTCGAAGAGCTGCGCGCAATGGGTTGCAACGCCATCCGCACCAGTCACAACCCCTTCGCGGCGGAGTTTCTCGACTTGTGCGACCGGATGGGTTTCCTGGTCATGAACGAGGCGTTCGACGAGTGGCGGGTACCGAAGGCGCAAATCCAGAACGGCTACCACCTCTATTTCGACGAGTGGCACGAGCGTGACCTGCGGAACTTCATCCGCCGGGATCGCAACCATCCCAGCGTTGTGCTCTGGAGCGCCGGCAACGAGGTTCCGGATCAGTCAGCACCGGATGGGGCGGCGAGGTTGCGCAGCTTGCGGGAGATTTTTCGGTCCGAAGACCCAACGCGTCCGGTGACGGTAGGGTGCGATCAGATTGCATCGGAGCCAACGGCGAACCGCGTGCGTCCGGAATTTCTTGCCGAGCTGGATGTCGTGGGCTACAACTACGTCGATCGCTGGCGCAATCGCGCCGATCTTTACTACAGCATCGACCGCGCGGCATTTCCGGAGCGGCGCTTCATCGGAACCGAGAGTGTCGGCATGGGCGGCATCCGCGGCGACTATCGTGGCCTCGTTGCGCAAAAGGACGATGACGCTGCCCCGTGGTTTGCCCAACCCGCGAATCTGCGTATCGATGCAGAACAACTGTGGCAGTTCATCGCGCTGCACGATTACGTTGCCGGCGATTTCGTCTGGACCGGGATCGACTATCTGGGCGAATCGCGCTGGCCAATGCGAGGCGCGCCCTCCGGCGTGCTGGACACCTGCGGCTTTCGCAAAGACAGCTTCTACTTTTACCAGAGCCAGTGGACGACAAAGCCAATGCTGCACCTCTTTCCTCACTGGAACTGGAAGGGAAGTGAGGGAGCCGTCATTCCCGTGACCTGTTACACCAACTGCGACACGGTGGAACTGTTTCTGAATGGCCGGTCGCTGGGCGTGAAGGGCTACGAATTTCCGCGGCTCGGCATGGAAGGGCAGTATGGAACCTATCCGGCACGGGCACGTGTGGTCCGCACCACCGCCGACTTGCACCTGTCCTGGGATGTTCCCTATGGGGCGGGAACGCTGCGTGCCGTGGGGACTCGAAAGGGGGATGAGGCGGTTGTGGAAGAAATCTCCACGACAGGCGAAGCCGCGACGATTCGTCTCCGCGCCGATCGCGCTTCGATTGCGGCCGATCGCCGCGATGTCGTGCACCTGATAGTGTCGATTGAAGATGCGCAGGGGCGCGTGGTGCCCGGTGCAGACAACGAAGTCCATTTTGCGATCGAAGGCGAAGGCCACCTGATCGGTGTGGACAATGGCGATCTGTTTTCGCAGGAGAGTTATAAGGTAGCGCGACGTCGCGCTTTTCACGGCCTCTGCCTGGCCATCGTCCAGTCGAGCGCTCGGCCGGGGCAGATTGAGGTTGCTGCGTCGTCGCCGGGCTTGCGTGGGACAACAGTCGTCGTGCGTACTAACTCGATAACTCTATAGCCAAAATGAAATACCGCTGTGGCCTAAGCTGTTGGCTGTTTATCGCCGGCAAGGTCATGCCACACGCTCACCCTTTCCATCAGGCCGAGCTGCGCCAGATAGGGCTCGTCGAGTCTGCTTCTTGCCTCCGCATTCTGAGTCATGTGCACCAGTCCATCGGCGCAGTGAACGGCGGTGAGGGCGGAGAACTCCGACTCAATGGCCTGCGAAGGGCTGTGGTGGAACGCGACCGCCTGCACCAGCGACGTGGGCAGCCCCCAGATGCTCATCAGATATCCGCCCAGCTGCGCATGCGAGCAACCCAGAACCTCGGTTTCGACCTCATCGATGTCCACCCGCCGCAAACACGGTTTCCCAGTCCTCGCGCATGTCGTGCAGTGCCCGCCGCAGCTGGATTGCGTTGACAAACCGGCTCCGGGTGCGCTCCAGAAATAGTGGTCCTCTATCCCGTGAGCGTCCCCTAACGGCCCACGCCTGCATTGTCTTGTGTCACGATCCCGCTGCTGGCGGCGAAGTTCAACTGGCTGCCATCGACAGCATGAATGGCGACGCGGGTGAGCGTCCAGTCTTTCGCGTCAGCGACCTTGCCGGCGGACTGGGCGTCGATGGTGATGTTCTTCAGATGGAAATGCTCCAGCGGGGCAGCGGGCGAAGCGCTCACCTCGAAGGCTGTTTTCGCTCCCGTCGCTCTCAGGTTCGAGATGTCAATGTTGCGAAAGTGCGCCAGTCCCTGCGCAGCCGGCACCGGCGTCGCCAGCACTTGATAGTAAGCAGGGACTTCGCTCAATCCCGGCGGGATCACAGCGTAGCTGTAGCTTGGATTCCAGTTCATCGTGATATGGACAGGAATCGCCACCCCGTCGAGCTGCAGGTCGTGGATGCGGATGTTATCCGCCCAACCTCCGCGCGTATGCGCTGACTTGAACAGCACGCCGGACGGCACGTGGCCGAAGGCGTGGATGCGATAGACCTCGATGTTGCGAAAGCCGCCCGACGTTTCGCTCCCGATGGTGATGGCAGCAGCTCCGTCGCGTACCGTTGAGTCGCGAACGACAATGTCTTCATCCGGGCGCGCCACCCGCAGTCCGTCCGCATCCCGGCCCGCCTTGAGACACAGCGCGTCGTCGTTCACGGAAATATCTGCGTGCTCGACGAGCACATGCTTCGAAGAGTCAATGTCGATGCCGTCCGTGCTCGGTCCGCGCCCACCAACGTTGTTGCGGATGGTCACGCCATCGACGTGGACGTCCTCCGAATAGCAGATATGCACGGTCCAGAACCCCGACCGTGTGAGCAGTGGCCCCGCGAGCGTCACGTGCTTCGCGTTGTAGAACTGGATCAGCCTCGGTCGGCGCGCATCGTAGTCCGCGGCCCAGCGCAGGCCCTTCGGCTCGTATTGCCGTCGCAGTGCCCAATAGCTGTCCCACCACACCTTGCCGTCGCCGTCGATCGTGCCCGCGCCGGTGATCTTCACATCGTGTTCGCCGTACACGTTCACCAGCGCAGCGGGCCAACTCATCTCAATACCCGCCACCCGCGTCGGCATCATCGGGTAGTCCGCAATATTCTGCGAGCCAACAAGCGTCGCGCCCTGCTCGATCCTGAGGTTCGTGCCCGACTTCACGAAGATCGATCCGCTGCGATAGGTGCCCGGCGTGAGCACGACCGTTCCGTTGCCGGCCCTTGCGGCGGCGTCAATCGCCGCCTGGATCGCCCTGGTATCCAGCGCTGAGCCGTCGCCCTTGGCTCCGTAATCCTCCACGCGAAAATCCCGCGCCCAGGCGGAAGCTGTGGACGCGAACATCAGAGCAAAAACAACGATGGCGCATCGATTCACGAGGGCTGACTCATTTCGTTTCTCGAACGAACAGGCCAATTTCCCGCGGCATTATTGCGACGGACCCTGACCAGCCTTCGCCACTTCCGCGGCGAAAACATAAGTGGGTCCAAACATATTCGACCGGAAGATTACCCATTTCTGGTCCGGCGTGAAACTCACATTGGGCTCCAGCCGGTAGTTGTGCGTGGACATGTTCACCAGGTGCTCGGAGTGGAAGACTCCTGGCTGCCAGAAGCCGGGTTCGTTGATGCCTTCGCCTTTGAGTAACTCCGGATGAAACAGCTCGATCCACTCGCCGTCGTGCGCCTTGGCCACCTGGCCGGGATCGCCGCCGTCGCCGCAAAACAGAGAGCCGTCGCGGGTGACGTTGAAATGGATCGACCACTCGTTGCGCTGCATATGATACGCGGTACGTTTACCGGTCTCGACGTTATAGCCGGCCAGCCAGAAGTCCTCGCCCTTCGGCGGTTGCCAGTCGTACCAGAGAGTCTTACCGTCCGGCGCCCAGAACTCATGCCCGGCAATCTCCATGAACATGGTGCGCTTGTGGATCAGCATGTTGTGCGTGCCGTCGGTGTGGATGGTCCAGATGCGGTCGACCTTCTGCCACGGGCCTTCGTGGCAATACATCAGCAGATTCGGATCCGTCGGCGAGAAAAGCAGATGGTTCACCCAGTCCCGGCTATGCAGCAGCGGCCGCAGTTTGCCGGTCCGCAGGTCAATCACGAAGAGCACCAGCGGCAGGCGCGCGGCCAACCGCTGCTCCATCATCTGACCCTTGTTCATCGGCTGCAGCATGTTCTGCGCCTGTTGCGCTCCACCGCGCTGATCGTTGGCATGGGCGTCGCTCGGCGGCGGCTGGTTATAGTCCTGCCCCGCGTTGCCTTCGATGTAGGTCCCGGCAGCGAGCGTCTCATCGGCATTCACCGAAGCCACCGACCCACGCGGCGGCATCACCGCCAGCTTTCGCGTCTCGCCGCTGTCGACATTGGTTACCCATAGAGAACGATCCTCAGGCTTGACGTAGAACACACTCGGCGTCTTGTGCCCGACGACGATGGTGCGCACGTGCCCCTGCACCACCTGACGCGTCTTCCAGGTCGTCAGGTCCATCACGGAGATGCCATCCGGTGTGGTGTACACCATCTCCTTGCCGTCGGGTGTGTAGGCGTTCACGTTGAAGTAGAAGCTCGCCGAGTCCGGTTCTCGCGTGAGCCGCACGACGCGGTGTCCGGTTGCAGGATCGACCCAGGACGTCGGTGGCTCCTGTCCTTCGTGCCACGACGGGTCCGACCCCACCGCGCCCGCTACCACGGTGGATGCCGGTCTTTGCCCTGACGCGAGAAGCGAAAACAGGCAGAGGTTCAGGATCAGCACTGCGTACAACCGGCGGTTTTGCTGACGATTCACGTTGAGTCTCCTGGGGAAGGGAAGTGGCATGGTTCTAATGGCCATGCTTTGCTGCATGACCGCGATGCTGCGAAAGCTCCTCGACCTGCGCGCCCGCGAGCAGAAATGCGCCCACGCCGTAGGTGTAACTCGACGATGGAAGATAGTGCGCGGGGGCGGCGCCGGTTTGCTGGATATTGCCAATGCGTCCATCCGCATAAATGTCACCCACCAGACCGCGCCACGCTTTTGCAATCACCGGCAGGTAAGTCGCGCGATCCAGCACGCCATGGCTCACACCCCACGCCATTGCGAACGTCATCAGCGCCGATCCGGAATTCTCCGGTTGCGGATAATCCGTTGGGTCCAGAAGATCCGCGTGCCACAGCCCGCTGTGCGCATCTTCGAGCGGCACCACGGCCGCCGCCATCTCGCGCAGTTGCGCCTCATATTTCCCGCGATCCGGATAATCCGCCGGCATTTCGTCCAGCGTGCGTGCGATGCCGGCCATCACCCAGCCATTACCCCGTGACCAGAAAATCGGATTGCCCCGCTCGTCTGTCTTGTGCAGAAACGTGATGTCGCGAAAATATAAGTGCCGCTGCGGATCGTAGAGCAGCTTCGACGTCTCCCACCAATGCTTATCGAGGTAGTCGAGATACTTCGTCTCGTGTGTCGCCGCGTACATGCGCGACCACACCGGCGGCGCCATGAACAGCGCATCGCACCACCACCACGGAATTTGCGCCTGCTCCGAGGGGATCCTCGCTGCACCACCAGCCAATAAGTCGTCCAGCGCGGCTTGTGTCGGCGCCAGCTTTTCCGGAGTTGGTTGCAGGAGGTAAAGATCGAGATAAGTCTGCCCGACGCTTTGGTCATCCGCGTTGGGATGTTGGGAACGCAACTGCCACTGGAATTTCTCCGCCATCGCGTCCATCGCGTCGCGATACTTTGCATCATCGAGGGCGGACGATGTTGCCATGAACCCGCTGTACAGCACGCTCCACGTCCAGATGCGGTCAAAATACGGTTGCGACCACGCCAGCTCCCAGTCGGCCACTTTCCGCATTGCGGTTCGCACGTCAGCAGGACGCAGCGATCCCGAAAGTTTTGCCCTCGGCCCCGGATCCGCCGGAGCATCGCCAAAATGCCGGCTGATATCGCGATCGATCCCTTGTTGTTCCTGCGGAGATATGGCCCTGGAACCAGCCGTGTCCGTCGAAGTCTGCGCAAACGCAGCGAACGCTGTCGTTGCAGCGATCGTCAGCGCCACGGTCAACTGAATGGAACGGGCGCGAATCCAAAAATAGCGTAACGACGATCGGTCCGAAGGGAGAGCCTGGATCAACATGCTGTCGCTTTCGAAAGATCAAGTGGACGATCGTGCGGTCCGACCACCCGTCGGCCAAACATAATTGAGCGATTCGTCGCATGTCAATAGGAACTGGGTTTCCCTATTGGAAATACGAAGATGGTGTTGCCTTTGCGTCGCAACATGGCAGTTCGGTTCGAGTCCGAAGCGCATCTTACCGGTTCAGATTCCGGCCAACCCGGCCATCGTGAAGGTGCGTTGAGGTAGAACCAGTACTTCCGCCTTGAAATATATCCTCTATTGACAACCATTGACGGACTTCTGTAGTGTCCGGAACGTTGTCAAAAAAGGCTCGCTCCCCAGCGCTTGATGTCTTTGGAGGCTTCAAATGAAAAAGATTCTTTCCCCATCTCAGAGGGAGTGTCTCGTCCGCGCACTCTGCGTTGTCGTTCTGCTCTGCGTCGCGTTGATGGATGGCTCCCTGCGAGCGCAGACCGCCGGTGACGGCACTCTGCAGGGCACTGTCACCGATTCCAGTGGCGCCGTTATCTCCGGCGCCTCGATTGCAGCGACGAACGTTGCTACCGGCGCGCAGACAGTCCGAACCTCATCGTCTGCGGGTTTCTTCAGCATCGCGCCCGTGCCTCCAGGGAACTACACGCTGAAGGTGACGGCCCAGGGATTCCAGACCCTGGTGCAGGACAACATCGTTGTCGACGCTCTGCAGATCCGCTCCTTCAACCCCGTGCTGCAGGTTGGTGCGCAAAATCAGACTGTGACGGTGACCGCGGCTCCGCCGGTGCTGGATACTGCCGATGCCACGCTGGGTATGACGATGGAGAATGAGACGTACTCGAATCTTCCGATCCAGATCAACGGCGCGCAGCGAGATCCTACAGCTTTCGCTACGCTGACTCCCGGCGCACAGAGCGGAACCCGGCTTCCGGTCATCGGCGGGACCGGCAATTACCTCGGCCAACTCTATCTCGAGGGAATGCCGGCAGAGACGGTGAGCCAGCAGGGAGACAATCGCCTGGTTTCTCAGGACGTCGACCTCGATGCGGTGGATCAGTTTCAGGTGCTCACCAGCACGCCACCGGCGGAATACATGGGTGCGGGGGCCGAGAATTTCACGCTGAAATCCGGCGGCCTGCAGTATCACGGGCAGGTCTCGGACTATTTCCGCAATACCGTTTTCGATGCATGGTCCTTTACCGCCAAGGCGGCCACGACCAAAAATGCCCTGGGCCAGACGGTTCCCGCGCCCAAGCCGGTCGAACACCAGAACGAACTGTCAGCCACCCTGGGAGGTAAAGTTCCTCACACCGGGGACAAGCTGTTCTTCTTCGTCGCCTACGACAAGTATGACGAACGTAAAGGCGCTAACTACCAGTTCTTCACGATTCCAACGGTGGCGATGCGAAACGGCGATTTTACTGAGATCGCAGGCGCAAGCAACGCACCCATCATCTACGACCCGACGACGAACACTTGTGTCGGCAGCACCTGTACGCGTGCTCCCTTTCAGGGCATCAAAAATGGTGTTCCCACCAACAACGTGATCCCTGCGAATGAGCTTTCTCCCATCGCACAGAAGATGCAGTCGTTCCTGCCCGCCCCAACCAACAGCGCGACCGTGAATAACTATCTGGGTGGCGTTCCCAGCGGCTTCGATAACCACGTTGTGAACTGGCGGGTCGACTACGACCTCAATGCAAAGAATCGTCTCTCCAGCGTCGGAGCCTTGGGCTCGGTGAACTACCTGAACAACTTCTCCACGCCGTACCTGCCTCTGCCCTATACCGGCGGCGATCTGGCGAATATCTACCCCAAGGACTACGTTGTCGGTGACACCTATACCTTCACGCCTAGTCTGATTAATCAGGTCAAATTTTCCTTCACTCGCTTTTACCAGAACATTCACAACTCAACGCAGGGCGTGCAAACCTGGGCAGCGGGAACGATGGGTATCACGAACCTGCCGCCGAATGGAGCTCAGTCCGCAGACGAGTTCCCGGAAGAGAATTTCGCAACCACGTCGCAGTTCGGTAACGTCCAGAGCAACTGGACAGGCTATGGCAACTCGGTCGCGACTCAGGTGACTACCCCGAACAATTATGCGCTCACGGACAATGTTCAGTGGGTGAAGGGTAAGCATTCGATGACCTTCGGCCTCACTTTCCAGTGGGAAGAAATCAACAATGCTAACCCTGCGACTTACACCGGTGTCTTACAGTTGCCGTTCAATGCCAATGCCACAGCCAACTACGGCGGCAACACGATTAATACCGCAACCACCGGGTATTCGTATGCCAGCTTCATGCTTGGTGCTGTAGGGGGCACACCGTCGATCGGCCTGCAGCCAGTCAGTGAACTCGGTGGCCGTTACCACGTCGTCTCTCCGTATGTCCAGGATAGTTATCGGATTACGAAGAAACTTACTCTGGACGTCGGCCTGCGCTGGGACTACCTCCCGCCCTATCACGAAGTGAAGAACCGGTGGACCTTCCTGAACCCGAACCTCACCAACCCGCTCACGGGGACGCCTGGCGAGCTGCAGTTCGCGGGCAACTATGGCGGGGCCGGGGTGAGTTGCGGGTGCACAACCCCAGTCAAGACGTGGTGGAAGAACTGGGGACCGCGCGCAGGACTCGCTTACACCATCAATTACAAAACGGTGGTGCGCGCCGGATACGCGCTGGTCTTTACGCAGGCGGGCGGCGTCGGTGGGCGCGGCGGCGCCTTTAACGGCACCGGCCAGACCGGCTTCAACGTCAGCGCAATTGGTCCGGCCGAAGTGACGAGCGGTGCCGCAGCAGGACCGTCCTTCTATCTCAACAACAGCGCTGCCTTCACCTCGCTCGGAATTGCGAACACCTCCCTGTTCGGGCCGGGGTTCACTTATCCGGCTGCACCGACGCCGAGCGCTACGGCACAAACGCTCAACACAGGGTTCTACGTGAGCCCGACTACGGGGAAATTCGTCAGCGCGAGTAGTGTCTCTTATGCTGATCCGTATCTCTCCGCCCGCGCTCCTGAACTCAGCATGTATAACTTCGGCATCGAGCGCGGCGTTACCCAGAACATGACCATCGCGGTGAATTACGTCGGCAACGGAAGCCATTTCATGGTGGACTCCGGTGTGCTCCCGTCCGGCGCGAATGCCAACGCCCGTGGCTACTGGACCAATGAGCTGAACCCTGCCTATCTCGCGGCATTGGGACCGGTGACCGACAGCACGGGAAAGAGCCCTTTGCTTTCGGCCAAAGCCACACCGGACAACGTTGCCATTCTGCAGTCGAAGATGCCCGGCGCTCCTTCTCCGGCATTCTTCGTCGCCGCTGCACAGGTAAGCAGCGCGGCCACCATTCAGCAGATGCTGGTGCATTTTCCGCAGTACAGCGGCGTGAGCGATACCTGGGGCAACGTCGGCAATTTCAGCTATAACTCACTCCAGGTTACATTGCAGCAGCGCCTCAGTCATGGGCTCACATTCAACGTGAACTACACTTACGCAAAAAATATCGGGGATGACGGTACCTTCCGCAGCGGCTTCGCCATCCCCTCCTCAGCTATTTCCGGCGGTGCCCGTTCCTGGAAGATGGACCGCATCGACCGTTCATGGACGGTCATTTCCATTCCTCAGTCCCTGCATGCCTTTGGCGTTTACGAACTCCCCTTCGGAAAAGGTCACATCGGGAACGATTCGCGCGCCGTGCGCTGGCTGGCCGGTGGATGGCAGTTATCCGGGATCTATACCTATGCGGCGGGTACGCCGATGGCTGTCATCTGGTCCGGCTGCAACGGATCGGTTGGCCAGTGCATGCCGGACCTGAATGCCTCTTCGTCCGCATTTGCGCACCACAACGCACGCATCAACGGCAGCTTTGGCAAGGGGGCGAATGGCTACCAGGCCGCAAGCCTGGGCAAGGTGCAGTATATCGACCCAACCGCCTTCGCCACTCCGAGTAATGTCTCATCGGTCAGCACGCCACAATATCTGATCGGCAACGCGCCCAGAACGAAGCCGCTGAACCTCAATAATCCTGGCACATGGGATATCGACAGCGGACTCCGGCGTACGTTCCCGATCCACGAGCGACTGAACTTTGTTTTTGAGGCCGATTGCCTGAACACAACCAACCATGTAACCTTCGCCGGTCCCAACGTGAACTGGTCGCAAGGTTCGACATCCTTCGGTACGGTCGGCGGTATCGCAAGCTCGCCCGCACCCCGCGACTGGCAATTCGCTGGGCACATCAACTTCTAACCGGGCAAGCGAGCGGTACGCCATCGTTTTCTCAACATCGAGGGACAAACTGCTGTCGCACACATGGCGTTGGTCCGGATACGCGAAGCTGTCGCTATAGTCGATCCCATTGGCCAGCCGGGTAGATGACCCGGAAGCTGCACGTCTGAACGACCATGACAGGGCCCAGCGCTCGACGGCGGTGCTGCCTGCCTGTATTCTGACCGTGCACTCGCGTGACGGCTCCGAGCCCCCAGGCAGGAGGCTGCCACACCTTCAGTGGCGATCCGCGTTGTTACAGTCGAGTTTTACGGGCTGCCCTCTGCAGATTCCTGTATCTGCCAAAATGAACGCCCTGCGAATCCTGCCGCTGCTTGCGGCTTCGTCGTTGTTTGTAGTTCCAGGCACGAGGACGGCGCTCGCGCTCGATCCTTCAACGCCCATTGCGCAGTATGCCCACTCTGCGTGGAACGTCGCCGACGGTACATTCGCCGGCTCCCCCAATACTGTCGCCCAGACTGCCGATGGATATATCTGGATCGGTACGAATCTCGGCCTGGTGCGGTTTGACGGTGCTCGCTTCGTACAGTGGAATCCGCCGGCCGGTGAGCGGCTGCAGGATTCAAGAGTCTTCTCCCTCCTGGGATCGCAGGACGGCAGCCTCTGGATCGGTACGGGCTACGGACTTGCCCGCTGGAAAGACGGTCGTCTAACGAACTATGCGGGCCTGAGTGGAAGAATCGAGGCTCTTCTCCAAGACAGTGCCGGGTCGATCTGGCTGGCGCGCACGCAGATCACGGATCGCATGGGTCCCGTGTGCAGGATTCGTGCAGACCAGTTGTCCTGTTTCGGCAAAGCCGACAAAGTGCCGTTTCCCAATGTGCTGCAGCTTGCCCGCAGTGATGACGGATATATCTGGCTCGTCGGCTACTCCGAACTAACTCGCTGGAAGCCGGGTGCTGGAACGATCTACTTTCCAGATCGAACCAACAGGCAGGAGGGCATTCCACTCTTCAATGCGATTGCCGCCGCTCCGGATAGTTCTGCGTGGATAGCAATGAATGAACCGGAACCTATGCCCTCTCTGCAGCGCTACAGCGACCGCCGGTGGACACGGCAGCAGGTTCCGCGAATTGGCGTGAAAGGTTCTCTCATCACGTCGTTGTTCGTCGATCGCGACAACGAACTCTGGATCGGCACCCGGTTCAATGGTGTGTTCCGCGTTCGCGACGGAAATGTCGAGCATTATGATCGAACGGATGGCCTCTCCAGCAATTCTGTACTGGGGTTCTATCAGGATCGCGAAGGCTCGGTCTGGCTCGTTACCTCGGCCGGTATCGATAACTTCCGCGACTTACACGTCCTTAGCTGGTCCATGCGCGAAGGGCTTACTTCCGACGCTGCTGACTCGGTCCTGGCATCACGCGACGGAGGGCTGTGGGTCCTCAACGACTACAACACGGTCCAAAAACTGAAGGATGGAAAATTCACCACCATCCTGCCGCGGCCGGGTCTCGCAGGTCATGTGTCCACGATCTTCGAAGATCATGCAGGCCGGCTCTGGATCGGCTTCGAAGATGGCATGTACGTCTACGAGAATGGTTCCTTTCGCGCCATTCTGCGCGATAACGGAAGCCAGCTCGGCCTGGTCTTTTCCATAACCGAAGATACGGACGACAACATCTGGGTGCGTGACAAAGTTGGTGATCAGGCAAACCTCGATGAAGTCACCGGTTACCGCCTGGCCCGCGAGACGGCCTCCTCTCAAATCGCGACGGGATTCATTCTTACCGCGGCGCCAGACGGCAGCATCGACCTGGGCCTGGTGAACGGAGATCTGCTCGAGTTCCGGAACGGCGAGTTGATGCGCACCATCCCGTCTCACGAGACCGGCAACACCAGCCAGATTCGTGATCTCCTCGTCGATCCCGACGGAACGATCTGGGGAACCAACCTCAACGAACTCATTGCCTGGAAAGGCGCCGCCCGGCGGAATCTGACCGTCAGCAACGGGCTGCCCTGCGAGAACATTTTCGCGTTGACCGAAGACGACTCCCACGCGATCTGGCTCTATGCGCAGTGCGGTTTGATTCGCATCACACGAGCTGAACTCGATCGCTGGTGGCAGCACCCGAGTGAGATGGTGCGGACAACTCTTCTCAACGAAGGTGACGGGGTGCACGCTGGACTGACTTCGCTAAAGCCGCAGGCGACACGAACCGCAGACGGACGTCTTTGGTTTGCCAATGGTCGTATCGTGCAGATGTTCGATCCAGGCCATGAGCGGACTAATCCGACTCCCCCGCCAGTCGAAATTGAATCCGTCATCGGCGACCGGAGGAGTTACCCGATCGAAGATCTGCATTTGCCTCCGGTCACGCGCGATCTCGAGATCCACTACACGGCACTGACCTACGTAGCTCCACCAAAGGTGTTCTTTCGATACAAACTTGAGGGTCGTGACGTTCGCTGGCAGGAAGCGGGCGGCCGGCGTGCTGCCTTTTACACCGACCTAACTCCGGGCACCTATCGTTTCCATGTCATCGCTTCTAACAACGACGGCGTGTGGAACGAAGTTGGTGCGGCGCTGCAGTTCACCGTTGCGCCCGCGTGGTATCAAATGCTGTGGTTTCGCTTGCTGTGCGTGCTCATCGCGGCGGCCATCGTCTGGATTGGTTTTCGGATCCGTATGCATCAGATGGCGGTCGTCATGAACCAGCGTTTCGACGAGCGTCTTAATGAGCGCACACGCCTGGCGCGGGATCTGCATGACACCCTGCTGCAAACGATCCAGGCCAGCAAAATGATCGCCGAAGACGCTCTTGATCCGCAGGCGGATCGTGCCCGCATGCAGAACGCGCTCACGAAACTCTCCGCGTGGATGGGGCGGGCGATGATCGAAGGTCGCGCCGCGCTTCAATCTTTGCGCTCCTCAACGACGGAGCGCAATGACCTGGCAGATGCCTTGCGGCGAGCGACGGAAAGCGATCAGCTGCCGGGCTCTATGTCGGTTTCGCTCTCCGTCACAGGCAGTGCCAGCGAGATGCATCCCATCGTTCGCGACGAGATCTACCTGATTGGTTATGAAGCGATCCGCAACGCGGCCCTGCACTCCGGCGCAAGTCGGCTCGAAATCGAGCTGCGCTATGCCCAGGATCTGACCCTGCGCGTGCGCGACAATGGCGTCGGCCTCGATGCGCCGCTGCTGCAGCAGGGAAAACCCGGTCATTTCGGCTTGCAGGGCATGCGCGAGAGGGCAGCCCGAATTGGCGGCAAGTTGACCGTGACCAGTTCGCATTCCGCTGGAACCGAGATCCAGCTGATCGTTCCTGGTGGAATCATTTTCAGTAAGACCCCATCGCGGACCGGGCTCCAGTCCAGGGTTCGCCGCTTGTTTGAACGCCGGCACTAACCGTCGGCCTGTCGGGTGTGCTCGATCACGCCATCATCCGTCGCTATCAGCGCCAGATCCGCGAAGTTCAGGAAGAGCCCATGCTCAACCAGCCCAACCGTGTCATCCAGAATCGCAGCCAGTCGCTCCGGGTCTTCAATCACCATGCCTGAACAATCAAAGAGAAGGTTGCCTTCGTCGGTGATGTAAGGCGAGCCATTCTCGCTCAGGCGGAGGCGTACGTCGAAGCCCAGCTTCGACAGCGAACGTCGCACCAGCGGGGCCGCCATCGGAATCACCTCCACCGGTAGTGCCGTCCTCCCCAGTTTCTCCACCACCTTCGACTCATCGGCGACGATCACGAACCGCTCTGTTGCGCTGGCCACAATCTTTTCGCGCAGAAGCTTGCCTCCTCCGCCTTTGATCAGTGCCAGTCCCGGCGCGATCTCGTCCGCTCCGTCGACCGTCAGGTCGAGTTGCTCGCAGTCGTCGAATGTAATGATGGGGATTCCAAAGCTGCGGCCCAGTTCTTCACTGTCCTGAGAACTGGCAACGGCGCGGATTTTTAGTCCCTCGCGCACACGCTCGCCAAGCAGTCGGATCCAAAGCGTCGCGGTCGAGCCGGATCCCAGACCAACCGTCATGCCCGGCCTCACTAACTCCAAAGCGCGCTGCGCCGCCTTCAGCTTCAGCGCCTGTTGTTTCGCTGAGTCCTCCTGCCTCGGCACGTCCACCCCCACTCCTATCGTAGTAGTTTCGCGAACGAAGTCCCGCCTGCCCTGCGCTGCAATGTGTGAAAATCGACCGGTGAATCGATCATTCCCCCTCTCTGTTTTGAAATCCGTCGTTGTCTTTGTCTCCGTCCTCTCGGCCAGCGCTCAGGCCACATCCGCGCGTCCGCCGCTGATTCCTCAGCCGCGCGAGTTTACCCAGCGAGCGGATCTTTCGCTTGCCGGTGGCGTGCGGATTCTCGTCTCCGGTGCCGATCTCGACGATCGCTTCGCCGCCAAAGATCTCGCCGGCGAACTCAAGACCCGAGGCGTTCGCTCCGTGCCAACAGCCTCCGCCCTTCGCATCTGGCTGCTCCGCGATACGAGCGTTGCAGCGCGCCGCGTTCTCGACCGCGAGCACATGACTCTCGGTGCAGCGCAGCAAGCCGAAGGCTATGTCCTCGTCACCGGACCGCACGACGTCTACGTCATCGCACACACTGCCCCCGGCATCTTTTACGGCGTACAGACACTCATCCAACTCGAACGTCGTGGCGGCAAGGGTCCCATCATCCAGGGCGCGGCCATTCGTGACTGGCCCGCCATGCGCTGGCGCGGTGTCCACGACGATCTATCTCGTGGACCTGTTCCCACGCTGGCCTACCAGGAACAGCAGATACGCACTTTTGCCGCCTACAAACTCAACGTCTACTCACCCTACTTCGAAAACACGATGCAGTATTCGTCGAATCCGCTCCCGGCTCTGCCTGGCGGATCGATGTCACCGGCCGATGCCAAAGCTCTCGTTGAATACGCAAAGCCGTTCCACATCACGATCATCCCCGAGCAGGAGGCCTTCGGGCATCTCCACAAAGTCCTCACCTGGCAGGAATACGCGCCCCTTGCGGAGAGCCCAATGGGCGCGGTGCTCGCCCCCGGTCAGCCCGGATCGATGCACCTCATCACGCAGTGGTTCGACGAGCTGGCAACCCTCTATCCCGGCCCTTTCCTTCACATCGGAGCCGACGAAACCTTCGACCTCGGCCGCGGCCAAACCGCCGACGAAGTGAAGCAGCGCGGTCTCGGCGCCGTCTACGTCGACTTCCTGTCGCACATCCGCGATGCGCTCGTGCCGCTGCACCGCCGCCTGCTGTTCTGGGGCGACATGGCGATGAGCAGCCCCGATGAGGTGCCGCATATCCCGCACGACATGATCGCTGTCGCCTGGCATTACGAGCCCGAGCCCAGTTTCGCCCGCTGGCTCGATCCCTATACCCGCGCCGGCATGGAGACCTGGGTCTCGCCCGGGGTCAACAACTGGAACCGCGTCTGGCCCAACTTCGATATGGCGCTGCGCAATATTCAGGGCTTCGTTGCCGACGGGCAAAAGGCCGGCAGCACCGGCATGCTCAACACCGTCTGGGACGACGACGGCGAGGGCCTTTTCGCCGAAGACTGGTACGCCATTCTCTACGGAGCCGCAGCGTCCTGGCAGCAGGGAAGCAGTGACATCGCCCGCTTTGAGCAGGACTACGGCCCGGTCTTTCACGGCGACGAAAGTGGTGCCGTCAATCAGGCGCAACTCGCCCTCATGGCGGCGCATCAGGCCCTCGCGAAAGCCGGTCTCGAGGATGCACGGGACGCACAATTCTGGGCTGATCCCTGGAGCGCTGAAGGCGAAAAAATCGATTCTCAAATTCGCCCCGTCAGCGCGGAGGTCCGTCTCGATGCTGAACATGCTCTTACGCTGTTAGCTCAGGCGCGAACCCAAAGCAATCTGCGGAATCCTGAAGCCCTCGACGCTATCGAACTCGGTGCCCGTCGCATCGATTTCCTGGCGCTGAAGTTTCAGATCGCCGACCAAATCGCTGCCTCTTATCAACGCCTTTACAACGGCCAACAGGATCGCGCCATAACCCAGCACGCCTCTCGCGATCTCTGGGACCTCGCAGGAGTCAATGGCCTCTGTCAGGACCTACGCGATGGCTACGACTACTTAAACACGCGCTACAACGATGTGTGGCTCGCCGAAAATCATCCCTACTGGCTCAACAACGTCACCATCCGCTACGGCGAAGCCGCCCGCCTCTGGGTCGAGCGTGGCGCACGGATCACCGCAGCGCGCTCGCAATGGCAACAGACCCACACTTTGCCTGCACCGTCGGAAATTGGAATCCCCAGCAGTACGACCGCCCCGAACGCCACGACCGAACCTCAGACAGCGCCGGCGTCCGTTCATCATGAGCCCGTCGCCACCGGCATCGATGTCCTCGAAAAGAATCATTTCGCCGAACTGGCCGCGCTCGCTGCCAATCATCACGGCCGCCTCCGCCTCGGCCTCCTCACGAATCAGACCGGCCTCGATTCGGCAGGCCATCGGACCATCGACGTCCTCCAGCACGACGCCACAGCCGCCGTCCCCGGCCTCACGCTCACCACGCTCTTCAGTCCCGAGCACGGCATCGCCGGATCGCTCGACCAACCCAACGTCGCCAACTCCACCGACGCGGCCTCAGGACTTCCGGTCGTCAGCCTCTATGGTCCGAAAGATCAGGATCGTCGTCCCACACTCGACTCGCTGCGCAACCTCAACGCTGTCGCCATTGACCTGCAGGACGCAGGCGTGCGCTTCTACACCTACGAAGCGGTCGTGCGCTACTTCCTCGAAGCCGCAGCGCAAACCAACACCGCCATCGTCGTCCTCGACCGCCCCAATCCCATCGGCGGCGCTCTGGTCCAGGGTCCCATCTCCGACCCAGGCTCCGAAAGCTACGTCAACTCCATCACGATCCCGGTCCGTCATGGCATGACGCTCGGCGAACTCGCCCGCTACGACAAGGAGCAACTTCACCTCAACGTGCCGCTCACCGTGATTACCATGCAGGGCTGGCATCGCGGCGACTGGTACGACTCGACCGGTCTCGCCTGGATCAATCCCTCGCCCAATCTTCGCAGTCTCGAAGAGGCGACCATCTATCCTGCCCTCGGCCTCGTCGAAGGCACGAATATTTCCGTCGGACGCGGCACCGACACTCCCTTCGAGCTCTTCGGCGCTCCATGGACCGACAGCCGCGCCCTTGCCGATCTTCTCAACCAACGCAATCTGCCTGGCGTCCGTTTCTACCCCGCGGACTTTACCCCCGCGAAGCCCTATCCCTACGCGGGTGAAGTTTGTCACGGCGTTCGCATCCTTGTGACGGACCGTAACGTCCTCGACGCACCGGAACTCGGCATTGAGATTGCCTCGGCGCTCCACCGTCTTAATTCAGATCAGTTCCAGTTACAAAAGATGACCACGCTGCTCGCCAACCGCTCCATTCTCGGTGCCATCGCCGCCGGCGAAGACCCACAGAAGATCGCACAGTCCTGGCGCGCGAGCATCGAGGAATTCAACCGTCAGAGAGAGTCTGCTCTGCTCTATCCGAACTAACCGTGCGCCGCCGTAGGGCTCATTCATAACGTGGGCCCCCGGCCCCGCGCCGTTCCCGCTATCCGGGAGAAATCGGAGATGAGAACAGGGATGGGGCTGCGCGATGACCCTCTGCAGTGTTATTGTTGCGAACGCCAACTATATACGTGGGAGGAATGATGCAGAACCGAGGCACAGACCGTCGAGACTTCCTCAAACGAGCCGGTGCAGTGGGATCGATGGCCGCAATGGGGTCCATTACAACGCTGGCCGGCGGGCCTGAAATCGCCCGAGCCTCGAGCGGATCGATCCGCGAAGAATCCCTTCCCGTCCAGGCCGAAGAGCCGCCGAAGTACCACATCAAGTTCGGCGTCTGCGGCATGAGCCACGATCACATCTACGGCATGATCGGCGCCATCCAGCGCGGCGGTGGCGAGCTCGTCGCAGCGTGGGGCGGGGAAGAGGACAAGCTCGCAGCCTTCGCCAAACGCTATCCCGACGTAAAAATGGTAAAAACCCAGGCCGAGATCATCGAAGATCCCTCCCTCCAGCTCGTCCTCAGCTCGCAGATCGCCAACGAGCGCGCGCCGATCGGAGTGAAGGTGATGCGGCACGGCAAGGACTTCCTCTCCGACAAGCCGGGCATCACCACCCTCGACCAGCTCGCCGAGGTCCGCAAGACCATCGCCGAAACGAAAAAAATCTACGCCATCATGTACAGCGAGCGCCTCGAAGTGAAGGCCGCGGTCTACGCCGGCAAGCTGATACAGCAAGGCGCTATCGGCAAGGTCATCCAGACCATCAACATCGCGCCGCACCAGATCTTCCAGCATGGCGGCGTCGCCGGCGGCGGCACCGGTCGCCCCGACTGGTTCTGGAACGACGTCCAGTTCGGCGGCATCCTCTGCGACATCGGCTCCCACCAGGTCGACCAGTTCCTTTACTACACCGGCTCCACGCAAGCCGAAGTCGCCGAGTCGCAGATCGCCAATGTCCGCCACCCCGACCACCCGCATTTTCAGGACTTCGGCGACATGGTCCTCCGCGGCAACAAAGGCCTCGGCTACGTGCGCCTCGACTGGTTCACCCCCGACGGCCTCGGCACCTGGGGCGACGGCCGCCTCTTCATCCTCGGCACCGACGGCTATATGGAGGTCCGCAAATACACCAACGTCGCCGTCAACAAGCAGGGCAACAACCTCTTCATCGTCGATCAAAAAGAGGCTCGGTACATCGACTGCAACAACATGCCGCTGCCCTTCGGCCCGCAATTCGTCGCCGACATCGTCAACCGCACCCACATCGCGCAGGATCAGGACCAGTGCCTCCTCGCCGCAGAGCTGGTCATCAAAGCGCAGAAAAACGCAAAGCTCGTGAAGCTCGAGGCCTGACTCCAATGGACCGATCAACCTTGTCGTCCCTGGCGGGGCGAGGAAACTGCTTTTGTTCATGCGCCGCCGTTTTGAAGGGGCACGGCTTCAGCCGTGCCGAACCGGATGCAAATCGAGTCGGGCTTTAGCCCCTGAGGGATGTTCTATAGCTGATTCGGAGCCTGAAGAACAGGAGACAGCAAAATGAAAAGCAAGGGCAACAAAGAAATCTCCCGCCGCAGCTTTATGAAAACTGGCCTCGCCACCGCCGCAGCCGCCGGATTTCCCGCCATCGTCCCCTCGTCCGTCCTCGGCCAGTTCGCGCCCAGCAAGCGCATCAACGTCGGCGCCATCGGCGTCGGCCGCATCTCGCGCGTGCACGACATGCCCGGCATCCTGCAGTTCGATCGCGCCCGCATCGTCGCCGTCTGCGATCTCGATGCTCATCGTGTCGAAGACGGAAAGAAATACGTCAACGACTTCTACGAGAAGAAAATCGGCAAGCCCTACGACGGCGTCACCGGCTACGCAAACTACCACGAGCTCCTCGCCAACAAGGACATCGACGCCGTCGTCGTCAGCACACCCGACCACTGGCACGCGCTCATCGGCGTTGACGCCGTTCGCGCGGGCAAAGATGTCTACCTGCAGAAGCCCGCGTCCCTTACCATCGCCGAAGGCCGCGCCCTCTCCGACGCCGTTCAGGCCTCCGGCCGCATCCTCCAGATCGGAAGTCAACAGCGCTCCACCATTCAGTTTCGTTACGCCGCCGAGCTCGTCCGCAACGGACGCATCGGCGATCTCCAGCGCGTCGAGATCGGCCTCCCCGGCGATCCCGCCGGTGGCGACAAGACGCCTATGCCCGTGCCCGATGGTTTCAACTACGAGATGTGGCTCGGCGAAACCCCTTACGTCTACTACACCGTCGACCGCGTGCATCCGCCCAAAGGCTACGACCGGCCCGGATGGCTCCGCTGCCGCCAGTTTGGCGCCGGCATGATCACCGGCTGGGGTGCCCACCACGTCGACAGTGCCCACTGGGGCATGAATACCGAATACACCGGTCCCGTCGAAATCTGGGGCCACGCCGAATTTCCCGACCACGGCCTCTGGGACGTTCACGGCCCCTTCAAAACCGAAGCCAACTACGCCAACGGCGTCCACATGAGCATCAGCGGCGACTATCCCAACGGCATCAAGTTCTACGGCACCAAGGGATGGATCTTCGTCTCCCGCGGCAACGAGCAGGTCACCAAGAGCGATCCTGTCGCGAAGCTCAACGACAACACCGCCCTCGCTTCGAGCGATCCCGCCATCATCAAGTCCACCATCGGCCCCGACGAAATCCATCTCTACGAAAGCAAGGACCAGCACGGTAACTGGCTCGACTGCATCATCACCCGCCAGCAGCCCATCTCGCCCGCCGAGATGGGTCACCGCGCCTGCTCCACCTGCCTCATCCACGACCTGGCTATGGTCACCAAACGCAAACTCTACTGGGACCCGGTCAACGAGCGCTTCCGCAACGACGACGAGGCCAACAGCATGCTCTCGCGCCCGCAACGCGCACCCTACAGGCTCGCCTGACAGAGAATCCAGGAGAAAACTATGCCAATGTCACGCCGCAACCTGGTCGCTGGACTGATGACGATGCCCGGCATCCTCACAGCAATAGGCGAAGCAGCTCAGGCCCCCAAACCCGCCGCCGTCCCCGACAACAAAGAAATCCTCGGCCCCCACGTCTTTGCGTGGGATCAGCTCCAGTTCCACAAGACAGCAACAGGCGAAGTCGCCTCGCTCTGCAAACAACCCACCGCCACCGTCGACCAGCTCGAAATGCACGTCAGCAAGCTGAACCCAGGCACCGCTTCGCATCCCCCGCATCGCCACGTCAATGAGGAACTCATCATCATCCGCGAAGGCGACTGCGAAACCCTCTCCGACGGCAACTGGATCAAAGTAGGCCCCGGCTCCGTCGTCTTCAACGCCTCGAACAGCCTCCACGGCTTCCGCAATATCGGCACCACAGAGGCGGTCTACCACGTCATCAACTGGAGCCCCAACAAAAGCATCGCATCCGCGACGTAGCGAAAAGCCTCAGTTCGTTGCGGCTGCCTCCGTCTTCTTCTCCACCGCCGGCGCCGGCCCCGGCGCCAAATTCCTGTAATTCATCAGCGTGTTGAACATCATCCGATACTCGCCAAGATTCTGCCACCGCCAAATCGGGTTCGTCATAAACATCACGACCTCGCCCTTGCCATCCGGCGCCACCGCAATCGCCGCGCGTCCCTTGATGTCATCGGCGCCGTTGAACAATCCGCTCAGCACCGACTTCTCCCCGCCAGGAAAGCGCATCAGCACATCGTTCTTATCCATCTCCTCGGTCATCCGCAGCAGCGGTCCGTTCGCGTAGCGCACCGCGACCGTCTTCGCCGAATACCCATAGAAGATCGGATTCTCCGGCCGCAAAATATCCGCATCCACAATCGGTCCCGGCGCATAAAATTTCCCGGCCGGATTGCTCGTGTCGATCGTCGGCGTCAGCCCAAAGTCCGGCGGAAACGCGCTCGACGTCCCCAGCGTCACCAGCGTCCCGCCACCCTCGACAAATTTCTGGAACTCCGCGACACCCACGCCGCCCATCCCTCCCGTAATATCCGGCGACGATCCGTAGTCTCCAAGAAACTTGAACCGATCCGTCTTCTCATACGACACCGGCTTATCTTCTCTCGGAATGTCGAACACCAGTCCCTTCGCCGTTCGCATCTGATTCGGGATCAGAATCACGTCGTAATCCTTCGCAAGATTTCCCTCGAGCACCCTCTCCTTGAAAATCAAATCGTACGGAACCTTGTACTGATCGAACGTGTATCGCACCCAGCCCACATCCTGCGTGCCGCCCCACGTGCTATAGATCGCCAGCCGCGGCAGCGTCGCTGCATGCTCGGCCACCTTCGGAACCGCCGCCAGTCCCACGACATCGAGCCCCAGTTCCTTCGCCAGCGGCTTCAGCGTCGACCCCGCACTCGCCGGAACAAGAAAAGTCCCCGCACCAAACGTCGCCCCGTCACCAGTGAACGACTTCTCGGCAACCTGCACCGCCACATCCTTCAGCCCATACCGCAGCGTCACCAGGTTCGGCGACCCATGATCCGGAACCGCATAAACAGAGGCCGCCGCCACATCCTTCACCGTTCCCACCGGCGTGTACTGATCCACCGGATCCACCGCCACCGCCTGCACCGCCTTGTCGCTGATCGGCTTGATCTCCGTGTGCGTCATCAGCGCCATCGTCCACGCGCTGTCGTCATACGTCGTCAGATCCGGATCAGGATCCACTTGCTTGCCCAGCAGCGTTTTGGCCAGCGGCCCGTACGGCTGATTCGTTTTCACAATCAGCGATCCCGCTGGAAATTCTCCGTCCGTCACCTTCACCGCTGCCTTCGCGCGCCCGACCTCAATCCCCTGCATGCGCAGGATGTGAATCACAAACGCTACCCGCGTCGGATCCTCCTGATTCGCCGGCAGCACAAACCCATACGGCGCATCCTTCACGCCTGCAGCCAGCGCGTCCTTCGTCTTCACATAAAAATCCTGCAGGATCACCTGCGGAAACGCCGACACAAACTCCAGCGACGACAGCACGCCCGTCTCCGCATAATTCGTGTTGTCCCGCATCGACCACAGCACCGTCTTGTACGGCGGATTCGGCCGATACCATTGCCGCTTCGTCATATCTCCGAATGCGCCCGCGCCCCCGCCGCCCTGCAGCGCAGGATTGGTCTGCGAGATCGTGCGCTCCATCGTCGTCGCGCCCGCGTTCCCAAAAATCTCGTAGAAGCGCATCAGCCCGTTGTGATTCGTAGCCATTTCGGCTACATATCCCGGCGACCACGCGTCCACATACCCATGCGTCCACACCCCCGGCATCCCGTAGCGCGTCAGCTGCGTCATGTCCCAGTTCGAGAACATCGGCAGCTCGCCATACACAATCGGATCGTACAAAGGATTCTGCGGAGCCTGCCCGCTGTAGACATAAAGAAACGGCACCGACTCGTGCAGATCGTGGATCACCGGGGGATGCCACTCCAGATACCACTTCAGAAAATTCTGGTTCGCCTGCGCCGAATAATTGATGTCGCGATTGTTGTCGTGCTCGATGTACTTGCCCCAGTACGGCACGCGCGACATCTTCTCGTAGTTCGTCACGTCCACGTTGTGCGCGAAATACCAGTCGATCGAGCGATCCCGCCCATCCGGATCGGCCACCGGCAGAATCGCCACAATCACGTTGTCTCGAATCTTCTGGATCAGTGGCGAATCCTCCGTCACCAGCCGATACGTCAGCTCCATCAGCATCTCCGGCGGTCCCAGCTCCGCGCTGTGCAGCCCACCAGAAAGCGTGTAGATCGGCTTGGTCTTCGCAATCAGCGCCTGTGCATCCGCCTCGCTCAGTCCCCGCGGATCGGCCAGCTTCGCCAGATTCGCGCGCGTCTCATCGAGGTGCGCGATCGAATCCTCCGACCCCACGAACACAATCGTCGTCTCGCGCCCCTCCTCCGTCTTTCCCGTCCGCAGCACCTTCACCCGTCCCGTATGCGCCGCCAGCGTGTCGTAGTAGCGCAGAACATCCGTGTAATACGTCAACTGCTTCGGCGCGCCAATCCAGTGCCCCAGCACATCCTTCGGCGAAGGCACGGCACCGCTCGCCGGCAGATGATCCACCAGCGGGCTCGTGAACTCCGGCTTCGTGGTCCATTCCTTCACCTTTGCGGCAAAGTCAGGATCCATCGTCTGGGCAGGGGATGCGGCGGGCAAACCAACAGCAAAAACAACCAACAGCACCACAGCAAGGTGCCTGAACATGAGGCGATTCTCCAGGGGTGAAAGATGTCCGCCCCATAGTATCGTGCCGCAGGCGCCTGGCAACCGCCGAACTGCCTTCCGCACCGGCGTCTCGAATCGCGCAGTCGCCGTCCGTATCCGCACCTGGTGCACGGGCGGGAAGCGAGCGCAAATATTTCCCAAATGACTCAATCCGCGTCCATCTCTGCAGACGTATCTCAGATACCGAGCATCGTTGAGAGATTCGCCCACGCCCAGGCAGAGCGAGTCCTCGCTCGATCCCCTGCACGCCCATCGATAAAAAGGAGACCCGTGAATGAAGACCTCGCATGAAGTCGACACCCTTCCTGTGCCCGAAACCAGCCGCGCCGTATCCAGACGCAGCTTTTTCACCGGCGCTGCTGCCCTCGGAGCCACAGCCATCGTCGCCGGCACTGGCCTTGTCACCAAAGCGTCGGCACAAAGCGCCGGCCCCACCTCCGGCGACGTCGATATCCTCATCGCCGCCGAAATCGCCGAAGCCCTCGCCGTCACCACCTATCACCACATCATTCGCACCGCACCCTTCTTCAGCCGCCTCCCCGACGACGATCAGAACTACATCAAAGGCGCCCTCCAGGAAGAAATGTCCCACTACGCCCTTGAACAGTCCGCCACCGGACAGGACGCGCCCTTCGACGAGTTCTTCTACCCGAAGCACATGTTCCAAAGCGCCCAGGTCACCCTCAACACCCTCACTGCTCTTGAAGACGCCTTCATTGCCGCCTACCTGGTGGGCGTGCGAAACTTCAGCACTCCCGACCTCCGCGTCACCGCCGCCCGCATCATGGGCATCGAGAGCGACCACCGCACTCTCGCCCGCGTCCTCGGTGGAGACGTCGCCAAACGCGATCGCGGCCCCATCGAGTTCATCACCGGCCTGCAGGGAGTCGCCGAGAGCATCGACCCACCGAACAACAACGGCTACGAGCGCACCCAATGCTGGACTGACATCAGCCAGGCCGTCACCGCTCTCACGCCCTTCGTCGATCGTGACGCGGCCGAAGCCGCCGGCTTCAACACCGAGCGCTCCTTCCGCTTCCATCCCTTCACCCCGACGCTCCCGAACCCGCTGGGGGACTTCGTTTCATTCTCCGGCTGCTAAGAGTAAGTCTTCGGGGACGCGCATCCGCTCCCGTCCCCGACACTCCCTCGTGACGATCTCGGTCATTGCCCGAACTCAGGTTGCTGATCGAAAACGACTCGTCGAACCCGTGGCTGATGTTCTGCAGTTCTTTTCAGCAGATAGTCCAGGCCTGTCACGTAATAGGCGGCTCCAGCCCAGAGACCTCCGAACCCCGTCAAATGAGCAGTGTCCTGAGCTCTCCGGTAGTTGATGACATGCCATAGACCCTGCCCTGGATATGCGCGAGCCGCAGCTTCGGCGGCCGCGCCGCCACGCATGGCCGGGTTTACATCCAGCAACGTGTGTTGAGCGCCAATTGACCGCGGCCTTCATCGCTACGCGATGCGCCGAATCCGATTCCACGTTGTTGACAATGGCCTCGCCGAACGAATTACCATCAGGCACCGCGTACGTGACCCGGGTCGTCCTGAGGTCGAGGCTTCA
>CAVPKU010000022.1:0-239361 GCA_963705765.1 uncultured Acidobacteriaceae bacterium | reverse complement strand
TTTTCATCTGCTCGACCGTTGCGTATTGCTGATCGAGTTCGCGGTGAAGGTGAAGCTGCCCCGTCGATGTCACCACCACGGGTCGAACACGGCGAGCGTGCCGGTCGCGCATCCGGTCAGCACGGGCGAACTGGTACCTGGCGTGCAGGTGCCGCTATTGAGGCTTGGCGGGGTGCCGTCGAACGGTCAACGTGTCGCCGTTGGCGCCGGTCCCGATCGAGATGATCGTGCCGAATGGCATCCCGAAGTACCACGTCAGCTCCTGGCCGACCGTGTACTCGGAGGCAGCCCAGCTGTCACCGTCTGCGCGCAGGACCGTGTACTGGTTCCCAGGCTTAGGCTAGCGTGTCGCTTTGTGCTTCTTGGTTGGCATACGGTTTCCCGCACACGTCGGCGCTGCCGATGTGTCCGCGTTTGTGTTTGCGCGAGCAGCGCGGGCACGTGATGAACTCGTCGTAACACCGCCAGAACAGTCCGGTCTTGACGACCCATGGTGAGAGTCGTGACTCGAAGTAGCAGTAGATTTTGTTCTTGCGGCCAACGCAGAAGTTTTGCTCGCAACGGCAGTATCCTTCGCTGACGATGTTTTCGCGCTTCACCCAGCGCCCGTTGTAGAGAATGATCACGTCGTCCGGCACGCCACCCGCTTTGGGGTCACGTACAAAGGCCTCCAGTAACTGATCCAGGTCGAGCACGGTGATCGTCTGCTCCTCCAGCGCCGCGAACAGCGTGCTGAAGACCTTGTCCTTGGCGATATTGAGCGCAACGGAGTCCGCGACGCGTTCGACCTGCTGCGCCTTCTTCCTGAGACGATCAATGATCTTCTTGAGGCCGGGCACGAACTCCGGGACTTCACTGCCCTTGGCCTGGTTGCAGCGATTGTGACAAGGGAGCCAGAACTGCACTCGTTGGCCACTGGTCACGGTCGTGACGAGCAGGATTCCGGCGGCCAGCAGGCCGCGCAAAAACGTACGCGTATCTCAGCGGAGCGACCCTCACGCGTAATAATCGAAGCCCAGACGTGAAAATGGGAGAGAAGAGAGCCGGGTTGAATACCAAGGACCGCGGCGCAGGTAGAGGTCGACTCCTCTTCCGCAGCGCGATGGCACCGCCGCAACGAGCGCTTTGCCAATAAATCCCGGGTCCGATTCCTACGGGCCTTTGCCATCGCTCCTTGCTGGCAGCATGTGCTGCCGGGCGTAGCGGGGCAGCACTCCCGTAAGCTGTGGCAAGGCTGGGCAACGCCGTCGGACCGCGATTCTTTCTGCTTCTCCTGGCTCGCCCGGTTTACGCGCGGCGAAAGCTGGTAAGAATGGACCCAGCAGCCCGTTGATTCCGGCCGCAACGAATCACTCTCGGTGGAGGCAAACTCGTGCTCGATATCCTGGTCGTGGCCCTTCATCCCGACGACGCCGAACTCGGCATGGCCGGCACGATCATGCGTGCCAAGGAGGAAGGGTTGCACATGGGGATCCTGGACCTCACGAGCGGCGAACCGACGCCGCACGGCTCGCCCGAGATCCGCCCGCGAGACGGCCGCCGCATCCAAGATTCTGAACGTCGATTGGCACAACCTGGGACTGGTGAACCGCAAGCTGGAGCACACGCTGCAAGCAGGGCCCAGTTGGCCAATGTTTTTCGCCGTGTGCGGCCGCGGCTGATCTTCGCCCCCTATTCGGGTCGATTCGCATCCCGATCATGTCGCCGCCACGGACCTGATCGAGGCGGCGCACTTCTGGTCCAAGCTCACCAAGAGCGAACTTGAGGGAGAGCCCTTCTTTCCATCGCGCATTCTTATTACTTCTGCGTGCACTTGCGCATCGTCACGCCGCCGGCATTTGTGATTGACATTAGCGCTTATTGGGCGCGCAAACGGGCATCGATGACGGAGTGCTACCACAGCCAGTTCATCGCCGGGCGCAAAGAGCAGTCGCCTTCGTTCATCGATCGCTGGCGTGACCATGCCGCTTTCTGGGGTTGGTCGATCGGCGTCGACTACGGCGAGCCCTTTGCCAGCCGCGAACCGGTGGGACTGTCCAGCCTGCCAACCTATTGTAGCTATCGCGACGCAGTGCCAGCGGTGTTGTTGCCAGCGTCTCTAGCGGACGCGCAGCTTCCTGTGTTGCCGCGACGTCGGCGGCCTCTCTTTGCAGCTGCACGTCATTTCGGTTGCGCCGCAGGAAATTCGCATCCCTAAAGCTGGAGAAGGGTTGTCGATTGTGTCGATATCGTCAGCCGTGCCACCCAGATGTACGGCGCATCGCGCGAGCTTACGTTCAACGACCGATATACCACCCAAGAGACATAGTGCGTCATCGCGGCCGCCTGCCCTCGTGATGGGCCAGGCCGGCTTGTTCCGACTCGCGGCGGATGGAGGAGGTTCGACGTGGCCCAGGACATCAACGTTCTCGCCCTGGTCAAAGGGGCCGAGGCCCTACGTGTTTTTGTATAACGACGCGAGCCACGAGGCGACCTTACGGGTGCTGGGCCGATACGCCTCAAATCCCGATTGAGCTTCTCCTGGTATGACGCCGCCGTGCTGAGCCAGAAAATCCGCCAGGAAAGTCAGCAGGCACAGACCACGCGTCCTCGTTTTGGCATGCCGCTTCCGGCCGACGGCGAAGAAACGACGTCCTAGCGTCGTCAATCGCCGTTCTTATTTATGTCTTGACTGACAACGGGCCTGTCGCGTCAACGAGAATGGCCTTGTTTTCCGGGGCTTCCGCTGGGCGCCCCTGAGCATTGGCTGCCTACGATTCAATCGGAGTGAGGCGCGAGCGTGGCAACCGTTTCCGACGAATCCCTGGCGGCGACGATCAGACCGCTTTCTGCAATACCTGCACATCAAGCGCAACGCCTCGCCGCTGACGATCAAGAGCTACCGTGAAGATCTCAAAGCTCTTTTCGTCGAATCTCACTGAGCGAGCGGCATCGCGGCCCGCTGATCCGAGCCGGCCGACCTGACGACGCTCGATCTGCGAGGCTACGCCTCGAGCCATGCACTCGGCCGGTTACGCCAAGACGACCATCGCCCGGCGCTTGGACTTGGCTTGCAGCTTCTTTCGCTTTGGTCAAGCGCAGAGGGTCAACCAAGACCCAACCCGGGCCAAGCCGCTCCGTAATCCGCGGCGCGGGCAGGTCGCTGCCGCATTTCCTGTCGACGAGCAGAATTGGACCGCTTGCTCAGACGCACCGCCCACGCAACGATCCTCTCGGGCATGCGCAGTCAGGGCCATTACTCGAGACGCTTTTACTCGGCCGGCCTGCGCGTCAGCGAACTGGTCGGACTGAACGATAGCCGATATGGATCTGGCCGCGAGGCATATTGCCCCCTTGCACGGTAAAGGGACGCAAAGAGCGGCTGTCGCCGCTCGGCTCCTACGCCCCAAGGGCGATGAACAGAGTGGTTGAAGAGTCCGCCCGCGTCGCGGGGCACATGGCCGAGACAAACCTGGGGCTCCGGTTTCGTCAATCCCGCTTTGGCAAGCAGGCTAACCACGCGCAGCGTTGGCCGGCTGCTGGAAAAGTATCTGAAGGTCACGGGGCTCGATGGCCGCACCACACCGCATACGCTGCGGCATAGCTTCGCGACACACCTGGTCGACGCCCGGCGCCGACATCCGCAGCGTGCAAGAGTTGCTCGGGCATAAGAGCCTGGTGACGACGCAAATCTACACGCACGTCAGCACGCGGCGCTACGGCAAGCGTACAAAAAGGCCACCCCGCGGGCGGATAAGCACATCGTCGGCAATCGATTTGTAAGCACCTCGCAGACGCACTCGCAACTTATGCTGGAGTGAAGCGTCTCGCGTCTTCGCCGACGTGACCCCGCGTGGAAGATTTCGAATGATGCACGTTTGGATCATCGACGATCAGGAATAAGTGCGAGGCAAGGCGTGCCCAAGAATAAGTGCACAATCGCTGGCCGGACTCGGACATCACGGCCTTCGACGCCCTGGCCGCCGGCATGTATTACACAGGCTCGGTCGATTTGATCATCATCGATATCACGGCCGTATGCCCGATCGAGCGGGCGCAACTGGCGTATGGGCCGATTTGCCAGTTGCTCGACAAGCATCCCGGCACGACGCTGATCATCGATTCGGCGCTGCCGCCGCTGCGCGTGACGGACGTCGTGCGCCGCGAAGTGCTGGAATTCACGCTGATGCGCAGGTGCTGTTATGCGGTTTTCCGTTCGACGTGAACCTGCCCAAGGTGCTGGCCGAGATCACGTGACGACGCCGCGCGTTTGCGACTATTTTAAATTCCCCTCCCTATCAGGGAGGGGCTAGGGGAGGGTCGCGGCGAGCCGGCAGTTTCGACCTGGCACTAACGCAACGTCTCACCCCTCACCCACCCTCTCCCCTGAGGGGAGAGGAGTTTGAAACATTCTCTTACACGATACCTCGCCGCACGGCCCATACCGCGGCTTGCGTGCGGTCGTTGACGCCAATCTTGCGCAGGACGTGTTGCACGTGCTCTTTGACGGTCTCGACGCTGATGAGCAGGCTCTTGGCGATTTCCTTGTTCGACAGGCCGAGCGCAAATGGCGTAGCACCTGCGTCTCGCGCTGGGTGAGCGAGGCTTCGTCATCCTCGGTCTTTTTGCCCGTGGCCATCGTGCCGGCCACCTTGCTCAGCTCGCCGTGGTCGCTCGTCCCTTACGCATGCTGACGGCGTGAATCGTTTGGAGCAATTGCTCGCGCGTGCAGCCCTTCAATAAGTAGTCGCTGGCCCCCAGGGCGTTGGCCCGCGATGTACGTAGGATATAGAAGGCCGAGAGCATGACAACGCGCCATATAGGGCAGATCTTGTGAATCTGCTCAAGCGCGGTCAGCCCATCATCGCCGCCGTCCATCATGCGAATATCCAATAGCACCACGTCAGGCCGATGCCGATGGGCCATCTCGACGGCTTCACTCGGATGGCTTGCCTCGCAGATGATTTCGATATCTGTTCCCGCCAGCAGGCTGGCCAAACCCTGCCGAACCACTTCGTGGTCGTCCGCGATCAATAGCCGTACGGTCATCAGAACCCTCCTCGTCAACCTAGCGTAGAGACCACATGGGCCACGCGGGCCCTGAGAGTATTAGCCTAGCTGGACGTCGCCGCCAACAACCGGCATCATCCTGTCTCGTCGGTATCTCGGCTTCGTCTCTCGACATGTTACCAGGTTGCCGCGTTGACCAAGTGCAGCACGTGACGTAGATATTTGACGACAGTCGCGGTCCCATCTCCACGGGATTGCCCGAACTGCGCCCTGTCACCACTGGTGGCCCTGCCGCCGGGGGGCGAGTGTGTGGTTTGAGACGATTGTAACGGCCGCTAGCGGATGGCTCGTCCTTTATCAAGCGCCAAATCCGCGTGCGTCGTTCTCGGCTGTCACCGGAACGCAGCCGCAACAGATACACATGCGCGATGACCGCGACCGCTGCGCGAGGGACCCCACTGGTTTTCGGCTGCACCTTCGCGCACGGCGAGGCATTCCCCATGAAGCGAGGGTCTTTGTTACTGGTGGACGATGATCGTCCCTTGTTACAGTCCATGGCGGCCTGGCTGCACAAGTTGGGGTTTGCCGTCGATGCCATGACCGGCGTCGCCGAGGCGATTGCCGCTTTGGGCAAGAAGCATTACGACCTGGTGCTGGCCGATATCCGCCTGGGCGATGGCGATGGCTTCGACATCCTGGCCCATTGCCGCGAGCCTGCGGCCCGGATACGACCGTGATCCTGCTCACCGGCTACGGCACCGTCGAAGCGGCCGTCGAGGCGATTCGCGCCGGCGCGTTCGACCTGCTCACCAAGCCGCTGATCGACGAAGAGCTGGAGATGGCGATCGAGCGGGCCCTGAATCAGCGCCGCAGGTGCATCGAAGAGAACAAGAACTCTCAAGGCCCAGCTCGATCTGCGATTCGGCATGGAGAACATCGTCGGCCACGATCATCGCATGTGCAAGGTCTTCGACATGGTCGACAGCATCGCCGACACCCGCGCCACGTGCTGATCACCGGCGAAAGCGGCACCGGCAAATCGCTGGTTGCCCGGGCCATTCACCGCCGCAGCCGCGGCGCGACAAGCCGTTTGTCGAAGTCGCTTGCGGGGCGCTGCCCGAAACGCTGCTGGAAAGCGAGCTGTTCGGCCACGTTGCCGGAGCTTTCACCGGCGCCACCGGCGACAAGATCGGCAAATTCATGCAAGCCGACGGCGGCACGATTTTCCTCGACGAAATCAGCACCGCCAGCCCCGGCTATGCAAGTCAAGCTGCTGCGGGTGCTGCAAGAGTTCGAGTTCGAGCAAGTCGGCGGCACGAAGACATTCCACGTCGACGCCCGCGTGATCCTGGCCACGAACGAAAACCTTGACGACCTGGTCGCCGACGGGCCGCTTCCGCCAAGATCTGTACTACCGCGTGAACGTGATCAATATCGACTGCCGCCGCTGCGCGAACGAGTTTCCGATATTCCGCTGTTGGCCACAGCACTTCCTGAAGAGGTGTGCGAAGAATCGGGCCGGAAAGTGCGCGGCTTCACCGACGAAGCATGCCGGACGCTGCAGCGTCATCGCTGGCCGGGCAACGTGCGCGAGTTGCAAAACGTCGTCGAGCGGGCGGTGCTGTTGGGCAAAGGAAGCGCGGTCGGGCCGACGATTTCCCGCCGTCACTATCGCCGCGCGGTCGGGAGGTCGCGTCGCTCCCGGGCCGGCCGCCGCTGAAGGAGGCGCTCGAATCCCGAGACGTCAGATCATTTTGGACATGCTCGAGAGCCACCACTGGAACCGCCACGCCACGGCCGAAGCCCTCGGCATCAACCGCACGACGCTCTACAAGAAGATGAAGCGGCTGGGATTGGAAGACCGGCCTTTCGTGCGGATTTCACGGCGCACTCAATCAAGTTCTATGTGCGCGGCACCTCGGCCGCACTGCGCTCCATCCAGCGATTTGCGCACCCACAGCACGGCCAGCAAGACGGTCCATTGCATAGCACAGTGCCCACGTTCTCGATCCGGTCGGGCCGCAACCATTCGATGAACCGTTCGGCGAGCGTGACCTCGCCAAATTCGGGGAGGGAGGGCGGAAACGTCGCCCAGAAAAACCACGCCAGCAGCACGATGCCCTGTGCAGGGACGAGCACGCCCATCGAGGAATTCCACCAGCGGCCGATCGTCATCTGATTGCACTCCAGGTTGACGTACCGGCGGCGAAATTCGTCCAGCCCGTCGCGCCGCGTGACAAAGGCAAACATCAGCCCGCTGGGAATCGGCGCCCAGTGGCCCACACCCAGTCCTGATTGGCGAGGAAGTCGAGGCCGCAGGACGGCGATGCCGGCCAGCCCCAGCCCGCCGGCAATGACCAGTGAACGGTTGCGCATGAACCCCAGGTCCTGCAGGCCGCGCACGGCTAACTCGACCATCGAAATCAGTGACATGAACGCCGCCATGAACGGCTCGGCAAAGAAGAAGATCATGAACAGGCTGCCGGCCGGCATGCGGGCGAACAACTGCGGAAACCAAACAAACGTCAGGCCATAGTTACCGCGCCGACGATTTGCTCACCCGCGTTGGGCATGATGGCGAAGATCGTGCATAGCACAGCCACGCCCGACAACAGCGAGGCGATGTTGTTGCCGATACCCAGCAAGAAGCAATTGACGCTGCTGTCGTCCTTTCCGCGGACGTAGATCGCGTAGACCGTGATCAACCCCCAGCCCGAGCCTGTGTCCCCAGCATTGCGTGAGGGCCTCGAGCCAGATGCGATAATTCCATAATTGCGCCGAATAGACGGTAAATATGAACTTTAGTCCAGCGTCGGCCCCGGGCAACAACACCGCGCAGGATCACAAGCACCACAACCAGAAAGAACAGGCTAGGCAATAATAGCGTCGTCACGCGCTCAATCGCGCCGATCCCGCGCCGAATGACCAGGATCGCCAGCCCCATGCTGACAAAGTGCAGCATCAGCGGCCACGGCCCGGCAACGAACTGATCGTAGAATTGCTGTGGATCGGCCTTCGCCAACTGCCCGGTGCAAGAAACGATCAGATATTCGAGCACCCAGCCGGTGATCACCGAGTAATAAAACATGATTGCCACGGCGGTGAGCGTGATCCAGGCTCCCATCCAGGCGAACTTCGGTCCGATTAGGCGCACGATCGCGCCCGGCGGCCCGGCGCGCATGCCGCGGCCGAGCGCGAATTCGAGAATGATCAGCGGGATGCTCCAGGCGAAGAGCGAGATGACCCACGGCACCAGAAACGTGCCGCCGCCATTGCTGGCCAGGATCGCGGAAACCGCCAGATACTGCCCGTGCCCACGGCCATGCTGAGCATGGCGAAGAGCAAAGCCCAGCGCGGAAAAGGTTTTCTGATCGTCCATGCAGCGGGCCATTTGCAATTTACTTGAAGCCGTGACTGAGGGGCTCAATTTCGTCGGTTATATATGGCCTGGACTCTCAATGCTAAATCATCCCGTAGCCGATCTGTCACGCCCCACGATGATTGAAGATTGATATTCCACGCGACCACCTTAAGGTGCCCGAACGCTGTTCCGGTGAAGAGCCGACAAGAAAGGCGACCACTGCGATCTAGCCGATCCGTCTCCGTCAGATTGTTACGTATGATTTCTGGGAGGTGGCGGTAAACGCCCATTCCATTGACGAGTAAGAGCCGCAATCGCTCATTTCGAAGCTGTTCAACCAAAAACTCGGCGTCATCCAAGATCAATTGTTTTCGAATCAAGGCGGAAAGGCTCGCCACTTTGGCGACGTAGCCCATTGCACGAGGTCAAGGTGGCAGGCTGTGCCATTGCTATACGCCGCGCCACACGCCTGCAATATGGGTGAGAACTTATCAAACCAACGGTATGGATTCTTTCCAAAATAATCATTGGATTCATCCAGAACTTTCGAGATGGTTTCCAGCGAGGCGTTGACGAGATTGCTTGTTCCAATCGAACGGTGCGTCGCAAGGCGCACGAGCGGGACCGTCTAGCTCTATTCCATTCTCGAGGAATTCGTCCGCACTTGGATTCAATCCCAGAGTTGCGACAGTTGCGGTTCCATTTCCAAAGGCAACAACCGGGGTTGAGCCTGGGACGACACAGAGACCCGTCGGGACCGTTCGACGAATTCGCGATTCAATATATGAGGGAACTGTTGAATTCATTCTTTCGTCGCCAAAAATGCGGGAGACGTCAACGGTGAAGCGTCGAACGACCGAGCCATTGATGCCAAAACTTTGGGCAGCCAAGAATCATTGGTATAAGATAAGAACAATGAGCGACCGCGTCACCTGCACACACCGGCTGGTCTTGCCGGCCGATACGAATCATCACGATACGCTGTACGCGGGTTCGCTGTTGCGCCAGTCGCGATTGAGGCTGCTTACGTCACGGCCGTTCAAACCGTCGGCAGCGGGGCGAACTTTTTGCTGCGGCGCATGCTGACGCTGGAATGCTACCGGCCTGTGCCCGTCGGCACGATGGTCGAGATCCAGGGCGTGGTTCTGCACGCGACGCGGGCGTACCTGGTGGTCGGACTGATCGGCACACCCTTGAACGGTGAAGAGGGACCGTGGATGGACGCCCTGCTGGGCTTTGTGCAAGTCGACGAAGAAGGTCAGCCGGCGCCGCTGCCGATCGAGGCGACTGTTTCGCCCATCGTCGACGAGCAATGGCAGGATCTGCACAAGCGGTTGGAAAAGTTGTTGCGGATGCGATCGCCATTAGCATCGATGCGTTGTCGGTTACTCCCAGGCTGCTTTCAGGGTGCCAGTGGCGTCTTGCCATTGTGGGAGCCAGGCGAGCGCCGTCAGGTGCACGGCGATGTCGGCCTTCTTCGGCCGTAGCGAAATCGTCTCGAACGTCTCGGTGAGCGGGTCGCTTTTGGCTTGCGCGGCCGTGGTCTCGGCCTGCAACTCTTGTTCGAGCTGCGCTTGCTGGGCCTGGAGCAACTGGGCCGAACCCTCGGCCTCGGTGACATCGGCCGATTGCTTCATCGACCGGCCGACGCCGCGGGCCGCGCTCCACTGCGCACGGTGGTCGCGCTTGACCGCTTGCGGCCGAGCACCGCGTCGAGGATCGTCGCGCCGAAGGAGATTATCGTCTGCCAACCCTCGGCCCGGGCTTCGCTCTTTTCACGCACCGGCTTCACCGGCGAATCCGCTCTTCGAGCTGCGCTTGCTTGGGTGCGTATTTCTCACGCAGCTTCGCGAGCAAGGCGTCGCGCTGCTCGCGCCCGCTGCTGCAAGCGAATGCGGATGCCGTTCCGTCTCGTCGGCTTCGAAACCTCGTCGAGCGGCACTTCATCAGGTCGACTTTTGACAGCCGGTAGACTGCGTCGGCAAAAGCTTTTTGCCAGGTAGTCATGCTCTTGGCATTCGAGCCCTCAGCCGGCAGCGGCGCAGAACGAGGCCTGGTCGGCCGGTTGCTTTTCCAGGTCGTCGTCTGTGAGTTGCGCTTGCTGGGCCGTGGTCCAGTCGATCGCGCCGGTCGTGGCGTGAAAACTGGCCAGCCAACAGACGGGGCGTTGCCGGCATCGATGGCCAGTTTCTTGTCGGTGAAATGCACCGTCGCCAGGCCGAGGACCGTCGGTTGGTAGACGAGCCTGGCGCCGGCTGATGCCGCACCGCGCAGGGGGACAAAGAATTGCGGGATTTGGGGCGGCACAGAGCGGCGGCTGGGTCGAAAGGTCGCTGCTCGCTGCGGCGGTGATCGGGGCCTGAGCAGCTGCGGTCCTCGCCGTGGCATTGCCGGTGGTCGCTGACGTGGCCGCCGAAGCGTTGTTTCCGGCGCTCGTGGCGCCAGGCTGCGTCGCACAGTTTTTTGATTTGATCGCGCACCAGTGGACCGCAAAGGTACGACATGGCCCACCGCGCTCAAACCTGACCGGCACATCTACGTAAACGTGTGCATAGAAGACGCGGTTCTTCAGACCGGAAAGCAGATGATTGCTTGCTTCTCGAACTGCGCACCGGCGCTGGCCACCGCGCTTGCAGGCCTTCGATGACGCGGGCTTGTCTCGTTCGGTTTGCAGCCGGCCCAGGAACCAGGTGCCGGTGTTCGACAGCCCCTTGTAGTCGAGGTCGGCGGGGTTCTGGGTCGCCAGCACCACTCCCAGTCCGTAGGCGCGGGCCTGCTTCAAGAGCGTCAGCAGCGGGCGCTTCGAAGGCGGGGTTGCGACGGGGGGAAAGTAGCCGAAGATCTCGTCCATGTAGAGGAGCGCACGCAGGCTGGTCGTGCCCGGCTCGGTGCGCACCCAGCCGAGGACCTCGTTGAGCAAAAGCGCGACGAAGAACATCCGCTCCGCTTCGCCCAGATGGGCGATCGAGATGATCGAGACCCGCGGCTTGCCGTCGGGGGCGTAAAGCAGGCGCCGATGTCGAGCGGCTCGCCCTGGAGCCACGTTGTCGAACCCGGGTGCGGCCAGCAGATTGTTCAGCCGCAAGGCCAGCGCGAAGCGATCCTTGGCGGGAAAGAACGACTCGAGGTCGATCACCCCCACGCGGCCAAACGGCGGGTTCTGAATCAACCCGATCAGCGCAGCCAGCTCGAGGTCGTTGCCGGCCTTCCAGGCACTGGCAAGGATGTTGGAAATCAAGATGTGCTCGCGGCTCTGCATCGAATCGGCGTCAACCCCGAGCAACCCCAGGAGGCTGGTCGCCGTGGTGCCGACCCGCTCGCCGAGCGCTCGCCGTCGTCGCGAATGGCCTGGGGCGGGGCGGCGAACGACTTGAGGATCGAGATCGGCAGCCCGGCCTGGCTCCCGGGAGTGTAGATGCGAAACTCCCCGCTCTGGCGTAGCCGCTCGATCCGGGCCCCATCCTGCCCCCAGTCGGCAAGACCCTTCTTCCAGAGCGCGGCCTGCGCCTCGGCGAACTCGGCCAGCGTATGCCCCTCCCTGGCGGCCTCGCCCGCGTCGACCCACGGGCGAAGTCTTCTCCGCGAAGCCGGGGAAAGGTCAGCAGCAGGTTCGACAGGTCGCCCTTCGGGTCGATCGCGATCGCCGGCACGTGATCGATGATGGCCTCTTCCAGCAGGCTGATGCACAGACCCGTCTTGCCGCTGCCCGTCATGCCGACGCACACGGCGTGCGTCAGCAAATCCTTCGAGTCGTACAAGAGCAGCTTGTCCCGCGGTTGACCGTGGTCGAGATCATATTCGCGACCGAGATAAAAGACGCCGAGCTTCTCAAACGAATCGGGTTTGATTTCCATGGAACGTGAAGCGTCGAGTAAAGGTGACCGAAATGCGGGATTCATCCGCAGATTTCGCAGCTGACACAGATTTTAAGACGAAAGGCGGAATGTATTCCACGACATCAACTCAATCTTTCGTCCTGCCTGCGAAATCTGTGCACTCTGCGGATTGTTTGGCTTTTGATTTCTTGAATCGTTATGACGCCGCAGGCGTGGCGCTGCCGCCGACCGCATTCGTTGTTGGCCAGCAGCCTGGCCCACGGTCGGGCTTCCTCGAGTTGCGCCGCCAGTCGCAATAGCGTTGCCTCGTCGCCGTGGCGGGCGATGAAGTGGCTGCCGATGGGCGGTAGGCTTCCGCATTCCAGAACAGCGGCACCGACATCGCCGGCTGGCCCGTCGCGTTCGCCAGCGGAGTAATGGGACAATAATCTTGCAGCCAGGCAATAATCTTGTCGGCGGATTGCGATTGGTCGAGTTCGCCGAGCTTGATCGGCGGACGGGCAAGCACCGGCGTCAGCAGCAGGTCGTCACGCGTGAGAAATTGCAGCATCGCGTTGTTGCCCGTTTGCAGCGGGCCGGTCCAGGCCAGGCTGACGTCCGACGGCGTATTGTGGCTGTCGATCTCGGCCAGTTGCAGCGTCCACGGCTCGAAGAAGTACGAGATGGCCGATCAGATCGCGCGCGCGCATCGGGTGACGGAGCTGATCCAGCAATCGGACAAGGAGAAGATTCTGGGCCACTACACGGAGGCGAGGGCGAAGATCGCCGAGGCGTACAGTGTGGATCCGGCGAGTCCTGAGGCAGTGCAGCACCTCAATGAGCTGGCGTCGGAGACGGTGGCGGGCGAGCCGCGGTGCGATCGAAGGAGACGGAATTGGCTCCGCCGATTGTCCTGCAGCCGAAGGGCGGTACGAAGAGCTTTCACATTCGGGCGAGCAAGCGCAACGTGATCGAGCAGGTGCTGCAGGCGTATGGGATCCAGTCGATGCTCGACGATTCGATCGACGCGCAGACGGTGCGGTACGACGTGGATGACGCGGACTGGGCTGCGGCGGAGCGAACTCTGGAACTGGCGACGGGGACGTTCGTGGTGCCGCTGGATCCGGTACGGGCGCTGGTCGCCAAAGATACGCGGGCCAATCACGACAAGCTGGAGCGGCTGGCGGCGGAGACGGTTTACCTGCCGGGGATGTCCACCAGCGAGATGACGGAGATCGCCAACGCGGTGAAGAACGTGTTTGCACTGCGGACTTCGGTGGCCAATCCGAGCAGCGGAACGCTGACGGTGCGCGGGCGAATGGAGGACGTGAATGCGCTGAACGCCACGCTGAAGACTCTGCTGGAGGGGCGGAGCGAAGTGCAGCTGGACGTGCGGATGTTCGAGGTGGACCGGACCAAGGCGGTGAACCTGGGGGCGATTCTGCCGAACCAGACGTCGCTGTTCAACGTGTACTCGGAGGCGCGCAACATTCTGAACAGCAATGCGAGCACGGTGCAGGAGATTATTTCGAGCGGGCTGGCGGCGCCGGGGGACTGGGAGGCGATTCTGGCGATCCTGATCGCTTCCGGGCAGCTGAGCAACACGATTCTGACGCAGCCGTTTGGGGTGTTTGGCGGCGGGTTGACGATGACCGGCGTGGCGTACCAGGGAGGATCGCTGAACATGCAGCTGAACTCGTCGGATGTGCGGTCGCTCGACCAGATGCAAATGCGGGTTCTGGATCGCGAGGAGGCGACGATCAAGGCGGGCGAGCGGTATCCGATCGAGACGTCGAGCTACTCCAGCCTGGGCGGCACGCAGAACCTGAACATTCCTGGGTTGTCGAATGCAGGGCTTTCGAGCACGCTGCAGAACCTGGGTATCAGTGCTTCCGCGTTACAGGCGGCCTCGCAGCTGAACATTCCGCAGGTGGAGTACCAGGACATCGGGCTGACGCTGAACGTGACGCCGAACATCGAGGGCAAGGACCGGGTGTCGATGAAGTTCCACCTGACGCTGTCGGCGCTGGCGGGATCGTCGATCAACGGGCTGCCGGTGCTGAGCAACCGGGAGTACAACGCGATTACGTCGGTGAAGATGGGGGAGAGCGCGCTGCTGGTGAGTTCGGTGACCCGGCAGGAGTCCAACGCGATCACGGGAATTCCTGGGTTGAGCGAGCTGCCGGGATTCCAGAGCACGACGAACAAGAACAGCAACCTCGATATCGGGGAGCTGGCGATTGTGATCACGCCGCACATCGTGCGGTCGGTGAATCGACCGGCATCGGAGAAGATGATTCTGCTGCCGGTGGGGCGGCCAGGGTCGTGATGCAGATCACTTTGGGTTTGCCGGAGCCCGGATAGACTGAGCCTGTGTTGAGCTGGATCGATGGGCGGAGGGTAAGAGCGCTGGCTCTGGCGCTGTCGGCAGTGTGGGTGGTAACACTCGCGTTCGCCGATACCGCAGTGACGCCGGCGATGCATTGCCGGCGGGGCCACATGCCCTGCTGCCCGCGGTCGGAAACCAGCGAGAGCTGCTCGAGCGCGCGTTGTACCGAGCAGGTACCGGAAAAGGCTGAAGCGCAGACCGACCGGGCGCGCCGGGATGAGGCACAGGGCGCGGTCGCGGCCACCTGGGTTGACGGTGCGCAGCCATGCTCGCCTGAGCCGATGCAGGAGCGGACGACGGGGTTTCACTATCGGGCCGCAGTGTTTCTTCTGAAGGACGACCTTCGAATTTAATCCTCGCAGTGTGGGCGCAGTATTTTCAGGCGCGCAGATTGTTCGCGCGCAGGACCGTCCCTTTTCACACTTGAGAGGAGTTTTTCCGATGAAAACGAAATTGTTTGCTTTGATTGCAACGTCGTTGTTTGCTGTTTCCGCAATGGCTGCGGTGGGCGGCGCATGTTGTAAGGGAGGCTCGGCGTGCTGCAGGCCGGGCGCGAGTTGCTGCCCGGGTAGCCATAGCAGTTCGTCGCACTGCGATTGCGGCGGGAAATAACAAGGGTCAGAACTGAGGGGCACCTCGCGTCCTGAAGGTTGGGGGCGCGGGGTGTCTCTTTTTTATCCGCGATCGAAGCGCAGCTTGAGGACGATGATGGCGAGGGAGAGCGCGAGGCTGATGGAGTTGGCGAGAATGATGGGCACGGAGGCGATGCAAATCCCGTAGAGCAGCCAGAGCAAGACGCCGAGCGAGAAGACGCTGAAGGTAACGAGGGAGATTTCGCGGGCGCTGCGGAGGCGCCAGACGCGGACCAGCTGGGGCACGAAGGAGAGGGTGGTGCCGGCGGCGGCGAAGTATCCGATGAGGTTGACGGCGGGGCTGATCGTGCTCATAGAGCTTTTTGGTGAATGAAGAAGTAGATGGCGATGACGAAGCCGAGGACGATGATGATGGGGCGGAGGATGCGGTCGGAGATGCGGCGCGAGTTGCGGGCGCCGGCATAGCCGCCGATGGCGCAGGCGATCATCATGAGCCAGCAGTAACGCCACTCGACCGCGCCACCGATGATGAAGGTGATGGAGGCGACGGCGTTGGCGACGGTGGTGATGACGACTTTGAGGGCGTTGATTTCGGCGATGCGCTCGATGCCGCAGAGGGCGAGGGCGGTCATGGTGAGCAGGCCCGCGCCGGCACCGAAGTAGCCGATGTAGTAGGTGATGACGAGCAACGACACCAGCAGAGGAACCATGGCGACGCGATGAAGCTGGTCGGGATGCGTGGCCTGCTCGGCAGCGCGGCGGCGCACCATGCGCGCGATGGGTCCGCTGAAGGCGAAGCTGGTGGCGCCGAGGAGAAACAGATACGGCACGAGGCGGAGGAAGGAATTCTGCGTGCCTTTGAGAAGCGTGAGCGCGCCGAGGAGGCCGCCGGCGAAGGCGACGAGCACGACGGGGATGACGAGGCGGTGGTTCTTGCGCAGGTCTTCGCGATAGCCGGCGATGGAGGTGAACTGTCCGGGCCAGAGGGAGACGGTGTTGGTGGCGTTGGCCTGAATGGGGAGGAGTCCGGCCTTGATGAGGGACGGAAAGACGAGGAAGCCGCCTCCGCCGGCGACGGCGTTGACGAGTCCGCCGAGGCCGGCGGCGAAGGACAGGAAGATGTAGTGGAGGACGGTGGGGTGCACTGGGTCGATTGTATCGAGAGGCGGTAGGCGGTAGCCCGTAGCCTGTAGCGAAGAACCGGTCAGCTAAGAACCGGTCGGCTAGAAGCCGGTTAGCGGAGAGCCGGTCAGGGGTGAATTTCGGGGGGGGGCGGTTTTTCCTAAAACCGTCCTGCGCAGTACTTTGGAGTGGATACGGAGAGGATTGGCATTGAAGTTTGGGCAGGAAAGGCTTCTGCTGCTTGCTGTGGGGTGAACCTGGCTGCTCAGTCGTGGGGGTCTGGGCTGGGGGCTGGGCTTCCCAAAATGGGAACCGCGAAGGACGGATCGCAGTACTTTCGGGCGAGGGTCGGCGCGAATCTGATTGAAAAGCGGCGGGCGAAGGCTTCTGCTGCTTGCTGTGGGGTGAACCTGGCCTGCGCAGTCGTTGTGGGTTTGGGCTGGGGGCTGGGCTTCCCAAAATGGGAACCGCGAAGGACGGATCGCATTACTTTCGGGCGAGGGTCGGCGCGAATCTGATTGAAAAGCGGCGGGCGAAGGCTTCTGCTGCTTGCTGTGGGGTGAACCTGGCCGAGTCAGCATTTCGGGGCTGCTTTTTTTCCACGTGCGGTGGGGTCGTGCTTCACATGAGACGGAGTGCTCTATATAAGGTGACCGCCGGGATCAGCGATCCTGATCTCCGGAGTGGCGGCTACGAGTTGGCGGGTGTAGTCCTCGCGCGGGAAGTCGCAGACCTGGTCGCGGGTGCCGAGTTCGACGAGCTTGCCGGCGTGAAGGACGGCGATGTTCGTGGAGAGGTAGCGCACGAGCGGCATGGAGTGCGAGATGAAGAGGTAGGTGAGGGAGAAGTCGCGCTGCAGGTCGCGGAGCAGGTTGACGATTTGCGCGCCGACGGAGACGTCGAGGGCGGAGACGGGCTCGTCGAGGACGAGCAGCTCGGGGCGGAGGGCGAGGGCGCGCGCGATGTTGATGCGCTGGCGCTGGCCTCCGGAGAATTCGTGCGGGTAGCGCGGCATGGCGGAGTCGTCGAGGCCGACCTGGCGGAGGAGTTCCTGGCAGCGGCGGCGGCGCTCGGCGCGGCGAGCTGTGCCGCGTCTCGTGGATGACGAGCGGCTCGGTGACGATCTGCTCGACGCGCATGCGGGGATTGAGGGCAGCGTAGGGATCCTGAAAGACGGGCTGCATGCGGCGGCGGAGGGGGCGGAGTTGGTGCTGGGGGACGCCGGTGACGGGGTGGCCGTCGAAGGTGACCGAGCCGGAGGTGGGCTCGACGAGGCCGAGGATGAGGCGCGCGATGGTGCTTTTGCCGGAGCCGGATTCGCCGACGAGGCCGAGGGTTTGGCCGCGGTCGATGGAGAGCGAGACGCGGTCGACGACGGGGGGCGCGTTCTTTGCGTAGCTCTTGGTGAGGTCGCGCGCGATGAGGAGCGGCATCTGGAGAAGAAATTAACAGGTGCGGCGAGCGATTAAAATAGAGGAGAGCCTATCCCTTGCAGCATCTCCTCAGCAAACTGAATCCGCAGCAGCGCGAAGGCGTGGAAATCGCCGATGGACCGGTATTGATTCTGGCCGGGGCGGGGTCGGGGAAGACACGCGTGATCACGCACCGGATCGCGTACCTGATCGAGCAGCGGGGCGTGGCGCCGGATGCGATTCTGGCGGTGACGTTCACGAACAAGGCCGCGGGCGAGATGGCGGAGCGGGTGGAGAAGCTGATCGGGCACGGGTCGCTGGCCAAGCCGCTGATCTCGACGTTTCACTCCTTCTGCGTGCGGCTGCTGCGGCGGGATGTTGAAGTGCTGCGGGTGAACAACGAGGGGCTGACGAAGAGCTTCGCGATTTACGACGAGACGGATCAGCAGGCCATCGTGAAGGCCGTGATGCGGCGGATGAACCTCGACGACAAGCAGCTGACGCCGCGGGTGGTGCTGGGAAAGATTTCGTGGGCGAAGAATCACATGATCGATCCGCAGGAGTACTACCTGGCCTCGGCGGATCCGCTGAGCGAGCGGGTGGCGCACATTTTCGAGGGCTATCGCAAGGAGCTGCGCAAGGCGAACGCGATGGACTTCGACGATCTGCTGCTGGAGGCGGTGCGGGTGCTGAAGGTGTCGGCGGAGACGCGCGAGCGCTACAACCGGCGGTACCGGTATTTGCTGATCGACGAATATCAGGACACGAACCGGCCGCAGTACGAGCTGATGAAGCTGATGGCGGGCGAGGACAAGAATGTGTGCGTGGTGGGCGACGAGGATCAGAGCATCTACTCGTGGCGCGGCGCGGACATTCGCAACATCCTGGAGTTCGAGAAGGATTTTCCGGGCGCGAAGACGGTGCGGCTGGAGCAGAACTACCGGTCGACGCAGATCATTCTGGAAGCGGCGTCGGCGGTGGTGGCGCGCAATGCGCAGCGCAAGGGCAAGCGGCTGTGGACCTCGCGCGAGGGCGGCGCGCTGATTGGATACTACGAGGCTCCGGATGGGGAGAACGAGGCGCTGTTCATCGCGGACTCGATCCAGAAGTATCTGCGCAAGGCGGGCGAAGAGGGCGGCGATGGCGGCAAATGCGCGGTGCTGTATCGGACGAACTCGCAGTCGCGGCTGGTGGAAGAGGCGATGCGGCGGTACAACATTCCGTACACGATGGTGGGCGGCTTCTCGTTCTACGAGCGGGCAGAGATCAAGGATCTGCTGAGCTATATGAAGCTGGTGGCGAATCCGCACGACTCGATTGCGCTGCAGCGGGCGGTGAACACGCCGGCGCGGGGTATCGGGAAGACGACGATGGAGACGCTGGAGCGGATCGCGCTGGAGACGGGGTCGAGCGTGTGGACGGGGATCGATCGGGCGCTGGAGCGGCAGCTGCTGCCGGCGCGCGCGCTGCAGGCGCTGGATGGGTTCCGGCAGATCATTATGGATGCGCGCGCGATGATGGGCGCGACGTTTGTGGAGAAGCTGACGGCGGAGGTGGCGTTACAGGGCACAGGGCTCAGGGCGCAGGGCTCAGACGAGGCCGTGCACGGAAGAGCGGGCAGACGATACGAGCTTCGACTTTGGCGCGCAGGGGATGCTGGCGCTGACGCATGACGCGGACGATGAAGCGGCGACGATTACATCTCGGAGAGCGCGGAGAGATTTCGAGCCGGCGAAGTTTTCTGTGTTCGCGGAAGAGCCGGTGGTGGAGCATGCGGCGGCAGCAGGGTACAGAGCCCAGGGCGCAGGGTTCAGAAGAACGCGACAGATAGAGGCGGTGCCGGGATTTCGCAAGCCGGGTGGGGCGGCGACGCTGCCGGAGCTGATCAAGTTCATCATCGATCGCACCGGGTACATCAAGTCGCTTGAAGCGGAAGGGACGCCGGAGGCGTTTCTCGCGGATTGAGAACCTGAAGGAGCTGGCGAACGCGGCGCAGGATGCGCAGGAGCGCGGCGAGACGCTGGCGGAGTTTCTGGATCATGCGGCGCTGGTGAGCGATGCGGACCAGTACGATCCCGAGGCGCGGGTGACGCTGATGACGCTGCATGCGGCCAAGGGGCTGGAGTTTCCGCTGGTGGTGCTGGCGGGGATGGAGGAGGGATTGTTTCCGCACTCGCGGACGCTGAACGATCCTCCGCAGATGGAGGAGGAGCGGCGGCTGTGCTATGTGGGGCTGACGCGGGCGATGGATTCGCTGGTGGTGACGCGGGCGCGGTATCGGCGGAGGTATGGGAACGATATGCCGGAGGCATCGATTCCATCGCGGTTTCTGGAGGAGATTCCGCAGCATCTGATGGAGGATTTGAGCGGCGGGCGCGGGCGCGCGACGAGCTGGGGCGGTTATGCGGCGCAATACACCGAGACGCCGTCGCGATTGGGTCGCAGTGGCGGTGACGAATTCAGCTCGCGGCACTACAGCTATGAGGATGAGGATCAGAGCGCGTCGTATCGGACGGACTCGGGAACGAAGGGGCGGCCGGGACAGGCGGGAGCACGGGCAAGCGGCGGCTGGTGAGTCCGCCGCCGGGCAATTCGGTCGACAACATTGCGAAGTTCTTTACGGGACGGGGCCCGGCGGGGCGCAGCATGCCGGCGAAGGGCGCACGGCCGAAGCTGGATGTGCCGGAGCCGACCGGGGCGAAGGGATTCCGGAGCGGGCAGCGGGTGCGGCATCCGAAATATGGGGAAGGCATCGTATTCAAGCGCGAGGGCGACGGAGACGATGCGAAGATTACGGTACAATTTTCAGGATTCGGAGTGAAAAAGCTGGTGGAGAAATTCGCGCAGCTCGAGCGGCTGTAGACTGAGGCGGAAATCGTCCCTCAGCGGCTAAAGCCGATCGAATTTGCACCCGGAATGGCACGGCTGAAGCCGTGCCCCTTTCAAAACGAAGAATCTCTGCAAGCGGTAAGAGCAAGCTCGCACAAAAGGATCTATGGCAAACACGAAAGCGATGACGGACAAGGCCGCACGCAAGGAAGTTGAAACGGGCGGCACGCAAGAAGGCCGCTCCCAAGGCAAAGCGGACGACGCCGCGCGGATCGCTGAAGAAGAAGGTGAGGAAGCTGGCGCGCGGGCAGTCGAAGCGGTAACGGGCGCTTAGGGCCAGGGCAGAAAACCTCGGGGCTGGCGGATCCTCTTCCGCCGGCCTCGCGAAACCGTTACACTCACACAACACCCACTCCTCCCCGCAGGAGCAGTCGTTGCCGGAACAGCCCGTGCCACCATCTCGGCCCGCAGGGACCCAGCCCCGGACAGCAGATGTTCGCGCGCAAATCGATCGACAAGCTGATTGCCGATTCGGAGGATCCCGAATCACAGCCTGAAGAAGACGCTTGGGCCGGTTTCGCTGACGGCGCTGGGCATTGGCGCGGTGATCGGGTCGGGGATCTTTACCGTCATCGGGACCGCGATGGCGGGGCAGAAGTTCGACTCGCCGGCGATCAAAATACTCCGCTAATTCGACTATCTTCTCACGGCACACGGCCATGGCGGGGCGGCCGGGCGCGGGTCCGGCACTGGCGTTTCGCTGCTGCTGGTGGCGATTGTGTGCGCATTCACGGGGCTCTGTTACGCGGAGCTGGCGTCGATGATTCCGATTGCGGGGTCGGCGTACACGTACACCTACGCGACGATGGGCGAACTGATCGCGTGGATCATCGGCTGGGACCTGATCCTTGAGTATGCGTTCTCCAACATGTCGGTGAGCGTCGGGTTCGCGGCGCACGTGGTGGATCTGCTGGACTGGTTCGGACATCCATCCGCCGCTGAACTGGATTTCGCCGGCATATTTGCCGGACGGGGTTGCAGGACCTGGCGGGACACGATTTATATCCGGCGGGCTGGCATTTCGGGTTCAATATTCCGGCGTTTTTGATCGTGCTGCTGCTGACGGTGGTGCTGGTGCGGGGCATTCGCGAGTCGGCGGAGACGAACAACATTATGGTGCTGGTGAAGATCGCCGCCATTCTGGTCTTCGTCTTCGTTCGGCGCCAGTTTTATCCAGCCGCACTACTGTCATCCGTTTTGCCGAACGGCTGGACGGGGTGCTGACGGGCGGATCGATCATCTTCTTCACGTATATCGGTTTCGACTCGGTGTCGACGGCGGCGGAAGAGTGCAACAATCCGCAGCGCGATCGTGCCCATCGGCATTCTGGCTACGCTGTTCATCTGCACGATTCTGTATATCGGCGTGGCGGTTGTACTGACGGGCCTCGTGCCGTGGAAGAGCATCATGGGCGATGCGGCGCCGGTGGTGAACGCGCTGCAGAGGCTCTCGGTGCTGCCGGGGGGCCATCCGCTGCACTGGATCCGGCTGTTTGTGGTGATTGGCGCCATGATGGGGATGATCTCGTCGATCCTGGTGTTCCAGCTGGGGCAGGCGCGGGTGTGGTTTTCGATGTCGCGGGACCGGCTGCTGCCCCCGATTTTCTTCGCATATGCATCCGAAGTACCGGACGCCGGCGGTGGCGACGTGGGTGGCGGGGTTTGTGGTCGGGATTCCGGCCGGGCTGTTCGATATCGGCACGGTTTCGAACCTGTCGAATATCGGAACGCTGTTTGCGTTTGTGCTGGTGTCGGCGGCGGTGCTGATCCTGCGCTATCGCGAGCCGAACCGGCGGCGAGCTTTCCGCGCGCCGCTGGGGCCGGTGTTCCCGGTGCTCAGCATCATTTTCTGCGTGGTGCTGATGATGGGGCTGGAAGTGATGACGTGGATCCGCGTTCTTCATCTGGCTGGCTGATCGGGCTGGTGATTTACTTCACGTACAGCCGGCATCGCAGCGAGTTCGGCGGCGGGCAGCGGCTGAACTGAATCCTGATTGGCGCGTCGGACACGGCGCGTCATTTTGTCTGACACAGCTCAGCACAGCAGGGGTATGGAGCATCTTGTCTCGCGGGCGGAACTGGAATCGCTGCTCAGCGAGATCGCGCGTCAGACACGGGATTCGCGGGCGGGGATCTTCGGTCCGACATCCGTCACCTGGAAGGTGAACCGGGAGGCGGCCTTGTTTCTCGGGGCCGGGCGGGCGGCACTGCTGCAGCTGGCGCATCCGTGGGTGACGACGGCGCTGGCGCAGCACTCGTCACTGCTCGATGATCCGATCGCGCGGTTCCAGAACACATTTCGCATCGTGTTCACGATGATCTTTGGCAGCGTCGGACAAGCGCTCGCGGCGTCGCGGCATTTGCACGCGCTGCACACGGGGATTCGGGGGGAAATGGCGGACGCTGTGGCGGGGTGGCCGGCGGGGTCGCACTACGAGGCGAATACCCTTTCGGCGCTGCGCTGGGTGTACGCGACGCTGGTGGAGAGCGCGGTACTGGCCTACGAGTGTGTCGGACATTTGTCGGACGCGGAGCGCGAGCAGTATTACGAGGAGAGCAAAACGACGGCGGCGCTGTTTGGAATTCCACGCGAAGCGCTGCCGCGCGACTGGACGGCATTTAATACGTACATGCAGGAGATGATCGCGTCCGACACGCTGGGCGTGAGCGAGACGACACGGTCGATGGCACACAATCTTCTGGTTGGAGCGGGCTCGTGGATTCGTCCGCCGGTGTGGTATCGAGCGCTAACAACAGAATGGATACCGTTACCTCTTCGCCATGTGTTTGGACTCGAGCTTTCCGCGGCGGACGCACGAGCAGCAGCGCGCGCTCGGCGGTGGTTACCTCGCTTCTGGCGGTTGATGCCGCCTTTTGTTGGATTTGTGGGACCGTACCTCGAGGCGCAGACCGCGTTCGTAACCATTCTTCCGGCTTTCTTGTGCACACAAGTAACCGATTTTGGACGGGACAGTCACACCTGCCTTTCACCGAAGAGCCATGGAATCCCTGGCTCTCCCGTAACTTATTGCAGTGACGCAAGATAAGTTCACTCGAAACGCTTTCTGTGCCACACTCACTCATCCGTTAAGTGAATTGCGGTAGTGGCGCAAAAGGCTCGACGTCACGCACCCCCCAGCCGCATCATCCCGAGCCCAACTCATTGCACGACTTTGCATTGTTTCTGCCTTTTCTCGATCCAGCTGAAAAAACAGTGCGAGCCGTTCAAGCCGATGAGGAAAACATGAAGTTCCCCTCTGCTGTTCTGCTTCTGCCGGTTCTCTCGTTGCTGTCTGCCTCCACGATCTGTTCAGCCCAGCAAACCGCGATGCTGGTGAATGCTCCCGTACCGAATGCCGTTGTGGCAGACGCATCGCCGGAGAGCTTCAGCAGCTCGGCGATGGGCGTCTACCCCGTGCGCGCCCCTCAGGTACAGGAGAAAGCGCCAGGGCTGAAGCTGCTGGACTGGAGCATGCTGGGTGCAGCCGCGACGCTGCGGGTGCTGGATTACACGAGCACAGAGAAAGCACTGACGCAGCCGCAGTACTATCACGAGGCGATGCTGCCGAACGCGCTGGTGAAGAACAAGCCGGCTTTTGCAGCCTTTGAGGCGGGCACGGTGGCGGTGAATTTCGGGGCGTATCGTTTTCTGGTGCGGCACGACAAGCGGTGCTGGCGCGCGCGGCGCAGTATGTGTATGTGGGGGCGATGAGCTTCCAGATTGCGCACAACTACCAGACTCTGGGACAGAAGCCGCTGCAGTAGTTATGAGCGTCTGAAGTCTCGCGCGAGAAGGCGCGGTGCGGTTGACAGCGGCCTGCGCCTGGCCCTAGGCTGGAGTGCAGTGAACGCTTCTTCTACAACCTGCATGTGTCAGTGCTGCTGCTGTTGCAGCTGCCCCGTGCGGGTGTGCGTCTGAAGAGAAGCGATCCGAAAATTTCGTGATCCTCAGGGCCCACCCACTACCGGGTGGGTTTTCGTTTGCATTGCCAATTCAGAAATGTGGGGGAGAACCCCGGAAGAAGGTTTCATGACACTGCGCATCAATGACATTGCTCCTGATTTCACCGCGGAGACGACCCAGGGCACGATCCATTTTCACGAGTGGATCGGCGACAACTGGGCGGTGCTGTTCTCGCACCCCAAGGACTTTCACGCCGGTCTGCACGACGGAGTTAGGAACGGTGGCGGGCCTGGAGAAGGAATTTGCGAAGCGCGGGGCAAAGGTGATCGGGCTGAGCGTCGATCCGGTGGCGAGCCACCACAAGTGGGAGCCGGATATCCACGAGGTGACCGGACATCAGGTGAAGTATCCGATGATCGGCGATCCGGAGCTAAAGGTCGCAAAGCTCTACGACATGCTGCCGGGAGATGCGGGCGAGTCGTCGGAGGGGCGGACGCCGGCGCAGAACGCGTGCGTGCGGACGGTATTTGTCGTTGGGCCCGACAAGCGGATCAAGTTGCACCTGGCGTATCCGATGACGACGGGGCGCAACTTCGACGAGATTCTGCGGGTACTGGATTCGATGCAGCTGACGGCGAAGCACAAGGTGGCGACTCCGGCAAACTGGAAGCAGGGCGAGGATGTCATCATCACGGGCGCTGTGTCGAATGAGGAGGCGGATAAGGTTTTTCCGGGTTATAAGACGGTGAAGCCATATCTGCGGACGACTTCGCAGCCGCAGTCGTAAGTTGGAAATGGTCTGACGCTGTCAGACATTTCGGACTTTGTACCGCCGCGTCGGACAGGCGCGGCGGAGATGAGCACCGGTGGCGAAGTGGCTAACGCGCTGGTCTGCAAAACCAGTATTCGCGGGTTCAATTCCCGCCCGGTGCTCCAGAATTTCAAACGATGATTTTTGGCGACGAGGTCCTTCACTCCGCTCAGGATTTCGCCTGCGGGCTCAGACGCCCGCAAAACGGCTCAAGTTCAATTCCCGCCCGGTGCTCCAGAATTTCAAACGATGATTTTTGGCGACGAGTTTTGCCGCAAGCTGTGAAGTCATGCCCCTTCAAGATCTGCCGGGCCTGAAGGCCTCTTTGCAGCGCGCCTCATTCACCGGCATGAAGGCCGGTGATTCTACCGTCGTGCCGCTTCGCGGCACCGATGCGGATCCGGTTTTTCCGCAAGGGGTGAAGTCATGCCCGATTACGAAATCAGAACGCTAGCGGACGAGGCACGGCTTCTTCGGATCAAAACGCCAGTTGGGGATGAGGAACTGCATTGCGGCGGCATCGTCGCGGGCGGCCATGCCGATTTGCTTCCAATGCTGATGGGCGAGTTCTATCTGGTCCATATCGAGATCAATGCCGAGGCCGGGACGGTCCGGAACATCGATGCGTCCGTCGGAAATTCGAAGCGGCTCGCGCGTGAGGCGCTGACCATCCTGCCATATCCAATGCGTATCCATGGCTGTGACGTTTCCAACTGCGGCAGCGGCGACGTGGGTGAACATCGCTAGCGAGATGTCGAAGTGGTTGTTGGAGTGCGAGCCCCAGGTGAGGCCGTGGTCGCGACAGAATTGTGAGGCGCGGACGGAGCCCTGCATGGTCCAGAAATGCGGGTCGGCGAGCAGGATGTCGATGGAGTGGAGCTGGGCAGCGTGCTCGAGTTGCCGCCAGTCAGTGGCGACCATGTTGGTGGCCGTGGGCACTCCGGTGGCGCGTCGAAACTCGGCCATGATTTCGCGGCCGGAAAAACCAGGCTCAGCGCCGCAGGGATCTTCGGCGTAGGCGAGGATGTTGGAGCGGTCGTTGCAGAGTGCAATGGCTTCATCGAGAGACCAGGCGCCGTTGGGGTCGAGCGTGATGCGGGCCTGCGGAAAGTGCTCGGCAAGTGCGGCTGTGGCTTCCATCTCGAAAGATCCGGAGAGGACGCCGCCTTTGAGCTTGAAGTCACGAAAGCCGTAACGCTGCTGAGCGGCTTCGGCCAGTCGCAAGAGCGCCGGGATCGACAATGTCTCTTCGTTGCGCAGGCGGAACCACGGATCGGCTGCGGATTCTTCGTGGCGGTAGGGCAGCTCCGTTTTGCTGCGGTCGCCGACGAAGAAGAGGTAGCCGAGGACATCGACCGTGGAGCGCTGCTTCCCTTCCTCGAGCAGCGCGGCGACTGGAACCTCAAGGAACTGGCCGAGGAGGTCGAGGAGGGCGGCCTCGATTGCTGTAATGGCGTGAATAGTGGTGCGCTGATCGAAGGTCTGCAGGCCGCGTCCGGCGGCGTCGCGGTCGGCGAAACGGTTGCGGACGGAGTCAAGAACATCGTTGAACACGCCGATCGGTACATCGAGGACCATCGGCTGGGACTGCTCGAGGACTTCGCGGATCGCTTCGCCGCCCGGGACTTCTCCGGCTCCTGTGTGGCCGGTGGTGTCTTCGAGGATCACGAGGTTGCGGGTGAACCAGGGAGCGTGCGCGCCGGAGAGGTTGAGGAGCATGCTGTCGTATCCGGCGACGGGAATGACGCGCATGGAGGTGACGCGAGGCGTGTCGCGTTCAGAGAAGTGCGGGATCACGCGACGGCTCCGGGTACGAGTTCGGGCGGCGTTTCGAGACGTTTGATTTCGCCGACGATGGGGAGGTAGGCGACGATGGCCATGAACGCTGTGACGGCGACGAAGATGAGCGCGCCGCGGAAGGAGCCGGTGCGGCCGACGATGAAGCCGATGACGATGGGCGTGGTGACGCCGGCGAGGTTTCCGATGAGGTTGAAGAGGCCGCCGTTGATGCCGACGAGGGCCCTGGGCGAAGTGTCGGAAATGACGGTCCAGCCGAGCGCGCCAAAGCCTTTGCCGAAGAAGGCCAGCGACATGATAGCGATGACGGCGGTGCGGGTGCTGACGTAGTTGCAGGCGACCATGCTCATCGCGAGCAGCATGCCGGCGACGATGGGGAGTTTGCGCGCAAAGCTCAGGCTGCGGCCCGCGCGCAGGAGTTCATCGGAGACAACGCCGCCGAGAATGCCTCCGATGAAACCGCAAAGAGCGGGGAGGGCGGCGAGAAATCCAACCTTGACGATGGGGATGTGGCGCGCACGGCTGAGGTAGACGGGAAACCAGGTGAGGAAGAACCAGGTGAGCGTGGTGATGCAGTATTGGCCGAGGTAGACGCCGACCAGCATGCGCTTGCTGAGCAGCCAGCGCACGGCGGACCAGGTGAGGGTGTTGGCGCGCCCGCGTCCACCTGCGTCGAGGGTAGCGAGGCCGCCGCCCTGTTCGATGAGGTCGATTTCGGGCTGGCTGATGCGCGGGTGGGATTGAACACGGTGAATCACGCGGAACCAGAAGGCGCCGAGCACGAGACCGACTGCGCCGGCAAACCAGAAGCATTGCTTCCAGCCCCAGAGATGGACGATCCAGCCCATGATGGGCGCGAAGAAGACGAGCGAGAAATATTGTGAGGCGTTAAAGAGCGCGGACGCGCGGCCACGCTCGGAGGTGGGGAACCATGCCGCGACGATGCGCCCGTTGCCGGGAAAGACGGGCGCCTGGGCGAGGCCGGAGAGCAGGCGCAGCGCGAAGAGGGTGTAGAACGCAGCGACGGCGGGCAGGTAGCCGGTGCATCCGGCAAGCAGCGCGCAGAGCGACCAGCAAAAAATGCTGACACCGTAGACGGTCTTCGATCCGAAGCGGTCGAGCAGGCCGCCAGCGGGCAGCTGCGCGAGCGCGTAGGCCCAGCCGAATCCGGAGAAGAGGTAGCCGAGGTGTATGGCGTCGAGGTGGAGGTCGTGGCTGAGTGCGTCCGCCGCGATGGAGAGCACCACGCGATCGCCATAGCTGAAGGTGCTGGCGACGAAGAGCATCAGCACGATGAGGTAGCGGACGTGGGTGGTGCGGTTCGACGGCATGCGCCTGGTCAGCTACGTCCTGCGATGAGTTTCCTGAGTTCTTCGAGTTCGTGCGGGTCGAGTTCAGTGAGCGGCGGGCGGACCGGGCCAGCGTCTCGGCCGATGGCTTTCATGCCGGCTTTAACGATGGACACCGCGTAGCCTTTGCGGCGGCGGCGGATGGCGATGTAGGGCAGGACGAATTCCTGGAGCTTGGTAAGGACGGCGGCGTGATCGCGGCGGCGGACGGCGGCGTAGAAATCCTGCGCGAATTTGGGGAGGAAATTGAAGATGGCCGAGGAGTAAGTGGTGACGCCGATTTCGAGATAGGGGAGGGCGAAGGTTTCCGCTGTGGGGAGGCCTCCAACGTAGACGAGACGATCGCCGAGGCGCGCGTGGATGCGGGTCATCAACTCGAGGTCGCCGACGCCGTCTTTGAAGCCGACCAGGTTGGGGCAGTCATTGCAGAGTTTTTCGAGTGCGGACTCATCGAGGATGGCGTTGTCGCGGTTGTAGAAGATGACGCCGAGGTGGGTGGAATCGCAGATGGCTTTGGCGTGGGCGATGAGGCCCGCGGATTCTGCATTGACGAGGTAGGGCGGCAGCAGAAGGATGCCGTCGGCACCGGCTTGCTCGGCAGCGCGGGCATACTGGATGGCGATGCGGGTGCCGTAGCCGCATCCGGCGATGACGGGCACTTTGCCGGCGACTTCGGAGACAGCGGCAGCGATGACCTGGGAAAACTCGTCGAGGGTGAGCGAGAAAAATTCTCCAGTGCCTCCGGCAGCGAAGAGGGCCGCAGGGCGATGATCGAGAAGCCAGGCAATGTGCTCACGGTAGGGCTGCTCGATGAAGTCGTATTGCTCGTTGCAATGAGTGACGGGGAAGGAGAGCAGGCCTTCGCCGACGCGTTGGGCCATTTGCTGCGGAGTCGTTGTTGCGGTGGGCATGGGATTTTGCATGCGGGCGCGCAGGGTCTGGGGTGTGCGGGCCGCAACCCCAACTATAGAGGAACTCCACCGCGGGTAAGGAGACCGAGCATGGGGACTTCGTACCGCATCGCGGTAGCGGCTGCTCATTTGCGCGGAAGCGCGAGGAGATAGAACAATCAGATGGCAGCTACGGTCATGAAGATTCCACCGCTCTACATTCGCGCTGATCCGAAGGACAACGTCGCCATCGTGGTGAACGAGGGTGGATTGTCTGCGGGCAGCCGGTTCGCTTCGGGGCTCGTGCTCGCGGAAGCGGTGCCGGAGGCGCACAAGATTGCGCTGCTGGATCTGGCGGCTGGCGACGCGATTGTGCGCTATGGCCAGGTGATCGGGCACGCGGAGCGCGCGGTGCAAGCGGGATCGTGGGTGCGGGACGAGCATGTGCGCATGCCGGCGCCGCCCAGCCTCGATTCGCTGCCGATTGCGACAGCGGTGCCCGAGCCTTTGCCGCCGCTCGAGGGGTACACCTTCGACGGATATGTGAATGAGGACGGCTCGGTCGGGACGCGCAATATTCTCGGCATCACGACGACGGTGCAGTGCGTGGCGGCCACGGTGGACTACGCGGTGCGCCGGATTAAGGCGGAGTTGCTGCCGCGGTATCCCAATGTTGACGATGTGATCGCGCTGACGCACGGGTATGGGTGCGGGATTGCGATTGACGCCCCGGGCGCGGGAATTCCGATTCGGACGCTGCGGAACCTGAGCCTGAATCCGAACCTGGGCGGCGAGCCGATGGTGGTGAGCCTGGGATGCGAGAAGTTGCAGCCGTCCTTGTTGATGCCGTCGAGCACGCTGCCGGTGCTGGAGAAGAAGTCTTACGTCGTGCGGCTGCAGGACGAGGAGCATCGCGGGTTCGAAGACATGGTCGCGGCCATTATGCAGATGGCGGAGGAGCGACTGTCTCGGCTGAACGAGCGGAAGCGGGTAAGCTGTCCCGCGGCGGATCTGGTGGTGGGACTGCAATGCGGGGGGAGCGATGCGTTCTCGGGAGTGACGGCGAATCCAGCGCTGGGATATGCGGCGGATCTACTGGTGCGCGCGGGCGCGACCGTGATGTTTTCCGAAGTGACGGAGGTCCGCGACGCGATTCATTTGCTGACGGCGCGTGCGGCGGACGAAACGGTGGCCGCCGATTTGATCCGCGAGATGGCATGGTACGACGCCTATCTACTGCGCGGGGCGACGGATCGCAGCGCGAATCCGAGTCCGGGGAACAGGAAGGGCGGCATCTCAAACATTGTGGAGAAGGCGCTGGGGTCGATTGCGAAGGCCGGCTCTACGGCGCTGGTGGGCGTGGCTGGGCCTGGGGAGCGCGTGACCAGGAAGGGTCTGATCTTTGCTGCGACTCCGGCGAGCGATTTTGTGTGCGGGACGCTGCAGCTGGCGGCATCGATGAACATGCACGTGTTCACGACAGGACGCGGCACGCCCTACGGGCTGGCGATGGCGCCGGTGATCAAGGTTGCGACGCGGACTCCGCTGGCGGAGCGATGGTCGGATCTGATCGACGTGGATGCGGGGACGATCGCGACGGGTCAGGCGACGATTCACGAGGTGGGCGAGCAGATCTTCCGGATGATTCTGGAAGTCGCGAGTGGGAGGAAACAGACGTGCGCGGATCGGTGGGGTCTGCACAATGATCTGGTGCTTTTCAACCCCGCGCCGATTACTTAGGGCTCTTGCGTGGTCTCACTTGCTTGCTGTCGGATCATCCAGTCCGACGCGGTGGATCAGATCCTGGAATCGAGGGTCGCTGCGGAGGAAGTCAAAGCCGGGCTCCACTTTGAGCGAGGTCATAGCATTGGACCGCTGCTCGTAGGCTTTGTTCAGCCAGAGAAGTGTGTGGTCCTTGTCTTTCATTCCCGCATAGGCCCATGCGATTCCTGCGGGATCGACGGTTTGGTGAGCGCTCAGCTTCAGCAATTCCTGGATGGCGTGCCTGGCTTCTGCGGTGCGGCCGGCGCGGCCCAGGGTATACGCCATCGCCGACCAGTACCTGCTCATACCGAAGAGCGGCTTGCATTTTTCAATGTCGGCCAGAGCCTGGGCGAACTGACCCGTCTCCACATAGACTGCGCTCACGCTGTGGGCACGCGTGAAGCTCGGGTCCATTTCGAGGACCGCGTTGAGTTTGGTTGCAGCGCGGTCGTACTGGCGCGCGTAGTAAGAAATCATCCCGTTGTCAGCGGCGATGATGAGGGAGAGGGGGTCGAGTTCGCGGGCGCGCTCGCTGGCACGCAGAGCCTCGTCAAAGCGGCCCAGCCAGGTGAGATATTCCGCGTACCATTGCCAGGCGGTAGCGTAGTTCGGATTCAACTCGATGGCGCGGCGGTATTCCTTCTCTGCCGCGGGCCAGTTCCAGTCGTAGTTCTCAGTGATTAAGGCCAGCGAAGTGTGGGCTTCGGCGAGTCCTTCATCCAGTTGGAGAGCTTTGGTCGCCGCGGCGCGAGCTTTTTGCACCGGCTCAGCGGGCGGAAGAACGGAAAATGCCGGCAAAAGCACCCAGGAATCGGCTAAACCCGCATAAGCCTGGGCGTAGTTGGGATCTTTGGCGATGGCTTGCTGAAAATAACCGATCGCCTGTTCGAAGCCGGCGGCGGTTCTTTTGTTCCAGAAGTAGCGGCCCCTGACATACGCATCGTAGGCCTCGAAGGAAGTGGAGGATTGCTGCGGGGGCTCCGCGGCAAGGGGAAACCGCGATGGGCCGAGAGCGTGCTGAATTTCGCCGGCAATCTCCTGGGCGATCTCGCTCTGCAGCGCCAGGGTGCTGTTGAGTTCGCGGTCGTAGCGGCGCGCCCAGAGGTGGCTCTGGTCTTTCAACTGGATGAGCTGGGCGGTGATGCGGACCTTATCCGCGTCGCGGCGAACGCTGCCCTCAAGGACATACTGCACTCCCAGCTCACGGCCGATCTGGTCGAGGGGAGCCTTGCCGTTTTTGTAGTGCATGACCGAGGTGCGCGCGATGACGCCGAGATGCTCGGGATCGAGGTTTCCGAGCTGGGCGATCATCTCTTCGGTCATGCCGTCGCTGAAGTACTCCTGCGCGGGATCGCCGGTGAGGTTCTCGAAGGGGAGAACGGCGAGCATGACACGGCCCGCGGGCTGAGGAGGAGACGGATGCCCGTGCCACTGGATGGCGGCGACGAATGCGATCAACACCAGGCTCGCGGCGAGTAACCATAGCCAGCGTGACTTTCGGGCTGGTGAACGCTCTGAGTTGGTGACCGCGAGTTGTTCCGGATGGGCCGCGGATTCGACGACGGCGGGCGGGGCGCTGCCATTCTCAATCTGTCGCACATCCGCGGCGAGGCGATACCCCTTGCCTGGGATCGTGATGATGTAGCTACTGTGTTGCGCGGTCTCGCCCAGAGCTTTGCGCAACAGGAAGATGTTCTGGGTGAGGTTGGATTCCTCGACGTACGAGTCCGGCCAAACCGACCGCATCAGCTCTTCTTTGGAGACGGTTTCTCCGCTGTGAGCCAGCATGACCAACAGGATTTCAGCCGCTTTGGGCGGTAGTGGAACAGCACTGCCGTCGCGCCAGAGTTGCAGCTTCTGCGGGTCTACCTGGTACGGGCCGAACTCATACAACCGATTGGGACCATGAGCCATATGGCTCTCTTGCCAAGAATTGAGAAATCCTGAGTGGGCGCCTGAGGACGAATCAACGCCTTGCACTGCAAGGTAGCCAACGGTGGGGAGTCGCGGGTACCGAAAACGATCCTCAGGATAGCACGCTTACCGGCGCGGGAAGCCTTGATTCCACGCGCTCGTGGCGCTGTGGCTTCCTGGCCGTTTTCAGGTGGATTGAACCAAGCCCGCCGGGAGAATTTTCGATGCAAACACGCCTTGCCGCTTCGCCCAGGATCAGCGCCGACGATGATTCAGTCCGGCTGCCGGGAGCGGGCGCTCCACCGCCGGAGCAGGCGGGTGAAACAGATCGGACTAAACCGGCAGCGTTCTCCGGCCCAATCGAACTGCGCCGGGTGTATCGCATGTCCCTGTTTGCGGCGGGAACGGCAACGGCTGGGACGGCAGGCGATTGAGTTCCGCAGAGTTGGCCGGATGCGTTCCGATCTTCGGACGGAGCGGCAGTCGCGATTCAAATTTCTATGGCTACATCCATCTATTTCGAGAAAGGCAAGCGCATGAAGCAACTTTGCAGGCTGGCGGTTTTGGGGTTGGGCGTGGGGATTTCTGCCTGGGGACAGGCGGTGCCATCACAAATCGGCAACGTACAGTTAGGCAATCCTTTGGGCAATCGAGGGGCGGGGGACATTCAGGTGATTTATGCCGTCACCGGAACCGGGAACCATGGCTGGAATGGGTACCTTCAATTCAATCTGGGTGTCTTTCCCACGCTGACGCCTCCGCAGATTCAGAAAGCCACGCTGGTTCTTTATCTGGAGAGCGGCGGTACTCCCGGCACGGTTTCGCTGTGTGCGGCGGGGGCCGCGTGGTCATCCACGACGATCAACGGAACGCATGTACCCACGTGCGTGGCCGGCACAACGACGAATATCCCCGTCACATCGGCACAACTCTCCAACGGCGCGTTCATTCCGGTCGATGTCACGTCGATTGTGCAGAGCTGGTATAACGGCAGCGCCAACAACGGGTTCATCCTGAGTGGCGCAACCCTGGGAACGAACGTCCAGTTCGATATCGTGTCGAACGTGCTTGGCTATGGAGTGGGATACTCGCCGGTGCTGGATCTGGTGCTGCAGAGCCAGGGACCGCAGGGAGTGATGGGGCTTCAGGGACCGGTGGGGCCAGTCGGGCCGATGGGGCCGATGGGTCCGATTGGACCAATGGGGCCAATTGGGCCGACTGGATCGACCGGACCGCTGGGACCGGTGGGACCCGCTGGTCCGACGGGGCCGCAGGGACCCGCGGGGTCCGGAACGCTCTACTACAACCAGGCCAACTCCATCGGCGGATCGCAGGATTCCACGGTCGATGGGCTCTATTACCTGCCGGCGGGAAGCTACATGATCTGGGCGTCCATCTACGAAACTGGCGAGCAGAATGACTTTGGAGGGACATGCGACTTGTTTATCAACGGAGGCCCAGACAATGGCGGCTCCATCGCCTTGATCTTCGACGACACTTTTATTTACAGCGCCCGGGATAACACTTTTGGCAGGGTCACGGGAATGGGGGTCGTGACGCTGACCGCTCCGGGTTACAACACAGTGACCACCCAATGCGGCACCAGCACCGGTTCAGGGGTGCACTTCGTCGGGAAAATGTGGGCGATGCCGATCCAAAATCTGGTCGCGGACTAAAGGTTGTACCCACGCGGGCCGCGGGAGGTGAGCTCACTCATCCTTCCGCGGTTCATTTTTTCGACGCTCAGTTTCGTTCGGGCGCGAGGCTGCCGATGACGCGAGCGCGCAGATCGCGATGGATCCGCAGAGAGGCGGAGATCTCCGAGCAGGTACGGCGGAGATGTTCTGCAAGAGCCGGCACCTGATGCGGCTGGATGCGCACGGAGGCGCAGGAGACGCTGAGGGCGGCGATGGGGTTGTGATCCTGATCGAAGATGGGCGCGCCGATGCAGCGGGCGCCGAGCTCGGCTTCTTCGTCGTCGATGCTGTAGCCGCGGCGGCGGACGCGTTCGAGCGCAAGCATGAGTTCTTCGCGGGAGCCGATGGTTTTGGGCGTGAGGCGGACGAAGTTCATCTGGTCGATGAGTTCGTGGACCTCGGTTTGCGGCAACCAGGCCAGCATCGCTTTGCCCATCGCGGTGCAGTAGGCAGGGTTGGAGCTGCCGGTCTTTGAGCCTTTGCAGACGCGGGTCGCGGGTCCGGCTTTATCGAGATACACGACGGAGGTGCTCTGCAGGACGCCGAGGTGCACGGTTTCGCCGAGGCGTTGGGAGAGGGAGCGGAGCGACGGCTGAATCTGGGCGCGAAGGTCCATCTGCTCAACGGCGCGATTGCCGAGGGTGTAGAGCTTGAGGCCGAGGCGGAAGCGGTCGTCGGGGGTGCGCTCGAGCAACATGCCGCGTTCCAGCACCATGAGCGCACGATGGGCGGTGCTCTTGTGCAGGTTCATGCTGCGGCAAATGTCGGCGAGGCTGAGCGGGACGTCGCTTTCGCCGATGTATTCGAGGACGGCGAGAGCGCGGTCGAGACATTGCAGGCGGTAGGGATCGCGCGGCTCGGCGTTGCGACTGGGGACAGCGATTCTTGGAGAAGTCGGCATTATGGTTCTCTCAGTGCTGCGAGGTTACGGTTGGCTCCCGGGAGGCAGGCCGCCGAGGTACATGTAGCTGAGCGGTCCGGCCTGGGCCAGAATCGAAGCGAGCACGGGATCAGGAAAACGCGATTGCCAGATCACGCCCCAACTGACCTGCTCGGCTGCGGGTGCACCCTGGGTGGGCGTGTCCTGCGCGATGCCGGTGGCTTTCACGAAGAACTGATTGTCGTGGAGGCCGTCGACCGAGAGGCGTTCGAGGCGGGCGAGCGCGTTGTCGCGTTCGGCATAGAGATGGAGGCCGTTCACCTCGCCGAATTCGGCGAGATAGACAAGGGGCGAGAGAGCAAAGAGGTGGTAGTGCAGGGCACGTTGGCCGCGCGCCATCTCAAGGGGCATGGAACCGTCGGGCTGAATCTCAGAGATTCCGCTGCGATAAGCGGCGACGGCCCAATCGAAGAGTTTTTGGTCGTTGGCGGCAACGGCTGCAGCGACCGCTTCAACGCCAGCCCAGTAGACGTGATTGTTCCGCGCGTGGGAGGCATCGTAAAAATCGGTGGTTTGCCGCGTGACGGAGACGATCCAGGGAACGACGAGGTCATGCAGCGAGGAGGTTTCGAGTCCGCTGTCACGAACTTTGAGCCAGCCGATGGCGATGGCGCCGATCACCCAGCCCTGAACGTAGTAGGCCTGATGCGAAGACATCTTTCCGGTAAAGACACCATCGCGCGCAGCTGTTTCCATGTGGCTCAGTGCGCAAACAGCGGCCTGACGGCTGCCGGTGGAGCGCCAGGCGTCGGCAGCGTCGACGATGACCTGGCCGAGGTTTTTGTAGGGACCGGAAGACTCGTTGTAGGCCTTCATCTTTGCAGGATCGATGACGGAGGATTTGCTGTCGGAGTAAAAACCATCCGTGGTGAGATCGCGCGAGAGGTGCACGACCGGCGCGCAAGTGTAGGGCTTGTCGGTTGGGGTGACCGGGTGGCCATCCCAGGGAGAGCGGAGATGGGATTGTGCGCGAGCCGAGATACCGGCCAGCATGAAAGCGAGCGCGGCTACGACTCGAACTGCGATCGCGATGCGGCGTGTGATGCTAGCGCGCATAGTCCTCTCGGTATGGAAGGAAGAAGTCGAGGACCTCGGATTCGGTGACAGCGCTGGCCTCATGCTCCACGTCGCCAGGAACGATGAAGCTGTCGCCCGCGTAAGCGTCGAAGGCTTCCGTTCCACAAACAAAGTGGATGTGGCCTTTGACGACGTAGACCATTTGCTGGTGGGGATGGGAGTGTCGCGCGCCGCGCCACCCGGGCTTCATTTGGTGGCGGATCAGCATCATGTCCGGATTGAAGGCCAGCACCTGACGGCTCAGACCGGTCTCCGGATGCGTCGTCTTCGCACTGCTGAGGCGAATCAGGCCTCTGCACCCTTCGCTCATGGACCTCCGTTCTGCATCGCGGGACACGCCGAAGAGACATTCGCCGCGAGGCAATAACGGCAACGGATGAAATTCTTTCCGCCTGGTGATTGAGTTGTCAACAAATGCGCCACGAATCGGCACTCCGCGTACCGCATGGGGAGATTGCACAGGCGCGGTACGGCGAGCATGACAGAATTCAACCTTTGTCCCACAGGGCGATACGCCAGCGACGCCGCGCGATTGACACGGAAGGTAAAGCTACTTCGCTATCTGCGCGAGTTCGGAGCCGGCCAGAAGAAATGCGCCGACGCCGTAGACGTAACTGGATGAGGGCTTGAACTGGTCCGGTGCCGCACCGATGGGTTGAATCTGACCGAGGCGTCCGTCCGCGTAGATGTGCGTGAGCATGCCACTCCATGCTTTGGTGACGACCGGCATGTAGGTTTTCTGATCGAGGAGATGATGGTGGATGCCCCACGCGAGCGCGAAGGTATCGAAGCCGGTGCCGGAGACTTCAGCGTGAAAGGCTCCGGGATCGAGAAGGCTGGCGCGCCACAGGCCGTCGGCTGGTTGGAGCGCGGCGATGCGGGCGGCCATATCGCGATAGAGCTGGAGGTATTTGGCTCGGAGCGGATCGTCCGCGGGCATGCGCTCGAGGACCTGCGCGAGACCGGCGAGCACCCATCCGTTGCCACGCGACCAGAAGACCTTTTGGCCGTTGGCCTCATGCATGGTGAGGAAGCGGTTGTCGCGATAGTAGAGATGCTCCTGCGGATCGTAGAGCGCGGCAGTGGCGAGCGACCACTCGTGATCCATGAAGTCGAGATAGCGGCGATCGCCAGTAGCAACGGAGAGCTGCGCGAGCACAGGCGGCGCCATGTAGAGCGCGTCGCACCACCACCAGAGGTTGGTCTTTGGATCGTCAGGCAGCGCGAGGAGCTTGTCGAAATTGCCCTTCGTTGGCGCGAGGTGATCGGGGTTGCGATCTTCGGAGTAGAAGGTGAGGTAGGTGAGGCCGATGTGTTGGTCGTCGGCGTGTTCGAGTCGCGGGCCGAGCTGCCAGTGATTATCGTTGGCGATCTGCAGAACGCGATCGTGATAGCGCGGGTCACCAGTGGCGCGGGAGGCTGCGAGCAGGCCATCGTAGAGCGCCGCATAGGTCCAGCCGATGTTGTAGCGACCCTCGGCATGCTGCAGTTGCCAGTCGGCGACGAGCTTCATCGCCTTGAGAATCTCCGCGCGCTTCATGGCGGGAGAGAGATTGGTGGCGAGGGGTCCGGGATTATCGGGCTCGTCACCGGCGGCTGCGCGTTCGGGATTGCCAGCTGGCGGCGTGTTCTGCGCAGAGGCAGGAATACGCGGGACGAGAGCGAGAACGAGAGCGAGGGCGATCAGGAGAAAGACCGGGAGTCGTTTCATGATGGAAGGACCGAGTGGTGGTGCGTTGCGCGGAGCGAGTATGGGCGAAGACGGCATGCTCTTTGCCATGATGACAGGAGCATGCCGCGTTCGGGTTGGTGAATCGCTAGAAGGTGAGCCGCGCTCCGACCTGGATGAGGCGCGGGCTGGCGGCCGAGCTGATCACACCGAAGGTCGAGGAACTGGGCTTGGCGCCTACCGTCGGAGGAGGACCGCTGGCTCCAGGCGCATTGAGGCTCACCATGTTGAAGGCGTTGGTCGCCTCGCCACGGAGCTGGAAGACAAAGCGCTCGAAGTGGAAGTCGCGGAAGATGCCGAGGTCGATGTCGCGATAGCCGGGTGCGCGCAGGTAGTCACGCGGGGTGTTGCCGTCGGCTCCACCAGGACCGATGCCGCCGGCAACGCCGGGGCCGTTGGCGACAAAGGCCGCAGTATTGAACCACTGATAGCGCGACACCTGGCGGCTGCGATTTGGATCGAGGAAGGCATTGGTGCCGGCAACCAGATCCGGACGGCTGTGATTCTGGCTGTCGAGATTCTTGTTGCTGCCGGTGGAGACTTCGAAGGGCGTACCGCTGTGCAGGGTGACGATGGGCGAGAGGGTCCAGCCGTTGACGATCTGCTTCACGACGGAATTTCCGCGGAAGTAGTCGATATTCCAGAGGCCGGAGATGCTGGCCATGTGGCGCTGATCGTCATCCATCGGCCCGCGCTCTTCCCACAGGTTGTTCCAGTCCTGCGCGGTGGCGATGCCGATGGCGGATTCGTTTGCGCTCTGGAAGGCGTGACTCCAGACATAAAAGCCGTTGAGCAGCAGGTTGTGCGCCAGCGGCCGGTTCGCGGAAATCTGCAGCGAATGGTACGACGCGGTCTGGTTGGAAGTGAGGTAGATATTCTGGCCAAGCACGCCGGGATCGTAGGGACGGCGAGCATTGATGCTGGTCTGCGAGGTGCTTGCGCCCGGAGCATAGGGGGCGTAGTTGTCGTCGATCATGAGGGGGACGCGGTGGGAGAGTGTTCCAACATAGGCGGCGGTCAGCGTGACGTGTTGTGGCAGCTCGCGCTGGATCGATGTATTGACCTGGTAGATGTAGGGCCAGCGGTAATTCTTGCCGATGGTCTCGACGCTGGCCGCGGGAAGGAAGCGGGGGTTCTTCGGGTTGTAGACATAGGGGAAGGGATCGCCGGTGGGGAACGAGGCGGCATTTCCGTAGACATTGCTGAAGGAAGCGATGGAGTTGAAGGTTTGGCGAACGGCGAAAGGCTGCGCGTTGCCGGGCTGGTTCCACTCATTGCCGCTGATGGCGCCGTAGAAGACGCCGGCGCCGGCGCGGAAAGATGTTTTGCCATCGCCAAAGGGATCCCAGGCAAAGCCGACGCGCGGTGAGATGTGATACCAGGCAGGGCTGACGATGCCGCGCTCGATTCCCTTGTCTCCGGGAAAAACCATGCCGAGTGGAGCGGTGGGAACGACGGTGGACTGCTGGCCAGGACACGAAGCTCGCGGTGAGATTGCTGGACTCCACGGGAGGCGTGTCGATATCCCAGCGCACGCCGAGATTCGCGATGAAGCGCGGCGTGATGCGGTAGTTATCCTGGGCGAACAGCGCCGTGTGCCATGCGCTTTCGAGCGTGTGGTACGGCGTGTCCTGTTCCATGGTGTTGACCTGGCCGGTAACGAAATCGGAGAGCGCGTTGCCGGTGGTGGTGGGCGCAGAGTTCTGGAAGGTGAAGACGCCGAAGTTATAGAGGTTGCCGACGAACATGCCCTTGTCGAGCGCCAGCTCGCCGCCGATGTCGAGGGTGTGCTTTCCCTTGACCGTGCTGACCATATCGCGGACGGAATAGAAGTCCGTGGTGGTGACGGGACCAGCGAGCGCACCGCCCACGGCGAAGTAGCCAGAGACGGTGAGTTGCGGCAGAGCTGAGGGACCCTGGATAGTGAACGACGAGCCGAGCTGGCCAAGGTTGGTGGTGGGCAGGTTAACGCGGCCACCAGCGGCACGCACGTAGGTGAGCCAGGCCTGGTTCGCAGTGTTTGCACTAAAGGTGTGGACGTCGCTCAGGTTGGCGTTGGTCTGGCCGGTGTAGGACTGGTTGATATCCCAGTTGAAGTTGCCGTTGCCGAAGGCGTTCTGCGTGGTCTTGACGTAGAAATACGTCGCAGACACGTGATCTTTTTCGCCGATGGTCTGATCATATTTGCCGAGATATTCATTCTCGTCGGTGGGACCGGTGAAGAAGCCTTTCCACTGATTGCCGGCGCTGTTGGGCAACGGGATGAGTTTCTTCGTGTTCATCATGTTGCCGGCGGCGACATCGAGAAGCGCTGTCGGAATGCAGTTGGTTCTGGCAACCTGGCAGTTGGGCGAACTGTTCGTGCCAGAGATCGGAGTCTTGGTACCCGGCATGTTGACGGTGAATGAATCCGCGGTGAAGTCGCCGATGCGCTCGGCGGCAGTGGGCACGACGCCGCCGCTCAGGAACTGGCCGACGACCTGGCGCAACCCGGCATAGCTGAAGAAGAAGAAAGCTTTGTCCTTCATTACCGGACCGCCTACGACGCCGCCAAAATTGTTGCGATGGTACGGAGCGTTGAGAGTTGAATTCCAGGGAGTCGCGTTGAAATCGGTGTTGCGGTTGAACTCGAAGAGCGATCCGTGAAAGGTATTGGTGCCGGACTTGGTGACGGCGGTGACGACGGCGGCCGAGAGGCGGCCATACTGTGCGGCGAAGTTGCTGGTCTCCACGCGAAACTCTTCAAGCGCGTCGGGATTGGGCAGCTGGTTGCCGTAGTTGCGAATGCCGGACATGTTGAGGCCGCCATCGAGATAGAAGCTGACCTCCGGGTTGCCGCCATCGATGGACCCGTTGACCTGCACGTCAGCCGATGGAAGACCAATGATGAAGTTCGGCGTGCCATTGGGATTCGAAGCTGCGCTGGCGCTATTAGCCTGGACGCCGGGCGTGAGCGAAAGCTCGGCGTAGGCGTTGCGGTTGACCAGAGGCAGGCCTACGATTTCGACCGGCGAGATGGTTCTGCCCAGTTCTGCGCTGGTGGTGTTGACGGTTGGCGGAGCAGCGGTGACGCTGACAACCTGGGTCTGCGCACCGACGGTGAGCGAGATGTCAACCACCTGCACCTGATCGACGGAGAGGGTGATGTTCGACTGAACGGAGGTTTTGAATCCCTGGGACTTGACTTCGACCGTGTAGGTGCCGACGGGCAGATAGTCGACGCGGTACTGGCCATATTCGTTGGCTACCGCCGAACGCGAAAATCCGGTTGCATCGTTGCTTGCTTTGATGGCAGCGCCGGAAACGACGGCACCCGATGAATCTTTTACGGTTCCGGAGATGGAACCGGTAATCTGCTGCGCGTGCGACGGCGCGGCAACCGACAGAAGGATCAAGAACGCGCTCGCGATTAGGGTCAGGATTCCGAGACGCGCGTGTCTCGTTGAATTCCTCTTCGACCTCCCAAGATTGATGCTCATTTGCCGCTCCTTTTCTCTGGTTTCGTTGCGGTCCATTTTGTTTTTCGATGGCAATGGCGTTGGCCTCACAGGTTCCGGACGGTCTCCGGCCGATAGAGAGGGCACCGAGGGTCATTCTCGAAATCGCGGGAAACGAGTGTCAACGAAATCGGGGAAGAGCGTACCGCTGCATGGGACGTTGCGGATGATTCGACAGAGACTTGAGAAGTAAACCTGGTGTGATGAGAAGGGAGAGACCGGAGCCGTTTAGTATGGCAGCGGTTACATTTCGACACCCTGATGCTGGAGGAAGCGTGAAGAAGCTTGAGTTGACACGGCGGAGTTTGCTGAAAGGGACGGGCGCGTCGCTGCTGGCGGTTGGCGCCGGAATGTCAGGGGCGCGCGCGATCGGCGCGCAGGAAACGCCTGCTTCGGCGGGCCAACTGCCGGGTGACAACAATCGCGAAGAGCGCATGCAGTGGTGGAAGGCGGCGCGCTTTGGGATGTTCATTCATTTCGGCGTGTACTCGACGATCGGCCGGCATGAGTGGGTGATGGAGGACGAGGCGATTCCGGTGGCGGAGTACGCGGCTCATGCAACGACGTTCCATCCGGCACCGGGATCGCAGCGCACCTGGGCGCGGCTGGCGAAGCAGGCGGGCATGAAGTACATGGTGATGACGTCGAAGCATCACGAAGGCTTCTGCAACTTCGACACGAAGCTGACGAATTATTGCGCGCCGAAGCAGGGTCCGGGACGCGATCTGCTGCGCGAATATGTGGAGGCGGCGCGGGCGGAGGGATTGCGGGTGGGCTTCTATTACTCGCTGATGGACTGGCATCATCCCGACGGCGCACGTTGCGCGACAGATGAAGACGCCCGGAAGAGGTTCGTCGATTACACGCACGGGCTGATCCACGAGCTGATGTCGAACTACGGCAAGATCGATGTGCTGTGGTACGACGTGGCGTGGCCGCTGGATGCGAAGGGCTGGGAGTCAGAGCGGATGAATGAGATGGTTTTCCAGCTGCAGCCGGAGATCATCGTGAACAACCGCAACAAGCTGCCGGGGGATTTTTCAACACCGGAGCAACACATTACGGCGGAGACGGGCGGACGCGCGTGGGAAGCGTGCATGACGCTGAACGACAGCTGGGGCTATCAGGCGGCGGACGACAACTGGAAGTCGTCGAAGACGATCGTGCGGAATCTGATTAGTTGCGTGCGCGACTCCGGCAACTATTTGCTGAATGTTGGACCGAAGCCGGATGGAGCGGTGCCGGAACCATCGGTGCGCGCGTTGCGCGAGGTGGGCGAGTGGATGGCGGTGAACGGGCACAGCATCTATGATTCGGATCCGTGCCAGGTGCGGCGGTCGAACTATGCAAGCTTTACACGGATCGGCAACACGCTCTACATGCACGTGCACTTCTGGCCGGGGGAGTATGTGGCAATCTCCGGGCTGATGACGAAGGTGAAGTCGGCGAAGCTGGTGAAGACGGGCCAGGATGTGTCGTTCAAGCAGGACGACTTCCGCGTGCGGTTTACAGATCTTCCGATAAAGGCTCCGGATTCACCGGTGACGACGATTGCGATTGAGTGCGAGGGAGAGCCGGCGCAGGATACGGATTACGTGCGGAAGAATAGGCCGCGCATGGGCGTGTGATTCCGCAAAGGCGCTACTTCGGCACGGGCAGATCGTAGCAAACCTGAATATAAGGAACGAATGGGCCGGTGTATTGCTTGAACTCCGCAGGAGCGAAGTTACGCCGCGCGATGGAACAGGCCAGCGCCGGCCAGTCGCGTATGTGCAGATCGAGTTTGCCGATGGGAAATCGGCCCCAGTCCCACACGCGGAAGGTGCCACGCCATTGTCCCGCGAAGATGCGGGTTCCATCGGGGCTGAAGGCGATACCCCCTGGTGAGTTGTTGAGTTCCGGGCCGGCCGACTGGATCGGCGGCCCGACTGTTTTGCCCGCCGCGATATTCCATAACTCGATTTGCGATGTCTGCAGAGCAACCAGCAGCAGGTTGCCGTCAGGACTGAAGAGCACGTTCTTTGTGTACTCGGCAGAGCCGGTGGTCTGCTGACCACTCGATAAATCCCACGTCCAGAAGCCGTGTGAGCCGCCGGCTGCGACCAAACCAGAGGAGCTACTCGAGAGCGGAGAAAACGCGATACTTTCAGCCTCGAGTTTGTTGGCGCCTTTCAGCTTGCGCGGAGTATGGTTCAGCTCTGCCATATCGAGCAGAGCGATGGCGCCGTAGTCATCACCCTCAGAGGCCAGCAGTTTGCCATCGGGGCTGAAGGCGACAGGCTGAGGGATACCGGCGTCGCCGACGAAGCTTGTTGTCATGGGTTGGCCATGGCTGTCCCACAGATGAATCACGCCGGTGTCGGACATGGCTACAGTTTGTCCGCCTGCCCCAGCGGCGACTCCGGCTATAACAATCTCGCCTTGGCTGCGTGGAGCGTTGAGATCGGGCAGCAACGATCGGCTCGCAACATCGAGGCGATGGACGCCAATCTCGGTTGCTCCCACGGAATCGACGCGGGGAAAGATGAGCGTCTTGCTGTCGGAAGTGAAAACGAGACCCGACACCGAGCTCGGATATTTCTGCTGGTCCGCCTGCTGTCCGTTGAAGGTCCAGACGCGCTCGAGAGTTTGTGCAGCCCAGAGGGTCACGTATGCATTGACGGTGCCGGTAGCGATCCATTTGCCGTCGGGACTCGCTGCGATTGCGACCACGGAGTCTTCGAGCGGCGGTCCAGGCGGAGGCAGCGGGCTCCAGGAACGGGAGATGTCGAGGAGCAACACATTGCCGTCCTCGGCCTTGACCGCCGCTGTTTTCAGGTCCGGGGAGAAGGCTGTGACCTGATCGAGGCTACTGCCTCCGTCGGCCATGTACTTTACGGGGACCAGGCTATCGGTATCCCAGACACCGATCGCACCGTCGGCGGCGGCGGCAGCGATTTTCGAGCCGTCGGGGCTGAAGGAGAAGGATTTCAGCGCAACGCCGACGTCGATCGTCCCGATTTTGAAATGGTCCGAGACGTTGAAGAGGTCGATTTGGCCTTTGAAGGTGCTGGCTGCGAGCCGGGTTCCGTTGGCGCTGAACGCGAGGACTCCGCTGCCGTAGAAGGGTCCGCCGCCTGGTGGACGGGCAGGGGTGGGGGTGAGCGGAGCGCCGGTGAGCGAATTTTCAAGCCAGACTTTGCCACTGCTGGACCAGGCAGCGAGAACGCTGGAGTCGGCGGGATCGAATGCGAGCTGCTCGGCGCTGGGGGACGGACACGGCTTTTCCAGGGTGCGCAGCGGCGTGGGCGGAGCGCCGGACAGAAGAGACCAGACCTGAATCTGGTCGCAGCTGCCGCCGGCGGCCAGATATTTTCCATCTTTGCTGAACGCCAGCGCCCCGGTTTCTTTGGGTGCGCCTGGGAGGTCATCGAAGAGGAGTTGATGATCTTCGGTTCGCCACAGCTGGATCTTATCGAACCCCTCGACGGCGAAGTTTTTCCCGTCCGGGCTGAGGGCAACGAAAGTGAAGATGCCGGTGTGCGCTTCGGGATCGGGAGTCACCCAGAGGCGTTGTCGCTTTGCGATGTCCCACAGCTCGAAGGTATTTCCGGCGGTGATCAGCAACCGGTTGCCATCGGGCAGAAAGGCAGGCGTGCCAAGACCCCGGTTCTGAGGGGAAAGAATAGCAATGGCGTCGGGGCGCGCTTCGTAGACCTCCATGACGGCCTGACGGGTCTCCGGAGTGTCCTGGAACTGATAAGCCGCCGCGCTGAGCAGTAACGCACTGTCATAACGATTGGGAATCGCCGCGATGGCGTCGTCGGCAAGGCGCACGGACATCATCGCGTCGAATTCGTGCATGGCGAAGTAGTAGAAGAAGCCGATGACAGCCACAAAGGCCAGGGTGGTCAGCGCAATGCTCCTGCGGTGACGCTTCTTGCTGGCGATGATGAGCCGAGCTTCGTCGTTTGAGGCCGCGCGCATATACCGCTGGCCCTTGCGGACGGTGCGCAGGTCGGCGGCGTCGAGCAGGTCGCCTTTGGCTTTGTTCTCCCATCCGCGTGCGCGGTCTTCAAGGACTCGCCGCGCGCGCTGGCCGGGGTTGTGGGAGATGTAGAACTCGCGGCGGATGACGGGCGCCAGGGTGTCATGCGAGAGCACGGTGGCGGTGTCCTGTGATGCGTTTTGCGTGGACGCCGTGCCGGCGACGGAGGGCGCGGCATCGTCGTCGCCGACGTCGGCGAGCAGTTGCAGATCTTTGTTGCGCACCAGGAGGCGGTCGAGATCGGCGTCAGCGATTCTGCCTTTGTAGAGCGCTCGGAGTTCGCTGAGACTGCGCCGCTGCGCGGTTGAGAGGCTGGAGGTGTGCTCGTAGAGCAGATCAAGCTCGAGGCCTTTGTTGAGCGCGGGGTCGTCGATGGTGCGCACCTGGTCGTCGATGAACTGCTGCAGCGCATCGCCTGAGGCGACGAGGTCGTAGATTTTTCGCGAGTAGCAGGTGGTGGCGTCGGTCTGGTCGCGGTCGAGGGGATCCTTTTGAGCGCGGCAGGCCTGAAGTTCCTGCTGGAAGACGCTGGCCGGATCCTGGAGTGCAGCGAGCTTGTCGGGATCGGTGGGATGCCAGAGATCCCACAGGCGGTTGAGTTCTAACTCGAGGATCGTGGCGACTGGCGAGAGCGGATCGTAAAAGCGGCCGGCGAGGTAGTCAGCGAAGCCCTTCGCCTGATCGGTTTGAGCTTCGAGGGCGATTTTGTACTGGGCGCGCAGCGCGTCGCTGAGCACGGGACCCTCGATGATGTCGATGATGTTCTGCTCGTTGAGGCGGTCGAGCCAGAAGTCTCGGACGAGCGATGGAATGCGCTCGGTAATGGGATTGCGAATCTCGGCGAGGTATTCCTTGCGAAAGGAGAGGATGAGGCGGGCCTTGGTTCCGGGCAGGCGCGGCTGGCCGGTTTGCGGATCGACGAAGACGTTGACGATGCGATCGAAGAAACGGGTGAGTTCATCGCTGGATGGACTGGCGTCTTTTGGATTCTTCGTCGCCGTGCTGTGGGTGATCACCTCTTCGACCTGATCGAGCAAAACGACGATGGGCTTGTCGCTGTGCAGCCAGGCGGTCGCGGCCTGCTCGGGGTCGGCGATGTGCGTAGTGGAGGAGAGGCCGAGGTTGAGGTCGTCGGTCAGGTCTTCTTCACGACGGAAGTAGCCGATGCTGGCGCGGCTTTCAAGACGCGGCCATACGCCCGCGCGCAGCAGCGATGACTTACCGCTTCCTGACTGGCCGTAGAAGAGCATGACGGGCGTGGCAGTGTCCTGCATGGCCCAGTCGTAGATCTCGCGAATCTCCGCGTTGCGGCCGAAGAAGATTTGCGCGTCCTCTTTGTCGTGGCCGCGGATGGAGACGTAGGGACGTGCGGGAATTTTGTAGTCGGCCCCGAGCGGAGGAATGCCGAGCAAAGGATTTTTGAGAGCCGTGCTCAGCCGCCAGCTTTTTGCTGCGGATGGACCCGGCGGGTAGAGCGCCCAGGGAAGACCGTTGGTGACGTGTTCCGGCACACCAAAGTCGCGCGTGGTGCCGGTGAGATTCACGTTGGCACCGTGAATGGCCTTGTCGAAAGCCTCCTGAATGGTGCCGTCGGAGGCGAGGCAGTTATAGAAGTCGTGGGCAAACTGCATCGCGACGGGGTCCTGCACAGGGCAGGAGGTCGCGATGATGCAGAAGTCGTCGCCCGCATTTTGAGTGAGCGTGAGGGCCCATTGCTTCGTGGAGCAGGCATTGAGGAAGATCAGCTTGAGGCTGGTCTGATCGCGCAAAAACGGGACGATGGTTTCGGCGCTGCCGGCGACGTTCTTTCCGTCTTCGGTTTGGAGCAGCAGCGCTTCAGGACCGGCGTGGCCGCCATAGTGAAAGATGGCAACGCGATTGGAGTAGAAGGGCTGCGTGAAGGAGCGAGGCGTGAGGTCGTCGTTGGCGAGCAGGTCCCAACTCTTCAGCAAGGCTTCGAGGCGATCCTGCTGGCTGGAACCGGGAGTATCGCGAATCGCACTTCGATATTGGTTCTTTCCTGGGTGAGGCTGGTCAGGTTTCGGCCGGGATTCTGCAGGTCGTTGGCGAACGCGATATAGAGGATCGGCTTCAACGGATCGGGCATTCGTCGGTCTTTCTCCTGCGCCTACCGGGGTCGTGGGAACAGCGCGATGTCGTTGAGGGAGAATCCGGGGAGTACAATGTGCAGCGGCGGCGGGAATGTCGTCGAGGCCACGCGTGCCGGTGAAGCTGAGGCCGCCTGCACCCGCAGCGATGAGAGATTTCACGCGGGCATCGGCCATGTCGGCGACGCGCGCGCCGTCGTCGGGGCAAAGATCCTCGGAGTTGATGCACTCCCAGCGAAACGCAAAGAGCGCGTCTTCAACTTTGTTCTGTTCGTCAGAGCCGGCGACGGCGATCTTTCTGCCCGCCGACTTCACGGCTTGATCGAGCACGGCCTCGGCAGCCTGGATGGAAGGAATCTGCTTCCAGTTGGGACGCGCGTCGGCCGCCTCGATGGTAAGCACCATGTAGGGGAAGCTCGTGACGGGTTTGCCCTGCGAAAGCAGCGTGTAGTCGGAGTCGAAGGTGTAGTCGGCCCAGTTAAACGAAGACGTCTCGGCAGCTGCGACGAGAAAAATGCCGGTATGCAGCGGGAGATTGCCGGCGTAGACGATTTGTGTGCCCGACCCGCCAGCGACTTCGGCCAGCGCCTGGATGCCGGTTAACAGCGGTTCAGCCAGCGGCGCGGCTGCGGAGAAAAACGAGACGCCGGCAACGCTGGAGATTTTCTGCAGCGTGGAGAGCAGCGGCTTGGCGTAGTTGACGGCTTCGACGGCGATGAGTGCGATGGTCGACGCGAACTGTGAGCCACGAAAGGGCGCGTATTCGAGCAGCGTACGGGGTCCCTGCACCATCTTTTCGCCAGCGTGGTTATCGATGGCAGTGAGGGCGGGGTCGAGGCTGGAGAAAGTGGAGAGGCTGCGGACTTCACCGGAGTCGTCGCGCACGAGGATGGTGGAGTGCACGGCGGCGTAGAAGCTCCTGAAGAGAATGCGGTCGTAGGGCAGGACCGTTTTTTGCGCAGTGACGGTTACGTAATGCTTCATGGGAAGGATCGGGGTCTGGCTCACTGTAGCCATCGACGCCGCGGAGGCAGCGGGCGCAAACTGAGCGACCCACTGTTTTGCCGGAGAGTGATAGATGCGGCTGACGGCCGTTTCAGTGGAGGAGCTGACGGTGTCCCAAAAATCGGAGAGAAAACTCAATGCAGGGTCTCCTGTGAGGATCAGGGGAACGACTCAGGAACAACAAGGGCGGCTGCGTGGAGGTGCTGGAATTGTCCAGGACTATAGCAGATCGGACCGACCGCGCGGACTATCGTTTGGCCTATGATGGAGGCACGCCCTACACCCCCATGAACGCGTCCGACTCCGAGTGAACGAGGAGGAGCATGGCTGAGCCAGCCACGACGGCGATCTCGCTCGCTGCTCACCTGCGCTCGTCAAGTGTGGATCGCAACTTTACCGTTGCGGTTGCGACCCAGGTAGGGGATGAACTTGCCGCTCTTCATGGCACGGGACGCGCGTACGGGAAGCTGACCACAGCGGACGTTCTGATTCATCGCGAGCACGGCAGGGTGCGAATCACGCTGCTCGGAGTACCGAAGGCTGCAGGCGGCGTCTCTGGGGTTGGCATCGCGGAAGACGTTTACGCCTTCGGTGCCCTGCTGCGTGAAATATGCACTTCGCTGCGGCAGAGCGGCGAACAGGTACCGGACTGGGACGCAGCGATCGCTGCGTGTCTCGATCCTGATGTGAAGAAGCGGCCTTCGATCGCGGCAACCATGCAGGCCATGGGGCTGCCGTTGAGCGAGGCGACGCTGGCCGTAGTTCCGCAGCCTGCAGCAGGACAGGAACTGGCCAGGTGGGGGCCGTTTCAGCTCATGCAGCGGATCGGAAGGGGTGCGTTTGGCGAGGTGTATCGCGCGTGGGATCCGGTGCTGGAGCGCGATGTTGCGCTGAAGCTGCTGTTGCCTCGTGATCTGAATGCGGAACAGCAATACGCAGAGGTGGTGTCGGAGGCGCGCGCATTGGCCAGGGTGCGCCATGCGGGCGTGGTTGCGGCCTATGGGGTCGATCGGCATGACGGGCGCGTGGGGTTCTGGAGCGACTTTGTTCGTGGGCGAACGCTGCAGCGGATCGTCGAAACGACAGGACCGCTGCCGGCAAACGAAGTCGCTGCGATCGGGATTGCGGTGTGCGACGCTCTGTCTGCTGTGCATGGCGAAGGGCTTCTGCATCGTGACATCAAGGCCAGCAACTGCATGCGCGATGAAAATGGGCGCGTGCTGCTGATGGACTTTGGACTGAGCCAGGATCTGCGGCAGGCCGTGGGGTTTGCCGGTACGCCGAACTACATGGCGCCGGAGTTGCTCGCGGGCCAGGGCGCCACCGTGCAGAGCGATCTGTATGCGCTCGGTGTGTTGCTGTGGTTCCTCTGCACGGGAACGTATCCCTCTGCGCAGGCGGCCGGGACATCGGCGATTCCTGCCCCGCTGGAGAAAGTGATTCAGAAGGCGATCGAGCGGGATCCGTCGCAACGTTGGGTTAGCGCAGCGAAGATGGGCGAAGAGCTGACGGCGGCTCAGGCGAATCTGAAGGGATTGAGCGACGGCGCGCGGCCGCAGAGATTCGCGCGACGATGGTGGTGGGCGGGCCTCGGTGCCGCGGTGCTGATCGCGGGTGGTTTGATTCTGTTTCCCATGCTGCGCAATCAGGCGCGAGCCAAGGCCGCGGGCGCGACGCCGGCGACCTACCAGGACTATCTAACGGCGGAGGCGACACTGGACCGGTATGACAAGCCGGGCAACACGGAAAAGGCCATCGATCTATTCCAAAGCATCCTGCAGCGGTCGCCGAACTTCGCGCTGGCGGAGGCGGGCCTGGCGCGGGCTGACTGGCGGATGTATCGAAACACATCGAAGCAGCAGTGGGCAGATCAGGCGAACCAGGCGGCCGCGAGCGCCGAAAAGATGAACGCGGGTTTGGCGCCGGTCGAGTTGACGCTGGGCAATCTCAACATCGCCCAGGGCCACGCGGGTCTCGGCATGCAGGAACTGCAAGAGGCGCTGCAACTGGATCCGATGAACGCCGAAGCGCACGCCGGGCTGGCGGAAGCGTATCGGGTGCAGGGGCGGATGGACGATGCAAAGAAGGAGTTCCAGGTCGCGATCGATCTCGCGCCAGAGGAATGGCGCTGGCTATATTTGCGCGGCGCTCTGGAACTGGATGCGGGCAACTACAAGGATGCGGAGTCTGACTTTAAAACAGCATTAGACAAGACTCCGGATAATGCGCTGGTGCTGCGCAATCTGGGGATCGCATTTCGTAAGGAGAATCGACTGTCTGAGGCGCAAAAGGCTTATGAGCAGTCGCTGCAACTCAATCCCCAGGAAGACACGATGATCTCGCTGGGGAACGTGCTGATGCTCGAGGAGAAGATTCCTGAGGCGATTGATATGTTCCACAGGGCGGTGCAGGTCGATCCATCGGACTGGTTTGCCTGGGGTGAGCTGGCTCTTGCGCAGTACTGGAAGAATGGCGATTCGGCAGACACTCGGAACGCGTTTGCGACAGCGATCGAGAAGGGACAGGCGCAGCTGAAGACGACGCCGAACGATCCGTTCCTGATCTCGAGCCTTGCCTCCTGGTACGGGCATATCCACCAGCAGGCCGCTGCTCTGCCCCTTATCAGGAAATCGCTGGTGCTGGCGCCCCACGACCCCGATGTTCTGGAGAATGCAGCGGAGTCGTATGAACTTATTGGCAACAGGACAGAAGCCTTGCGGCTCATCGGCCAGGCGCTCCAGTACGGCTTGCCAGTGGACTATGCTAGAAGGATTCCGGAACTGAAGGCTCTCCGCGCTGATCCGCGGTCTCCCCAACCGATTCGAAACTGACGGAGCCGACCTTCCCGACAGGAGCCTTGATGAGTGACGAAGAGAAGAAGGACGACGGTACGCGTGGTCTTCAGGACCGCACTGGCCGAGGGTTGGAGGATCGCACGGGGAGAGGGCTGGAAGATCGTACCGGCCGAGGATTAGAGGACCGCACCGGACGCGGGCTCCAGGATCGCACTGGCCGCGGGCTGGATGATGCGCCGGCACCCGCACCTCCGCCGCCCAGTGACCCCAACAGCAAGCCGGATCCGCTCTAACTAGCTCGCCGGAACGGCCGGCGGTTGCTGGCGGGTGACGATCTCAAGGTGCCGCGTGGTGAAGTCGCCGGCGGGTGCTGGTGGTGCCTGCGGCACCGGCTGTCCGAAGTCGCGTGTGCTGACGGTTGGACCGGTGAGGTTCGGCAGAGCGAAGGCTGAGGCGTCGAACCAGTCTGTGCTGATGATGACAACGATATGGTCGTGTGCCTCGGTTGCGCCGGGCTTGAGCTGCATGGGGATCTCGTTTCCGGCAGCCGCAAACAGTTCCTGGGTAGTGTCGAGCATCGTGCACTCCTCGGCCAGCAGGCTGGTGGAGATGCTCCAGTCGCCGCTGCAGGCGAGGACGGCGAAGTAAAGCTGGCTCGATCCGCGGTTCGTGATGCGCATGCGGAAGGTGGGTGGAGTCGCGACCTTGTATTGCAGGTTCAGCGTGTCGAGCGGCGGAACGAACTGGCCCTGGAATTTGTTGGTGACGTCGTAGTAGCTGATGGCGACGTCCGCAGCATCCGTGGGGATCTTCGAGTTGGGATTGTCCAGTTCGACGCGCGTGGTCCACTGCGCCATATGCTCGAGCGCGGCCACGGTGGCCGCCACACCCTGCGGCGTCATTGGAAACGGATCGGGAACCGGGCGCTTCGGGTCAGCGGGAACGACAATGTGGTAGCCGTCCGCGGCGGCGTGGACGGCAAAGCGCGGCGAGGCGCCTTCCTGTACATAGAGCGAGGGCGCCAGCCCAGTACGCAACGCAGCCAGCCCTGCAGCGGCTCCATCGAGGACGATGGCAACACGCCCGGTGCGCGTGGTTGCAACGGCTTTGTAGTCCTGCTGCTGATTCACCTTCGATAGATCGGCGATGGTGAGGGTGCTGTCGGATGGCCCGAGCTGCAGAAGTGTGGCTGTGGTAAGGATTTTCGACGGATCGGCAAGATCGATCGGCGCCGCATCGGCCGGATAGAGGGCAAGCTTGTCGCCGGCACTGAGAGACTGCAGGCTGCCGCCGTTCAGTTTCCATGCGCCCTGGTCGTAGCGCGCCATGAAGAAATTGCCGCCCGCTGCGACTGCGGTTCCGAGGAACTGGGTGGCGCGCAGATCGTCGCTGCCAATGACGACCAGATGCGGAAGCTGATCGGGGAACAGCGTGCGCAGCTGGTCGCGCGTGCGCTCGTAGAGCTCTTCGTTGCCAAGCGGCTTTCCCTGCTGCAGCACCTGCAGCAGGCACCAGGTGAAAGCGCCGTGGGGCGGCGTAATGGTGCGATATTCGTTGGCGTTCTGGAAGTCGCTGCAGGCGGCAAACAGAACGTGCGTGCCGCCGGCTCCCTGGACGAATCCCTGCGCCTGGCTGCCGCCTGCCGGCGTGTTCGCCGCGGCGTCCATGTTGCGCAAAGTGGCGGCGAACTCAGCGGGTGGCCGGAGGTAGGTGGAATCGGGCTGACCCTGTGTGCGATCCGGAGCACGACGAACCGCAGGCGCGGCTGGAGTTCCGACGTCATCCAGCCCGCGGTCCGCTGAACCCGCATGGCAACTGTCGAGGACCAGGGTAAGGCGAGCACCGTTCGCGGCGATCTCCTGGATCAGAACCGCGACGTCCTTATCGACGAGATCGTAGCCGCCGGGCGATCGGCTGTCGTAGCAGACCATAGTTTCGTTTTTGCCGTCGGGCTCGATGGGAAGGTAGTAGCTGCTGGTCGGCTCCTGTGAACCATGGCCGGCATAGAAGAAGATGGCGATGTCGTCGGTCTTAGCCTTGCCGAGGTGCTGCCGGAAGCCATTGACCACCGCGGCGCGCGTGGCCTGGGCATCGAGGAGGGTGAGGACATTCTCCGCCGGCAGGCTGTAGTGGTCCTTCAAAACCCCGCAAAAGGCATTGGCGTCGTTAACGCACCCTTCCAGCGTGGGGATGGGGTCGGGATAGTGGTCGATGCCGACCACGAGGGCGTACATGTTGGGCATGGTGCCCAACACCATACACGGAGTCCGGTGTCGTTTCCATCCGGGGCGCGTTTGGACCCTGGAGGTGGCGGCAGACCGGGGGGTTTTCGTGTTGGCGTTGGTGGTTCTGGCCCGCTCAAGAGGCGCTGGCAAACTGAATACTGGAACGGCCGCGATCGGTTCTGAAGCCTTGATTTTGGCGTGTGCTGAGAGTGCTCTGTGATAACCCGAGCGACAGGAAGCGAAGGTGCCGTAAGTCTTCTAATTCCATTAGGGTAGACAGGAAACCCAAAGTTGTATGGTTCAACCGGCAGTACCCCATTGATCATTCACGCATGAGGCGCAACGGCGTCACAGGATTCATGAAAGCCGCGATCCTGGCACCGGTGCTGAGCGCGGGTCTCCTCGGGACCGCACTGGGCTACGGGTCTGTCTTGCCGCACCGCAACACCATTGAGGAGTTGCAGAGTCTGCCCCTTCACGCCTCGGTGCACCTGATCGGCGTCGTCACGTACGTCGATGTGCCAGGCAAACTCTTCTGGATTCAGGACGAAACCGGGGCCATCCCGATCGCAGTGAATCCGATTCCGGCAGCAGTTCACGCCGGTTCGGCCGTTTCCGTTCTCGCGGGCAAGACTGCCAGCATCGCCCTGGAACACGTGCGGGTTGAACCCACCACGGTGAGCGCGCTGATCGCGCTGTATGGAGACAAAGCCTTCCCGCCGACCACCGCGGGGATGGGACCCTGGCGCCTTGCGGAAGGCAGCGTCCTGCGGATTACCGGGGTCACCTCCGCGCAGGTGGCGCACAACGGCCTGATCGTGCAGCAGGACCCGAGCACGATGCAGATCGAGCGGCGTTGGCCGGCGGATCTGGCAATGGTGCAGCACGGTCCCTTATGGACGCCGCCTGCCATTCCTGCCGCACTCTCCATCGTGTTCTTCATGGCATTTGTGTTTCTGTTGTGGGTCTACATTTTGCGGCGGCGCATGCGCATACAAGCCCAGGCTCTGGCAAAGGCCTCTGAAACGGCAGTGGCGATCCGGGAACTATCCAGTGCGATGGCACACGCATCCTCAGGGCGGCAGATGGACGCGCAGGTTTCGATCCAGGGAGACGAAGCGATCGCCGAGCTGGTGACCGGAGTGAATACGATTCTGTCTGAGCTGCATCGGCGCGAGCGCGCCAAGCGCGAGGCTGAATCGCGGCTGCAGCACATGGCGCTGATTGACGAGCTCACCGGCTTGCCCAATCGCCGGCTGCTGTCCGATCGGCTGTCGCAAAGCCTGGCCCTGGCGCGCCGCGAGAACCGGAAAATGGCGCTGCTGTACATCGACCTCGATGGATTCAAGCTGGTCAACGACAGCCTGACACTGCACATCGGCGACGCGCTGATTCGCCAGGTGGCGAACCGGCTGAAATCGCGCTTTCGGCAATCCGACACGCTGGCGAGAGTCGGCGGCGACGAGTTTGCGCTCATTCTGGATCAGGTGATGACGTGGACGGATGCAGACACAGCGGCCCAGAGCGTTCTTGAAGTCCTGAGGACGCCGTTTGATATTGAAGACCATTCCATCCGGATCACGGCCAGCATCGGCATCAGCCTGTTTCCCGACAACGGCAGCGAAGGCGGCCAGCTGCTGCAGCAGGCGGACTGCGCGATGTTCGCCGCGAAACGCAACGGCAAGAATCGCATCGTGCACTACGGCGACGGTCTGGGCAGCGCGGCGCGCGAACGGCTGACGCTGGAAGGCGAGCTACGCCGGGCCATCGAAAACGGCGATATCGATGTGCACTACCAGCCGGAGTTCGATCTGGCGACCAACACCATCGTGCGCTTCGAAGCGCTGGCGCGCTGGACTCACCCGCGGCTGGGAAGGATTTCGCCCGTGAGCTTCATCCCCGTTGCTGAAGAGAGCGGACTCATCGTTCCGCTGGGCGCGTACGTGATGGAACGCGCCTGCGCCGATGCGACCACGTGGCAGCGTCGAGCCAACCGGGCGATTCAAGTCGCAGTCAACGTCTCGAGCGTGCAATTCGCGCGCGACACGTTCCTGGAAGAAGTAGAAGAGACGCTGCGTCGCACCGGGCTGCAGCCCAGCCTTTTGCAGCTGGAGCTGACCGAGTCCGCGACGCTGACCGGACTGGAACGCGCCGCAGACCTGATGCGACGGTTGACCGGCAGAGGCATCGGCATTGCCATGGACGACTTCGGCACGGGCTACTCGTGCCTGAGCTATCTACCGAAGCTGGCGTTCGATGCGCTGAAGCTGGATCGCTCGTTTGTGAACGAGCTGGCGGTTCGTCCGGAAACTCGGGCGTTTGTGCAGTCGATTCTGCTGATGGCGCATAACCTGCACATGAAGGTTATTGTTGAGGGAATCGAAACGAAGGAACAGCTGGAACTGATGCGATCGCTGGGCACCGACGAAGCCCAGGGATTTCTGTTGGGCCGGCCCACGGCGAACCCTCTGGAACAACTCTCCTGGGGCGGCGATATCGCAAAACGCGCCAAGGAGATGGAGGCCGTTGCGGGACGCTGAACGCCATGGAATCGATGACGCCAGTTCAGCATCCACCGCATGAGCGGAGCGCTTCCGTTAGCACCTCTCGCGGGAAGAAATGCGCCGCGTGCCGCCGGCGAGGCCGTGTTTTTGCAATCGCGATTTTCGCAATGCTCGCGGCTACGCTGCTGCAGACGCCGGTAGCCCTGGCTCTGGATCCGGGCAAGGCCATCACGCAGTACATGCAGACGTCGTTGACCAGCGAATCCGGCCTTCCGCAGAATTCCGTGCAGGCGATGGCGCAGACCAGCGACGGCTATCTGTGGTTTGGGACGCAGGAAGGCCTGGGGCGATTCGATGGCATGCACTTCACGACCTTCACGCGCCACAACAGCCACGGCCTGGCCTCGAGCTTCATCCAAACGCTCGCCGCTGGACGCGACGGCAGCCTGTGGATCGGAACCGACAGCGGCCTGACTCACTATCAGACCGGGACCTCGGCCGCACCCTCCGGCTCATTTTCGTCGCTGACCGTTCGTGACGGTTTGGCCGGGAACAACATCACCGCGCTCCGCGAGGATCGCCAGGGCGCGTTGTGGGTGGGCACGGGCAAAGGACTGGACCGGATCATCAACGGACGCATCCAGAGCTGGACGACCAGCGACGGACTCGCCGACCCTTCTGTCAGCAGCATCGCACTGGACGCCGGCGGCACGCTGTGGGTGGGAACAGCAAAGGGGCTGTCGCGCTTTGAACAAGGGCGCTTCAGAACGCTGACGACGCGCGATGGATTGCCCGGCGACGCGATCCTCGCCATGGCTGCGGCGCCGGACGGTTCGCTTTGGGTGGGCACGCAGTCGCACGGCCTGGTACAGATTCAGAACGGGCGGGTGACGATGGTCCCGAGACATCTGCCCTGGAACGAAATCTCAGCGCTGCTGATTGACCACGACGGCGCGCTCTGGATCGCCTTCGACCGTCACGGCATTGCGCGGCTCTATCATGACCGGCTGGACTTCTACGATGCGGCGCGCGGGCTGCCCAGCGATCGCTGCGCCAACGCGCTCTTTGAGGATCGCGAAGGCAGCCTGTGGATCGGAACCGTCGACGCCGGCGTAGCGCAGTTGCGCAGCGGTAAATTCACCGTGTTTGGAACACCGGAAGGCCTCTCCGGCAACTACACGGGCAATGTATTGCAGGCGCAGGACGGCACCATGTGGATCGGCGCCGACGACAAAGGACTCGATCATCTGCTGCCTGACGGCAGCGTGGAAGTTTGGGGACCGCAAAACGGGCTTCCGAATCAGGCCGTCTACTCGATGTTGCAGACGCGGGATGGCGACCTGTGGGTAGGCTATCGTCGCGGAACCCTGGCGCGGATTCATCAGGGACACGTGTCGGTCTTTCACGATCCTGATGCTGGGGAGTTCTCGGTTAACTCTCTTCTCGAGGATCGCAACGGCACGCTCTGGATCGGATTTGAGGGGAAGGGGCTGGCGCGACTCGATCAGGAACGCATCCGCCATGTGAGTGATACGGGCCGGGTCTCCGCGCTGGCTGAATCGAGCGATGGAGCTTTGTGGATCGCTCTGGATGGCGACGGCGTCCAGCGCATGGATCGTGGCGTCACGACGAGCTTCACAACCGCCAACGGCCTACACAGCGATCATGTGATGAGCCTGTATGCCGATCCTGATGGCAGCATGTGGGTTGGCACGCAGAGCGGTGGCCTCAGCCATATCGTTAACGGTCGCGTGATGACGTGGACTCCGGACCAGGAGATTCCCGATACGTCGATCGGGTCGATGATCGGGGACGACAACGGCAACCTCTGGTTCGGCGGCGACACCGGAATCTTTCGCATCGCGAAGAAGGATCTGGTCCTGACGTCGGGAACTCCTGCGACCGTCCATCCCGTGCTCTACGGCACCGCCGACGGCCTGCGCTCGCGAGAAACGCTGTATGGCAGTATGCCATGCGCGTGGAAGAGCCGCGATGGCCGGCTGTGGTTTGGCACCATTCAGGGAGTCGCAGTCGTCGATCCGGCGCATGTTCCGGTGAACACGATCGTGCCGCCGGTTTGGATCGAGCACGTGAAGTTCGACTCGCGCTCCATCGCTCTGCAAAACGGCATCCGTCTCGGCCCGGGCGCTGGCAACCTCGAAGTGGGTTTCAGCGCGCCCAGTTTTGTCGCTTCACAGAGAGAGCGCTTCCGCTACCGGCTGATCGGCTACGATCCGGACTGGATTTACTCCGGAGGCCGCCGCACTGCCTGGTACACCAACCTTGCGCCCGGACACTATACCTTCGCCGTTCAGGCGGGGAACAACGACGGGATCTGGAACGACACCGGGGCAAGCTTCAGCTTCTCTCTGCGGCCACCGCTGAGCCGCACGCCGGCGGCCTACGTTTTCTACGTGCTGCTTGCACTGCTGCTGGCCTGGGCAGTCATCGCTTTTCGCACGCGCGCGCTGATGCTTCGCCACGAGGAGCTCTGCCGCATCGTGGCTGAACGCACATCGCAACTCGAAGCTGAAAAGGCAGCTCTGGAAGCCACCCGGCGCGAACTGCACATTCAGGCCACGCACGACGCTCTTACCGGAATCTTTAACCGCGCTGCCATGCTGGAGCACCTGCATCGCGAAATCGCTCGCGCTACCAGAGACCGGACTCCGCTGGGTGTGCTGATTGCCGACCTCGACCACTTCAAGAGCCTGAACGACAACTACGGCCATCTGTGTGGCGACGATGTCATCCGCGAATCCGCCGATCGCTTTCGCGCTGCCATGCGCGGCTACGACATCGTAGGACGGTACGGTGGCGAGGAGTTTCTCATCCTGTTTCCAGGATGGGATTTCGCGCTGGCTCCGGGTCGCGTCGATGACCTGCTGGAATCCATCCGGTCGCGGTCCTTCGACATCGGCACCGGCAGTATTCGGCTGACGTGCAGCATTGGCGTCGCGACGTTCCGCCCCGAAGAAGATTCGCCCTCGATCCGCGAAGTGCTTTGCCGCGCCGATACCGCGCTCTACGTTGCCAAGAATTCCGGGCGCAATTGCGCGAGCTTTGAGGTACGGTCGCAGCAGGGCTCGGCAGCACGCATCCACACCATGCCGGGGCCGATGATCAATACCGATCACTAGGCGGGTGCACTGGCCTGGCCCGCTCTCCGAAAGGTGTTCGGTCTACGATGTTTCGCGCATGAGAGAGCCGAGGCAAGCGACGGCTGCATCGAGTTCCGCCAGCGGCACGTATTCGCGACTGCTGTGCGCTGTCCGCATGTCGCCGGGCCCGAAGACAATCACTTCTTCCGCGGCTGGAGCAAAAATACTGGCTTCCGAACCAAAGGGGATCGACGTTGCCGGTCTGCCGGTGAGCGATTCGACTCTGCGAACCAGCGGCGCATCGGCCGGCGTTTCGAATCCAGGCTGCTGGCGCAGTGGCTGAATTTCGGCGTGGAAGGTTGGATCTTCGCGGTGCATGCGCCCGACGATCTGCGCGACAGATTCAAGGACACTCTCGGCAGGTTCGCCCGGAATCGGACGCCACTCCAGTTGAAACACACAGCGGCCGGGGACAATGTTCTTTGCCGTACCGCCTGCGATGGTGCCGACGTTGATGGTCGTGAATCCGGGATCGAAGAAAGGGTGGGTCTGCGTGGTCTTCTGTCGCGCGAGTTCTTCGATCGCTGCGATGAGCCTGGCGGCATGGTAGATCGCGGAGACTCCCTGCTGCGGGTGCGCGCTGTGGGCTTCTTTGCCGTGGACCGTGACCCCCGCCAGACAATAGCCTTTGCCGGCGCGCGCAGGACGCAACTTTGTCGGTTCGCCGATCACCATGCGCCGCGGACGCAGCGCATTAGCGGCGAACAAGTGCGCGGCGCCGATGCAGCCGATCTCTTCTTCTGCGGTGAGCACCAGCCGCAGACCCTGCAGGCCATTTCTGCGCGGATCTCGGGAGAGGATTGCGAGCAGACATGCCAGGTACCCCTTCACATCGCAGGCCCCGCAGCCGTGCAGATTTCCGTCCTTGAGGATCGGATCGACGGCGTTGGGCCAATCGGCCGCATAGGGGACGGTGTCGGTGTGGCACATGAAGACCAGGTCCACATTGGGATCGCCGGCATTTTGGCCGGGAGGAGCCGCGATGAGGTTGACATTTTCGATGCCTGCGGAGTCTTTGTAGGGAAATTCGCGCGTGGACCAACCGGACACCCGGAGGATATTGGTCGCGTAGTCGACGAGAGGCCGATTGGAAACGGCGGAATTGGAGGGAATGCGGATGAGGTCCGAGAGCAGCTCGACGACGGTCTTCATCGTCTCGACTCCACGGCATCGTGCCAAACCTTCGCGTGAACCTCTTCGTAGCGGGAGACAATTTCGTCCTGCAGAGGATGTTTGCCATCGCGAACGATCAGCTTGCCGTTCACAGCGATGTCACGAATCGCCGTGCGGTTCAAGCCGAAGACGATCAAGGGGAGCAGGTTGCCAGTGGAGCAACCGGCGATGGAGAGATCACGCAGGTCGATGGTAAAGAAGTCTGCGAAGTTGCCGGGGAGGAGACTCCCGGCAGGAACTGCGAGCGCGCGGGCGCCGTTGACGGTCGCACAGTCGAGCAGGCGGGCAGCTAGTCCCTGCTCGCCGATCTGATCGAGAATGGCGCGTTGCTGATGCGTCAGACGCAAATGGTAGTCGAGTTCGCGCGCGTCCTCCAGTGGATCGATCTGCGCCTGGCTGTCGGACCCGAGAGCTACGGGAATGCCCGCCTGCATCACTTTGTCTGCCGCGAGAATGCCGTCCCCCAGGTTGCGCTCGGTTGTCGGACACGCACCGATCGTCGCGTCGGCATCGGAGAGCATCCGGATTTCCTCGGCGGTGATGTGGATCGCATGGATCGCGGTCCAGTCCTGACCCAGCAGGTCCTCTTTAGCCGCCAGAGCAACCGAAGTCGAACCGTATTCGCGGAGACAGGCTTCGTTCTCTGCGACTTGTTCGGCCATGTGCATATGAATCGGAAGATGCTGCGTGCGCGCCCAGGCGGCGATCTGGCGCAGGTCGTCCAAAGGCACGGCGCGGATGCTGTGCGGGGCAATACCGAGTCGGACAATGTCTGACGCGGAGGCGGGGACTTCGTGGAGCAGAGCATCCGCATTCGCCAGGAAGTCGGCTGTGGTCTCGTAGAAGCGTGTCTGACCGGGATCGGGGGGCAGTTCAAATCCCGCCCGCAGGTAGGCACAACGCAGCAAGACGATGCGAATCCCGACGGACTGCGCCGCCGCGATGACCTGCTTGCTCAGCAAATTTGGGTCGTCGTAAGGCTGGCCGTTGGGTGCGGTGTGCAGGTAGTGGAATTCGCCGACGGTCGTGGTGCCGGCGAGCGCCATTTCGAGGAAGGCCATGCAGGCAACGTCGTACACCTGTTGCGGATTGAGGTTGGCGGCGGCGTGGTACATGGTGCCGCGCCAGGACCAGAAGTCCTTTCCGGCGACGGCGCGTGATTCCGACTTACCGCGGATGAGGCGCTGAAAGCTGTGCGAGTGGACGTTGACGAAACCGGGGAGCAGCGCCTTGCCGGGCAGGTCGATGACCGTGTCGGACACGCTGGTCGGCGCTGCGTCGGACGCGGTGACTCCAAGAATCTTTCCGTCGTCGCCGACGAGAAGGCCGCGATTGCGGACGAAGCCGCCGTCGACGAAGAGCAGTTCGGGACGATAGAGCGTCGTCATGCGGCGACCTGCTCTCCGCGAATCCAGACTTCTCGGATGGGATTGCTGCCGAGGGTATAGACGAGGTCGCGCCAGTCGGATCCTTCCAGCACGAGAAAGTCAGCCGGGAGTCCGGGCTCGATCCGGCCGGTGTCCGACAAACCAAGGGCCGCGGCAGCGTTAACGGTTCCAGCGATGAACGCTTCGTGAGCCGTGAGGCCGTTGAGTCGAACCGCGAGTGCCAGAGATAGCGATGCGGAAAACAGTGGGCTTGAACCGGGATTGAGGTCGGTGCCAACCGCGACCGCTGCCCCGGCATCGATCAGGGCGCGGGCGGGCGCCGGCGTTAGCCCCAGATGCAGCGAAACGCCCGGGAGGATCGTGGCAACGGTTTTGGAGTTCGACAGGAGCCCGACCTGTTCGGAGCTGCACGCCTCCAGATGGTCAACGCTTAGAGCCTCGAGACGCACGCCCAGTTCGAGGCCGCCGACACGATTGAACTGCTCGGTGTGCAGCTTGATGCCGAGTCCGTGTTGGCGCGCGCTCGCGAAGATGGTCTCGGCCTCCATGGTGCTCCAGGCTTCCTTCTCGACGAAGACGTCGACGGCCATGGCGAGACTTCGCTGCGCCACTTCGGGAATCAATGTCTGACACACGTCGGACACGTAGGCCGGCCTGTCTGACGTGTTCTTTGGCGGAACATGAATCAGCAAAGTTGGAACGATGCGGGCGGGCGTCGCGTCAGACAGACAGCGAATCACCTCGAGCATCGTGAGTTCTTTGTCCGACGCGAAGCCGTAACCTGATTTGACTTCGATGACCGTGGCTCCGGAACGCACCAGAGCATCGACGCGCCGTTGAGCGAGCGCCAGGAGTTCGTCTCTGGTTGCAGCAGACGTGGCGCGAATCGTACTCCAGATGCCACCTCCTGCGGACAGGATCTTCTCATAAGGAACGCCGGAGATGCGCGCGTCGAAATCGGCAAGGCGATTCCCTGCCCAGACAGCATGCGTATGCGGATCGACGAGGCCTGGGACGACGGCCCGATGTCCGACATCAAGAGTCGCAGCCGCGTCGCCGTGCCATGCGGTGTCAGAGCCGGTCCACAATATTCGGCGGTCGGACACGGCCAGAGCTGCGTTCTCGACAACTTTGAGTTCGCGCATGGCGGAACCGTGCTTCGGCCCCGGACCCTCCGCCGTGACCAATTGCGAGATGCCGCGAACCAGCAGATCGGCTTTCATCCCTGACCCGTCGTATCGAGACTCGGCATATCCACACCGCGCTCGCGTGCGATGTTGATGGCGCGCTCATAGCCGGCGTCGGCGTGTCGGACAACGCCCATCGCGGGATCGTTGCGCAGGCACAGACGGAGTCGCTCTTCGGCTTCGTCGCTGCCGTCAGCCACCGCGACGAGCCCGGCGTGCTGGCTGTAGCCCATGCCGACACCGCCGCCGTGGTGAAAGCTCATCCAGGATGCGCCGCTGGCGATGCCGGTGGCGAAATTGAGCAGGGGCCAGTCGGACACGGCGTCGGACCCGTCGCGCATCGCTTCAGTCTCGCGGAAGGGACTGGCGACCGAACCCGCATCGAGGTGATCGCGGCCAATGACGATGGGGGCGCTCAGGCGGCCGTCGCGAACCATTTGATTGAAGAGCAGTCCCGCACGATCGCGCTGCCCGTAACCAAGCCAGCAGATACGCGCCGGCAATCCCTGGAATGCGATCTGATCGGCGGCGTACGTCAACCATTGCGTCAGACGGCGATCGTCAGGGAAAAGCTGAAGGAGGGCCTGGTCGGTTTTCGCGATGTCGGCGGGATCACCGGACAGCGCGACCCAGCGAAATGGTCCGCGCCCCTCGCAAAACGAATCGCGAATGAAGGCGGGGACGAAACCGGGATACGAGAACGCGTCCGACACGCCGGCCAACTGGGCCTGGGTCCGGAGATTGTTGCCGTAGTCGAAGGCGACGGCGCCACGCTGTTGCATCGTTAGAATCGCGCGCACGTGGGTGGCAATCGACGCCCGCACTCGCTCCATATAGATGTCCTGTTGTTTTGCGCGGACCAGATTCAAGTCCTCATCCGCGCGAGCGACGGGCAGGTAACCCCAGAGCGGATCGTGCGCGCTGGTCTGGTCCGTGACGAGGTCAGGGGTAAAGCCAATCTCGACCATTTTCGGCAGCACGTCCGCAGCGTTGCCCAACAATCCAATGGACACCGCTTGTCGCGCAGCCTTCGCTGCCTGGGCCATCGAGATGGCTTCATCAAGGGATTTTGTAGCCTTGTCGAGATAGCGCGTTTCGAGGCGGCGCTGGATGCGGGTAGCGTCGACCTCAACACAGATACTCACACCGCCGGCGAGCTTCACAGCAAGGGGCTGTGCGCCACCCATGCCGCCGAGGCCGGCAGTGACGGTGATGGTTCCGGCGAGCGAGTTGTTGAAGTGGCGCTCGGCTGCGCCCTGAAAGGTCTCGTAGGTTCCCTGCAGAATGCCCTGGGTTCCGATGTAGATCCAGCGAGCCCGCGGTCATTTGTCCGTACATCATCAGGCCGAGTTGATCGAGTTTGTCGAATTGCTCCCAGGTGGCCCAGTGCGGGACCAGATTCGAGTTCGCGATGAGCACGCGCGGGGCAAGCGGCTGGGTTTCAAACACTGCGACGGGTTTGCCGGACTGGATCAGCAGCGTCTGGTTGTTTTCCAGACGATCCAGCGTCTCGACGATCTTGTGGAAGCTCTCCCAGTTGCGCGCTGCCTTGCCGCGTCCGCCGTACACAATCAGCTCAGCGGGTTTTTCGGCGACCGCGGGATCGAGATTGTTCATCAGCATCCGCTTCGCGGCTTCCTGGATCCAGCCGCGCGCGGTTCGGGTATTGCCGCGCGGCGCGCGAATCGGCGATTGGTCCTGACTCATCGAGGTCCTCTTGAACAGGCTATTCTCAACGCTCCGCGAACACGAAGCAAATCCGCAGCGCTATTCTGCCGCCTTCTGGGTTGGCTCCTTCGGCTCGGGCGCTTCAGGCTTCGGGAATGGCGGCTGATCGTATTTGTAGAGCGCGTTCATGAAGAACTTGTAAGTGCCGTGCGATTGGCCGCGCCACTGCGGCTTGAATCCATAGAGGAAGATGCGACCAGTGCCATACGGCAGTTCGAGGGCGGCAACTTTGTCCTCGATCGCTTCAGGATGCAGCAGGAGCCCACTTTCGAGTGGGGAGCTGTCTTTTGGATAGCGCGCGAGCACTGCGCCGTGAAAGCCCGGCTGCGTCGTGAACGCAGGGCCCTGCTCGAACATCACGATGGGCTCGCCGGGCAGGCCGTAGGTTGCAGGGCGATCGCCGGTACCCAACTCAACGCGCAGCAGCGCACCGGAGCAGAAGAACTTGTCGCTCTTCAGGCCGTCGAGCACATCCTTCACTGGCAGCGAGAGGAGTGGGATCAGCGTGGCTGCGGTTTGATTGAACGCGACCAGCGTGCCTCCGTGGCGAACGAATTCGCGCAGGTTGTCGAGGCCTTCTTCACCCAAGCCGCCGGCGTATTGTCCCGGCACGATGCCGTCGCGGAAGCCATCCATCAACTGTTGCCGCCGCATGTCGGGCAGGATGATCACGTCGACGCGATCGCGCAAACCGCCGGAGCGCATGTCAGCGTTGTAAAGGCTGATGGGCGCGTATCCATATTGTTCGAGGATCCAGCGCGTCCAGCCCTCGTCGATCGACGCATCCCAGGGGCGATAGAGGCCGACGCGCGCTTTGTGCACGGCGATGAGGTGTTCCGGCGCCTTGTCCAGAGCCAGAAGAGAGACGGCGTACTTCTTCGCAAGGTCTCCCGCGCTGGTCCGGCTCACTCCGCCGATGACGATAGCGCCCTTCTCCGTGCCTTCAGACGTCTTCACCTCATCCTGCGCGAAGCTCACTGAACCGCCGGCGGCGAGCACATCGTTGATGACGCGGAAGCTAGCGTTGGGCGCGTGACTCAGAACGAAGGTGCCGCCAGTTCCCTGCACTTCCGCCGGCGGCGCATCGAGGTCGGTCACGGATTTCAGGTGGGCGAGCTGTTCGGGAGTGATGGGATCGGTCACGGGATCGACGCGAACGCCCATCTGCATCGGCAGCGTCCATCCAGTGACGTCATACGGCAGATCGAGGGGCTTCTGGCTTTCGGTGAACAGTGCGGATGGATAGCGCTGAATCTCGAAGAGCTCCTTGGCCATCGACGAGTACGGCTGGTTCATCAGAATGACCCACGAGCCAGCGGGATAATCTCGATCGTTGGCGTGGAAGCCGGTCTGCGACTCGCGAATCTCGATGCCGTTCTCCTGCATGATGTGGGCCAGCTGCTCGGCCTCAGGGGCATCAGTCTGCACGCTGGGAATGACATAGGCGAACGGCGGCTGATCTTCGAAGCGCTTGATGTTGTCGCGTGCGGCCTGGTAGCGGTTGAAGAGAAGCTGCTCGCGATAACGCGCCGCGGTGTCAAGCACCGACATCGATCCGGCGACCATGTAATCGACTGCGTCCTTGAGATGCCACCAGCCGCCCTGCCACGGCGTGGTGTACATGGTGAGCGCTTTCAGATCCTGCATGTCCTTCGGGAATTCGTCGACCGTATAGAAGCGCGGCGTGGCGTAACGGTAGAGCGCCGTTTCGGTGAAGAAGGAAATTTCGTTGCGGAACGATCCTGCGTAGTCGACGAAGCCTGGGTACCAGTTGTCGAACTGCGATTCGCTGATGGCGCCGGGCATCTGGTGCTCGTCCAGATAGGCGGCCATGTTGGTGCCGATGACATTGAACCAGCTGCGCACGTAAGGGCTGATATTCGACGAGATGGGATCGGAGAACGGCGGGATCCAGATGCGCGCGGGAAAGGGCGCCGTCTGGTGCTGGCAATAGAAGATGACAGGCGCCCAGTCGATCTCGGTCTGCGCGACCACCTGCGACTCCTTCATGTTAAGCATGTAGCCGTCGCGGTTGTTATCGTGGCCGACGTAATCCTGAAAGAGCCACGGCATGGGGCTGACTTCGAAACGGGTGCCGACATTCTTCCGGTACCAGGAGACAACCATGTCCTGGCCGTCGGGGTTGAGCGTCGGCCAGAGCACGAGCACGACGTTGTCGAGGATCGTGTCGACTTCGGGATCGCCCTGGGCGGAAGCCAGCTTATACGCAAGGGCGATGGAGTGCTGCGGTCCGGCCACTTCGCTCGCGTGCAGACCGCCGTCGATGTGGACGATTACCTTCGCCGTATGCGCCAGTTCGCGAGCCTGCGCATCGCTGAGACCCTGCGCGGTGGCGAGCTTTCGGGCGGCGTCCCTGGACTCGTCGAGATGGGCTAGGTTTTGCGGCGAAGAGATGACGGCGATCTCGATGTCGCGGCCTTCGGTGGACTTACCGACGGTGAACATTTTCACTCGATCGGAATGCGCGGCCAGCTCGTGGAAGTAGTGAATTTCCTCTTCGTAGTTGGCCAGGTAGTAGTCGTCGCCGGGGGTATGTCCGAGGACGGAGGCGGGTGTAGGTGCCTGCGCACGAACAACCATCGCGCGGAGAGGATCGTGGCAAAGGTCAGCACAAACCAGCGCATGATTTCCCTTTCTGAGTCGCGGAGTAAAGACTCATCGCGCTCATTCGGCCTGGGTTTGGAGTGAAGAAGTAGTGGAATCACAATTCGCGGCGGTGGAGGTGCGAGAGAAACCGGCAGCAAAGGAAAAGCGCCGGATACCAATCTCCGGCGCTTTTTGCTGGGTGAGTTAGAAGTCGTACCGCAGGGAGAACTGCATGCGGCGCGGTTCCACGAGGATGCCGGGGTTGTTGGTACCCGGGCCGGCGATGCCGAGGGTGCCGCTGGTCAGCCCCGAACCGATGGCAGCAGGATCGAAGCGTACGGTGTTCGTAACGTTGTAGGTTTCCCAGGCGAACTTCAACGTCCCGTACTCACGAATCTGGAAGGTTTTGTCCAGACCCGTGTCGATGTCGAAGTAGCCATCGCCACGAAAGTTATTGCGTTCGCCGGCTTCGCCGGGGTATGGGAGGCGGACTGGGCTACCGGTAGCAATGCCGCCGTTAATGCCCGACCCAGGTGCATCACAGTTTCCGCCCGGGCTAGCAAAGAACTGGGGATTGCCGTCGCAGTCGAAATGCCGGTGCATCTTGACCGGTCCAGTCTTCACGCCATAGCCCTCGATCTGCCAGTCGGTGGTCCAGCCCGGCTCAAAGAGCGAGAAGGGCAGGCCAGCCGTGGTGCGGTTGATGCCGGACAAGTCCCAGCCGCCGAGCAGTGCATTCGTGATGCCGTGCGCGTCGCCAAGGAACGTCCTGCCTCTGCCAAAGGGTAGTTGATAGACCGCATCGATCGTCAGGAGCTGATGCGTATCGAAATCCGAGACACCTTTGCTGAGATACGGCTTCCAGGTGTTGGTGATATCGCTGAAGGAGCCGCCGGAGCCGCTGGTGGCGAACTCGGTGCTACGCTCCGCATCCGATCCGTAGTCGATGGATTTGGAGAGGGTGTACGCGAGGTCCATCTGCAGTCCGTGCGAGAAGGGATGACGCACGACCAGCTGGCCGGCGTTGTAGTAGCTCATACCGATGGAAGACAGGGCATAGAGCGAGGAGAACTGGCCCTGCCAGAAGTGCGGCTGCCAGTTGGCGGGAGCCGGATAGAAGCCGAAGATGGGGCCGTAGAAATCAAGGTCGGCCAGCGCCGAGGTTGCTCCCAGGTTCGAGCGATAGGGCGCCCACTCATTGGTGTAGATGGCCTGGGTTGCGCTTTCGCCGGGGCCGTCGAAGTTCGCCATCCAGGGGAAGACATCCTCAAAGTACTTGATGGGCGAAACGGAAGCGCTCGGGTCGCCGCCGTTCGCGTCCACCAGCTTGGAGAGGGCGGTGCCGGCGGTGTAGTAGTCGCCGGCGCCGCCGGGATCGACATAATCCACGGGCTCGGCCAGATCGAGGCTCTGGATCAGATGACGTCCGAGGTTGCCAACGTAGTCCGCTTCCACGGTCCAGCCCTTCGAGAACTGATGCTGCACGGAAAGGTTAAAAGCCTCGGTGTAGGGCGTCTTCAGCTTGCTGTCGAGGCCCCAGGTGATGGAAAACCCATCGCCGCCGCTGGGCGGTGCATAGGGGAAGGTTGCCGTCTGCGGCGAGCTGCCGGCACTGAAGGGCAGCGTGGACCGGTTGATGAAGCGTGGTGCGTTCTCAGAATTGGTGGTGCCTGCCGGATTGCCGATGGAACTGCTGATGCCGTAGGCGCCGTGCTGATCGAAGGCATTCACCAGGGCTTCGCCGTAGTGGTCGTAGTAGATTCCGGCACCGAGGCGAATGGTGGTTTTGTCGTTGAGCGTGTAGGCCAACGCAAAGCGCGGAGCGAAATTGTTCTTCGCTTTGGCCCAGAAGCCGGGTTTTCCGTAAGCGGGTCCGGTCGGAGCGAAGAAGAGCGTCGGCTCGTAAACCTGACCGCTCAGAGCCGCAGTTTCACGCTGCGTGAACCAGGTATGGGTGTCGATGGTCGGCGCCACCTGTTGTCCATTGGTCTCCCACGGGGTTTGGAGCAGGCTCTGGCGAAGCCCGAAGGTCAGAATTAACTTGGGCGTGGGCCTCCACGCATCCTGCACATACCACTCATACTCGTTCGATTTGAAGTGACGGCTGATCGGTGCGCCATCGGGCAGCAAGCTGGCGCTGTCCGCGCCCGACACCTTGTAGTTGAACTGGTCGCTCACCGAAGGCACAGCGCCGACGAGGTTGCCATAGGCGATGACGTACGAGTTGTCGAACCCGCTGGGTACCGCGGGGGCTCCGATGGTGGTGGGATCCGGTGGACTGCCGCCCAGCCAGTACGGATTGGTGCTGGCGCTGCTGTAGGAATTGGCGTCGGATTGGCGGTTTTGGTGAACGAGCCGCCAGTTGCCGCCGAGCTGAATGGTGTGTTTTCCCTTGGTCCAGCTGAAGTTATCGATGATGTTGGTAACCGGCACCGACTGAATAGTGGTGCGTGTTTCGGCCGTCGGCGTCGATATGAAACGGAAGTCGACGTAATCGCTGGTGCCCAGACCGCGCAGGCTGTTCGCCTGGCGGATATAGCCAAAGCGAACATCGTTCACCATGTTGGGAGAAATCGACCAGGTCTCACCGGCGATGATGCCCTTGGTATTGTCTTCGAAGTTCTGCGAAGGAGGCTGACCGGGGAACTGCTCCGCGTAGCCCTGCGTGTCCTTCTGCAGACCGCCGCGCACGAAGATGCGGTGTTTTTCGTTGGGGGTCCAGTCGATGCGCCCAATTCCGGTGTTGAGAGTGATCGGGTGCGGCGAGGCAAATGTGAAAGAGCCGGTGTTCAGGCCGTTGTCGCCGGCTGTGGAGCCGTTGGCCGCCGGCATGGAATTCAGGAAGGCGAGCGCGTTTGGATTGGGCCCTGGTCCGAACGGATATTGCGCGGTGTTACACGCTCCACCCGGCTGGGCGCAGGGCGCGTCCAGTTGCGTTACCTGAGCGGGAGTGAGGCTTCCACCGGGATAGGTCAGAATGCCCTTCTGGTAGGAGGCAGTAGGAGCCGTCTCGGTGACGACTTCGTCTTCAGCCTGGCGGTTGCCTTCGTAGTTGCCGTAGAAGAACAGCTTGTCCTTAATAATGGGACCGCCGACCGCGCCTCCGAAGATGTTGCGGATGAGCTTGGGGGGCGTGTTGGACTCCCCGCTGTTGAGCTCGGCCTGCTTCACGAACCAGTTATTCGAGACGGTGAACGTGGGGCGATGGTATTCATACGCGCTGCCGTGGAATTTGTTCGTCCCGGATTTGGTGATGAGACTGACCTGAGCGCCGGCGGAACGGCCTTCATCGGAGTTGGTGTTGGAAGTGGCTACGCGGAACTCCTCGATAGAATCCTGGGTCTCACGCAGTACGCCGGTAAAGGCGTAGCCGAACACCTGGTCGTTGTCGTCCACGCCGTCGACGGTCACGTTGCCCTGGTCGGAGCGAATGCCGTTTACCGCGCCGCTGCGGCTGTCGCCGCCCGGGTTCGATTCCGAACCGCCCATCGTGGGCAGATAGAGGACACCGGGTTCAAGCGAGAGCAAATCGGGCACGTTGCGCGTTTCGCTGGGCAGGGACTGGATGAGCGCATTATTCATCGAGCCGCCGAGTGAGGCGTCGGTGGTGTTCAGCGTCTGAGCCTCGGCGCTGACGTTCACCACCTGAGCCGCCGACTGCACGCTCATGGTGAAATCGATGCTCGCCGGCTGATCGACGATCAGCTCAGCGGTCTTCTTCTGATCACCAAAACCGGCCGCAGAAACATCGATGGTGTAGTGGGCCGGTGAAATCTGCGTGAAGGAATATTCTCCCGCGGCATTGGAGGTGGCGCTGAGCGTCTGGCCGTTGGCGGGGTTGGTAAGGGTGACTTTGGCTCCGGGAACAACCGCGCCGCTCGGGTCTTTGACAACTCCGCGCAACGAGGTCGTGGCGATCTGGGCAATGCTGGTTCCGGCAAGGAACACCAGCGAGAATACGAGCGCAGTAACTGCGAAAAGGCGTCTGGTCACGTTTCCTCCAAAAGGGGCTTGCTGGTGCCGTGTGGGTCGGCACGTCATGTTTCGATTTAGTTATTTGTGACGATGAACAGCAGCGGCCGGGTAAGGTATTCATTTTGCGGCATGGCGGTTACAACTGCAAGCGCCAGCATGCGAATCTCTTCAGGAAAAACGCGCATCATAACCACTTTTTCTTCGCGCTATCAGACCGCTCGGCCCAGTCTTTGGGACCAAGCGGACGCAGCCCGTGACGAAACGTACAACTTCCGGGACCGAATCGGATTTCGCAGTGGTCGGGTTCGGCGGTGCTGAATTCGTTAATATTGCCAGCCGGTTTACGTTGTAATGCCGCCGGAGCTATAGTTTCGCATCGGCAAAAAGCTGGATTGTCCGTTTTGGACCGCTTGCCGACGAAGGAGCCGCATTCATGTCGAAAGACACAGAATCGATCCCGTCCTCGCCTCTGGACGAGCGAAACCCGGGGTCCACAGAGCCCGCAAAAAACGGTATCAGCCGTCGCGGTTTTCTGAAAGGCGCAGGCCTGACTGCTGCCGGCACAGCGCTGCTGGACGGCGTCCAGGGATTCACCAGCGAAGCGAAGGCACAGGCACAGCACGGCGTAACTGAAATAGGTCCTGGACCTGCGCCGGTCAAACTCCACGTGAACGGCGCCGAGCATACGGTGGAGATTGAGCCGCGCACTACCCTGGCCGAAGCGCTGCGCATGCATCTGGGCATGACCGGCACGAAGATCGTGTGCGATCGCGGCGTGTGCTCGGGCTGCACGGTGTGGCTCGACAAGATGCCGGTGAACAGCTGCATGACGCTGGCCATCGACGCCATCGGCCATCGCGTCACAACGATCGAAGGTCTCTCATCGCAGGAAAGCGTCCATCCGCTGCAGGCTGCGTTTGTGAAGCACGATGCCATGCAATGCGGATTCTGCACGCCGGGCATGGTCATGAGCTGCGCAGCACTCCTGCAGAGCAACCCGCATCCTTCGGCACATGATGTGCGTCATGCTGTCTCCGGCAATCTATGCCGCTGTGGCACCTATCCAAAGATTATTGCCGCCACGCTGGACGCGGCGGGCACGTTGCGCAACGCGTAGCTGAGGAATTTTATGACGAAAACACCGATTGAAGACACCGCGCAGGCCGCCGCACCAGCGAAGAAAACTGTGCAGATGCCCGTAGGCGTGCCGGGATACACGCTGGCCGACGAAGCGCGCGAGGTGCCGGCGACCGAACCGCCGGTGTGGCCCATCAATAAGGATCTCAAATACGTCGGACAGTCGGTCGAACGTTACGACGGCGCTCTGAAAGCCACGGGGCGCGCACGCTACACGTCGGACGTCCAGTTACCCGGCATGCTCTACGCGAAGTTCGTCAACGCCTCGCTGCCGCACGCGAAGGTTCTTTCCATCGACACATCGGCTGCAGAAAATTATCCGGGCGTGAAGGCCGTGCATGTGATCCAGCATGTGATGGGCAACGCGGTGCTGCGGGATCCCGCGCTGGAGCAGGTGAAGTATCCGGTCGTTCGCTATGCCGGACAGCCGATCGCAGCGGTAGCGGCGACGACTCCATATGCCGCGGAAGAGGCCGCTGCGCTGATCAAAGTAAAGTACGAAGCGATTCCATTCGTAGTCGATGACGTGAAAGCTCGCCACCCCGATGCGCCGAATGTTTTCCCTGGTGCGGCAGATGAGGAGGCGAGCGCAGGCGGTGGCGGCGGCCCGAACGACGTGAAACAGACGGGCAACGTGCATGGCCCTTCCCTTCACAAGCACGGCGACACGGAGCAGGGCTTCAAAGATGCGGACGTCATTGTCGAGGGCCACTACGTCACGCAGGTGCAGACGCACTCGGCGTTGGAGACGCACGGCGTGGTCGCGGACTGGAAGCCGGATCTGCTGACGGTGTACGCGTCAACGCAGGGAACCTCGGGCGTTCGCGAAGAACTGGCGGGGTTTTTCAAGATTCCACTCCCCAAGGTTCGAGTCATCACGGAATTCATGGGCGGCGGTTTCGGCGCGAAGTTCGGAGCCGGCAACCCGGGTGTGGTGGCGGCGGCACTTTCGAAGAAGACCGGTGTTCCGGTACGGCTGATGCTCGATCGCGAAGAGGAGCACCTTTCCGTCGGCAATCGGCCCAGTTCCGATCAGGTTCTGCGCATCGGCGCGAAGAAAGACGGCACTCTTACCGCGATTCACCTGCTCGCTTTCGGCACGGCAGGTTGCGGCACCGGCGCGGGCTGCTCCGGTCCGGCGGCAAATCTATATCAGACTGCCTCTTTGCACACCGAAGAGAACGATGTCTTCATCAACGCCGGTCCTGGTGCGGCGATGCGCGCGCCGGGTCATCCACAGGGTGCCTTCGCACTTGAGCAGACGATGGACGACCTGGCTGTGAAGCTCAACATGGATCCCCTCGACCTGCGGGACAAAACAGACTCGCACTCGGTGCGACGGGTTGAGCGACAAGTCGTGCGCCAGAGTGAATTGTGGAAGTCCCGCAATCCGGTCGCCGCCGCCGATCGCGGTCCGGTGAAGCGCGGCGTCGGGTTCGCACAGTCGGTCTGGTATCGCTTCGTCAGTATGGATTCGTCGGCGGAGGTCCGGGTTCACAAGGATGGGTCGATCGAAGTGATGTCCGGCGTGCAGGACATCGGCTCCGGCATCAGGACAGTGATGGCGCAGATCCTGGCGGAGCAGTTTGGCGTTCCGCCTGCGCAGATTTCTGTGAAGGTCGGTGACACCAACTACACAGAAGGGCCTCAGTCCGGCGGCAGCGTGACGACGCTTTCACTGACGCCCGCAGTACGCGATGCGGCCTGGCAGGCTTCGCAGAAATTCCTGACCGATATCGCCCCGGCTCTCGGCACCACTGCCGACGACCTGGTTCTTCTCGATGGCGAGGTCCGGAGCCAGTCCGGGAAGTTCACGCCCATCAGCTTCAAACGCGCAGCCGCAAAGATGACCTCTTCGCAAATTGCGGTGCAGGCCAAGCGCGTGCCCGACTACGACCCGAAGAAGCACATCACTTACGGCGGCGTCGATGTTGCGGAGGTTGAGGTCGACACGGAACTTGGCCGCATTCATGTTCGGCGCGTGCTGTCGGTCCACGACTGCGGGCGCCCCATGAACCCCGCGCAGACCATCAGCCAGATCAACGGCGGCATCATCCAGGGGATTTCGTTCACGCTTCTGGAGAATCGTCTGCTCGATCCGAAGTACGGCATCATGGTCAATCCGGACCTTGAGCAGTACAAGATTGTCGGATCGCGCGAGGTTCCCGAGATCGATGTTCACCTGGTCGAAGCCTACATCGGACAAAGTTCCACCGATGCTTCGGGCATCGGCGAAGCTGCGGGCGTGGTTTCCATCGGCGCCGCGGTAGCCAACGCTGTCTACAACGCCACAGGGGTGCGCGTCCGCAGCACGCCGATGACTCCCGCCGTGGTGCTGGCTGCTCTGCGTGGCACCGCGCAGGATAAGGAGATGGCATGAATCGCTTTTCCATCGCTGACTGCACAACGGTTGATGCGGCGCTGTCGCAGCTGAAGGACGGCGCGGTCGTCAAGGCTGGCGGCGTCGATCTTCTCGATCGCATGAAGGACGGCATTGAGCAACCGACGCGGCTGGTGAACATCCGTAACGTTGCAGAGTTGCGCGGCATTCGCGAGACCGATCAGGGTCTCACCCTTGGCCCACTCACCACGCTGGCCGAAATCAACGAGCATCCGGTGATTCAGTCGAAATATCAGATTCTCGCCGACGCCTGCGGTCATGCGGCCACGCCGCACATCCGCAACATGGCAACAGTGGGCGGCAATCTGCTGCAGCGCGTGCAGTGCTGGTACTACCGCTCATCGGAGTTTCAGTGCATCCGGCATGGCAAGGATCTCTGCTTCGCTTTCGAGGGGTTGAATCAATATCACGCGATCATGGAGTACGGCACCTGCCCAGCGGTCGCACCGTCATCCGCAGCAGTGGCTCTGCTGGGACTGGGCGCGAGTGTAGAGCTGAGTTCGGCGAAGCGCGGAAAACGGAACGTCGGCATCCGCGAGTTGTACGTGGTACCCGATGCTAACCCAACGAAGTTCAGCGTCATCGAGCCCGACGAACTGATCACGGCGATCCTGATTCCCAAACCCGCACCCGGCACACGTTCCGCATATCAGAAATATGGCGAGAAAGAGAGCTTCGACTGGGCCATTGCGGATGCCGGTGTCGTGCTGGAGATGGACGGCGACGTCTGCAAACGCGCGGTGATTACGATGGGCGCGGCGTCGCCCGTGGTCCGGCGCTCCGCACAGGCAGAAGCTGCGCTGACCGGCAAAACTATCAATGAAGAAACGGCGCGCGCCGCAGGTAAAGTTGCAGTCGAGGGCGCGACACCGCTTTCCATGAATGCTTACAAAGTCGATCTCTTCCCGGTTGCGGTCTATCGCACAGTTTTGCTCGCTGCCGGAAAAATGGATCGCGATCCACGCGCGGCTGGATGAACGGAGGACAACCATGAGCACAACGAATGCAACGCAACCCTGCCAATGCCTCCGCACCAAGAATCCTTACGGCGCCACACCGCAGAACGCGGACGCGTGGCTGCCCGGCGTGCGCGCAGCCAGCAGCTTCTGGTGCCTGCGCACGATGAGTCCGGCCGGCCCGGACGATCATTTCGTGCATCTCTCGCGGTGCGTTCCTGGCCGTGCCTGCTACGAAGAGCGGGAAGATTAAGTCGCGCAGGTTGTGATTTTTTCGCGAGCGGCCCCGCCGAGTGGGTCTCACAGCCCTGCTAGTCTAAAACTATGGATTCGTCCCCCGCCACCAGCGCCGTGACGCTGCATCCGCGCGGCATTCTCTTTGACATGGATGGTGTGCTGGTCAGCTCGCTCGGGTCGGTCGAGCGCAGCTGGGAAAAATGGGCCCTGGCACGGGGCATCGATCGCGATCTGGCAATCCGCACAGCACACGGACGGCGCGCCATCGAAACGGTGCGCATGCTGCGCCCGGATCTCAACGACATGAAGGAGCTGGAGTGGCTCGAGGCAATGGAGATTGCCGATAACATCGGTCTCGAGACGCTGCCGGGCGTCGCGCGCATCCTGGAGAAGCTACCCGAAAAATACTGGACGGTTGTCACGTCGGCGACGGACCGCCTCGCGCGCAGCCGCATGGAGGCTGGCGGTATTCGTGTGCCGGCACGCATCGTCTCCGCCGACGCGGTGCAACAGGGCAAGCCCGATCCTGAGCCTTATCTCAAAGGCGCAGAACTACTCGGCCTGCGACCGGAAGAATGTCTGGTGATCGAAGATTCAGCATCCGGTGCGAAGGCGGGTCACTCCGCCGGATGCATGGTGTTGGCAACGCTGTACTCGCACTCACTAGAAAGTCTGCAGGAGGCAGACTGGATCGTGCACTCGCTCGGAGACGTCCACATCCAACCCGCCGGCGATGCACTCGAGGTCCACTTCACACCGATCGAACGCAGTGCGCACGTCGCTGCCCGATAAGCGTCACCCTATAATTGGCGAACCGACATGGCTCTCAACGTTCGCGTTGAATACGCGCACCAGCGCAAGATGCGCACCCGTAACACAGCCCGTTATCGAGCGGCGCACTGGCCTATCTGGATCTGGGTTTTCTTTCTCGCTCCTGGACCGCTGACATTCGCCCTGTTTGATAAGGGCGGCAATCGCTGGAACTGGATTTGGCTCTGTGCGGTGTTGCTGGGCACGGGCATCGCTCTGCTCTTCGGCCAGCTCCCAGGCGCCGAGCCAGCTCCGTACATCCTGCGCTTTACTGAAGATCGTCCGAACCCGCTCTACCGACGCGTCTGTTACACATTCGCCTGGAACGCGCTGTTGAATTTCGCGTTGCTCAACCTCGCGGGCCTCGCGTGGGCCGTATTCAGCGGGCAGTGGCGGATGAAGCAGATTTACGCGCATGGCTACACGCCGCTGCTGGTCATCGTCATTCTGCTCGGGGCCCTGGGAGTCCTCCCCCGCGTGCGCCGCTCCACACAAGGCGAAGGCTGGGAGCGCCGCTACTTCTACGGTGCGGTCTGGTCGGTCACGGCAGGCCAGACCATCCTGCTGATCCTGTGGAAGGCACTCCCGAAGAATCACACGACCGACATCGTGAAGCTGGTTGTCTACTGCTCGGTGCTCGGGCTTATGGCTGTGCTTGCGGCCTACGGCGCCCTGCCCCGCACACGGCCGATCCTGCCTGGCGAGTTGATGGTCGCGGACTGACGACGCTTACGAATCCGCTACAACTCAGTGGCGCGCCTGGCAAAGCCTCGCCATTTGCGCCATTGGTCACAGTTACAGATTGCCGCGCAGATCCTGTTCTCGCTCAATTGCCTCAAACAGCGCCTTGAAGTTCCCCTTGCCGAAGCTCCGGCTTCCCTTGCGCTGGATGATTTCGAAGAAGAGCGTCGGGCGATCCTCGACGGGCTTGGTGAAAATCTGCAGCATATAGCCTTCGTCGTCGCGATCGACGAGGATGCCCAGCTTTTCCAGCTCCGTGATGGGTTCGTCAATCTTGCCCACGCGCCCTTCGAGTTCGCTGTAGTAGGTGTGCGGCACGGTGAGGAATGCCACGCCGTGTTCCTGCAATTTCGCTACGGTTTCCAGAATGTCGTTCGTAGCCAGCGCGATATGCTGCACGCCAGGGCCGTGGTAGTACTCGAGATACTCTTCGATCTGCGACTTCCTGCGCCCTTCGGCGGGCTCGTTGATGGGGAATTTGACGCGGCCGTTGCCGTTCGCCATCACCTTCGACATGAGCGCTGAATACTCCGTCGAAATGTCCTTGTCATCGAAGTGCTGGTAGAGCGAGAATCCCATGATCGTGGCATAGAAATCCACCCAGCGATTCATTTCGTTCCAGCCGACGTTGCCCACCATGTGATCGATGTGGATCAGGCCAACGGGGCGCGACTGTTTGTCCTCCGTGACCGCACGATAGCCGGGCAGGAAGGCGCCTTTGTATTCGCTGCGCTCGACGAAGGAGTGCACAGTATCGCCATACGCAGCGATGGAGGCGATTCGCACGATGCCGTTGTCGTCTTTGAGCTCGAAGGGCTCGCGAACGCTTCGCGCTCCGCGCTTCGTGGTCTCTTTCCAGCTTTGGCGGGCATCGTCAACCCACAGGGCCACGTCGTGTACACCGTCGCCGTGCACGCGTACATGCTCCGCGATATCGCCGTCCGGACGAAGCGGCGTGGTCAGGACAAATCGCACCTTGCCCTGTTCCAGAACGTAGGAGGCTCGATCGCGGACGCCCGTCTCAGGTCCCGCGTAAGCCACCAGCTTCATGCCAAAGGCGAGCCGATAAAAGTAGGCCGACTGGCGGGCATTGCCCACCCAAAACTCCACATGGTCAGTCCCGTTCAGCGGCAGAAAATCTTTTTGTGCTGCGACTTCCGATTGCAATGCAGTTGCCATAGCAAAACAACTCCTGGGGTTTGCAGTGCCGGCTTCCGAAGACAGGCTCCGGAGCGCACGACGAGCACTACGATATACCTGCGCAGAGACGGTTGGCCAGTGATGAAACTGCAACCTGTCAGGCAACCCGCGGCACCTGAGTGGCAACGGAAGGCCGGCAGAAATGGGCTGCGCCGGTAAGGCCGTAGTAACCTGATTCCGCACGAGCGGTGGCACTTATGAAGGACATCTGGCACCATGTGGCGCCCTTCGCCGGCGCATTCCATTCCTTCATCGCGCTCATCCTTGGCGCGGCTGTGGTCGGCTTCCGGAAATACATGCAGCGCGTGCGGGAAAACCAGGCCGCCATGTGGCCCAGCGCTGATGGCCAGGTGCAAACCGCCAAGGTGAAGCGATCGCAGTATGGTAGTTGGGTCGAGGTTGCTTACCGCTACTACGCCCGGCAGGAATATCGCTACGGTAAATACCGCCGCCATTTCGCACGCAAAGCAGCGGCGCAGGCGTTTGCCGATACGATCCGGGGACGAAGCATCCAGGTACGCTACCGCGAGGACAACCCCAACGAATCCGTTGTGCTGGAGCAGGATTTGCAAATGACCGGCGTGTTGCAAACGGGCTGAAGGCAGCCCGTCTCACCGTCTCGGAATCCGAGTTCTCAGATGCCAAAGAAGACCGACAAACCCGCGAAGAAATCCTCACAGCATGAAGAGACACCCGCCGGCCTGGTCGATCAGCAACTGGCGCGCTACCGCGCGATGCGCGACTTTGCCACGACTGCGGAGCCGAGCGGCGCTGCTGGCGGCAAAACCAGGAAGAAGGCTGAAGAGGGACTGCCGTTTGTCGTGCAGAAACACGCGGCCACGCGCCTGCACTACGATTTCCGCCTCGGGTGGAAGGGCGTGCTGAAGAGCTGGGCCGTGACTAAAGGCCCCAGCTACGTGGTGGCCGATAAGCGTCTCGCCGTCGAAGTGGAAGACCACCCGATGGAGTACGGCGGCTTCGAAGGGACCATCCCGAAGGGCCAATACGGCGGCGGCACCGTGATGGTATGGGATACCGGCACGTGGGAGCCAGTCACCGATGTCGACGAAGGTCTCAAAAAGGGACAGCTGAAATTCATTCTGCACGGCAAGAAGCTCAAGGGTCACTGGGCGCTGATCCGGATCAAGAACAATCGCTTCGGCGACAAAGGCAAAAACAACTGGCTGCTGATCAAGGAACATGATGAGTACGAACGCACGCCTGACGATCCAGCGATCACGGATGAGAAACCGGACAGCGCGATCACTGAACGCAGCCTGGAGCAGATCGCCGCGGCCGAAGATCATGTTTGGAACTCGCATGTCCCGGAGAAGAAGGGGCCGGCAAATCGCTCGCTGCTGACGCGTCGGTCGGCTCCGTCAAAAGCCGCAGAGCAGCCGGTGCCAGGACTGGTGAAGAATCCCACTGGCCAATCGCATTCCGCTTCACGATCGGCGCCGGATCGTGAAGCTCTCCTTCATGACGCGCCGCGTGAGAAGATGCCCGGGTTCCTGCCGCCTGAACTCGCATCGTCCGTCGATCAACCGCCCGAAGGCGAAGACTGGCTGCACGAGATGAAGCTGGACGGCTATCGCATCCAGATCCATCTCGACGAGAAAGATGGCAAGCGACGGCCGCGACTGTTCACACGCAAAGGTCTGGACTGGACGCATCGCATGCGTGAACTGGCGGAGACCGCCGCCGAGCTGCCCGTGCACACTGCGATCGTCGATGGCGAGGTCGTGGTGCTCAACGAGAAGGGGCTGACGAGCTTCGCCGACCTCCAGGCCGCGTTCGATGAGGGCGCGCCGAATCCGTTGACGTATTTTGCGTTTGATCTGCTGCACCTCGACGGACACAATCTGCGCAACCTTCCGCTGGAGCGACGGAAGGCGATCCTCGAAGGACTCGTTCAGGAGCACGGTGAAGACGGCATCCGGTACAGCAGCCATATCCGCGCAAATGGTGGAGAGATGTTCCAACGTATTTGCCAGATGGGCGCGGAGGGCATCATTTCGAAGCTGGCGACATCTACCTGGCGAGGCGATCGCTCGCGACAATGGCTGAAGTCGAAGTGCGTGATGCAGCAGGAATTTGTCGTAGGCGGATTTGCGCCGCTCTCCAATGGCAGCCACGGCATCGGATCGCTGCTGCTGGGCTATTACGAGAACGGGGAGTTGATCTATGCCGGCCGCACCGGCACGGGATTCAATCAGAAGACACACAAACTGCTGCGGGATCGTCTCGACGAACTGCGCCAGGCGAAACCCGCATTTCACAGTCTGCCCAACGAGGCGAAGAAGGATGCCATCTGGGTGAAGCCGTCGCTGGTGGTCGAAGCGCGCTTCGCGAACTGGACCAGCGACAATCTGGTTCGACAGGCGGCGTTTATGGGGCTTCGCGAAGACAAGGATCCGAAAGAAGTGGTGCGCGAGACGGCAGGACATGTGCCCAAGTCAGCGCGTGGGCAAGCATCGGACGAAAAAGCTGCGGCAAAAGAGGAATCTCATTCTGCTGCCAAGACCGCCCAACATGCCGCGCCGGCAATGAGCGCCGCGAAAATCGAAAAGCACCCTCCGCACAAGTCACGCGACCGCGCCGTGGTCGCCGGCATTTCCATCAGCCACCCCGACAAGATTCTCGATGAGGCATCGCACCTCACCAAAATGCAGCTCGTCGAGTATTACGATGCAGTCGCGGATCATTTGCTTCCTCACATCGCGGATCGTCCGCTCAGCATCGTGCGCTGTCCTGAAGGCAGCGGCAAGCCGTGCTTCTTCCAGAAACAAATCGGCAAAGGCATGCCGGCGGGCGTCGACAGCGTGCCCGTGACCGTGAAGAAGGGCGGCAATCCGCAGCGCGAAGAATATGTCACCGTCTCAAAGCGAGAGGGACTCGTTGGCCTCGGCCAAATGGGCGTAATGGAACTGCACCCCTGGGGATCGAGCAACGATACCCTCGAGCAGCCCGATCGCATCATCATTGACCTCGATCCCGATCCGGAGCTGCCGTGGAAACGCCTGGTCGCCAGCGCTATCGAAGTGCGCGATCTGATGAAGCATCTTGGCCTCGAGACCTTCGTCAAATCCACTGGCGGCAAGGGCATCCATGTAGTCGCGCCCATCACCCCAAAACGTGAATGGCCGGAGATCAAGGAATTCGCGCACCATTTTGTGCTGATGATGGAGCGAGCCAACTCAAAACTCTATCTCACGAAAATGACGAAGTCCGCGCGCACAGGCCGCATCTTTCTCGACTACCTGCGCAATGAACGCGGCGCCACCGCTGTTGCCCCGTATTCGCCGCGAGCCCGGTCCGGCGCTCGTGTAGCGATGCCGCTGACCTGGAAGGAACTGGAGCGCACCGATCCGAAGCAGTTCGCCGTGGTTAATTTCGATGAATGGAAGGCGCGTCTCAAACGCGATTCCTGGCTCGAGATGAACAAAGTCCGCCAGCAGATCAACGACCGCGCCATCGCCGCCGTCGCGGAGATGGCAGGTCAAAAATCATAAGCGCCGCAACGCCATGCGCGCTGCGTGGTAACCGCACATTCCATGCACGCCTCCGCCCGGCGGCGTTGACGCCGAACAGAGATACAGGTTCTTCGTTCCCGTGTAGTAGCTCCCCAGAGCTGGACGAAAGAAGAATTGCCGCATCGACAACTCCCCGCCGCCGATGTCGCCGCCGATCAGGTTGGCGTCCATCGCCTCTAACTGCGCGGGCGACCAGGTACGCCGCGCCAGGACGCAGTCTTTGAAGCCTGGAGCAAATCGCTCCATCTGCGCCTCGATGCGGCCGGTCATATCCACGGTCGAGCCGTTCGGGATGTGGCAGTACATCCACGCCACGTGCTTGCCTTCCGGTGCTCGCGTTGGATCGAACAGCGAGGGCTGCGCGACCAGCACGAACGGCTTCTCGGCGACCGCATCGTGGCGCGCCGCAAATTCCGAACGATGCAATCTCCTCGAGGGTTCCGCCCAAATGCACGGTGATCGCGCGGTTGCATTCGCGCGCCGTCCATGGAATGGGCGCCGAAAGCGCATAGTCGATTTTGAAGATACCCGGACCGTAACGAAACTCCTGCATCGCCTTGCGATAAGTCTTTTGCAGGCGATCGCCGGCAATGGAAAGTAACTGTCGTGGTGTCAAATCGCACAGCACCGGCCCGCCTTCGGGATCGGTTTCATCCAGCGATCTGACCCGGCGGCTGGTGTAGACGGAGCCATTCAGCTTTTCCAGATATCCGATGAGCGCGTTGGTGATGGCCTGCGATCCGCCGCGCGGCACGGGCCAACCCACCACGTGCGCCGCAGCTCCCAGCACTAAACCGACAGCGGGGCTCAGGGGCTCGTCGAAGCTGAGGAAAGAATGCGCGGCGAGGCCCGCAAACAGGGCGCGCGCGCGTTCACCGCGAAAAGTACGCCGCGCCAGCGCGTTCGCCGGCTGCATCGCCTTGCGCGCAAAGCTCGCCATCAGCAAGGGTCGGCGCGGAATACGGGTCGGCGGCCCCATGGCATCCACGATAAAGTCCGACCACTGCGCTGCAATCGGCTCCATCAGCTCGCGCCAGGCCGCTCCGTCTTCGCCGAGCTGCGCTTCCTGATCGCGCAGGCTGTGTTCCAGCGTGACCGCGGTGCCATCATCCAGGGGATGCGCCAGCGGCGAGGTGCCGTGAATCCACTGGAGACCATACTCGGCCAGCGGCAGCGATGAGAAGAAAGGCGAACCGGCTCCCAGCGGATGCACCGCCGATCCGAAGTCGTGTTTGAATCCAGGCTCGGTCAGCTCCATGGTGCGAGCCGCGCCGCCAGCGATCGGCTCCGCCTCGTACACCTCGACCGGGAGACCCGCGCGCGCCATTGCTATAGCGGCCGCCAGGCCGTTGGGACCCGATCCGATAACGCAGGCTCGGTTCATGCTCGTTTCCGCGTGCGCGCCGCTTCGCTCCAATGGAGTAACCAGGACATCATACCCCTCCGCCTGTGCGCATCCGCCGTTCCCGCATGCGTGCCTGCACGTAGTAGATCAGGTAGATCACGACAGCGAGGTTAATGACCAGCAAGCCCGCCCGCATCCAGGTCGCGCGGCGCAGAATCTCGAAAAACTCGAACGGCAAAAACGATGCGGTGAGCACCAGGGTGACATACTCCGCCCAGTGCTGTTCCAGCACCAATCCGATTCCCTCGATAAGGTCGAGCGTGGCGATGCCGAAGATGGCGGCGCTGATCTGCCTCAGCCGATGCGGATCGATCAGCGCCACTTTGTCCATGACGAGGCTCACAAAATGGCCTTCAGGATCGAAGCGCATGGCCAGAATGAAGTGTTCGGCCACTTCCATCAGGTCCTTGTGCAACAAGCGGACGGCGCCAATCCCGAGCAGGATGAACAAAGCCCCTTGCAGCAGTTTGAAGACGCCGATGGCAATAATCCAGCGGTCATGACCCGATGCTCTGCGACCGGTTCGAAGCTGGACGGAGGAGGCGGTCATGATAACGATGCGCTGGGCTCTCTCCGCATCTTCCCACACGGCACGGAAAGCACGCCACAGATGCGTCTACACCTATTGCGCCACAAGCCGGGGTACGCCTCTCTTCAGCCACGGAGCCAGTTTTTCCAGCGCCGCCTCCACACTGACTCCATGACGCGCGCGCAGGAGATCTACTTTGCCGTGCTCAATGAATCGATCCGGCCAGCCGATGCGGATAACCGGCGTCTCGATGCCCATCTCACTCAGCGCCTCCATGACCGCGCTGCCAAAGCCGCCCATCAGTACGTGATCCTCAAACGTTACAACCGCCGTCGCGCTGCGGGCATAACGTGCGATCAGTTCGCGGTCCAGTGGCTTGATGAACCGTGGATTGATCACAGCCGCTGAATAGCCCTGCTTCTCCAGCCTTTCTCCGAGATCTTTCGCCATGGGCAGGAGTGTGCCCAATCCCAGAATCGCGAATTCTTCGCCGCTCTGGATCACGTCAGCTTTGCCCATGGGCAGCGCCTGCGGATGCTGCTTCATCTTCGCGCCCGGACCGGTGCCGCGCGGATAGCGGATCGCGCTGGGGCCATCGTGGAGAATCGCGGTGTACATCATGTCGGCCAACTCATCTTCATCGGTGGGCGCCATCTGCACGATGTTCGGTACCCCACGAAGATAGGCAATATCGAAGAGACCATGATGCGTCGGACCATCGTCGCCGCTCAGCCCGGCACGATCCATGCAGAACACCACCGGCAAATTCTGCAGGCAGACATCGTGCACGATCGGGTCAAACGCGCGCTGCAGGAAGGTTGAGTAAATCGCGCATACCGGCCTGAAGCCGCGCGTCGCCATACCGGCTGCAAAGATCACAGCATGCTCTTCGGCGATGCCGACGTCGAAATACCTTGTTGGGTGCTGCGGCCGGAACAGGTCGAGCGCCGTGCCGTTGGGCATCGCCGCAGTGATCGCTACGATCTTGTCGTTCTCGTTGGCCAGACGGACCAGAGTCTCCGCAAAGATCTCGGAGTATGTGCGCTGCCCGGTCGGCGCCGTCGTGCCGGTCTCGGGATCGTAGGGCCCCAGGCCGTGGAACTTCTTCTGCTTATCCAGCGCCGGCTGGAAGCCGCGTCCCTTCTGCGTGATCGCATGCAGAATCACCGGCCGATCCTGCTGCTTGAGGAAGCGGAAGGTCTCAATCAGCTGGCTGAGGTTATGCCCGTCGACGGGACCGTAGTAGGTCAGACCGAATTCTTCAAACAGGAACGATGGCCACAGCATGCCCTTCGCGGCTTCTTCGGCGCGCTTCACCACATTCACGGCACTCTTTCCACCGAAGCGTGCCAGCAGCCGGCCCGCGCTCTCGTGCAGCTGGCTTACGTGCTGGTTGGTAACAATCTTGTGCAGATACTTGGCGATCGCGCCCACGTTGCGATCGATGGACCACTCGTTGTCGTTCAGCACCACGATCAGCCGCTTGGTCTGATCGGCGATGTTGTTCAGCGCCTCGAAGGAAATGCCGTTGGTAAAGGCCGCGTCTCCGGCCATCGCGATCACGTGCTCGTTGCCCCCTGCGAGATCGCGCGCCACCGCCATCCCAAGGGCTGCGGAGAGCGCCGTGCCCGCATGGCCTGCACCGTAGCAGTCATGCTCGCTCTCGGTGCGCAGCATGAATCCGTTCAGGCCGCCCGGTTGCCGCATTGTCTCCATGCGGTCGCAGCGACCCGTGAGCATCTTGTGCACGTAGGCCTGATGGCTGACGTCGAAAACGAACTTGTCCCGAGGCGTTTCGAAAACCGTATGAAGGGCGAGTGTCAGCTCTACGACGCCGAGGTTCGGCCCGAGATGCCCGCCGGTTTTTGAAAGCGTTACAATCAGCCGCTCGCGAATCTCCTGTGCCAGAGACTCCAGCAGTGGCACGGATAGTTTTCGTAAGTCGGCAGGGGAGTGGATGCTGTCGAGAAGATTGCCCATGGGATTCCAGAGGATCCGCCTTTAAGAACACTGCACCAGCGCGGACTGTTGTCCCGGAATCAAAAAAGACCCGCAGCCGGAACCCATAACCTGCGCACAGCTTGCACAGCGGGACGGCAGCCAGGCCTTCTCGTCCGAAACATCCTCTGAACAGCAAGTATACCGGGTTTGGCGGGAGGGTGTTTTGAGCCGGTACGCCAGCTTGCGCCCAGGGCTTCAATCCCTCAGTTGATCTCCCGCTTCCAACGCAGAATGGCCTCCGCCATCTCGCCGGCACGCTGCTCCCAGCCCTTAGCGCTCTCCAGCATCTCCTCGCGCAACGCCGGGTCTGCGATGTCGGCCGCTGCCGCGCGTACTCGGCGGGAAAGCTCCAGCAATGCCGACGCTGTTTCGTCGAGCTTGCGGATCAGGTCCATCGGCGTTCCGCTCATCGCGAAGGCTCAGCCACCGGTGCTTCATCCTGCGCAGGCCGCGAGCCAGGGAACAGGAATCGCAGCATCGGGCGCACACGCTCCGACCATGAGGCTTCGTCGTGCGTGCCACCGGCAATCGTCTCGTAGTGCAGGTCCAGCTCGTCGCGCCAGCCGAGCTTGCGCAACCGCGCGCGCAGCGTGTCGGCGTCGGCCAGGGTGCGGCGGCCCTCCTGATCGCCCACGTCGAGCCAGATGCGCGGCCGGTGATGCAGTGCCGGCGCCACATCGCTCAGCCAGGCGAGGATGTAGCGGTGATTCCACCACACCGACGGCGACAGCACGGCCAGCCTGCCGAAAGTCTCCGGATGGCGCAGCCCCATCCACAGCGAGACCAGGCCACCGAGCGATGAGCCGCCGATGCCGGTGTGTTCGGGTTCCGATCGCAGCCGGTAGCGCGCATGCAGAAACGGCAGCAGCTCGCGGGTGATCAATAGCGCGTACTTATCGGCATCGCCGCCGCCGAGCTTCCAGTCGCGGGAAGGCGTGTATTCGGCCAGCCGCCGCTCGCCTGCATTCGCCACACCGACAATCACCAGCGGCTCCACTTCGCCGCCAGCGATCGCATCGTCGGCGTGTTCCGCAACGCGCCACGTCTTGCCTGGAATGAAGGAGGTGGCCGGGTCGAAAAGATTCTGCCCATCCTGCAAAATCAGCAGTGGGTATTGGCGCTCGGAATCCTCGTCATACCCAGGCGGAACGTAAACGGTGATGTCGCGCTCGCCTTTCAGGAAACGGCTGGTGAAGCGCGCGTGCCTGCGAACCCGCGGATGCTGCGGCTCGTCTGGCAGCGTGACAGGTTGCGCCGGAGCCGGTGTCAGGCTTTGCGTTTGGGGCTCCAACGGGTCCTTGCGTCTCCTGGGGTTGTCGTGGCGCGTCGTCGAAACCTCCGCGCTGTTCAGGTCCGATGCTTTACGATACCGTAACGGCTGCGTGAACCAACGATGAACCGCGAATATCACAAGTGGTGGTCGTGGCGACTGGACCGCGATATGGAGATGCTGGTTTTCGGCCATGGCGGCGTGCCGATTCTGGTCTTCCCTTCCTCGCAGGGCCGATTCTTCGAGTATGAAGACCGCGGCCTCGTTCAGGCGGTGGCGCACAAGCTCGACGCGGGCCAGATTCAGCTCTACTGCGTGGACTCGGTCGATTCCGAGAGCTGGTACAACCGCAATGTTCCGCCGCGCTGGCGGATCGCGCGCCACATGCAGTACGAGAGCTACCTTCTGGAAGAGGTTCTGCCGCTGGTCCGGATGAAGAACTTTGATCCGCATCTGGTCGCGCTCGGGGCCAGCTTTGGGGGTTACCATGCAGTAAACATCGCGATGCGCCATCCCGACCGCTTCACGGGATTTCTATCGATGAGCGGGGCGTTTGATCTGAGCAATTTTCTGGGCGGCTACTACGACGACGATGTCTACTTCAACCTGCCGCCGCACTATCTGCCAAACCTGAGCGACTCCTGGTACTTCGACCGCTACAGCCGTGGGAACTGGATCCTGGCCACCGGCTGGGACGACCACTGTCTTTGGCAGAACGAGAACCTGTCGCGGATTATGGGCGCGAAGGGCATCCCGCACCACCTCTACATCTGGGACGCGTACAACGCGCACGACTGGCCGACCTGGGCGCGGATGATGAACGAATATCTGTAGGACAGGGCACAGCGCTCAGAGCGCAGGTCTCAGTACCCTACCCCTCCCCCCTCCCCCCTGGCCTGTGTCTGCTGTAAGTTGTTGACAACATTAGTTTGTTTTCTGTTGTCAAGCTCGACAACACCTCTTGTTCCCGGATAGCGGGACCGATTTGCGAGCTTCGCTAGCGGCTATCGAGACGGGAACGATTCAAAGTTTCAACCTCTCTCTGCAGAGTTCAGGGCACGAGGGCGACGGTCGCAGGGACCGGCTTTCGGGCATGAAAAAGCCCTGCTCGCGCGAGGCTGGCAGGGCTACACTTGTCCATTTCCAGAATGGCAAATTGGGAAAATGAAGGCAAGGGAAAAGAGGTGGAGCGCGGGTACGAAAGTAAGACGCGCGCCTCAAGTGGGAAGACGGTCCGTCGCAGAGGCACGGTGGAGGGCCGGGTTCTCGCCGCCTGGCAAAGTGGTATCGGAGGTCCTGGCGGAAGTGGACCTTGCCCGCGCGCGAGCGGTGCGTGACTCTGATCGGGTCCAGCGCCATGAGAATCGAAAAGAAACCCGGAATATTTCGCCAGCCGATGCCACTCCTCGCAGCCCTGCTCGCCGCGTCCATCACCGCTCTGGCACAGCAACCCGCCAAGCCTGCTCCACCGACGACGATGGCGTGGATGATGGATGCACAACTCAGTCTGGTCGAGAAGCAGTTCGTTGCGGCCGCTGAGGCGATGCCGGACGACAAGTATGCGTTCGCACCAGAGGGTAGCAACTTCAGCGGCGTCAGGACCTACGGGCTCGAAGTGCGTCACGTGGCCACGGCGAACTGGATCATCTACAGCGCGATCCTCGGGCAGGATCCGCCGGCGGGCGTGACGGTGGCCGGCGCGGGCAATGGTCCGGAGAACCTGCAGACGAAGGACCAGATTGTCCAATACATGAAAGACTCGTTCGCGCTGGGACACAAGGCGATGGCTGCCCTGAACAACGGCAACGCGCTCGCGCCGCTGGACAAGCTGCCCATCGCTCTCCCCTGGCTGAATACACGTCTGGCTCTGGCGATCTTCAGCCTGGACCACGCCTCGGATCATTACGGGCAGATGGTGGAGTATCTGCGTATGAATGGCATTGTTCCACCGGCCAGCGTGGGCCAGCCTCCGGCCAATCCACCGGCAAAATAACGAGCCGATTCCCCATCATCTCGAAAATCCCTGCAAGTTCCCTTCCCTTCGCCGTTCTACGGCATGGATCGCGCTCTCCGCGTCGCCGCAACGCTGGACCCGAACTCCGGCTTCGGGAACATTTCCAAACTTTTCGCGTCTATCCCAACAGCTTCCGTCGTAGTTACGCACAGGAGGTTCTCCTTGCGCAGGCTTGTTTCTGCTGCTTTGTTTTTGTCCTCTGCCTTCGTCGTTGCCCAAACTCCAGCAAAACCCAAACCTGCGCCCGCGGCTTTGGCTGCGGCCTCGCGTGAGAATTCGGAGCTGCCGGTGCGGCGCGTGGTTCTCTACAAAAACGGCGTCGGCTACTTCGAGCACGCGGGACGGGTATCCGGCAATCAGGCGGTCAACATCGACTTCACCTCGTCGCAGCTCAACGATGTGCTGCAGTCTCTGACGGCGCTCGATCTGGGCGGGGGACGGATCACGGGGGTTGGCTACAATTCGACGACGCCGCTCGATCAGCAGCTGAAAAATATTCCCCTCGGCCTGGACGATCAGCCGACGACGGAAGAGCTGTACGGGGCGCTGCGCGGCGCGCGGGTGGAAGTGGCCGGGGCCGGCGCAGGAGTCGTATCGGGACGCGTGGTGAATTACGAGATGCGGACGCAGAAGACGTCGTCCGGCGATGCGACGGTCGACCGTCCGTTTCTGACCCTCGTGAGCGATGTAGGCGCGGTGCGGACGTTCGAGCTGACGGGCGCGACCAGCGTGCGCGTGCTCGACGGCGGGCTGAAGCGGGATCTCGATGAGTATCTCGGGCTGCTGGCTTCGACGCAGGGCCAGCAGGTGCGTCACCTGACCCTCAACGCGCAGGGCACGGGGACGCGCGATATTCGCGTGAGTTACATCAGCGAAGTGCCGGTGTGGAAGAGCACGTATCGGATCGTGTTTCCGGATTCGACGAAATCCGGGAGCGCAGCGGCTGGCCCGGAGACTGCGATCCTGCAGGGATGGGCGGTGGTCGACAACACAGTTGGGTCGGACTGGAACAACGTGCAGTTGTCGCTGGTGGCGGGGGCGCCGCAGAGTTTTATCGAGCCGCTGTCGGAGCCGATTTACACGCAGCGGCCGGTGGTGCCAGTTCCGGAGGCGGCGAATCTTGCGCCGACGACGCATGAGGGGGCGATCAATGGAGCACCGCCTGCACCGCCACCCGTTGCATCCGCTAGCGAAACCGTGACGGTCACAGGGGGTGCAGCCGCACCGCGAATGATGAAGATGGCGCCCGGCGTAGCAGGCCGCGGGACCGGCAGCGGGAGTGGGGGCAGCTATCACGGTTCGGGATTTGTGGCCGGCGGCGTCCTGGGAGCGCCGGGCAATGGCCCAATGATCCAGGACGAATCTGCATCTGCCTCTTCTTCGAAATTCGACGATTTCTTTGAGTACAAAGTGGCGCAGCCCATCACAATTCATAAGAACGAATCGGCGCTGGTGCCGGTGCTGCAGACCAACGTCGAGGCCGATCGCGTGACCCTCTACAACGCGAGTGAGCCGGTTCCACTGCGGGCGCTGTGGCTCACCAACTCCGGCAACGTGACGCTGGATCGCGGCAGCTTCTCCATCTTCGACAACGGCGAGTTTGCCGGCGAAGGTCTGATGGACCCAATCCATGCCGGCGAGAAGCGGCTACTCTCCTATGCGGTTGACCAGGCGGTGCACGTGTCGACCGAGGGCCACCTCAACTCCAGCCATCTGCGCCATATCACGGTGCATGATGGCTATCTGACCGAGCGTTCCGAGGAGACTCGCGAAGTGACGTACGTGGTGCACAACGCAGCGTCCGATGCGCGCAAGGTGCTGGTGGAGCACCCGGTGCAGAACGACTGGAAGCTGACATCGGAGGTCAAGCCGGTCGAGACGACACCGACGCTCTACCGCTTCAGCGTCGCGACACCGCCGGGGGAAACGGTGCGCCTGCACGTGGGCGAGGCGCATACGCAGGGCGTGCGCTACCAACTCACTTCGCTGTCGGACGATCAGCTGCAGGTAATCCTGAACGGCAACGCCAACCGGCCCGCAGTGGAGAAGGCGCTGGCGCCGGTGCTGGCCGCTCACGCGAAGGTGCACGATCTCGACACGCAGATCGACGCCAACGAAAAAGAGACCGACCGGCTGGCCGGAGATCAGAAGCGGCTGCACGATAATCTGGCCGGATTGAAAAACACGCCCGAGGAGAAGGCGCTGGCTCGGCGTTATGCGGGCGAGATGAGCAGCGATGAGGATCAGCTGGACGGGCTCAAGAAACAGCATGCGGATCTGGACGCGCAAAGGAAGGCGGCGGAGCAGGCGCTGAATGAGGCGATCCGGGGGTTGGATCTGGATCAGGAAGTGTGAATGAAGCCAATAGCCAATAGGGAATAGCCAACCAGGCTGAGACTATTCCCTATTGGCTATTCCCTACTCCCTGTCTCTAAGGCGCTTCGATCAGCTCCATCTTGCCGTCGCGCATGCGGTGCAGCACGCACAGCACGCCATCGGAACGGCGGAAGACGAAAACATCGCGGTCGCGGAACTCGGCTTCCTTCACGGCTTCCTCGATGGTCATCGGACGCAGGGCCACTGAATCGAGCGAGCGCACGATGTGCGGCTCCGAGATGGGCCGCGTCGCGGGGAAGGTGTGCACCGTTACCGGCACCGTTGTCTTTGAGGGCCGCTTGCCGTTGGAACTGGCTGGCTCTGCGGCTCCGTTACCGGGCTCCGCCGCCTCGGAGCGCGTGCGGCTGGCTCTGCGCGCGCGCACCGGCATCACCTCGTTGGGCAGCTTCTCTTCCTTGGGCTGGCGCTTGATCGCATTCTGCCGCTTACGGTAGCGGATCGCCTGGGTCTCGGCGCGCTCCAGCGCCTCGCGCAGGGCTGTCTCGGCGTTATTCGATTCGGCGAAGCCGACGATCTTGCCGGCTCGCATCTTCACCGCCACGTCGGCGGTCTTGCGATATTTCTCTGACGCAAGCACGATGTGCACACCGACCACCTTGGGTAGCAACTTCGCGATGCGCTCGATCCCCTCGTCGCCCAAACGGCGCAGCGCGGGGGTAATGGTGAGCTGCCTTCCTGTGTACTCGGCCTGCATGGAAAGCTCCTGTCCTGAAAGGGGAGATGGCCGCGGCTGGCCTCTAGCCGCGGATACGACGCTGGTGGGTACTGGGAATGCGCAAATCTTCGCGGTATTTTGCCACGGTGCGGCGGGTGACGTCGATGCCCTGCCCCTGCAACAGGGTGGCGATCTGATCGTCGGTGAGCGGCTTGCGCGGATCCTCGTCCTCGATCAGTTTCTTCACCTTGCGCTTGAGCAGCATGAGCGGCGTTGCGGCGCCCTCCGGCCCGTTGACGCCTTCGGAGAAGAAGAAGCGCAGTTCGTAGACGCCCTGCGGCGTGTGCACGTACTTGCTCGATACGGCGCGGCTGACGGTGGACGGGTGCACTCCGATCTCCTCAGCCACTTCTTTGATCATCATGGGTTTCAGGGCGTCCACGCCCTTCTCCAGAAACTCGGTCTGCCGCCGCACGATCGATTCGCAGGTCCGCAGGATGGTGTTCTTCCTCTGCTCGATATTGCGCATCAGCTGCAGCGCGGAGCGGTAGCGCTCCTTGACGTAGTCTTTTACGTCTTTGCCGGTGTCGCCCTGGCTCAGCAGACGCCGGTAGCCCTGGTTGAGGCGCAGGGTGGGCAGATCCTCTTCGTTCATGGCGACGACCCAATCTTCGCCGCGCTTGACGAAGGCGACGTCAGGCTCGATGAGCCGGGCTTCGCTGCGGTTGTAGCGCTGGCCGGGGCGCGGATCGAGGGTGCGGATAAAGTCGATGGCGCGCTGCGTTTCTTCGACGGTCTTGCCGCAGACTTTGGCCAGCTCGCGGGGGTCGCGCTTTTGCAGCAGCAGCATGTGGGCGTCGATGATCTGCCTGGCGACTTCGAAAACCTGCAGGCGCTTGACCTCTTCGGACAGCGTCGACTCTGCCTTCGCGCCATTGCCGTTCGTGGCCGCATGGGGCGCGAGATGTGTCGGATAGCCTGCCCCGGCGGTGCCGTTTCCATTGGTGACAGAGTCCGGGATCGCGTGCGTCTCGGGCGCCTCGACGGTGCTCTCGGTTCCGTGTTCGCTGGCTGCGTGCCCGTTGTATTTGTGCGGGTGAACCGCACGCAGAAAGATCAGGTCGAATTCCTTTTTCTGGGCGTCCACCTGCATCAGCAGGCACTCGCGCAGATCGCGGGTCCCGACGCCGATCGGATCCAGCTGGCGCACGACTTCAAGCGCCGTGGCCAGATGGCCTCGGGCGCGCTCGGTCATGGCCTGCGGTAATTCCGCGATGCGCTCATAGAGGTTCTTTGAATTTTCGACGGTGGTATCCGGTTCCATCTGCTCACGCAGATAGCCAGCCAGCAGCTCATCGTCGGTCGCGGTCAGCAGGCCGTCTTCGTTCAGGTTGCCGATGACGTATTCGGCTGCCTCGCGCACGGCAGGCGTCAGGCTGAGCGCACCCAGTTGCCAGAAGAGATGATCGGTGAGCGTTGCGGGAGAGGAGAGGAAATTCTCAATCGAGGGCTTCTCGATTTCTTCGTAGTTGTTGGGAGAGCGGAAGCCGGGGTCGAGGTAGTCCTGGAAATACGAGCCGAAGTCGATCTCGTCGAAGGGGTCCTTTTCTTTTTTCTCGCCTTCGGTGACGGGCTGTGTTTCGACGGGCCGGTCGCGATCCTCTTCTGCGCGGGACACATCGTCGAGGAGGGGAACGTTCTCGTCCATCTCCTCCAGGACGGGGTTCTCGGCGATTTCCGCCTGGATCATCTCCTTCAGTTCCAGCTTGTTCAGGGCCAGCACGCTGACCATCTGCATCAGTCCCGGCGTCAGGATCTGACGCTGTGCGACCTTGAGACTGAGTTTTGGTTGAAGGAGAACCATAATCCTCTACAAAGAGCCCAATGCCTCAGAGTTTACATCCGCGCGCCTGGGCCCGCGCAGCAATTGTGTTGCCGTTACCGTATCTTAATGATTCCGCATACCATTAGCGGAACAGAGAGGCTACCCCAGGGAGAAGCTTTCGCCCAGGTAGACCCGCCGCACCTCGGGGTCGTTGCCCAGTTGCTCGGGGGTGCCATGCCGAAAGATCCGCCCTTCATTAATGATGTAGGCGCGATCCGTGACAGAAAGCGTCTCGCGGACATTATGGTCCGTAATGAGGACGCCGATGCCGCTGGCCTTGAGGTCAAAGATGATTTCCTGCAGGTCGAGTACCGCAATGGGATCGATTCCCGAAAAGGGCTCGTCCAGCAAAATAAAGGTGGGCTGGATACAGAGGCATCGCGCGATCTCCACCCGGCGCCGCTCACCACCCGACAGCGCATAGCCGCGCGTCTTGCGGATGTGTCCCAGGTTGAGCTGCTCAATCAGTTTTTCCGCCCGTGAGCGGCGCATCTCCGGCGCGATCGGCTGCACTTCCAGAACCGCCAGGATGTTTTCCTCGACCGTCAGTTTGCGGAAGACCGACGGCTCCTGCGGCAGATAACTGATCCCGTACTGGCGTGCCCGGACATACATGGGCACGTTGGTGATCGGCTCCTCATCGAGCAGAACGCGGCCGCCATCCGGCTGGATGAGGCCGACGATCATATAAAAGGTTGTCGTTTTTCCGGCGCCGTTGGGGCCCAGCAGGCCTACTACTTCGCCTTCCGTGACCTGCACGCTGACGCCGTGGACGACCTGACGCCCTTTGTAGGACTTGTTGACGTCGTCAGTGGACAGCTTGCGCATGAATCTCTGACTAGCTTATAGGCCAGAAGTCACCGCTTGCAAAGAACCGGCGCGGATTCCTATTTCTTTGCGCGCGTTTCGGTCACCGCGCTGGACTTGCCGCCGCTGACTTCGACCCGATCGTCCTGGCTGTGGAAAATCAGCGCCTCGCCGGTGGTGGTCCCGTGGGTGCGATCCCATAGCTGCGGCAGTGCGGCTTCGGTGCCGGTCAGAACGTACTTGCCATCATCGGCGGTGTAGACGAGCTTATCTCCTGTCCCTTTGCGGCCGGGTTGCGTGAAGACCACGTTGCCGGTTGCGACCATGTGGTCGAGCTGCGAGTTTTGTTTTGCGGGGACGGCTTTCGCAGTCGCGGCTGGCTCAGGTGCGGTTGTCGGCTTCTTGCTGTTGGCTGCTTTCAGATACAGAACGGCATCGTCGGCACGAACGGTCTCATTTCCCTGAACGGCCACCACCGATCCGTGAAAATCCCCCTGCCGTGTCTTGTCGGAATAAACCAGCGTCTGGCTGTGGACGCGGACCACACTCTGCTGCTGCTGTCCGCCCAGCGTCGTTGTGAAGTTGGCCGTCACCACCGGTGCGGTGCCGGTGTCGTCGCCGCGCGCCTTGAGCAGGTTCTCGCCGCGGTCGACCTCGATGACAGGCGCCAGCAGCGAGTCGGGATCCTGCCACATGCGCGCCGGATGACTCGCCGCTCCGTAGAAGACTTCCTGGTTCTTCGCGTGATCCATCAAGGCGCGATCGGCGATGACATGCACCGGTCCGTTGCCGCCCATGGTGGGCGCGGGCTTTGCCGCTGGAGCGGTTCCGTTCTTCTGCGGCTGTGTATACGTCGCCTGCACCTTGCCGTTGGCTGCCGCGTTCTGCGTGTCGCGGTGATAATCGATCTGCTCCGCGGCCACCTGCATCGTCGCGTCGTCGCTGATCCGTGGATTACCGGTCAGGTGGAGCACCTGATCCGAACCGTGATACTCCGCGTGCTGCGCCCATGCGGTGAGCGTGGAGGGTGGCGTCGTCGCTCCCGGCTTCTTCGCCGGCAATTCGGTCAGCACCACGTTGCCATCCTGCACGGCGGTGTCGAGCTCGGTTTCCATGCGCGCCCCCTGGCTGTTCTTACTGCCTTTCGTCTTCGCGCCTGCACCACCGATTGGAGCCGGCTCTTCAACGAAGCTCGCGTGCAGCACATCGCCGCGGCTGGTGTTGCGCGAGCCATCCGTTGCCGATTGCACGATCTGCGTGTCGCCCGTGCCATCGAGTTGTCGCAGCGCGTTGCTCGCGCCCAGCGTCGCGATCAGATGATCGCCCTCGATACGCGTGGTCTGCTCAGGACCCTTCGACGGTATCTGCCGCGAAGTAACGACCGGCTTTCCATCTGCGATCGCCTTACGCGCCTCCACGCCGCGTCCCTTCGCCGCCGGGCCAAACTCCACATCCACCTTCTGCGCCTGCATCGTTTTTTGCGCGTGGCCGCGCGGATCCTTTGCCAGGCCGTTGACGTTTTCCTCGAAGCTCACGTTCTGGCGAAATTCTCCGTGGCGCACCTGGGTCTGCGCGTGCCCCCCAGGGGTCTGCGTCACAAACAGCAGCGTCCCGTTGCCCGATGATCCGTGCATCGTCTCGTTGTCACGCGCCGAGGCAAACTGGACGCCGCCGGCGAGATCGGCCTGGGTGGGCTGGCTCTTCGGGTCGAGCTGGATGTGCGCGATCTCCGCATTCACCGTCGCGCCATCGTCGGTCTTCATCCGCACGTGGCCCTGAGCGTCAATCTTCTCCGCCGTTCCGTCCCGGCGGAAAAAAATCGTCGCATGATCGGAGCCGCCCTCTTCGGTTTCGTAATTCAAGTTTGCGTTTTCGAGTACCGCCTGATTGGAGGCGCGCAGCAGCGTCGCGTGGCTCGCATCCACCACCGCCGCCTTGCCGTTGGTGCTGGTGGTGATGTGGACCTGGCTGTTCAGAACCACCACGCCGGTTTTCGAGTTGTAATCCGCGCCCACTGCGGTTCCCGCGCCGCGCGGCAGCTGGAACTCCACCCGCTGCTGCGTCGACGCCTCGCCGGTCTTCTGCAGGAAGGTCAGGCCGCCCGTTTTCACGCGGATGGTGTTCGTATCCGCATCGCCGGTGTCAGGGGTTGGCGGTGCTCCCTTGCCAGTGCCCTGCAGTTCGATGTCGACTTCGCCCTGGCTCACGATGATGCCGTTGTTCTGGTCGTAGTCGAAATCGCTGCCTGCGATGCGATCCTTGCGTCCCGATCCTGGCGGACCGTAGAGGGTGATGTCGACGTCGTGCAGCAATATATGGCCGGACTTGAGCTGCACCTGTTTGGCCGCCTTCAGCGTGAACAGCGTGTGTCCCTGGGTCGATTGCGAAAAGGTGATGGTGTTGGCGGTAGATTGGACGCTGATACCGAGCCGCCCGGGGATGTCCTTCTCGATATGCCGGAACCGGTTGCGCCCGTAAATGATGAAGCCGGCCACCACCGCCAGCAGCAGGGCCGCCGCACCCACGATCCACCGGCGCAAACCCCGAGTCGTGACACGCATACCAGCTTTATCTTCTCACTCCGGTCAGGCGAGGCCTATTCGCAGAACAATCTTGCCGATGTGCTGGCTCGACTCCATCCGGCGATGCGCTTCGGCCGCCTCTTCCATGGGATAGACGCGATCGACGACCGGCTTGATGCGCCCCGACGCCAGCAAGGGCCAAAGATGCTGCTCCACCCCATCGCGGAGCTTCGTCTTCTCGACCAACGGCCGCGAACGCAGCGTGGAGCCCGTGACCAGGAGGCGCTTCTGGACCAGCTTGCGCAGGTTGAGTTGCACGTCCGCACCGCCGCCGTGCGCAATGTGGATCAGGCGGCCATCCCGACGGAGCAGATCGATGTGTTTCGGAAAATAATCGCCGCCAATCATGTCGAGGATCACGTCCACACCCGCGTCCGGAGGTGTACCCGCCCAGTCGCGCGCGCACGCCACCCAATCCTCCGCGCGATAATTCAGAGCGCGCTCGCAACCCAGTTCGCGCAGAAACCGGCACTTGTCTTCGGAGCCAGCGGTCGAAGCCACGTGCGCTCCAAAAGCCTGCGCCGCCTGGATCGCCATGGTGCCCACACCGCTGGTGCCGCCCTGCATCAGGAAGTGGTCACCCTGGAAGATTCTCCGGGGATCGAAGAGATTCGCCCACACCGTCATGGCCGCCTCAGGGAGCGAAGCAGCATTGGTCATCGCCGTCGCCGGGTCCGCCGCGAGCGCTGCAGGGATCGGCAAACAGCAACCGCTCTGTGCGACGCAATACTCCGCGTAGCCTCCGCCGGGAACGAGCGCACACACGGCGTCGCCGACCTTCCATCGAGGATCAGCGTCGGGTCCGCGTTCAACAATCGTGCCGGCGACCTCGAGCCCGAGAATGTCCGAAGCACCTGGCGGCGGCGGATAATTCCCCTGGCGCTGATGGATATCGGCGCGATTGATGCCTGCGGCGGCCACATGGATCAACACCTCGCCCGCGCCCGGACGCGGCTTCTCCGCCTCTGCGATGCGCAGCACCTCAGGCTCACCAAACTTCTCCAGCGCTATAACCTTCATGCCCTCAGATTAGACGCAAAAAAGCGGCGGCGAAGTCTCGTGTCTTCGCCGCCGAAATGGAGGAAAACTCGATCTGCTTCTGCTTCCTGCTCTTCACTCCGCTCTCAGCGTCTCCGCCGGGTCGATGCGCGCGATGCGCAGCGCGGGTAACAGGCTGGCGATCGCCGCGATCCCAACGAGGACAATCGGCACAGTCACCAGGGTTACCGGATCCCAGGTTTTGACGCCGTAGATCGCGCCTTTCATCACCTGCAACACGAAGAACGCGGCAATCAGCCCAACAGCAACCCCGCCCAGCGCAGCGCCAACACCGGACGATGCCATGTGCCGCATCGCCTGGGCGAGCGTTGAGCCGAGCGCGATGCGAATCCCGATCTCGCGCGTCCGCTGCACCACCAGATTCGACACCAGCGCGTAGATGCCAACCGCCGACAGCAGCAGCGCCAGTCCCGCCAGCGTTCCCAGCAGCGTGACTTCGATGCGCTGCATTTGTAACTGTTTGTTGAGCAAATCCTGCATGGAGTAGAAGCCGGAGAACGGCAGTCCGGGATCGACGCCGGAGAGCGCCCGCTGCATCTGTCCGGTGATGCCGGCGATCGGCCCCCTGGTGCGCACGATCCACGACGGCTGCGCCCACATGTGCACGATGGTCAGCAGCCGCGGCGAGGCCTGGGTGTATGGCACATAGTAGATGGGCTCGGTGCCGATCGGTTCATCGCGGCGCACGTTGGACTGGTCGAGCACATCGGGCACCACGCCGACGATGGTGGCCGTCTTCGAACCTTCCTTGATATGGCGGCCCAGAGGGTTGGGATCATCGAAGAAATGCTTGCCGAAGGCCGCATTCACGATGGCAACCGGTTCCGAGGTCGCGGTATCGCCATCGGTAAACGCTCTGCCCGACAGCAGGGGAATCCTCAGCGCCGCGAAATAGTCGGGCGTGATGTAGCTGAAGCTACCGGCGTCTTCCTTGCCTGCAAGTTTGCCGTCGGGAACCTGAACGTCATCGTTGATGAAGGTCTCGTAGGGTGCGCTGAGCGCGACGGCCGCCTTCTCGACGCCGGGAATCTGCTGCATGGCCGCAACGCTCTTCGAAAGCAGCTGATTGAAGGCCGCAGCATCGTGATAGCGCGCGTCGTCGAGCGAGGCCTTGGCCGCGATCACGTTATGCGGATCGAAGCCGGGCGGGATGGATTCCAGATGGGCGAGCGTGCGGATCAGCAGCCCCGCGCCGGCCAGCAGCACCACGGTGAGCGCGACCTCTGCGCCGATCAGTCCTTTGCGAATCAGGTTCGACCCACCGGCAACCGAACGCGTTCCCGATGCAATCGAGCTGCGCAGATCGACGCGCCGCGTCTCCAGCGCCGGCAGCGCGCCGAAGAGCAGGCTGGTGAGCAGCGTCGCGGCGATCGTAAACGCCAGCACGCGCCCGTCCAGCGTGAAACCGCCGATGGGGATCATCCCGTCCGGCAGCAGCTGCTTCATCACGGGGAAGAGCGCCAGCGCCAGGCCTAATCCGGCGGCGCCACCCGCAAGCGCGAGTACCAGGTTTTCAATCCAGAGTTGCCGCAGAATTCGCGCGCGCGATGCGCCCAGCGCCAGGCGCGTGGCCATCTCGGGGGAGCGGCGATGAATGCGCGCCAGCATCAGGCCGGCGAGGTTCGCACACGCGATCAGGAGAATGAAACCCACCGCGGCCATCAGGGCCTGGGTCTGCTGCCGCATGTTGTTGCCCGCGTAGAAATGCAGTGGGCTGGGGTAATACCACACGCGCTGCCTGGCGAGATTGCTGTTGTCGGCCGGCGGCAGATGCGCCAGCTGTCCGCGCACCTCATTCCACGTCGCGCCCGACTTCAGGCGCATCAGGATCAGGCAATTGTTCCCGGCGCACACGCCATTGCGGTCCGACGGCATCAGCGGCGTCCACACATCGGCGGGATTCGGCATCTGCGCGCCCTGCGGCAGGACACCGACAACCGTATAGGGCGCGCCGCGCAGCAGAATCGACTTGCCGAGGATCGACGGGTCTTCGCGAAACGTCGTCCGCCACAAGCCATAGCTGAGCACCGCGGCCTTGCCTGTGCCCGGCCGATCTTCATCCTCGGTAAAGCCGCGCCCCAGCACCGGCTGGATTCCCAATACCTCAAAGTAATGCGCGGAGACGGTCGCGTTGTGGACGTAGAGGACCGCGCCGCCCTGCGCTGCGCCCGCCTGCAAATTCACGCCCTCGGTATTGCCGAAGGGCTGGCCCCCCGCGGCCGCCACGACGGACGGAACGCCTGCCTGGACGGCCTTCCAGGTGAACAGATCCGCGGAGTCGTCATCCTCAAACTGCGCCGGATTGCTCTTCGCTTCACGGTGGGTGATGAGCGCGCCGATCCGATCCGGCTGCGGATACGGGAGCCGGCGCAGCAGGAATCCATCGAGCAGACTGAAGACCGCGGTGTTCACCCCAATGGCCAGGGCCAGCGTCACCACAACGGCTGCCGCAAAGCCAGGACTGCGATGCAACTGCCGCAACGCAAAGCGAAGGTCTTCGATCATGAGGACTCCTTACGAAGCGGCCGTGGTTCTGGTTCCCGGCGCCTTCTATTCCCTGTTGCCTGTTGGCTATTCCCTGTCTTTATTCGTTCCGCAATGCCTGCATCGGTTCCACGCTCGCCGCACGTCGCGCCGGCAGCAGACGCGGCAGCCACGGACACCGCGAGCACGCCCAACCCTGCCGCGACAAAGCTCACCGGATCATGCGCGTTGAGTTTGTAGAGCATCGACGCCATCAGCTTCGATCCGAACCATGCCAGCGGCAGACCGATTACGAGGCCGGCGGCGATCAGGACCAGGCTGTCGCGCAGGATCATCCACAGCACCTGCTGCCGCGCCGCGCCCAGCGCCATGCGGACGCCGATCTCCAGCGTCCGCCGGCTCACGCGATAGGCCAGAGTTCCGTAGAGTCCCACCGCCACCAGCAGCGCCGCCAGACCGCCGAAGAACGCGCCCAACCGCGCAAACAGGGTCGGCATGAGGTAGGTTTCTTCGAATCCCTGGGAAAGCAGCGCGGGTTTTTGCAGCGGCGCATTCGGATCGAGATCGCGCACGATGCGGCGGATGTCCGGCAGCAGTGTGAACGGATCGCTGGCTGCGCGGACTTCGACATCCATATTGTCGAGATCAGAATCCTGCAGATAGGAGAACCAGGCCATTGGCGTCGGCTCTTCATCGGTGCTGGAGTATTTGTTGTCTCGCACCAACCCCACGATGGTCGTGACCCCCTTGCCTTGCCCCAGCGTGTGGCCGATCGGCGATGCACCTTTCAATAACGTTGCGCGAGCGTCTCATTCACGACGGCCACGCCCATCGCGCCCTGATGGTCGCCTTCGTTGAACTCGCGCCCGGCCAGAACCGGAATGTCGAGCGTCGCAAAAAACTTCGGCCCGACACCATTGCTGCGGAGGAGATTCTTACCGTTGTCGAAGGGATAGCGATGGCCGTCGAGAGTGAGCGAATTGTTATTGCTCCAGCCGGTTCCGGGCCGCAGTCCCGCGACCGTCACCGAGCGAACACCGGGCAGCAGGCTCGCCCTTTGAATTAGCTGCTCGTAGAAAGCGACCTTTTGCGCTGTGTTGACCGCGCCCACGGGATGCGCTCCAAAAGCAAGCACGCGGTCAGCGCGCATGCCCAGATCGACGTGCTGGTAGTTGCGCAGGGTGCGGATGAGCAGCCCCGCGCCAAACAGCAGCGCGACACACAACGCCATTTGGGCGGCGATGAGCACCTTGCCGCTGAGCACGCGGCCGCGGCTCTCCGTTGCGTGCCCCCCGCTGGACTTCAGCACCAGCGACACCGGCGCATTGTTCGCCGCGCGCAGGGGAGCCAGTCCGAAGACCAACGCGGCCAGCACCGCAACGGCCAGGGTAAACAACAGGACCGCCGTATCAGGGGCGAGGCTGACCTCCATCTCCGACCACGCAGCCAGCAGCTTGGTCGCCTCCGCTGAGAACAGCCACCCCAGCGTCGCGCCGGCGCCGACCAGAAGAAGGCTCTCCGCAAAGAGTTGCCGGAACAGCGGCCATCGGCCGGCACCGAGCGCGAGCCTCATCGAGAACTCCCGCTCCCGCGCCGCATTGCGCGCCGCCAGCAGCATGGCGATATTCACGCACGCGATCACCAGTACCAGAGCCACCATCCCCATCAGCACATGGAGCGGTTGCTCGTAGTCCTGGGTGGCGGTGCCCAGCCCGCGCGCTGAGACGAGGGTCAGGCCCATATCCGCGTTGGTGCGCTTCGTTTCCTTGCCGATCGTCTCCCAGGCCGCATGCTCAAACACCGGCTCCATCTTTGCCGCAGCCTGCTTTTGCGAGACGCCAGGGCGCAGCCGCGCCATCAGCATGAGGCTCCACCAATTCGGACTTTTATAGAGGGTTTGTCCCGATGCCGGCATACCCCACGCATTGAGTTCGGCTCGGTTTTGCAGCGGAATCCAGAGATCGGTGGCGTGGCCACCCGACTCCAGACCGAAGAACTGCGGGCCACTGACGCCGATCACCGTCATCGGCACGCCGTTCACGTAGATCGCCTTGCCGATCACGCCGGGATCGCGCTGGAAACGCCGCGTCCAGTAGCCGTAGCCGATTACGGCCACCTGCGAGTGCCGATCCTCATCTATCGGCGCAAACGCCTGCCCGGCGATCATCTGAACGCCCAGCGCCGAGAAGAAGTTTCCGCTCACTTCATCGGCTTCGATCTCCTCGGGTGCATCGCCGTAACGCACTGCCACTTTATTGAGCGAAAGCGGCACAAACGCGACCAGATCGGAGAAGGCCGACCTATCTTCGCGCATGCGGTCGTAAACATTCACACCAAATGTCTGGATGTAGTCGCCGGTGCTGCCGATTGAGTCCGGCCCGCCTTTGTGCGTCAGGTAGAAAAGCTGTTGCGGATCGCGCACCGGCAGCATGCGCAGCAGCACCGCGTGCATCACGCTGAAGATGGCCGTGTTCGCGCCAATGCCCAGAGCGAGCGTGAGCACTGCTGTGATTGCAAATCCGGGAGCCTTCCGCAACTGCCGCCATGCGTATTTCAGATCGCTGAACACTCTGCCCCTCCCCTTCCATCGAAGCCGGATTCGCACGGCGTTCCGAACGCTGAGCGCCGAACGCCGAACGCTGCTTTACTCGGTCCGCAACGCCTCCATGGGATGAACGGCCGTCGCCCGCTGCGCCGGAAGCGCCGACGCCAGCGCGACCATCAGCGCGGTCAGCAGCAGGGCGGCGCCCAGCACCACCGGGTCCCATGTGCTCACGCCATACAGCTGGCTGGTGAACAGTCGTGCCAGCGCAACCGTTGCCGGCAGCCCGACCAGAGCCGCCACACCGGCGATCCACGCCATCTCGCGCACGACCAGCACCACCAGCGAGCCGCGCGGAGCACCCAACGCGAGTCGTACGCCAATCTCGCGCGTCCGGCTCTGCGTTGAATACGCCAGCACCCCGTACAGTCCAACCGCGGCCAGCAACGCCGCCAGCACCGCGAAGCTCGCTGCCAGGATGGCCAGCGAGCGCTCGCTCGACGCGCTCATATCGACCACTGTCGTCATCGTCTCCATCTGGTCGACCACCAGGCTCGGATCCTGGCCATGAATCACTCGCCGGATCACCGGCTCAAGATTTTCCGGCGCGCCCACGGTTCGCACATAAATTGCCAGACCCGTCGGATGATCCATCTGGGCGTATGGCAAGTACACTCCGGGCCCAATATCCTGGCGCAGGCTCTGGTGTCTCACGTCGCCCACCACGCCCACAATCGTCATGTCCGGCTTGTCTGCGTCGCCGATCATTCGCCCCAGCGCGTTCGGTGCGGAGCCATAGAACTTCTTCGCAAACGACGCATTCACGATCGCCACCTTCGGCGTCCCCTTCTTATCCGCGTCGTTGAAGTCGCGGCCGACCAGCAACGGCAGGCGCAGCGTCCCGAAATATCCGGGCGTGATGTGCGCCGTTTCGAAGTCGTCGTTCTCGCCCTCCTGGGCCTTATGCCCCTGGATTTCGTAGCCATCGACGTTGGAGTCGCCAACCAGCTCGGGGTCGTTAGTGCCCGCCACGCTTTCCACGTGCGGAACCTGTGCCAGCCGCTGCAGGACGGCTTTCATAATCTCCGGGGTCTGGATTTCGCCATAGCCAGCTTCCAGGGGGTCCACGCCGAAGTTGATCAGGTTCCTCGTATCGAACCCGACGGGCTGGTTGTGCAGGTTGGTGAGCGTGCGCACAAACAGCCCGGCTCCCCCCAACAGCAACACGCTGATGGCGATTTGCATGCCAACCGCGGCCTTGCGGAAGCGCTGCGAGGTCCGCGAGGCCGTTCCGGTGCTCTGGCGCAGGGCGCCGGCCAGGTCGGGCCGGAGGAAGTGCAGCGCCGGCGCGATCGAAAACAGCACGCTCACCACCAGAGCCAGCCCCAGAGTGAAGAGCAGCACCCGCATGTCCAGCGATGAAGAATAGGGCTCCTTGCCCGGTTCCGCAGCGGTCATCAGACGCACCAGAGTCAGCGCCAGCACCGGCGACAGAGCCAGGCCGCCTGCTACTCCGGCTGTCCCCAGCAGTCCTCCTTCAATCAGTAACTGACGCACAATGCGGCTGCTTTTGGCGCCCAGCGCGTAGCGCATCGACATTTCGCGAATGCGTGCCGTCGAACGCAGCAACAGCAATGTGGCGACGTTCAGCGTGCACATCGCGATCAACAGACCCGCCATGCTGAGCAGGATGATGAGCGGCGTCTTCAGGTCCAGCCGATTTGGCGTAAACCCTCGCGAGTCGTCCAGCACTTTGATGGTGGACTTGTCGACGAATCGTTCTTTAAATTTCTCCGACGCATGCGGGTAAAGCGTCACTTCCTGCGCGCGCAGCGAGTGCCATAGCGGCCCCAGACTGGACTGCGCCTGCGCAATGGTTACCCCTGGCTTGAGACGCGCAACCACCGTCAGCCACAGGCTCAGATGGTTATCCATATCGTGCAGTTTGGCTCGCCACGGGATGGCGATGTCTTCCATCGTCACCGGCACAAAGATTCTGGGCCGGTAACCGCCGATCGCCGTCTGGAAATTTTCCGGCGACACGCCCACAATCGTGAACGCGTGGCCATTGATCATCAGCGGCTGCCCGATCACGTCGCGGGAACCGCCGAAGCGCGTCCGCCAGTAGTCGTATGCCAGCACCACCACTGGATTCGCATCCTTCGCCGTTTCGTCTCCACTGGTGAACAGCCGGCCCGCCGCCGGGCGAAGCCCCAGCACCTGAAAATAATTGCCGCTCACGATTTCGGCGTGCTCGTTCTCTGCCTGGTTCTGCCACGACACGCCCACGCTGGTGCGCACCGCCGCCAGCATCCCGCTGAACACCTGGTTCTTGTCGCGCAGGTCTTTGTACATCGGATAGGAGTAGTAATCGCCGGTGTCTCCGCCGAAGCCGCTCATGGAGCCGGAGAAGCTTCCGTGCCAGTTCGGGCGCACCAGTTCCTGCGGGCGCTCCACCGGCAGCATGCGCAGCATCACCTGGTCGAACAGGGTGAAGATGGCCGTCGTTGCCCCAATGCCAAGCGCCAGCGTGACAACTGCTGTAATCGCAAATCCGGGCGACTTTCTTAGTTGCCGCCACGCATATTTCAGATCACTGAACATTGCCGTGGTCTCCTTGATCTCGTTGCCAAAACTTGTCTGACCCGTCGAACGCTGTTCTTTTTACTCTGCCCTGAGCGCTTTTACCGGATCCACACTGGCGGCTCGCAATGCGGGAATCAATCCGGCGAACACTCCCACCACCAGCATCGCCAGTGCAGCCCAGCCGAGCGATGAAAAGACTCCGCCGCCAAATTGTGTAAATATCCTGCGCAGAATCGCCGACGCGACCGCGGACAATGCCGCGCCGATCCCCAGTCCAATGACAACCAGCAGCAGGGCCTGCCCCAGGATCAGCTGCACGACGTCGATCCGCTGCGCACCCAGCGCCATCCGCACGCCCACTTCGCTGGTGCGCTGCGCGGTAACGTAGCTGATCAAACCATAGATGCCGACGATGGCCAGCAGCAGCGCGAGGCCGCCGAAGACCGCCAGCATGCGGACGATGAGCCGTCGGCCGGCGAGGGAATCGGAAACCAGCGTCTCCACCGGAACCAGCGTCGAGACGGCCTGCGAAGAATCCACCGAAGCTACGGCGCGCTTCAGTACCGACGCCATCTGATTGGGATCGCCCTGCGTGCGCACCAGGAAATCGGCGTTGAAACCCGTCCCCTGCGCGAAGGCAAAGTAGCGCATGCCGTCGCTCTTGTCTTCTTCGAGTGAACTCAGCCGCACCGACGCCACCACTCCGACAATCGTCGCCGGGGTCTTATTGCCGCCGCACATGAAAGACATGTGCTGGCCCACTGGATTCTGCCCCGGCCAGTATTTCTTTGCCAGCCGCTGATCGATCACCACCACGGGCTGGCCGCCCGCTACGTCGCCGGAGTCGAGCCATCGGCCGGCGAGCAGCGGGATCTGCATCACCTTCAGATAATTCGGCGTCGCCAGCGACAACTGGCTATGCGGCCCCGGGTCATTGGGCGCCTCGGGCCGACCCACAATCGAGAACGAGCAGGATCCACCGCCATTCGGGTCGAAGGGCAACGGCGCGACGGCAGCAGCGGCCAGCACGCCCGGCTGTGCGGCCAGATCGTTCACCACACTTCCCACAAACGTCGCCTGGCGCGTCTGATTCTTTGCGAGGTCCTGCCCTGAGAACGGCACCATGGCCGCCATCACGCCGTGCGGATTGAATCCCGGATCCACCTTCTGCAATTTCTCGAGGCTGGTGAGGAACAATCCGGTTCCGGCCAGCAGGAAGAACGCCGCCGCGACCTCGGCGATCACAAAGACGCTGCGCATGCGCTGCTTCTCCGCCGACGCCGTCCCGCCGCGCCCGCCTTCATGCAGCGCCAGCCGCCCGCGCGACCGCAACAGCGTGAGCGCCGGACCCATGCCCGCGATCAACGCTGCCAGAATCGCAACGGCCAGCGGTAAATCCAAGCACCGCCGGATCGGTGTGCACCACAAATCCTCGCGCCAGATCGTGCGGCACCAGGCGCAGCAGCAGCGTTCCAATCAGAGGCCCCGCGATCACGCCGGCCACCGCCGCCACGCCGGCCAGCAGCATCGTCTCCACCAGCATCTGCCGCATCATGCGGCTGGCGCTGGCTCCCAGCGCGGTGCGAATCGCAAACTCCCGGCTCCGTGCTGAAGCGCGCGCCAGCAGCAGTCCTGCCACGTTGGCTGCGGCGATCAAGCAGCACCAGAGCGACCACTCCGCACAGCACATAGAGCGGCGTGCGCAGCGGTCCCGCGGCAAAATCCGTCAGCGGCGTCGCGTACACCGACCACCCCGAGCTTTTCGCGAATGCGGTTCCGCGCTCGCTGGCTTGCAGGGTCGCCCACATCGCCGAAGCGAGCGATGCGCTGAACTTCTCAACAGGAACGCCTTCGCGCAGCCGCGCCGTTGCATAGTACTGCTCGTTGAAGAGGTTGTTCGGATTGAACGCGGCGGGCGCCAGCGCGATCGGGACCCAGACATCCGCCTTGCGCGGCCAGGCAAAATCACTGCGCATGACGCCGACCACGCGATACGGTTTCTGGCCCAGCAGCAACGTCTGGCCCGCTACATCCTGCCTGCCCCCGAAAACCCGCTGCCACATCCCGTAACTCAGCACCACTACCGGCCCTGCGCCCGGCTGGTCTTCTTCGGCGGTAAAGGTCCGGCCCACGATCGGCCGCGCTGCGTACACATTGAACCAACCCGAGGAAACCATCGCCGCCGGAATGTTCTCGGCCTGGCCGTCGCGCTCGATGTTGAAGCTCGCGCCCTGCTCGATTGCCGCCGCTTCCACCTCGTCGCTCATCGCCGCGGCCTTCGCGAACGTGGGCACGGAGACGTTGGGAACGTCGAGCGTGAACTGGGTGTAGCGGACATGCATCACCGCGATCCGCTCCGGATGATCGACACCCGCCGGATGCCGCAGCACCGCATTCACGACGCTGAAGATCGCCGTGTTCGCGCCAATTCCCAGCGCCAGGGTCACGATCGCAGTCACGGTAAACGCGGGCGACTTGAGCATCTGCCGCAGGGCAAAGCGAAGATCAGTCAGCATGGAATTCTCCGGCGCCGGGGGGACGGCGCACACGGGGTCTGCCTATACAACGGCAGTTCCCCTGCCAACTCCGCGGGCTTGATTGGTCTGAAAACACGCCGCTTACTGTGGCGGGAGCCAAGCCGCCTGTCCGCTATCGCGTTCCACTGTTCGGAAATGGACGATTGAAAGCAGGAAGCTGGAAGGAGGAAGCAGGAAGCTGGAAGCTTGGAGCAGGAAGCTGGAAGCTTGGAGCAGGAAGCTGGAAGCAGGAAGCTGGAAGCTGGAAGCTGGAAGCGCGGGACGAAGGACTCGCTTCTTCCTTGTCCTTCCCGCTATTTTTTGCCCTTGCGCAGGTCGTCCATCAGGATGATGGCTTCGGCAATCTCGCGCAGCGGCTTGCGCTTCTGGCGGCTCTGCTTCTGCAGCATCAGGTACGCGGCTTCTTCGTCGATGCCCAGCTCGCGCTGCAGCAAACCCTTGGCGCGCTCCATCACTTTGCGCGTCTCCAGTTGATCGGCCAGCTGCGACTTCTCATACTCCATGCGCGCCAGTTCCACCTCGGCGCCGACCAGGTAGCCAATCATGGTGATCAGCTTGATCTCGCGTTTCGAGTGGTGGTGCGACTCGCGATGCTGCATGTTGATGGCGCCCACCAGCTTGCCCCGGCACAGGATCGGCACCGCCAGAAATGCCTCGAAGCGGTCCTCCGGCAGCGCGGGAAAGCGCGCAAACCGCGGATCGGCCCAGGCTTTGGCGGGCAGCGCCACCGTTTGCTTGTGCTCGGCGACCCAGCCGGTCACGCCCTGGCCCATATCGATCACCATGCGGTCCACGACGTCTTCGTGCGGGTTCTTCGAGGCGCGCAGCACCAGCTTGTCCTTCTCCAGAACGTAGATGAAGCAGGAATCGCAGCGCACCGCCGCCGTCACCATCTCGATGCACCCGCTCCAGGACTTCATGGAACGGATCGGCGGCCGCCATCCGGCTGCCGATATCGTGCAGCAGATCGATGTCGCTGGTCTCTTCGGGCGTGCGCACCTGTTCGTCCAAGTCTGTCTCTCTCCTGAAAAACACTGCCCGCGCGTCGACTCCTGGTTCTTGGTGCTTCTGTCGCGCGCTGATGTCAAAATGGGCTGACAACTTTATCGTGGCACAAGATCGCACCCGGCGCGGCACTCTCTTTGCGGCGACACGCCTGAGATCTGTGTTTCGCTTGTCGATTGCCTGCGCCTGTCACTTCCCGCGCACTTTATGCCACAACCGCGCGACCATGTTCGCCGGCAACGGGCCTGACTGCCGACGGTTTTGCGATCGGCGCCGGTTTCGTTCCCACCTCTGGAGGCTGCGCTGGCTGTCCCGCGGGTGGCTGCGTCGCTCCAGGCTGTCGCGGCCGCTGGTTGCGTCGGACTGGATCCCAGCTTCGCCACACCACTGGACGCGCTACCCGGTTCTTCAGGTTTCGTTCCGCTGGCTGGCGCGGTTGTTGGGCTCGATGGCCCGCCACTCGCTTTCTTTCCCTCTCCAGCCGGGCCAGCGGGAGGCGCTTTCCCATCCACCGGCAGGGGTGGCGCATCCGCCGCCAGATACTGCACGATCAGCGAAATTCGCCGGTTTGAAGGATCGAGCGGATTCCCCGGCACGCGCAGCTTCTGATCCGCATACCCGCGCACCTGCGACACCTGACTCTGCCCCAGCCCCGCGTCCTGCATCACCCGGCGCGCTGCGTTGGCGCGATCCGACGACAGCTCCCAGTTCCCGTAGCCATCCTTCGAAGCGTACGGTGCCGCGTCGGTGTGCCCTTCGATCGAGACCTTGTTCGGCAGATCGCCCAGTTGCCTGGCGATCATCTGCAGCAGTTCTCGTCCATTGCCGTTCAGGGTCGCGCTGCCCGAGTTGAAAAATGTCCCGTCCTTTGTCTCCAGCAACTCGATGCGCAGACCTTCGGGCGTGATGGTGATCTGAATCTGGTTCTGCAGCGCCTTCAGGTCGTTCATCTGCCGGATCGCTTCTTCGATCTTCTTCTTCAGCTCGGGAATATTCTTCTCCGTCAGCGCCAGGTTGTCGCTCGTCCCCGACTGATCGGTTCCTGTCAGTGTCGACTTGCCGCGCGGATCGTTGAAGTAGCCCGCCACCGCCTGGCGCACCTTCACGCTGGAGTTCATCAGCCACAGCACGATGAACAGCGACATCATCGCGGTCACGAAGTCGGCGTAAGCCACCTTCCACGCACCGCCATGGTGGCCTCCGTGCCCGCTCTTCTTCTTCACAACGATGATCGGCCTGGCCGCCGGCATGTCTCTCCCTTACGCTGCGTCTGTCTTCCTTCACCGCCGCCGCGGCCGCCGCCGGCTGGTTACGGCACGCTTCCTCGACCTCTACAAACGAAGGCCGCACGTGCGATGGAATCGCTCTGCGCCCCATCTCGATCGCCACCACCGGCGGCTGCCCGCGGATAAACGCCAGCATCAGCACGCGCAGCACATACAGGTAGGCATGTTCTTCCGCTGTGAATTTGGCCATGTTCTGCGCCACCGGACCTACCAGGCCGTAGCACAGCAGAATGCCGAGGAATGTGCCCACCAGCGCCGCCGCCACCTTATGCCCAATCTCTTCCGCCGGTCCGCCCAGCGCGCCCATCGTAATCACCACACCCAGCACCGCCGCCACGATTCCCAGACCGGGCAGGGAATCCGCCATCGTCGCCAGCGCCGTCACCGGCTCCTCTTCGCCGTGATGCTGCACCTCCATGTCGAGGTCCATCATCTGGTCCATGTCGAAGGCGTCCACGCCGCCGGTGATCACCATCCGCATGGTGTCGCACACGAACTCGCGCAGATGATGGTTCTTCACAAATTCCGGGTAGGCCTGGAAGATGGGGCTCTCTTCCGGCTTCTCGACGTCGCCTTCGATGGTCAGCATCCCTCCGCGGCGCGCCTTCTGCAGCAGCTCGTACATCATCCGCAGCGTGGCCAGATACCGGGTCTTGCCGAATTTCGAGGCGCCGAAAATGGCCATGGCGCCCGCCATGATCTTCTTCAGAATGCGCACCGGATTCGCGATCAGCAGCGTGCCCATGCCCGCGCCGCCGATAATCAGCAACTCGGCCGGCTGCAACAGCACCGCCAGATGCCCGTGCTCCATCAGATAGCCGGCTGCCACCGCTCCAAACACCACCAGAATGCCGATGATTGCAAACATGCTGCCCGAGGAACCTCCCGCGCTTGCGCGCCCTGTGCGCGTGGACCTCCGCGCCGCCCGTTTCCCTACGGGATTCTGTTCCCCTCATCGGCTGATTTCTCTCGGTCTGCAGCGGTGCGGTGCTGTGGAAACCTCTTCTCCTGCTTCGCCTCAGCCATCCCCCAAAAGACATCGCGAGCGATGCCTCCTCAGTGTCCCGTTTCGGACACTGCCGTTGCCTTTTCGGACACCCGCGCGGCACCGCGCCCCACCGCGCCGTTCCGGAACAACAACTTCCCGTTCCGCGTATCTGGAACTACGCGTGCTTTTTTATTCCTGATTTCCCAGGCTGAACCCGACCCCATCACTCCCAGGAGCTTCGCGTGCAAAACCTGAAGATCGCCATCCGCCATCTCGCCAAGTCGCCCGGCTTCTCGCTGACTGCCGTTCTCATGCTGGCTCTCGGCATCGGCGCCACCACGGCCATCTTCTCCATCGTCGAAGGCGTGCTCCTGCGCCCGCTTCCCTTCCCGCATTCCGAACAGCTGGTCGTCCTCACCGACACGATTCAGGGCGCGCAGGTCGGCGGCAACAACGAGGCCGGCGTCACCGGGCCCGACATCGTCACCTACTCGCGCGATACGCACAGCTTCACGGCTCTCGGCGGCTACACTTACGCCGCCTATGAGCTCTCCGGCATCGGCGACCCGGCGCAGGTCAACGCGTCCCGCCTCTCTCCCGGCGCCTTCGCAGCGCTGGCCGTTGAGCCAATGCTCGGCCGCGTCTTCACGCAGCAGGAGAATGATCAGCACCAGCAGGTTGCCATCCTCAGTTATTCCACCTGGAAAAGCCGCTTTCACGGCGAATCCAGCATCCTTGGCCAGAAAGATCCTGCTCGATCGCAAGCCCTACATCGTGGTCGGCATCATGCCGCGCAACTTCGAATTTCCTCTCGTCCCGGGCCACCTCAATCGCAGCGAGCTCTGGATTCCTCTGAGCCTTCGCCCTGAAGAGCTGAACGGCGGCGCCCAGGCGAACTGGAGTTATTCGATGGTCGCCCGCCTCAAGCCCGGCGTGACGATGGCGCAGGCTCGCGAGGACGCGAATCGCGTCGCCCAGGAGACGATGCGCAACTATCCGGCCTTCATGGCCAGCCTGAAGATCGCCCCCATCGTCCGCGGCCTCCATGAAGACACCATCGCGCAGGCTCGTCCGCTGGTCCGCACCCTCTTCCTTGCTGTTGCCGTGGTGCTGCTCATCGCCTGCGCCAATCTCGCCGGGCTTCTGCTGGTTCGCGCCATCCGCCGCCGCCGCGAAATCGCGGTCCGCCTCGCGCTCGGCTCCAGCTCCGCCACGCTTCTCCGCCAGGCCCTGCTCGAGAGCCTCGTTCTCAGCGTCTCCGGCGGCGTGCTCGGACTGCTGCTCGCCACGGTTGCGCTCAAACTCGGCACCAGCATCCTGCCCGAGACTCTGCCCCTGATCGGCAGCATCGGCATCGACTGGATGGTCGCATCCTTCGCGATTGGGCTCGCCATTCTCACCGGCGTGCTGTGCGGCGTGGCGCCGGCCTTCGCCGCGATTCGCACCAGCGTTAACGAAACCCTCAAGGAAGGCGGCCGCACCGGCACTTCGGGCGCCGGTCATGCGCGCCTCCGCTCCGGCCTCGTCATCGCCGAGATCGCCGTCGCCCTCGTGCTGCTGGCCGCTTCGGGCCTGCTGCTGCGCAGCTTTGAGAAGATGCGCGAGGCCGATCTCGGCTACCGTCCCGACCACAGCGTCGTGGCGGCCTACAGCCTGCCGCGCAAGCAATATGGCTCGCAGGCAGCAGTCGATCAGTTCAACCAGGAACTGCTGCGCCGCGTGCAGGCTCTGCCGGGCGTGACCAGCGCCGGCCTCACGTCCTTCCTGCCCGCGAACGGATCGCAGGGCAACTCGGCCTTCGTTGCTGAAGGCGCGCCCGTCAAACCCGGCGTGATCGATCTGGCGACGCCGTTGCAGGTCCAGGGCGATCTGTTCCGCGCCATGGGTATTTCGCTGCTCCGCGGCCGCCTGTTCGCCGAAGCCGACAACGATCCAAAGGGACAGCTGGTCGCCATCGTCAATCACGAATTTGCGCAGCAGTCCTGGCCCGGGCAGAATCCCATCGGCAAGCGGATGCGTGTCGGCACCACGGAAATGGTGACTCCGTGGGCCACTGTGGTCGGCGAGGTCTCCAGCCTGAAAGAAGGCTCTCCGGACGCCGATCCTCGCCAGCAGTACTACACCACCATTGACCAGGCGGAGACGTTCATCGGAAGCCTCGGCAATCCGGCCACCGACCTCAACGGCAACGGCGGGTACATTGTCGCGCGGACTTCCCTGCCCCCGCAGCTTCTCCAGAACCAGCTGCTGGCCGCCGTCCGCTCCCTCGATCCACAATTGCCACTGACACAGTTACAAACCATGGAGCACGCCATCAGCGACTCCGAGGCGCCGCGCCGCTTCAACACCGTGCTCATCTCTTCCTTCGCCGCCGCCGCGTTGCTGCTCGCCATCCTCGGCATCTACAGCCTCATTGCCTTCACCGTCGCGATGCGCGCCCAGGAGATGGCCATTCGCATGGCACTGGGCTCGCAGCGTTCCGGGATCGTGAACCTCATCCTGATTTCCGGTCTCAAGCTCGCGGGAACCGGATGCCTCATCGGCCTGGCTGGCGCTTACTTTGCCTCGCGCCTGCTCAAGACCTTTGTCTTCGGCGTGAGCGCGCTCGATCCGCTGGTGCTGGTCGCAGCCTCAGTGGTGGTCCTGCTGCTGGCTCTGGCGGCCTCGCTGCTGCCCGCTCGCCGCGCGGCCGCCATCAACCCCATGCAGGCCCTGCGCGCGCAGTGATTGGCCATAGCAGTTTGCCTCCGCAGATCGTCAACCACAAGTACAATCATCCCGACGACCGGGGCTGACTGATCCTGCAGCCACTGGTCCGAGGTACGACATGGAAGGGCAAACCGTTCATCTCTTCGTGTTCAACGGCATGGCAGATTGGGAACCATCGTTCGCGATCGCCGGCATCAACAATCCCCGCCTCCAAAGCGAGCCCGGCCGTTTTCGCGTTCGCACCGTCGGCGCCACCCTGTCCCACATCACCACCATGGGCGGCGTCCGCGTTCAGCCGGATCTTGCCCTGGACGATCTCGCGCCCACCGCAAGCGCCATGCTGATCCTCCCCGGCGGCGATGCCTGGGAAGAGAGCGGGAATTATGAAGCCGTTCGCAAGGCCGAAGAATACCTCGCCATGGGTGTCCCCGTCGCCGGCATCTGCGCCGCGACCCTCGCCCTCGCGCGCGCCGGCTTTCTCGACAACCGCCTGCATACCAGCAACGCGCCCGAATATCTCAAGGCCACCGGCTACCGCGGATATTCCCTCTACCGGCACATCCCCGCCATCGCCGACGGCAACCTGATCACGGCTGCCGGAACCGCTCCCGTCGACTTCGCCTACCAGATTTTTGGCATGCTCGGGCTCTACTCCGACCCCGCCCTCGACGCCTGGTACGCGCTCTTCAAGCGTGGCGATGCCTCGAAGATTCACGCGCTCGCCGGCGCCCACGCACAGCACGTCTGACCCGGCGCGCGGGACGCTCCTGCACTACACTTTTGCCATGGCGCTCGAATTCACCACGTCGTATATCGAAGACTCCCTCGCCGTCCTCGCTTACTACAAGAAGCTCGGCGAGCGCGCTATGGATCAGGCTCCCGATGAATGCCTCTTCGCCACTCTCGACAGCGAAGGCAATTCCATTGCGATCATCGTGAAACACATGGCCGGCAATATGCGCTCGCGCTGGACCGACTTCCTCACCACCGACGGCGAGAAGCCCGACCGCAATCGCGACAGCGAATTCGAAGCGCCGCCCGCTACGCGCGCCGAGCTGCTCGCGATGTGGGAGGCCGGATGGGCCTACGTCTTCTCCGCCATGCAGCCGCTCACCGACGCCGACCTTACCCGCACCGTCACCATTCGCGGCGAGAAGCACTCCGTGATGCAGGCCATCAATCGCCAGCTGGCCCACTATCCGCATCACGTCGGCCAGATCGTTCTGCTCGCAAAGCATTTCTGTTGCGACCAATGGCAGACGCTCAGCGTCCCCCGCAAAGGCTCTGCGGAATTCAATCGCCGCGTGTCGGCTGGGGAAGCGAGCCAACGCTAGCTGAGGCACGGGTTACAGGCTACGGGCTACAGAACCTGGGGCAACCCCAACTCCTGCGCGGTCCCGGTAGTTTGTGACCTGAAACCTGTACCCTGTCACCATGTTTCTCCGCGACCTCCGCTTCGGCCTGCGCATGCTCCGCCGCAACCCCGGCTTCACCCTCGTCGCGATCCTCACCCTCGCGCTCGCCATCGGAGCCAACACCGCCATCTTCTCCGTCACCAGCGCCATGTTGCTGCGACCCTTTCCCTGGCCTCAGCCGCAGCAGCTCATCAGCGTCCACTTTGCCGACTCAACCAGCACCGGTTCCCTGACCCTGCTGCGCTACGAACTGCTCCGCGACCACGCCCACGATTTCGAAACCGCCGCCTGGGCCAACGACAATTTCAACCTCACCGGAGCCGGCGAGCCCGTGCAGGTTCCCGTCGCCCGCGTCACCCCGAATTTCTTTTCCATGCTCGGAGTACCGCCGGCGCTCGGCCGTGCGTTCACTGCCGACGAAGGCCGCCCCGAGGGCCACTACGTCGTGATCCTCAGCAATGAACTGTGGCGCACGCGCTTCAACAGCAACCCGGGGATTCTCGGCACCAGCGTCTCTCTCGATGGCATCCCGCACACCGTCGTCGGCGTTTTGCCTGCCGGGGCGCAATTTCCCTTTATCGGCAAAGCCGACCTCTTCACCCCGCGCTACTTCGAGCTGACGCTGATGCCCGCGCAGCGCATCCGCATGGGCGTTGGCTACCTTAGCTTCGCCGCGCGTCTGGCCCCCGGCACAGACCTCGCCGCCGCAAATTCGGAACTCGCCGTCCTCGATCAGCAGTATCGTCGCGACAATCCCACCGCACCCGATGCCGCATCATCGCGCTCCATGATCGCCACGCCGTTGCGTGACGTGATCGTCTCGGACCTTCGCACCAAGCTCTGGATCCTCTCCGCCGCCGTACTGCTTCTGCTGCTCATCGGTTGCGCCAACGTTGCCAGCCTGCTGCTCTCGCGCGCCCTCGCACGACGCCGTGAACTCGCTGTCCGCGCCGCTCTGGGCGCCAGCCGCGCCGCGGTGATTCGCCAGCTTCTCACCGAGAGCATGCTGCTCGCGTGCGCCGCCGGCATCCTCGGCATCGTGTTCGGATTTGCTGCCGATCGCGCGCTCACTGCGTGGGGCGCGACACAATTGCCGGAGGGTATTCCGGTCACCATGGACGCGCGCGTGCTTCTCTTTGCTGTCCTTCTTTCTCTTCTCACCGGAATTCTTACCGGCCTCTTCCCTGCTCTCCAGTTGGCGCACACCGACCTGAATGCCGTCCTGCGCGATGAAGGCCGCGGCCTCTCCGGCAGCCGTTCGCGGGCACGCATGCGGAGCCTGCTGGTCATCGGCCAGGTCGCGCTGTCGCTCCTGCTGCTCATCGGCGCCGGATTGCTCGTGCGCAGCTTCGACCGCCTCCTCCACGTCGATCCCGGCTTCGACGCGCACAACCTCCTCACCATGGGCCTTTCGCTGCCGACGGAAAAATATGCCAAGCCCGATCAGCAAACGGCATTCTTCGACGAAGTGCTCCGCCGCGTCACGACACTGCCCGGCGTGCGCGATGCTGCCGTCTCCGCCGCACTCCCGCTGAGCTTCACGCGCATCACGCCGGTTCTTCCTGAAGGCCAGCCCGCCGTTCCGCTCGGCCAGCGTCCCTTCATCGACATCGAAGCCACCAGCCCGCGCTGGTTCGACACGATGCGCGTGGCCGCTCCTCGCCGGCCGCACCTTCACCGACGCCGACAATCTCCAGGCGCCCAAAGTCGTCGTTGTCAATCAGACCTGCGCGCGCCGCTTCTGGCCCGGCCAGAATCCCATCGGCAAGCACTTCATCGTCGGCCGCGGTCCCACGGAATCGGAAGTCGTCGGTCTCGCAGCCGACATCCGCAACAACGGCCTCGCCGCCGATACGCAGCCGCAACTCTATCTCCCCTTCAAACAGCTGCCCTGGACGGAGATGAATCTGCTGGTCCGCACCGCGGTTCCTCCTCTGCAAATGGCTTCCGCGGTCCGCGCGCAGATCGCCGCTGTCGACCCCGACCAGCCCGTCACCGCCATCCAGTCCGTTGACGACCTCATGGACGCGGGCCGCGCGCAGCCGCGCTTCACCATGGTGCTGCTCGCGGTCTTTTCAATTACCGCGCTGGCGCTCGCCGCCATCGGACTTGCTGCGATGCTGGCATGGACCGTCGTGCAGCGTCGTCAGGAAATGGCCATCCGCCTGGCGCTCGGCGCCGCGCACAACGATATTCTCTGGCTCGTCGTGCGCCAGGGTTTAACGCTCGCCGTCTGCGGCATTGCCATCGGCCTCGCCGCCGGCCTGCTGCTGACGCGGCTCATGTCGAGCGTGCTCTATCGAACCAGCGCGCGCGACCTGAGCACCTTCGCGGTCGCACCGCTGGTGTTTCTGGCCATCGCGTGGCTCGCCAGCTGGCTGCCCGCCCGCCGCGCCACCCGCGTCGACCCCATCGACACGCTGAAGGCGAGCTGATCCTCTCAGCCCGCCTGAGCGTCGTGTCGAAGCCCACATCAATCAGCGTCGACTTCCACCTCGATTTCCTCCTCCGCTTCCCCATGCTCGCCGCAAGGGTCGCACGGCTTGCACGGATCGTCGCAGGATTTCCGGCACTTGCAGTCGTCCCAGATCGTCCAGGCCCGGACTTCAAGCACCTTCACCGGATCGGTCGGATCGTCGCTCTTAATCACCAGTTCCTCGACCCAGGCGATGCGTTGCGTCGCCTTGTAGCGGATCACCAGGTTCAGGCTCGATCCCGGATGGATCACCGCCGGGAATGGATTGTTGATCAGCTTCCAGTGCGGGTTCCTGCGCTTGAACTCCACGCTGCTGACGTGCAATTTGCAATCGCCGACGTTACAAATCTGGATGGTGCGCTCCGCACGGCAGCACGCCTTCACGCCGCCGAACCAGGTGGAGCCTGTCACCACCAGCTTGCCCGCCGGCGCGTCGCCAAACACGCGCACCGTCTTGGTGCCCGCATCGCTGACCACCGTGATCGTCCCCGCCTTCGCGCCAAAGCTCGTTGGCTGGAAGCGCACCGGCAGCGTCACCGAGTTCCCCGACGCCATCACCAGCGGATACGCATTCACGCCCGGCAGCGTGAACTCCGGCGATGACGACGTGACGTCCTGAATCGTCAGATTGCACGGCCCGTTGTTGTGCAGCGTGAGCGGCTCCTCCTTATACGACCGCACGCAGCAATCGCCGAAGTTGCCGTGCCCGGCCATGATCGTCTCCAGCGCACCGGTGCCGCCGAATCCATGCGCCACCACGTCGAACTTGGTGTGCAGCGGATCGTCGCTGAGGATCTGGAAGATAGCCGACTCGGGCACGTTGCGCACCGTCGGGTTGTACTCGATGGTGAAGTCGATGGAATCGCCCGGCTCAACGGCCAGCGGTGTGGTTGGCAACGGCAGCACCTTGAAGTCGCTCGACCCCGCAACGCGTTTCACGCTCAGGATCATCAGATCCGTCGTGCCCACGCTGTAGACATGGATCGTGCGATACTTCGGCCCCTTGCACACCACGCCGAAGTCCAGGTTGTCCTGAAGATTCACCTCGATCACCGGCCCGAAGAAGCGGTGCAGTCCCAGCAACAGCGTTTTGCCGCGCGGGCTGCCCCAGCCGGTGCACGCGTCCCATCCGACGCCCGCGGGATAACCCGTCACGCCCGCGTTGTCGTTGTTCGCCGGACCCGCGCCCGGAACGATGTCACGGAAGAAGGGAGAGCCCAGCGCGTACAGCACTGGATTCACGAATCCGACGTTGACGCCGAGAGCCGCGTTCAGCACCGCGATCAACCCCGCCCATAGCGGAGACGATGCGCTGGTCCCGTTACCGAGCGACGGCACACCGCCCTCGAAGATGCCCGAATAGCCGGCGTTGAAGCTGGCATTGCCTGACACATCCGGCACCCCGCGCCCGTTCGTGCCCGTGTAGAGCGACATCGGAACACCCGCCGCGCTCTGATAGCTCGGCTGCTGGAAGAACGCACTCACGCCGCCGCCGGTCGTGCCCCACTGCGCCGGATCGGCCGGGTTCGGATCGTTCCACACATACTCATCGAAGTTCAGCCCCGATACATTCCCGATCGTCGTGCCGCCCACTGACAACACCCACGGACTGCTGCCCGGGAACTGCACGTGCGCCTTGTGGTCCGCCGGGAATCCAAATCCCCACGCCGCGGGATGGCCGCCGACCTTGGAGCTCGCTCCCGTGTCGCCCGACGCGATACAGATGGTCACGCCCTGCAGCGCCGCGTCCATGAACGCATCCGACACCGTCGACAGCAGTCCCGTGCTCACGCCTTCATTCGTCAGCGTGTCCGGATCGTCGCCGTCGCAGATGTAGAAACTCGATGAGATGACGGAGCAGTGCGGATCGCCTGGGTTCGGATGTGCCGCCCGTAGAAACAAATTCACCCAGCCTGCCTCATCGCCCGGCTGGAAATACACTGCAATCGCCGCGCCCGGCGCCGCAAGGCCGGCGATGCAGATGTCCTGCGTCGTCTCGCCGTCGGCGAATCCGCCGTTGGTCTGCCCGTCGATCGAGACGTCCGTTACCTGCGGCGGTGCGCCTCCGAAGGTCGAGTTGATATCTGACGCGAGGTATCCGCCTCCCGCCGAAACGATGCCGATAATCTGCCCCGCCGCCTGATTCGTCGGGAAGTCATACAGCTTTGTGATCTCGGTCGTCGGCAGCGGCGTCGTTCCCGGAGGATCGGCGGCATTTCTCTTTGCAATGGTCCGGTTATCGAGTCCGAACACGCCGGTCACAATCTCCGCCAGATCTGCGGGGATGTGAATGAACCCGTCGCGGCCGCGATACGTCTCCATCTCGGTCTTGCCGCGCTGCCGTCCATGAATCGTGTGGCGATAGCGTCCCAGCGTGACGCCGAACGCCCGGCTCATCTGCTCCACAGTGCCCTGCACTTTCACGGTGCGCCGCGCCGCGTGCGCTTCCACGACACGGAGACCGTGCCCGTGCGCGAACGCCTCCACGCGCTTCAGATCCTCAGCGCTTGCACCGTACTGCAACGCAAATTCGCCTTCCGGCATGCGCTGTCGTTCGGCGAATGGCGTTTTGCGGAAATGCTCGAAGTCGGGCAGCGGCGTGCCGTCGGGCTTGCGTCGCACAGTAATGGTGACGGTGAGTTTTTCAGCGGCATCGGCGGGTCCGAGTAACTCCGCGCCTTTGACCGGGTGACGCTCGCTGCCTGCGAGCCGCTTGTAGCCTTTGGGAATCGTAGTTTCGGCCATGGTCGTGCTCCTTCATTGCGCATGGAGCAGCGGCACACACGGATCCGGATGGACGGACAACGGCGTTCAGTCAGGATCAGCGGGGAACCGATGCCATGCTGGGGATGGGCTTAACGCCGGTATAGTGCGCTGGCTTGTTTTCGCGTTACGCAGACGACAACATTAATTTCCGAATTCCCGGCAGGCCGAATCGCCGAATCCAGAGATCGAGTACACGCCGTCCTGTCACTGACCCATTCGAGTCAGTCCCGTCACCGCTTGGTACTGTCCCAGTTACTTTCCGTGAACGATAGAATTTCGTTAACAGCGTGTCGAACCCGGCGGCTGATTGTTGATCATGCGCTCTGTTGCCTCTTCCGCCCCGCAGGACCCTCCCACACCCCTTCTGTTTCCGGAATTCGTCTGGCCGGCGGCGGCCCTGCTCGTCGTCGTTCTTGGCGTTCTGGTCGTCTTCGCGGCTGCCTTCGCTCACCAGATTCCCCAGCTTGCTATCGCCGCGGTTTTGACCCTCATCGCCCTCATTGGCGCGCTGGTGTTGCCGCGCCTGCGGACCCGGCTCAGAGCCTCGAGCGAGACTCGCAGCGAACACGCCCGCTTCCTCGCGGCTGCGGAAAACACCCTCGACGACTTCTACATCTTCGACGGCGTGCCCGACGCCGCGGGCACTATCGTTGATTTCCGCTTCAGCTACATCAATCCCAACGCCGAGCGCCGCCTGGGCGTTCCCCGCGAAAGCCTCTACGGCCGCATCCTCACCGAGGTGCGTCCGTTCATGATCCGCTCCGGTCTCATCGAGAAATATCGCGAGGTCGTCCGCACCGGTATTCCTTACAGCTGCGAAGTTTTCATCGACGACGACATGATCCAGGGCACCTGGCTCAACGTTCAGGTGGTCAAGCTCGGCGACGGCGTCGCCATCACCAGCCGCGACGTCACTGAGCACCGCCGCCGTTCCGACCGCATCCACTACCTCGCCCACCACGACCATCTCACCGGCGTCGCCAATCGAACCCTGCTCTACGAGCGCCTGCGTGTGGCCATTGCGCGCGCCGAGCAGCATCAGGAAAAGGTCGCGGTCTTCGTTCTCGACATCGACCATTTCAAACAGATCAATGATCGTGTCGGCCACGCCGACGGCGATATCCTGCTCGCCACCATCGGCCAGCGCCTGCTTTCCTCGGTGCGCGAGTCCGATACGGTCGCACGCATCGGCGGCGACGAATTCGTTGTCGTGATGCCCGACTTCCGTTCCATCGAGGACGTTGAGCGCTGCGGTCGCCAGATCATTCGCGGAGCCGCGCAACCGATTCCCATCGGCGCCGGCGATCTCACTGTGACGGTCAGCCTGGGCGTCTCCATCTACCCCATCGACGGCGCCGATGCCGACGACCTCCTTCGCCACGCCGATACCGCCATGTATTCAGTGAAGGACTCGGGCCGCAACAGCCTGCGCTTCTTCACCGAAAGCCTGCTGGACGATTGCCGCAGCCTGGTGTGATGTCTCCCAGTTACTTCTGAAAAAAACAGGCCCGCAGATTTGCCTGCGGACCCAATATTTCTTTCAGCCTCCGGCCAGGCTTACAGTTCGTCGATGGCCTTCGCCGCTGCGTTGATCGCCTCGGTGATCTTTTTGATCTGCTCCGCCGTCACGTTCCCGCGAAACACCCGCGCCATCACAGCACCACGAAGATTCATGAAGGCCTTCATGATCTCCGGCGAGCGTCCGCGCTCGAAGCCACCGCGCGCTTCCTCCAGCCGCGCAAACAGCTCCTCGAGGCGCTGCTTGTTCTCTTCAAGAAACTGCAGGCCCGCCGGCGTCACGGTGTAGACCTTCTTGTTGTCCGTCGATGTCGAGGCCGAGGCCAGCCCTTCTTCCTCCAGCAGCGTCAGGGTCGGATAGATCACGCCCGCGCTCGGCGAGTATCCGCCGGCCAGGCGCTCCTCCATCTTCTTCATCAGCTGGTAGCCGTAGCTCGGCTCCTCAGAGAGCAGCTTCAGGATCACGAGCTTCAGGTCGCCGGCATCGAACAGCCGTCCGCCCCCAAATCCGCGCTCCCGCCCGCCGCGCCAGGGTCCGCCAAAGCCATGCCGGCCTCGTCCTTCACAACCGCGTCCTTCGAAGCCACGCCCGGGGCCGCCGCCGAATCCACCTTCAAACCACTCCTGGGGACCTGCCTGCTGCCGGGCAACACAGCCCTTGCGCTCCCGTCGATCTTCTTTTGTTTCAAATATTTGGTGATACATAGAGACTTCCTTTCTAGAAACAATGTATCTCACGATATATCTTTTGTCAACGCATAAAATATATCTTTTCTCGCCCCTGGGAGACTCCGCCCCGTGGCGCCGCCCCTTCAATCCCCCCGCAACGTCTCCATCGGATCGGCCTGAGTCGCTCGATACGCCGGCACCAGGCACGCCAGCACCATCGTCGCCACCATGCCCACACACAGCGCGGCATAGAGAGTCGAACCCGCAGCCTTCAGGGTCAGAAACATCGAAACCCGCAGCGTCCCGGCGAGCAAACGTGTCGCAGGCCAGCCGAGGAGCAGCCCGGCCGCAATTCCGATTCCGCTCATCCACGCGGCCTGGCGCAGCACCAGTTCCAGGATCCTCCTGCGCGACGAGCCCAGCGCTATCCTGATCCCGAATTCCCGCCGCCGCTGGCTCACCGCGTACGCCACCACTCCGTAAATCCCAATCACCGACAGCACCACCGCCATGGCCGCAAACGCGGCCAACAGCAAGGTGTTGAAACGGAAAAGCGCGTGCTGGTCATCGACCAGGGCCTGCAGCCTGCGCGCGCCGTAAACCGGTTGCTCCGCATCAATCCCAGCCACCTTGTCGCGGATGGCCGGCAGAATGCTACCCGGCTCTCCAGCCGTCTTCACCAGGAGGGAAACCGTTGGCTCCGGATCCTGCTCCATCGGTACGAAGATCATCTGCGGCGTGATCTGAAACAGCCCGTACTCCTTGGTGTCCCGCAGCACGCCCACGATTAGCCGCGGCGGCCCCGAGGTCTTCGCTGCGGCCGATTCGTTGACGTCTCCATCGAGATAGATCACCTTGCCGATCGGGATCCGCGTCGCCGAACTGCTTCCTGGCAAGACTCTCGTTCACCACTGCCACCGCCGGCCCACCAGCGCGATCGGTGGCCAGCACGCCGCGCCCGCGCACCATGCGCATCGCCGCCACGCGAAAATAATCGGGAGTCACGCGGTCGTATTCCGCAATCGAGCGATCGTCGACCGTGCCCGCCAGTGCGCCGCCCGCTTGATGGAAACGCATCACGACTCCCTGCCCTTCCATCGGCGCGCCGCTGCCAATCGCCGCGCCCGTCACGCCCGGAATCGTCTTCACCGCCTCGATCGCGCGATCGAAGAACGCGATTTGCTGCTGCGCCCCGCTGTATTTTTTCTGCGGCAGCGCCAGCCGCATGGTCAGCACGTGGCGCGCGTCAAATCCCGGATCGATCCGCATGTAGGCGATAAAGCTGTTCAGGATGTCGCCCGCGCACAACAACAGGGCCAGCGTCAGCGCCACTTCGCCTGCCACCAGCGCCATTTTCAATCGCTGGCCCCGCACCGTTCCCGGTGTTCGCGCGCCCGCCTTCCTGCAGCGCTCCATGCAGCGACAATCCTGAAAGCGTGAGCGCGGGAACGATGCTGAACAACAGTCCCGTCACAACTGAGATCAGCAAGGCAAGTGCCAGCACCGGCAGATTCAGCGCCACGTTTTTCATCTCGGGCAGCTCCGTGGTCGGCGCAACCGATGCCAGCACGCTCACGCCGCCATACCCGAGCGCAATCCCCAGCAGCCCTCCCGCCACCGACAGCAGCACGCCTTCGGTCACCAGCTGCCGCATCAGCCGCCCGCGCCTGGCGCCCAGCGCCGTTCGCATCATGAGTTCCTTTTGCCGCTCCATGCCGCGCGCCAGCAGCAGATTGGCCACGTTGGCGCACCCAATCAGCAGCACCAGCGCCACCGCAATCGAGAGCAGCAGGAACAATCCGCGGAACCCGCTCACTCCGCGGTCGCTCAGCGGCATCACGTTCACGGTCCAGTCCCGGTTCGTTTCCGGATACGCCCGCGCCAGATGCTGCGCTACCGCCGCCATGCGCGCCTGGGCCTGCGCCACCGTCACTCCAGGCCGCAACCGGCCGACCACCTCGAGCACCGTGTCCCTGCGGCTCGCTCGCTCCGCATCGCTGAGGGCCAGCGGGATCCACACCTCCACATCGGTCGAGAGCCACCCAACCGGAAAACGAAATCCCGCAGGCATGACTCCGGCAATGGTGTAGACCTGATCGTTGGCGCGCATCGTTTTCCCCACCACATCGGGATCGCCGGCAAATCGGCGCTGCCAGAGCGTGTAGCCCAGGATCGCCACGTTGCTTGCGCCCGGCGCATCCTCGCCGCTGCGGAACCCGCGGCCCAGGATCGGCTCCACGCCCAGCACTCCCAGCAAGTTGGCCGAAACCTCGGCCGACCGCACCCGTTCCGGATGATCTTCGCCGCTCAGATTCAGGCTCCTGATGCGCCATGCGGCGAAGTCCTGGAAGGTCTGCGTCTCGGCTCGCCAGTCGTAGTAGCTGCCCGGCGCCACCTGCATCCTGTCCGCACCGGGATCGCTGATGCTCTTCTGCATCACCTCCACCAGGCGGTCCGGCTCGCGATACGGCAGCCGGCGAAACATCACCGCATGGTCGGCGCTCAGAATCGCGGTGTTGGCTCCGATGCTCAGCGCCAGAATCAGCAGCGCCGCCATCGTGAACGTCGGACGCCGAGCCATCGAGCGCACCCCGTACTGCACATCGCGCACGATATCGCCGATCCAGGACACGCCCCGCGCCTCGCGCATCTGCTGCTTCCGCTGTTCGGCTCCGCCCAGTGCGATGCGCGCCGCTCGGCGGGCCGCCTCCGCACTCATTCCGCGCCGGACATTTTCTTCCGTTTGCCGCTCGAGGTAGTCGCGCAGTTCCTCGTCAGCGTCAGCGTCGGCAGCGGCTCCGCGCAACAGCAAACGCACGCGCTGCGGCAGCGAGTAAATCCAGTTCAACGGACTGGGTTTCACGGGGCTCGACTTGACCGGGCTCGATTGCTCGGGGCGCATCGCTCATCCCTCCGAAAGCCGCACCACGCTGGTGATCGCCGCCGAGATGCGCTCCCAGTTCTGCGTCTCCCGCGCCAGATGCCGTCGGCCGAGCGCGGTTAAGGAATAGAACTTCGCCCGCCGATTATTCTCCGTCGGCTTCCACTCCGAGCGAATCCACCCTTCATGCTCCAGCTTGTGCAGTGCCGGATAGAGCGAGCCATCGCTCACCTGCAGCACCTTGTCCGAGACTTGCTTCAGCCGCTGGCCCAGCGCCCACCCATGCAACGGCTGCAGCGCCAGGATTTTCAGAATCAGCAGGTCGAGCGTCCCCTGCATCAGATCGGACGGTTTACTCATCGCTCCTCCCGGTTACCGAGAGATGATAGTCAAAACTCCCCTCGGTAAGCAAGAGGAGTGTGACGAGCGAGAAACTGTTGACGAGAAGCTGTTCGCTAAACGCTGTTCGCTGAAAGCCCGCTCTTCGCTAAACGCTGTTCGCAAAGAACTGTTGGCAGCAGAGGTGCGGCTATTCCCTGTTGGCGATTCCCTGCTCTTACGACACCGCCGGCAATCTCACCACGAATTCCGTTTTCCCCGGTTCCGAGGTGAACCCGATGCTGCCGTTGTACTGCGCGGTCACAATGCGTTTCGCAATATCCAGCCCCAGCCCGGTCCCCACCCCCGGCGGCTTGGTCGTATAGAACGGCTGGAAGATCTGGTCGCGAATCTCCGGCGCGACACCCGCACCCTCATCCGCAATCCCTACGTAGACCTTTCCCTCTTCGGCCCACGTCCGAATCCGCACCTTCGATCCTTCCGGCGCCGCATCGGTGGCGTTGTCCAGCAGATTGGTCCACACCTGGCTCAGCCCTGTGCCGCGCGTCTTGATCTTCGGCAAATCGGCCGCAAAATTCTTCTCCACGATTAACTGCTTGTGCCGGAATTTGTGCCCCAGGATCGTCAGCGTGCTCACGATACTCTCGTGCACGTCGATAACGTGATCGCCGCTCTTGTCTTCGTACGCGTACTTCTTCACCGCGATCACCAGGTCGGTCACGCGGCTCAGGCTTTCCTCGATGGTGGTCAACTGCTGCATCGCCGAAATCAGCGCCTCCAGCCAGTTCAGCGCCACCTGCAACGTCTCCCCGGGGAACGACTCCTGTGCGCACGCCACATCGGTTCGCCGCCAACCCGCCGCCACCAGCGTCGGCGCCAGTTTCCACGCGTTGGTCACGCCCACGCCTTCGAGCCACGCGCCCATCTCTTCTTCGGCGTCGGCCTCTTCCATGCTGCTCAGCGGCTTGGGCTTCTCCAGCGCCAGCACTTCCTGCTGCATGTCCAGCAGGCACGTGGCCTGTTCCGGCGTCAGGGGCGACTTGCAGAAGCGCATGCTCAGGTCCTGCAGACGCGTCAGGTTCTCGCGCAGCTGCGCCGCCGATCGCTTCGCTGCCGAGCCGGGATTATTCAGCTCATGCATCAGCCCCGCCGCCAGCGTGCCCAGCGAGATCAGCTTCTCTTTGTGCAGAGTTGTTGCCTGAAAGGCATGAATCCTTTGCGCCGTTGTCGACAGCACGTTCTGCCGCACCAGCGGACAGGTGGCCATCAACCGCCAGAAACCTTCTTCGTTCACCACCAGCGCGCGCACATCGCGCGTCACCACGCACTGCACTCCGGCTTTTTTATAGCCCAGCAACAGGGGCGCTTCGCCAAAAGCTTCGCCATCCTGGTAGACGGCCAGGGGCGTCTCGCTGCCGTTCATCTCCATGCGAACGGCGCGAATCTCCCCCTCGAGGATCATGCAGAATCCCGGAACCGACTGGCCCTGCTGCACCAGCACCGTTCCGGCAGGAGCTTCCAACATCTGTACCTGTCCCAGGCAGCTGAGGTCTTCTTCCTTCAGCCGGCTGAGAATAGGAATGCGACCAATGAGCTGCGGCAGCTCGTCTTGTTCAACGGGTCTTGTCCTTACCTGCGTTTCCGCTGCCGTGCCTTCCATCTGCTCCTTGATCCTTTAGAACCGCGCCAAAATTGACATCTCAAATGAAGCCAAAATAAACCAATCAGAACTGTGCAAGATACTGGTGCATCAGCTGTACCGCCATTGAACCTTCACCCACGGCCGTGGCCGCTCGTTTCACCGATCCGTGCCTCACATCGCCCGCCGTAAACACACCGGGCAACGATGTCTCGAGCAGGTACGGCTCCCGATTCTCTTTCCACGACTTCGGCAGCTGCCCTTCCACCCGCATGTCGCGGCCGGCCAGCACAAAGCCGTTCGGGTCGCGCATGATGCTCTCCGGCAGCCAGTCCGTCTGCGGAGCCGCTCCGATGAACAGGAACAACGACGACGCAGGCCGCACGTCGTCCCCATGCGAGTTCCGGATTTTCAGGCTCTCCAGATGCCCGTTGCCCATCGCTTCAACGACCTCACTTCGGGTCTCCACCCTAATATTCGATGTGCCGGCGATCTGATCGATGAGATATTTCGACATACTCCTCTCCAGGCCATCCCCCCGCACCAGCATCGTTACCTGCCGGGCAAACCGCGAAAAATGCATCGCCGCCTGTCCCGCCGAATTCGCCCCACCCACCACAAACACCAGCTCGTCTTTGCACGTCTGCGCCTCAGCCATCGAAGCGCCATAGTAAACCCCGGAGCCGGTCAGATTCTCGATCCCGGGCGCTTCCAGCCGGCGGTAACAAACTCCCACCGCAATCAGGCTCACCCGGCAGGAAACTTCGGTCCCGTTACCCAGCTTCAGGTGACGGTACTGCCCGTCGGCGGTAATGCTCGCCGCTCGCTGGGTCACAAACTCCGCCCCGAAGCGCCGCGCCTGATCGTAGGCCGCTCGCGCCAGCCGCTCTCCCGTCACGCCGGTCGGGAATCCAAGGTAGTTCTCGATCCTCGAGCTGCTGCCTGCCTGCCCTCCTGGAGCTTCAGCCTCCAGGACCAGCGTTTTCAATCCCTCTGAAGCGCCATACACGGCCGCTGCCAGCCCCGCCATGCCCGCGCCCGCCACCACCAGATCGTAAAAGTCCTGCTTGGCCTGGGTTCGCAGTCCCACCCGCTGTGCCAGCTCGTCTTCCTGCGGCTGCACCAGCGACGTGCCGTCAGGGAACAGGACCACCGGCAGCTTGCTGTCGCTCACCCCGAACTTTTCCAGCAGTTCCACCGCCTGATCGTCCCGCTCCGGATCCAGCCACACGTACGGGACCTGATTGCGGGACAGGAAATTCCGCACGCGATAGTCCTGCAACCCATAGCGAGGCCCCACCACTCGGATCCCTTCAAACGCCGGCCTGAACCCGTGGTTCCAGTCCTCCAGCAGATCGTCCAGCACCGGATACAGCCGTTCCTCCGGCGGATCCCACGGCTTGGTCAGGTAGTAGTGAATGCGCGCCGTGTTGATCGCCCGGATCGCAGCCTCGGTGTCCGCATAGGCCGTCAGCAGCACACGCCGCGCCTCCGGGAAAGTCTCCTGCACCCGCTCCAGCAACTCCACACCCGCCATGCCCGGCATCCGCTGATCGCTCACGATCAACGCCACCACGTCGCCGCGCTCCTTGAGCTGCGTGCACGTGTCCAGCGCCGCCTGCCCTGATCCCGCCCGCAAAATTCGATATGTCTGCCCATAATTCCGGCGCAGATCCTGCACCACCGCTTCCAGTACGCTGGCGTCGTCGTCGACCGCGAGGATGATCGGCCTTGCCATACCCCTGCTCCTTGCTTCCTTAGTCTTCCTACTACGTTACAAGCCGTCAAAGATTGGCGCGAATTGGCACAGGTCTTTCCCGATTCGAAACTCGCCTGGACCGTTCCTAAAACCAACAGCGACGGGCCTTTCCTCCCCTAAAGTCCCGTTACCACTCTCGTGACGCTCGTCACAGGACTTTCGACTACTTGCAGGTTACCTTTGCTCTTGAATGATGGCATCACCCAGGTCATCGACGAAACTATCCGGTTCCCATATTCGGAAAGTTCCATTGTTCAACCGTCGCCCGGTTGGGGCAATCGATGGACTCACACAGAAGTCCACGAACGGATCCTGTTCCTCGGAAACGATGACCTCATTCGCGCCTTCGCCTTTAGAAGGCACAAAACCCACTGTCTTCGGGCCATCCCCCGTCGACGCACCACTTGAGGAAGCGGAAACCATGAACAAGCTCATTCTCGCTGATAACCAGGCCATCTACCGCGCCGGAACAGCCAAAATTCTGGCAATGGAAGATGACTTCCGCATCATTGCACAGTGCGCCGAGGCTGACCGCCTCTTTCCCGCTCTGGACACCTTTCGCGGCGCAATCCTGATCTTTGCGTCCGCGTTGAAGCTCGACCCGCAGGCCCTGATCCCGCGCGTCGCCGCTGCCGGCAGCCGCAGTATCGTCATCGCCGAGAATGGCGAGTCGGTACAGGCCTGGTTCAGCGCCGGCGTTCAGGGTGCTGCCCATCGTAACGTGACCGGCCCGTCCCTCATCGACTGCGTCCGCCACGTTGGCCAGGGAGAGCACGGCATCCGCGCCGTCGGCATCGAATTGCCCGGCTCCGACGAAGACACTGTCGGCTCCCGCGTTCGCGACCGTCTCACGCCCAAGGAGCTGAAGATCGTCGCCCTCATCGTCCAGGGGTGCAAGAACAAGGAAATCGCCGTCCGTCTCAGCACCACCGAGCAGGTCATCAAGAACTACCTGCGCAGTATTTACGACAAGACCGGCGTGTCGGACCGTCTGGAACTGGCGCTCTTCACCATCCACCATCGCATCCTGGCGGAGGCTGCTCAAGTAATCGGCGAGCAGATGCTGCAGGGTATGTAGAACGTTCTCCGCTTCCTGAAGATCGCTCTGAGAGAGGTGCTGCCGCTTGTGGTTTGCCCAGCGCCTCTCGCTTTCCTGTGCACAGTACCCTGGCGATGCAAGTGCCGGCTCGACTTCATCCGGTGTGACCGGCCTTCACGGCCCCCGCGCGCCGCTGCGCCTACGCTGCCTTTAGAGTGGTTCGGCATGGTTTTGGAGAGATGCGAGTTCCCTCCCCTCTGACTGCCGACTTATGATGATGCGCAGTCAGAAGCAGCACCGTGTGATCGTCAAAGCGCTTTCTTTGTCCGCGATTCTGTTCTTCAAGTCGCTCGCTGGATGCTCCAGCGTCGCCATTCCCGCTTCGCGCAACCTGGGACCGGTCAGCGACCGCTACTTCGGCATGCACGTCGGCTTTGTGACGCCTGGAACGCCGTGGCCCGCCGTTCCGTTTGGAACGTGGAGGCTGTGGGACGCCAACGTGACCTGGAAAGATCTGGAACCCGCCAAGGGCGTGTGGGATTTTTCGCGCCTCGACGCGCTCATCGCGCTCGCGGAACAACACAGGGTCGACGTCATCCTGCCGCTGGCGCTGACTCCGCAATGGGCCTCGCAACGTCCCCATGAGCGGTCAGCCTACACGCTCGGAGCCGCCGCGCCTCCGGTCGATATCCGTGACTGGATCGACTATGTGCAGACCGTGGCAGCCCGGTACAAAGGCAAAATCGCCTACTACGAGATGGGGAACGAGATGAACTGCGCTCCCATGTGGACCGGTACCCCGGCAGAGATTGTCAGCCTGCAACAGGCGGCTTACACGGCGATCCGCAGTATCGATCCGAATGCCCGGTTCATTGCGGCGAATCTGACCACGGAGAATGGGCTTCCCCTCCTCCGGCATCTGCTCGAACTCGGGTACGCAAACTCCGCCGACATTATCGGCTATCACTTTTATGTGTCACCGCGTGAGCCCGAAGAGATCGCGACGCTGGTGGCCGAAGTCTCGTTGCTGTTGGATCGCTATGGCGTGAACAAGCCGATCTGGAATACGGAGACCGGGTGGCTGCCGCCAGGCACTTTTACCAGTGAAGATCAGGCTGCGTCCATCGCGGTCCGGGCTCTGCTCATCGGACGTTCCTCCGGCCTCGACCGATTCCTCTGGTATGAGTGGGACAATCACTGCTGCGTGTCCCTGTTCATGACGGAAGCCGACAACGCAACGCCGACCCGCGCCGCCCTGGCTTACGCCCATCTTCAGCAGTGGCTGGTCGGCAACGTTCTGGGGCCCTGCGCCGTCGATGGACACGGCACATGGTCGTGCACTCTCACGTTTTCCGATGGACGCCGCGGTCTGATTCTCTGGAATCCAAAGGGAAAAGCCACGGTGAATGAACGGCTGAGCTGGACGCCCACCGAGCTGGAAGACATGTACGGCAACAGCACGCCCGCGCCCGGCGCACACCTCAGCGTCGATCAGCAGCCGGTCATGCTCTGCGAATAGACTGGCCTGCTTCTTGCTATTGCTGCTCCCTGTTCCCTGCCTTTACAGCTTTTCCCCCACCGACTTCGCCTGGGTGAACAGATACAGATAGTCCGGGCCGCCCGCCTTCGAATCGGTCCCAGACATATTGAACCCGCCAAACGGATGCGCTCCCACCATCGCCCCCGTGCTCTTGCGGTTGAAGTACAGATTCCCCACGTGGAACGAGCGCCGCGCGTGATCCAGCTTCGTCCGGTCCGTTGAGTACACCGAACCCGTCAGCCCGAACTCCGTGTTGTTCGCAATCTCCAGCGCATCGTCGAAATCCCGCGCCTTGATCACCGCCAGCACCGGCCCAAAAATCTCTTCCTGCGCGATCCTCGCCTTCGGTGCCACATCCGCGACCACCGTCGGCGCCACGTAGTAGCCCTTCTCCGGTGTATCCACCACTTTGCCGCCCGTCACCAGCCGCCCTTCCTTCGCGCCGATCGCCGCATACTCGAGGATCGACTTCATCGCGGCCTCGTTGACCACCGGGCCCATGTTCACGCTCCCGGTCGGATCGCCCACCGTCAGTTTTTCAACGCTCTCCCGCAGCCGTTCCACAAACGCGTCGTAGATCGGCTCCTCCACAATCACGCGCGAGCACGCCGAGCACTTCTGCCCGCTGAATCCAAACGCCGACGCCACCACCCCAGTCACTGCCGCGTCAAAATTCGCATCCGCAGCCACGATGATCGAGTCCTTGCCGCCCATCTCCAGAATCGTGCGCTTGATCCAGATCTGTCCCGGCTGCGTCTTCGCCGCACGCGCGTTGATGTCCAGCCCGACTTCCTTCGATCCCGTGAAGGCGATGAACCGCGTCTTTGGATGCTCCACCACCGCGTTCCCAAACGACGCGCCCGACCCCGGACAGAAATTCACCACGCCAGGCGGCATTCCCGCTTCTTCCAGAACCTCCATGAAGCGCGCCGCAATCGTCGGCGAATCGCTCGACGGCTTCATCACCACCGTGTTCCCGGTGACGATTGCAGCCGACGTCATCCCCGCCATGATTGCGAACGGGAAGTTCCACGGCGAAATCACCGCGCCCACGCCCAGCGGAATGTACAGCAGCTCATTTTTCTCGCCCGGATACTGGATCGGCGTCGTCGCCGCCGCCAGTCGCAACGCCTCGCGCGCGTAGAACTCCAGAAAGTCGATGGTCTCGCCGACGTCCGCGTCCGCCTCGGCCCAGTTCTTGCCGACCTCATACGTCAGCCACGCGCAGAAATCGAAATGCCGGCTCCGAATGATCTCCGCCGCGCCGAACAGCAACGAAGCGCGCTCTTCGGGCGAGACAAACTTCCACGTCTCAAACGCCTTCAGCGCTGCCTGAACCGCCTGCTCGGCGTGTTCCGCCCCGGCCTTTTGATGCACGCCGACAATCTGCGCCGGACGCGCTGGATTGCGCGACTCGATCTTCGCCGTCGTCTTCACCCGCTCGCCGCCGATGATCAGCGGATACTCATGGCCCAGTTCATCGCCCACCCGCTCCAGCGCTCCGCGCATCGCGCGCGCATTTTCATGCTGGGAGAAATCGGTGAACGGCTCATTGCGGAAGGCGCCCTGCGGCTTGCGCGGCAGGATAACGGTGGGAGTCTCGACGGTAGCCATAACAGCTCAGTTTAGTTCAACTGGCTGTGGGCCGCCGCCTCCACGTGGCCGGCGCTCCGCTCACGGGTGCTCGGGCCGTTCATCCCGCCAGTCGATCCGGGCGTCGCGAAGCGTCCTTCGCCGCTTCCTCGCTGCGATCCTTCGGCGACTCAAACTTCTTCCCGATCTCCGTCTCCGACAACGCCTTCTGCATCAGATCCGCCCACGGATCCATCTCCACCACCTTCTCGTGGAAGGGCGTCGACGGCTCCTCCCGCGCTTCTTCCGCGACGGGCGGCTCGGGCTCCACTTTCGGCTCCGGCGCGACGATCGGCTCCGCGCCTGGCACCGTTGCGCCGACCGCGTTCCTCTCTCTCTCCTCGCGCGAAGGCTCGTAGGTGAACGATGCACGCCGTGATCCCCCGCGATCCTGTACGTCCCGAGCCTGGAAGTCCCGAGCCTGGAAGTCCCGAGCCACGAAGTCCCGAGCCACCGGCTCAGCCGCTGGAACAAACGAAGGCGCCGCAGGCGCATCCGGCGTGATGAACCGCCCATAGTGGGAGCTTCCCTCTTCGACGTCCGCATAAGCGTAGTCCGACGACCCGGAGCGCGCAGCGGCGATCAGCCAGTAGAGGAAGCCAACCGCAAATCCCGCCGCTGCCGCCGGCCACCAGATCGGAGAAGCCGCCGTTCCGGCCAGCCGCACCACGTGCAGCGGATTCTGCATCGCTGCATCCTCACCGTCCGGCAGCGACTCGGCCGCTGGGGCGCTCTGCGCTGCTGGAGCGGGCTGCGAGCCTGAACTCGCGGCAGCCGATCCGCCCACATCGCTCTCCGCAATCGGACTCGATCCCGATGCCGCAGCCGGAGCCTTCGCTGCACTGCTCGTATCCGGAGCAGGCGGAGCCGGAGCCGGAGCCTCGCTCGCGGAATCAGAACCCGACCGCGCGCTCGCTTCCTTTTCTACCGCCTCATGCTGCTGCTCCACCACGGCGAGTGCGCGAGTCAACGCCTCGCGTTCCCGCCGCAACTGGCCGGCGCTCACGCCCACGCCGCCACCCGCCAAAATCCCGGACAGAGCCTGCTGGATTTGCCCCAAACGCTGTTTGTCTTCGCCCGACGCTTTGGCGCGCAGATCCGCTACTTTGCTCTCCGCAGCGCGCACCTGCGACTTCAGCAATTGCTGTTGCTCCGATTGCGCATACGCTCGCCCACGCGACGAGCTGCCGCCCTCTTCGACCTGGCGGCTCAACGTCGCCAGCTGTGACTGCACCCCACCCAGCGCCGTCGCCAGCGATCCCGCTGCCTCATTACTTGCTGTGTCCACCGGCTTTCTCGCAGGCGGAGCCGGCTTCGGCGCCTCGACCTTTGGAGCCGGTGTCGCTGCCGGGGTCTGCGGCTTCGCAGCCGCTGCCGGTGCGCTCATCGGTGCCGGCTCGGTCAGCGCCGCAGGCCCGTTGGGAGAAGGTCCCCACGACGCCAGCGCATTCGCTACCGTGTTGGCCGCATCCGCCGCTTTTGCAGGATCGGGATCGACAAACCGTACCCGTACCACCTGCGCCGAAGGCTGCGTCAGCACCAGCCGCGAGCGGAATTCTCCCACCCGGCTCATCATCGCCGACGTCGACAAATACGCCGACTTCGAAAGATCCGCCAGCTTCTGATCGCTCAGCACCGATTCCGCGAAGATCACTCCGGGGTCGTGCGACTGCACCAGACCCGCATCGATCCGCCGCGCCGCGTGCATATCGAACGACAACTCCGCCGCCGATGCTGCTTCCATTGCATTATGCCGGTAATAGCTATAAACACCACCGCCAACGGCGGCCGCCAGCAGCACGGCCGTGAACTTCTGTCCCAGCGGGACAGCTGAAAAACCCATACTTGAACTCCTCTCGTGCATGGTGCAGGAACGCCGTCCATCGTGTCGCAGATGGATGCGAGCCTTCCTGCCAAAACAGGGGCCGATACACTTCCAGGGTTTCGAGGCCTAACCCTGGTTGGACTAACAAAACAGGCCCACTCGTTGTCTGGCATGCCTCAGCTTTATCCGGCGAATTTTCAGTTCTTTGCGAAAATCCACACTGTCCGAGGGACAACCTTATTTACCTTACGCCGCTGCTCGGGCCGCCGCCACCCACCAGGGGCTCACTCCGCCGGGGTATCCATTACCGCCGGAACACCCACGAGTGCATCTCCGCCATAGCGCACCGTCACGTCGCGCAGTTTGTATTTGTGTGTCTTGCGGCACGCGCTGCAGGTAACGCGCAGAGGAGAGGCGCCTTCATAACGCAGCTCCTTATCCCAGAAATAAAACCCCGGCACGCCGTCCAGATGGACTTCCTTCCGGCATCGCCACGTTTTGCATCGCACAAACAGCCGGGTGTAGATCGCCATCGCGTTCGGTTGGCTTTCAGCGTCCCTTGTAGTCCCTGAACAGCTCGGGGAACTGCGCCTTCAGCGCTTCCACCTTCGGCCGATCGCACACCAAAATGTACGGATTGTCGGGGTTGTGCAGCGCGTAGTCCTGGTGATAATCCTCCGCCCGATAGAACCCCTTCAGCGGTGTCACCTCGGTCACGATCGGCTTGGGAAACACCTTCGCCGCATCCAGCTGCGCGATGTACGCCTGCGCGATTCGCTTCTGGTCGTCATTCTCATAGAAAATTGCCGACCGGTACGATGTCCCCACATCCGGACCCTGGCGGTTGAGCTGCGTCGGATCGTGCGCCACCGAGAAGAAGATTCGTAACAGTTGTCCGTACGTAATCTTCGACGGATCGTAGACCACCTCCACTGACTCCGCGTGCCCTGTTGTCTCGGTCGTCACCTGATCGTAGGTCGCCGTCGACGCCGATCCACCCGCATATCCGGCGCTGGTGTCGATCACGCCTTTCACGCGCTCGAAGACCGACTGGGTTCCCCAGAAACATCCGCCCGCAAACACAGCCTTCGCCTTACCCGGTTGCGAGGTGAGCGCGACATCCGCGTTCGCCGCAGGAATCGGCGCGCGGCTCGCTGCCCGTGCATTGCACGCCGTCAGCGAAAGAAAGACTCCCAGAGCCATGGAAATGCGCAGCGCACGCCGAAGAAGCATGGAGACCTCCCAATCAACGTCATTCTATGGGACGCGCGGAGGACAAGTTCGTCGCATATTGATTCTCTGTTGAAGGACCCGTAACCCACCCCGCCCGGCAACGCGTCGATGATGCAAAGGGGCTCGTGGGTGAATCGACGACGAGCCAGAGGAGAAAACCCGATGTCAGAGCAGGCAGCGCACGAGCACCGCACGGCGGCGCATCATCACGGTATGGCCGCGCATCACCATTCCGAAGCCGCGAAGCATCACGACTCGGGCGACCATCACCAGGCCGCTCATCACGCTCACCTGGCCCAGGCCCACCACCTGCATGCCGCTGAGCATGCGGAGCACGCGACGAAGCACCATCTCGAACATCACGGACAATAGTCAGCTGCGGAACCCGGCGGGCGGATTACTGCGTCCGCCAGGTCTATCGACCGTCACCGACTTCGTTGCGGAGGGCGTTAGTTCGCTCTACCTTAGTGATTCTTCGTACGCTGAAGACCTGGCGCCTTCTTCTTCGCCGAACCCTTGCCCGCCGCTGCGCTCCGGCCGTTCTCTTCGTCCTCGCCGTCCACCACGGTCAGCACTACTCCGTCGATGCGGTTGTCGAGCGTGCGATACGGCGTAATCCGCAGCGTGAACCATTTCCCCGCGTGGTCCTGCACGCGTTCGTACCGCGGCTGCACGCTCTTGATCACGTCCAGCATGGTCTCTTCCAGCGCGCGCACGTCCACCTTCAACTTCAGCCGCGGAATCTGGCGGCCAATGTCACTCGGCATCAGCCCCATCATCGCCGTCGCCTGCGGCGTAAACCGGCGCACGCTCAGATCCGACCCCACCATTACCATGGGCAGATTCACGCTGTTCAGCAGATTCGTCAGATCGTTGTTCAACTGCGCCAGCAGCTCGTTGCGATGCTGCATCTCCTCGTTCACCGTGTGCAGCTCTTCGTTCGCCGATTCCAGTTCCTCCTTCGACGTCTGCAGCTCCTCATTCGTGCTCTGCAATTCCTCATTGCCCGACTGGATCTCTTCGTTGGCCGACTGCAGTTCCTCGTTGGTCGCTTCCTGCATCTCGATGATCGACTGCAGGTACTCTTTCGTCGCAGAAACTTCCTGCTTTAGCTGCGCGATCTGCTTTTCCTTCTCGGCTCGCTCCGGCTCAGTGACCGCTTGAGCGTCTCTTACCGGCATCAGGGAACCCTCCCCAGCCACCGGCTCGAACGTGATCAGATAGCTGTTCTGTTCCTGCACCGGAGTCCGGAAAGGCTGCACCCCTACCGTGGTCGTGTGCGTCTGCCCGTCGCCCTCTACCAGCACGTTACTGCGCACCGCCTCGACTCCCGATTTCCTCGCCTCATCGATCGCGTTTTGAAGCTCGAACAGCAGCCCGGGCCGCGCCATCTTCAGCAGGTTCAGGCTGGCCTTGCCCGGAGCCAGCTCCAGGAAATTGCCGGTGCGCCCGCGACTCTGCAGAATCTCCATCTGTTCGTTCACCACCACCGCCGGCGGTGCATACCGCGTCAGCAGCAGACGGTCGGCCTCCCGCTGCAACTCCAGCGGAGCCTTCAGCAGTTCCATGCCTTTTGCCGACGGCGCAGGCATCTCCACCGTGGCGCCATCGTGTTCCGGGCGCCGTACCGAGAAACCAAAGGTTACTGGTGTCGGAACGAGTTTCTTGCGATAGATCTTTTGTTTTTTATCGGCCATATCGAACAATTCCGATCCTGCACCCAACAGGCCCTCTGTGTTCCCGATCATCAGATAGCCGGCCGGATTCAGAGCGTAGTGGAAGACCGGGATGACCCGCTTCTGCAACGGCTGACTGAGATAGATCATCACATTCCGGCAGCTCACCAGATCCATCCGCGAAAACGGCGGATCGTTGAAGATGTTCTGCGTGGAGAACACGCACAGATCGCGGATGGTCTTGCTGATCTGGTAGCCGCCATCTGCCTTATGGAAGAACCGGCGCAGCCGCGCCTGGCTCACGTCCGTCTCGATGCTTTCCTTATAGATCGCCGCCCTTGCCCGCTGGATCGACGTCTCGCTCAAATCCGTCCCGAAAATCTGTACCGGAACCTCGATGCGCTGATCGCTCAGAAATTCCATCATCGAAATCGCATGCGAGTAAGCTTCCTCGCCCGTCGAGCACCCCGGTACCCAGATCCGGATTGGCGTCGTTCCGTTCATCCGCGCCCTCAGAATCGCCGGGTATACGCTCTCCTTCAGCGTCTCGAACGCCTCCGGATTACGGAAGAACGACGTCACGTTGATCAGCAGATCCTGATACAGCGCGTTGACCTCGTCGCGATCGCGTTGCAGAAGCGCAACGTACTCGCCCAGCTTCTCGATCCTGTGCAGGACCATCCGCCGCTGGATGCGGCGCCCGATGGTGGGCGGCTTATATTCCGAGAAATCCACCCGCGTCGCCCGGCGCAGCAGACGGAAAATCTGCACCATGAAGTCATCCGCGGTGTTGTCGCCCCCTTCCATCACGCCCAGCGACGTGCCCGCCACATAAGGATGGTGGCGAATCCGCGCCAGTTCCCCGGCGATTTCATCCGGCGGAAGAATAAAATCCACGCAGCCCGCCGCGATCGCGCTGGCCGGCATGCCGTCGTATTTGGCGGACTGCGTGTCCTGCGCAAAGGTGATCCCGCCCTCGCCTTTGATCGCCGTCAGGCCCAGCGTCCCGTCCGATGCCGTCCCGGAAAGCACGACCCCGATCGCGTTCGGTCCCTGATCGGCCGCCAGCGAGCGCAGAAAAATATCGATCGCCGCATTCACCGCCCGCGGCGACTCGCGGTCGGTGATATTGAATCGCGAGTTCTCGATGCGCAGATCGCAGTTCGGCGGAATCACATACACGTGATCCGGCGCCGCCTGCATCTTGTTCTCGATTTCCATCACCGGCATCGTCGTCGCGCGCCCGAGAATCTGCGTCAGCGAACTCTCTCGCTGCGGATCCAGATGCGGAACCAGCACGTACGCCATCCCCAGATCCGGTTGCAGTGACTTGAACAGCGTGGTGAACGCTTCGAGGCCACCCGCCGACGCCCCGATGCCAACGATCGGAAACGCGCTCGACGGTACGACGTCGCCGCCGCCCACTTCGGTCTTATCCTTCGACGGGTCAGCTGGCGGAGCGGAATCTTTCTTGCGGGGTGCCATAACCGTCTTTCCTGAACGTGACCAGGGCGCCGCTGTCGAAGCGATCCGAATAATCCAGCGGAGTTCGTACGGATTATAGTCCGCACTACGGCAGCCGATGGGTCATCCGACAATGGCTAAGCGGGCTTGGCTCGGCCATCGCTCCACAGGTCCACAGGCCGTATCAGAGATGTGGGAAATCGCGGTGTTTCGTCTCCAGCGAGACTATCGACGCGCGGAGTTCCCGGAGCCCAGCTCTGATTTCCCGCATCAGCGCCTGGTTGCTCTCTCGCAATATCCGCGAAGTCTTGACTTCTGCACTCAGCGCGCTCAGCGTTTGCGTCACCTGCCTCACCGGATGGTCGCCCGGCTGGCCCTTCAGCATCTCTACCGCGACCCGGCTGTGGCAGCGCATCGCCACCCACGCGTCCAGATCCTGAGGCCGCGCCAGAATGGCCTTCTTGTTCGATCCATAAGGACGCCGCACCGGCAGACCGAAATCCTGCTCCCATCGCTGTACCGTCCGCACGCCCTTGCCCATGTACCGGGCAATATCCTTCCACGAAGTCAGCACGGCCACACGCTCGTTTCCGTTCGCGTGTCCGTTTCCCTTCGCGTGTACTGGTTCCACGAGTGTGAGGTTTCGAACCATCAGATCGGGCGTCACGGCACTGACTCCTGGGGTCATCATCATACCTCCCAAGTCGCTCTTGCAATCTCAAAGACGGCAATTAGTTCGGGTTGGACGCGCGTAATTGTACTCGGGATGCCCAAAAGCCCTCGCATTTCTCGTCGTTCATCCACATGTTTTTTTGGCATTCGCGATTCCCGTTTCCCATGGGCCCGCCCCTCCGTCGACCGGATTTTAGCCAAACCCGTGCGCCCGGTCCCCGAAAAACCTTCGCCGTTCCACCCCGTTTGCGACGGCGTCCTGTCGATACAGGACCTATTCTGAAGCAGGCATGCGGCTCTTCATCGCCATCGATCTTCCCTGCGACGTGTCCGACTCCCTCGCCCGCGTCCGCAACCCAGTTTGAATCCTCCGCCGGCCCGCCGGGGTTCAATTCAACCCTCCGCTGGTCCGCGCGCGAAGGCTGGCATGTGACGCTGCAGTTCCTGGGACAGGTCAACGAAGAGCGCGCCGCCTGTGTGCTCGACCATCTGAAGACCGTCCACGCGCCGCCCGTTCCCATCCGCATCGACGGCCTCGGCTTCTTCGACCGCGCCGGCGTCTTCTGGGCCGGCGTCGTGCTCACCCCCGAACTGCTCGCCCTGCAGCAATACGTAACAGCGGCCATGCGCAATTGCGGATTCGTCCCCGAAGATCGCCCCTATAGCCCGCACATCACTCTGGCCCGGGCGAAAGGCCACTCCGGCGCCAGGGCCCTGGCTCCAGTGAAAAAGGCCCTGGAGAAATCCGCTCAAAAGGAGAAGACCGTCAGCGCCAGCTTCACCGCTCAGGAATTTCTGCTCTACGAATCCATCCCCGGCCCCGAAGGCTCCCGCTACGAAATCCGCGCCCGCTTCCCGCTCGGCGCCAGGCGTTGATCGTCAGATCCCATCGCTCTCTTCACGACGGCTCAGCAATGACCCGCATTTTCCCGAGGCCGACGACGTATCCGCCGATCCCAACTGCCAGCACAATGGCCGCAATCAGAAACGACGCACGGAAGTTGTGCCTTCCCGCGAAATAGCCCGTGACGATCGGCGCTGAAATGGCCGCCAGCTGCGTGGCGAAGTTCATGATGCCGCCAATCCTTCCCACGCTGTCGCGCGGCGCGATCAGCGATGGCACCGACCATCCCACCGGAGCCATCGCCCCCAGGCCGGCCATGGCAAGACTGATCCATACCAGCGCGTGCCCCGCGGTGTGCGAGAAGCTCGCCCCATAAAGGGCCGCACCAAAAGCCAGTCCGCCGACCAGAACCGACTGCCGCACCAGCCAGGGCCGCGCACCCCTGGCAACGAGTGCATCGACCATCCATCCCCCGATAAGCAGGTCCGTTACCGTCGCCACCAGCCACGGAACGCTTGTGTCCAGCGCCGAATGCAGCAGATCGACATGCAGGCTCATCGACAGATAGCTCGGCAGCCACGTGAGCACCAGATAGAAAACATAGTTGTAGGCGGCAAAGCCGATCGTTGCCCCCATCACCTGCCGCTGGCGGAGCAGATACAGCAGCGGAGCACCGTGGGATTTTTCCGCCGGAGCGGATTCCGAATGCGCGCCCCCTTCCGCCATCAGCGTGCGCTCGGCGTGGCTGAGGCGCAGGTCTTCGCTGGGATTGCGATACATGCCCCAGAACAGCAGGAAGTACACAAAGCTGATGATGCCGGTGAAAATGAAGCTCCAGCGCCAGCCGAACCCGATGAGCAACAGGCCGAGAATCGGCACGCCGATGGCCGAGGCGAATTTGGCAGCCGCGTCGTTGATGGAAGTAGCAAAGCTGCGCTCGTGCTTCGGAAACCAGTAGCCGACGGCTTTGGCATTCGCGGGAAAAGTCGGCGCTTCGCCGATGCCGAGCAAAAGCCGCGCCGCGAAAAAGCTGTAGAGCCCGGTCGCAAGGCCGGAGGCGAACGAGGCGACGCTCCACAAAAATGCAGCGATGCGCCCAATGCGGCGCACTCCCCACCGATCCAGCATCACGCCAATGGGAATCTGCAGCGCAGCGTAGGTCCAGTTGTAAGCACTGGAGAGCACCCCAAAGGTCAGCGCGGAGATGCCCCAAGCCTGACGGAGCGCGTCGTGTGCAACGGAGATGTTAACGCGGTCAAAAAAATTGACGAGAACGCCGATGCCCAGCAGCACCGCGATCCGCCACCGGCGATGCGGAGCGTACGCCGTCGGCGATGGGGCCAGCTCACTCATCAGGTCTTTCGCATTGTAGACGGGTGATGAGCGCCATCTTGACGAAAGGCTAGTATGAATCGGCTGCTTTAACTTTAGCTTTGAAAGGGCATGGCTTCAGCCGTGCCGAAACAAGCACAGAATGGAACGGCTTCAGCCGCTGAGGGAAGATCTCAGCGAAGCCGGTCGGTGCTCGGTGCTCGGTGCCCGGTGCCCGGTGCCCGGTGCCCTATTCCCTATTCCCTATTCCCTAATCCCTAATCCCTAATCCCTAAAAAGCTAATCCCTGAAAATCTAGTCCACCGCCTGCACCATCCCGCGCCCCAGCAGCAGCTCCGCCTTGTCGATGAACGCCCGATCCGCGGCCACCCGCAATCCCTCCGGCTCCATCACCACGCAGTACTGCCCCTTCTCCTCCACGTTCAGCATCAGCCGCCCCGGCCCCGGTGTGGACGCCACCAGATCGCGCAGCTCCTCCAGTGTCGTCTCGCTCATGCGGTCCAGCTGGATGCGAATGCGAATGTTCAGCGGCAGCCGCACCTTCACATCTTCCAGTGCCTGAATGGATGACACCGCCAGCTTGGGCGCTGCGTCCTCTTCCGCTCGCAGCTGCCCGCGGATCAGCACCGGCGCTTCAATCCGCAGCGACTCCGCCTGCCGCTCGTAGTCCTTCGGGAAACATAGCAGTTCGATCTTGCCGGTTGCGTCCTCCAAGGCTGCCTGCGCCCACAGCTCACCCGAGCGCTTCGACTTCGCCACCTTCAGTCCCAGAATCACGCCCGCAATCGCAATCTCGTTCTCCGGAGCCTGCCCACGCCGTCCATTCGACGGAGCCGGCTTCATCTCCAGCGCGGTCGCCACATCTACCACGCCCGGCAGGTTCCGCAGCTTCTCCGCGTATTTGTCCAGCGGATGCCCCGACACGAAGAACCCGAGCACTTCTTTCTCCGCCGCCAGCCGCTGGCCCTCTTCCATGTCCGGCACATTCGGCAGATCATCGTGCTTCGCGCCTTCCACCGGCGCATTGAAAATCCCAAACAGCCCCGCCTGCCCAGCCTCCAGATCGCGCTGCGTTTTCTGCGCGCGCTCCATCGTCCTGTCGACCGCGGCCAGCAACTGCGCTCGCCGTCCAAACGAATCCAGCGCGCCCGCTTTCACCAGCGACTCAATCACCCGCTTGTTCAGCAGCCGCAGATCGATCTTCTCGCAGAATTCCTGGAAGCCAGCGAAACTCTTCCCTTCCTTCGTCAGCTCGTCGCGCACCGTCAGGATCGAATCGATTGCGTTCCGCCCGACGTTCTTGATCGCCGTCAATCCAAACCGGATCTTGTCCCCGTGGGGCGTGAAGTCGGCATCCGAATACCGCACGTCCGGTGGTTCCACCGCAATCTCCATCTCGCGGCATTCCTTGATGTACTTCACGACATTTTCCGGCTTCGAAATTTCCGACGTCAGCAGCGCCGACATAAACTCCACCGGATAATGCGTCTTCAAATACGCCGTCTGATACGCCACCAGCGCATACGCCGCCGAGTGCGACTTGTTGAACCCGTATCCGGAGAACTTCTCCATCTGATCGAAGATTTCGCTCACCGGCCCTTTAGGATGTCCGAGCGCAGCAGCGCCGCTCAGAAACCGGTCCCGCTGTTTGGCCATCGCTTCGGGATCCTTCTTTCCCATCGCGCGGCGCAACAGATCCGCTTCGCCCAGGGAGTAGCTGGCCAGCACGTTGGCGATCCGCATCACCTGTTCCTGGTAAACGATCACGCCATACGAATCCTTCAGGATCCCCTCAAGATCCGGGACCAGAAACTCCACCTTCCGCCGACCCCACTTGCGTTCGATGAAGTCGTCGATCATGTCCATCGGGCCAGGACGATAGAGCGCATTCAACGCGGTCAGATCCTCGACCGTGTCCGGCTTGTACCGCCGCAAAATGTCCCGCATCCCCGGCGATTCAAACTGGAAGATCCCCGACGTCAGCGCAGTGTGGAACACCCGCTTCATCGTCTCCGGATCGTCCAGCGGAACCGTTTCCGCGTCCAGCTTCTCCCCGCGCGTCTGTTCGATCAGCTTCACGCAATCGGTGATCACGGTGAGCGTGGCCAGGCCCAGGAAGTCCATCTTGAGCAGGCCCATTTTTTCGACCGCCTTCATGTCGTAGGCAGTCACGATTTCTTCGTTCTTCGTTCTGTTCAGCGGAACCAGCTCGGTCAGCGGCCGCGGCGCGATCACCACCGCGGAAGCGTGCACACCCGCCCCGCGCACCAGCCCCTCCAGCTTCTTCGCCGTGTCGATCAGTTCCTTGATCTGCGGCGTGCTGTCGTACGCCTCTTGCAGCTGTGGCGAATCCTTCAGTGCCTGATCGATCGTCACCCCAATCGTCGTCGGCACCAGTTTCGCGATGCGGTCCACGTCGCCGTACGGCATATCCAGCGCGCGCCCTACGTCCTTGATCGCCGCCTTCGCCGCCATCGTGTTGAACGTGATGATCTGCGCCACCTGCTCGCGCCCATACTTCCGCGTGACATACTCGATCACTTCGCCGCGCCGGTTCTGGCAGAAGTCCACGTCGATATCCGGCATCGTCACCCGCTCCGGGTTCAGAAAGCGCTCGAACAGCAGCACATTCTGCATCGGATCGATGTTCGTGATCTCCATCGCATAGGCCACCAGCGAGCCCGTCGCCGAACCGCGCCCCGGCCCTACCGGAATCCCGTGGTCGCGCGCGTATTTGATGAAATCCCACACGATCAGGAAGTACCCCGAGTACTTCATCTGCTTGATGATGTTGACTTCGAAGTTCAGGCGCGACTCGTACTCATGAATCGGCGTCCGCAGCACTCCGCGCTCCTCCAGAGTCCGCACCGCCGTATCGAGGCGCTTCTTCAGCCCCGCCGGCAAACCTCCTCAAAGTAGCTGTCAATTGTGTGCCCCTCCGGAACCGCAAATTCCGGAAACGGATTGTCCACCTGGTTCAGCTTCAGGTGGCAGCGCTCCGCGAACTCCATCGTCCGCTGCACCACTTCCGGCGCATGCTTGAACAGCCGCTCCATCTCCGCGGCCGTCTTGACATAGAACTGATCGGAGTCGAACTTGAACCGCTTCGGATCGTTGATCGATGCCAGCGTCTGTACGCACAACAGCACCTCGTGCGCGTGCGCATCGTCCTCGCACAAATAGTGGCTGTCGTTCGTCGCCACCAGCGGAATGTCCAGCTCTTTCTCAATCCGGAACAGGTCCGCCTGAATTTTCTTCTCCAGTTCCAGCCCCTGATCCTGAATCTCGAGAAAGAAATTTCCTTTGCCGAAAATGTCCTGATATTGCGACGCCGTCGCCTTTGCCGGCTCGTACTTGTCCGCCATCAGGTTCTCGCACAACTCACCCGCGAGACATCCCGAAAATCCAATCAGCCCCTTCGCATGCTCCGCCAGATACTTCTTGCTGATCCTGGGCTTGCGATAAAACCCATGCAGCGAAGCCTCCGACGTGATGCGAACCAGGTTCCGATACCCTTCCTCGTTCTCCGCCAGCACCAGCAAGTGGTTGTAGTCGTCGCCCTGCGGATCCTCGCGATGGTCCTCTTTCTTGCACACGTACAGTTCGCATCCGAGAATGGGATTCACGCCCTGCTTCTTCGCCGCGTCAAAGAAATGCACCGCCCCGTAGATGTTCCCGTGATCGGTAATCGCGACCGACTTCTGCCCAATATCGGCGACCCGCTTGACGAGTTTCTCCACGTCGCAGGCGCCGTCCAGCAGCGAGTAATCCGTATGCAGATGCAGGTGGGTAAATTCCGCCATGTTTTCTCTATCTGTCCTGTCTCTATTTTAGGTTGTCCGTCAACCGAGCATCGCAGCGCCCCAGAGAGGAAAACCCGGTACGAAATGGCACCTGCCACACACTCGCAAAACCCGTGTAGGATGTTCCGCACGCGGAGGTTTCTATGGACAGTGTAGTGACGTTTCTGACGACACAAAGTCCCGACGCGGCCATTGCCTTCTATCGCGACAAGCTCGGCTTCCGCTTTCTGCGCGACGACGGCTTTGCCCTGGTCTTCGACATGAACGGCGTGATGCTGCGTATCGCCAAAGCGAAGAGCTTCACACCGGCGCAGGGAACGGTTCTCGGATGGGAATCGCGCGACATGGCCGCGACCATGAAGAAGCTCGTGCAGCAGGGCATCGCCTTCGAGCGCTACCCCAACATGGGCCAGGATGCCGACGGCGTCTGCACCTTCCCCACCGGCGATAAGGTCGCCTGGTTCAAAGACCCCGACGGCAACGTGCTGTCCATCTCTCAGCACGCGGGATAGGGCTCTTCTGTACCCTGTACCCTGTACCCTGTACCCTGCTTTAACGCGGTATGTCCCGGTGCGCCGTCTTCAGGTTGTAGCCATGCCGCGCCAGGCGGCGCGCAATCTCTTCGGCAATCATCACCGACCGATGCTGCCCGCCCGTACATCCGAACGCCAGCGTCAGGTAGCTCTTGCCTTCGTTGATGTAATGCGGCAACAAAAACAGCAGCAGATCGGTCACGCGATCCAGAAACTCGCGCGTCTGCGGAAACCCGATGATGTAGTTCTCGACCTTTGGATCCTTGCCCGTCAGATTGCGGAACTCCGGCACGAAATGCGGATTCGGCAGGAAGCGCACATCGAAGACCAGGTCCGCGTCCAGCGGCACGCCCTTCTTGTAGCCAAAGCTGATCGACGAGATCAGCAGATTCTTCCCGTCGCTCTCGCGCATGAATTTGTTCTGGATGTACGCGCGCAGCTCGTGCACGTTGAACCTTGTCGTGTCGACAACGAAATCCGCCACGTTGCGAATCGGTTCCAGCAGCTTCCGCTCTTCCTGCAACAAGCTCGTCACGCGATGCTCGCGTCCCAGCGGATGCGGCCGCCGCGTCTCCGAATACCGCGCCAGCAGCGCTGCCTTCGATGCTTCCAGGAACACCACCGTCGTCGGCAGGATTTTTCGAATCTCGCGCAGAATCGCCGGAAACTTCTCCAGACTCTGTCCCTCGCGCACATCCACCACCAGCGCGGCGCGCCGGATATCGCGCGAATGCGCTACCAGTTCCGCGAATGGCTGTGTGAGCATCACCGGCATGTTGTCCACGGCGTAGAAGCCGAGGTCTTCAAATGCCTTCAGCGCCGATGCCTTGCCTGATCCCGACAAGCCAGTCAGAATCACCAGGTCCCGTGGAGTGCCGGCGGCGTGCGAACGCGCTTTCCCGGGAGCGGCGTCGCGCCGCTTGGTAGTTTTCTTCCGGCTGGCGGGCATGGCCTCATCCTAGCATTCGGCTGTGAAATCGCGATGACTCGTTTTGGGGATGATGAAGCTGATTCCGGCGTTCCGGCTCGCTGTCAACTCGCAGCACGCAACGCACGTCGCAGCGCTCCACAGACGCGCTCGATCTGCTCCTCGGTCATGCGATTGAAAAACGGCAGCGCCAGCGTCCGCGCAATATTATGTAGCCATCGCTGTTCCGAATTCAGCGAGCTTCGCCCCAGGCTGGTTCACAAGTCTGCCGCTTGGTCCGCAATGTTCGCCGCACCTGTTCCCTGTTCCCTAATCCCTGTTCCCTGCCTTTTCACCAGCAATTCCTGCCCCAGCGGACACGTCGTCAGCACCTGCACAATCCGTTCCGCCGCATGCCCGTCTCCATACGGATTCGTCATCCCCACCAGCGAAGTGCGAAACGCCGCACTCCGCGCCTCTGCGATCCACTCCAGAATCGCGGCTTTCTCCGGCTCCGCATCCAGGACGTTCAGCGCCCGCTCCCGCCCCTTCTGTCGCAACCCTACATTCACCGTTGGCAGCGCGAACGAAGCCGTTTCCATGATCCCGCTCGACGAGTTCCCCAGCATTACCGCCACACACCGCAGCAAACTCCAATACGTCACCGCATCCAGATTCACAAAAATCTTCGCCGTGCTGTGCCGCGCAGCAAACGCCCGGCTCCGTTCCATCAGCGACCGGCTCCCCGCATCCGCATTCGGATAGCAGAATAGAATCTGCATCGTCTCCTCTTCCGCGAGTTCCTCCAACGCCGCAAACAGCGCATCCGCCTCGCTTGTTGTGTCGGAGGCGAGCGTCACCGGATGATACCCAACCAACAGCGCGGGCACGCGCAGATCCAGCCCACACGCCGCCTCTAGCTCCTCGCGTGTCAACAACCGGCTTCGCCGCAGATGATCGAGCGATGGCGCGCCCGCGCGATGCACCCGCCACGACTCCTCGCCCATCGCAATCACCCGCGCTCGCGCCGCTTCGGTCGAAGTGAAATGGATGTGGCTCATCTTCGTCAGCGCATTCCGCACCGCATCGTCGATCGCGCCCTCGCTGATCTCGCCGCCCTCAATGTGCGCCATCGGAATGCGCAGCGACAACGCCACCGACGCCGGCGCCAGCATCTCGTAGCGATCGGCAATCAACAGCAACAGGTCCGGCCGCATCGCGCCCAGCGTATCCGCGAGCGACAACACGGCTACGCCAATGCTCTTCGCCATCCCCACATCGCTGTCCGAACTCAGCAGCGTCTCGATGCGCGCCGCAATCTCGAATCCGTCCCGGTCGATCTCCCGCACCGTCGTGCCAAACTCCGGCGAAAGATGCGAAGCCATCGCAATCAGCTTCAGCTCGACCTCCGGATGCTCGGAAAGCCTCTTTAGCGGCCAGTAAAGATGGCTGTAGTCCGCGCGCGACGTCGTGACGACAGCAATGCGGCGCGTCATCGAGCGGCGCACACAGCGTCGCGCAGCAAAGCGCTGGGTTCGTAATCAGGCACCAAACCCTCGATCGCGCGCAACAGCGATGCCACATCGCGGGCAGCAATCGCCGTCTCCAACTTCGGAATTCCCGCCTCCAGATCGGCGGCCGCAGAACCCAGCACACTCCGCAACCCGCGCGTCACGCGCCCGGCACAGCGCTCCCTTGAACCCACCAATTCCTCATCCAGCTTGTCGCCCGGCCTTGGCTTCGTGAGCAAGACCGGCACACTCTTGCCGCTCGCCGCGATCATCCGCCGCGCCAAATCGGCGATCAAGACCGGCTCGCCGGGATTCGGCGCTAAAATCCCACTTGCTTCCTCAGCTTCAACCGCCTCGACCAGCAACGCCACCACTTCCTCCAGCGTCAAAAAGAATCGCCGCGCCTTCGGATGCGTCACCGTCACCGAACCACCCTGCACAATCTGCTCAGCAAACAGCGGCGCCACACTGCCCGGCGACCCAATCACATTCACCAGCCGCACCGCCGCGTATCCAGGATGCGCAAGCATCGCCATCTCAGCAATCCGCTTCGACGCACCCATGATGCTGTGCGGAGCCACCGCTTTATCCGTCGATACCAGAATCATCCGCCGCACGCCGTGTTCGTGTGCCAGCCGCGCCAGCCGACCCGTACCCAGCGCGTTCGTCTCCACCGCCGCAAAGGGATTCCGTTCCATCAGCGGCACATGCTTCAGCGCGGCCGCATGCAAAACGATCTCCGGCCGATGCTCCTCGAACATCGCCGCCAGCAGCGCGTCATCGCACACGCTCCCCAGCACCGGAACCGAACGCGAACCGAATCCTCGCGACGCCATTGCGCGGTCGACATCGAACAGCGCCTGCTCTGCAATGTCGAGCAGCACGATCTTCCCAGCGCCCGAGGCCGCAAAAACCTGCGCCATCTCCGACCCGATGAATCCGCCTGCACCCGTCACCAGCACACGCCGCCCAGCGACATGGGGAATCACGATAGGATCGGAAGTCGTTGCTGCGCGCCCCAGAATCTCCGCCCAGGAGGGAGCCAAACCAAAACGCAGCGCGTCGAATGAATCAGTCTGCACCTGGCCGAAATTATAATTTGCCTTCGCCCTCACGCCCGATCGGCAGCTATGTCTGTATCGACTCCCGTCACCCTTCTCCCCGCCACCGAACAGCTCGCGCTCCTGCGACGCCGCGTGATCACGCCGCTTGAACTCCTCGACGAACACATCGCGCAAATCCAGAGCCTCAACCCGCAGCTCAACGCCCTGGTCGACTTCGACGCCGATCGCGCGCGCTCTCAGCTCCGCCGCCTGCGCTCCGGCCCGCTCTCCGGCCTGCCCGTCACCGTCAAATCCTCCATCGCCGTCGCTGGCTATCGCTGCGAAATCGGCAGCACCATCCATCGCGGTTCCATCCCCGATAAGAATTCCGTCCTCGTCGATCGCCTCCTCGCAGCCGGCGCCGTCATTCTCGGCACCACCAACTGCCCCGAATTCCTCATGGCCTACGAGACGGAAAATCTGCTCTACGGCAGCACACGCAACCCGTGGAATCTCGACTACACCGCGGGCGGTTCCAGCGGCGGCGAATCCGCAGCCATCGCCGCCGGCCTCTCCGCCTTTGGCCTCGGCAGCGACAGCGGCGGCTCCGTCCGCGAGCCCGCGCACTTCACCGGCATCTGCGCGCTTAAACCCACCGCTGGCCGCTTCCCCTCCACCGGCCATCTCCCGCCCTGCCTGGGTCCATTCGCTTTTATGGGTTCCATCGGCCCCATGGCCCGCACGATCGGCGACGTGCGTTTGCTCTTTGAAATGCTTGCCGGTCAGGACCCCACCGACCCTAACAGTCCGCCCGCTCCGTATCGCCCCATCGCTCGCGACGAAGCCCGACGCGTCGCCATCGGCTACTTCGAAGATGACGGCCTGGTTCCCGTCACTGCCGAAACCCGCGCCGCCGTCCAACAAGCTGCGCAAGCTCTCCGCGACCAGGGCTTCACCGTCAAGCCCTTCCGTCCCGCATCGCTTGAAGCCGCGCGTCAGTTGTGGTTCACCTTCTTCGTTCAGTGCGGCGCCATGCTCTACGCGTCCACCATCCGCGGCCGCGAGCAGGAACTCAGCCCCACCTTCCGCGACTTCCTCGACCTCGCCAAATCCGCCGCGCCCCTCACCACCGACGCGCTCCTCACCGCCTGGGTCGAATCCGATAAAGTCCGCGCCCGCCTCCTCGACGAGATGCGCGCCTTTCCCCTCTTGCTGTGCCCCGTCTGCTCCATCCCCGCCTTTAAACCCTTCGAGCGCAGCTGGACCATCGACGGCCAGGCCGTCTCGTACCTCGACATCATGCGCTTCACCCAATGGTTCAATCTGCTCGGCGCGCCCGCCGCGGTCGTCCCCGTCACGCGTTCGACAGAAGGCCTGCCCATCGGCGTGCAGATCGCCGGCCGCCCCTTCAGCGACGAGCTCGTCCTCGCAGTCGCCGCCGCTGTCGAAAGCGCCTTCGGCTACCAACCCCCGCCGATGGCTCTCTAAGCTTTTGCTGTTTCCATCACGAACGAAAAGACCCGCCAACCGGCGGGCCTGCTATTCCCTATTGCCTATTCCCTATTGCCTGACTCTTAAGGCTTCAGCCGGTGGAACAAATCCAGCTTCGACACATCGTTCACCATGATGATGGCGAAGAACAGAATCAGCATCACGAACGCCACCTGGTAAATGCGCTCCTTGAATTCCTGCTTCAGATCGCGCCGCAGCAATCCCTCAACGCACAGCAGCAGAATCATCCCGCCGTCCAGGATCGGAATCGGCAGCAGGTTCATGATCCCCAGGTTCAGGCTGATCAGCGCGGTCAGTCCAATAATCGGCTGCCAACCGTGCATCTCCGCAGCCTCGCCGGTCATACGCGCCATCCCAATCGGCCCGCTCAGCTGCTGCATCACCTGCCCATGCCGCGTGAACATCCGATGCAGAATGTCGAGAATCAATCCCGAATAGTGCAGGTTGTACGAAACCGACCGCTGGATCGCCTTCGGCAGCGGCAGTTGTTCCACCGTGAACGGCGGCGGCGTTGGCACAATTCCCAGCGCGTAGCCCGGCGCCTGACCCGTGGCGTACTCGGTCCAAACTGGCTGCGCGGTAACACTGAACTGCTTTCCCCCTCGCTCGATCACCAAATTCGCCGATTTGCTGCCGCCCTCGTTCAGAACCGCTATCATCGCCGCCACGCTGTGTACGGCCTGCCCGTTCACTGAAACCACGCCATCGCCCGGCTGCAGCCCCGCCTTCGCCGCCGGATAGCCCGGTGTCACGTCGGACACTCCCACCGGCCCGTCCTGCGCCCGCGGCAACAACCCCAGCGACTCCAGATCCAAATCTTCGCCATGCGAAGGATCGGCCAGCAGCAGCGCCGTGCTGAATTCCTCCGTCTGGCCATTCACCAAGCGGTCCACCGTGATCGGCACCGTGGTATTCACATCCAGCAGCGCGCGATCCGTCAGCGTCTCCCAGGTCGGATTCTTTTTGTCATCGAAGCGGATAATGCGGTCGCCCGTCTGGAGTCCGGCGCGCCCCGCCGCCGAATTCGTCGGCACCACATCCAGCACCGCCGGCGAAGCCAGATACTGCTCCACCTCGTTGTGCATCGTGTACAGCCCGGCCATCAGCACAAGCGCCAGAATGAAATTCGCTACCGGTCCGGCCACCGCGATCAACACCCGCTGCCACCGCGGATGTGCGCTGAATTCCCCTGGATCTCCCGTCGTTTCCGAGCCCGGCGTCTCCCCCGACATCTTTACGTACCCGCCCAGCGGCAGCGCGCTGATCCGGTAGTCGGTGTCGCCGTACTTTACGCCGAACAGGCGCGTGCCGAAACCGAGCGAAAACACCTCGACGCGCACGCCGCACAGTTTGGCCACGGCGAAGTGCCCAAACTCATGCACGAGCACCATGACACCGAGGACAATAAGGAAGGAAAGGGTCGCAATGACGGCAAAAGGCATATTTGTGATTTATTTCGGCGATACGCGGGAGAACTTCGGCAGCATACCGGACGACCTCTGGTATCAGCAACGACGAGACGTCATGCGTCCCGCCAAAACCTCCCGCGCCCGCTCGCGCGCCTGACTATCCACCGCGAGCACTTCCTGTAGGGTCGCCGGATGCGTCTCCGGGGTTGTCTGGAGTACCTGTTCTATTGTATCTGGAATCCCCGTAAACGGAATGACCCGTTCGAGGAACGCCTCCACCGCCACCTCATCCGCGGCGTTCAGCGCAATCGCGTGCGCCCCGCCCTTTTCCGCCGCCTCATATGACAGCCGTAAACACGGAAAACGCTGGAGATCCGGCGGCTCGAAGTGCAGATCGCTCAGCGCCGCCATGTCGAACCGCAAATCCGACTCCACCCGCTCCGGATAGCTCAGCGCATACAGAATCGGTAGCCGCATATCCGTCACCGAAATCTGCGCGAGCAGGCTTCCATCCACAAACTCCACCAGCGAGTGCACCGTCGACTGCGGATGCACCGTCACTCGAATCTGCGACGGCGGAAGATCGAACAGCCGGCACGCCTCGATAATCTCCAGCCCTTTGTTCAGCAGCGTCGCCGAATCAATCGTGATCCGCTTCCCCATCACCCACGTCGGATGATGCAGCGCCTGCTCTACCGTAATGTTTTTGAACTCGCTCGCCGGCAGCGTGCGAAACGGTCCACCCGACGCCGTCAGCCAGATCTGCCGCACCTCGCGCCGCTCCCCCGCCCGCATGCACTGGTGAATCGCGTTGTGCTCGGAATCAATCGGCAGCAGCGCTACGTTCTTCGCGCGCGCCGCCGCCGTCAGAATCTCGCCCGCCGCCACCATCGCTTCTTTGTTCGCGAGCCCGATGGTCTTGCCGGCCTCAACCGCGGCGTACGTCGCTTCCAACCCCGCCACGCCCACAATCGCCGACACCACAAAGTCCACTTCCGGCAGCGTCGCCACCCGCACCGTGCCCGCCGCGCCCCACACCACTTCGCTGTTCACGCCGGCCCCGCGCAACCTCGCAGCCAACTCTCCCGCTAATTCTTCGGTCGCAAGCGAAACCACCCGCGGACGCCACCGCACGCACTGCTCAAATACCGCCTCCACGTTGCGCCCCGCCGCCAGCGAAGCCACCGCGTACCGCTCCGGATAGCTCGCGACAATACTCAGCGTGCTCCGGCCAATCGACCCGGTCGATCCAAGAATGGCAATGTTTTTCAAGGGAGGATTTCTTCCATCCAGCAGGCCAGCCGCCCGTTCTGCTCGTTTCCTGCTGACCGCCGTATCGCTGACCGCTGCATCGCTAACCGGACTTTAGCTGACCGCTTCATCGCTGGCAGCTGGCAGCCTTCTTCAAAACGTCTGCTGGGCTAACTGAGCGTACCATAGCACCGGCGCGGCCAGCAGCAGCGCATCGATGCGATCCAGAACCCCACCGTGCCCGGGCAACAGCTTGCCTGAATCCTTCACGCCCGCCGCGCGCTTGATCGCCGACTCCGCCAGATCGCCCACCTGCGCCGCAACATTCACCAGCGCTGCCAGCCAGATCCAGTGCAGATACGTTCCCGGATACGACATGTAGTCAAGGTTGCGCGCCGTCAGCGCCGCCCCACCCCAAACCAGCAGTGCCGCTACTCCAATGCTGGCCGCTACTGACGCAATCGAGCCCTCCCACGTCTTGTTCGGACTCAGCCGCTTTGCCAGCGTCCACCGCCCAAACGACCGCCCCACATACAGCGCCGCAATATCCCCCGCCCACACCACCAGCAGCAGAAACAACAGCAACGACGGCCCGTTATCTTCCGCTGACAACAAATACAGCGTCGACATCGACAGCCCGATATACAGCAATCCGAAAACTGAATACGCCGTGTCCGGCAGCACCCGTTCCAGTGGCGAGCGGAAGGTGCAGACCACCAGCAGCGCCAGCGCCAGCGCGCCGCTTACCGGAGCCATCAGGTCCGGTCGCCGAAAAACCGCCGCCAGCAAAATCGCCAGCAATACGATCACCAGCACCCGCGGCGTCTTCGCACCAATCGCGTTCGCCAGATCGAGATACTCCCACAACGCCAGCGCCGCAATCACAAAGATCGCGCCCATCAGCACAAGGGGCCACCGCGGCGAAACATAAATCACCGCAATCACCAGGGGAATCAGGACTACTGCTGTCAAAACGCGCTTCATGCCAAAGGCAGAATACACGCCAGAGCGCCTTACGGCTCGAAATCAATGAACCATGATTCGACGTTGCGCGGAGACAGGAGACAGAAGACAGAAGGCCTCAAATCGAAGAGCATCGTTTTATTTCGCATTCGGAATCCGCGTCGCCGGCATATTCTTCAGCACCTCGAGCTCCGCCTGCACCTTCGCCCACTTCTTCGCGTGCTTCTTCGTCGAAATCGGCGCATCGGGGTTCGAGTAATACGCCAGAATATTCCGCCGCAGCCCCAGCGGAGGCACCGCCGTCTTCTCCGTTACCTCGTGCAGCAGCGTCGCGTACGTTTCATCCATCAGACGATACGTCCCTGGACGGCTCGCGTACCCCGTGTCCAGATCAAGATCCGGCACCGCAAACCCGTCCTTCTCCTTCTGCCCCAGTTCTCCCAGCAGCTGCTGGTAGCGATCGATCGCCGCATTCACGGCTTCCACATACTTCTCCTCCGAATCCCGGTCCGGCCCGCGAATCGAAAGGTCCGACAAAATCCCCACCTTCGGCAAAATGAAAATCGCAAACGCCGCCATGCGTGTCCTGAAGCTCACCTTGTGTTTGCGATATTGCTCCCAGCCGTTGTCCGCCGACGCCTTCTTCAGCCGGTCTTCGAAGGTATGAAAACCCGGCAGGTCTTCGTCCGGCGGAAAATTTTTCCGATGCAGCAGCACTTCGGCATAGGAAACGCGCGGCAAAAATTGCCGCACCGCCCAGGTGTAGCTGGCCACCGCATGTCCCTCATTCCCGATAACCTTGCTCAGCTGCAGCCCATACGTCACATAGAACGCCCGCTCCAGCAGCTGGCGTGGCACCCGGAACCCAACATTGCGCAGATACACCGCCGGGGCAAATCGCGCGTGACTCAACTGATCGATGTCGAACGCCCACTCCGTCCGCACATGTTGGTGCGGACCCTCCTCGTACGTCACCACCGGTCCGTACTGTTTCCCCAACTCCGGAAACTCGATCGCTACCGACGGATTCACCGCCTCCAGGTGCCCGATCGTGTCGCCCACATAGTGCGACAACGCCCCCAGCGCAAAGGCCAGCTCATTCACGTTGTGCGCCTGGCGGATCAGATTCGTGATGAAGTCGCCCGTGCGCACATAGTGAGCCAGATCGCTGAACGGCGGATGCCCAAACGGATAGTAGCCCGCATCCTGAATCACCGAACCGCCGTACGCAAAGGCGTGCGCGGTCTCGAATTCCTTCTCCGTCGTGTTGGGATACTTCGCCAGCAGCACCGGCTTGATACCGGAGACCCACGTCGCGTCGATGATCGTCTCGTGCGTCAGAAACGAGAAAGCAAAAGCAAGAGGACCAATCAACAGCACCGACGCAATGAGAACAGCGATTTTTCCCTTCATCCTGCCGTGCTTCCTTGGTGGGTTTGAGGGCCGTGTACGACCAGTAGGATGCAACGAGTACAGATTGAGACGATCGGCACCAAAGCAGTACGCAGTCTCAGCGGCTTCGACCCTGGTAGAAGCCACGGTGATTCAGCCCGTGGAACAAGCCCCGGGTCCAAAAGAACCCGAGCCCTCATTGGCCACGGCCTAAAGGCGAATGCTCCGTAGATATACCGGGTGACCCGCCCATAATCCGATTGTTCCCTGGATATCAGTCTGCGCAAAAGTCGACGACTTCAGACTAGCGAACCCGCATCGTCTAAGGTCTCCAAATCCTCGTTCACACTCCATTACCTGATGCTCATAGCTGGCGCCGTTGGCCTGAGACCCCAACCAACACCGGCATCGAGGACGTTGTCCGCTAGTCCAGCCGGATTTGCAGACACCTTAATCACACTCAGGATTGAGGAATATCCTGGCGTGACTTGCTGCACTTTCCTCGCCAAAAAGAACGCAAAATCACAGCCCAGTCGCGCTAATTCAAGGCACGGAATTTTCGTATCGACAAAGTCCTCAATGTGAATTTCATTGATAGCCGCTTCGATACCTGTTTCGTCGTCCGTCCTCTTCAGATCCTCCAGTGCCGTACCTCTCGACAACGCGAGCGACCGCAACAAAATCATTCCAGATCTGCGCTCGAAGCCTTCCTCCACCAAGCGGATCAGACCGTCCGGGATGGGGAAGGAACTCGGCTCGGTGAAGGCGGCATCTCCGCCGAGGAGGCTCAACATAGCTACATTGCGTCTGGGAAGCATTTCAGACATTTAATCAGTTGCGGGCTTTAAGGTCGGCCATCCGGAAGTCTCGCCTCGACTCACGGCAAAGTCTCCCGACGTCTCCCGGTGCCCGGATCCCGGTGCCCGGTGCCCCGCCCCTACTCGTACCGCAAAGCCTCAGCCGGCAAAACCCGAGCCGCCGACGCCGAAGGATAAATCGTAGCCAGCAACGAAACCCCCAGCGACAACCCCGTCACCAGCACCCCATGCATCACCCGCGGAGCGAACGGCAAATAATCCAGCGAATACACGTCCGCCGAAAGATGAATAAACCGGTAGTGCCCGCCGGCCCATGCCAGCACATACCCCACGACCAGCCCAATCGCTGTCCCAATCACGCTGATCAGCAGCCCCTGCAGCAGAAAAATCCGCCGCACCTGCCCCGGCTGCACGCCCATCGACAGCAACACGGCAATATCCTTCGTCTTTTCCATCACCATCATCGTGAGCGCGATCAGAATATTCAGCGCCGCCACGCACACGATCAGCCCAATCACGATGAACGTCACAATCTGCTCCAGCTTCAGCGCCCGGAACAGCTCGCGATTCTGCTCCATCCAGTTCGTCGTCTTGAACCCTGGCCCCGCCGCCTGCTCGATCGCATCGCCAATTGTGTTGGCCTTGTACAGATCGTCCACGCGGAACGAAATGATCGAGATCAGATCCGGCTCGCCAAACAAATGCTGTGCATCCACCAGCCGGATAAACCCGAAGCTCGAATCATATTGATAGAAGCCGGAATGAAAAATCCCTACAACCCGAAACCGCTGATACCGCGGAATCACTCCGTACGGCGTCAAATCGCCCTGCGGACTCGTGACCATCACCACATCGTCCAGGCTCGCCCCAATCGAATCCGCCAGATCGCTGCCGACAATAATCGGCGGCGTCGGCGCTCCGTACGGATCCTCGGTATTCGCGTTCTGCTCCAGCGGCGCCACGCTGCCTTGCGCAATATTGTTCAGCATGTCGGAGACCGTCCGCTCCTCCGACGGCACAATCCCCTTCAGCATCGCGCCGCCCGCGCGCGCTCCGTTGCGCGAGATCAGGACTGGTTCATACAGTCCAGGCGCCGCCGCCACCACATGGGGTACCTTCTTCAGCCGATCGATCAGCGGACGCCAGTCGCGAATGCCGTCGCTCATCGTCCGCATCAGGTCCACATGCGACGTCGAGCTCAGCAGCCGATCCTGCAGATCGCGCCGTGTGCCGTTGGTGATCGCCAGCGCCAGAATCAGCGACGCCACGCCCACCGCCACGCCCGCAATCGAGATCCACGTGATGACCCCGATCACCGCCTGGCGGCGCTTGGCCCGCAGATACCGCGCCGCTACGAATAACTCGAACCGCATCGTTTAGCCTTTAGCCGTTAGCCTCCAGCTCTTAGCTAACAGCTAATAGCTGAAGGCTGTCACTTCGTGACTGTCTTCACCGTCACCACATTGTCAAACCGGTCGAACACCCGCACCGCCACCACATGCTCACTCGCATCCACCGGCGCAGCATCGTCCGGTTTCCGCTGCGGCACCGGCACGTCAAACTCAAACCGCTCCGTTGGCGAATCCGCAATCCTGCCCACCGGCGCCACGTATTGCCAACGCCCGGCATCCACAGCAAACTGCGCATGCGTCACCGGCGACGTCGCATCGGTCGCCGTCAGCGTCACGTGAATCTTCCCGTTCACCAGGTGCGCCTCCAGCCCCGACACCACCGGCGGCGTCGTGTCCACCACAAATTCGTCGCTCTCCCGCTCGCCCTTCAGCGCTTCGCCCGGATCGTGCGAGCGCGCATCGCTCGCCACCACCCTCACCCGATAGTGCCCGTCCGGCAACTGCGCCGCGTCGAAGCTGTAGTACCGCTCCGTAATGTGATCCCGCAGGAACTGCCAGTTATGCTCGCCTTCGCCGCGGTAGTAAATCGCAAAGCTCAAATCGTCGCCGTTGTCATCGTGCGCCGCCCACCGCACCGTCACTGCGGTCCGATCCCGCACCGCCTGCAGTGGCTCCCGCCCCGGTTCCCCACCAAAATTCACGCCCTGATTCTGCGTCGATGGAAAATTGATCGTCACCGGCTGCGGCTGCCCCGGCTGCGGCTGCCCAATCGCGTTCGCCCGCGCCCCCGGCGCCACCACCACTTCATCCACCATCGGCGGCAGGTTCACCGGCAGATAATTCACCGCCACCGCGCCTACCTCCGCGCCCGGCTTCTCCACCAGCTTCCACTGCAGGAACCTGGACGAGTCCACGCCCACCGCGCCCGCATTTGGCGCAAACGTCTTCCACTCGCCCCACGCGCGCTCCGGATTCTCCACGTTCCCCGCCCGCACGAACAGCTGCACCGCGCTCGACGGCGTCGCGCCCAACTCAACCTCCGCCCGCCCCCACTGCGCGAACACGCCAGCGTCAAACACCTCGCTCGTGTACGTTCCCTCCGCCGCCGCGCCATGGCTCAACTCAAACACCTTGCCCGAATTCGCCGTGCTCACGTAGAGCCCATGCGTCGAATCCGCAAAGCCCGTCACCTGCGACGCCTCCACATGCGCCACATCGGCCCACGTCCCGTCATCGCGGATCCGATAGATCCTCCCGCGATTCCCCGTCGCCGCCAGCACCCCCTCCGGCGTCCATTGCAAGGCGTAAACAATGTCGTCCTTCCCGCCCCAGATTTTCCTGGGCGGCCCATCCCCCTTCGGAATCGCATACAGCTCCGACCCGTCCGGGATCAGCGAATTCCCGCTGAACGCCTGCACCGAACCCGGCTGCACAATCGTAATCGTCGCGGTTACAGTTGCCTGCCCCGTCACCGGCAGCGGTGGCAGATTATTCCTGCCCTTCTCGCCCACACCCGCCGCGTAAATCGTTCCATCCGGAGCCACGACCACCGACGTGATCTCCTTCTTCGGCGCGTCGAACAGCACAAACGCCTTCCCCGCCGGATCGATCCGATACACCAGCCCCGACCCGTCCGACCCTGCAATCAGATTCCCCGCCTTATCGAACGCCAGCGTCCGGATGTGCTCCTCGTCGCTCTTGTAGAACAGCTCCGACTTCCCACCGGCTACCGCTCGATACACCGCCGCCGGCGCGCCCGTTGCGATATACACCCGCCCCTTCGCATCGAACGCCACGTCCCACACATACTTCGGCTTCTCCTGGGTCGCCTGCGGATCGAAAACCACCGTCGCGCTGTCGTCGTTCTTGCCCTCCGCATGCGGATCGAGCTTGTACACCTTGCCCGAGGGCAGCGTCGCCGCGTACACCATCCCGTCCGGACCCACATGCACGCTCTGCACGCTCATGTCGCGTGTCGTGAACAGCGTCGTCGACTTGCCGTCCGGCGTCACGCGCAGCACCGTCGCCGGCGTTCCCGTCGCCAGATACGCGTTGCCCTCCTTGTCCGCCGCCACGCTCCACACATAGGTCGAAGGCGTCGCCAGCACCAGCTTGCTCTCCGGCCCCGGCACCAGATGCCCATCGCTGGTCACCGCCACACCGTTCGGCGTCCCGCGCTCCAGGTCCTCAAAGCGCGACTCGTTCCACAGCCGCGTTCCCTGGCCGTACGCCGCCGTAGCGTGCATCAGAAAAAGACAGGCCGCGAAAAGAGGCAGGCCCGCAAGGCGAACACAAAAACCGCGTGAATTCATGCTGAAATTCAGTCTACAGAATGCCCCTCGCCCCCGCCCTGACGCCCCTCCCAACTCATCCCAAATCCCCAAACACAAATCCCCTTCCCTCGCCTACACTGAACATTCGCTGCTCCCTCTGCACCCGAGCCTGCCCGCTCGGATTCCCGCGAACTGAACCATCTGAGACCGCCGACCCGACATGCTCAAGCGCTGGAGAACCCGGATACTGCTCTTCCTCGCCGTCCTCGGCCCGGGCTTCATCACTGCGAACGTCGATAACGACCCCAACGGCATCTTCACCTACTCCCAGGCCGGCGCGCAGTTCGGCTACGCCCTGCTCTGGACCATGCTCCCCGTCACCCTCGCCCTCATCGTCGTGCAGGAAATGTGCGCGCGCATGGGCGCCGTCACCGGCAAAGGCCTCTCTGACCTCATCCGCGAGGAATTCGGCCTCCGCATCACCGTCATCATTATGGTGCTGCTGGTCATCGTGAACTTCGGCAACGTCATCGGTGAATTCTCCGGCATCGCCGGCAGTCTCCAGCTCTTTCACGTATCCAAATACATCTCCGTTCCCATCTGCGCGTTTCTCGTCTGGATGCTCGCCGTACGCGGCGACTACAAGACCGTCGAGAAAATCTTCCTCTTCGCCTCGATGATCTACTTCACCTACATCATCGCCGGCGTGCTCGCCCATCCCGGCTGGCGCGAGGCGGCCACCGCCACCGTCCGCCTCCCCAAAATGGCCGTCCTCCGCGATCCCTCCTACGTCTTCATGGTCGTCAGCCTCATCGGCACCACCATCGCGCCGTGGATGCAGTTCTACCTGCAGTCCTCCATCGTTGAAAAAGGCGTCACCAAAGAGAGCTACGCCGGCTCGCGCGTCGACGTCATCGTCGGCTCCATCTTCACCGACGTCGTTGCCTGGTTCATCGTCGTCGCCTGCGCCGCCACCCTCTGGGTCCACAACATGGGCTCCATTCGCGAGCCGGCCGACGCCGCCGAAGCCATGAAGCCTCTCGCCGGCTCCTACGCCTTCATCCTCTTTTCCTTTGGACTCTTCAACGCCGGCTTCTTCGCCGCCTCCGTGCTCCCGCTTTCAACAGCCTATGTCGTCTGCGAAGGCCTCGGTCTCGAGTCCGGCGTCGACAAGCGCTTCCACGAAGCGCCCATCTTCTACTGGCTCTACACCCTGCTCATCGCCGGCGGAGCGGCGGTCGTCCTTATCCCCAACTTCCCCCTCATCAAGTGGGCCATCGAATCCCAGGCGCTCAACGGAATCCTGCTGCCGGTCGTGATCGTGCTCATGCTTCTGCTCATCAACCGCAAAGACCTCATGGGCGACCAGGTCAACTCCCACTGGTTCAACGGAGCCGCCTGGGCCACCGCGATCATCGTCAGCATCCTGTCGCGTGATCCTGATGTTCCAGTCCTTTCGTCCCGGACACTGAAGAATCTAAAACCGGTCTCATTCAGTAGTGGGTCAGTTTGAAATTACGGGACACGGGCACAAATATTGCCGACCGACTATGGGATCGGTTTGAGAAGCGCCTTCAACAGAAAAATCGGCCCTTCCTTAGCCGTGCCATACACCATGGCCGCGATTCCACAGATGCCCAGGATAAGCTTCGCCCAGGGAGGCAGCTTGTCATTAGCTTTGGAGACGTATCCCATGCCCAGTCATACTCTCATGGCCTGAGACTAACTCCCAACCACGAACCGAAGCCCCGGGAAGTTCGCAGGCAAACGACCCGGCCCTCGAATTGAGAACCGGGTCGCGGTCAGGAGTTTTCCGAACGCCGAACGCCGAGCGCTGAACGCTGCTCTCACCTACCCCGCCTTCCGGCTCTCCTCGCGGATCGTCCGAATCTCCCCCGCACCAATGTGCAGAAACTCCAGAAATTCCTGGTGCTCCGCCGGCGCCGCGCGCTCGAACTCCGCGTGCCAGCGATGCATCTGCTCCTCGCTCAGCCCGCAGCCCTTCATAATCGAAACCCACTTCTCTTTCGTGATCATCTTCTTTGCCTTTCCCAGTCGTTTGTAGCGCAGCATTTTCAGAATCGCCTGCTGATGCGCGCGCAGAGCGCCGATCTCCCCATCGATTTCCAGCAACCGCCGCTCCAGCACCTCGAATGCATCCCCTCCAGGCCGATCCAGCACCACGCGAATGTCGTTGAGCCTGAGACCGGCGTCGCGATACGCCCGGATCTGCTCCAGGCGCCGCACAGCGGCTTCCCCATAAAACCGGTAATTGCCGCTGCTGCGTTCCGCCGCCGGCATCAGGCCGATGGATTCGTAGTACAGCAAAGCGGTCCGGCTCAGGCCGCACCGCCGGGCGAGTTTGGTTACAGTCAACATCGTCCATCTCCACGGTGAACCCTATAGTTTTAGACAGGTCAAGAGTTTTTGAACAGAACAAGAGCCCGGCGGCGAAATATTTCGGACCGCAACTGCATGGCGCGCCTTCTCAGCAGAAACGAGGCCGTCCCGCCCTCGAAACGCAAAAAGCGGATGTCCAGGGGACACCCGCCTTCTTCGGCTGGAAACAGTTGCTGGAAGGTGATACGACCTCCAACTCCATGTCGCGTGGAGGATTCGCCTGGCTGTTCATGGTGCCCCAGGAACTGGGGGACGAGATGTTCAGCCCGGATCGTAGAATTCGCGATGGTTCAGCGCGTTGCCCGCGATGAACGAGAATTCAAACGGGGGCGCCACGGCACCTGCCGACTGCGCACTGCCTCCGCCGCTGAGGTCCGAACATGCGCCGAACGATGTTCGGCGTTCGCTCAGGCGAGGCATTTCCGCACCGCGATGCTCAGCGTCAGAATGGTAGTCAATTAAGGAGATGCCGGGCCGGGCCCGGCTTGTCCCGACGGGGGCGGTGCGTCCCGTCTCCGAAAGAGTCGTTTGACTCCGCTACTTTTTCGGCTGCGCCGAGGGCGGCAACATCCCGCTCAGCCTCAGGTAGGCAGCCATCTGCGAGTAGTGATCGGCCAGGTCCACAGGCAGCAGTACCAGGGCTGTCGCCCGCGGCACCGTGCGGTGGAACAGAGTTATCGGCTCCCCAAGCTTCGCGTCCGTCAGACCGTCGAGGATCGGGCCGCAGAAGTCGAACGAAGCCTTTAACGCCGCAACCAGGTCGGCCTTCGGCGCCGTGTCGCTCACGGTCAACGTCGTGGGCGCAGGTGTGCCCGAAAGCGCCCCGCACAATCCTCCATTGGACTGCGCGATGTGCGAAACCACCTTCCCGAAGGTCCATTGGTCAGGCGTCGGGTGGTAGCTGTACTTGTCCGGAGGCATCTGGTCGGCGGCGGCGATCATGTTTTTCGCAGTACGCTCGACGAGCACCTTCGCACTCCACACCACCGGGTTCGCAGCCGCTTCGGCGGGCAGCGGCGCGGCAGGCGCCTGCGCCAATAGAACCGGTCCCGGGGTAAAAGCCATCGTGGCCACTATCGACAAAAATCTCATCGAGACTCGCACAGGTGTCGTCTCCTCTTAAATGGTTTCAGTTGGGCTGTGCCGCCGACAGCGACGCTGGGAAGATTGTTGGACGGCTTCAGCCGGCAATTATATAGAGCCGGCCTTTTTCGCGTGTCAATGCGCGTTGTGCCTCCGGCAGCAGTGTTCGTTGGCAGCCAGGGTGGGCGGAGCGAGGGGACATGTTTTTTTTCATGGCCCCAAATGATTGTTTCGTATCACCGGCATTACGGCCGGATTCAGCGAATTCGACTCTACACCCCGCGTTACCCGCACAATCAGTTCATCACGCTTGAGAACAATCTCTACCAGCCGCACTCACATGCTCACCCGAAAGGCAGCACAACACCGCAGGGTCGTGATCGATCTCCGCTTCAAAAATCTTCCGCCATGCCGGCATGACCCTGGTCTTCAACGACTACGTTTGAGGTATTCACCAGGGTTGGCCCCGGCAACTCGCTTGAACGCCTTACTGAACGCAGCGTCGGACTCGTAACCGACCGACCGAGCGACGTCGATGAGCTTCTTGTCACGCCGTTCAAGTAACTGTATCGCCTTCTGCATCCGCCACTCCGTTACGTATTCCAGCGGCGATTGTCCGAGTAGCTCTTTGAAACGTGCTGCGAATGCGGACCGAGACATGCCCGCCGCTTCGGCCAGAGATTCCACCGTCCAGGGTGTCTTCACATTGTCGTGAATAGCGCTCAGGGCAGTGCCTATCTGAGGATCAAAAACAGCGCGCAGCCATCCTTTGTTGCGTTCCGGCCCCGACGCGATTTGCGCCCGGAGTACCTGGATAAACAGAACCTCGGCCAGTCGAGTCGCGACGACTTCAGATCCCGGCGCCTGTTCTGCCATTTCCGAAGCCAGCGCCTGCACTGTGTTGTGGAGAGCAAGCGTGCGTGCCTGATCGGCCTTCATCAGAATGAAGCTCGGCAATAACTGGGTGATCGGCTTCAGGCTGGCGCGATCGAAACTCAGGGAACCACAGACGATGGTCGTCGGCGCGCCACCCCCTCCACAAAGAGCGACATTGCCGTTGGCCCTGGCCCCGATCTCGCTGAAACTCCACTTCGGACGTGTTCGCGGGCTGTCGCGCAAAACAATCGACGTCCCCCGGGCCAGCAAGAAGCAATCGCCACCGGTGAGGGGAATCGGCTCCGCAATCCCTTCCACACTCAGCCAGCAGTTGCCGCGCGAAAGCATGGCGAAGTGCGCCAAATCTGTTGGGGAATGTTTTTTGCCGGAAGCCGTGATTCTTTCTTCGGTCTGATTTTCCTGTTTCACGCCCCACGGCGCTGTGGCTTCGAGCCTGTGCAGACCGAAAGCGGTTACGTGCATCGTTCTGAAGATGTCGGTTATCGGGTCCAGGTTAGCCTCCATCGTTTGGACGATTAGACAAAAGATCAGGACTTATGAGCAGTTCTCGTCTACTACCAAAAGACTCTACTCTACTGTACGGAATGCTACGCACATTCCGAAGGGAGTAATTATGGGAAAGCTTGCGGGTAAAGTTGCAGTCATCACCGGTGGCGCTACCGGCATCGGCCGCGCCGCAGCAAAACGCTTCATCGAGGAGGGCGCCTTCGTCTTCATCTTCGGCCGCCGGCAGGCAGAGCTCGACGCCGCTGTGGCCGACCTCGGGCCCAACGCCCGCGCAGTAAAGGGCTCGATTTCCAATCTGGCCGACCTCGACCGACTCTACGCGGCGGTGAAGGCCGAGCGCGGAACCCTCGACATCGTCTTCGCCAATGCCGGGGCCGGAAGCCCGCTTCCGCTCGGCAAGATCACCGCCGAGCACATTGACGAGACCTTCGACACCAACGTGAAGGGTACGATCTTTACGGTCCAGAAGGCGCTGCCGCTGATGGGCAAGGGCGGCTCGATCATTCTGACCGGCTCGAGCGCCGGCACCACGGGCGCCCCGACCATGAGCGTCTACAGCGCGAGCAAGGCGGCAGTGCGCAACCTCGCGCGGACCTGGGCGGAAGACCTGAAGGGCACCGGCATCCGGGTAAACGTGCTGTCGCCCGGGGCGACGGCGACCGAACTCGCGAAGGCAGCGCTGGGCGAGGAGGGCCAGAAGGTCTACGCCTCGATGACTCCGCTCCAGCGCATGGCCGATCCGGCGGAGATCGGGGCGGCGGCGGCCTTTCTCGCGTCCGACGACAGCAGCTTCATGACGGCCAGCGAGCTCGCGGTCGACGGCGGCCTCGCGCAAATTTAGCCCAAATCTGACGCACTCGCCGCACGGCGCTCCATTCGATGATTCGGGGCGCCGAAGGGCTCGGTAAACCAAAGGAGAACATATGAGCTACGCAATTGTAGGATTCGGCAAAATAGGCCAGGCCCTCGCCCACGCCTTCGCCCGTAAAAACATCAACGTGGCAGTCGCGAGTCGCCGGCCGCCCGAGGCGCTGGCACCGGAGGCCCGGGCGATTGGACCCACCGTCGTCGCCAGGTCACTGCGGGATGCGCTCGAGGCCGACACAATCATCCTGGCGGTCCCGTTCGGGGAACATCGCGAGATTGCGAAGGCCCTGCCGAATTGGAAAGGCAAGACAGTCATCGACGCGATGAACTCGTTTCCAGTCCCACCTGAGGAACTGGACGGTCTCCCGTCCTCCGCATTCGTTGCGAAGTCTTTCATCGGCGCCAAGTTGGTGAAGGGTTTTAACCACCTGGGTGCAGCCATCCTGGCGACCGATCCGATCGTCGAGGGCGGCCACCGGGTCGTCTTTCTGTCGAGCGACGACGAGGACGCGATCGCTCCCGTGGCGGATCTGGCCAAACAACTCGGGTTTGCGCCCGTCAAGCTGGGAAAGTTCAACGAGGGTGGCGCGCTGGTGCACGCACGCGGCCGTACCTGGGGTCAGCTCATCTTCCAGGATTTGTTCAGGAAGCAGCAGTAGTCGATCTGCGACTCGTGCGATTCGGCCCGAGAAGAATGGTTCCAAAACGTCGGATAGCATCGGACACGCTTGAACGGAAAAGGAGAGATTTCGATGAGCATCGAAAAGAATGTCCAGATTGTGAAGGATTTTCTTGCGGCACTCGGCAGCCGCGATAAGCAAGGTCTGCTGGCGTTGGTTGCCGAAGAGATTGAGTGGATCATTCCCGGCGAGGACTGGCCGCTGGCCGGCACGCATCGCGGGCACGCGGGATTGCAGAATGTACTTCAGAAGGCGAACGAAACGGTGGAAACTTCCTACCCGGAGCCCCCCGAGTTCATAGCGCAGGGAGACCGGGTTCTGGTCGTCGGCTTCGCTGCGGGAAAAATCAAAGCCACGAATAAGACGTTCGAGGACCATTGGGTCTTTGACATTACCGTTCGAAATGGCAAGGTGACGAAGATCCGGGAGTATATCGACACGCAAGCGCTGGCGCGAGCCTCCGAGACTGCCGCGAGCCCCAGTCTCTAACGCAGGGACATCTACCGAAGGGAATCACTATGGGAAAGCTTGAAGGAAAAGTTGCAGTCATCACAGGTGGATCGAGCGGCCTGGCGCTGGAGAGCGCTAAGCGGTTCGTTGAAGAAGGCGCTTACGTTTTCATCACGGGCAGGAGGCAGGAGGCGCTCGATGAGGCCGTCAAGCTGATTGGCCGGAACGTGACCGGTGTGCGCGGCGACGCGGCCAATCTCGACGACCTCGACCGTCTGTTCGACACAGTCAAGCGGCAAAAGGGCAGGATCGACATCCTGTTTGCGAGCGCAGGCAAAGGCGAAGCCGCCAAACTGGGCGAGATTACCGAGCAGCACTTCGATGCGGGCTTCGACCTGATTGTGCGCGGAACGCTGTTTACGGTTCAGAAGGCGTTGCCGCTGTTCAACGATGGCGGATCGATCATCATGATCGGGTCCGTTGCTTCGGTGAAAGGTTTTCCTGGTTTCGGCGTGTATGCGGCGAGCAAGGCGGCATTGCGCTCCTTCGCGCGCACGTGGCTCAACGAACTGAAGGGCAGGAATATCCGGGTGAACGTGCTGAGCCCGGGCCAGGTCGACACACCGGATTCCCAGCGACTCGACAAGGCGACGAGGGAGATGTTTGAATCCCTGATCCCGCGGGGAAAGATGGGTCGTCCTGAGGAAATTGCGGCGGCCGCGCTGTTTCTTGCTTCAGACGAGTCGAGCTATGTGAATGGGGTGGATTTGGCTGTCGACGGCGGCTTCTCGGCGATCTGAATCGGCGGATCTCGGTGAGTGCATGATCGCCAGGGCACTCACCTGGATCCGATCAGGTAACCGAAAGTCGACCACCACGCGGAGGCAGGTGATGAAGCAGTATCACGGGGCGATCCTCGCTCATGATGGAACCGCGCTCCGACGAAAAGCCCCCATGCTCGATGTCTTCCAGATTGTGATCACAGAGCCGCACACGGTTTTATCCGGCTGGGCGAGAACCGGCGATGAGGATGTCGACCAGTCTTCTGGCGCTTTGCTGCCAATCCCCCCCGGAGCCCACATAAGAGACGCCGATCACCGCCCGAAGCAGATCGGAGGCGTCAATATCTCTTCGCACATCGCCGCTCTTTTTCGCGCGCTTCACCAACTCTTCGATCGCTCCCTGGACCAGGCTGCGAGAACCCTCATAGAGCCTGGACGGACCTCCGGCGACGCTGTTGAGAGCGGGCGCAATGATGTGTTTTGCCGCGATGTAATCGACAAACAGCAGCAACCAGGCGCGCAGGGCCTCGACCGGGGCCATCGCGGCGATGAACCCGCGCGCTGCCGCGGCCAGCTTTTCCACCTCGCTCCTATAGACCGCTTCGATCAGCGCATCCCGTGTAGGGAAATGGCGATACAAGGTGCCCGCTCCGACATCCGCCTGCTTCGCGATGTCGTCCAGACTGGTAGCCGCGCCGTGGCGCGTAAAAGCCCCCTTCGCCACTTCGAGAATTCGCTCGCGGTTGCGCAGAGCATCCGTTCGCGGCTTTCGCATGGCAGGTTGGGAACGTTTCTTCTTCATTTCCAAAATATCCTGCAACCGGAGACTATCTCCGATTATCTATTGAGTCGGAGACTGTCTCCGTTTTAATCGGGCGGCTCCCTTTCGTCAATTCGGGCAGTAACGAGGTAAAGGAGATTCCTATGCGCGTTTTCGTAACAGGGGCAACAGGATTCATCGGTTCCAGGATTGTCCCGGAGCTGATTGGCGCTGGCCACCAGGTGCTCGGTCTTGCGCGCAGCGATGCGGGCGCCCAGTCTCTGGCCGCGGCCGGCGCTGATGTCCATCGCGGCGATCTGGAAGACATGGAAAGCCTCCGCAGCGGTGCCGCTGCGTCCGATGCCGTCCTTCACGTCGCGTTCCGGCACGATTGGACGAAGTTTGCGGAAAGCTGTGAGCTCGACAAACGCGCCATCGAAACCATCGGCGCCGTGCTCCAGGGTTCCAGCCGTCCGTTCATCGTCAGCTCCGGAGTCGGAGTGGCCCAGGGGCGCGCCGCCACCGAGGACGATCCGCCGCTTTCTTCTCCGTCCCTTCCCCGCGTATCCGAGGTGACCGCGATTGCGCTCGGGGAGCGCGGCGTGCACGCCGCAGTAATGCGCTTACCGCAGGTCCACGACACCGTGAAGCAGGGACTCATCACTCCCCTGATCGCCATAGCACGCGCCAAAGGAGTCTCAGCGTACATCGGCGATGGTCACAACCGCTGGCCTGCTGCGCACGTAACCGATGTCGCCCGTCTCTACCGGCTAGCTCTGGACAACTTCACCGCCGGAGCTCGGTACCACGCAGTCGCAGAAGAGGGCGTGCCGTTGAAAGACATTGCCACCGCCATCGGCCGCGGCCTGAACGTGCCTGTCATTTCCATCTCACCGGAACAGGCCCAGGAGCATTTCGGCTTCCTCGGGTTCTTCGCCGGGCGGGACGCTCATGTTTCCAGTGCGCAGACCCGAGCCAGGCTGGGCTGGAACCCGACGGGTCCCGACCTTCTCACCGATCTTGGAAATATGCGTTATACGCAGTCCTGAACAAGGGCGCAAGAACACTGCGCGCAAGCCAAACCCAACTCAGCCAATTGGAGAGGAATCAATATGACGAAGACATGGTTGATCACAGGAGCTTCTCGCGGTTTCGGCCGCATCTGGACCGAGGCCGCGCTGCAGCGCGGAGATCAGGTCACGGCCACTGCGCGCAGGCTGGAAGACATCGTGGACCTGAAAGAGCGCTACGGAGATGCGGTCCTGCCATTGGCCCTCGACGTCATCAATTCAGAGCAGGTGTCCCAGGTCGTTCAGCAGGCGTTCAGGCATTTCGGCCGGCTGGATGTTCTTGTGAACAATGCCGGCACGAGCCTGTTCGCCGCCACAGAGGAAGCGAGCGACGAACAGATTCGCGAACTGTTCGATGCGAACTACTTCGGCATGGTTCGGGTGCTGCGAGCAGCGCTTCCTCTGATGCGGAAGCAAGGGAGCGGACACATTCTCGGGGTCTCGAGCGGTCTTGGGATTACGGCGCTGCCGCTCATCGGCTTCTACTCTGCCACGAAATGGGCCGTGGAAGCTCTGCACGAAAGCCTGGCCCAGGAGGTCCGCCCCTTCGGCATCAAGGTGACACTGGTTGAGCCAGGAGCTTACGCAACTGACTTCGGTAAATCCGCAGCGATCGCGGAGGCTCTGGAGCCATACGTGGAGTTTCGGAAGCAGTTTCTGACGCGTCTTGCCAACGTGGAACGGGGCGACCCGGAGGCGACCTCAGAAGCCGTCCTGAAGCTTGTGGACGCGGACGATCCACCGCTGCGACTAGGACTGGGCAACTCGATTCTGCCAAGAGCACGGGAAGCGTATGCAGCGCGCCTGGCCGAATGGGAAGCGTGGGAGGAAGTGTCGAATGCGGCCATGGGCGAACCGAAGAAATCGGCGCCAGCGTGGATCGAGCAGCTGGCTAACGGAACTCCGGATCAGGCATGATGCTGCAGATGAGTCCAGCTTCGCAGCAGGCGAGATGAAGGGATCAGTGCTCGTCAGGTTGCAAACTGGCTGGATAACTCATGCTAAGTACACGGCAGGAGTCGCAGGAGGTTGTATGGCAGACACGAAGACCCTGATTGAGCGGGCGTACTCCGCATTCAACAAGCGGGACATCGACGGTGCATTGGCACTGATGACGGACGATGTGAGCTGGCCCAAAGCTTCAGAGGGCGGCAGGGTTGTCGGAAAGGAAGAGATCCGCGCTTACTGGACTCGACAATGGGACGAGTTCGATCCCCGCGTCGAACCGCTGGCAATCACCGAGGAAGATGGAGGCAGGATCCGCGTCAGAGTGCACCAGCTCGTCAGGAGCCTTCAAGGCGATGTTCTGTCGGACAGCGAAGTTCTCCACCTATTGACGATGAACGGCGGCCTTATCGCAGCCATGGACCTTGGGGATGAATCCGATTCCGCCGGTGGTCCGACTGCCGCTTTCGTACATCAGTCCTAGCCGGCGATTCGCGCTGGACCAGGAGAATGGGAGCCAGTCTCGATCCGGCTGCAGGATCTTAACTGACGCGGAATGTCAGATGTTGCGCTGTGCGCAATTCGTCAGCTGTGAAATGAACCGCGTCATCGACGATATTCCCCGCCGAGCTTCGCTGCAGCGGCCGACCGTCCGGTGCATGGATGTGAATGAAAAGATCGCCAGTAAACGGCGGGCTGAGATCGACGTTCACTTCCCAGTCATGATCGCTGCGTGCAATCGTGGACCAGCTCAAAGGTCCGAACCGAGTCGGGCAGCTTCCCACGCGAATCGTCTCACCCGCTCCGAACCAGTGTTTCGGCGCAGCCTTTTGCAGATGGCAAACCTCCGCATTATTTTCTTCGTAACAGAGTAGCCAGCGGAGTCCCATGGCGGGTTGCAGGACGCTGTTGACGACGGCCGACCAGCCGTAGCGGCTTCCCTGGCCCGGTGCTCCACCTGGGAACCAGGCATCTTCCGGCGCGTAGCGATTGCCCGAATCGGCGGCGAAGCAGGTGAGTGCATAGAGGGTCAGCAGAAAGGGTCGATAGTCCCGCTGTCGAATGCGCACCGCGAGCGTCCCGTGCTCCATAAAGTTGGAGGTTCGCTGTTCGGCGCCGTCGGTATGCAGCCCTGCGAGTTGCATCCCGGCCAGTTCGCGATGGTGCAAATGACCCGCGTCGAGCGTCGCATCGCCCCAGTCGGCGAGAAACCAATCCATCATGAAGCGGTGGTTTTCATAACTCTCGAGGCTGCGGGGATCGTGATGCGTGTCATCCGGCGTGAATGGAGTAATGCCGGAAGCCTTCATCTCGGCGGAGCAATTAGCGAGGGTCGTTGCGATAGACCGCTGGATCAGGCCGCGCATCTCTTCTGCGATGCCAGCGTAATGATCTCCGAGCGTCAGATATTCGCTGCGATCGTGCTCTTTGGCCACGCGTCGAAGGCAGCGAGCATGCTCGGCAAGCCCACGCCAGGTCCAGACGGCATTCTGAAAGTAGTACGGATGCGATTGCGGAAAGTCATTGGCGGGATCACCAAGATCGGCTTCCGGTGAACCCCAGATGAGCCCATGGCGCGGGTCGTCAGCAGGAAAATGCAGCTTACCGTAGTCGTAGCGGGCAAGAACATAACCGATCATGCGCTCAAGCACCGGTAGGCGTGCCGAGAAAGCAGCCAGGTCGCGCCTGTAGTCGTAGGCGCGGGCAGAGTTGGCGAGGAATATGCCGGTGTTGAGCGGAGCCTCAACCTGATCCTGCGTGTTGTAAAGGAAATTTCCGTCGGGCAGGATGTAGTGGTCGAGGTAATACTGGAAGTAGGGGTCCGATTGCCCGGTGAGGTTCCACAACTGCTGCGCCCAGATGAATTCGTAGTGGGCGACCGGAAACAATGCGTGGCTGCGCTCGGGAATCTTTGTATATGCACCTTCGCCAATTTGATAAGTGGGCTTCAGGCCTCGATAACTGACCCGGGATAGAGTAATCCCTGCGCGTGCCGCGTCGAGCAACCACGGGTCCGGAATTTCAACCGGCATGGAGGTCTCGTAGAAGTCGTGCCATCGATTCCAGATACCTGCCAGTGCCCCATAAAACTCTCCCGGGTTGCAGTTGAAGAACGCGTCGTGCTCCTCGGTTTCATCGGAGGTGATCGTGCCGGGACCCGCTGCTGTATAGCGGATGCGTCCGAGGACTCGCCCGTCTTCTCCGGGCGTCACCAGCACGATGCATTCATAACCAGCGTGATAATTCGGATTCCACACTCCAATGTCCGCGACGGGAAGATAGCCGCCCAGCAGGGTGCGCTTGCTGTATCCGGTCAGATATTCATAAGCAAGCGAATCATCGCTGGGGATCAGCTCTGTTGGATCGAAAAGTGTCCCGTGAATATCGGGGTCCCAGGAGAATTCGTCGGTCGTATTCAACTGACGGCTTTTTCCTGCGGCGTCCAGAAACACCGACTTCAGTGGCCCGGCGTCTTCGTTGCCGGCGAGTGTCCATCCGATAAACTCAGCTCCCAGTGCGGCTACATTTTCGTAACTGGGATCTTCGTCGGAGTGAAGGATATAGTTTCCTGGGACGTCCGGCCCTGGAACAAAATGCGGCAGTCGTTCGAGCCGTACGTTGGACGGAGCCGCGATGGGTCTCGGCCGGATGCTGGACAACTGTCCGATACTCTTCGGGATCAGCGCGATGACACCACGTTCCTGTGTGACGTAAGCGATCGCGCCGCGATGAGTCGCGTGCTTCTCGAAGATGGCGGTGTCCGCACCGTTGATGGCGGTAATCGCGAGCAACTTCCAGCCATTCTCTGACGCGCCCATCGCGACGCTGCGGCCGCCGCTCAGCGCGACGCCGTCTCGCGAAAACCTGTCCACCAGCGGCGGATGCGACAGCGCCTCACGCTCGCCGGGAAGGAAAAGGCTGTATTCGTTCTGAATCCTTGCAGGTTTGTAGGAGGCATCGCCCACCAGGGCATGGCCGGCCGGAATGATGCCAATCATTTCCAGCGCACCGGTCATCGCGGCCGACTGGAGAAATACACGGCGGTTGATCTGCCAATCGAACTTTTTCATTTGTCGCTTTCTTTATTGAGGAACGACTGGAGTCCTGCTGGCCACGGCCGGCGCTTTCTGCTCGTACAGGTAATAACGGCGCGCCGGGGTTTGATTGACTTTGGAGCTGGCTCGAAGCCGCACGATCTGTTCGACGAGCGTTCGCGCTTCATCGTCGTGACCGGTCTTGCGCAGGGCGAGCATCAGGTGATAGAGCGCAGGTTCGTCGTTCGGATTCACGGTGAGAGCCGCACGGCTCTGCTCGATTGCCTCAGGCATGCGGCCCCCGGCATAAAAGGCAGCACTGAGCAGGTCGCGCGCTTCGACGAACTTCGGATCCAGTTTCACCGCCCGGGTCGCGGCCTCGATCTCCTCGCGATTTTCCGGGCTTCCCGCCGATTTTCCCTCACCTGCAAGGGCCTCGGCGAGCAGATACCACGCGTACGGTTCGGAAGGATGCGCTTGAACGGCCGCGCGGAAGTGAGCCAGCGCCGCCGTGGAATTGTGTTCCTGCGACTGCACCAGTCCCTGTGCGACACCCAGGAACTGCAACCGCGGATCGAGACGGCTGGCTGCATCGAAGTCGTCGGCAGCTCGGGAAAATTCTCCCATCTGCGCCAACAGGATTCCGCGCACCAGGTACAAGCGCGGCTCCTTTGGCATCTGGCCCACGCCCGCGCTGGCGATATCGATTCCGACCTGGGGCGATGCATGATCGAAGGACAGCGTTACAAATTGCAGATAGGCATCCAGATCTTTGGGGTCAACCAGCAGCGCCTGGCGCAGCACGGTGACGGCGTGCGCCGTGTCGCCCTTGGCCTCATAAATCTGTGCTGCAAGAGACAGCGCGTCCGCATGTGTGGAGTTATTCGCAGTTAGAGGTTCGATAGCTTCGAGTGCGCTGTCGAAATCGCGCTCATTGAAATGCGCCAGCGCCAGATTGTAGCGAGCGGGCACGCTGTTGGGATCAAGTGCCAGCGCGCCGGCAAACGCGGTGACCGCTTCGTTAGTTCGCTGGAGCCTTGCCAGACACACGCCGTCATCGGTCAGTGCCTCGGGTTGCTGCGCGAGGACCGGCTGCGCTTTGGTGAAATGATCCAGCGCGGCCGCGCAGTCGTCTTTCCGGTAATCAAGAATGCCGAGCAGCAGATGCGAGGGCGGATCTTCGGGTCGCTGCAGCAGAATTTTTCCCAGCAATGGCCCGGCGTCCCGACCCAGTTGAAAATCGGTTTGTGCAGCCCCCTCGAGGGCGGGCAGATAAGAAGGCTGCAGTTCGAGAGCATGCGCGTAGGCCGTACGAGCGGCGGGCAGGTTCCCTGCTCCTGCTCTTGCCATCCCGTCCAGCGTCCAGATGCGGTAATCCCCCGGATGGTCGGCGAGTGCGGAATGGCTGAGCGCCGATGCCTGCGCAAAGTCATGAGCGCGAAGCGCGGCAATGATCGGCGATGCTGGGTCGGAGGCTTGTTGCTGTGCGTTCGCCAGCCCTATCGCGCCGCAGAAAAAAGCGGCAGCGGCAAGAAGAAAAATGCCGGCCTGCGGAGGCAGGCAAGCCGGTATGAGGCGCTTACGATTTCGACAGCGCCCCACTGACTTTGCCGTTGTTCGTGCCAGGAAGGCGCTTTCGATCATCTCTGTGGCCCGCCCACCGCTCCGCGAACTGAGCGTTATCCCGTACAGTAACGCAGAAGGGGTTTAGATTTCCCGTCCTCTAGAAATCGAACCTTCCGCTTACCACCATGCCGCGTGGTGGCAGGTTGCTGTTGGTGGTGCCAAAGTTCGCGCTGGTGTCTCCGTAGTTGGTGTTCACGCCATTCAGATTGACGCGGTTGAACAGATTGAAGATGTCAAGCCGTAACTGCAGGCTCAGCCGCTCGGTGATGGGCGTAGTCTTCTTAACCGTGAAGTCAGTATCGGCATAGCCGGGATTGCTGAACTGGTTCGCCTTCTCATTGCCCTCGGTGCCGCTTGCCTTGAAGGTTGGTTGAGCAAACTGCGCGTGAGACACGGTGCCACCGTCCACCGCCCCCGTATATTGATAGTCCTTACGGCTGCTTTTTTGTTTGTAGCTGGTTACATTGGGCATGTTGAAGTTATCGCCATCAGCGGCGTAATTGCCGCTGCTGGGTGCAAACGCAAGGTTCCCGGCACTCAGCTCGCTCTGGTAGTTTGCCTGCGTCACAGTTACGTTGGCTGTGTCGACCAGCGCCAGCGGATTGTTGTTGGTTACAAAAAACGGCGTTCCCGATTGCAGAATCGTGGTCCCTGCAAGGTTGAACCCATTGGTCAGCCGCTTCATGAAGCCGTTGCGGCTGGCTCCAGGAATGTCGTAACTCCATCCCAGCGAGAACCGTTCGGGAACGTTCAGCGACGACGGGCTGTACCACTGATTCACATCGAAGGTCGCGCCGCCGCTGCCCACGTATCCTTCCGGGTAATTGCCCCAGTCATCCATCGCCGAGGAGTGCGTATACGACGCGGTCAGGAACCCTCGCTTGCCCACGTGTCCCTTGACCGCTGCAATCAGCGCATAGTAGTTCGCGCGAGCACCATTGAAAGCGTAGCCGATGGAACCAAAACTTGTGTTCAGCCGCGTTTGCGAGCCCGTGCCGGTCCAGACGCCGCTGGAGTTAAAGGTGGGATGCTGAATCAAATCGCCCGGCAATACATTGACGTCCACCCCATAGCTCGTGTTGTTCGGATTCTCTCCGCCCAGGACCAGATCCCATGAATGCGTTCCTGTGTACCCAAAGCTGGCTACCAGACTGCCGCCGAGTTGCCGCTCCAGTCCTGCCGACCACGTCACCGTTGGTTGCGGAGACATGTTCACCGCGGTCCCACCGACGCTGATCTGCGAGCCGGCGATGCCGCCTTTGGAGTCCAGAGGTGCGCCAACAAACTTCGGCACTGTAAATCCGAACGGCTGCGAATTCGATGTTCCGTAACTGAAGATCGGCGCCGCCGTGGAGCCGTCGTTAAAGAAGGTCGGAACCACGTAGCCCGGCGGATTGCCCTTGAGTCCGTTTTCCGCGTTGCCCAGGGTGTATTCGTTGTGGAACAGGCCGAACCCGCCGCGAACAACCCATTTCCCATTACCCACAGGATCCCATGCCACACCGACGCGAGGACTGAAGACCCAGTTGATGTCATTGCTGAAGACATGACCCTGCTCGGTCATGATGCCGTTGGCCACTCGTTCGGAAAACGTGGAGCCTGACCCCAGATGGAAATTGGCGAGAACCGTTCCCTTCAGCGCGACATAGGGGTTGCCGAAGTTGTCGTAGCGGAGCCCGTAGTTCAGAGTTAGTTTGCGCGTGGCTTTCCAGGTATCTTCGGCAAAACCGCCAAAGGTCGTTTCCTTATAACCATAATTGGCAGGATCGTAGGCTCCGGTCACCGGGTTATACGAAATGCCGCTCTCCTTATATGGATTGTTGGCGATGAAATCGATCATGTTGTTGTAGTACAGATTGGGCTGATCGTAGGCACCGGCAAACAGAGCGACGTCGTCGCTGCGCCACGCTTCGAAGCCGGCCTTGATGCTGTGCGCCCCCGCCACATGCGTGAGCACATCGCGCCAGTGGTAGCTGTGCTGGATGTAGTCGCCTTCCGCGAATCCATCTCCCCAACCCGTTCCCAGCTGATTGACGCCGACGATCGGCACGTTGAACAGACCGGTCCGCGGTGAAAATCCTTCGATGCGGTTGTATCCGAACATGGCTTCGTTCAGCGTCGACGCGGTGAACGTGTGCGTTTCGTTGCCCTGCAGAGAAAACGTGTAGTAGTTGTTGGTCTCATTGAAAGCAGGACGCAGCGAGGGTCCGCCCTGGTCAATAGTGTCGCGGAAAAACTGCCCGTAGGCACGATCGTTCTTCCAGTATTTATCGATGCGGATGTTGTACTGCTTCGCATTGTTGAAGCTCGACGAATTGAAGTTGCCGGTGTCGAAGACCGGTGTCGAGCAGGGGATGGAAATTCCGTCATAGGCGGTGACGTTGCCGGTGCCGCTGGCGCATGCCTGCTGCGCGGCCGGCGTCGGCTCCGTGTTGCTCCACAAAGCACCTGCAGTCGAGGCCACCTTGACGTTGACCACGTGCCCGACCGGATACTTTGTCATCAGCTGCACTTCCGGGCTGTTCGGCTCGACCGTCTTCGCAAAGGCCGCGAATGCCGGATCTTCAAAGCCCACGAGCGACGTGCCATTCGACGACAGAGACAGGAACGGTTCATACCCCACGAAGAAGAAGAATTGCTTGTGCGGAATGACCGGGCCGCCCAGCGCAAACGACATATTGTTGCTGTGGTATGGATTCAGCGCCGTAGGTTGCGGCACGCCGAACTCACCGCGCGCAGTCAGGCCCTGGTAGGTGTAGTAGTCGCTGGCCAGACCGTGAAACTCATTGGATCCGGACTTCGTGGTCATCACCGTCTGAATCGATCCGGCGCGTCCGTAGTCGACCGTGTAAGTGTTGGTCTGGACCGTGACCTCCTGCACCACATCCACGTTCGGCGTCAGATTCAGCACGCCCGGGCGAATGGTGCTGGTCACGTCCATTCCGTCCACGATGTACTGGTTGCCGTTCTGTCCCTGCCCGTTGGCGCTGACCGAGATGTAGTTTTCCGGATTGAAGTTGAGCGCGGCGCTCGATCCAAGGCCGGTCACCCCGGGCGTGAGATAGATCTCTGAGGTCGGATTGCGGCCCGGCATGGGCAGATCCTGCAGCGCCGTTTTTCCCAGCGTCTGCTCGAAGCGGCTGTCAGAGGTATCCAGCAGTGGCGCCTGCGTGGTGACGGTAACGGTGGATGAAACCTGTCCGACAGTCAACGTCAGCGGCACGTCGCGCAGCTGATCGGTGGTGAGTTCGAAAGAGACTCTGGATTCGCTGAATCCCTGAGCGGCGGCCGCCACGGTGTAACTGCCTGGGGCGAGGCTGTCGAAGCGATAAATGCCATCGGCTCCGCTGTGCGTTTGCTGCGTCACACCGGTGTCCGTTTTCACCAGGGTGATGGCAGCTCCAGAGACAACCGCTCCTTTGGGATCCGCCACGGTTCCCTGCACGCTGGCATTAAATTGTGCGGAGCATACGGCAGCTGTGAACAGTGGCAACAACAGCGCCAGAGCCTTGAAGAGTCTTGATGCGCCTGTTTTCATGGGATTCCGGCCTCTCCGTGCAAAGTGTTTCCGTGAGCTGGAAACCGCTTACATATCTTTTTCAAAACATGGCGAGGGTACCCACCGGGGATGAGGCTTGCATGAGCCATTGGAACCAGACACTCATAGTCCATTTGAACTAGTCGCGCAGGGATCGTGTTGAACGGCGCTGCGCGCGGGCGTAGACTCCTGGTGCCCAGGCATGAAAAAGAGTATTCGCGAAACCACTCGCAAGGCCGCGTTCCCAGGCTGCTGTGCCGCATGCCTGCTGGGTGTGATCGTCGTGGCGTGGGCCTGCGGCTGCACGCGCCGATCGACGGAGAACATCGCGTTTATCCCGCAAACCGAGGGCACCTTGCTGTGGGAAGCGGCGCATGTGGGGGCCGAAGAAGCGGTGCGCAACAGGAACGCCTCCGTCTATTGGAACGCGCCTACGCGGGAAGACGATGTAGAGGGACAAATCGCCATCGTCGACCGTGTAGCGAATGAGGATTATCGAGGCCTGGTACTGGCCCCGGATCAGCCGCTCGCGCTGATGACTCCGGTACGCCGTGCTTTGCGCCGAGGCATGCCGATCGTGGTCATTGGTTCGCCTCTTGCTATGCCGGCGGGCAACAATCTCTTCTACATCCTGAATGACGACGAGGCGGGTGGACGGATCGCAGCACGACGCATCGGAACGATGCTGCACGGGACCGGAACGATTGCGATTCTCGGTATCGATCCGGATCTTGCCCAGGTAATGATCCGTACGCACTCGTTTGAGAGCACCCTTGCGCAGGAATTTCCTGCGATTCGCATCGTCGAGAAGCGGCTGGGATCTTTCAATTTTTCCCACGAACAGCAGGTAGCTCAGGAAACCATCAACAGCCATCCCGATCTGGACGCCATCGTCGCAATGATGGGCACAACGGTTGAAGGCACTCTCTCCACCATCCGGTCGGCCAGCGCGCGCAGTCACATTCGCGTCGTGGGATTCGATCTGCACAACTGGCAACTGTTCAACGGCAATCCCGGCCTGGACTGTTTTATTCAGGAAGACACCCGCGCGATGGGGCGGAAGGCGGTCGAACTGATTCTTGACCGGCGCGCCGGCGTGCGAGTGGCGGACGAAGCCCGGATTCAACCGGCCCTGGTGACGCGGGAAAACATCGACTCAGCCGACGTACAGCAGTTGTGGTCGCAGGACTGGACGCTGGGCCGCTTCAGGTGGAGCCGGATCCAATGAAGACGGCAGCGAACGCGCGATGGCGACGTCGGATCGTGCCGGTGATTGCGGCAGCGCTGATTGCGGGAACCGTCGCGGGCGTGATCGCGTGGCGAAACAGCCCACAGCGCGGCCTTCCCTACCGAGACGCCTTTGCAGCGCGCAAGGCAGATGAGTGGAAGGCGCTGGGCGGAACGTGGGAGCTGGTGGATGGAGCCATGCGCAACGACTCCGACGAGCGCGGGGCCAAACTGCTGACCGGCTTTCCGCAATGGCACAACTACTCCGTGGAAGCCGATGTCTATTTGCTGGGCATCAGCGGGGACGCTGGGCTGATGATCCGCTCGAGCGGCGAAGAGAGCGGCGTCAATGCCTACAGTGGTTATTACGCGGGAGTGCGCACCATCGACCAGTCGCTGGTTCTGGGACGAGCCGATCATGGATGGAGCGAGGTGACGAAGCGCTACCCGGTGGATCATGGCATCCGGCCGTTCGAGTGGTATCACCTCAAGGTTGTGGCGGTCGATTGCCAGATCGCGGCTTCGATTGGCACTGCGAGACAGACGGATCAGATGGCGCTGGGGATCAGCGACCCGACCTGCGCGCAGACAGGCCGCGCCGGCCTTCGTTCGTACTCCTCGGGCGGCGTCTGGCGCAACGTCGTGATTCGCGCCGCAAAGCGCGAGGATCTTCGGGCCCTGCTGCAGAGCGGGTCGAGCGAAAGCGGTGCGACTGTCAGCAAACCGGCACCGGCTCCGGATTCGCAGGAAGTGCGCATGCGGCTCCAGCGAGAACAGGAGCAGGAGATCGCGGCCGAGCAGGGGATTCCGCGAGTCGACACGCAGAGCATTGGCAGCCTTCGCCTGAGTTCGTCGGCGACGCCGGCCAATGCGACGGTGCGAGGCGTGGTGGTGCTGACCGCGCCGCGGCTTTATTTGCAGGATGCCAGCGGCGGCTTATTCGTATCGCAATACTCCGGGCCGCTGCTGAAAGTCGGCGACGAAGTCGAAGTCACGGGCGCAGTTCATCCCGGCGATTTCAGCTCCACGATGGATCACGCGACGGTGCAGCTGTTATGGGCTCGCACACCGATGCCGCCTCTTGCCGTTACCGCGTCGCAGGCTTCGAGCGGGCGCTACGACTCCACCTTCATCGAGCTGCGCGGCGTTCTGTCGCGCAAGGAGCGCGGACCGAACAGCAGCCTGATCCTCGATCTGGACGATGGTCCCCAGTCTTTTCGGGCGGTGCTGAATCCCGGCCGAAGCGATGCCCTGTTCTCCGGCCTCAAGCTGGGCAGCATGCTTCGTCTTCGCGGGATTTGCGTTATTGATCCTTCGCTCACCCATCAGCTCACCCCTTTCGTTCTGCTGTTGCCATCGAATGAGGATCTGGATGTGATCGCGGGACCGCCGTGGTGGAGTGCCGGCCACATTGTCGCCCTCATGCTCGCCACGGCGTTGCTCGTGATCGTTGCGGTGATCTTCTACCACCGCGTCGAGAACTGGAGGCTGCGGGCCATTCTGGATGAGCGCAGCCGGCTGGCGCACGAGATGCACGATACGCTGGCGCAGAGTTTTGCCGGGATCGGCTTCCAGCTCGAAGCGATTGGCAATCGCCTGCCGGACGAGAGTCCTGCGCTTCACCAGCAGCTCGATCTCGCGCTCGATCTGGTGCGGCACAGTCATGAGGAAGCGCGCCGCAGCATCGCCACGCTGCGCGCGGAGGCTCTGGAGCCGGAGGATCTGGCCGGCGCTCTGGAGCAATGCGCGCGTCGCATGGTGGGCGGCAATTCGCTTCGCCTGAGCGCCGAGACACGCGGCGAGCCCAGGCCGCTGCCGCTGCGCAACACCGACACGCTGTTCCGCATCGGCCAGGAGGCCGTCGCGAACGCAATCCGTCACGCCAACCCAACCCGAATCGGCATCCTCGTCGTATGGTCGGTGAATGCCGTGCGTCTGGAGATCGAAGACGACGGCGCAGGTTTTGACGGCGCCGCCGGATCGTCCGGTTTCGGAATTCGCGGCATGCGGCGACGAGCGCAGAGCGTGTCCGCCGCTTTTCGCATCGACAGCCGACCTGGCGCCGGCACACGCGTCACCGTGGAAGCACCGCTTCCCCCGCGCGTGACTCCGGCCGCCTGGCCGCGTCTTTTCTGGAAACACACACTGGAGTCGTGGAGCCATGCGCGAGCAGCGAGAACAGCCAATTCGCATCTTTATCGTGGATGATCATCCCGTCGTCGTGGCGGGTCTCACCAGCATGCTCGGTACGCAGGTTGGAATGGTGGTCGCCGGCAGCGCCTCCGGGGGCCAGGAGGCCGTCGAACTCCTGCCCCACAAGAGCGTCGATCTTCTGCTGCTCGATCTGCGCATGCCGGGCATGAACGGCATCGATACGCTGAACGCACTGGCCCGCGCCAGCCTGCAGATTCGCACCCTCATCCTCACCAGTTACGAAACCGACGAGGATATTTATCGCGCGGTGCAGGCCGGCGCACAGGGATATCTGCTCAAGGACGCCCCCCAGGCCGACATGGTCGAGGCCATCCGCGCAGTCCACGCCGGAAAGCGCTATTTCCCGCACCCCATCGCCGAGCGCCTGGCCGAACGCATGATGCGGACCGAGCTGACCGCTCGCGAACTGGAAGTGCTGCAGATGCTGGCGCGCGGACTCACCAACAAGGAAATCGGCTCCGCCCTCGACATCAGCGGAAACACCGTGCGGAATCACGTCAACAGCATCATTGAGAAACTCGAGGTCGCGGACCGCACCGAGGCTGCAACTTCGGCTATCCATCGCGGTCTCATCGACGCGCATAACTGAGGCCGGGTCGCGCCGCGTCGAACACCTCAGTCACCCACGACGTCTAGACCATTTGAACCATGCGGAACTGACAGAGCTCCTCTAGCATGTCGAGTGCTGGACGCTGAGGGGACCCTTGATTCGTTCTTCTGATCGCCACGTGAGCCGCCGTCAGTTTCTCGGAGGAATGAGTATGACTGCGGCGGCTGCGGCTCTGCCTGTGGGCCGTTCATTGTCCGCTGAGCAGCATCCCATCGGCCCCACGGACACCCATGCTTCGGTCATTCTCAATCGCGCGCCTCTGTCGCCCGCCGCGTTCCAGCTTTTGCCGCTGGGCTCCATTCAGCCGCGCGGCTGGCTCCGCAACCAGCTGCGTATCCAGGCAAACGGGCTCAGCGGGCATCTGGATGAAACCTGGGACGACGTCGGTCCGAACAGCGGCTGGCTCGGCGGCAGCGGTGAATCCTGGGAGCGCGGTCCTTACTATCTCGACGGCCTGGTGCCGCTCGCATGGCTGCTGGATGATGATGCCCTCAAGGCGAAGGCGCAGAAGTTTATCGACTGGACGCTCGACCACCAGGCTGCTACCGGGATGATCGGGCCGCGCAGCAATGACGACTGGTGGCCGCGCATGGTGATGCTCAAGGCGCTCACCCAGTATCAGGAATGCAGCGGCGATCCGCGCGTGATTCCCGTCATCGAGAAATACCTGCATGGTCAGTTGGCTCAACTGCCTGGTCGTCCACTGCGCGACTGGGGGAAATTTCGTTGGCAGGATGAACTGCTGACCGTGATCTGGCTCTACAATCGCACCGGCGCGCCGTGGCTTCTGGACCTGGCGCATCTTCTTCAGGCGCAGGGCTATCCCTGGATGGCGCGGTTTAATGACTTCCACTACACGCACCCCATCACTGCCGATTTTCTGAAAACCAGCGGAGCCGGTTCGCTTTCGGATCTGGCGCTGGCCACCCACGGCGTCAACAATGGTCAGGCGATCAAAGCCGGCCCTGTGTGGTCCCTGGTCTCCGGCCAGGATTCCGACCGCAACGCCGTGTTCAACATGATTGCGGAACTGGATCGCTACCACGGTCTGCCCAACGGCATGTTTTCGTGTGACGAGCATCTGGCCGGCCTCGATCCCTCCCAGGGTTCGGAGTTGTGCACCGTGGTCGAATATATGTTTTCGCTGGAACACGCGCTGGCGATTACCGGCAACGCATCGCTGGGCGATCGCCTGGAGAAGCTGGCATTCAACGCCTTGCCCGGCACATTTACCGACGATATGTGGGCGCACCAGTACAACCAGCAACCGAATCAGGTGGAGTGTAGTTTGCATCGACGGCCCTGGACCACCGATGGCCCGGAGTCGAATCTTTACGGCCTGGAGCCAAACTTCGGATGCTGCGCCGCCAACTTCAGCCAGGGCTGGCCCAAGTTCGCTAACAGCTTGTTTCTTCATTCGACGATGGAGCAGCATCAGCGGCGCCAGGGCCTGGTCGCAGCCCTCTACGCGCCCTGCGAGCTGCGCACCGTGCTGGACGGGACAGTCGTGCATGTGATCGAAGAAACCGACTACCCGTTTCGTGGAGGCGTTCGTCTCCGCGTCAGTCCCGCCGCTCCCGCGGCTTTTCCCCTGCGTCTGCGCATTCCGCGGTGGGCGGCGGGCACTGCAATTCGTGTGAACGGCCAGGCACAACCAACTCCTGGCGCCGCGACCTTTGCCGTCATCGATCGTCTCTGGCAGCCGAACGATGAGGTCCAAATTGAATTTCCGATGCAGCCAACGATCGAACACGGCTTTCGCGATTCCGTCAGCGTGGAGCGCGGTCCGCTTGTCTTCGCTTATGGCATCGAAGAAAACTGGGTGAAACTGCGCGAGCGCGGCAGGACCGCGGACTGGCAGGTGTTTCCCGCGAGTCAGTGGAACTATGCGCTTCGGATTGCGGATTCAGGTGAGGATGCCCTTACCGTCGTCGAGTCTGCAGTCGGAAGCGCGCCGTTCTCCCGCGCCCAGGCTCCGGTCAGGATTCACGTGCAAGGCCATCTTTTGAATACCTGGCGAGCGGAAGATGGCACCGCCGACCCGGTGCCGGAGAGCCCGATCCGCAGTTCTGAACCCGCACAGAGTCTGACTCTGATCCCCTATGCGGCTGCGAAGCTCCGCATTACTTCCTTTCCTGCTTCTCAGCAGCCCTCGACTGCGCCCTCGGACGTCAGTTGAATGCGAGACAGACCCGGAGCACGACGAAACCTGACATCACGTTTGTGCCTCTCGGCGGTGGTTCCTGCACTCTGCAGAACCGAACGCTTCCAATTGCCGACATCCATGCGAGTCAACTGTCAAGAGTGAGCAGAGATGTCGCTGGCGCGTTCGCGAGAACGCGCAGAACGCTTCAGCCTGGCTGAGAGCAGGAAGCCGCCTATTTCCCGTCTTCATCCTTAGGAAGCACCAGTGCTACCAGCCCAAATTTCGTTTTTCCCGCCTCGGTGCCGTCAATCCCTACGACTCTGAACTGTTCCGGGGTTCCTGCCCGCAGCTCGTGATCGCTGTCGCTTCCATTTACGGTCATATGCCCGCTCTTGCGATCGCCGCAGGTCAGCCCGCTCCTGGTCACGGTCAGCGCCCCCACCGGCTTCCCGTGATCGCACTCCAGTACCTCGCCGTATTTCGCCAGCGGCCTCCTGTAAAACTGAATCACCTGATCCGGCGAGTCCGCCGTCACAAAACTCGCCACCCGTACGCTGAAGTGAAAGCTGTTCAGCAGAAACCCTAAATCCGCAGACGATGAATCGCTATCCTTGTCTTTGAACGGCGTCGCACCCGGATACACCGGCAGTCCAATGTCTTTCGCCGTCGCATGCGAATTTGCATGCACGTTCAGGTTGAAGTCTGAATTCTGCGCGAAGGTTGGAACCGTAAACGAAACAGCAGCGATAAGAAGCATCGCCGGTGGCACCGCAAGATTGCGTGGACGCATAAAGCCCCCTCCTGTCATCTACGGTCGCAGTCGCGGTCAGGTTCCCAAAACCCATCGAAGCAGGGACGTGCTCCAGGCGGGGCCCTGGGTGCGTAAGGTCGGCCAACCGCAAGTTTCACCAGCCGAGTCGACCTGGAAATCCGCCTGTCTCAAAATCCCTGTCAACCCCCTAACCTCCCCACCAAAGTAATGCCCCCTCATTCCAAACCACATACAAACCAATTCCAACCAATTATGTTGGCGCTGGTATTCCCCAACCTTGATATCCTAAGAATAGGGGGATAAAAAGAAATTCCCCCCTGTTTTTCGTTCTAATCCAGATTCAGAACCGCCCAAAAGGCCGCCCATCAGGCGGCCTTTTCTATTGCTCGATCTCTTTCGCTAACCGCTTCTTCGCTAACCGGTTCTTAGCTGACCGTTTTATCAGCTGACCGCTACACCGCTGTCGTCCCGGAGGGACCCATGCCTCACGAATGCCGCCACACCCTGCGCAACGGCCAAAAATGCCGCGGCGCCGCCATCCGCAATCACGACTTCTGCCGCCATCACGGACCCCAGCCCGCCCACGCCGGCCCTCCGCCCATCTCCAATCGCGATCGCTATTCCCGCCTCGCCCGCTGGCGCTCCTTTGCCCGCGAACTCCCCTGGCTCCCTCCCGGACAAATTCCCTCCGCCGTTTACGATGTCCTCAGCGCCCTCACCCAGCGCAACCCCATGGATCGCCTCTCCGCCCCCGTCGCCGGACGCTACCTCGGTGTCCTCCTCTCCCGCCTCGGCCACGTCCCCTTTCCGCAACCCGGCTTTGCCGAGCCATCCGCCCCTCCCGAGCCCCCGCCAGCCAGTGACATGCTTGCGGATTTGTCCCACTTCGGCTGCGACATCGCCACGGTCCCGCCCGACCTGCGCGAGGCCCTCGAGAACCTCTACCGGGACACTTCCCCGGAGACCGTCGAAGCCTTCACGGAAGCGGTCAGCCGCTTCGACCCCGCCTCTGTCCGGCGTCCCGCTGCCGCCCCGCAACTTTGCAAACCAGGGCACTCGCACCCATGAATACCGCATTCGTACTTGTCCGTGCGGCATTCGCGCACACGACCCCGGCACTCGTATTCGTGAGTGCCGCATTCGCACCCACCAACCGATCTGCCCTGTCCTCAATCATCAAGCTTGTTCGTGATCACCAATGCCGCATTCGCAACCACGAATGCAGCACACACAACCATGAGCGATCTGACGCCGCATCAACCACTTAGCATGTTGTCGAGCTAGTAACATCAATGTAAGTCATTGAAAACAAGTCACCTGCATTTTGTGACCCATGAGAATTCGCAACAAGCGTGTGCGGAAACGGCCGAGTTCGCCACAAAAGCTTGCCCCTCACCTCCCGCTCCGGCAGAATGGCCCGCATATCTACAGAAAGAGGAATCCTCGATGCTGGACGTTCATGAGCCGGAGGGAGAAGTTCGAGGGTGGCGCGGTTTGCTCACCCATCTGTTCGTCATCACGCTGGGCCTGCTGATCGCACAGGCTCTGGAGAGCGGCGTCGAGTGGAGGCACCACAGGCAGGTGGCGCAGGAGGCGCGCGAGAAAATCAGGATGGAGTTCACCGACAACCAGGCCACCATCGAACAGGCGCTCCAGGCCATCGCCGGCGAGCAGAAGCAGGCGGAGAAGAATCTTGCCGCCTTCGACCAGATCAAAGCTGCAGGCTCCGCCGAAGCGCTCGCCTTTGACATGCACGGCTGGCTCCTGTCGCGATCCGGCTGGGACACCGCGCGAGAAACGGGTGCCTTCGAATATATGGACTACGAGCAGGTGGATTCCCGGGCGCAACTGGTGGCGCTCGAGGACGAGTTCATGAAACATGAAGATCAGTTGAGCCACGACTACGCGCGCGGCGGCATGGTGGCAGCCCGGCTCCACGCGTTTCCAGCGGCAGCCTCGAAGCAGGATCTGAACACCACGGCCGACCAGGGAATCGCAATCGTGCTGGATCTGCAAAGCGAGCTGATGATGTGCGAAACGGTGGGCGAGAAGCTGGACTGCGAGTACGGGAAGACGTTGGGAGGCGGACCGCCTCCGGCTTTCTGTCACAGCTAGGAGCAAAAGGGCTCACCACCACAACCGGTGGTACCTTGCCAGAGACCCGGCGCGAGCAATCGTACGCGCCTTCCACATCGAACCGGCGTATCCTCTCACCTATGGTGCGGATGACGGTGCTGGCCAGCGGTTCCAAAGGCAACAGCACCCTTGTCGCCACCGCCACCACGCGCATCCTGGTCGATGCCGGCCTCTCCTGCCGTGAATTGATGAAGCGCATGCGCGCCGCCGGCGAGCAGCCCGAGGCCCTCGACGCCATCCTTATTACTCACGAGCATCAGGATCACGTCCAGGGCATGGCCGTGACCGCCCGCAAGCTGGGCATTCCGGTCTATCTCACCGAGCCCACCCACCGCGCCTGGGTCCGCTGGATGACCCCGCAAAAGCGCATCACCTACGCCCAGTGGCTGGAGCAGTACAGAGCAGATGCGCAGAGCGCAGCGGCTCGGAGCCGCAAACGAAACCGGGAAGCTGGTTCTCCCGTCTCCGGATCGCAGAACGGCGACGACCGATCAGCTGGCCAGCCGGCGCTGCTCGGCCGACTAAAACCGAGCCCGACGCCGAGGAGAAGGCGGCAGCCGAAGAAGTCCTGGCCGAGCCGGAAAAGGACCCAACCGCTTTGCCTGCAGTCGAATTCTTCCGGGCCGGCAGTGGGTTCAGGATCGGAAACATTGCCGTTACGCCCTTTACCATCCCCCACGACGCCGCCGATCCGGTCGGCTTCGTCTTTGAGGCCGACGGGGCGCGCATCGCAATTGCGACCGACCTTGGCTACATGGCATCGAATGTGTCAGTGCAGCTGCGAGGCTGCGACGTCCTGATGCTCGAGTCGAACCACGATGTGGACATGCTGCGCGACGGGCCCTACCCCTGGTCGGTGAAGCAGCGCGTCATGTCCCGAGTGGGCCACCTCTCGAACGATGCGGCAGCGGACTTTTTGGCAAAGGGCTACGATGGCGGAGCCGCCTATGTGGTGCTGGCTCATCTGTCGGAGAACAATAATATGCCGGAGCTGGCGCGCATCAGTGCGGAAAGGGCCCTTCGGGACCGGATGAGCCTCCTGGCCAACCATCTGTTGCTGGCCGAACAGGACCGTCCCATGGAAGCTATTGTCCTGTAATCAGACAGGTTTATAATGGAATCTGAGCCGCCCCTTCGTTGGATTCTCACCTCAGGGCAGTCGGCCGGGCGTTGACGAGGTGAGGGGAAAATGAGGACCTGAAACGATGAGCACCTGCACCGATTCGGTCGTCGGGGACATATTATCCAGTTGGCGCTACGACATCTCCGGGATTTCGCCCGAGATGCGCGTCGACTATGAGGAACATCTCGCGACGTGTCTGTTCTGCCGCTCGCGGCAGCGCCTGCACCGCACCATCGATGTTGCCCTGATCGCGCTCAGCACCCTCTGCATTGCGGCGTTCCTGCTGGCGCTCGCGGTCATCCACCATGTGGAACCGCTGCGCAGTGCTGCCGTCACCATGCACCTCGAACACACCGCCGTGGTGCTGACGCTGCAGGCTGCAGCCGTTCTGGGCCTGCTCGCCTCGCTGGCGGCATGGATCCTGGTGGCGATTGCAACCCCCGCTCCCGTGTACCTTACGGGTGTGGCCATCGAGCAGGCGCGCGTCCTGCAGGATCGCATCCCCGAAGAGCTGCGCAGCCGGCTGCGGGCATAAAGTTTTTCGAAGTCGAAGAAGGGGTCCCCGATGCGGGGCCCCTTTTCTTTTGAGGCTGGTCCCGAATTGGGCCGTTTCCCCTTCCGGTACAAAGGCCGGTTGGAAGGTGATTTTCGTCACATCCGCAATCGATGTGGCTTTGCGACGATGACCTTGGTTCTGACGTTGAGCGGTGAAGGAGCTGGCCATGGTAATCGCGATCGATGCAGTGCAGTCCGGTGCGCAGACGGAAACCACCGAACATTGGCAAACGAAGTTCACCGACTACGTGTTCAGCGAAGAGCCAAAGCAAGGAGCTGAAATCATGGCGCCGGCGCGGGGCATCTTCTGCGGACTCCTGCTCAGCGGGGCTCTCTGGGTTGGCCTGGTAGCCGCAGCCCGCATGGTGCTGACCGCGATGCGGTAGGAAGACAGGGCTTTTAGCAATTTATCAAGTAGCTGTTGCGCAACGGGGCGCTTTGCGGCGCCCCGTTTCTATTGGCAGAAACTGGGGACGGATGATGTAGCTATCAACGTCGGGCCGACCCATCACCGGCGCTCTGTGCCAGGTTGCGAGGGCAGAGGAATGGCGGGGTCCAGCTCATCCTTGGCCTCGACCACCGAGTCGTCCGTGGTGGGACGGCCGTTGCAGTCACTCTTCGCGCCGAGTGAATTCTTGGCCCCCGCCGGCGCGTTCGGATCGATCGGTGTGTCGCAGGAATCGGAACGTGTGGATGCGTGAGCGGGGTGCGTCTGCGTTGGAGCCATCGGTAGTCCTCCTGGGTTTGTCGATCAGCAGTCCGGCAACCCAACTGGATAGGATGCGGAAAGATCGAGGGTGCGAAAGGAGCACGAAGCGGAGTTGAGTTTCGATGGTCGGCAAGCGCCGAACGACAGACGGAGGACAGAATTGGTTTGTTATACTTGCAGAGGTCGTTGGGTGAGTGCTGCAGTTGCAGAAGCTGCTCCCCGAACGGCTCCTATCCGTGCTGGATCCCTCCGGCGGCCAGGTAGCTCAGTGGTAGAGCGCGGCCCTGAAAAGGCCGGCGTCGGCGGTTCGATCCCGTCCCTGGCCACCATCACCTGATGAACGTTCGAGTTGAACGAGGTCCTTCGCTCCGCTCAGGATTTCGCCTGCGGGCTCGGACGCCCGCAACTCGGCTCAAGTTCGATCCCGTCCCTGGCCATCATCACTCAGTCCGGGAATACCCACGCCGCCCAGTTGTGATTCGCGTCGGCCAGGAGGCCGATCACCAGCCGGCGCGTTCCCCGGAATCCTGCATGACGCGGGCCAGGCGTTCGCAGCCGTTTTCCCAGTTGACCTGGATTGCGCGCTCCGTGCGTGCAGCATCCCCGGCGACGATGGCCGCAATGATCTGCTCATGCTCAGCAACGGAGGGCTGGAGATCGTCCACGATCCAGCTCGCATAGAGACGCCAGTAGCGCTCCATTTGCGGCTCGATGGATTTGTGCAGAGCGAGGAGCCGCGGACCAGCACCCGCCTCGAGGATGGTGCGATGAAAGCTGCGATCGATTTCGAAGATGCAGGAGCCGTGGGATGGATCGGCCGCTGAAATACTGCGGAGTTGCTGGTTGAATCCCCGCAATTGGGCCGCTATCTCCTCGCGACGGGCTTTGGGGAGGGATGCGGTGCGGCGACCGCCCATCCCTTCGACGTGAGCGATGACCTGGTAGAGTTCGTCCGCGTCTTCCCTGGTCAGGGGTGCAACGACCATCCTCGATTTGCGGGTGTTCGTGCGCTGGATAACATAGCCATCGCACTGGAGAAGATGGAGAGCACTGCGAACAGGGGTACGGCTCATGGAGAGGTGCCTGGCCAGAGCCTCGTTCAAGATCCAGGATCCGGGAGAGAGACGCCCGTGCACGATGAGCTCGCGAATCTCGTGGAACGCCGTTCGCACGCTGTTGCCGCGTTCCGCTTTTGCCCGTTTGGAGGACTTTCTGTCACCCCTGGACGGCTTGTGCCGAGCAACATGCGACTCGTTCGCCGCTTCCAGGGTTTTACTCGCGGTATCGTTGGCCAAGCCGGAACTCGGGATGCAGTTAGGAGTAATAAGGTATATCCAGGATTGTGGACATCTTAGCACGCCATGATTGCTGCAACGGGGTGAACCTGTTTCGAAAAACTAGTAAGTGACAGGTCACTTCCAGCCTGATTGACCTTCAGTGATCGTGATGTAGCGATCGACGGGAAGGCCGGTAAAGCGCTGCCGGCTGCCTCCAGGCTGCGGCCACTCCACTTCCAGCCAGTCGATCCGGGGGCGCGCGCCAAGGCCGAGCACCATGCGTGGATCGTGCGAGGAGAGATAACTGCCGCCGCCGACTTTACTTCGATGGCGCAGAAAATCGCCGCTCTTCCAGGTAACTTTGGCGCCGATCGCGTCAATGTTGGATCGGGTGCCTGCGAGCCGCACACCAATCCAGTGGTTGCCACGGCAGGCATTGTTCTTCAGAAGCAGCGGTGGCCCGTCGTTGGTAGAGACAAGCACATCCACGGCGCCATCGTTGTCGAAGTCGCCGAGAGCGAGGCCGCGGCCGGCGAGAGGCTGAGCAAAGGCTGGGCCGGCGAGATCGCTGGCGTTCTTCCACGATCCGCCTTTCTGCTGGAACAGCAGCATGGGCTGGCGATAGCGAAGCTCGGGATGATGCTGCTGAATCACGAGATCGGGATGGCCGTTGGCGATGATCACGTCGAGATCGCCATCGTTGTCGAAATCGAAGAACTTCAATCCCCAGCCGCTCATGAGCTTGGTGGTCAAGCCGATGGGGGTGCGCAAAGAGACGTCGTCGAATCCGCCCTGATGATTGTTGTGGTAGAGCGAGTACATTTCGTGGTCGACGTTCGCGAGGAAGAGATCGATCCAGCCGTCCTGGTCGTAGTCGGCGGCATCGACGCCCATCCCGGAGCGAGCCAGGCCGAACGGATTGTAGGCGACACCCGCGAGCAGACCGTTGTCCTCGAAGCGCCCTCCACCCCGATTGATCAACAGCGGATTAGGCGCAGTATCGCTGCCGACGAAGAGGTCCATGCGGCCATCGTTATTGAGATCGGCCGCAACCACGCCCCACGCTTTGGCGAGGGTAGCAGCAATCCCGGATTCGCGGCTGACGTCGGTGAAGGTGCCGTCTCCATTGTTATGGAAGAGCCAGCTGGGCATGGGTTTGTAGACGTTCGGTTTGCAGTAGTAACGCTGGCCCGGATCATGGCCACCGCACCAGACGTTCATTTCTTTGCTGAAGTCGGCGAAGCGGCAAACAAACAGATCCAGCCGGCCATCGTTGTCGTAGTCGAACCAGACAGCGCCCGTGGCCCACCCGGGGGCGGCAAGGCCAGCCTTCGCGGTCACATCCGTAAAGGTGCCGTCGCCATTGTTGCGATAGAGAATGCTGCGCGGATACTGGGTGACGTAGAGGTCGGGCAAGCCGTCGCCGTTGTAATCGCCAACCGCAACACCCATGCCGTAGGCGCTCCCGGGAACTCCGGCCTTTTCAGTGACGTCGGTGAACGTGCCATCCCGGTTGTTGCGGTAGAGAGCATTGCGAAGCGGCTTCGGGGGACTATAGAAATCGCATGGGCCGCTGTTGACGAGGTAGATGTCCATCCAGCCGTCGTTGTCGTAGTCGAAGAACGCGCAGCCGGAGCCGACGGTTTCGGGGAGGAACATTTCAGCGGAAAGGCCCGCGGTATGCATCCAGGTAATGCCGCTGCGTTCCGGAGGGATCGCCTCGAACCAGGGCTGTGTTTCCCCAGCAGCCAGCGCGCGGCGCAGCGGAGAAGAACAGACCAAGCCGAGCGCGGAGGCACGGACAAAGGCTCTGCGGGAAAAGCGGCGTGGACCTTGTCGTAAGCCTGAGGACATCAGAGCGGAAGCCGTGCTCGTTGTATCTGTGGAGAGAGGGTCATTGCTGAACGGGATGTCCCTCCGTGGTGTCCATCGATTTGGAGCGGGCGGCGGCCTGAGCCTGGAGGGCCATCTCACGTCGAGCTCCATCCTGATCGCCGGTATGCGTGTCGGCGATCGCGAGCTGGTAATGGCCAGATGGGTCGTTCGGCTCGAGCTGGACGTAATGCTGGAGAGGCGGCTTGGCTTCGGCATAGCGGCCGCTCGCGGCAAGAGACATGCCGAGGGCCAGATAAGCTTCCGAAAAACCGGCATCAAGATTGGCGGCCTGCGTGAAGTGCCGGATCGCTTCGTTCCAGTTGCCTTTGCGGCGAGCCAGTTCGCCGAGGATGAACTCCGCCGAGGCATTGCTGGGATCGACCGCGATTTCTTTCTCGAATTCGCCCTGCGCCGCGTCGGTGGGACCCGCATCGCCAGCCTGGTCAAGAGCGATCTGCCCGAGCCGATAGTGAATACCGGGAACGTTGGGATGGTCTTTGAGGATGTCGCGGTAAATGGCGGCGGCCTGATCCTCTTTCCCGTTCGATTCCAAACCTTCGGCCTGCAGGCGGTGCGCCTGATAGGACGTGGGATCTTTCTGCTGGAGTTCGCCGGCGGCGCGCATGGCCAGCTCTGAAAACATGTGGGTCTGGATATAGAGGACTTCGGGATTGCCAGGAGACTCGCGCTGCAGACGAAACAGTGTATTGGCAGCGGTCTGCTGATCGTTGACGGCCATGGCACAGCGAACCTCCGCCATGTCGCCGCGATAGCGAAGGGCTTTGTCGGTGACGTGAGAGAGACCCCGTTCGAGAAGAGGGAGGGCCTCTTTGCATCGGCCGGTCTCAACAAAGTGAATACCCTGCTGGACAGATGCATCCGGCGACGCGGTCTGCGCGCAGAGGGCGACTCCGCTGGAAATCGCAGCGGCGCAGAGAAGGGAGAGAGTCCTCGCTGGTCGTCTGGCCATCATGCCTGCGACTCCGTTCTTCGTGGCATTGATGCGTTGCGTCGAGCCGGAGCCACGCGAGTGTAGATCATCTGCGAACATTTTGGGGCGGAGTGGAGAGCAGCCGAACCAGGTCCGTGATGGTCAGTATTACTCAGTTCACCCAAGGTCTGCCACAGCAGGCGGAGAAAAGCGCAACACGCAAAGAGAAACAGTAGAGCATCGCTTCCATCCGATTGTGGCGACCTTCTTTGATGGGCCCGCTGCACATGCGGAGGTACAAAAAAGAAGTGCCGGACGCGGAGGGCGTCCGGCACGGAAGGCTCACGTTAGAAGGTGAAAGTGCCACGCAGTTCGATTTGTCGTCCAAAGCCGCCGCCCTCATTGGTTGGAGAGCCCTCACCGAAGTTGAAATCCTGAATTCCGGAATCAAAATTCGAGGGATATCCGGCGATGTTCGACCCGAAGCCATCCGCATTTCCGAAGACGGGATGGTTCCAGAGATTAATGAAAGAAGCCTGAAGGCTGAAGTTCAGTGCTTCGTGAATGGGGAACCGCTTGGTCAGTTCCATGTCCTGGAAGAACTGCCGCGGCCCATGGAGGTAAAGATGCTGACCGAAGGTTCCTGGCGTGGTGTTCGGCGTGATGTAAGCGGAATTGGCGCCGCCGCCTCCTGCGCTGACCAGGTATTTCGGATCGATCAGGTTAGCGTACGACTGGCCCGCAACCTGGTGAACTCCGATCGCACTTTGCAGCTGACTTGCCGTCACTCCGTGCAGCTGGATGCCACCGTCTCCGACGTCATTGAAGGTGTCATACCCGCCACCCAGCATCGCCGGCGCTCCGCTCTGCCACGTCACAATCGTTCCGACCGTGAAGCCGCCCACGATCGCGTCCAACGCTCGATTGTTGGAGAGATAAGCGCGTCCCTTGCCGACGGGAAGATCGTACGTGCCGTTGGCATGGAAGGCATTCCGGATGTCGAACATCGTCGGCCCGTAGCTCTGCCGAAGGTTGCGGAGAGTGAATGCATTGTAGGAGCCAGTCCACGAGTTGCTGCCCGAAACACCGAGGCTGTGGCTGAAGGTGTAGTTCGCGTCGTACTGCAGACCATGCCAGGCTCCCTGGCGAACATCCACCTGCAGTCCGTTGTAGTTGGAGTAGCCTGCGGAAACCATCTCTCCGCTTGATTGACCGCCGCTATAGGGATTGGCCTGGAAGAAGTTGATCGGATAGCCCGCACCCGCGCCCGTATAGCCCGCGTTGTTAGCGCAGGGCCCGAAGCCGGCCCCGACCAGGTTGCAGAAGAACGGCACGTCGCCGCCGATACCGGCAAGAACGCTGGCCATCGATCCCACCTGACCGGTGTTGAGGTAGTTGATGAACTGCGTGTTGGTGTAATCGCCGGCATTGGCGCCGCCGAACGCCGCATCCAGAATCGGCGTCGGATTGCCGTAAGTACTGGAGAACGACGAGCCACCCGAAGCCGCGAGGTTGGCCTGGGCGTTCTTGAAGTCTTTCAGGAATCCATTTTCGAAGACGTTCACTTCATTGGGATCCACGCCAATCCAGTTATGGATGGTGCGATTCCCGTTGTAACGAAGTTCCAGCGCCATCGAATGGCCGATCCCGCGCTGAATCCCGAAGTTCCAGGATTGAGCGTAGGGTTGCTTGAGGTTGGGCTCGATGCCGTTGACCCCGGGACCATTCTGATAGGTGAACTGCGACTCCGGCGCCGATGCCTGGTATGTTGCCGGCGACAGAATCGGTGCAGGCAGCGGATCGCCGATGGCCAGGCTGCCAGGGGTAAACGTTCCCGTCTGTCCGGTGGTGTTCGGAATCAGGTTGAACTGCTGGTAGTAGAACTGGCCGAAGTCCGTCGCATAGTCCCAGAAGTACTGATAGGGCTGGCTGAAGCGGCGCAGCGCATAACCGCCGCGGATCACGGTTTTATCCCCGCCGAAAATGCTCTTCAGAGCGCCGTCGGCGAAGTGCGGGTTCCACGCGAAACCCAGCGCCGGCTGCGGCGTCACCCTGAAGGGCGCGTACGGCTCCGTGTGAACGGAAATCGTCGGATCCGCGACGCCCTTGAGCGAGCCGGGATGGAACAAATCGCCCACCGCGGTCGGGCCGTAGATGGAGCTCTCCGCCGCAGAATGATATTGGCCAGTAAGATCCGTCTCCGGATTGTAGATATCCCAGCGCAGGCCGTAGTTGAGGGTAAAGGTCGGAGTCAGGCGCCAGGAATCTTCGGCGAACAGACTCCATGCCGAGGACGCCTCGTCCAGCGGATACTCGCTCATCGTGCCGGTCTGGGCGTATTGCTTCGTCTTGATGTTGTAGGAGTTTTCTCCGTTGACGCCGCTGAGTCTGCCCGCCAGGATCGCATAGAGAGCGTCGGCCTTGGTCACTTCCGCCTGGGTAGCGTTGGGCAGCGTTGGAGCGCCTCCCGAGTTGGTGAACGCGTTGATTGCGGGATCTCCGCTCGCCAGCCCGAAGTTGTAGTTATAGAAACCTCCCGGCGCATTCCAGTAGTGATCCTGTTCCTTGTACCATGAAACGCCGTAGTGGAATGTGTGCTTTCCGCGCTGCAGGGTCATCGAGTCCGAGAAGTCCCAGACCGGGTAGTAGGTATTGATCGGCAACTGATAACCCTGGCCGGACATGATGATATTTGACGGATACCGGGATAGTTCCAGTTGACGGTTGGCTCGCTCACATAGAGCGGCGCGGCGTTATAGGCGTAAAGACTGACATCGTAGAGATAGCCGGCCTTGAACTGGTTAATCAGCGTTGGCGAAAAGACGTAGTCGAAACCATAAGATGTAATAAAGTTCTTCGACTGGTTACCGGCTTGCTGATTGGCAAAACCGCTGCCGGGAAAGGTGGGCGCTGTGTTCCCAGGCTCGTTTTGCTGGTTGTACATAAAGGAGAGATACATCCGGGCTTTCTGGGAGGCGTTGTAGTCAATGCGTCCCACAGGATAGTAATTCGTGTCGGCGAAGCGTTAATGAATTGGACCTGATTGTAATTAGGATCTGAGGTCCCATTGACTTTGCCTGAACCGAGAGCGGAATTGATCGCCGCAGAACTGCTTGGCAACCTCTGCATTGACGGTCGACGGCAGACCATGGTTTTGCGCGATGGTCAGAAGGTTTGCCGTGTGGCTCGCTCCATCCGTGCCCGTGTACGTGTAGGTGCCGCCCTGAGCGGCGCTGGTGAAGGCGTAGTTGGTAGCGTTAAAGCTGCCCGGCTGTTTGCTCATGGCAAAGGTGCCGAAGAAAAACAGCTTGTCATGCAGAATGGGACCGCCAACGCTGCCACCGAAGTCATTCAGGATCTGCTTGTTCTTGCGTTCTCCAAAAGCATTGTTGATCCAGGTGTTGGCGTTCAGCCCGCTGTTGCGGAAGTCTTCATACGCCGACCCGTGAAACTCGTTGTTGCCGCGGCGCGAGACGAAATTGATCTGCGTGGTGGCCTGACCGAAACCCGAATCCAGGCTCAACTGGTCGGTTTGCACGCTCATCTGCTCGATGTTCTCGAGGCGGGGCGCAACGGCCGGCTCGACGTTGCTGTCGAACTTCATGCGCTGCGAGTTACCGACCATCCCGTCAATGTTGCTGCCCTGGTCCGTGATGGGCAGGCCGTTGAAGGTTCCCTCACCGTTCTGGCCGCTGTATCCGGGCACGATCGTCGACAGTGCCGTGACATCACGGCCATTGAGCGGCAGGTCGGAGATCTGTTTCATGTCGACCACGGTACCGATTGAGTTCGAGGTCGTCTGGAGCACCGGAGAAGTCGCCGCGGTGATTTGCACCGTCTGGGTGGTGCTGCCGACGGTCATTTGCGCCTTGAGATCGGTGACCTGGGCAGCCTGAACGATGACCTCGGAATAAACCTTGGTAGCGTATCCGGAACGGCCGATGGTGAGGGTATAAACGCCGATCGGCAGGTTCACGAACGTGTAGTCGCCGCTGTTGTTCGTCTGGGCGGTGAAGGTGTCGTTGGTCTGGTGTTCGACGAGTGTGAGGGTAGTCCCGGGAACAACGGCTCCGGATGAATCTTCGACGGTAACTACGATCTTGCCCTGGGTACCCGACTGCGCAAAAGCCCTCGACGAGGGAAGCGCAAGAATGACTCCCAGAATTGCGAGAAGAAACAGACTCCGCCGCATTCCGATGGTCTGCATGCAATGCCTCCTGAAAGTTCGCATTAAACGTTTACCGGTCCAGGAAATTCCGGGTTTTTCAAATCGCTGATACAAGATTCCCTGGGAACGGAACCGGGGACTACATTAACAACCGGAGAACCTGGGAAACGGGGACAGCTCTCCATCGGTTGAGTCTCATGTTGTATTAAAAATTGTATTCATTGTCAAGATCCAAATCCGGCGAAGCATGCAGAAGCGCGAGAAAGCTGCGGAAAAACAAGCAGATTCAGGAGCCGTGGCGCGGGCGTGAGGCCGCCGCACCAGGGCTGCTACTCGACGGGGTTCGTAGATTTTTTTTCCGCCAGGAGACGCCCTATCTGCAGGCGCATGAGCCGCGCCTCGGCGTGGTCGCCAAGCCGGTCATAGGCACGGGCGAGACTGGCGTAGACGGCCGGATTGTCCGGTTCGAGGCGGCGCCCGATTAGCAGGTGATCGACAGCCTTCTGCGGGTCGTTGTCCATCAGATAGATCTGGCCGAGGGCGATCTGCGTAGCGGAGTAGCCGGGGTTTTGCTGCGCAGAGTCCTCGAGCGCTTTCCTGGCCTCGGCGAACCGGGCTTCGCCGGGCGCGGCTCCCTCGTGGATCAGGACGGTTCCAAGCAGGGAGAGCATACGATAGTCGCGCTGGCCGGACTGAATTGCCTGGCGAAGGACTTTGTCTGCGGCAGCAAGATCATCTTCGTAGAGGTCCTTCTGCACGAGGGCAAGAAAGCCAATGTAGCTGTTAGGGGCCATTTGGGCGGCGCGGTCGAACTCGGCTCCGCCGCCCTCTTCGAAACTGCCCAACTGACTGAGAAAGAGTCCCCGCTCATAGTGCAGACGCGCCGAGGCCGGCAATTCCTGCAGCCCCTGATCGACGATCTGGAGACCGAGGGAATAGTCCTTGTGATCCCTGCAGGCGTCGGCGAGGTAGGCATAGAACTTTTCGTCTTTGGGGCCGCGGGCGGCGGACTTCCGGACGATCCGAAGAGCGTCCTGCGACTGCGCATTTCCGATATAGGCCTGAGCAAGGAGGTTATCGACGGTAGCGCTGCTCAGGCCTGAGTCGTCCAACGCCTGCAGAACCACAATAGCCTGCTTGTAGTTTCCCGTTCCGAGATAGCAGATGCCGAGGTCAACCCCGGTCGCGTAGGGCTCGATGCGGGCCTGCTGAGCGACGAGTAAGTGCGGGATCGCCTGCTGGAGATCGCCGTGTGCGGTAAGCTGCGCTCCGGTTTTCAATTCCGCGCGGGCATCGGTGTCGTGGGTGGAAAGCTGCGGATCGCCGGTGTGAGAAGGAGGGATGCGCGGATTCGCGATGGCCTGTGTAATGCTCGATGCTGCCACTGGCCATGACAGAAGAACGGCAAGGCCGGCGGCGGCAACACAGGCACAGCGCGGATTCATGGGGCTATTGTAGGCACATCCGCAAAGAAGCTTCTTTACTGGACGGTCTTCTGGAGCTTCAGGTCGAAGGTCGGCTGCTCTCAAAAGGCATACGAGAGTCCGATCAGAGGGACGACGCGAGCGACCAGGCCTCCATTGTCAATCCGTGTTGTGATGTTGCCGGTGATGACGAGTTCGCGAGCGAGGCGGACCTTAGCGCCGACTCCAATCGAATCGGAACTATAGTCGCCGATAAATGACTGGATGTTAGGAAGCGGGTTCTGGAAATAGTCGGTGTAGGTGCCAAGCTTGAGGCGGTTGGCGGCCAGGACACGCTCACCGATGAGATCTGCATCAACCGTAAGCCTGTCCATGACGCGTATGTCGGCACCCGCGGAATAAAGGATGGCCGGCGGCAGGCTGGCCTTGCTGGGTCCGGTACCGGTTGGATCTCCTGCGAGAATCGAGCTTCCGTTCCACTGATAACCGCCGCGGATATGTGGAGAAACGCGGCCGCGATAGGTAAATGCGCCAAACGGAGCGATCCCGAGCGCACCGGAGCCAAGAAAGCTGTTGGCGTCACCACTGGGCACTCGAAAAGCGATTCCCACAGAGGCCGCGGTCTTTTCTCCCTTGAGAATCTCGCCCTTGGCTCGCAGGATGACGTCGCCGATACCGTTGGCGGAACCACCGTTCGCGAAGGTGGTATTCACGGCCGCCAGCGCCTGGGCATGACTGGTTGGGAGCGGACCGAAGTAATGGTATTCGCCCATGTATGCCCCGCTGGCATCGGTGCAGGATGCGTCAAATTCGCATTGAACGGTCCGTACAATGTGGTCGTTCGAAATAACGCGGAGGTGAATCTGCTCGATGGGAATTTGGGCAGAAACGTCAAGCCGGTTGCCGATCCCCGCTACGACATAAAAGACGGTCTGATTTAAGTGCATGCCGACACTATTCTGCGTACTTATATAGTCGTTCTCGTAGTCCGGCGTCATGCCGTTGACTTCAAATACCGAGTGCTCGAGAATTGCCGGGAAACGGCGAAGCTGCAGGCCGTCAATACCGCCGAAGTCGAAATACTGGAAAGCCACGCCGAGATCGACGTGGTTCTTTCCTATGACCTGGGCCCGTTCCGTCAGGATCGGTCCGAGGCTGTCCTCGCTGGGAACGGGAACATGCTCGGGAGTGAAAGTAAAAGTCACAGCCGAACCCGCTGAGCCCAGTGGCAGGTTGGAGAGTTCTTCGCCAATGGAAGTACTGAGTGGGGAGAAAGTGGTCAGCGAAGCCGTCTTGAAATGAGCCCTATGATTCGGCTGATTCAATGTCAGGCCGCCGGGACCGAAAAGCTGCGGGAACGTGCAGACGAGAGTATTCGTCGTTGCAGTGTTGGAACACGTCTGCGCCGGCAGATACAGCGCGAGACCTGAGAGAACGGCAAGAAGAAAGACAGTTCGAGATTTCGTCATGATTGCCTCCGGGACGGCATTTACTTTGCGGTTCTGATCAGCCAGTGGCCCTGAATCTTTTCCAGCGAGAAGAGGATTGTTGCGGAGTTCTCGGAAACCGCCTTTCCGTGAACCATAATCACGATGCGCTGTCCACAACTCACAGTGGCGCTGTCTCCGTTGATTGCAGGTGTCGACGGAGTGAGGCTGACTTCAATGCGATCGGCCACCTTGAAAGTCTTTTGCAGGTCCGAGCGAGGCACGGTTAGCCAGATTTCGGACAGGGTATTCAGATCCTTCGCCTGATAGGCGGTCCGATACGTTTCCAATGCCGCGAGGATCTGCTTTTCGTCCTGCTGGATCTTCTGTTGTTGTTGCTGTTGCTCCAGCTTCGACTGGAGCGCGGCGATCCGCTGCCTGGCCTCGGCCGCATGCGCGCTGTCCGGATAGTTCCTGAGGAACTGCTGAAAATCGGAAAGCTGCGTGGAGTTGCTGATACTGTTCCATGCCGCAAGGTCCGGGGGGGAGCGCTGGGACCAGGAGCTGTGGTCGCGATTGCGACAGCCGGGTGCTCTTCTGCTGCCGGAACAGGCGCCGCCGGCTGCGGAGCCGGGACCGGGTTCTGCAACTGCGGGTTCGACGCAGGAGCGGACACCGGCGGAACCGCAGGGGGCTGTTGCGAGGCCAGCAACGGCGCGGCCGGCGATGATGAAGGCAGAGCCCGGATGAGGATCAACCCCTGCTGGCGGTCGCCGGCCTGCAGGGGGATGTTCTGACTCTGGCCTGCACGAATGAGCGTCACGGTGAACGGCGATCCAGCGGCTGCGGGGATGCGGTAGGTGTTGCGCGCCGAGGGCCGGATTCGCTTCCCATCGATTTGCAGCTCAGCACCATTGCAGCGGCAGAAGAGGGTGACGCGGGAGCCCGATTTCGTCGTTGCGATGACGGCGTCTTCGTCGAACCCGCTTGCGCTGTCGATTGCGACCGAGCCGTCCTGGGCGATGTGGACAGAGAGACGGAGGTTTTTGCCGGCTCTGGCAACGACAAGCTGATGGGCTCCTGGCGTCAGTTGGCTGAGGTCGACGCGGCCGGAAACAAGATCGCCCATAGGCTTTCCATCGAGCGAGACGGTGGCGGCGCCGAGGTCACCGAGAATCGTGAGGGCGGAGCCGGACAGCGAAGACGGCGCCGGCGGGGTGGCGATGAGTGCAGGATTGAGGGCGAGCGTCACGATCCGGTTAGCGTCGGTCTTCGCGAGGGTGAGCGATGAATGCAGCGCGGCGTACCCTGGGCGTTCAAGCGCGATGGTGTGGTTGCCAGGAGTAAGTTGTACGGAGCACTTCGCGGAGCAGTCCTTCACCTGGCCGTCGACGGTCAGAACGGCGTCTGCCGGAGTTTTCAATACGGTGATCTTCAGCATCGGCGCGGGCGCGAAGATTGTTCGCAGCGCGAACCAGACGCCAACGACGAAAACGAGCAGACCTGCAGCTGCACCGGCAAGAACAGGCGGGCGACGCAGGAGCGAGACCGGAGCGGTAGCCACTTCGGGCTGCTTTGGCACGGCAGTTGGAGCAACGTGAGGTGTGGCTGGCGCAGTCGACGACGCAGCTGGCTCGGCCTGCTGCGCGGCTGCGAGATGGGCGCGGGCTTCCGCAGCCGCTTTTTCTTTGGCGGCGATCTCGCTCTCTTTACGCTCCTGCTCAGCCTTCTCTCTGGCAATGCGCGCGCGTTCTGCCTTTTCGCGACCGCGGCGCTCCTTTTCTTTCTTCTCGGCCTGGGCTTGTTCCTGGGCAAGTCGTTCGCGGTCTTTTTGATCGGCGGCTGCTTTCTCGCGGGCGAGCTGTTCCTGCTCCCGGCGTTCCCGATCGGCCTTCTCTTTGGCCACGCGCTCGCGTTCGGCCTTCTGGCGGGCGATTTCCTTCCGCGTTGCGTCGAGCGCGGTGCGCAGGGCTGAACTGGCGGGGTCGCGCTCCATGGCGCCGAGCAGGATAGTCAGTGACTCCTCGTCTTTCCCCTGGGCAAGCAGGTGGTGAGCCTGTTGGATGGCGTGCTCCGTCGCAGACTGGCGCTCGCGAGCCTCCGCATCGGCTTTCTCTTTCGCGATGCGCTCCTGTTCGAGGCGCTCCTGCTCCCGTTGCTCGGCTGCGGCCCTGGCCTTCGCAATTCGCTCGGCCTCTTTGCGCTCGGCTTCGGCTTTCTCCGTTGCCAGACGCTCCTGCTCGGCCTTCTCGCGCGCGATGCGTTCCTCTTCTTCACGCTGTTGTTCGGCGCGCTGGCGGGCCAGTTCAGCCTCGACGGCCTGGAGTGTTGCACGCAGGCCCTGATGTTCGGGGTTGGCCTGCAGTGCCGTGCGGAGGATTTGGATGGACTCTTCCGACTTGCCCTGGTCGAGCAAGCTCTGCGCCTGCTGGAGGGCCTGTTCGGCGGCCGCGACACGAGCACGCGCGTCGGCTTCGGCTCTCTCGCGGGAGAGACGTTCCTGTTCCCTGTTCTCCTCCTCGATGCGAAGTTCCTTGAGCTGCTTTTGCACCGCAGCGATTTTCTGGCGGAGGTCGGCACGATCCGGATTCCGGGATTCCACCGAGAGCAGCGTCTCGAGCGCGGCATTCGGGTCGTTCACCTTCAACTGCTGGTCAGCCGCCTGGATGGCGGCGTCGCAGGCGGCAGTGCGTTCGCGCAGCTCGGCGCGTTCCCGAAGAATACGTTCGACCGTAGTTTCAATCTCGGCAGAAAGCGCGAGGATGGTCGGATCGTTGCGATGAACCACGCGGCACTCGGACGCTCGGGCGGCCGCGGCGGAGAGATCGTCCTCAGGTTCAAGGGCGGAGACAGCGCCGCGTGTCGACTCCAGTTCCTGCACGATCAGGTCGTGTTCGATGCGGCGGCCGTGGATCTGAGCGAGCAGGCGAGTCGCGGCTTCCTGCAAATCCTGGAAATCCGGCTGGCGCTCGGCGAGGGAGCGGATCTGCGGCACCATCGCCTCTGCGTCGTCGATGGTCGGAGCGGCCGTGACGTTTGCGGCGAGGGAACTCATTTCAGCGAGCAGGGACTCGAGCAGAATGCGCAGGCGAGAAGCTTCGTTCTGCAGTTGCTCGGCGCGGGCAGCCAGATCATTGTCGCTGCGGTCAAGAGCCGCAATCGATCTGCTGCGCTCGACAATGCGGGCCAATTCCTGCAGCGAACGGGAGCGCGCGAGGTCGGCGACGAGGCCTTCCATGTCGCGTGCGTGAGCCGCCCGCCGTTCAACGCGGGTCGACAGCGACGATTCAATCTGCTGCAGCAGGACGCCGATCCGTGCGTCGTCGGCGAAGCCTGAGGCCAGTTCGCGGGCTCTTTGCTGCACCGCCTTCAACTCGCCCGCGGGCGCGGAGTCGACACCCTGGGTCAGCGCGGTCAGGAGAGAAATGCGCCGGTCGTGCTCTTCACGCAGACGCGAGAGGGCGCTTCCCAGCTGGCTGCACAGGGTCTGGATTCGATTCTCGTTGGGGAAGGTCGCCTGGATGCTGCGCAGGCGGTTATCGCCATCGGCCAGCGAGGCGACATTCCGCACCTCTTCGATCTGGCGGCTCAGTTGTTCGAGTTCTGCGATGGCCTGGTCGCGCGCGCGCAGCCGCGCGTCCACTTCCTGCAGCACCAGAGCCGCGGCGTTCCGGGCATGTTCGTCGAGGTCCGCGGATTCGATAGCGCTGCGCAATTGCGCCGCATCGTCGGAGATCTTGTCCACGGCGGTGCGCGCATCAAGCGAGCGCCGTATCTCGATGGAGGAGTTGAGAACGCGCTGTGCGCGCTGCGCTCGTGCCTCGTCTTCGGCGTGCTGCAGCTCCTCGCGACGCGCTGCTTCCTCGCGTTCCTGGCGAACGCGCTCCGCTTCCCCGCGGGTAAGAGCAAGCAGCGACTCGAGATTGGGTTCGCCAGGATACTTTTTCAGCGCGAGGGCGAGGGTTTCGATGGCTTCAGCAAGCCTGCCCTGATCGGTGAGGATCTTCACGGCGGCACGGGTCAGCGCGAGCAGCGATTCCAATTGGGTTCGCCAGGATACTTCTTCAGCGCGAGGGCGAAGGGTTTCAATGGCCTCAGCAAGGCGCCCTGATCGGTAAGGACTTCTACGGCCAGGCTCTGATCCTGCACGAATTTGCGCCGAGTGGCGATGTCGCGTTGCTTTTCCGAGATGGAGCGGAGGCGAGCGAGCGTCGGATCGTCGGGGAAGCGCTGCAACCCCATCTCTGAGATCGTGCACGCGGAAGTGAAGTCGCCGTTGCGCAACGCCTTCTCGATCTGGTCGGTGATTTCCTCCAGATACTTGCGACGTTTTTCCTGTTCCTGGCCGCGTTCGGCCCACTGCAGGAGTTCATGAATGTTGGAGTCAGCAGGATCGAGTTCCCCGGCCTGATGCAGGGCATCGACAGCATCGCCGAAATCTCGCTTGGCGATGCCGCGGCGTGCCTGGTCGACATAGTCCTGAACCCGTTGTCGGCGGGTTCGCTCCGCCAGTTCCTTGTTGACCACAGAAGCCAGTGCGCGTGCCTCAGAGTCCGAGGCGTCGAGACGCAGCGATTCTTCCACCGCATCCTTCGCTTCGTCGAAGTCGCCGGCAAAGAGCGCGGACTCGGCACGGTTGAGTGCTTCGCGGACGGCGCGGGCGCGGGTGATGGCGGCCCGAATTTCGTCGGAGAGTCGAACGGAGTCTTTGTCCGAGGGATCGAGCTTGAGAGCCTGGTCGGCGCAGGCGAGCGCTTCTTCGTACTGTCCGCCAGCCAGAGCAACCTGAGCCTGAGAGCGCATCTGTACGATCTGCGACGACCGCTGTTCCTGCTGAATCGCCTTGCGTACATCGCGCAGCAGGCGGTTGGCGCGGTCGTGCTGTCGATCGAGGCGGATGACTTCGAGGAAGTGGACCCGGGCTCGCTCGAGATCGTGCCTCTGCATCGCGGCTTCAGCGCGCTTCATGCAGTCGGCAATAATGCCGGAGGTCAGCTGCTTCTGGACGGCCAGGATCTCGAAGCCGAATTCCTCCGCGGTCTGATACCGGTCGTTGACGTTCTTGGCCAGCGCGCGATGGATGACCGCCTGCATCGCCTGCGGAATGTCCTGCACGAACTGCGCGAGCGGCTGCGGTTCGTCGGTGAGAATTTTGACGAAGGTGGAAGCAGCATCCGCTCCTTTGAACGGAAGCTGGCCGGTGAGAAATTCGTACAGCAGGATGCCGGCAGAGAAGATGTCGCTGCGCCCATCAATGGGCAGAGAATTGATTTGTTCCGGGGACAGGTAGTAGAGGCTGCCAACCAGTTGGCCAGCCTGGACGATGGTGCTTTCTCCGCCAGCGACGCGGGCGACGCCGAAGTCGACGATCTTGGCCGTACCGTCGGCGAGCAGGATGACGTTCGCCGGCTTGATGTCGCGATGGATGATGTTGCGATCGTGGGCATACTGAAGGCCATCGCAGATCTGCACGACGACGTCGAGCTTTTCGACGATGGGAATCGGGCGGCGCTCGGCAATCACCTTGGAAACAGCGTCGCCCTCGAGGTACTCCATGACGAGGTACGGGTTGCCGTCCTGTTCCCCGCTGTCGTAGACGGTGACAATGTTTTTGTGGTGAAGATTGCCCGTGGACTTCATTTCGCGGGAGAAAAAGCGGTCGGACAGACCGGAACCAGCAGCCGGGTCGGTCTGGCGAAGCATCTTGATCGCCACGGTACGGCCGATCGCGGGATCGTGCGCGCGAAAGACGATCCCCATCCCGCCCGTCCCTATGACGTCGATGACCTCGTACTTACCGATATGTCGAAGCGAGGGCTTCACCCCCATATCGCCAACTCCAGGGACCGATGGTCGAAAGTCGCAAGTTGTTGCAAACAAGAAGCGAGACGGGGCAGAAAAGACAGTCCAACGATGTCGCGGCTGGGGCCGCGGCGTCGTCAGATCACCCAAAGTACCACAGTACAGTGTCGACTCAACAGCCTGTATTGGAGGGCTTTGCAGGCGAAAACAACAGGCGGTTCCGGGTTCGACACCATAGCATGGGATGGTGACGGGGGAGCGGCCAGCGTTTCAGGCAGCGGCGAGCGAATTGGGAGTCGGTTGTGAAAGCTGTGGGAGGTCACGTTCCGCCGAGATAATGCGACATCAGCGCCTTCGAACTCTTCGCTGGGCATCCCGCGCCGCCCATTCCAGACTCGTTGACAGTCTTTCGGATCGCTGCGTGGAATCGAGCCAGACGATTCCTGCCTGCATCTCCTGCTGAACGCGGTATCCCGCATCATCGCACTACCTTTGCCCCGGAGCCAGTGCCCGCATATACCAGGACGCCTGGGGACGAGCCGGAGAGACACGCGAGCCAGGGAAAAGTGCGTATGATCATCAGCGGCATGTTGACCGGGGCACGCAACATCCTCGCAACCTTCCTGTTCGCTGTTCTGCTCTCACCCTTGGCTGCGCCTGGGCAGAGCGAAGCGCTGCATCAGCGCTTCAATACCGTCCTTGCGCAGCACGGAACGGTGGGGGGCGCTATCGCCATCGTTCGGAGGCAGGAACCGGACACCGAGTTCTTCTTCGGGCTGATGCGGAACGGCACAGATCGGCGCATCGACGGCGAAACCTCATATAACTGGGCATCGATTACCAAGACCATGACATCGATCGCCATCCTGCAGATGCGCGATCGCGGCAAGCTCTCGCTGGACGATCCCGCGGTGCTCTATGTGCCGGAGTTGCGGCAAGTCCACGACGATTTCGGGCGGATTGACGCAATCACGATTCGTGACCTGCTCACGCACAGCGCGGGCTTTCGCAATCCTACGTGGCCCTGGGACTGCGATGATCCGAAGAACTGCGACTGGCAGCCATTCGAGCCGACTCACTGGGCTCAGGTGGCGGCGATGCTGCCGTATACGCACGTCGCATTCAAACCGGGCACTCAGTGGAGCTATTCCAACCTCGGCTATGTTTTTCTGGGCCAGATCATCGAGCGGCTCAGCGGCGATGACTTCGAGGTATATATCGATAAGAACATTCTGAAGCCGCTCGGCATGACGAGGAGTTACTTCGACCGCGCCCCTTATTTCCTGGAATCGCATGTCTCGGAGAGTTACCTCCGCGCGGGAGATAAGCTCACCGAGCAACCGTTCAACTTCGATAGCGGAATCACGTCCTCGAACAGCGGCCTCAAAGCTCCCATAACCGACATGGTGAAATATCTCCGCTTCCTGCTCGGCGACCCCGCCAACCCCGTCTACGATTTCGTTCTCAAGCGAAGCTCTCTTGAGGAAGCATGGACCGGCGTGCTGCCGGTTGTTGAGCTGGACAAAACCTCTACCGCATACACGAAGGATGCGCCGAAAATGGGCCTCGGCTTCTTTGTGCTCAATCTCAACGGGCACTGCTACCTGTATCACGACGGTGACCAGGGTGGCTTTTCGTCCGAGATGTTCATCGATCCGGCACGACACGCGGCCGGCATTCTCGCGGTCAACACGACCGATTCGGGATCGCCTGCGCCATCGGCGGTCCTGCATCCTCAGTCCAATACCGAGCCGGAGCCGGGAACCGATCTGCGCCTCACGTTGCGTCAGGAACTCATCGACCACGTGTTTCCTTCATTCGAAATGAAGAAGCCTTCGAGCCGACAGCACTGACCAGAAGAGTGGTCGCCGGCAGATTCAAGAGGCGTTCGCATAGCACCGGGAGCAGCGCCAGCGCGCATTCAACATCTGGTAATTGGGGAATCGGCCAAACCGTGCTCTTAGGAGTAGCGGCAGCCATTTCTGCCTCGATCGGTTGCTGGTGACAACTGAGAGACGTTATTATTTGGTCGCGGCCAGAGAGGTCTGACCACCCTTACGACAACGACATACGAATTGACTCCCGAGACAATGCGTTCCATTGAAGGCTCAGGTATCGCCGAAACAAGCGTGAAGGATTTTCCAGCGGTTCACGCTCCATATCAATAGCAAACTTCATGAGTGATGGAACACCGCGACACTTTCCAAAGGAGAAAAGGACCCACCATGGCGGGAACAGCAACGACGCGCAGGGAATTTGTGAAAGCAGGAAGCGCCGCATTCGCGGCCACTGCTGTTTCGTGGAATGCCAGAAGCTACGCCGCCATCGTCGGGGCGAACGATCGCGTGCGAGTCGCAGTGGTGGGCTGCGGCGATCGCATGAAAGGCGCCCTGATTCCGGCCTTTGTGCAGCATGCCAAAGACATGAACTTCGAGTTCGTCGCGGTCTCCGACATCTGGAATCGCAGACGCGAAGAGGGTGCCGCTTACATTGAGAAACTCAGCGGTTCCAAAGTCGATCCCGTACGCAACAACGATGAACTGTACGCGCGCAAAGATGTCGATGCTGTCCTGGTTGCCACGGCCGATTTCCAGCACGCCTTGCATGGTGTGGAGGCAGTCGAAGCCGGACGCGATGCCTATGTCGAAAAGCCGACCGCGCACACCATGGACGATGCTCGCAAATTCCTCGCCGCGGTGAAGAAGACAGGCAAGATCGTCCAGGTCGGTACGCAGCGCCGTAGCACGCCGAGCTATCAAAAGGCCGCCGAGTACATCAAGTCCGGCCAGTTCGGCGACATCGTCATGGTCGAAATGACCTGGAACGTGAATCAACCAGGCCGCTGGCGTCGCCCCGATGTCGTGCCGCTCCTCAAGGAAGAGGACACCGACTGGCACCGTTACCTCCTCAACCGGCCGCACGTTCCCTTCGACGCGCGCAAGTATCTCGAGTTCCGCCTCTTCTGGCCGTACTCCTCGGGCATTCCCGATCAGTGGCTCGTTCACCAGATCGATACCGTGCACTGGTTCAGCGGACTGCCGCATCCGCGCAGCGTCGTCGCAAACGGCGGTATCTATCTCTGGAAAGACGGCCGTCAGAACTGGGACACGATGACGGCTGTCTTCGACTACGGTCCGCTCGACGACCTCAGCAAAGGCTTCCAGGTGCAGTACAGCTCGCGTTTCACGAACTCCGCCGGTGGCGTGAAGGAGCTTTACTACTCCAACGCCGGCATGATCGACATGGACAAGCAGACCGTCACCCCGACCGGTGGCCTGACCGAGAAGTACGCCGCCGAAATGAAAATGAAGCCGAATCTGCTCACCAGTTTTTCGCTCACCGATCATGTTGAAGAGGTTTCCACCGCCGCCGACACCCACAGCGATCCGCAAACTTCCGCCAACATGCGCAACTGGATGGAGTGCGTGCGCTCGCGCAAGACACCCAATGCTCCCATCGAGGCCGGCTACAGCCACTCCATTGCTCTGTGCATGAATGTGGCGGCCATCCAAACCGGTGAGAAGGTCACCTTCGACGACAAGACGCAGCAGGTGATGGTGGGAGGCAAGGTCTATGCGTAGCATCGCTGCGCTCGCCGTTGTTGCTGCAGCCATGTTGACTTCGACACACCAGCTTAAAGCTGCCAGGACCTCAGGCGTACAGGTCGTGGCCGACGAGGCCAACCGCCGCGTCGATATCACCATCGACGGCCAGCCATTCACGTCGTATCTCTGGCCGACCACGCTGAAGAAGCCGGTTCTCTATCCGCTCATCACCGACGAAGGCATCACCGTCACGCGCGGCTACCCTCTCGATCGACGCCCTCATGAGCGCGTCGATCATCCCCATCATGCCGGAATGTGGTTCAACTACGGCAATGTCAACGGCTTCGATTTCTGGAATAACTCCGATGCCACCAAGCCGGAAGATCGCACCAAAATGGGAACGATCCTCCAAACCAAAATCGTCTCCACAAAGAGCGGAGCCGACCGCGGCGAGCTCGTCGTCGATTCGGTCTGGGTCACCGGCAAAGGCGATCGGATTCTCGATCAGACCACGCGCTACATCTTTTCCCGGCGGCCTCGCGCGCGTGTCATCGACGAGGTCATCACTTTGAAAGCGCTCGACCGCGCCGTCTTCAATGACGACAAAGAAGGCGTCCTCGGTATCCGCGTGGCCCACTGGCTCGAAAGCCCGGACGAGAAGGGTGGTGTGTTCCTCGACGCAAACGGCCGGCCCACCAAAGTCGACGCGGCTGACACCACCGAAGCAACCGGCGTGTATCTCACCAGCGAAGGCGTCAAAGGCGGCGCAGTCTGGAGCACGCGCGGCCGCTGGTGCTCACTCACCGGCCACGATCCGCAGGCGCACACGGTCACCATTGCCATCCTCGACCACCCGTTGAACCCTGGCTACCCTACATACTGGCACGCGCGCGGCTATGGGCTCTTCGCAGCCAATCCGCTGGGGCGCAGCATCTTCGATCCAAAGCAGGCTGCCTTCAACTACACACTGGAGAAAGGACAGACAGCCACCTTCCGCTACCGTGTGCTGCTGATCTCGCATGAGGCAACGACGGAGTCGTTGAATCAGGAGGCCGACCAGTTCGCCGCCGAGTACAAAAGCCACCCGCTATTCTGAATTGCTCTGTTCCATCTGAACCGGTGAACCTGCGGTCTGCTTACCGATAGACTGCTCAAAGCCTCAAATGCTGCGAGAGCCAGTTCAGTCCGGAATCGCTTCCGAGGTGAAGATTGTATACATTTCTGTATCGGCAGCAGCCCCATCCGCGGAAAGAACCACACCAGAGGCGGCGGCGTCAACGGAATTACGGTCCCTGGTGATTTTGCCCACATGCAGTCGAAACGCCGGCGGGGGATTCTTATCCGCCTTTCTCTACCCAGTGTTTTCATCCCTTTTTCATCTCCTTCGGACCCTAATCCGCTGGCTTTGCGGACCCAATTTTGGCGAGGATGCAGGGCAAGCGGGAAGCATACGTTGTTGTATACAGTCACGAAATGCCTTATAACTTCTGCCTATGCGAAACTTCCTTCGTTTGACCCCGCTGTCCTTCCAGGTCCGCCGTGAACCCATCGGCCCGGCTGTTGCGGCAAGCGACATGGAACAGAAGATTCTCGCGAACTCCGACACGCGATGACGCAGTGGGCTCTTGACCGAGTGGAATCCAGCCTGATTCTTCGAATGCAGTTCTGAACCAGCTTCGGAAGAAGCGCGCAGCCAATCGAAATAGGGAAGGACAATGGAGAGAAGACGTTTTCTGCAGGGTATGGCAGCCGGAGCGGCGGCTTTAACCAGCTTCTCCGCAACCGGCGAAGCTATCGACTCGGCGCTTCGGCCCAGCAGCCAGCTCAGAGGCATGCAGAAGGCGAGCGATGTTGTGGTTGAGGGTCACACGCTGGTGTGCACGTTTAGCCGCGATTCGATTTCATGGAAGGTGTACGAGGACCTTCGCACGCGCGACGGAGTATTGACCTTTGTGTCGTTCACGGGTACTGCGCGTGTGCTGCCGAAAACAGCTGAGCCGGTGTTCGCCGACGACGGGCCCGCGTGGCTGGGACTCGCGCTGAAAGACATTGGCATGGCGGATCGCGATCTGCTCGCCGACAAACTTCTTGCGGAAGGCGATCCCAGCGAAGAGCTGGTGAGGCGCGCCGCGCCTCCAATGGATTCGGCGGAGCATAGCGGGCGCGGCTATCGGCCGTCGTGGAACACGATTGTGGGCACGCGGGAATGCAGCGACACAATGCCGGTCTACCCGACGGGCAACACGCGAACCTATCACCCAGTGCAATACTTCCCCGAACTCAGCCTGGAGCTTGCGCGAAAGCGGCATGAAGGGCTGGTGGGCGGCTGGATGCCTGGAGTACGCAAGGTTTTCCCAGGAGACGGCGGCACCTATTACGAGTCCATCGCATTTGGCGATGTGCTGGCCAGGGACCGCTTCATCGTGCAGACGTGGCACCGCACCTGCCATGTACAGGACGGAAAGATCCTGAAGGTCGTCTACGGATACAGTTATCCGGCGTACTCGAGACGCCGCCAGGACCCGAGCGCCGAGGACTTCTACAAAGCTTTGCTTGAGTTCGCCGAGTATTGGGACCGGCTGATGAACGACGTCGCTCCAGTCACGGTGCCCGATCGAAGCTGGAGTGACATGTCCACCTATGCCTTCGTAAAGGAACAAATTGTGCGGCCGGGTGGCGTCTATCCAAAATATGGAGCTGTAGACCGCGACTACTACGGACCGGAGTATGACGGGTTTCAGGACATCTTCACGATGTCTTTGTATGCGAACCTGGAATGCGGCCGTTTCGAGCCGGCGCGCGACATTTTCGACAACTACTTCACCAGCTTCGTTGATGCCAAAGGCATGGTGAACATGCGCGGGCCGGAGACGGCGCAGTTTGGTCTGACCTTATCGCTGATCGCGCGGTACTACAACTACACGCGTGATCGAACACTTGTTGCAAAGCACCGCGAAAAGATTGAAGCAGGCGCGGCGCTGTTGAGCGAGTTGCACGAGGAAGCCTTGCGGCTGCCGCCGTCGGATCCAGGGTACGGCTTGATCCATGGCTGGTGCGAATCAGATTCCTGCCTCATGCCTGACCCTTCGATCTGGTGGAAGCCGTATTTCTCCAACAGCGCTTTCGCGGTGCGCGGTTGGCGGGATCTTGCGAAGGCCTGGAAGGCGATGCGGCTGAGCGGTGCTGAAACGCTTGCGTCATCGTGGTCGAAGCGCGCCGATCAACTGCTTGCCGCATTGACGCAAAGCATCGACGCCAACACGAAGCGCGAGAAGACTCCGCCCTACGTTGGGCCGCTGCCGGGAATGGCGCTGACCTTTCGCGAGTCGCTGGCCAAAGAGCGGCCGAGCGAGCAGGGTTGGCCTCATCGCGCTTACGCCGAGCTGGTGCACCCCGCCGTATTGTCCGACGAACAGACAAACCGGATCATTGACTGCATGCGCGCCTACGGTGCGACCACTCTGGGAGTCGTCGCTAATGTCGAACCTCCACATCCGAATGGCCGCGACATCCTCGGTTTTATTTCGTACGGATATGCGCAGGCCCTGCTACGGCTGGATCGCATCGAGGAGTACATTCTCTTTCTCTATTCGCATCGTTATCACGATCACTCGCGCGGCAGCTGGACGGCCGGCGAGGTCTCTGGCATCAACGGCGGAGACGCTCTCTTCTGCATCCCTGCACAGCAAACGATTCCTTTGTTGCTGCGTTGGATGCTCGTGTTTGAGGATCCCGACGCGGATCGGCTTTACTTTGGGCGAGCGATCCCCCACGCGTGGATCGCCGCAGGGAAACCGATCGGGATCGAGCAAGCGCCTACACGATGGGGCCGCGTCGATTACCGGATTGAGACGCGAGGCGTCAAACAGCTGACGGCGGTCATTGACCTTCCGGAGAAAGAACAGCCCGCGGAACTGCAGGTGAGCTTTCGCATGCCTGCGGAGAAGTCCATCGCCGGACTGACCGTGAATGGTAAGACTGTTACGCCGGGAGGGTCGCACAAAGATGCCGCGATCTTCGCCACGAGCGGCCAACGGCACTTCGAGGTTATTGCGACCATGAGCTAAGGAAAAATACCTCAGAGCCTCTCCCCGCGAGATTTGTATGGTTTCGTAGCTATTCTGAAAACAGGGTCCGCAACGCGCAATGTTGCGCAGACGGACCTATGAGGTGAAGATCATGAATCGCAAACTGACGCGCAGAGGATTTCTGAGTAGTGCTGCCGTTGCGGGGGCCGCATCGTTGGTGCCTGGCGCTGCTCTCGCTCTCTCCGACAAGGGCAGCAAGAAGGCTCCGGCCGCTGGTCAGACAGTTGCCGAAGACACGGCAGTGCAAAACCTGACCAGCGCGGCAGTCGCCAAGGTGCAGTGGAAGGCGAAGCCGTTCCCGATGCCAGAGGTTCGCCTTCTGCCCAGCTACTGGAAGGACATGATGGAGCTGAATCGCAGCTTCCTCTACTCGCTGCCCAACGAGCGGCTGGCCTATAACTTCCGGGTGACGGCGGGTCTTCCGACCGATGCCGATCCGCTGGGTGGATGGGAAGCGCCGGACTGCGAGCTTCGCGGCCATTACGTGGGTCATTATCTTTCGGGGTGCGCGCTGACGCATGCCAGCACCGGCGATACGTTCATTGCGACGAAAGCGAATGAACTGGTGACGATGCTCGCTGAGTGCCAGGCGAAGGATGGATATCTTGGCGCCTACCCGACCACTTTTTACGATCGCCTTCGAAAACACGAGCGTGTCTGGGCGCCGTTCTACACCTACCACAAGATCATGGCCGGACTGATCGACATGTATCAACACACCGGCAACCACCAGGCGCTGGAAATGGCGCAACGGATGGCGGACTGGGCCGACACGTATGCGCGTAGCTTCAGCGACGATGACTGGCAGCACGTGCTTCTGGTGGAGCACGGCGGGATGATGGAATCGGCGTTCAATCTGTACGCGATCACGAGCGATGTGAAGTATCGCGATCTGGGGTATCGCTTTGAACATCACAAGATCTTCGATCCCCTTGCCGCGAATGAAGACAAGTTAGACGGGAACCATGCCAACACCAATATCCCCAAGATGATCGGGGCCGCGCGCGGGTACGAACTCACCGGCGACACGCGATACCAACAGATCAGCCAGAACTTCTACCGCATCGTGACTGAACATCACGCATACTGCACCGGCGGGACCAGCAACGGCGAGATGTGGCACGCCGCGGATGCCATTGCTACGCAACTTGGTCCGGCGGCCGAGGAATGCTGCTGCTCCTACAACATGATGAAGCTTGCCCGGCATCTCTACGGCCAGAACCCAGACCCGAAATTCTTCGACTATTACGAGCGCCTGCTCTACAACGTGCGCTACGGCACGCAGGATCGCAACGGCATGGTGATGTATTACGTGCCGCTGCAGCCCGGCATGTACAAGACTTTTGGCACGCCGTTTGACGCCTTCTGGTGCTGTACGGGAACGGGCTCAGAGGAATATGGGAAGCTCACCAATTCGGTGTATTTCCACGATGACAATTCCGTTTTCGTGAATCTCTTCATTCCTTCGACGCTCGACTGGAAGGAACGAGGCCTGAAGCTTCGGCTCACGACAAAGCTACCGGAGGACGGGCGTATTACCCTTGCAGTGGAATCCGCACCCTCATCTCCGACGGCTCTGCAGATTCGTGTGCCGTACTGGGCGGCGCAGGGCGCGACCATCAGCATCAATGGCGAACCGCAAACCACGCCCGCAGCACCTTCTTCGTACGTGAAGCTGGAGCGCGACTGGAAAGCGGGAGATACGGTCGCCATTGATTTACCCCTCGCTCTCCGTATCGAGACGGCCCCCGACGATAAATCGGTACAGGCTGCGATGTATGGACCGCTGGTGCTGGCGGCGCTGCTGGGCACAGAAGGATTGACAACAGGGATGATTTACGGTGGGTCGGGACCGCGGGGCTTCGACGACGGCTATCCGATGCCGACGGTCGATCTGCGCGGACGCATGCATCGCGATGCTAATGGCAAACCGGTGCCCGCAGCGCCGCCTGCTCCCGACACAGTCTGGGTACAGCGTGCCGAGGCGTCCTACCAGTATCCGCTGCGATTCGAAACGACGGGCAGAGGACCTCGGCACACTCTGGTGCCGCTCAACCAGATCATGGACGAGCGCTACTCGGTATACCTGAAGAACATCACGGCGACCACCTAGCGCCGGGCAGTTGCCCGGCGCTCCATCCACGAGTGTGAAGGACAGCAGGAGGTTCACTGTCGATGCATGATTCCCTGACCCGGCGCGCCGCCCTCAAAGGCATGCTGACGGCCGGCACGCTGGCGCTGGCGGGGCCGGCCGCTTCCACCCTCTCGGCTGAAACAGCGAACGGAGAGATGGAGATTGCGCTGTTCTCCATCGATACGCACACGGCTCGCATCACCGTGCAGCCGGTTTCGGAGGGCAAGGTTGCACAGCTTCCGTCAGATGGAGCGCTGGTGGATTCACTGCCCGCATCCCCGGTCGCTCGGCTGCGGAGTTTTCACGGCACGCGCAACATCCGATGCGGAGACCTGCACGTCAGGGTGGCGTACGATCCTCTCTCGTTCAGGGTGGAGGGACCGCGGGGCAAGGTGATCCAGCAGCTTACGTTCGACGCCGGGAGCCATGAATTGCGTTTCGATACCGGTGATAGTCCGCTGCTGGGACTGGGCCAGGGTGGACCGCAGTTCGATCGCCGTGGCAATGCAGACCGCATGGTGAGCGGGCAGGGCGGCTACCATCTCGGCACGCACGGCGCGCGCGTACCGATCCAGTTTCTGATCGGCACCGCGGGCTGGGGCCTGTTTGTGCACGCTCCTTTGGGCGTCTTCGATCTGCACGGATCGGAGGGACGGCTGACTCCAACCGGAGGCGGGTTGCTGCCACTCGATGTATTTGTCGTCGCTGGCGAGCAGCCTGCCGACATTCTGCGTGCCTATGCGGCGATCACGGGATTACCGGAGATGCCGCCATTGTGGTCGCTTGGGTATCAGCAATCGCATCGCACGCTCGGATCTCCCGAGGAGATTCTGGCGGAGGCGCGAACTTTTCGCGAGAAGAAGCTGCCCTGCGACGCGATGATCTATCTCGGTACAGGATTTTGCCCGAACGGATGGAATACGGACAACGGAGAATTCACCTGGAACGAGCGAGCGTTTCCCAATCCGCAACAAGCTGTCACGCAGCTGCACGACGACCACTTTAAGGTGGTCCTCCATGTGGTGGTTGAAGGTGAGACTCTCACCGGTACCGTTCATGATCCCTGCACAGCGGCGCCCCTGCCCACGGGCAGAACTGCCGACCATCGTTGGCCGCCGGACCGCGAGGTGGCATGCTACTGGCCTGCGCATCGACCGCTCGCAGAGATGGGCATCGATGGATGGTGGCCCGATCAGGGAGACGGCCTCGATGCCGCTTCGCGGCTTGCACGCAATCGCATGTACTTCGAAGGCCAGCAGCTCTACCGCCCCAATCAGCGCGTGTACGCACTTCACCGCAATGCCTATGCCGGCATGCAGCGCTACGCCGCCTTTCTGTGGTCGGGCGATGTGCTTTCGCGCTGGGAGACGCTGAAGACCCACGTTCCGAATGCTGTCAACACGGGTCTGAGCGGAATTCCGTACTGGGGCACCGACATCGGCGGCTTCATCCCTACCGATGAGTACACGGGCGAACTTTACGCGCGGTGGTTCCAGTTCGCGGCGTTCTGCCCGCTGTTTCGCTCGCACGGGCGCGACTGGCGGCTGCATTTGCCATGGGGATGGGACACCGGCGATATCGTTTACCCGGAGACGAAGGACTACCACCCTGATCCTGCCCAGATTCGCAACCCGGCAATCGAGCCGATTTGCAAGAAGTATCTCGAGCTGCGCTATCAGCTGATGCCATACCTTTACTCAGCCGTGCGCGAGACCTGCGAGACCGGCTTGCCGGTAATCCGGGCACTATGGCTGCACCATCCTGGTGATGCGGCGGCGGTCGCACGGGGTGATGAGTACCTGTACGGCCGCGACATACTGGTCGCGCCCGTCGTGGAGAAGAGCGCGGCGCAACGGACACTCTATCTGCCCCACGGCGACTGGTTCGACTTCTGGACCAACGAACGCCAGGCCGGGGGATGTGAAATCACGCGCGACGTGGACCTGGCCACGATGCCGCTCTACGTCCGCGCTGGAGCCATCATTCCAACAGGGCCGCTGCGTCAATACACAGCGGAGCCTGTGGATGAGACGCTGACTTTGACGGTCTATCCGGGTGCCGACGGCAACGCATTTCTGTATCAGGACGATGGCGAAACGTTTGATTTCCGGACCGGAGCTTACACACGCATCGAGATGAAGTGGAGTGAGACCTCACGTCGACTTGATCTGCGTCTGGCTACGGGATCGCGTATGCTCAACCCCGATGGAATGCCAATGTGGATTCGCCTGGCGGGTTCCGATGCTAAAAAACAACTGACATTTCACGGGCATGATGTGTCGATCACCTTGTAATGGATGGAGCCCGACCTGGATGGTGGGAGGACGACCTAGTCCGATGGTTGGACAGCCGACTGTATACAACTGGCGCTGCGAGATTGTATGCGATATTGGCTTCTCTGCTGATACACTGACGCCCGGCGGATTTCCCAGCACCGCTGCACGCTGAATATCGTCAGGTCACAGTCATTTGCGGAAACATTTGCCCGACCCTGGTTGGACCAGACTGGGGCGCGGCGATCCATCATCCGTAATGAGGAATGTTCATGAAGGCTGCGCCTCAGGCGACCAGCGTATCTGGCCGCAATTCTGCATCCCGTGATGCCCGCGCACTGTTCGTTCTGGCGCTGGCTGCGGTCGTCGGACTTTGTCCTGCGATGGGTCGCGCACAGTTCGATTCGGAGCCGGGTCATTCCATCGGCACAGTGACGACGCGTGGCAAACTCATTTTGCTTACGCTCAAGCCTGACGCACTGGGTCGCGCTAATATGTTCAACCTGGCGCACCACACGCTGCGCTTCATCCCGTCAGATAACGGGTATCGCGTGCAGAACTTGCCGTTTGCCTGGGACGGTGACTTCGGCTCGCCCCTGAATACTCCTCAGGCCGACTTGAAGAATTTCTCTTTCCCTTTTTCCGGGAAGACCTGGAACTCGATCTCCGTGGGCATAACCGGATCGATCGTCTTTGGGAAACCACAAAGCCCTGACGGGCAGTCTGGCCGGCGCGGCGTGGGCGTCGGACGTGAAGGCGGTCTCTCAGTAGAGCGCTTTGCCGAACTGAAGGACGCCGCGTCGGAGATCATCAATACGGTTCCAGCCATCAGTGTCTTTTTCAAACCACGAATGTCGGGCACTCGTTACTTCAAGGAGCTGGAAGACCGTGCGGTGATCAGCTGGAGCCTGACAGAGCCTTTTGCCGGCATCCAGGACTGGACCTGGACACCGACCGTGAACCGTTTCCAGGCAGTTCTCCACAAGAACGGGACAATCGACCTTTCCTGGCAGGACGTGGCGGCTCGCGACGGGATCGTCGGTATTTATCCAGTGGTGGACGGGGACGAGGAAACGCCGATTGCATCGATTCCAGTCGCCGGTGACTCTTCTGCGCCAGCTCATCTCGACATCCGAAAGCTCACGTTCAGCTCTCTCAATAATCTCTATCTCAAGGTTTCGCTGGAAGCTCGCGGCCCGTTGCTCCCCGGGACGGACCCTGCGATTGCCGGACTCACTTACCTGGTCTGCCTCGACAAGGAGATGCCGCGAACGGGGTGTCAACCGGCTGCCAGCGCAAGGACGGTCTGGAGCGTTCGTGGCTTTGGCGAGCGCACGCGCGGCACATTCCACATCGGCCCCCGGTACGTTGCGATTGGACCAGGTCTGGCGCCGCACGTCATTGCCGAGGGCGACACCCTTTCCATCCAGGGTACGCTGCCCGAAGGCTACAAATCAGGCGACGTTCTTTATGTCAGCGGCGCCGTTCGCCAGCCCGGCTCCGGCAATTTCACGCAGATCGCGCCCCACGCGGTCAAGCTCAAAGGCATCACCAGCCCCGCCGCCCATTTCTCCGCTTTGACAGACAACAGCGGACCCTTTCCTGTTGTCTATGAAGCATTCCACTACATGAAGCCACCGCGAGCACAAGACCTTACCTGTTCAGTCATAGAGGCTTTGGGCGACAAGTTTGACATGCTGGCGTATTACTCAGATTTCCGCATCGACAATCCGGAAGCCGGGACTTCGAGCGACGGTCCTCTGGGTGGCGGTCCCTCGGGCGGAGCGGTTACCGGTATTGGCGCAGAACAGGGCAACCTGGCCGACTACTGCACCAAAGGCGGATTCCAGTGGCAATTCATCCATCCCGTTTATGTCGGTGCCAACCAGATGCAGGAATATCCCCCGGCGGGACTGAATGACCATAACACGCATAACATTGGCGGATACCTCGACCAGCTGCGGGAGCGCACGTCCAACGGCAAGATTCCACCATACGACTATGCAATGTCACAAATTGGCCACGAAATGGGTCACCGATGGTCGGCTTTTGTATCAGCCAAGGTGAAAGGGGAAACCATTGTTTTAGGCCCCGTGCACTGGGACATGGGATTGCAGGCGCCAGTTCCCTTCCCCTATCAGCGTCCGACTGAGGCATCAGCCATGGGAGGTGGCGTGTGGCAGGATAACTTCGACGGAACCTATACCCAACTGGACGATAACTACTATGTTCCAGCGACGGGATACTCGTACCTCGATTTATATCTCATGGGATTCATTTCGGCGAATGAGGTCCCGGATTTCTTCATTCTCAGGAACCTGGTCCCCGCCGGTAAGGACGCCAACGGGCACGCTGTTTTCAAGGCTGACAGGATCAGGATCGGAATCCAGGATGTCATCGCAGCCGAGGGGATTCGCCAACCGGACGTCGAGCATTCGCAGAAGAGTTTCAATACCGGTATGGTGATGGTGGTTGAAAGCGGCAAGACGCCCAGCGCGGAACTCATCGAGCGCACCAATGGCATTCGCGAACGCTGGATGGATTATTGGACCACTGTGACCGGCCATCGTTCCACGATGACAACAGAGCCGTAACGCTCGCCTCAGGATCGATCTCTTCAGGAGGAACTCCGTGATCTGTCGCCCCACCTATATCCTCGCAGGCTTTTTGGGACTAATTGCGTTTACCGTGTCACCGTCTTCGCTGAGAGCTCAAGATGGCGGTTCAACGCACGTAGCGCAAACGCCGCCTATGGGCTGGAACAGCTGGAACTTCTTTGCCGACAAGGTCGACGACAAAGGTGTGCGCGCCGCCGCCGACCAGATCGCAGCGTCGGGCATGAAAGACGCCGGCTACGTTTACGTCAACATTGACGACACCTGGGAGGGGCAGCGGGACGCCAAGGGTGTTTTGCATTCCAACGCCAAATTCCCGGACATGAAGGCTCTTGCCGATTATGTGCATTCGAAGGGGCTGAAGCTTGGCATCTATTCTTCGCCGGGGCCAAAGACCTGCGCGGGATATGAAGGTTCTCTTGGACATGAAGAACAGGACGCGCAGCTCTTCGCCTCCTGGGGGATCGACTATCTCAAGTACGACTTGTGCAGCTACATCCCTGCGGTCATGGAAAAGCAGGCGCCCAACGATCAGGCCGCGCAGATGCGCCTGATGATGGATGCGTACGTCAAGATGGGAAAGGCGCTCCGGGAAACGGGGCGACCCATCGTCTTTTCCCTTTGCCAGTACGGCTGGGACGCTTCGTGGGAGTGGGCACCGCAACTCGGTGGCAACCTCTGGCGCACGACCGGCGACATCACTCCACGCTGGGATCGGATCTACGCGATCCTGAGTCAGCAGGAGGGGCTCGAAGCCTACGCAGGCCCAGGCCACTGGAACGACCCCGATATGCTGGAAGTGGGTAACGGAAAGCTCACGCCAGCGGAAAACCGCTCGCATTTCAGCATGTGGGCGATGCTGGCTGCACCCTTACTGGCCGGCAACGATCTGACCGCGATGACTCCAGCGATTAAAGACATCCTGACCAACCGAGATGTCATCGCTATCGATCAGGATCTCCTTGGCAAACAGGGATCGCGTGTTTACTCAGACGGCGAAGTGGAGGTCTGGACACGTCACCTCTCGGGTGGCGCGATCGCCGTTGCGGTCCTCAATGCCGGAGCGCGGCGTTACTCGACGCATCCATTTCATCTTGATCTGGCGCGTTTGGGACTGCACGGCCCGCAGCAAGGCAAGGATCTATGGACGGGGAGCAACGTAACCATGAACAACGGTATGTCCATCGAGTTAGGTACGCACGACATATTGCTCGCGCGAATTCCGATTCCCCGGTAGCTGCCCTCGGGTTGAATTCCGACCCGCGTTTTGCATTGCATTTGGTGTACAATCGCCTGGCTTTTCAAAGCCAACGGAGTGGATGCTTCCATGCTGAATCGATCCCGCTTTGCTGTGCAGTTTTTCCTGGCTGCCCTTGTTCTGGCCCTTGCCTGCGGATCTCTACTGGCTCAGCGGCGGTTCCGCGGTGGAGCGGGCGACGACTTTGGTTTTCGTTTTCTGGGCCCCATCAACGGCAATCGCGTATCGGCGATAGCGGGAATTCCAGGAGACACCAGCACGTATTACGCAGGCGCGGCGTCCGGCGGCGTCTGGAAATCGACGGATGGGGGCAATCGATGGAGCCCTATTTTCGATGACCAACCGGTGGACGCCATCGGTGCCCTGGCAGTCGCCCCTTCCGATCCCAATGTCGTCTGGGTAGGCACTGGAGAGGCGTGGGCCATTCGTGACATCGACGTCACAGGCAACGGCGTATACAAGTCTACGGACGGCGGTAAGACCTGGGCCCATATGGGGCTCGACGACACCGGACGCATTGGACGGGTCGTCGTCGATCCCCAGGACAGCGACCGCGTCTACGTATGCGCGCTGGGCCGACTCTCAGCGCCACAGCAGGAGCGCGGGGTTTATCGCACTGAAGACGCCGGCAAAACCTGGCAGAGAGTCCTGTTCGTCGATGCCAACACAGGATGTTCCGGGATCGGTATGGATCCAGAGAACCCGCGCACGCTGTTTGCGGGTATGTGGCAAGTGGAGATGCACACCTGGGCGGAAAACGGCGGCGGCCCGGGCAGTGGGCTGTATGTTTCCCACGATCGCGGAACCACCTGGACTCACATCGAGGGCCACGGACTACCCCATTCGCCCGTCGGCAAAATTGACGTTGCCGTTGCTCCCACCGATTCAAATCGTGTTTATGCGCTAATCGAGACCGACAAACAAGGTTCCATGTGGCGCTCGGACGACGGCGGCGAAAACTGGCGGGTGGTCAGTTGGGACCGCACGTTGATCGGTCGCGCCGGCTACTACATTCGCGTTGCCGTATCACCGGCGAACGAGAACATGGTTCTGGTTTCCAACAGCAGCTTTCTTGTTTCTCTCGACGGCGGACTTACTTTCGAAGAACGGCCGTGGGGCGGCGACAACCACGACATCTGGATGGACCCGAAGGACCCCAACCATTTCGCCATCACTTTTGATGGCGGTCTTGCAATCACTACGGTTGGAGGGCGCGGCTTCCACGACGTTTCTCTGCCCATCGGCCAGATGTACCACGTTGCGGTTGACGACCAGATTCCCTACTACGTGTACAGCAACATGCAGGACAATTCGACGATGCGCGGCCCCAGCGTCTCCGTGGGAGAACGCGGGCCCGATGCTGGATGGGATCATGGCATGGGTGGTTGCGAATCCGGATTCACTCTGCCCGATCTCACCGATCCCAACATTGTCTGGGCCTCCTGTTACGCCAACGAGGTGACGCGCTGGGATGCGCGCAACAAACAGGCGCGGTCTGTGAGCCCGTGGATGCACACGCTGGACTCGATACCCAATCAGGCAAAGTATCGCTGCCACTGGACTCCGCCGCTGGCGATCGATCCTTTCGATCACAACACGGTGTACTACGGTTGCCAGGTCATCTTCAAAACCAGCAATCAGGGCCAGAGCTGGTCCGTGATCAGTCCCGACCTTTCGACCCAGGATCCAGCGCACAATCAATCGTCCGGCGGCATGATCCCGGACAACCTCGGCCAGTTCTACGGCGAAGTGGTTTTTGCCATCGCGCCATCGACTCTTGAAAAGGGCCTGCTCTGGGCAGGCACCGATGACGGAAAAATCTGGAACACACGCGACGGCGGGGCACACTGGAACGATCTCACCACCAACCTCCAGGGTCTGCCGCCTCTGGGCACCGTCACCAGCATTCAGCCGTCCTTCTTCGATGCCGGAACTGCTTACATCAGCATGGACCTGCACCTGATCGACAACCGCGATCCATATATCTTCAGAACCACGGACTACGGCAAGACCTGGACCAGCATCTCCAGCGATCTGCCCAAAGGTCCGCTGGCATACGTGCGTAACGTCTCAGAGGATCCGAACTGCAAGGGCCTTCTGTTCGCCGGAACCGGCAACGCGCTCTATTATTCGTTGGACGACGGCGCCCACTGGACGCACTTCAACAAGGGATTGCCACCGTCACCGGTGACGTGGACCGTGGTTCAGAAGCGGTTTCACGATCTGGTTGTCTCGACTTACGGGCGTGGTCTCTATATCCTCGACGACATTGGCCCACTCGAGCAGATGGCGAAGCAGACCACAAGCGAGGATGTAAGGTTCTTCGCGCCTCGCTCCACCTATCGGCTGCCACGTGGTGAGAACGTCTTCCTCGACTTCTCCCTCAAATCCGCTCCCCCCGGGCCAATCGAGGCGGAGATTCTCGATGCGAAGGGCAAGCTGGTCCGCAAGCTGACGGCAACCGGCCACCCTGGGATCAACCGTGTCGCATGGGATATGCACTACGATGCGCCGCGGCTTATTTCGCTCCATACCGTTCCACCGGAGGATCCGCACATCTGGGAAGAGGCTCGATTCCGGGGCATGGACGCGCGCCCTGTCACGCACTGGGGGATGGAGCGCGTTCCAACGCCGATGGCAGCGCCGGGTAAGTACGAAGCGCGCCTCACAATCGGCGGCAAAACTTTTACCCAGCCCATCACGATTGTCATGGATCCCAATTGTCCAGGCACCGAGGCCGACCTGGAAGCTTCAGTGAAGCTGCAACTGCAGATCGGGAACGACATCGACAAGATCTCCGACATGGTGAACAGCATTGAGTGGATGCGCAAACAGTTGGCCGACATCGAGAAGATGCTGGGTAGCAATCCTGCTGACAAGGCGAGGCAGCAGGAAGCCGAGAAGTTTGAGGACAGGATGCAGGAAGTGGAATACGATCTGCTCTCGAAGCCACTTGCCGCGAGTGACGACAAGACGTATATCTCGGCGTGGAAGATTTACTACAACCTGCTGTGGCTCAATGGTGAGATCGGATCAGGTGCCGGCGACGTGGCGGGAGGAACCGATTTCCGGCCCACGGACACCGAAGTTACACTGGCCAAACAGTATGAGCAGGACCTCAGCAAGGCCGAAGGCGACTATCGCAATCTGATGACGAAGGATCTTCCGGCTTTCAATCACGCGCTCGTCGAACACAACACAATTCCTCTTGTTACGGCGGCGCCACCAGCAGCCGCTCCGCCGAATGATTCGCACGACGACGAGTAATGGGATGGGACACGTGCGCTGGGGGCTTCTAGAAGAGGCCAAGCATCTTGTGCTTTGCGCCACAACCGAGAAGGCGATAACCGCCGATCCGGGTTGAATAATTCTCCGCGCCTTTTTTGAAGTAGTCGCCGACATACCAGAAGGTGCAGTCGTCGCTCGGGTCGATGTCGAGGGTCGTGTAGTCTTCCCAGCGCAGAGTGCTCGTTTGCGATGCCTCCCCTTCCGCCAGCACCGCTTCGTGCAGGGTCATCTGCCCCTTGGGGTCACCAGCCATGCGTGCAGTAAAACGCTGCCCAGGAAAACTCGAGGCATCACCAAAGGAATATCCGAGCCCAATATCGCCTTTCCGGTCCATCGCAATACTCGGCAGCCAGCGATAGCCTCCGTCCGGCGCGTAGGTCCCCTGCTGGAAGAGCTGTGGCGTTGAGCTTTTGTCCAGGCGGAATTCATACCAGCGCACACCCCCGCCACCCGTCTTCGTATCGATGGAGTGTGAGGCAACGATGGATTGATATCGGCCAAAATTGCGATAGACGAGACGCTGCATCAGCTTGTCGCCCTGCGAATCGAGGCGCACCTCGGTTCCGGGCTGAGACACGCACTTACTCAGCTGGCCATCGCACAAAAAGTGATAGGGTGCGACGCCCATTTTTTGTTCCGGGCTTAGATGTGTTTTCGACGGGTCTTCCCAATTCACCGAGAATTTCCACGCGTAAATGCCGTCGTCTTCGAAAACACTATGCAACTGGGTGCCGCCTGCAGCCATCACGATCTCCGGGGCGCCGGCCGGCGGAAGACGGTTGCCATCAATGTCGGCACAGTTCAGGAAGCTAACGCCGTCGATTACCACGCACTGCTCGTTCGCGGATTGGCCCTGCAGCATCCGCGATCGATCAGCGGCGCACACATGCTTCTGGATCACGGTATCTCCGGTGCTCGATGGCAGATAATAGCCATCGGACCAAATGGCAGGGCGCGGATAATCCGGGAACAAGGGCCGATTGAATTCGTAACGGTAGTAGCTACCCATTGGATCGGGTCCGGTGCTGATGGCATAGCACATGCCATAGGGCGCGTTGGGCTGATCTGCCGGCTTGCGGAAGATAGGCAACACGAACAGCCATCGGCCCGCCAACTGGTCATACCGGACGACGGCATCGCCGCTGATCTGTTTCTCGCAGGGTCCGCCGAAACCGGCAAAGAGCGTATTCGTCACGACCGGCCCGAATAAAGGCTTTCCCGTCAACGGATATTTGGCACCTTTCTTCGTGAAGATCGCCATCCGCGAATTGACGATCTGAACGATCTCATTCGGTCCAACGCCCAGGCTGTTGTCGGAAGGATTTCTTGCATCGGCTTTTCCCTGTGGTCCCTCAAACCCTATGCCCAGACCATCGAAGCTCGCCATCTGGGCGGGTTCGGGGCGGGTACCTTGCGCTCTCTGCTCTACGGCCGCACCGGCTGGGCTGATGGGCACTGTCGGCGGCGCAACCGTCGGCTCAGCAACCGGAGCTGTCGTAGAATGTTGGCGATTAGGCCGCGGTGGAATCTCGTACGTCCTGAACAACTCCGGCAAAGGAGTGGAGCGATCGAACCTCACCGGCGGATTGACGATCGTCCGCCCCGCCTGCCACGCAGAGGCATCCGGCGCGGTGTTCTGCTGCTGAGCTGTTGCCGCCGCTATGCCCAACACGAGCGCTGCACCCACCTGAATTCGTCTGCAAACCACAGCGATCCACAACCACCTCGGCAGCGTCATCCGTCTCCCTTTCAGGGCTGCACAGCACTGCTGAATATTTCCGCTCAAGCGCCTCTTGTGTTCACGCAAGGAATGCGCTGCTCCGCTCTTTAGGCGGGTTTTGCAGCGCTTGCTTCACGACCCTGCGGGTCTCCTCCAACTCCGGGCCCACGATTTCCAGCCGAGGAGGACGCACCCGCGCGCATCCGGTACCCGTCTCCTGCTGCACCTGCTTGATCAGTTGGATAAACTTCGGCACGGTGTCCATGCGAAGCAGAGGCAGGAACCAGCGATAGAGCTCGAAAGCCTGCTCCCATTTGCCGGCGCGCGCCGCGTCGAACAGGGCTACTGACTCAGCCGGGTAGGCGTTCACCAGACCCGCGACCCATCCAACAGCACCGGCAGCGATCCCTTCCACAATCGCGTCGTCCACTCCGACAAAAATCTGCAGGCGATCGCCACTGAGAGCGCGGATGGCTGTGACTCGCCGCACGTCGGTGGTCGACTCCTTCACAGCAACCAGGTTCGCGTGCTCCGCGGCCAGCTCAGCAATCTGCTCGGGCAGAAAGTCGGTTCCATAGGAAACGGGGTTGTTGTAGAGCATGCACTCGAGCGGTGTGGCGCGGAAGATCGCGGCCACGTGGGCCTTCATTTCGCGCCAATCGCCACGGTAAACGTAGGGTGGCAGCACCATGAGTCCGGAACAGCCCGCTTGCTGCGCCGCCTTGGCCAGCGTTACCGCTTCATCGGTCGACAAGGCCGAAATTGCGCCCACTACCGGCGCGCCGTTTGCCGCGGCCACGAGGTTACGCAAAATCTCTTCCTTTTCAGCGAAAGTCAGTGTGGCTGCTTCCCCGAGGGAGCCAAGCGCGATGATCCCAGTACATCCGTTGCTCAACAGCCACTGCGCGTGACGTGTCGCGAACCGATGATCGACGTTCAGCTTCTCATCAAAACAGGTTGTTATTGCAGGCATTACGCCATACCACTTCATGCGCTCTCCTTGGGGTTAGTTGAAGATGTGGCTGCGACTGCGAGGCTCTCCTCGGCGTCGGCGGTTCCGTTGGGTAGTGGGGCCAGACTTGAAACCAGCGCCGGAAAGATCGGGGGACGCACTGAATCCGCTCCCCATCCAAGCAAAAACTCTGTCGCCGAACCGCAGATGCGTCCCTGGCATGGTCCCATACCGCAACGTGTGTGTAGCTTCGCCTCACGCCAACTGGCACGGTGCTGAAGCGCACCAAAGCGCACATCCTCGCAGCGGCATACGATGGTCTGGCCAGTGGCCAGCCTGCGTAGTTGAGGATCGAGCTGGCAAGCTTCGGCAAGCGCTCGAACAAAAGCGAGCTGTGCATGTCGCCGCCGGATAAGCGGTTTCGCTGAAGCCTCATTGCCCACGGCTGTCAGTCCGGCAATTTGTCCTTCCAGCAGTGACAAATCCACGCCGCCGATGCCAGTCGGTTCGCCCGCGCAGTACACAGCATCGACTGAGGTCCGCATCGTCTCATCGGTCGCGACGAATCCGTCTGTGATCTTGCATCCGACCAGCGCTGGCAATTCGTTGTTCGGAACCAGATGAAATCCGCAGGCGAGGTAGTCGCACTCGACGTCCCATAGGCGCCTGCCCTGACGCAGCGTCACACGGCGCAGACGGTCCTCGCCTTCTGCAGCCACCGGCCAACAGTTCGGCCGGAAGCGCGTCGGCCCGATGGCGCGGCTGTAGCCGGCGCCCTGCAATAACTTTGCCGGCTGGTTCAACAAGTGCATGCCAAACCGAGCGAGCCGCGACAACGGCGCCTGTTCGCATACTGTGAGGATCTTTGCACCGTGCTCTGCCAGGTGTGCCGCCACGGCGAACAACAACGGGCCGGTACCGGCGACGATGACGCGTTTGCCGCCGATGGGGAGCCCTCCACGCACCATTGCATCCAGCCCACCCGCGCCCATCACGTTAGGAAGTGTCCATCCCGGAAACGGAACAAATCTTTCCCTCGCTCCGGTCGCGAGGATCAGCTTGTTGTAACTGAAGTCGGCACAATTAACTTCCCGTTGGCGGGCGTTCTCCGAATTCACGGCAAGGCCGTTCCTTTCGGCACGCACCAGATGCGGTTCCGGGCAGTCGACGACTCTCCAGCCCTGCAGCCGTACAACTGAAGATGTCTCAATCCGCGCCAACCATTCTCGTGCCTGCGCCGGCAGACGACCACCGCTGCGCCAGATCTGCCCTCCCGCCGCTGGATTATCGTCAAACAGTGCTACCGTGTGGCCAGCTTCGGCAACTGTGACGGCGGCGGCAATCCCCGCTGGCCCGGCGCCCACAACCAAAACGTCAAAGCGCTCCGTCATAGATTCTGTGCTTCTCCTGAACAAGCCGCAGTCGTCACACAGAAGCCGGGCTGGCAGAGGATCTGGCAACTCCGCTGGTGCGGGACACCGTCGATCGTGACCCGGCATTCAAAACAGATGCCCATTCCGCAAAGGGGCCCTCGCGGCTCGCCACTCACCGACGTCCGGGTTTGGGCCTCAGTCATCGCAACGGCTGCAGCGACGGTTGTTCCCGACGCCACGGTGATTGCGGCGTCGTTCACGGTGAGCGTAATCGATTGAAGCTGCTCAGGCATGGGGACTCATCGCACGGATTTCTGCTCCGTCCTGGTTGAGGCCTGAATGTTGTGCATAGCGAGAGGGCAAATACGGCGCCGCGTCAATCTCCGCCTTGCCGTCCAACATCGTGCTCGCGAGCAGTTTGGCTGTTGCCAGCGAGGTTGTAATACCCAGACCCTCGTGCCCGGTGGCCAGATACAACGTCTCGTCGTATGGCCATGGACCGATCAGTGGCAACTTATCCGGAGTGGCAGCGCGAAAGCCGGTCCACACGCGAATCGCTTGCAGGTCTCCAATTTCCGGGAGGTATTCGCGCGCGCGTGTGATCATCGCGCCCAGAAGCGCGCGATTCAGATCCGTGCCCTCGGCCCCGAACTCGCGTGACGAGCCAATCAGGAGCTGGCCTGTCCTGCGCGGCTGCACATTAAACGCGACCGAGTCTGTGGCGATCGAGTGAGCGCTCTTTAGATAACCCAGTTCCACCAGCTGATGGCGGACGAATCCCGGATATCGATCGGTAATCACGAGATGCCCGCGTCGTTTGCGGATTGGAAGACCGGGTGTGATGCGCGGCGCCTCGGCTCCGCAGGCGTTCACAACAGTCCCCGCATGTACTTCCGTGCCGTCATCAAAACGCACCCGGCCACTACCTGCGGATACGACTCTCTTCGACACCTGCAGCCTGGCACCCATCCGTATCGCTTCGCTCATCAGGTAACCGGCCGCACATGGCGGATACAGCACACCATCAGAGTGAACCAGCAGCGCTCCGGGGAGTGGGCACAGATGCGGTTCCTCGTGCGCCAGCATAGTGGCGGAAAGTATGTCGCTTGGGACGCCGGCTGATGCGTAAACCCTCTGCTTGCGCCGGACTTCTTCCATTTCTTCTTCATCGGCGGCCACCCACAACGTGCCACAGGGCTCGAATTCAGCATCGTCGGGGAGTTGGTCCGCCAGTTCGTGCCACAACCGCTGCGAGTAGCTTGTGAGTGCCAGTTGGGCCGGAGAGTCGTCCATCGTGACGACATGTCCCATTCCTGCGGCTGTGGCCCCTCCGCCCACATCGCCCGCGTCCACTACCAAAATCTTCAATCCGCGCTCTGCCAATTCGCGCGCACAGGCCGCTCCCACGATCCCTGCACCAACGACAACAGTGTCAAACGCAGCGCTCATGAAGGAATGCCCGCCGGGAAGGGGTCTCCCGGCTGCAGAATCAGTTTGCTCTCAGAAGTAATGAATGCCGAGCCAGTAATGCTCGGAATAATCTCGGCCGGCGTTCCGTTGCGCAAGCGATAGGAGCCCTCGAAGCTGGTGCGCAGAATCCCTTCCTGGCGCCACATCTGGCCAGGCGCCAGCTTGCCATCGGCCGCCAGACACGCGAGTTTCGCGCTGGTCCCGGTTCCGCAGGGGGAGCGATCATAGGCTTTGCCCGGACACAGAACAAAATTTCGGCTGTCAGCCTCAGGACTGGGCGCCGGAACGAACAACTCGATGTGATCGATCTCCTCTCCTCCCGCTCCAGTAATTCCCTGATTCCTAAGAGCGCAACGAATCGCCCACGTGTATTCCGTCAACGCATCGCGATTGGCCAAAACCAGATCGAGTGGCGTTCGCTCTGCGAGAAAGAACCAGTTCCCTCCCCACGCGATATCGCCGGTGACCGGTCCGAAGCCCGGCACATCGACAACAACGCCTCCGCGGTGGCGGAAACTGACAACATTTTCCACAGTCACTTTGCCTTCCGCATGTAGCGTGGCTCGGACGACTCCCACCGGAGTCTCGATACGATGCTCTCCGGGCTGGATGCGGTTGAGATGAGCCAGCGTGGCAATCACCCCGATCGTGCCATGTCCGCACATGCCCAGATAACCGACATTATTAAAGAAGATGACGCCCGTCGCGCAGCCCGGATCGGAAGGCTTGAGCAGCAGTGCCCCGACCAGCACATCCGAGCCTCGCGGCTCGTTGATGACCGCGGACCGAAAGCCGTCGTGCCTTGCAGCGAACCGCTTCATACGGTCGGCGACGGTTCCCCTGCCCAGTCTGGGACCACCGGAAATCACGACGCGCGTCGGTTCCCCAGCAGTATGAGAATCGATGACTCGGATCGCAGACATTATCCTTAGCACTATACCGATTGTCTACAATTATGGATACGGTTTCCACCCTTCTACAATGAAAAAAGAGTGAGCCGCTGGAAGCGCCTCAGCGTACAATTTTGTGCAACTGCTCGGGGAGTTTATTGGATCCATGCCATCCCACGTCGTTGGCAACAAACGGTCGTTGCGTCCAAAGACCGACCACGATGGAAATAGTCTCCGCAAAGCTTTCTATGAGATTCGTGAACTGATCGTTCACGGCCGCCTCTCGCCCGGCTCGTGGATCGTTGAGGCCGACATCGCGCGTCATCTTTCAATGAGCCGCACGCCGGTGCGCAGCGCTCTCCACTGGCTGCAGCGCGAGGGCTACGTCATCGAGCACAAAAATGCGCGCAAGTCGCGCATGGTTGTGGCGCCTCTCACCAAAGAAGATGCTGGAGAGTTGTACTCGATCATCGGCCACGTGGAAGGGCTCGCTGGCCGGCGAACCGCGGCGCTGCCCAAAGCCGGCCGAACGGAGATCGCTGCTCTTCTCAAGGGTTTCAACAATCAATTGCGCGAAATCCTGACCGCAAGAGATTCACGTGCGGCCGGCATTTTCGATGTCGATCGCAGCTTCCACCGCACAATCATCGATTCTGGTGCCGGACCACGCTTGCTGGCCCTGCATAAGTCGATCGAGCCTCAGGCTGAACGCTACTGGCGCCTGTATGCAAGCTCGATCATCAACGACCTCCATCTCTCCGTCGCCGAACACGATGAAATCATTGCAGCGATCGTCGCCGGGGATGCTGACCGTGTGGAACGCGGTCTCCAGGTGAACTGGGAAAACGGCTGCGAACGGCTGGCGCGAGTCATCGACATCTTCGGTGAACGCGGAAGCTGGTGAGCTAACCTCCTTCCCATCGTCCCCCCCTCCGCCCTTCCCTCCAGACCTCCCCCGTTACCCCGCCTCCTGATTGCCCGGACTCCGGGGCGCGCCCCACTCCGCTCGCCGCGCCATGACCGATCATGGCGTTCTACTTGACAGAAAGCATTCGGTATTGTACACAATCTCACCACGGGTTATTGTGCACTCCCGAGCCTCCCCAGCATGTCTTTGAGGCCCTGGGTGCCCGGCCAGACAACGAACGAATCAATCGGAAGTGCCTCTGGAGGATACAAGTGACACCGAGAACCTGGACGCTTCTTTGCCTTCTGTTGGTCGCTATTCTTGCGATCTCAAACCTTGCCTGGGGGCAGGCGTCAACCGCGGGTGAGTTGTCCGGTACGGTCACCGATCCTACCGGCGCCGTTATCCCCAAAGCTGCGATCACCATCTCCCGACCTTCCACCGGATTCAGTCGGTCTATCACCGCGGGTGAAGACGGCTCCTTTGATATCGCTGACCTCCAGCCTGGCGACTATACGCTTCGCGCCAGCGCTAATGGCTTCTCCGACGCCGTTTACAACGGTGTGACCATCCTCACCGGCCGCACCATCAACCTGAAAGTCAAAATGGCGGTCGGCTCGTCCACCCAGACCGTGGAAGTCTCGAGTCAGCCTCAAAACCTCGAGACCACCACGAATACCCTGGCAACGACGATCAATCCTGACTCCGTCCAGGACCTCCCTCTCAACGGTCGGGATGCCCTGCCTTTCGCCCAACTGGTCTCCGGCGCGCAGAGCGGTGGGGACCAGCGCTTTACCACTTTCAATTCCATGCCAAATGCCGCGCTCAACATCACCGTCGACGGCATGAATGATAACTTCCAGCGCTATCGAACATCCACGACCGGATTCTATGATGCCGCTCCCCTCCGCATCGGGGCGATCGACGAAGTTACCGTGTCCACCAACGATCTCACCGCCGACGCCGGCGCCGAAGGCGGCGCTACTCTGCGCTTCGAACTCAAGCGTGGCACGAATAAGTTTCACGGCAACGCCTTCTGGCAAACCCAGAACAGCGCCTTCAACGCCAACACCTGGCTCAACAACGCTCAGGGCGTGAAGAAGGCTCCCTATCACATCAATGATTTCGGCGGCAGCCTTGGTGGTCCCATCTGGAAAAACCGCATCTTCTTCTTTGGCAACTACGAACAGGAGTATGTCCCCGGCAACCAACTGGCTACGCCTCAGTACTCACCTCTTCCGCCCAGTCCGGTAACTTCTCCTATACGGGCACTGACGGCACCCAACACACAGTCAATCTGCTCAACATCGCTGCTGCCAACGGTTTCCCCTCATCCGTGAACCCCCTTATCGCCGGCCAACTGCAGCAGATCAATCCCGCCGCCGGCAAGGCCCTGCAAAACCTGCCCACTTCGCTCCCTTACCAGAACGAATTGGTCTGGCAGTATCCGTGGAACTACGATCAGATTTACCCAACCCTCCGCGTCGACTATCAAATTACCCCCGCAATTGAGTGGCACGCCGCCTACGATCTCGAGTGGCGCACCTATCCCGGATATCAGATCTATCCGGGCGACCCTAATACCAATTCCAGCTTCAATTCCAGCTATCAAACCTGGACCACCGGCCTGCAGTGGACGATCGCTCCAACCGTCGTGAACCAGATCAGCGCTGGTTTTCTGAACACGCAGGAAGAATTCAACGTCGGCCATTCCTGGGATCCCTTCACTGCTGAGAACAACATCATCATCCAGTCCCCCTCGCTGGTAAACGGCGGTACCACCGTAGCCCCATGGATCCCCAACTACTACCTTCCCGAGCCCCGCAATAATCCAGTGCGTGATGTCAACGACGTGCTGACCTGGACCCACAAAACCCACACCTTCAGCTTTGGCGGCGACTTCCGCAACTCAACCGACTACGATACCGGCGCCAATGACCCGCCCGGCTATTATCTCGGGATCAACAGCCTCGATCCCGCCGTCAACATGTTTAGCCCTGCAAACTTCCCGAACATGAATTTTAATCAGAGCAACCAGCAGGACTTGCTCAATGCTGAAAACCTCTACGCCACTTTGGTCGGGCGCGTGAACAATGTTTATGGCTCCAACTACGTGAATTCCACCACGCATCAGTACAAGATCCTCGGCGTGATGAAACAGCCCGAAGCTCAGAACGTTGGCGGTTTCTACTTTCAGGATGCCTGGCGTATCACGCCGCACTTCGCCCTCAACTATGGCTTCCGCTGGCAGTTCTCGGGCGCTATTCACAACACCAATAACAGCTATACCAATCCAACGTATGCCGACCTGTTTGGACCTTCCACGCAGCTCTTTCATCCCGGCCAGCTCAATGGCATTCAGAACCCGCAGATCTACCTGCGCCCCTCACCCTACACAGCCGATCTGAAGGAACCGGCGCCAAACTTCGGGTTCGCCTGGAACCCCGATATCAGAGACGGGTTCCTTGGCAAACTCGCTGGTGGCAGCAAACTTGTAATCCGTGGCGGCGCGGCGATCACGCACTACGACGAGGGCTGGACCACCTTTGAGCAGGCCACTCTCTTTTCCAATCCCGGCGCCACCCAGCTCAATTACCTCAATGCCGGTCCGCCCACAAACACCCCCCCGGGCGAATTTCCCGCCGGTTCCCTGGCTCTCGGCTCCACGCCCGCTCTGAATACCTTCCCCTCCACGTTCAATTTCCCGGTACCTCAGTCCGACTTCACATTTGGCGGCCAGCCTTTTGTC
>CAVPKU010000021.1:0-19952 GCA_963705765.1 uncultured Acidobacteriaceae bacterium | reverse complement strand
AGTATTAGGAACAATAGATTATACTCCGCAATGGGAACTTTCCGCAGGATGTACCAATTCTTACCAATGTCCTCCCCAAAGTACTGCTGATTATGCTACCTTTGCAGCAACCGTCGCTGCTCGTTATGCACCAATGGGCGTACATACGTGGGAAATTTGGAATGAACCTAACTATAAAGCTTTTTGGAACAAGCCAGATCCGGTTGCCTATACGCAATTACTTAAAGCTGCATATCCCGCTATTAAAACAGTAGATACTACGGCATTTGTCTTAACTGGTGGAACCGCCTCGATAGGATCAGACGGGATAGACATTTCGCCCATTGATTTTCTTACTGGCATTTACCAAAACGGCGGAAAGGGATATTTTGACGCAGTTGCTCATCATCCGTATTGTTATGACCCTTCCTACAATTGCCCAACAGCGTATGCTGCTTGGAGTGGCTGGTCACAAATGCAGGATACCAATCCAAGTTTGCGAAGTGTTATGACAGCAAATGGAGATCAAGATAAAAAAATTTGGGCAACAGAATTTGGCGTACCAACTGGAGGCAGTTTAAATTATTCAAATTCTGTGACTGAAGCCCAGCAAGCACAAATGGTAACAGATGCGTATACACTTTTTAATTCTTATTCATGGGCGGGTCCTCTTTTCTGGTATACCTATAAAGATCCATGCACAACTACTACGAATACAGAATGTTATTTTGGATTAGTGCGTCCAGATTATTCCCAGAAACCTGCTTATGCTGTCTATAAAAACTTGGCAACAAGTTCACCCACGGCTATCTTGACTCCTACACCCATTCCAACAACGGGTACTATAACACAAGATGCAACAAGTCTTGCCCACAATGGTGCTGTCTCCAGTCTCACATGGAGTCATACCACCGGCACACAAAGTAATATGATGCTTCTTGTCGGGGTAAGTACTTCGACAGATGCAACGGTAAGTACTGTGACCTACAACGGCATAAGTCTTACAAAACTTGGTACACAGACTTCTCCCGGAAATAATTTTGGAAATGCGACCACTGTGCAACTGTGGTATCTCAAAGCTCCTGCCAGTGGTGCCCACAACATTGTCGTTACGCTTTCAGGATCCGCAAGCAGCGTTGTTGGTGGTGGTGTGACTTATTACAATGTAAATCAAACAACCCCTTTTGGAACACCGGCGGTAGCTAATGGGACTGGTCTGAACAATGTGATAACCCTGAATACAAATACTTCACAAGTTGCTGTTGCTGTCATGGCAGCAGCGGCTATTGGTAACTATACTGATGCGTCAACACAAACTCAACTGTGGCATAATAATTCAAATTTAGAAGGTAACGGTTCCAGTAAATCGGGTGGTCCAGGAAGCACAACCCTGACGTGGACAGAAACTAGTACGGGAAGTTCGTGGGCTGATATCGCAGTTCCCCTGAATGCCACCCAGTTACCATTGCCAACAGCTACACCGAGTCCGACACCAACTGCTTCTTTCACTCCAACACCAATACCAGCTTCGGTAAAAGTAATCAGTTTATCAGAACGGGGAACTTCATCAAGAAGTCCTGTAACAATTTCATATACCTTGCAGACATCAGGAAGTCTTATGGTTAATAACCTCATTGTAGCAGTACGCAATAAATCTGGTCAGGATTATGACTTTCCTTCCCAAACAAATGTAACGCTTACCGGGACACAATCGTTTACCAACAGTAAATCATTACCGGCAGGGACATACACCTACTGGATTGCATATAATGTTAATGGTCTATGGACTAATTTGTCGCCAATACAATCAGTCACTATAAATCGTAACTAATGACTATTATTTCATCTCATACAAAATAAATCCCAACAAGAAAAAACGGCCTCGACTCTGGAAGAGAAGAAACCGCTTTAACGCAAAAAGTATGCAAGTAAAGCGTAATAAATTTATTAATGGTTGTCAGACCGAAAACAGGATTGTAATCGTTCCTTTATGAAACTCTCTAAAAGTGATGAAGTAGCAATTGTTATAGCAATCAATGCAGGAAGAACTACGAAAGCACTGGCTATTAACTATGGTGTAAGCAGTACTCACATACGCAAGGTATATAGAGACAAAACAGGAGCAGGCGTAAAAAGAATCGGAAACCTCCCCCAAACTGACAAAGCAGCGATTGTTGCAGCACTGCAAGGGGCGATCGCGCATCTGCCAGTAGAGGGCAGCCGCGAGCCGTGCGCGTGCGGGCGGATCGGCTGCCTCGAGGCGGCATCGGAGCAGACGCTCACGCGTCGGGCGCTCGAGCAGGGGATCGTCGACACGACGGATATCAGGACATTGTTCGAAGCGGCGCGCGACGGCAACGACGCGGCGCTTGAGCTCTTCGTGGACCGGCTTGATGTTATTCGCTATTTTGTTATAGTTACCCTCAATTTTACGGTCGGGTAAAGGTCACCGGTAATTTATCCGAAGGAGAACACCATGCCTGGCGCGCTTACGACGCCGACAGCGGTCGCAGAAACAGACAGAGAACAGCCGGAGATTGGGCTTCGGGAGCGGAAGAAGGCGCGTTTGCGGCGGCAGATTGTCGATACTTCGATCAAGCTGTTTCGCAAACACGGATACGAAGACACCCGGATCGACGATATTGTGCACACGGTTTCTTCATCGGCGGGGCGGCGCTTTTGTTCACCAGGTCGGGGCCCAGCTCAAAGTCGCCGTGCCATCGACGATCTGATAAACCTCGCTGACCAGATCATGCTCGGCCACCGCATGCGCGCCGGGCTTGTCCAGCTTGCCGCGATGCTCCACGCCCAGGGCGATGTGGACCTTGCCGATGTCGATGTCCCGGACCTGCTGATCGATCCGGTGTTCCGCCACCGCCTTTTTGCTATAGGCCTGGATTTCCTCGGCCGGGATGTAGGTGCCCTGGCAGTTGGTGCAACTGGGCTGGGGATCAGATGCCTGCACCAAAGCCGGCGTCACCGCCATCAAGCCAAACAGTCCGAACATAATGGTGCGCATGGATTTCCCCCGACATGTCCCTATGTCGCCATCTTCCCCTCTTGAAGACGGCCATCAAGGCGGGGTCAGGCGCGCAGGCCGCCAAAAAGAAACAGCACCACCAACACGATAACGACCACGCCCAAACACGCCGCCCGATCCGGCGCCGCCATAGTTTCTGTGGGCGTAGTAACCGCCGCCGCCGCCAAACAAGAGCAGAAGGAACCACGATAATCAGCAACAGGCTCATGGATGAATTCCTTTTCAATATCGGCTCATAACGCGGCGGCCGCGCTTATTGCGCCTCAAATAATCGGAACTTTCGTATCCGGCAGCAAAAAGCCCGCCGGATTGCGCCGGCGGGCTTCTTTAAGTCTTCCAGGCATTACATCCGATAGATTTCGCGTTCCTTGCGAACCTGCTCGACGCTATAGGCCGGGGCGGACGGGTCGTAGCCGGTCCAGCCGGCTTTGCGGTAATCGGCTTCGCGCGCGGCGATGTAGAAGGCGAACTCGTCCATAATAGCCGCATATTTGGCCTCATCCTTGTCCGGCACCTTGGCCGTCACGATGGCGCCGCCGCGGCGCAGCGCTTCGGCATAAAGTTCGGCATTCTCCTTGCTCGCGCCGGATTCCACCAAGGCGCCGATGATGCCGCCGGTCGCGCCGACCGCAACCGCGCCCGTCGCCAATGCCGCCAGCCAGCCGGCCGCCACGATGGGACCGAGCGCGGAATGGCAGCGCCAGGCCCGCTGCGACGCGACCGCACCGCCGGGATCGCGCCATGCCGGCGCCGGTATCGGCGCCTTCGGCGCGGTCATCTTTGCCGTCGCGGTCTTTGTCATGCTTGGGATCGACATCCTTGCCGCCCGGTTTGTGCCAGCCATCGGCATTGCTGGCGACGATGCCGATATGGCTGTCGCCCAGGCCCGCGGTCTTGAGCTCGCCGCACCGCAAAGTTACGGCCGAGGCGTTAATTGTTTATAAACACGGGTGATGAGTTTTCGTCATGGTGTGATCCTTTAATTATGGGGATGGAAGGGAAAGGCGCGGGCGATTATTGACGTTGCCCTGGTAATCGGCGCTCACAGGCCGCTCGGCCGTCCTTCATCGCGGTTCCGCGCCAGACGCCGTTTTCGTCTTTCCGCAATCTCGCGACATGAGTATAGCCCTTGGCCTCGATCTGGGATTCGGCTTCGGCTTGCGTGAAGCTGTTGGCTCCGGCGACCGGCATCGAGGAATTGTCCTGATGCATGTCTTTGACGGCAGGATCTGAGGCCCCTGTTGTGCCGGCATATTCTTTGCGCGGATGCGATGGTTGAAAACGATCCCAACGCCGCTGCAGTCAGTACGATAACGCGCATATGATTATTTCCTTGTGTGTGCCTTACGGCTAACTCACCGGATCAAGGGATGTTCCGGATTTCATAGAGTTTTTGCGCGCGGCAATGCGCAGCGCTGGCATGCGGAACCCGCCGCCGTCTTGGTTGTTTTCATCACACCCCATAACGGAGAACATCGATGGATAAGGATCGTATTGCCAGTTCGGCCAAACAGGCCGGCGGCGCGATCAAGGAAGCCGCCGGCAAAGTCACCGGCGACGCCAAGTTGCAGGCCGAAGGTTCGGCGCAGAAGACCGAAGGCAAAGTGCAAAATGCCGTCAGCGGCGTGAAAGACGCCATCCGCGACGCATCCAAATAATTCGCGCTTGAATGAAAAGGCCCCGGTTTGATCCGGGGCCTTTTTTTGAATTCGTCCGGAACGGCGTTACCGGCCGGCGTTCAGCAGCAGGTCCAGAATCACCCCGGTGGTGACCGCGGCGAGAAAATAATTATTGTTGTCGTCTCGAACCCAGTGATAGCCGCGCGGCGGCTTTCTGAGGTGACGCTGCTGCCAGTCATTCACGACATATTGGTTGTTTCTCCGGTATTGATCCGGCACGCGGTCTCCCCGCGAATAGCGCGGCGTGCTCATGCGAACGCCGGGATTGGTCCGATATTCGTCATAACGGTCCGGGCCGTTGTTGGTTTGACCATTGGTGACTGGGCCGTTGCGGCCCGGGCCATTGGGCTGGGCCATGGCGGCGGTGCCGCTCAAGACCGCCAAGGCAAGCGCGGCGGTAAGAACATGTTTCATCTGGACTCTCCGAACGAAGCAATGCGCAGACCTTCTGCGAATTCAAAAAATATTGTCATGGGGTATCCCCCCAAGCCTTGATCTAAATCAATTATGTCTGATGTCGGACATTTCCGGTGAAGCTGAAAGCGTTTTGGCCTCGGCAAGCTGCGGGCTCAACATTCAATTGGGCAGATTTTCCGGCGTCGTCACCCCGGCTGTCATGCGGCTCCAGATTTGGGTCTCGCCGAACAGGGGGATCAAGACATAGGCCCGCACGCGCAAGGTGCTGTCGTCCTGGATCGACATCAAGGCATTGTAGGTCTTGCCGTAGTCGGGATTGTAGATGTGCCCCTCCGCCCAACTATTGTCGCTGGTCCGGCGAAGGTCACTGAGAATGGTGAGGCCCAACGGGCCGCGCGAACGCAACGCGGGGTCGGGGTTCTTGAGATCGACCAGGGGAATGCCCTGGGCATCGTTCGGCCATTTGAACCAGACCAGCGTTCCGCACAAAAGCTCGCCGCAAGGAACGATCTCGATCTCGATGCGCCTGTTGGCGTGCAGCCAGACACCCCGGGGGGTAGGACCGGTCCGTGCATCCTGGGCGCTGGCCGGCATTGCCAGCAGCAGCGCCAGCAACACAATCATGGAGCGGCAAAGAACAGGCATGACGCCACAGTGCCACCGAACCACTTTGCCCGCCATCGGCGCCGCTCGAAATGATCCAATTCGCCCGCCTTAGCGGTCAGTGACTCACTATTTCGGCGTCACCTTGAACAAGGCGCCGGGATAATCTGTCTTCCAGCATCCATAGCGCGCCGTCCGGGCCTTCTTCCACATCGCGGATGCGGTGGCCAACAGCCCCAGCGTTCGGCAGGCTTGGCCCCGCCCTTGCCGTCAAAGACGATGCGGTTGAGCGGGTGACCCCTCGGGATGTTGTTGATTCCAGAGGGGGGGCCGTTTCGTCGACCCCCTGGTGTTGGCGGAGTGGTTAACTGCGGGTCAGAGGATCGCGATCTGTTCTTCGTTGGCGAGATCCTGGAATGGGGTGGCGCGCGGCGTTGAATTCCTCTGGCGTTTCTCCATCGAGCTTTAGGCGAGGGCGCGCAGGGTTTTCCTGTTTCGTTCTTCGTTTAGTCGTCAGCGTCGGCCGAGGCCGATTCGCTTTTTGTGCGCTATTTTGTCGGGCGTTGTTGTAAATTGCCGGGGGCACAAGTTGCAGGTCCTTTGTTTTGAGATCCATAGCGATGTTTACAAACTCGACAACTTTGCCGGAGCGCAGGGCGTGGCGGCACTTTGGTCACGTTGCGTGCGAGGCTCGCCGGCATCGATGGAGCGCCTTTCTGACAAGAGAAAAGGCTCGCCGATGGCGAGCCTTTTTTGTTTCCGGTCGTAAGTGGGAGAGGGAATATTTTATTTCTACCCTCTATTATCAGAATATCAGGTTAGTGGAATAACAGCGCCAGGATTCTTTCGGCCTGGCGGTTTGTAAGTCCTGATAAGTCAGGGGTTATTACTTTGGTGAAGAGCGTGGGGGCTTGACAGGTTGTGAGATTTTGAGCGGGAAAGCGGGCTGTGCTTTCCCATATCCGCCCAAACCGGGCAGATACCTGCCCTATGACGGTGTGCTGAGGTAGTTCAGCAACGTCACCGGCAGCACTTTCGCCGCTGCCGCCAGCGCCGCGCTGTTATCGGTTTCGGCCTGGCTCAGCGCTGTTGCCGCTGTCGCCACGTCGATGCCGACCAGATTCGTCGCCTGGGTTGACAGCGTCACTTTGTCCTGCTGGAGCGACGTCTCCTGGGCATTCAGCTGGCTCTCCGCGTTGCTGTAGAACCCCTGCTGTTGTCCGATGTAGTTAATGGCCGACGAAATCGCGGAGGTCGCGGTCTGGATGCTGGCGCTGTTGCCGCTTTGCAGCGCCGTCACCAGCGAACTGAGCGCGCCGATGACGTTGTTGCCGGCATTGGAAAATACCTGGCTGCCAGGGAGATTGACCGGAATATTCAGGTTGTCTCCGATGGCGACGGAGTTGGAATTGTTATTGCCGTTGTAGGTGTATCCGGTGGAAGAAGTCGGGTCGGCGGTGTAAGGAGCGGTCCCGGTGACGGTTCCGCCGAAGAGATAATTACCGCCCACGGTGGTGTTGGCCTGCGCCACCACGCTGCTGAGGACGCTCTGCACCTGGGTTGCGAGAGTCTGGAGGTTGGTGGCGGAGTTCGTTCCGTTCGCGCCCTGGGTGCCGAGAGAAACGGCCTGGGTCAGCGACGAGACCACGCTGCTGAGCGCGGCACTGGCTGCCTGCACCGAGGTCTGCACGGTGTTGATGTTTTGCGTGTACTGATCGTTGTTCGCGGTTGCGATGCCGTTCCCGACCATGGCCGCTGAAGCTGCCGGATCGTCGGAAGGCTGGCTGACGCGTTTGCCGGTGGCCACTTCCTGCAGCGCCGTGTTGACGGCCGCCTGGCTCTGCTGGAGATCCGCGAGGAGGTTGGGGACGAGATTGGAGTTGACGCGCATATCGATTAATAACTCTGCGAGGATCCCATATCGAGGGTGACGGTGCCGAGGGCCTGGATGGTGCTGATGATGCGAGCTGCTGCTTCGTAAGCCGTCTGGTAGCGAATCAGATTCGTCGTCTCCTCGTCGATGTTGACGCCGGAAACGGAGCTTTGCTGATTGGTGAGCTGCAGCAGGTTCTGGCCGATCGAGCTGGACTGCGCGTTGGCGTTCGATGCCGCGTTGCCGACGTCGAAGACCAGATTGGCATAGGAATTGGCTGCGGAGGCTCCCGAAGGCAGTGCGTTGGTGAGCGCCGCCGACAGGTTGGCCACGTTGCCGTTGCTGCCGGCCGAGCCGTCGGAACTAACAGCCACCTGCGAACCGCTGGTCAGTGCTACCTTGATTCCGGCCGCGGTTCCGGTAGCAGGAACGGTGAAGAATGCCTGGCCCTGAGCGCCGGTTGAGTCGTATCCCTGCGCCTGTGCCGCGTTGACAGCGGTGGCGAACTGGCTGGCCAGGGTATCGAGCGAATTCTGGAAGCCGGGGATCACCTGATCGCGCATCTGAATCGCGCCGCCCAGCTGGCCCCCCTGGATGGAGTCCGTAATATTGTTGCCGTTCGAATCGAGCACCTGGGCGAATCCGTTGGTGCCTTTGGTGGTCTGCAATTGATAGGCGGTGCCGCCCATCACGAGCGGCGATCCGTTGCCGGTGGTGATGACTTCCCCGTCGCTCGACTGCGAGATAGAGATGCCGGTGAGCTGCGACAGTTGCTGGACCAGCTGATCGCGCTGGTCCACGATGGTGCCGCCATTCTGCGACGACATGACCGAGGGCGTGATCTGCGCGTTGAGCTGCGCGATCTGCGTAGTAAGCGTGTTGATCTGCGCGACGGTCTGGGTGACCTGGCTGTCGGCGCCGTTTTGCGCAGACGTGAGTCCGTTGGCTGTCTGGTTGAACGAGTTGGCGAGGTTCTGGCCCGCGGAGATGACGCTCTGCTGGACCGCCGAGTTCGAGGAGTTGGCAGACAGCTGCGCCAGGCTCGAGGAGAATGAGCCCAACTGGCTGGCGATATCGCTGCCGGTGTTGCCGAAGTAGCTCTGGATTTGCTGCAGGAGCGAGGACTGCGTATCGGCGCTGCTCTGTAAGGAGGTCTGCTGCTGGATCTGCAGGTTCAGCAGTTCGTCGCGAACGCTCTGGATACTGTCGAGGCTGACGCCACCGCCGCTCACCTGCTGCCCGACGAGGTTCTCCGGGTTCTCGCTGAATTGCGGAACCTCGCGCGTGTAACCGGGAGTGTTGGCGTTGGCGATGTTGTTGCTGGTTGCGTTGAGTGCGGCCTCGGAGGCTTCGAGGGCCTGCATGCCGGCAAACAGCGATGTCGTCAATCCACCCATAGGCGATTACACCTGGCAGGACAGGGTGGAATGTTTCTCCCTGGCGCCAGAAGCCTCCTGAAATTGTCCACGGAATGAACTGAACAGCGCCGCCATTTGCGCGGCGGAACGGCTGGAATGCTCGATCAGAATCGAATAGCGAAGGTTGAGCTTCTGCAGCTCGCTGGCGGCTGCGTGAATTTCTCCGCGAAGGTCGCCGTCGACGTTTCCTGCGGAAGGGGTTTGCGTCTCGCGACGATCCTGGGCGAGGGCAGTAAGCCGGAGGCTGAGGTCCTGCTGGTTGGTAATGCAATCTTCGAGGGTGGCGAGGTCGTTGCGGGCAATGGCCTGCATCGCGCGTTCCAGTTCGCGCGCGAGGGCGCGCAGGAGCTCCAGATGCTCTCCTGCTCTTCCCTGCCGGATTGGGGCGTCAGGCGCCATCATTCCCGGTGCTTTCTGCTGCCTGCTCCCCGAACGAGGGGAGTCGTTGTGGATCAGGCTTGCTCGTCAATCATCGACGCGGCGATCTTGGCCGGATCGAGTTCATATTTGCCGCTGCTGATGGCCTGTTGCAGAGCCGCGACTTTGTCTTCGCGGATCGCAGGCGAACTCATGGCGGTGCTGACCAGCCCGCTGACCGACCCCGGGTCGGAGACCAGAGTGGTGCGGTCCTCGTCGCGCGGCTGCACGGAGGCATTCTGCGCGGATGCGGCCTGGTTGGGCTCGCTGGAGATCTGGCTGGCTAGCGAACTGTTCAGATCGATTCTCATCACGGTTTCCTCTTCTTATGCGGCGTTACTATCGGCACTTCTGCGGGGGAGTTTAAGCGAAAACTCACTTTTTTCCCTCAATTTTCCCCGCGCTCCGGAGCCGGAGTTGTCACCTCGGCCTTGTCCGCGGTCCGGTGCATGGCTTCGGCGATCATTTTCGCGATGCCGATGCCGCCGGAATTGGCCATGGACTGAGCCAGAGACTGCACGCCAAAACTCATCATCTGGTCCCGGTTGCCGGCGTCGTCGTCGTCTTCGGCTCCCGGAACGGTGGCAAAGGACTGCTCGGCCTGCTGCAACCAGCTGCCCAGCAGCATGGCTTCGAAGTCTTTTGCGCCCTTGTCGATCTTCGCGTCGTTGTCGGTTCCCTGCTCGGACTGCAGCTGCTGGGCCTGTTGCAGCATCCGGGCTTCCCGTGTTTGCTGCAGGCTGGACTGCGCGGTGAGAGCGGTGACTCCAGTCATACTGGCGCCCATTTACTGAACCTCCACTTCGGCCTGAATTCCGCCTTCCTGTTTGATAGCCTGCAGGATGGCGACTACGTCGCGCGAGGAGGTTCCGATGGCGTGAAGGCCGTTGACCAGCTCTTCGACGTTCGCGCCTTCATCGAGGCGCATGGTTTGCGCGGGAGCGTCATTCACAGTAACGGTGGTCTGCGGAACCAGCGCCGCTGTCTGGCCGACATAACCCCGAGCATCGGGTCCGGCTCCGGGTCCATCCTGACTACCTCGGCCTGGGTTCCCTTGATTCTGGGCCTGAGCGCCGTTCGGTTGAGCTGCCGCGGCCTGTCCTTCCGGACCGCCGCCGCCATTGGCGCCACCCCAGCCCGGAGGCGGAGGGCCTTGTCCGTACCAGCCGGGGTAGGCTCCGGGAACGGGCGCGACCTGGTAGGTGGTGGCAACTTCGATGGACAGGTTGCCGTGGATGACCGAAACCGGCGTCAGCTTGACGTCGCCGCCGAGGACGATGGTCCCGGTGCGCTCATTAATAATGATGCGGGCCGGTGTGTGGACCACGAGGGAGAGGTTTTGGACGCGCGAGATGAGCTCGGTCACCGACGGCATTCCGGCGCCGGCCACGTTGACGTCGACGCGAGTGTTGTCGAGCGCGGAGGCGACCTGCTTATGGAACTCGTCGTTGACGGCGTCGGCAATCTGACGGGCGGTGGTGAAGTCGGGATTGCGGAGGAGCAGAGAGACGGTCTTGAAATCGTGAAGGTCGACGGCGGTGTCGCGCTCGACGATGCCGCCATTGGAAACCATGCCCACGGTCGGCGTATTGACCTGCTTGCCATTCGTGCTGCTGCCAACGGAATAGCCACCGATGGTCAGCGATCCCTGAGCCTCGGCGTAGATCTGTCCGTCAGGACCGTGGAGCGCCGTCATCAGGAGCACGCCGCCGGCGAGGCTCTTGGCATCGCCTACGGACGAGACCGTAACGTCGATCCGTTCGCCCGGCCGCGCGAAGGGCGGCAACGAAGCGGTGATGAAGACCGCGGCCACGTTGCGCACTTCGACGGTGCCCGAAGGGATCAGCACGCCCATCTTCTGCATTGCGTTGGCCAGGGTCTGCACGGTGAAGTAGGTTTGCTGGCTGTCGCCGGTTTGCGTGAGTCCCGCAACGAGGCCGTAGCCGACGAGCATGTTGTCGCGGACGCCCTGCACGCTGGTGATGTCGCGAATCAGGACGCGGCGGTTCGATGCGTTATCGGCGAAAGCCTGCGGGGTGATCGAAGTCGCGAGCCCGCTGAGGCCCAATACCGCAATCGCCAGCTTCCGTGTCATGCTCAACTCAGTCCTCGTTCGCATCAGAATCCAACCAGCCACAGAATGGCCTTCGTGATGGGATTCACGGGCCGCGTGCTGTCGGCCAGAATCCCTTTGCCCTTCATCTCGACTTCAAGATTGCTCAGCGCCGACGAGGCCACGGTGTTGCTGGGACCGATGTCGTTGGGCCGCACCACACCGCGAATGGTCACGTCTTCGTGCTGGTTGTTCATGAAGATCTTGCGCTGCGCCTCGACGACGAGATTGCCACTGGGCAGCACGGCGATCACCTGGGCCGTCATGCTGGTCTGGAATGTCGTGCTCGAATCGGTAGCGCCCGATCCCTTGAGAGTCGTCGCGGAATTCGCATTGAAGAGCGGATTCAGGCCGGTCGTCTTCAGGGCTCCGGCAACACCGGTGATGGCGGAGGAAGTCTGGAAGGCGCGCGAGCTGTTCACGTCCTTGTTGGCAGCGGCGGTGGTTTGCACGGCCACGAGAATCACGACCGTGTCGTTGACCTTGCGCGCCTTGTAATCTATCGAGAGCTCGTTGAAGGCAGCACCGGGCGACCAGAGACTGCCGGTCGTGGTGGTGGCGGCGGTGCCTTCGGTCTCCTGCAGGCGAGAGATGTACTCGGACCGAAGCTGTGCCGGAGTCGTCTTCTTACTGGTCTTTGCTCCTCGGGCCGACATCGCAGCCATGGCCAGCAACATCCCGGCGCCCAGCAACCGCCAATGAAAATTCTTTGTCGTCTTCATCACAACCGGCCTTTCAGCACGCCGTCGCCGGCCACCTGAGCCATATAGGTCCGCTGATGATCCGGACCTTCCGCGCGGATAGTTTGCCCAACCGCGCCACTCTGAAGACAAACCACCGCCACGCGGATGTGGATGTGGTCGCCGTCGAGATAGAGAGTGGCCGGCGCTCCGGCGCGAACCGCCATCGCCGCCGGCCTGCGGTTGTTCCTATCCGCGGTCATGGCGACGTTGGCCATGGCCTGCTGATCGCTGTCACTGCTGCCCATTCGGACGCTCACGAAGAATGGCAGGCACTCTTCGCGGTTCGCGCATTCGATGCGAACCATTACCCGGTCTCCGGGCCAACGCTGCACGGAGTCGACTTTGAGTTGCGGATCGGCCGTGGTAGCGACCGCATCCGTGAGCATGCTGAGCTGCGAGGGAGAAACCTGCATCCCCATGCCGGCCATTGCGCCGGCCACGCGTTCCGGACGAATGGCGTAGTGCGCGGAAGCGGCCAGCGCCGGCAGCGCGACAGCAACTATGGAGAACCAGGACAAACAGAACTTCAATCGCTTCATTCGGACCCTTGCTCTACTGAGCCAGTTGATTCAGCTGCTGCAGCATTTCGTCGGCTGCCTTGATCACGCGCGAGTTCGACTCATAGGAGCGCTGCGCGAGAATCATGTTCACGAACTCATCGACCACGTTGACGTTGGACTGCTCCAACATTCCCTGCTGAATGGTGCCGAGACCCTGCGAGCCGCCCGGCGTGCCCACCACCGGATCGCCCGACGCCGTTGTGGGAAGGTAGATGTTGTTCCCGATGCTGTTCAGACCGCCGGGATTGGCAAACATCGCCAACTGGATGATGCCCACCTGCTGCGCCTGCGTCTGACCCGGCAAGGTTGCGCTGACCGTGCCGTCGCTGCCGATGGTGATGTTGGTCGCCGAAGCCGGAATGGAGATCGAGGGCTGCAGCTGATCGCCGTTCGCCGTGACGAGATTGCCCTGCGCATCCGGCTGGAAGGAGCCGGCGCGTGTGTAGCCCAGCTGGCCGTTGGGCAACAGAATCTGAAAGAAGCCCGAGCCTTGAATCGCGATATCCAGGGGATTGCCGGTGTTGCTGAGATCGCCCTGGGTCTGCACGATCTCGGTGTTGCCGGGACGCGTGCCGAGGCCGATCTGCAGTCCTGAAGCTACCGTGGTCTGCTGCGTCGCCGCTGCACCCGGCATGACATCGTTCTGATAGAGCAGGTCGGAGAACTGAACGCGCCGCGACTGAAAGCCCGCGGTGCTGGAGTTCGCCAGATTGTTCGCGATGTTATCGAGATTGAGCTGCTGCGCGGTCATGCCGCTGGCTGCTGTATAGAGAGCGTGAAACATCCGTGGTTCTCCTTTTATCCGGCCTTCGGCAGATCCTGCGTCGCCGTCTTATCCATTTCCGAGTTGAACATTGAGAGGGCGCGCTGCATCATTTCCGCGGTTTGCTGCGCGTTGACCAGCTCGACCATGCCGGCCACAGCGTTGACGTTGGAATTCTCAAGAAAGCCCTGGCGCACATTGGACTGCGTTGCGGGCTGTGCCGTATTGGGTGGCGCGGAATAGTAGGAACTGCCGAGACTGGTGAGCTGGGTGCCGTGCGGGAATTCGACAATCTTCAGCTTGCCGCTCACCGCGCCGTCCATCGAGATGGTGCCGTCGGCGCTGATGGATACCTTGCCGCCGGAAGGCATGACGATGGGGCTGTTATTGTCGCCCATCACCTGATCGCCCGTGCTGGTGACCAGTTGGCCGGTGGCGGAAATCTGAAAGCCGCCGTTGCGCGTGTAGGCGGTTCCGTTGGCGGTTTGGATTTCGAAGTAGCCGTGGCCTTCGATGGCGGCATCGAGGGTGTTGCCGGTTTTCTGCAGAGTGCCCTGGCTGAGATCGAGGGTGGTGCCGCTCATGAGGCCGTACTGATTGATAGCCTGGTCCAGCGCCGAGGCGGAGGGATTGGCCGCGTTGGCCAGCACTGTGCTGAAGATGTTTTCCTGAGCGCGAAAGCCTACCGTACTGGCGTTGGCCAGGTTGTTCGCGATTGTGTCCAGCTCCGCCGTGCGCGAAACCAGAGCCGTACACGCCGCATAGTATCCGGAATCCATAGGACCTCAGCACAGGACCTATGCACGGGGCGTGCCATTCAAGTGGGCAAACTTTGCCCGGACTCAGGCTCGAAACCAGCGGAAAAGGGTCCCTGGATGAGGGTTTGATGAGAAGGCCAGGGAGGGGCCGACGAATCGGCGCCGAGCGCTGCTTCGATCCTCATTCGAAGACAATGTGCGGGCTCACCGCAGGCCGGGTTGGACGAACGAGGTCGGACCTCACCGGCACAGTTGCGGGCCGGACGCTTCACACATCGGACACCTGGGCGTGAGTCGAGCCATGCCGTGCGCCTTGCGGACGAGGGCGCTCCAGCGAGATTCCGCATCGGGCCGCTGCGCGGCCGCGAAGAAGTCCTGGACGCAGAGCGGGAGGGACCACAATTCCGCGAGCTTGCATCCTTTGTCGGCCCAGCTGCCGGCGGCATTTTCGGGCCATTGCCAGCCGAGGATTCCGGGCAGCAATCCGAGGACGTGCATCTGGCCGACCCACCAGGCTTCTTCCGGATGAATCGAGCCGTCGGTAGCGCCGGCCAGCTTGCGGCAGAGGTGGGCGACTTCGCGCCCGTGTGCCCAGAGTTCGATGACGCCGCGGTGACGCGCTTCGCTCAGGACGGTCCGGCGACCAGCGGCATGCAGACACGCTTCGAGGCCGAGAAAGGAGATGCAGTCTTCAATGCGGAGGGGCCAGCCGTCCGTACCGCCGGATTCGCGCGCCGCCAGGCGCAGGATCTGCAGAGTGGCGCCAACGTCGTTGAGGATCAGCTGAGAGATTTCTCGAAGGTCGATGGAGAACTCGTGGAGCTGAAGTTCCATCTGCAGAAGGGTTTCGGGGAGCGCCGGCACATCCGGCAACTCGTCGACCCACTCCAGCTGCAATCGCTGCAGCCCGGCCAATGGGCGGCTGTCCGCCCCGATTCCAAAAACGCCCGCGTTCGGCACGATTCTCTCCCGGGAACACTATCGGCATTCCGGGGAGAGGTTTCTATGGCGTTTTGGGAGGTTGGCGCGAGTTCCTGTGGATCGCTTCAGCCGAGCGTGCCTTCGCTGCGGTGGGACCGTACCGGAGCAGAAGCTTTTGGCGCAGCGGAGTTTTCTTTGGGGAAGAGAACATCCACGGTGCGCTTCTTTCCGGTCAGACGTGCCCAGACCCAGGTCTTGCACTGCACGAAATTCGCGTCGGTCGCCGCGGCATCCAGTGCGTAGCGGCCCAGCATACGGGCCATTTGCGCCGGCTCCGTCGGTTCTTCCACCGCCAGAGATTCGTACTGCGCAGGGAGCGCGAAACACTTCATCTGCATGGCAAACTCAGCAGGCGTGAGGAAACAGGGCTCAGCACGATAACCGGTGACCTGCTCGATGGAGAGGAGAAGGCGGTGGTCGACGCGCTCGACAAACCCAAGCACCAGACGCTTCTTGCTTTCGGAAAAGAAGAGCGGCGCGGCGGAGAATGCCCGCAGTAACGCGGGCGGAATTCCAACCTCGACGACTCGACCGGGACGTTGCTGCGCGATAAACGGATATCCCCACTGCGCGCTGCGGGCGGCCGCCAACTGCTTTTCATTCGCCCAGCCCAGAACCTGCAACGTGGTTTCGAGACTCTCGCCACGTTCGCGGCTTAACTCGGTTGCGAGGCGGAGTTGCTCCTCGGTGAGAAGCTCTTTCGAGAGCAGCGCTAGGCCGAGGGATAAGCGCGGATTGCGGGGCATCTCCATCACGCGGCGGGCAGCGAGGGCAGCAAGCGGGGTGCGAGCGCCAACGACAAAGCAATCGACACTGCAGTACCAATTCTGCCCGATGCGAATGCCCGCGCCTTTGTGCGGGGTGGGCCGCATCAGCAGCTTGTTATGGCAGGTGGACAGGCCACAGCGCGCGCGCACCTGGTTCCAGCCAAAATTTCGCGACGGGAGCAGCGATTTCAGAATTGCATTCATTCCTTCAACCTTGTCGTACTAATTCATCAGGTGCGAGGCGACAGGCTGCGGAATCTCCGTGACTCGCAGTCCATAATTTCCGTCGACGATCACGGCTTCACCGCGCGCGATCACTTTGCCGTCGAGCAGAAGCTCGACCGGCTCGTCGACCATGCGATCCAGCTCGATCACCGAACCGCTGGAGAGCTCGAGAACTTCGCGCAGCGGCAGCTGCCGCTGGCCAAATCGGAGGGAAACATTCAGCTCGACGTCCATGACGAGCCGGAGATTTCCGGCGGCTGAAGGAGCCGAAGGAGCGGATGCGCCGACGCCATTGGTGGCCGCGCACAACGCCGCGACGAGCTGACCATCGAAATAGAGCAGCACGGGAGCGCCGGATTTATCTGCGGTAGCCGCCAACGGCACAACGAACATGCCACCGAAGGCGAGGCCGGAGACGCGGTCGAGACGGAAGGTCAGCTCACCATATTGCGGGGTCAGGAGCGACTTGAGTCCGGCGGTTGAGCCGGCAAGAATCTTGACGAGCGCCTTTTCCGCTTCATCGTCGACCGGCGGACGGCCGAGGATCTTTGCCGCCAGGTCGTTGATCTGGGGCTCGTAGAACTCCACGAAGCATTCGCCGCGCAGAGCGCCGTCGACGGACAGGCGAAAATGAACCGGCTGTCCGTGGCGCGTGGGGGGTTCTGCGCCTTCCATCACTTCGAGCGGCCAGGGGCTGCCCGCCACTTTGCCCAGAGCATCCGCGACGGCGGTGGCCAGTGCAGCTGCGAAGATTCGCGCGCCTTTTTTATTTGCGTCCGTCATTGCTATTCCCTCTCCCAGATGGTGGTTGATGCGCGCCGTCCGAGCTGCGCGGCTTTTTGAGTGCCGTTGCGAACCGGCACCGCTTCAAAGATTCCCTGGCCTCCGGCCATAAGCATGCCGGGCGTGCGAACTGGCGCGTGCAGCTTGAGCACGCTGCCTGGCTCGAGACCGATGAGGTCACGCACGGCGACGCGCAATCCCGGCAGCTCGGCAGCAACTTCGACGTCGCACTCGAGAATGCGCTCGCGGATGGTCGGGCGCGGAAAATAGCGCACACTGTTTTTCTTCTGCGGCTCGTCCTGCTTCATCTGCTGGATGAGCATGCCGAGGAAGGCGGTGGGCAGAACCAGCTGGAACGAGCCTTTGGCTTCGCCCAGCTCGATGTCAAATTTCGCAATGGCGAGCCGCTCGTTGGCCTGGCAATATTGCTGAACGAACGAAGGCTTGATGCGGCGTCCGGGCGCGAGCGAGAGACTCGGGAAACGCCAGACGCTCTCGATCTGGCGCGCGATCATCGACATGACGTCGAGCATGATCTCTTCTTCAATTTCCGAAAGCTCGCGGTTCCCACTTCCCTGCACGCTGGTGCCACCGAGCAGGATCTCGATCATGGCGAACACGACGTTGACGTCGCACTCAACGATGAGGCTGGTTTGGGCGGTGCTGAGGGTGAGCGGCACGACGTAACTGAGCGGCGCAACGCCGGCGATGTGCTCTTTGACTGGCTGCTGGGTAAGGCCTTTCGGCTTCACTTCAACGCCAGTGCCGAGCCAGCTGTCGAGAGCAATCGACATGCGGCGCGCGAAGGCTTCGTGAACGGTGTTCAGCGAACGCGCATTCTCATTCGAGAGACGACCCGCGGTGCGGAAGTTGCAACTCGCCACCGTCTTCTTCTTCGGACCGGTGGCTTCGGTGGCTTCCACGGCGGTTGCTTTCACGTCCTGATCAGGCATGATGGAACGCCCCTCTCATCGCGGTATTGCCGGATGCCGGTTTTTGCTCGAGGTGCGCAAGGTATTCGCGGAGTTTTGTTACCGCGGCCTGGCGGATCTGCGAAACGCGCGACAGCGCCACACCGACGACTTTTGCAATTTCCTTCATCGTGAGTTCTTCCCGGTAGTAGAGCGAGAGAATGAGCTGCTCTCTCTCAGAGAGTTTGCCGATGGCTTCGGCCAGATGGCCCTTCATTTCACCTTCGAGGCAGAGATCGAACGGATTGGGATCGTCGAGGTCAGGGGCCGACTCGATCACGTCGATGGCCTCAGACTCGCCGTTCACGGTCATGATTTGCTGCCCGCTGATGTGCAGCGAGTCGATCTGCGACATGATGCGACGGAGGTATTCGATGTCGACCTGCATCTCCTCCGCGATCTCAGTGTCGGCGGGCTTGTGGCCGAGCCTCGACTCGAGGCGCGTCGTCACTTCAGCGATTTCGCGACCTCTCCTGCGCAGCGAGCGCGAGCCGGTGTCGATCTCGCGCAGGCTGTCGAGGATCGCACCGCGAATGCGGAACTTGGCAAAGGTTTTGAACTGCGCGTTGCGGGTGTGGTCGAAGCTGCGGTTCGCTTCGAGCAGCCCGATCACTCCAGCGCTCACCAGGTCTTCCAGCTCCACGTGCTGCGGGAGCCGTTCCCGGATACGCTGCGCGATGTAATACACCTGCGGCAGTTCCTGCATGACCAGATCGTCGGCGTTGTCGCCGATGGCTGCCGCACTTCTGCTATAGGCCAGTTCAGCTGCCGTCATCGTTGCACCTCACCAGACATAAACACACAAAACCCTTTCATCGCAGGGACCCCAGCGACATGACCTGGGTCATGGGCGGAATCTCGGACGGAGAAATCACAATCACGCGTGGAATAAACGGCTCAAGATGCCGCCGCAGATAGAAACGCCCGGGCGATGCACAGAGCAAAATCGGAGGCGCCGCTGCAAATTGATCGCCCAGCATCCCACGCAGGCCATCGAGGACGCGGCGAGCGACGGAAATCTGAATCGCGGTACTGGCTCCGCTCTGTTGCGTTTGCAGACCGGTCCGCATGCACTCTTCTTCGATCGAGCTGTCGAGGGTGACCACTTTGAGCTGGCCGCGATCGTCGAGCAGCGGGCGAATCAGCGCGCGCCCCAGGGCGTGACGGCACGCTTCGACAAGGATCACCGGATTCTTATTGGCGGTCGCGGTTTCGACCAGCGTTTCGAGAATCGAGCCAAGGTCGCGAATGGAAACCTGCTCGCGGAGCAACTGCTGGAGAACCTTCTGGATTTCGCCGAGGCTCATGAGCTTCGGCGTCAGCTCTTCGATCAGCTTGGGGTGCGAATCGGCAAGGCGATCGATGAGGCGCTTGGTTTCCTGGCGCGTAAGCAGCTCGTGCGCATTCTGCCGGATGAGTTCGGCGAGGTGCGCCGACAGCGCCGAGGTGTGATCGACGACGGCATAACCGGCAGCGATGGCCTGGGCCTGGAGGTCGGGAGTGATCCACTTGGCCGGCGAATCGAAGGCCGGCTCGCGTGTTTCCTGGCCGGGCAGGTCGCCGGGCCTGGATTCGAATTGACGGCCAGCAGGCGGTCGCGCCGCAGCTCCCAGCGGGAAATTTCGACGCCGCGCAGATAGACGACGTATTCGCGCTCGCGCAGAGATAGATTGTCGGTGATATGAATCGAAGGAACCAGGAAACCGAGTTGTTGCGCCAGCGTTTTGCGCAGAGACTTGACGCGCGACAACAGCTGTCCGCCTTGCTTGGCATCGACGAGGGGCACGAGGCCGACGCCGACTTCGAGCATCAGCTCATCGAGCTTCAGCACCGCGTCCATCGGGTCGATCACCGGCGCGCCG
>CAVPKU010000020.1:0-166050 GCA_963705765.1 uncultured Acidobacteriaceae bacterium | reverse complement strand
CCACCCGCGCGCGAGCGTGACGGCCGGGTGCACGCATCGCGGGGCTCACCTCGACTGCTTCACTGATCGCCGGATCCATCTTCACTATCGCTACCGTGGTGGTTGCACTTCGTAAAGCAGCGATCGCTCCCTTGCTATCGGCGGTGCTGACGTTCCCTTGCTGAGTAGCTTTTTCTACATGCGAAGGTTCGGCGGGATCACTGGCGATTGTTTTGGCGGAACCAATCAGCTTACGGAGATCGCTGTCTACCTTTGCGGTGTGTGGAAACCATGAACACGGCCTTTTTCATTCGCCATGCGGAGAGACGGAGATGGCCCGAGCCGTTTTCTGTGGCCACTCCGACCCCGAGTTGAATGCCGAGGGCCGCGCGCAGCTCACTGCCCTGGCTGACCTGCTCTCCGCGGAGACCATCGAGCGAGTGTATTGCAGCGACCTGCGGCGCGCCACAAGCACGGCGCAAGCGATTGCGGTCACCCGGGACATTCCGCTGATGAGGCGTCCTGCATTGCGCGAGATCGATTTTGGCCGTTGGGAGGGCCTGAGTTGGGAACAGGTGGAGCAGAGTTCCTGGTTTGGCCGCTGCAGCAGCGGCCTTGGCGCTGGCCTCGGCTGCGGCGGCGGTGGGTTTCATTTTCCAGGCGGCGAACATGGTGATGCCGGCGAGGACGATGAAGGAGAACTTCGGCATGCCGGGGATGATGGCGAGGGCCAGCAGCGAGCCGCCGGCAATCCACAACGGCCGCGCGGTTTTGAACACCTGCTTGCCGATGTCCGAGCCGAGGGAGTGCTCCGACGCAGCGCGGGTGACGACGATGCCGCCGGCGACCGACACCAAAAGAGAGGGCACGATCGCGACGAGGCCATCGCCGACTGTGAGGATGGTGTAGGTCTTGAGCGCCTGATCGAAGGGCACGCCCTGCTGAAAGACTCCGATGAGGAATCCGGCAACGATATTGATCGCGGTGATGAGGATGGTGGCCAGCGAGTCGCGCTGGCTGAAGCGAGCGGCGCCATCCATCGCACCGCAGAATTCCGCTTCGCGTGCGACCTGGTCGCGACGCTGGCGGGCCTGATCGGCATTGATCAGACCGGTGTTCAGGTCGGAGTCAATCGCCATCTGCTTGCCCGGCATGGCATCGAGGGTGAAGCGGGCGGTGACTTCTGCCGTGCGCACCGCGCCATGGCTGACGACGAGGTATTGAATCGCGATGAGGGCGAGGAAGAGGACGAAGCCGACAATGTAGTTGCCGCCGACGACGAACTGGCCAAAGGCTTCGATGACTTTGCCGGCCGCGGATGAGCCTTCGCCGCCGTGCAGAAGGATGCGACGCGTACTGGCCACGTCGAGGGCAAGGCGCATCAGCGTGAGCAGAAGAATCAAGCTGGGAAATACGGAAAACTGCGCCGGACGGAGAACCTGAATGGCGGTGAGCAGCACCAGCACGGCGGCGGTGATGTTGAGAGTGAGGAGCAGATCGAGCGCGAAGCTGGGCAACGGCACGAGCATCACGAAGACCAGCGCGACGGCGCCGATCGGGATCACCCAGTCGGAGTAGGTTTGCAGCGTCGAAAACAGTCCGGGCTTGTTGTTCACAGCGGCCTCATCTGCGGGAACGGATTCATGGACGCGGCCTGACGCTGCGCTTCGCGCTTGCGCACGTCAGCCTGAGCCTTGTAGACCAGCACCAGAATCTCTGCGACGGCGTGATAGAGGGCGGCGGGAATGGGATCGCCGACCTCGACGCCTTTGTACAGGGCCTGGGCGAGCGGCTTATTTTCCAACACGGGGATGTCGCGCTGCCAGGCAATCTCTTTGATCTTGCGAGCCAGGTTGTCGAGGCCCTTGGCGACGACGATGGGCGCCGCCATATTGACTTCGTAGCGCAGGGCGACCGCGTAGTGGGTTGGATTTGTAACCACCACGGTTGCTGTTTCGGCAGCTTTGAGCATCTGCTTGCGGCGATTGAACCGCTGCAGTTTGCGGATACGCGCTTTGCTCTGTGGATTGCCGTCGGACTGCTTCATTTCCTCCCTGAGATCTTCCCGGCTCATCTTCAGGTCGGATTCGTTCTTGCGCCACTGCAGGGCGTAGTCCATCGCGCCCCATGCGAGGAGGACGAGGCAGGACTTCCAGCCGATCTCGACGAGAATGCTGCTGATGAGGGTGGCGAACTGGCGCGCATCCACGTACGAGCTGAGGAGCATCTGGTTCCAGTGGGAGCGAATGCAGGCGTAACCGATCCAGCCGATGGCGCTGAAGGGCAGCAGCGATTTGAGAACGGTGCTGAGAGCGGCCAGCGAAACCATTTGTTGCAACTTGTTGGCCGGGCTGAGGCGCTCCGGTTTGGGTGTCAGGGCTTCCGGTGCGAAGACGAATCCGCCCTGGGCAAGGCCTGTGATGATCGCCACGACGAGCGTAGCGCCGAGCAATGGGTAAACCCAGTGCATGGCTTCAATGCTGGTCCAGAAGAGCAGCGGGCCGTTGGCCTCGATGGAATCGGAGTTGGCGAGCTCGAGAACACGGCGGAAGAAAGCAGTCCATTGCAGGACCGCGCCGTGGCCCATGTACCACATGACGCCGGCCGCGGCCACCATCGACAGAGCTCCGGAGAGATCGCGCGAACGAGTGACCTGTCCGCGGTCGCGGGCCTGCTTTCGATGTCGCGGTGTCGCTTTTTCTGTTTTGTTCGCGTCAGCCATGGATTCCTGTAGCAGCCAAATGGAGGAGTCGGTCGCCATTGGTCATGGCGTCCATAAACAAGCGCCGGAAGAGATCCGGCCAATAGCGGAGGGTCGCGATCAGAATCACGATTCCGAGAAGACTTTTCACCGCGGGTCCAAGGAGCATGAGGGGCATCTGCGGCGAAGCTTTGCCGAGCAGGCCGAGGATGATGTCGGCTGCGAGTGTTGCCGACAGCACCGGCGCTGCGATCTGGACGCCAAGGCCGAAGATATCGCCGACGGTCTTGAGGATTCCCATGGTGAAGAAGCCGCTCACGTGAGCCGTCCCGGGGGGCAGATAGTCGAAGCTGTTGCCGACCGCGCGGAGCAGCCAGTAGTGGACATCCATGCGCAGGAAGAGCAGCATCACGATGCTCTGATAGAAAAGCGAGATGACCGGCGTATCCACCTGCGACTGGGGATCGAGGATGTTGACCAGTGAATAGCCCATCTGCACGCCGAGGACCTGGCCGCTGAGATTGGCGGCCTCAAAGATGAGGTTGGTGGCGATGCCCATGCCGGCACCGATGGCAAGTTCCGTCATGACGAGAAACGGCCATTCGATCAGGGGACGCGAGGCGATGTTGTGGCCGACGGCAGGGTACAGGAGCATGGTCAGGGCAAGAACGAGAATCGCCTTGATGCGTGCAGGGATCACCATGCTCCCGTAGAAGGGAGCAAACAGCATGAGGCCGGTGAGGCGCACGCCAATGGTGAGCGCGCCGGCGATGATCGTCATGAGAGGGATTTCGATCATTGCAGGTAGGTATGGAAATCCGAGAGCATTGAAATGGTGAAGTGGGCCAGATGCCGCCACATCCACGGCATAGCAATAAAGAGAGCGGCGCCGGTTGCCATGAGGCGCATGACCGAGGAGATGGTGGTGTCCTGGAGCGAGGTGAGCACCTGGGCAACGTTGACCACGAGGCTCACCAGAATGGCGACGGCGAGGATGGGGCCGGCGAGGAGGACGACTTCGGTCAACATCATTCGTCCGAGATAGACAACCTGATCGACGCCCATCAGTTAAAGCTCCTCATCAGCGATCCGATCAGTAAGTGCCACCCATCGACCATGAGGAAGAGCAGCAATTTGAGCGGAGTTGAGATCACCACCGGTGGCAATTGCAACATGCCGATGGATGTCGTGATCGAGGCCACGACCATGTCCACGATCAGGAAAGGGAGAAACAGCACGGTGCCAATCTGGAAGCCGGCTTTCAGCTCGGAGAGGATGTATGCGGGCAACAGAACGCGCAGCGAGACATCGTCAATCGATGCGGGCCGGGGCTCTTTGGCCAGCTCGACAAACAGCGCGACATCCTTCTCTCGAACGTAGTGGGCCATGAACTTGCGGAGCGGCACTTCGCCGCGTGTGAGTGCGTCACCCGCCGTTATCTGGCCCGCCTGCATGGGCACGATCGCGTCGTTATAGACCTGCAATCCCACCGGCTGCATGAGGAAGAAGGTCAGGATCATGGAGAGACCGATGAGGGTCTGATTGGACGGCGTGGTCTGCAGTCCGAGGGCCTGACGCAAAAAGTGAAAGACGATCAGCAGGCGGGCGAAGGGCGTCACGCACAACAGCAAGGAAGGAATGAGCGTGAGCCCGGTCAGCAGGATGACGATGGACCACGGCACGGATCCGCCGGGCACACCCTGGAGCTGAATTCCTCCGCCAGGAATCGCCGGGATCGTTACGGGATTGAGCTGATTGCGCACGCCTGAGGGGCGGACGGTGGGGCCCTGCGGCCTGGCAGGGGCTTTGTCCGGCGTCTTCGCGCCTGCCGCCGGCGCCGGAGCTTTGCCGGCAGCGGGGGCTGGGGCCGTAGCAGCCTGCGTGGATGCTGCGGCTGGTGCACTGGAATTTGTATTTGCGCTGGTCGGCGCATTGGTTTGCGCTGCTGCCGGACCGGCCAACACCAACACCAGTCCCGCCCCTGCAATGCAGCGCGATAAACTGCCCAGGGTCATCCCAATCCCCCGTTGGGCTTCACAGCCATCGCAACATTTGCATCGGTCGCCGCATCGCCGAGCTGGGTCAGCAGGGCAACGCCCGCCGATCCACCGCCGATGAGGAACTTGCGGCCTTCCACCTGCACCACAGCAACGAAGCGCTTGTCGCCAAGGGAAACGGTCTCGGCTACGCGCAGCTGTTTGGTGGGCGCGACCTTGCGGTTGAGGAACGACCAGGCGCGCATCAGCATGCCGGGCACAGACTGCTTTGGCTTCACAGGACGGAAAAGGACCGTCGCGGCCGGCGTCTCGAATTCAACGGGCCTGGCCACAGGCGACAGCTGCGGCTGCTCTGGTTCGTCGGCGACGAACTCCATCTCTTTTCTCTGGCGCTGGCGGCGTTCCTCGGCAACCTGGCGAACCCGTTCCATGGCAGCGCGGAACTTCTCTTCCGCTTCACGCTCGGCACGCGCTTCTTCCTTGTGCCGCTGGGCTTCAGCTTCCAGTCGCTCTTGTTCTTCAGCGGCCAGACGCTCGCGCTCTTCTGCTTCCCGCCGCGCGCTTTCATCGGCTTGCCGGCGCGCCAGCTCGGCTTCTTCGCGGCGACGCAGTTCGATCGCCAGCCGGTCCAGCTCCAGCTGGAAACGGCGCTGCAGTTCCTCGGCGTCGCGCAGGTTTTGCTCTTCTTCCTCGAGCCTGAGAGCTTCAGCTTCGCGGCGAGCTTGTTCTTCAGCGGCCAGCCTTGCCTGCTCTTCCGCTTCGCGACGCTTTTGTTCTTCCGCCTGGAGCCTCAGCGTCTCCGCTTCACGGCGGGCGCGCGCTTCTGCTTCCTGCTTTGCCTGCTCTTCCGCCTTGTGGCGTTTCTGCTCTTCGGCCAGCAATCGCAGGGCCTCCACAGCGCGGCGGCTTTGTTCGTCTTCAAACTGCGGCTGCGATGCAGCGACGCCAGGCTTCTGACGCTCCGACTCCTGGCGTTTTCTCTCCTCAGCCACATCACGACGGATCCGGGCCTCATCCGCGCTGCGTTTCCGCTCATCGGGATCCGCGAGGCGGTAGCCTTCGTTTCGGTGCGGCTGGACGCTCTGCTCTTCGGTGCAGTCAATGAGCGCCGAGAGAAACGAGCTATCGCGAGCGGGCTTGCGCGTTGCGCGGAACGGGTTCCGTTCCGGCAGAGCGACGGGAAACTGAATCGGACCGCGCGCCGCCGCGGCCTCAGACGGTGTGGGAGTGATGCGAAGGGGAGCTGTGGTCATACCTGATCCGTAATGCGAACCGCGAGGCGGTCGCCGATGACTTCGAATTCTGTCCAGCCGATGAGGAGACGGTTGACCCGCAGCGGTACGTCGCTGGTCTGGCTGCAGGCGGTCTCGACAATCGACCCCGGGGTCAGGGCAAGCAGGTCGCCGATCGTAAAGCGCACCACCGGGACGTCGACGGTCACTTTGCACGGCAACCACGCCATGCTGTCGAGCAGATCGTCGTTGTTCTGCACCCGGGCGGAGACGGCGGTCTCAGCGGGTTTGGGCTCGGGGGTAAAGGCTGCGCTGCTCATTGAATCCGGCTTGCTCCTGGGCTCCATCCATCTTTCGCGAGAGGCCGGGTTCGGCCGGCTTTGGATCGCGCGATGTGGACGGAGCGATTGCGTCGAGGTATGAGCAATCGGCGTGCCGGAAATAAAGACGGGTGCACAGTGCTGTGACAAACGGCAGCCTGGCGGCCATACGCTTGATACACAGCAACTTGCACACCAAAACGGAGAGACGTTCGGTCCTTGCTGTCGGTGAGACAGCCATGAGAGCCGGGAGTCTTCCTCAGGCCTGCGCCGACCCCTGGATGGGGCCGGCGAAAGCCTCTAATCGTTCGCTAACTTATGGCCGAACTACTGGATCATCTGAATCGTGGCCTGCGAGACCTGGTTCATGGTCGTCAACGCCTTCGCGTTGGCGTCATAGGTCTGTTGAGCGACGATCATGTTGGCGAACTCGGTGGAGAGATTCACGTTCGATTCCTCTACCGCACCACCGGTGATGGTTCCGTTGCCGCCGGCGCCGGCCTGTCCGATGACGGCGCTGCCGGAAGCGAAGCTCGCCTGCAGATCGTTGTTGCCGAGCTGGGTGAGACCCTGGTCGTTGGCGAAGCTGGCGATAGCCACGCGGCCGAGCGCCATGGTTTGGTTGTTGCTGAACTGCCCCTGGACGGTGCCGTCAGCCAGCACGGAGTAGCCGGTCAGCGTTCCGACGCCGTAACCGTTCTGCGAGGTGGAGGTGGTCGCGCTGGCACCCGTCTGCTGTGTGATGAAGGAGGTGCCGCCAGGGCCGGTCAGATTCCAGCTCATGTTCATCGCGGCCGCACCATCGGCGAGACCTGTGACCTGGATTCCGGTAATCGGGCTGGCCGGGGCCGTCAGATTGCCCGAAGAGTCGAAGGTCAGAGCGCCGGTGGCGAGCGTTGTTGCAGCGCCAGTGCCGCCGGTTGCCGACGCCGGCAGCGAAACCGAGTAGTTCCATGCGCCCGGTGCGGTGTTGGTGAACGTCATGGTGAGGGTCTGCTGCGTGCCGAGAGAGTCGTAAACGGTGAGGGGCGTGCTGAACGTATCACCCGGAGCCGCGCCCGCGTTGAGGTTGGCGTCGATCGAGAGTGACGAGGTCTGCTGGGCGGGAATGTTGGCCGCCTGGTTGACGTTGATCGGGCCGAGTGCCGTGGTGTTGGAGACCACGCCGTTGACGGCGGGATAACCCATCACCAATTGCCCCTGCGCGGTGCACAGTTCGCCCTGCGAGTTAACCGTGAAGGCGCCATCGCGGGTGAAGCTCTCCGCGCTGTTGCCGGTGTTCTGCACGACGAAGAAGCCATTGCCCTGCAAAGCCAGATTGGAGGAGATGCCGGTGGAGGACACCGTTCCGTTGGTGTAGTTGGAGGTCTCGTTCGCGATCTGAACGCCGGAGCCGATCTGGATGGGATCGCCGTTGCCCGATACGCCCTGCATCTGGTTGAAGACGTCGGCGAAGTTGAGGGTCTCGTCCTTATAGCCGTCGGTGTTGAGGTTGGAAAGGTTGTTGGCGATGACATTCAGCGCATCCGAGCTGGCTGCCAGGCCTGAAAGAGGAATCGAAAACGCTGACATTATCTGCCTCCTTGAGTGGCGTGGTTAAGATTGGTGTTTGCAGCTCCGATGTTTCCGTAGAGATTCATCAGGCCGCCCGGGGCGAGATCGCTGGTCACGGCAGGTTGCGCGCCAAACACGGTGGGGGGAGTGGTTTTCCCCGTGGTCGCCGTGCTTGCGTTCACCGGGTTGCTCACAACGGAGCCCTGCGTCCCGGTACCCGACGTGCCGGTGCTTCCAGCTCCGGTGAGCGTCGAAAGAGTTTGGTTGATGGAGATCAGCTGATCGAGTTGGTTGAGCGAAACCATCTGACCGACCATCTGGGTGGGATCGACCGGCTGCGTTGGATCCTGATTCTGCAACTCGGTGACGAGCAGATTGAGAAACGTCGACTGCAGATTGTCCGACGACAAGCTGCTGTTGCCGGTGCTCGAGCTGCCGCTGGTGCCGCTGCTTCCCGACGTCGCGTTGGTGTTCGTGGCTGCCTGCGCCTGAACGGGTGCGCTGATCGCCGGTGAGTACCCCTGAATATTCATGGTTGCTTCCTCTTCCTATGCCCTGATGTCCAGCCGATCGGCATTCTCTGCGTCAACGGCGGTGCGCGGAGTCAAGCTTTGGGTCTCCGCAGTACTCAGCACGCCGGCAACTTCAAGCGGACGTGCAAAAGATCTCTGGTCCTGCTGCGCGTTGCCGCGCTCGTTTGAAAAACCGGTTCCACTTTGGGTGACTTCAATGGCGGCACGCAAGCCCAGATCGTCTCCCAGCTTGGTTTGTGCGGCCGGCAGATGTTGCGCGATTGCGCGGCCGAGGTCGCCATGGTCGACCGTGATCTGCGCCACCATCTGCTGCTGCGAGATGGCGGTGCGGATCGAGATGTCGCCAAACTCTGCAGAACGCATACCGACATGCATCTGCGTCTCGCTGAGCGTCTGAATCAACTTTGCGGCGTTGACGCCCGAGGAGCCCGCAGTCTCAAGGCCATCGCCGGCTGCGGGAAGGGTGGAGGTCGGCACGTCGGTGGAATGCTGTTTTCCATCCGCGCCGGTTGTCGCCTGCGCTGCCACATGGACCGGAGCCGTCGGCACCGCAACCGCGTCCATCGCCTTCGGAGCGACGACGACGTTCTGTGATGGATCGGCCTGCGCATGCTGCGTGTTTGCGCTGCCCTGCGCCTGCGTTGGAGGGGTCGAATTGGAATCTTGTGCGGAACTGTTCTTCGTTGAGCTTGTGCCGTTCGCCGTGCTCATGCTTCCCGCATCGGTCACTTTTCCGTCGGTTGCCTTGTTGCTCGCCTGAAGGCTCAAGCCAGTGGTCGCCGCGAAGTTGACGTTGGGAAGTGGCTGCGGCGCAGGGAGGACAACTCCGCTCACCAAGGCAGCCTGGGCTGCTGTATTCTGTGCAGCGTTAGCGGACTGCGCTGCAGGCGATGCATCTGCGTCGGAAGCTTTGGTGTTGTCGGTGCTCGCTGTAGTCGTCGAATCGTCGCTGGAGGCCTGGCTCGCGTCCTGCGCCTGAATCCCGAAGACGCCTGGCGCGGCGGGGAGGAAAAAGCTTCGGTCGTTGCTGTTGCGGCCGGGGGCTGGTGTGCACCCTGGTGATGCTTTGCCTGCTGCGTCGGAGTTCGACGTGTCGTTGGATTGCTGCGCATTGGTGTCCTGAGCCGTGGCCTGGGTCGGCAGTGCTGGAGCCGCCGATGCATCGGTCTGCGGCGCATTCTCTGTTTTGTTCGCCTGCGGTTCAGTCCTGGTCGCTGCATCTGCGGCGATCGGTTGCGATGAAGCGACTGGGGTCGAGACCGACGGCGTCTGCTGCTCCGTTGCATCCGCGGTTGTGCCGGGCGTGGTATCAACGCTGGGCTGCGGACGACCTGTGCTCTGTGCCGCGAGATTTCCTGCGGCCGGCATATTAACGGGCGGTGCAGTGGCGGTCGCGGTTGCCACGGCAGGAATCGCCGCGATGGACTGGGTTGCGCTCTGCGTGGTCGCCGCCGGGATGTCGGTCGCAACGACCGGCACGGGTATGGGCTGGGAGTTGTCGGCGACGGAAGTCGCGGGCTGGGCTGTCGATGGGACCGTCGTCGGCTGATCCTTCGCAGACTTGCCTGCCACTGGAGAGGTCGCGTTGGCGGTGGACAGAACGGCGTGGAAGCGCCCGACCGGGAGGATGGTGAGGTTCGTGCCGGCGACGTCGGTAAACGGCGCAGCCAGGGTGACGCCTGGCTTCTGGGCGGGCACCGTGTCCTGCGCTGCGTCCTGGCTCTGTTGCTGAGCCGTTGCAGCATCTGTATCGTTCTGCTGGTCGGAGCGAGAGTTGTTCGCGTTTATTGCCTGCGACGGCCGCCCCACGGTGCTGAGCACCGAGAGGAAGCTGGTGGCGCTGGCCGGCTGCTGATTGGTCAGCATCGGGTTGGTGGCGCCGTTCGTCATGGATTGCAGAGCAATTCGCACGCCGGTATCTATGCAAGTGGCTGGCCAGGAGTGGCCCTTCTGCCAGACGCCGCGTGCGAGCGGCCAGCGCTGATTTCACGGGCTTTGCAAGGAGCAAACTACAGTCACATTGCCCAGTTGCGCGGCTCCTCGGCAACGCTTGCCGCCCTTGACTGGGCAACGTTTGCCGAGTGCTGTTGCTGGTTCGTTTTTCGAGGGGGGCGAGACGGAGAGACAGCGGCGCCGATGCAGCGCCAATGCCAACAGCAAGTGGAGGTAAGGGAGGATCGGGTAACGGGCGATTAGCTGCGATGACTGCGGGAGCCGAAGATATCGTCGAGAACTTTCTGCTGGGTGCGAGCCTGTTCCTGCTCCCAGGTATCGCGATGCTGGGTTCGCAGATCGCTCAACACCTGGCGCGCGCGGCGCGCAGTCTGATAGATGCGCATCTGTTCTCCACGCTGGTGTTCGAGAGCCGCCAGAGATTCCAGCAGCTTCTTTTTGCGTTCGGCTGCAACATCGGCCGCTCGCAACATGGTCTGCAGCTCGGCGGCGGGAATCGGCTGGCGCATGGATTCTTCGCGCCTGCGCTGTGCCACAGCCAGATCCTCGGTCACGAGGTCGATTTCGTGCCGCACCCGCGCCATTTCCAGTTGGAGTTTCGCAAGCGCGAGGTCTTCGCGCCGCTCAATACTTTCGCGGAAACCCAGCACCGATGCGAGCGTGAATCGAAAGGCCATGGTCAGGCTTGTTGCAGCGCCATGAGCTGATTCACGGTGCTGTTGAGGTCGCCGAGGTCATGGGGTTTCTGCTGCAGAAATCCGTTCACGGCGGGCAGGTTTTTGATGGCGCTGTCGAGCACCGGATCCGTTCCCTTTTGATAGGCTCCGATGCGGACCAGATCTTCGGATCGCGCATAGGCCGCCATCAACAGGCGCAGTGCATTCGTTTTGGCGAGATGTTGTTCGGTGACCAGGCTCGACATGAGACGACTGATGCTGTCGACCACGGAAATGGGCGGATAGTGGCTGCGCAGCGCCAGATTTCTGTCGAGGACCACGTGTCCGTCGAGCAAGGAGCGAACGGTGTCCACGACGGGATCCTGCTGGTCGTCGCCTTCCATGAGAACCGTGTAGAACGCGGTGATGCTTCCCTGCGAGAAATTTCCGGCGCGCTCTGCCAGACGGGCGAGCATGTTCAGAACCGACGGCGTGTAACCCTTTGCTGTTGGCGGCTCGCCGGCGGCAAGGCCAATCTCACGCTGCGCCATGGCGAATCGCGTCAGCGAATCGACAATGAGGAGCACGTTCTTGCCTAGGCTCGCGAAATATTCCGCCACGGCTGTCGCCGCCAGAGCCGCGCGCAGACGCAGCAGCGGCGACTGATCCGAGGTCGATGCGACGACAACAGCGCGGCGCAAACCTTCTTCGCCGAGAACCTCGAGGAACTCGCCGACTTCGCGTCCGCGTTCACCCACCAGCGCCAGGATGGTCATATCCGCCGCGGTGCCGCGCGCCATCATGCCGATCAGCGTGCTTTTGCCGACGCCGCTGCCGCCGAAGATTCCGATTCTCTGGCCGCGTCCGCAGGTTACGAATCCGTCGATGGCGCGAATGCCGCAGCTGAGCGGCTCGCGAATCGGCACGCGATCGAGGGGCAACGGCGCAGTGCCATCGATGCTGACGGAATGGACGGCGCGATACTCGCCCTTGCCATCCAGCGGATCGCCGTTGGTGTCAATGACGCGCCCCAGCATGTCGGGGCCGACGCGAATGGACGGGCGCGCTCCCCACGTCACAATCTTGTCGCCGAAGCGAATGCCGCGCGGCTGGTCCGCAGCCATGGAGAGCATCGTCGATCCGCGGAAGCCAATGATTTCCCCGGCATAGGTGGAACCTTCTTCGCTGCGGATCTCGCACGATTCGCCGACGAAGCAGAACGGGCCGGTGGATTCCACCAGATTGCCGACCACCTGATTGATACGCCCCGTCCACCGCAGCGTGGAGCCGGTTTCGAGGTGATGAAGGTAAGGCGCGAGGATGGCTCGGCTCATTGGCCTGCGGGCCTCAGCGCGAGCAGATCGAAGAATCCCTTCTCCACTTCTTTCAACTGTGCTTCCAAACCGAAGTTGGCCGAGCCCAGTTCCGTCTGCAACACACATTCGCTGGGGCCGAGCTGTGCATCTTCGACAATCTGCACGTGGGCGAGATTTGGTTTTCCAGCAAAGTGGTGAGCCCAGGTCGCGGCGCGTCCCGTGCCTACACGAATGGTGACGCCGGATTGTTCACGCATGCGCTCGATCGCCATCCTCACCAGCGTAGCGACCAGCATCGGATCGACCTGCGCTTCGCGATGCAGGATTTTCGCAGCGATGGACAACGCCAGCTGCACGATTTCGGCTTCGACTTTGGTGAAGTATTCGTTCCGCTGGGTTGCGAATTCCTGGGCGCTTTTCGCAATGCCGGCCTGTGCAGCCTGCATCTTCTGCTCGTAGTCCTGACGCAGCTTCAGCTCCACCTGGGCGACTGCCTCGGCGCGTTCTCCTGCGATGCGCGCGGCGAGCTCGACTTCGGATTTCGCTGCCTCAGCCGCCTTGCGGCCGTTTCCGTTGGACGGCTGGTCCTCCATCTCCATCGGATAGATCCCTTCGCTGCCGGGCTTACCGGCGATATCCCGGTATTGCAGCGAAGCGACGGCATCGTACAAGCTGCCGGCGTTAGAGGACATACTCGTCTTCTCCCTGACTCTTCAACACGATCTTCCCTTCTGCTTCCAGCTTGCGCGCAATGGCAACGATCTCTCCCTGCGCTTTGGCTACATCTTTACTGCGCACAGGACCCATGACTTCGGCGTCCTCCTTCATCATCTCGACGGCGCGCGACGACATAGTGCGATAGAAGTGACTGCGCAAATCTTCGCCTGCACCCTTGAGCGCGATCATGAGGGTGTTCTTGTCCACGGCATTCATCAGCTCGCGCATTTCCTGCTCGGGAACTTCGAGGAAATTATCAAAGGTGAACATCAGGTCGCGGATGGCGATGGCCAGCTTCGGCTCTTCGCGCTCGATATTGTCGAGAATCTCCTTCGATGTCGCGCCGTCCATACGGTTCATCAGGTCGGCAATCGTGCGGGGACCGGTTTCGCCTTTCTTCATCTGATCGCCCGACGATTTGAGGCGACGCTGCAATACAGTCGCGACTTTCGATGCCACCTCCGGAGAGAACTGGCCGAGGTTGGCAAGCCGCCGAACGCAATCGGCCCGCACCTCCGGCTCCATCTTCATCAGCAGCGCCGACGCCTGTTTCGAATCGAGATGGCTGAGGATGAGCGCTTTGGTTTGCGAGTGCTCGCCGGCGAGAAAGCGCGCCAACTGCTGCGGATCGGCCTTCCTCAGCGTTTCGGGACGGAAGGTCTTTTTCTCTTCCTTGCGGGTCAAACGGTCCACCATATCTTTTGCCCCGTTTTCGCCGAACGCCTTCACGAGGAGACGAACCGCGACATCCTGCCCACCCACGGCGATAAATTCCTGGGCGGTCATCATCTGGTTGTATTCCTCGAGCACCTGCACGGTGACTTCGAGCGGGATGTGGCCCAGGGTACTGACTTCCTGAGTGATGCGCTCGAGGTCCTCGTCGGGGAGATTGCGCAGGATCGGCGCCGCCGCGTCCTCTCCGAGGAGAGAGAGAAGGATCGCGGCTTTGCGCGTGCCCGTGAAAACTGCATCCATCGTGCTCACGAAGGCTCCTCACGCAGCCACGCCTGGACTGCACGCGCGGTGTGCACCGGCTTCTGCTTGATCAACTCCACTGTTTGTTCCTTTAGCTGCGCGGCGCGCGCTTTTCCGGCTCCGAGTTCGTGCGTGGTCGTCGCCGAGAGCACCTGCGACTGCGGCGCCGCCAGAGCGGCCTCAGCCGGCGCCTGCAAACGCGGCGCGCTCATCACATGCTTCTGGACCGGGCGGACGACGAAGAACCAGGCCAGCATGAAGAGCACCAGCAGGGCCGCAGGCCGGAGGAGAGGCGCATAGTCGATCACCGTTTTCTGCACCTGCGTGGTCCATGTTGGAGCGGGCAAATCGGCGGCCATTTCTTCCGCGTCAAACGGCAGATTCTCCACGGTCATTGTGTCGCCGCGTTTCGCGTCGAAGCCGATCGAAGCCTGTGCCAGATCACGAATCTTGTCCAGTTCATCCTGCGACCGCTTGCGGCGGGCGTAGCTGACTTTGCCCTTGGTGACGGTCTTGACCATTTCGTCGTCCACGAGGATCGCTGCGGTAATGCGCTGTACCTTGCCCGCCGGCGTTACCGTGTGCGTGATGGTCTTGTTCACGCCGTAGGTGGCGCTCTCCGTTTTCGAGCTTTGGTTCTGGGTTGCCGGAGACGTCTTGCTGTCGCTCGCGCCGGGCTTGGGAATATTGCTCGACGTGCCCGGAACACCTGCGGGAACTGGATTTCCGCCCTCGGTATCTTCGGACTTCTGGTCGCTCAGCAGCACGCTGACGGCAGGGTCGTATTTCTCCTGACTCTCGTCGGTGGTTCCCTGGTCGTAGTCCACGTTGACGCTGGCGCGAATCTTGTTCGTTCCGACGATCGGCTCCAGTGTGCTGATGAGCCGCTCGCTCAGCGCGGAGCCTTCGCCGTCGCTATTGTCGGGACCGGCGTGCGCCAGGCCGAGCGCGCGGGCCGAGTCGGCATCGATGATCGAGACATCTTCGGGCGCGAGGCCGTCGACGGCTCCAGCCACCAGGCGCGAGATCGCCACGACCGCGCCTTTCGAAAGCTCGCCGCGACGCAGCTTGAGGATCACAGATGCCTTGGCGCCACGCTGCCGGTCGATAAAAACCGAATCCGTAGGCATGACCAGATGCACGCGAGCGCTCTCGACGTCGGCCAGCGTTCCGATGGACTTTTCCAGTTCGCCTTCGAGTGCTCTCTGGTAGGTCACCTTCTCATCGAACTCGGTTTGTCCCCACGACATCTTGTCGAACAGCTCGAAGCCCATGCGGCCGCTGTGGGGCTGGGACTGCTGCGACGCGGTCTGCATGCGGGCCGCATCCAGCTTGTCTGCAGGCACGCTGATGGTTTTGCCGTCAGCGCTGGCCTGATGGGGAATTCCCTGCGCGTCGAGCTGCGCACCTAAGGTCTGCGCGTCCGCGGGCTCGAGACCCGTGGCCAGCGGTTTGTAATCGGGCGTCCCGATCAGCCGCACGAAAAGGCCCAGCAGGACCATGGTCCCGATGGCTCCGCCGATCAGGAACCCCTTCTGCGTGCCGTTGCGGCTTGCCCAGAACTGCTTTACCTGCTCACCTGCGTTGTTCATGCCTGCCATTTGCTCTCAGTCCTAAAACTGCATCTTCTCGATGTCCTGATAGGCGCTGACGATCTTGTTGCGAACCTGCATCATCAGCTGAAACGAGACATCTGCTTTTTCCACTGCAATCATGACGCTGTTCAGATCGCCGCCCTGGCCCTGCAGCAGGCTGGTGACCTGCGTTGCGGCCGAGTCGTTGGTCTGATTCACGCTGTCCACCGCGCTCTTCAGAACATCGGTAAAGTTGCCGCCGCCAGATTTGCCGCCGATATCCAGCGACGCCGGCTGCGGCATGGTGACGCCCTGAATACCACTCAGACTGATGTTGCTCATCGTCGTTCTCCGTCGCTATGTCGTTTTCAGGATGTCGATGGACTCCTGAATCATCTGCTTCGCCGAGGTGATGGCCGATGCGTTGAGCTGATAGGACCGGGTTGCGTCCATCAGATCCACCATTTCGGTGACCGGGTTAATCGCCGGATAAGCGACATAGCCATCCTTGTTGGCGTCGGGATTGCCGGGCTCGTAGCGCATCACCGGCGCGGCGTTGTCGTCGACGACTCCGCTGAGCTGAACCGATCCGGCCGGCGCTCCGAGATGCCCCACGCGATTGAATACCGTTTGAAAGGGCGAGGAATTGGCGGAGCTGAACACAACTTCCTTGCGCACGTAGGGGCCGCTGCCGTCCTGCGTGTGCGTGGTTTCCGCGTTGGCCAGGTTGGCCGACGTCACTTCCGCGCGCTGTCTTTCCGCCGAAAGAGCGGAAGCGCTGATGCTCATCATGTCCCAGAAGCCCATCGTTCTCCTCCTTAATCCTTAATAGCCGTCAAGAGCGTGTGAAACTGCGATTTGATCAGCTGAACGCCCATCTGATACTGCAGCTGGGTTTCGGAGAGCATCATGCTCTCGCGGTCAACGTTGACGTTGTTCCCATCGGGCCGCTCGGGCAGTCCGGGAATTTCCAGACTCGTGGTCTGCAGCTGCGGCTCGCCGTCAGGGCTCATGACTTCCTGCATCGCCTGGCGGAAGTTGATGTCGCGGGTGTGATAGCCCGGCGTATCCACGTTCGCCATATTCGACGCGATCACCTGCTGGCGATCGGTCGCGACCTTCAGATACCCGGACAACAACTGAATCATTGAAGCGTCGGACATCTATGCGTACCTCCTTGGCGGTAGCCCGTATTCGCGAATCTTGTTGCGCAGGGTGCGCAGGCTGATGCCGAGCATGGCCGCTGCGTGGGTGCGGTTGCCGTCGGTGAGCGCCAGCGTGTTCTCGAGGTGCATTTTCTCCAGCTCGCGGATGGGTGTACCCGCGGCTGCGGGGACCGTCACCTTGGAAGGGGAGCGATGCTGCTGTGTGCTCTTTCCCTGAAATTCCATGTCAAAGCAGTACGCGTCGAGTTCGGTGGTTCCACTCAGCGTCACCACACGGCGCATGAAGTTGGCCAGCTCGCGGACGTTACCCGGCCAGGTGTGCAACTGCAGGCGCTCAAGAAAATCCGCATGCAGGTGAGGCGCTGCCATGCCCACGCTGGCGGCAAACTGCTCAGCAAAATGCTGGGCCAGAATCGAAATATCCTCGCGGCGCTCACGCAGCGGCGGGAGCGAGAGCGGAATTACGTTGAGGCGATAGTAGAGGTCGGCGCGAAACTGTCCGCGCTCCACCATCTCGGCCAGCGACACGTTTGTCGTGGCGATGACGCGGATGTCGACCTTGACGGTGCGGCCTTCGCCGAGACGTTCAAATTCGCGCTCCTGCAACGCACGCAGAAGCTTGGGCTGAAGGTTGAGGGGCATCTCGCCGATTTCGTCGAGGAGGATCGTGCCGCCGTTCGCGGACTCAAATTTTCCCGGACGGCTCGCCACTGCGCCGGTAAAGGCTCCGCGTCCGTGGCCGAACAACTCGCTCTCGAGCAGGGTTTCAGGAACCGCCGCACAATTCACGGCCACGAACGGCTTGTTGCGCCGGTCGCTCGAATCATGAATGAAGCGCGCCAATAATTCTTTGCCGGTGCCACTCTCAGCTTCGACCAGGACATCGGCGCCGGTGTTGGCGGCCGCACGCGCCCGTTGCAGAGCCCGCAGGAGCAGAGGCGATCCGCCAACGATCTCACCATTGTTCAGCTCGGGTTCCGGACCGGTCACCGCAACTTCACCGGCGTTCATCTGCTGCGCACGCCGCATGACCTGGGCGGCGGTTGCCTGAAGCTGATCGAACGGAATGGGCTTGGTCAGATAATCCAGAGCGCCATCGCGCATTGCTGTGACTGCATCTGGCACCGATCCGTAGGCGGTCAGCAGGATGACGGCCGTGGCCGGTGATGTCTTGCGGGCCGCGCGCATGACTTCCATACCGCTGCCATCGAGCAGGCGGATGTCCGTCACGACCAGGTCATACTCACGCGTCTCGAGGTTGCGGATTGCTTCCCGCACTCCCGACGCAGCATCGACGCGCCAGCCGTGCCGCAGAAAATTCGCCCGCAGCGCGGTGCGGATACCCGGCTCATCGTCCACGACCATCACTGACGACACTGTTTCACCATTCATAACGCTGGAAACTCCAGTTCAAACTTCGTGCCTGATCCCACGTGGCTCTCCACGCGAATTTCGCCGTGGTGCTGTGCCATCAGCCTCCGGCATACCGCGAGCCCAAGCCCGGGCGTTGCGCCGGTGCCGCTGAATCCGGCGTCGAAAATATGCGCGAGCACGTCCTCGGGAATTCCGCATCCGCTGTCCTGCACTGCGACGATGCCGTGCGCCACTCCGAACCGCAAATCTGATTTCACCGCGACTTCAACCGTTCCGCCGACGGGCGTGTGGCGGATCGCGTTGGTGATGAGGTTGAGCATGATCTGCCGAATCGCATCCTCATTTCCCTGCACCGTTACTGCGTGGTCTGCAGGGGTGAAGTGGAGCTCGACTCCGGCTTGCTCGGCGATGGGCTGCACGAACTCGACGCCACTCTCCACGCAGGCTGACAGATTTACCGACACCATACGGGAGTGGCCTTCGCCATTCATGCTGAGAACGTTGTTGACGGTGCCGGAGAGCATGCGGATGCCGGCGCGCAGGTTGGCGATCCACTGTTCGGTGCCCCCGCGATCCTCAGCGATCAGTCCTGCAAACAGCTCCAGGCTCGCTAACGGATTTCTAATTTCGTGCGCGAGGATGGTGGAAATCTCCGCGAGCGTCGTGGTGCGGCGAGCATTCTCACGCTCCTGCTCCGCAAGCTTGCCTGCAGTAACATCGCGCAGGATCCAGATGCTCTCGAGCCCAGCGGCCGCTGCGCCGTTCAGTTCCCGGCGTCCGATGGCCAGCCAGCGCTTCTGCCCGTCGGTGGTCAGGCAAACTTCGTTATCGCGGTGCCCCTCGGTGGCCGTCACCAGCGCCTCAAAATCGATATGGCTGACGGCGGAAAGGTCGCGCAGAGTACGGGCCCGGCCGCTGGCGCGGCCCAGCAGCCTGCGGCCTTCCGGATTGATGGTCACGATGGTCTCAGCCGCGTCCAGCACCAGAACGCCGCACGGCATGGAGTCGATCATTTGCTGCAGGGTCGCGCGCATCCGGTTGTTTTCTTCCAGGCTGCGCGTGAGCTCTGCGTTGCGCTCGGATAATTCGACGCTCAGGTGCGCGACTTCATGCTGCAGGTCGCGATAGGAAGCTTCCAACGTCGCGGATGCGGAGATGAACTCCGAGAACGCATCGGCCAGCAGCTGTGGACTGTGGAGGACCGCGGCGTTCTGTTCGATCATTGGAAGAGGATGAGAACCAGGCAGCATTTGCCTATCTCATATGCATCTGGCGTGCCAAAGTGGGACAGTGCGCCCAATTTGGGTACGAACGCCTACAAAACGATGTGCTCGGGCTTGATTTCCCGTTCGATGCCTGCCAGAATGCTCGCCCTCTCGATCGCGTTTCTTAATTCGCGGACGTTGCCAGGCCAGCGATGCTGCGCGAGGATCTCCAGCGCGGCGCGGCTGAGCGATACACCGGGAGAGAACTTCGCCACAAACGCATGCGCCAGCTCTTCCACGTCTTCCATCCGCTCGCGCAGAGGCGGGAGGTGAATCGGGAAGACTGCGAGGCGATAGTAGAGATCCTCGCGAAACAGCTGTTTGGAGAGCAGGCTCTTCAGATCCGCATTGGTCGCAGCGACCACGCGTACATCGACCTTGACGTTGTCGTTGCCGCCGAGGCGCTGGACTTCTCCTTGTTCAAGGAAGCGCAGAATCTTGCTCTGCAGCGAGAGCGGCATGTCTCCGATTTCGTCGAGGAAGAGCGTTCCTCCGTGAGCGGCGTGAATGCGCCCGATCCGCGACTGCACGGCTCCGGTGAACGAACCTTTGGTGTAACCGAAGAGCTCGGCCTCGAGCAGGGGCTCAGGAATCGCGGAGCAGTTGACGACCACAAACGGCTGATTGCGGCGGGCGCTGATCAGGTGGATTTCCTGTGCGAGCAGATCCTTACCAGTGCCACTCTCGCCGGTGACGAGAACCGTAGTGCTGCGCGGCGCCACCATGCGTGTGATGGTGAAGGTCCGCATCATTGGCTCGGAATTCCCGATCATGCTGCGGAGCTTGATCCGACCCTCCGTCGCATGGCGCGACGTTTCCGGCAAAATTGTGGGGATCGCGGTGCTGGCCGCGGCGCCGCCTTTGTTGATCTCCTCCGCGAGGCGGGCGGAAATCTCCGTGGGCGAGGCGCTGCCGACGAGGAGCTGGCCAGTGTGGGAATTCAGCATCAGCACCTGGGTGTTCGGATAGCGGTCGCGCACGATGGCGTTGAAGCCGTTGGGCTCCAGATCGGGCAGCACCGGATCGAGCAGGAGAATCGCGTCGTCGCCACCGCGTGTACGCAGCAACTCCAGAGCGCCGGCTCCACTGCCGGCTTCGAAGACCTGCCAGCGGGGCAGAGTCAGACGCGCCTGCAGATCCTGGCGGAGCCTGGCGTTGGAGCTGACGACAAACACGTCGATCGGAACTCGATCTTCAAAGCGCTCAGAAACAGATACGGATGAAAGAACAGAACTGGCCACAACACACTCCGAACCGACTCAGTGATGAAGTTGATGAATCAGGAACAACGAACCCAGGCGCGACTAGTCTCAGGCACATAGAAATTTCGCAAAACCGATCGGCATGCGATCGGCGATGGAGGTTAAATCCGGGAGCCCCACACTCAGTGCAGGTGTTCGGGTTCCCAGTAGGTCAAAACAGGTTCATTGCCCGAGCGGTCGAGATCCTCGACCGGCAATTTCAAGAGGAAGCGAAATGGGTCTTCCCTGAACTCACATTGGCCGTGTTGGCTCGCGACGTTCGCCTCTGCCAATGCCAGGTTGAGGCGGGCCGTCGAATCCATACGTTTTGCGTGATGGCGCGAGTTTTCGATGGTCAATTCAACAAATCCGTGGCTGGTGCGGCCCGAAAGCTCGATTACATCGCCGCGTGACGACAGGTCGCCGGCCATCTGCAGAACCACCGCAACCGCCTGCTCGGCCCGGCCCGCGTCGCCGATAACCGGCTCCCAGGCCTCTGCTTTCGCTGCGGCAATCGCCACGCCGGAGGCATCCAGCAGCCTGCTGCGATCTTCGATCGCGGGGCGGATCGCGTTCCACAAATCGAACCGCACCCGTTGGGCCTCAATGCTTGTGACTGCGACCAGGTCCTGGACGCGCGAAAAAACGTTACAGGTGCGGTCCACTGCGCTCGCCGAGATTTCGAGATACCGCTGCCGGTCGATTCCAGCCGACTGCGGCAACGCCAGCACCTCGATCGCGGCCCTCAGCATTGTGAGCGGCTGGGCCATTGCATGAAGTCCGTTGGCGAGTTCCTGGTGAAACTTCGTCTGACTATTCTCGACTGTGGCCGTTTCGCACGCACTGCCGTTTGCGCTAGGCATCGGTATCCCGCAATTCATATCCAAAGCCGCGAATGGTGTGCGTCAGCCGGCGTTCTCCTGGCAGATCCACTTTGTCGCGGACGTACTTCATGTAAACGTCCACGATGTTCGTTGATGGTTCTGCCGGCATGTTCCAGACCTCCTGCAGCAGCGTCGCCCGGGAGACGGGCCTGCCCGCGTTGCGCATCATCACGTCGAGAATTGCGAATTCCCGCGGCGTGAGATCGATCCGCCGGCCGTTGCGTTCCACGCGGCGTTCTTCGCGCAGCAGGGTCAGATCGCCCACACGGGAGCAATTCGGGATCAGTCCTGAATTCCGGCGCAGCAGCGCCTGGACACGCGCCATCAACTCGGCCAGCGAGAACGGCTTGGTCAGACAATCATCCGCACCACTTTGAAAAGCCGTCACCTTGTCCTCGACGCGGCTGCGCGCCGTCAGTACGAGGATGGGCGTTCGCGGTTGGGTCGGCCGGATCCGCTCGATCAGGCCAATCCCGTCCAGCCGTGGGAGGTTCAGATCGAGAATCAGCAGGTCATAGCGACGCTTCTCGTCGAGAACGCTGTAGGCTTCCTCGCCGTCGTGCAGCACGTCAACGAGGTACTTCTGTCCCTGGAGTTCGGCGCTTAGAAAGCCGGCCAGCGACACATCGTCGTCGACGATCAGGATCTGGCGCCCCACGACAGGGTAAAGATCAGGGTTTTGACCGCTCCGTTTCCCCTTGCGGCGGTCAGAGGAAAGAACAGGAGGGGTTGGATCGGAGGAATTCGGGGGGTACTGCAAAGATTGCAAGTCGTTCATCGGGACCTTTTTAAAGTTGGGGGAAGTTCAAACTGCGTTTTTGTCAACGGATCAGGAAGGACCGTCCCTCATTTTTGTCTCATTTTGGGACGTAACGATACTTAAGTACCGTTTTAGGAAACCGATTTCAATACACATTCTGTGTAGCTTCCGAACTAATCGGGCTCCCTCGAAAGTGGACTGTCGGTTTGTTTTGGTCCTTCGTATGCTGGGGAACGGCCCCTGGGTGCCCGGCACCCTTTGGCGGCCTTCCCTTCTGAACTCCAGTGGTTCTCTCTTCCTCCTTCAGGCTTTGATGCCCAAAGCTCTTCGCCGTGGAGTCCGAACGCGGGCCTGACGCGATCGACGCTCCCTCGTTCCACCGTCGCCGCAATGAACTGCGCAAGGCGGCGGCACCGCGTGGGCCGGCAAGCGATCAGAATCTTTTCCGCGGGCGGTGGCGGGTCCAAGCCATATCAAGAAGCAAATACCCCTGAAACGCCAGGCGAGCCTTGCGCGGCGCATTCGCTGAGGAATTACTGCAGACACATGATTACCTGGAGAGATAACTGAAGGCCGGGCTCTTACCACGACATTGCCATTGTTGCTTAACGAGGTTCCGCTTACTTTACGAGGAGTACGGAGCATGCGTCATGAGTAAGCCTCCCCAGAGGCAGGACGCAATCCGGCAAGTCAACAGCAAGCTGATTACCTCGGTGACTCGGAGATCGTAAGCATGTCTCGTTCCCCATTTCGTCTGCCTATTGTTCTTGGTTCCCTCGCAGCCTTTGCGGCGACCGCTTTCGCAGCGGGGTCTTCGTCCCCTGCGAGCAAAATCTCTCCCGATCTGGCGAACTCGTCGTCGCGGACAGCTCAACCTGTGATCATCCAGTACTACAATCCCCCGTCTCCGGTGGAGACAGGATTGCTTGGCCTGGTGGGCGGTCTGCTGAAGACGGTTCTGGGTTCAATCAACGCGATCGTTGCCAACGTTCTGCCATCGCAACTGAACCTGCTGGCCGCCGATCCGAACGTAAAATACATATCGCTCGATCGGCCTCTCGGCGCCAGGGGTGCGGGGAATATCACGACCGCCGAATTCACGACCGAGCCGATTAACGCGCCGGCCGTCTGGCAACTGGGCTACAAGGGCTCTAACATTGGCGTCGCCGTGATTGACAGCGGCATCACGCCGGTTCCTGATCTTGCCCTGAATCCCGGCCTGCCCTCTCTGAGTTCGGTCACGAATCTGCTTGCGTCTCTGACGGAAGTCGCACCCGGAGCTACCGGGCGCATCGTCTACAGCCAGAATTTTGTAGCGAACGAGAAGGATGCACTCGACCACTACGGCCACGGAACGCACGTTGCGGGCCTGATCGCCGGCAATGGCGCTCAGTCGGCTGGGTCAGCGTACTTCCGGACCTTCACGGGTTCGGCTCCGAATGCCAGCCTGATCAATCTGCGGGTGCTCGACGAGAATGGCGCGGGTTCGGACTCCGCGGTGATCGCCGCGATCGAGCAGGCGATTGCGCTGAAGAGCAAGTACAACATCCGCGTGATCAATCTGTCGCTGGGCCGTCCGGTTTACGAAAGCTATACGCTTGACCCGCTGTGCCAGGCCGTCGAGAAGGCGTGGAAGTCCGGCATCGTGGTGGTTGTCGCCGCCGGAAACGATGGCCGCAATTTGAATCTGAATCCTGAAGGCTACGGAACGATCGACGCGCCGGGCAACGATCCTTATGCCCTGACCGTTGGCGCGATGAACACGATGGAAACGGCGCCGATCCAGGACGACGTTATTGCCAGCTACAGCTCGAAGGGGCCGTCCTTCATCGACCACGTGGTCAAGCCGGATGTGGTTGCTCCCGGCAATCTGGTGACGAGCCTGCAGTATTCGCAGGACTCGCTGGCGGTGAACAATCCTTCGTTCTATACGTGGTACTCGTTCTATCGGAGAAACGGTGCGGAAGCGCCGTCGCCGAGTTATTTTCCGCTGAGCGGCACCAGCATGGCCACGGGCGTGACCAGCGGCGCCGTCGCCGATCTGCTGCAGGCTGCACCGCAACTGACACCGGATCAGGTGAAGGCTCTGGTGATGGTCAATGCCGATCGGAACTATTTCCCGGTCAGCAGCAGCGTTACGGCGGAAGGTGTCGTCTACAACGCCAACTACGATGTTTTCACGATCGGCGCTGGCTATCTCGACATCGCTAAAACCGTGAGCGCAGCACTGGCAAAGGGACAGCCGGTCCCTGCGGGTACGGCGATGTCTCCGATCGCGGTTTACAACGATGGGACCGGCAATACGACAGCCGTGGTCGACCCGAGCGCACTGTGGACCTCGACGGGACTGTGGTCTGCTGTGAACGTGTACGGCAGCCGCGCTTTCATCACGACGGGTAACAGCAACAACGCTGTGTGGGGATCGACGGCACTCTGGGGCAAGACCGATCCGGACGGCTACACCGCACTCTGGGGCAGGACAGCTTTGTGGGGTAAGGGCACTCCGGCAGCCGAGACGGCGCTCTGGGGTAAGGACACCACGGAGGGTCAGACTGCACTGTGGGGCAAGTCGGATCCGGGTGACACGAACGTGTCGGTCCAGTACTAACGATCCTGCTTCGAAACAAGGAAAGGGTCACGCAGGAATCTGCGTGACCCTTTTCTTTGGCCGAACCGCCGCGTGGAGCCCGATCAACTCAGAAGGTGAGTCTTCCTCCGAGCTGCCAGTTACGAGGCAGTTGCTGCGCTGTGGCTTTGCCGAAGGTGCTGCCGGCATCGGCCAGGTTGCTGTCGAATCCGGTGAGGTTCACGCGGTTAAAGAAATTGAAGAACTCAAACCGGACCTGAAAGTCCAGATGCTCGGCAAGCTTCGTCGTTTTGTATGCGTTGAAGTCGGTTTCGGCGAAGTTGGGTTGCCAGAAACCATTGGCTTTCTCGTTGCCCTCACCGCCGAAGCTTGCCGGAACCGAGAATTGTCCGGAAGTGAAGGCTCCGTTCAGGAAAGCACTCTTCGAATTGCCCTGGCTATAGGCCTTTACATCCGGATAGTCGTTGTTGTCGCCGTCGGCATTGTAGTCGCCGCTTCCTGACTGATACGAGACGGCAGGATTCGCGGCCGAGCAGGGGCTGAGCGATCCAGAACTGCAAACACCAAGGAACGGAGCGGACGAGTAGACCATAGCGGGATACCCGCTCTGGAAGATGCTGGTTCCGCTTAGACCCCAGCCACCGGTTACGCGTCCGACCGCGCCGTTGCCGCCATTCAATCCCGGAATCGTGTAATTGAATGTAAGCGAGAAGCGGTTGGGAACATCCCAGGGCGACGGACCATAGTAAGTCGCCGGTGATGCCTCGGCCGGATAAACACCGGCGTCATCCTTAGAAACCGAGTGTGTGTAAGAGGTATCAAAGAATCCGTTCCGTGAAAGCCTGCCTTTGAATTCAAAGAACACGCTCTCGTAGTTGCCGTAACGGTTGTTATCGGTGTACGAGATCGAGCCAAAGCTCGGATTCAGCCGGCTCGGCGCCGCGCGTGTGAGCAGATCCCCTGCGAACGCGTTGATATCCTGGCCATAACTGACAACCCCGGCCACATTGCCGCCTCCTACGACGTTGTAGGAGTGGGAGCCGGCGTAACCGACGGCAGCGGTAAAGTTCGTGAAGAGTTTCTGCTCCAGAGTTGCCGACCAGATATTCGCTTTAGGAGATTTCAGATTCGGGTTGATACCGCCGATGCCCGCATTGGCGCCGACAATGCCGCCCTGCGAATTCAGACACCCCTCAGGCCCAAGCGTGGGACAGATGGGCGAACCGGCGAGCGCAGGATAAGTAAATCCGAACGGCGGCTTGGCCCCTGTGCCCAGAACAAAAGCGGGCGGAGTCGCAGTTCCGGCGGTGAAGGTAGGAGTAATAGGTCCCGGAGGACTGCCGCGGAATTCTTCCTGAACATTGGCCTGGGTAAGCCAGTTGTTGTAGATGCCGAAGCCTCCGCGAACAACCGTGTTGCCGTTGCTCATGACATCCCATGCGAAGCCCCCGCGCGGGCTCAGCAGATCTGTGACTGCGTGGTTGAGGGCGTTGTGGGTTGCCTTGGCGAATCCATTGGCCACCTGCTCGTTCGTGGTCTGGCCAGGGCCGAGATAGAAATTACCGAAGACCGTGGTAGCGGATTTCGACCACGGGTTGCCGCTGTCATCCCAGCGCAGGCCGAGGGTGAGGGTGAGGTTCTTTCTGACCGTCCAGGTATCCTCCGCAAAAAGCCCCCACGTTCGCGATGCCGCGTCCCACGACCAGAGCACGGGCTTGCCGGCGATGGGATCGTACATCACGTGGTTTTCGGTATGGGCGTTATCCTGGGCGAGAGTGAGGAGGTTATCGAAGCTGAACGTCGGCTGGGAATACGGCCCCTCGAACGGCTCAACGTCGTCGCCGTACCATCCCTCATAGCCGAAGCGCAGAGCGTGCGCGCCGCGCACGTGAGTGAGCACGTCGCGCCAGTGGTAGTTGTGCTGGATAAAGTCACCCTGGGCGAAGCCAGTTCCGAAGGCTTGCCCGCCTTCGGTATTCACACCGGTGACTGCGATGGAAGGAACGGTGTAGTCTTTAGCGCCGCTGCCAAGATCACCTTCCACACGGTTCGCGCCAAAGATGGCCTCGTTCAGAGTCCTGGCCGAGAAGGTGTGGGCGTAGTTGATCTGGAACGCACGCTGCCAGTTGTTATTCAGGGCTGAGAACGCCGGAATCGCTGACGCGGCGCCATAGTTCAACACCGTGCGATAGAAGCTGCCGTAGATACGATCGTTCTTAAAGCTCTTGTCGGCGCGGACAAAGTACTGCGTGCCATTGCGAACCTGCGGTGCGCTGAAGTTGCCGATATCGATGAGTGGAAGGTTGCAGGGCAGATTGTTGGTGGAGGCGGTGCCGCAGCCACTGATACTTGATCCTGTGGCCGTGACTCCGACGCCGGTTACGTTCGTCGGCAGGAAATTGCTGAGCACTTTTGTTCCGACGGTATTCGGATAATTCGCTTTCGCCCACGCGATGAACTGCGGATCGGCAAACGTGATCGAAGAGTTGGTAGCCAGCGAGGAGCGGAGGGGCTCCACCGCGAAGAAGAAATAAAAACCTTTGTGCGGGATGATCGGACCACCTATAGCGCCCGATATGTTATTGCCGTGGAAGGGTAGATATTTCGGACCTGAGAAGTGAGTTCTGGCGAACATGCTCTGGTAGTAGAACCAGTCCGCCGCGGAGCCATGGAACTGCTCGGAGCCCGACTTCGTGGTCATGACCTCCTCGACGCCGCTGGCGCGAGTGTACTGACTTGAGTAGGTGTTGACCTGGATGCTGGATTCCTGGATGGACTCGGGGTTCGGGGTGAGGTTCAGCACACCCTGGCGAATGCCGCTGGTGACATCGAGCCCGTCGATCACATACATGTTCGACATCTGCCCCTGGCCATTGGCGCTGGCGTCTACCTGCGTTTCTGTCGAGTAGTTATCGACGCCGGAGCCGGGCGTGCCGGCCTTACCGGGCTGACCGCCGCCCATGGTTCCGAGGCCGGAAACTCCCGCAGCCATCGTAGTGAGGGTGACCAGGTTGCGTCCTGCAACCGGCAGCTCGGCGACCGCCTGCGTATCGAGGGTCAGCTGATTGCGGTCATCCGCAGTATCGAGCACGGGAGCCTGCGAGGTGACGGTGACGGCCTCCGTCACAGCCCCGACTTTCAACGTGATCGGTACGCTGAGGCTCTGCTCGGTGACCAGCGTTACGCTGGTTTCAGTCTTCGCAAAGCCGCTGGCTTCCACGGTGATCTTGTAATCGCCGGGAGCCAGGCTGATGAAGCGGTAGTTGCCTCCTGAGTCGCTGGTGGTTGTGGCCGTAACACTGGTGGCTGTGTTCTCAAGCCGGATGTTAGCGTTGGCGATGCGTGCTCCGCTGGGGTCCTGGATGACACCCTGGATACCGGCCGTGAACTGTGCGAATGCCGAGGCACTCAGCAGAGAGAGGATTGCGCAAATCGAAAGGAGATGGCGAGACATTTTGGTTGGTGTCATGGATTCCTCCAGATCGTTAGCAATGCAGGGCTGGGTCTCATCCAGTCCCACATCAGTAGGAAACGTTTACCTTATACAAGTCACCACAGCCTGCTGTCGGGCCCCGACGCCCGGTTTTTCTGCCTGGTGCGGACTGACTCCGGTTCGAACCTCGAAACCCGCAATCAGCCTGACTGAAAAAGAGGGGTGAAGCATGCGTGCGTCACCCCGCTCACGAAGGCACAATATCGAAGCGAACCCATGGAAGCGGCCGCCATATCTTGCGCCCTTTACAGCCGATCTGGATTGAGGATCGAACCTTGTTCATCACGACCTCCCAAAAAGGACCCGACGCGTCTGCGATACGCCTGCGCCGGCGAATGATCCGGGTTCGTTGCCCCATCGCTGAGAGCCGTTCCCCCGACGCCACACCGGGGGCAGGGCTTTAGCGCAGGAACCGGATCATCCATTTGTTGGCAGCGCAACCTTAGTTGTCGCGAAGCATGGGTAGCAATGGGTCAGGTGTACCATTGGCCCGACCGGCGTCACCGAAGCCAACAGGGATGCTGGAAAACGTTTGCTTGCGGTTGACAGTTCCCTGCCCCGGCCGGATTCAGCCGCTCCAGCCTTTGCTCGGAATCACGCCCACGCCTTCTTTCACGGTCAGGAGCCGGTTGGCGGATATCTTGTGGTATTCCTCGTGCAATCCGTTGGGCCAGAAGACCTCAACGTCGGCGACCGTGGCAGCGCCCAGGCCGAAGTGGAGGCGAAAATCGGAGCAGGAGTAGTAGCTGGACTGGCTCACCACCGCCTGTGCCTGCACCTTCGCTCCGTAGTGCACCAGAACGCGAGCCCCGATGGCGCTGCGGTTGGATTTGACACCTTCGAGTTTGACCTTGAGCCAGTTTTGCCGGGCGGTGAGGTCGTTCCGGAGCAGCGAGGGGGGCTCGTTCATGTTCACGATCAGGACATCCATGTCGCCATCGTTGTCGAAGTCACCGAAGGCGCATCCACGGCTGCTGTGCGGCGTTGAGATACCCTCACCCGCTCGCTCGATTTCTTCAAAGGCGCCGTTGCCCAGATTGCGGAAGAGGACGCGCGGGGTTTTGTAGGGATACTGCGGGAGTTTCCGCTCAACCTCCGGGTAAACACTTCCGGTGACGAACAGGACATCGGGATATCCGTCGTTGTCGAAGTCAACGATGCCCGCGCCCCAGCTCGTAAAGCGCGTCTCGACGGCGACCTTCGCCGCGCGGGTGACTTCGTCGAAATTGCCCTTGCCGTCATTGCGGTAGAAGCCACTGGTATCGCCGATGAAGTGGGTTTTGAAGAGGTCGAGATGGCCGTCCAGGTTATAGTCGCCGATGCCGACGCCCATGCCGGCCTGTTCCATGCCATCGTCGCTGAGCGCGACGCCGCGCATCACGCCTTCTTCGCGAAACGTGCCGTCGTGGTTGTTCATGAACAGCAGGCTCGGCGTGGAGTCGCAGGCGACAAAGATGTCCGGCCACCCGTCCTCGTCGAAATCGGCGGCGACGACGGTCATGCCGTAGCTCTCGGTGGCGGCAGCGATGCCGGACTCTTTGGTGACATCGGTAAAGGTGCCGTCGCCCTTGTTGCGGTAGAGGGTGTGCCTCCCCGTGGGCAGGCCGCGCGGGCCGCAGTTCACGGGAATTCCCTTCCAGTTGCAGGTGGAGTTTTCACCCGGTACCGGGGCGTGTTCGAAGGAGAAGCGGATGTAATTCGAAACGAAGAGGTCGAGATGGCCGTCGCGGTTGTAGTCCACCCAGGCGCAACCGGCGCCCCAGCGCGCGGGTCCGGGCTGCAGCAGGCCGGCGGATTCAGTGACATCGGTGAAGGTTCCGTTGCCGTTGTTGCGATAGAGGCGGTTCTGTCCAAAGTAAGTAATGAAGAGATCATCGAATCCGTCATTGTTGTAGTCGCCAACGCAGACTCCATTGGCCCAGCCGGCTGCCTTCAGGCCCGCCTTTTCCGTAACGTCGGTAAAGGTGCCGTCGCGATTGTTCTTGTAGAGGCGGTTCGTTGCGCCAGGAGGGTCGCCCTCGATACGCGTACCCGACAGCAGGAAGATGTCGATCCAGCCGTCGTTGTCGTAATCGATAAAGGCGCAGCCACAGCCGTTGGCTTCGACGATGTATTTCTTGGCGTCGATGCCGCCGTAGATGATGGGCGCGTGCAAGCCGGCTTCGCGCGCAACGTCGACAAAGTGGGCATCGAAGGGGCGGCCGGAAGGCGTGGGCCGCGCCTGCGGCTGAACGTCGCGCGTGGCGATGCCCTGCTGCTGCGCGGTCAGAAACTGGTCGACCGATGCAAACAGCGAAAGCGCGAGAAAAGAACGGCGGGTTGTCGGCATGCAGAAGGCTTCACTACGAAGTTACAGGTCCGATCCGATTTCAGCAGGACGGTTCCAGAAATGCACCCGCGATGCAGGTGCGGAAAACCGCTACGAGTCCGGCGCAGCTATCAGCTTATAGCGATTGCGCTCCGCCTCTGCTTTGGTTGCGTTCTGGCGCGCCTGGGCCAATCGCTTGAGCAGATCCGGAATCTCCGCGGTCTGATTGGTTTTGCGCAAGGCGAGGATCAGATGATAGAGCGCCGTCTGATCGTCGGGATTCTTCGCAAGAACCAGCCGGCACTCTTTTGCGGCGGGGGCATACTGCGCCGAATCAAGGTAGAACCTGGCCAGAACATCGTGGGCGACGGTCAGGCTTGGGTCGAGGACAATCGCTTTTTTTGCCGAGTCGATGCCTTTCTCGAAATCCGCCGAGCCCGGGTCGGGGGCCTTCTGGGAAAGGATGGCGGCCTGCAGATACCAGAGGAAGGCGTTGCGAGGCGTTCGCGCGAGCTTGGTCTGCACAGTGGCCAGCGCGCGGTCGGGATCGTTTTCATTGCGCTCTTCGGCGACCATGCCCTGCGCGGCGGCGCCGAGGGCGTGTTGGGGATCGAGCTGATCGGCTTTCTCGAAGTCGGCTTCGCCCTTGTCAAACTGTGCGAGTTGCACATAGAGAACGCCACGCGCCAGATACAACTCCGCTGCCTGAGGCTGGAGCCTGAGGCCGGCGTCGATCATCTCGATCCCAGCCTGAAAGGACTCGTGGTCGAGCGCTACGTTGGCGAAATCCAGATAAAGAGCGGTGTTCTTTGGATCACGGACGATGGCTTCGCGCAGAATTTTGACTGCATTGGGAGTGTCCTTGTTCGCTTCGCAGATCGCTGCGGCGAGTTCCATCGTGCTGACGTCGGGATTCGCACCCAGCAGGGGCTGCACGGTCGCGAGCGCATCCTGCGGCTTTCCGGCATTGAGCTGAACGGCCGCGAGCGTCTCTCGTGGACGAGGATCGTCAGGATGCGAGGCCATCAGATGCTCGAAGATTTGCAGGGCCTCGTCGGTCCGCTTCAGCCGGAGCAGACAGATGCCGTAATCCTGCAGCGCTCCCGGCTGAGCGTCGAGGAGCGTGCGGCTCTGCACAAAGTGATCGGCAGCGGTAGCACAATCGCCGGCGCGATACGCCGTCATGGCCAGCATAGCGTGCGCTGTGGGATCGTCGGGACGCACGCGAAGAATGTGCTGGAGGAGCGGAGCGGCGGCCGGGTCCGCTGCCTGGTATTCGATCTGCGCGGCGCCTTCGAGTGCGGGGAGATAGTCGGGGGAGACGCGGAGCGCATGCTGATAGGAGGCGAGCGCGGCTTTCTGGTCGCCTTTGCCGGACCGCGCCAGACCCTGGAACATCCAAAGCTGAGGATTGGCAGGAGACTGGCGCAGGGCAGGCTCAATCAGTTGCAGAGCGCGATCGAAGTCATGAGTGCGCAGCGCTTCGGTGATGGAGGCTGCGGGCTCGCCAGCCGCCTGGGCGGCCAGGGACAGCGGCAGAATGAGCCAACAGAATATGCAGCAGGCCCACCTGCCACCGCGAACACCTACGATGCGCGACATGCCTCTCGTCCCGTAGATGAGCCTACACGGAATCGCGGGAGGAACGCGATGGAACCGAGGACTCACCGGGTCATGATCCGACGGTGTGGTAGAGGCGATACTGTTCCTCGTCAATCGCGGCGAAGGGCTTGAGGATTAGTTCACCGGCGCTTGTATGCGCGCGCCAGGTGTCGCCATTCGCGGCAACCTTCGCTGCGCCGAGCAGGTCCGCCCGGTTGAGGCGCTGGGGAACCGGCACCGGAGCGAGAGCGAACAGCGAGAGCGGACCATAGATGGGGGCGACGATGTTCGGATGTTCAGGGTCGACCTTCTCCAGCGAGGTCTTCATCGCAAATTCTGCTTCGATGCGATCGCCGGCGTTCCAGGTGCGGTGGATGCGGGCGAAGGTGCCGGGGGTGAGATCTGCATCGATGCGACGGCCATTGACCGCGACCGATGTGGCGGAGCCGGCCCATGCCGGGATACGAAGATAGACGGCGAACTCCGCCGGCTTATCGCTGGTGACCTCAATGGAGGTGGTGGGGTTATAAGGGTAGGCCGTTTTCTGTGCCAGGCTGACGCGGCTGCCGCCGGTGGTCCAGGTGACGCGAGACGGCACATACAGATTGACGTAGACGCCCGAGTCGTCGTGCAGGTACGAGCTGATGCCATAGTCGGCGGTGATTTGCGGGAAGGTGCCGGAGCAGCAGGGCCACTTGTCCTTGTAGTAGCCCTTCTTGGCGAAGACGTTGTTGTAGTCGGAGTAGTAGAAGGAGGTTCCGTCTTCCTGAAGCGGTTTGGAGCCGAGGATGGTGTTGTAGAGCACGCGCTCCATGCTGTCACCGTAGCGGCTGTCGCGGGTGACTCGCAGCAGGTAGCGAGTGGCCTTGAAGTGGCCATACGCGCCGCATGGCGTTTCAAAGCTGTAGTGCGTCTTGTTTAGGCTCTCGCCCACTTCCCCGCTGCCGGGTTTGCGGAAGGCTTCGTCCGGACCCCAGCCGCCGGTCGCGAAGCTCTGGCTGTCGCGCACGAACGCGAATCCGTTTTGCGCGGCGCGGAGATATTTCTGGTTACCGAGAACCAGCCAAGCCTGCATCGCGCTGCTGAATGCGTTCACGTGACTGTAGGCGTGTTCCCCTGGCAGGACATTCTGTCCCTCGGCGAGGGGGCCGAAATAGAGGTCGTCTTCAAGAAAGCGGATGGCGAGTTCGCGATACCGGTCGCCGGCGCCGCGCTGCCATGCGAGGAAGAAGTTTTCCGGCAGCGTGTAGGTTTCATCCCAGCAATAAGCTTCATCGGGATGCGGCTCCCGGTATTGTTCTGAGCGGGCCATGGCCTTGCGCGGCAGATGCGGCAGTACTGCATCGGTGGCCGCATTGAGCACGTCGAAGGCAATCGGGCAGCCGGCGAACTGGTGGGCGTCGATCAGACCGCAGTTGGTCTTGTCGAAGGTGTACGCGGGCAGGTGATAGCCGTCGTAGAACTTCGACGTCACCGTTGGAGCGAAGGCCTTGACCAGACGGTGGACCTTCTCTTTGGTGGGCTGGGAGCCCGTCACAGCTGCCGCGCGCGACAAACCGGAAAGGTACTGCCCGAAACTGTGACCTGGAATGAAGCCGTGGAAAGTGCCGTGCGGATCGAATTCCATCGAGTTGTCGTACCAGCCGCCCATGTCTTCACCGGGCGCAGCCTGACCTGCACGATGGCGGAAGGGCTTCAATAATTTGTCTTCGTCGAGAGCGAGAAAGAGCGCGTGATTGGCGTCGAACTGCCGGAGCATGGGGCCGTCGAGGAGTTGTACATCTTCATAACCGAACTGGCTCAGAGGTTTCGCCGCGGCGGGCGGCAGGTCGGCAACGCTGGTGACGGCGCCACGGCTCCGAGGGACTCTCGATGCGACTGCGGCAGCGGCACTCCACTTCAGGAAGGTTCTGCGGGAATTCTTCATGGCTCGATTCTCGTTCGAAGAGAGAGGATATCGCGGCTTCTATTTGCGAACCATCGGCGCCGCATGCCACTCATTGGTGAATACACGCAACTGTAGTGCCTGACACACCGCCGCCGAATGGTGCAGATGTACCATACCGGCAACGCACCATGGGGCTGTATTCGTTAGCGAAGTTGATCGGGCTGAGGAATTCAAGCAGAACTGCGCCAGGGCGGCCAGCCGTGGTGGCCGTGCTTCTGATGCTGCTGGCATGCGGCGGGTGCAAGCGTGCGCAGCCGGTTGTGGCTGTAATTCCGCGGACCTGCGGAACGGCACTATGGGAGCCCGAACATGCCGGAGCGGCCACAGTGGCTCGCGCGCGCGGCATCGACGTCTACTGGAACGCGCCCATGCGCGACGACGATATTCAGACGCAGATCTCTCTGATTGAGAAATCCCTCGACCGCGGCTATGCGGGAATCATCGTTGCACCGAGCGAGAGCTTGCCCATGCGCACCCCGCTGCGCCGCGTCCTGGCACGCGGAGTGCCCGCCGTCGTGGTGGATACAGAACTGGGCATCCCTCCGGGACCACAGCTTTCCTATGTTTTGAATGACGAGCAGGCCGGTGGCCGCATGGCGGCTCGCCGCATCGGCAGCATTCTGAGGGGGCATGGCGAGATCGCCGTGATGGGCATCAATCCGCCGCTGATGAGCAATACCCTCCGCGAGCGCAGCTTTGAAGATACGCTGGCGCGGGAGTTCCCGGGTGTTCACGTAACGGAGCGCAACTTCGGACTCTCCAGCGTTCCACAGGAGCAACAGATTGCCGAACAACTTCTGTCCAGCGGGAAGAAAATCGATGCGATTGTGGCGCTCTCCCTTGCCTCCACTCGCGGCGCCTATTATGCGCTGGTGGAATTCGGCCGGGACAGGGAGGTCAAACTCATTGGCTTCGATCAGGACCTGATTCCGCCCATTCGCACGGGGGGCATCGACGCGGTGGTGATTCAGAACACCTTTGCGATGGGACGCATCGCGATGGAGCTGATGGACGGCGAACTCCACGGAAAAGGCGGATCGGCGAACGTTCTGGTGCAGCCGGTTCTGATGACCCGCGATAACGTCGATTCTCCGGAAGTCCGCCAGATGCTGAACCTCTCCTGGTGGCCGACGCGATGAACCGTGCGAAGCGCAGGATATGGCTGGGCCTGGCGGGGGCGGGCGCTGCAGCGCTGCTCACGATCGCCGGTCTCCGACTCTACAAGGCGGTGGCCGCACACCAGCCTTTCGATCCGCAAGCGATCTCTCTGGAGAAGCAGGACGACTGGCAGGCGTTTGGGGGGACCTGGCAGTACGCCGATGGCATGATGCGCAACAACTCCGACGAACGGGGTGCGAAGCTGATGACGGGCTCCACCCATCTCGGCGACTATTCCGTTGAGGCCGATGTGCTGCTGCTGGGGCAGTACGGCGACGCAGGGCTCATCATTCGGGCGAGCGACGAAGAGGAGGGGGTAGACGCGTACCACGGCTACATGGCGGGGCTCCGCGACCTGGACAACGCGCTCATTCTCGGCCGTGCCGATTATGGGTGGCGCGAATACGTCGCGAAGCCGGTCGAGCCACGGGTCGCGGCACAGCAGTGGTATCACGTGAAGCTGCTTGCTGTGGGCTGCGATTTCGCGATCAGCGCGCGAGCCGCAGATGGCGGCGAAACGACTGCAGCGGCAATCGAGGATCCGGGATGCATCGCCAGGGGGCGTTTCGGACTGAAGTCCTACAACACCGGAGCCGAGTGGCGCAACGTGGAGATTCGCCCCGCGTCGCATGAAGATCTGGTGGCCATGATGGGCAATGCGCCTCCACAAATCGCCGTTGCCGATCAGTTCCCTGCCGGTCTCGAGGCCGCTCCCTACGACCGATACTTCGAGCCGATCGAACGCGATGTGCTGGAGCATCGCACCGACGTGACCGCGCAGCCGATCCACAGCCTGCGGCTGCTGTCTCCCAACGCCACCACTCCGGTCACGGTGCATGGCGCGGTTACGCTGGCTTCGCCGGTCCTGTTCGTGCAGGACTCGACCGGCGGCCTCGCCATCCCCGCCAGTCATCCGCACGCGCCGTTGCAGATCGGAGACGAAGTCGAAGCCAGGGGTGACGCGGAGCTGAAGGACTTCAGCTCACAACTGCACAACGCCGACGTGCGACTGCTCTGGTCGCATACGCCTGTGCCGCCCGTGGCGGTCACAGCCTCTCAGGCGGCAACGGGAAGCTTCGATGCGCAGTACGTTGAGATTGAGGGACGGCTGATCGATAAACGGCAGAATGCGGACCATGGCGTGGTGCTGACCCTGAGCGATGGAAGTCAGGATTTTCTGGCGTTGGGCACGCCAACCGGAACGGCCACGCTGTTGCAGCACCTGAAGGTACGAAGCCGGCTCAGGCTGCGCGGCATCTGCGTCGTTGACCCGAAGTACACGCGCGATCTCACGCCCTTTGCCATCCTGCTGCCTTCGTTCAACGATGCGGAGGTGGTTGAGGGCCCGCCGTGGTGGACCGCCGCCCACATTCTTGCTTTGGCAACAGGGACGTTGGTGCTCATCTTCGCTGTGTTCGCTTCCTACGTTTTGATCGAGCGCTGGCGGTTGGAAGCCGTCATTGAGGAACGCGAACGGCTGGCGCACGAAATGCACGATACGCTGGCGCAGAGCTTTGCCGGTATCGGCTTTCAGCTTGAAGCGATCCGCGACGAAGTGGGGGAAAGGCCGGATCTCCTGCCACAAATCGATCTGGCGCGTGAAATGGTGCACAACAGTCATGAGGAGGCGCGCCGGAGTATCGCGGCGATGCGTCCGGACCATCTTGAAGCTGTGGGTCTTGCCGGTGCGCTGCGGGAGGCCGCAGAGCGCATGGTGGCAGGAGGATCGTCCCTCACGATTCGCGTGAGCAGCACCGGCAACGAACGGGCGATCCCGCTGCGCATTTCGGATACGCTGCTGCGGATCGGTCATGAAGCGGTGGCCAATGCAGTGCGTCACGCACATCCCACGAACATCGAGATCTCTCTTCGCTGTAATTCCGGAAGCGTCGAACTCGCGGTCGCCGACGATGGCTCGGGATTCCAACTGGCGGACCGGGAGGGAGGATTCGGCATTCGCGGCATGCGCAAGCGGGCCGAAAGCATCGGCGCCCGGTTCACGATGCATGCCCTTCCCGGTCAGGGCACCACGGTTCGGGTTGTGGCTCCTCTGCCGCCTTCCCTTTTACGCAGTTGGTGGCGGCGCCTGCTCTTCCAGCTGCCGTGGAGAAAGCAAGTACATGGACACACAGTCTCCTAAGTCTCCGATTCGCGTGCTGATCGTCGACGATCATCCGGTGGTTCGTGCCGGACTCACCAGCCTGCTCCGCCGGCAGACCGGCCTGCGCGTTGCCGGGGCAGCCCAAACCGGAGAAGAGGCTCTGGAGATCGCCCGTCGAACCTCGATCGATGTGGTCCTGCTCGACCTCCGCATGCCCAGGATCGGAGGGATTGAGTTGCTGCCGCAACTGCGGAGTCTTCCGGATCCACCCGCCGTGGTCATCCTTTCCAGCTATGACTACGAAGAAGACATCTACCGCGCAGTCCGCGCCGGCGCAGCCGGGTACCTTTCGAAGGATGCGTCTCGCGCCGAGATTGTGGCCGCCATCATCGCCGTACACGACGGTGGTCAGTCCTTCCCCCCGGCCGTCGCCGCGCGCATCACTCAACGCGCAGCGCGCTCCAGCCTCAGCGCCCGCGAGATCGAAATCCTCCGGATGGTTTCGAAAGGCCTGACCAACAAAGAAATTGCTCAGGTGCTGCAGATCAGCCAGTACACCGTTCGCAATCACCTGAATCACATCAGCGCGAAGCTGGAAGTGACGGACCGGACAGAAGCGGCGATGGTCGCACTGCAACAGGGCATTATCACGACGAACTGAATACGGTCCGCGGCCCGTCTGCCGCGGTGTCTCCCATGCTTTGCCCCCCGTTGTTCCCATCGTCCGCTGTTGTGCGGCCGATCGAAGCCGCTCGCCTGAAGGCCGGACAGGACGCTCCTCAAGCAATCGTGCGCTACGTCGATAAACACAGAGAGAGCCATCGCAGCCGTTTCCTGCTCGAGGATGCGCTCACGGGAGGGTACCCGCCACATGGGATCAGGGACGAACCAGAGATCGAAGGTCAAGTCCACAGAGCGCGACCCGCGGGAACGGGCTACCCGCGTGCGGACCGAGCGGGAGAGCGGAACTCCGACTCGGCCGCCCGAATCAATCCGGCTGCATGCGACCCGTTCCAACGAGTGGATCGATGCTGGTGAGATGCGCCAGTGGGCGATTGAACACATTGCGGGCCGCGAGGTTCGAACTGTGGTCGCGGATCTTGCCGGGGCCGACCATCTGGACGCGAGCGCTCTTCAGATTCTGCTCGCCCTTCGAAATGAGCTCAACCGCCACGGCGGCGTGCTGCAGCTGGAAAATCCGTCCGAAGCCATGACGCGGTGGTTTCAATATGCGGGAGCCGGCGAGTTGCTGACCGAGACCCGACGCTCCGAAACGGGGGAGGAGACCGCCGCATGCGCAGAATTCTGATCGTGGACGACTCGGTTTCCATGCGACAAATGGTGAGTTTCACGCTTCGCCAGGGGGGCTTCGACGTGGTCGAAGCCGAGCACGGCAAGGATGCGCTGGAGAAGTTGAAGGCGACGACGGTCGATCTGGTGATCACCGATCTCAACATGCCGCTGATGGACGGGATCACGCTGATCCGCAACCTGCGCTCCCAGCCGGCAATGAAGAGCAAGCCGATTTTGATGCTGACTACGGAAAGTCAGGGAACGAAGAAAGAAGAGGGCAAAGCCGCCGGCGCCACGGGCTGGATCGTCAAGCCCTTCGACGCTGACAAACTGCTGAAGACTCTGGCCATGGTGCTGCCCTGATGAAAATCGATCTGACCCAGTTTCGCCAGACGTTTCTGCAGGAGAGCGCGGACCATATCGCGACCATGGAGTCGGGACTGCTGGCGCTGCGTATCAACCCGGCCGACGCCGAAATCCTGAACGCCGTGTTTCGTTCGGCGCACTCGATCAAGGGCGGGGCGGGATCCTTCGGCCTCGATAACCTCGCGCAGTTCACGCACCGGCTTGAAAGCCTGCTGGAACGGCTGCGCTCGCGGGAGATGGCGCTAACCGAGGAGGTGCTGGGTATGCTCCTGGCCTCGGTCGACTTGCTGCGCGGGCTGCTCGACCCGGAAGCGCCGGCGCAGCTGCCAACCAGTGCTCGCGAGCTGATGCGCCGCATGGACGATCTCACCGCGCAGGAGGAAAGTGCGGCCGTGACCCCGGAAGAGCCATCCAGTGCGGGGCCGCAGTCCAATGCGGGTGAGCTCACGGTATACCGCATCGAATTTCGACCCGACCGCGAGATCTTCCAGAGCGGCGCCAATCCCATCGTCCTGCTGCGCAACCTCGCGGCTCTGGGCGATGTGACTCTCGCACATCTGGATACCGATGCCCTGCCGCCGCTGGCCGAACTCGACCCGAGCCTGTGCTATCTGGCCTGGACGATTGAGATGGCGACCGACCGGCCCGAACAGGAACTGCGCGAGGTCTTCGAATTTGTGGAGCACGTGGCCGAGGTCAGGATCCGGCCAGCGCACCCGGAAAAACAAACAGCGGCTCGACCGGTCTTGTCGGCGCCGCCGGCAGAGAGCGGGTCAAAAGCCGAGGCTCCTGTCGCTCTCCCTGCCGCGACCGCGGCGCGCAGGACCACGCCGCGGGCTGCGTCCGGCGAGTCCGGATCGATCCGTGTCGCCACGGAAAAAGTCGACCGGCTGATCGATCTGGTCGGCGAGCTGGTGATCGCGCACGTGATGACGGCGCAAATGGTGGAGAGTTTTACGCCGGAGTGCCTGCCGAAACTCCGTGAATCTGTCGCAGCAATGGAGCGCAACACGCGCGAGTTGCACGAGCGGGTGATGGCTGTCCGTATGCTGCCCGTGGGCACCCTCTTCCAGCGCTACACGCGGACGGTGTACGACATTGCGCAGGCGACCGGAAAGAAGATTGAGCTGGCCCTGTCGGGCGAAGAGACGGAGATCGACAAGAGCATGCTCGAACTGCTCGGCGATCCTCTGACGCACCTCATCCGCAATGCCGCCGACCATGGCATCGAGACGCCGGAGACGCGCGTCGCCGCGGGTAAGCCGGCACAGGGAACGATCTGGCTCCGGGCGTTTCACCGCTCCGGGCGTGTGGTGATCGAGGTGGCCGATGACGGCGCGGGCATTGACCCGGTGCGCGTCCGGGCCCGAGCGGTCGAGCGGGGTTTGATGGCTGCGGACGCTACGGCGAGCGAGGAGCAGCTGCGCATGCTCATCTTCGAGCCGGGCTTCTCCACGCGCGACGCGGTGAGCGATTTTTCCGGACGCGGCGTGGGCATGGATGTGGCGCGGCAGAATGTCCAGCAGCTGAATGGGACCATCGCGGTAGACAGCAAGGTTGGCCAGGGGGCGACGGTATCCATCGAGCTGCCCCTGACTCTCGCCATTCTCGAAGGGTTGCTGGTGCGGGTCGCCGACCGCACCCTGGTGCTGCCGCTGCTTTCGGTCGTTGAAACCGTGGCGCCGCAGGCGGGGCAGATCCAGCGGGTCGCCGAAAAGGGTGAGATCATCCTCATCCGCGAGGAGTCGATCCCACTGCTGCGCCTGCGCCGCTACCTCGGTCTGGAGGAAGGGCGCAGCGTCGCTGCGATCGACACCGGCGAGCTGGGCAGCCGCAGCCTCGTGGTTGTGGTCGAGGCGGGACGCCGCAAGATCGGTCTGGCCGTCGACGAGTTGCTCGGCCAGCAACAGGTGGTCGTCAAGAGTCTTGAGCGGCACCTGCGCAAAGTGGACGGCCTGATGGGAGCCACCATTCTGGGCGACGGATGCGTTGCGCCCATTGTGGACATCGCCTGCCTGGCCAACATGAATCTGTATGCGCTCCATGCCGCGGGTTCGGATGGCGCGGTCGCAGGGACAAAAAGTTTGAATCCAGTTTCGCCCCCGAGCGGGGAAAAAGGGGAAACGACAAATGCAATGGTTTAAGAATCTCAACGCTCGTCCGAGGCTGCTGCTCACGTTCGGCCTACTGATCCTGCTCAACATCGGGATCAGCTACCACGCGATCACGAAGCTCGCGGAGGCCAACGAAAACACGCAGGCGATGTATCAGGAAAACCTGCTTGGCTCCGTAGACAGTGACAACATTGAGATTGCACGGCTTGCGATTGGCCGCCAGGTTCGAGACTCTCTTCTCAATCTCGATAACCCTCCAATCGTCGCCGCCAATGAAAAATTGGTGCTGCAGAGCCTCGATGACTTTCACTCCAGCATTGATGGGCCAGCCAAGGAGATCACTTCGGTCAAAGAGGCTCTCCCCTTGATTGCCAGCCTCCGTACCGCGACGCCCGCATACGACCGACTCATCCATCAAATGCTGGATCAGGTGCGCGCCAGGGACGCCGCCGGCGCCAGAGTGTCTTTAGACGAGGCCGCAAAGATCGCGAAGGGGATGACCGCGGACAACGACAAAATTGAAGAACTTCTCAAGGCGGATGCAGTATCGATGTTTAACGAAGGCAACGAGTCTTATCAGTCGACTCGTACCGTTATGGTGGTGACGACCTTGACTTCCGTTGGTCTGGGTCTTCTCATGGCCTTCGTCATCGCCCGCAGCTTCTCCCTGCCCCTCGGCGAGGCGGTTTCAACTCTCGAGAAAGTCGCTGAAGGCGACCTCACCGTCTCGCTCGACCTCCACACCAAAGACGAAGTCGGCCGCATGGCGGCCGCGCTCAACAACGCCGTCGAGAAACTTCGCTCGACTCTCGAGGAAGTGACGCAGGGTGCGATGCATGCCGGCGCCGCTTCCCAGCAACTCGCTTCGGCGTCGCAGGCCATCGCCTCCGGGGCGCAGGAGCAGGCCGCGAGTCTGGAAGAAACCTCGGCCTCGCTCGAAGAAATCACCGCCACCGTCCGGCAAAGTGCGGACAACGCCCGTCAGGCGAGCCAGCTGGCCTCCGGGTCGCGTGACGCTGCCGAACAGGGCCAGGAGGTCGTCTCCAACGCCGTCACCGCGATGGCCGAGATCAATGCGGCTTCCGCAAAAATCGCGGACATCATCGGCACCATCGACGAAATCGCATTCCAGACGAACCTGCTCGCGGTGAACGCGGCTGTCGAAGCCGCGCGCGCCGGCGAGGAAGGCCGTGGATTCGCCGTCGTCGCCGCCGAGGTACGCAGTCTCGCGCAGCGCAGCGCCGAAGCGGCCAAACAGATCAAGGCGCTCATCCAGGACTCGCTGCGCAAGGTCGAGAAAGGCACTGAGCTGGTCAACAAGTCCGGCGAAACCCTGCACGGTATCGTCAGCTCCGTCAAACGCGTCACCGACATCGTAGGCGAGATTGCTGCGGCTGCCGGTGAGCAGTCGACCGGCATTGAGCAGGTGAATACCGCGATGACTCAGATGGATCAGGTCACGCAATCGAACTCCGCGCAGACCGAGGAGCTCTCCTCGACCGCGGAGTCGCTCTCCGATCAGGCCGCCGGCCTCATGGAACTGGTGAAGACCTTCACCCTGAGTAAGGACAGCAAATCCAGATCCTCCCTCTCCGCACCGCGCAGTCACGCGGTTCCGGCGCCCGTGAAGAAAGCTGTCGGTGGCCTCGTGCGTTCGGTAGCGGCTAAAGCTGCGAGCCGGAAATCCGCACCCACGCCCTCGGTGAGACCGTCGGGACCGGCGCTTGAACCGGCCATGGCGGCCGCGCATGCCGGGGCGAGCCAGGACGACGCAAGCTTTGAAGAGTTTTGAAACCGGGAGACAGCGCTTGAGGGACGATCGCCCAAATCCGAAGCGATGGTCCGGAAAGGAGAGGCTATGGCCAACCAGGCCGCACAACAACACGCGCAATCCTCCCACCAGTTCCTGACCTTCCTGCTGGAGGAGCGGGAGTATGGGCTGGAGTTATTCAGGATCCAGGAGATCTGCGGGTATGCGCCTATCACCCCCATCCCTAACCTGCCGCCGCATGTGCGTGGGGTGATGAACCTGCGCGGAACCGTGCTGCCGGTCATCGACCTGCGCATGAAGTTTCGGCTGCCGGAGGTCGCCTACAACAAGTTCACCGTGATCGTGATCGCGAAGGTGCAGGAGAAGACCGTCGGACTGCTGGTCGACGCCGTCTCCGACGTGCTGCAGGTGAAGGAGGATGAACTGCGCGCGGCGCCCGATTTTGGCGCCGCCGTCGATACCCAGTTCATCAATGGCGTCTTCCAGACTCGCGACCACCTCGCTGTCGCGCTGAATCTGGAAAAACTGCTCAGCGAGGAAGAGCTGGCCGCGCCCGCACCGGCCGCGGCCTGAGCGGGCCCAACGCGGGTTCCGGAAAGGAGCGTCTTCTTTGTCCAACGCCGTGATGGACACTTCGCTCTCCGCCCTGAGGCCGACGGAGTTTCAGCTCTTTCGCGATCTCATTCTCCGCCACACCGGCATCTGGTTGCGCGACGGCAAGCAGGTCATGCTGGCTTCGCGGCTCTCGCGCCGCCTGCGCCGCCATCACCTGTCCAGCTTTGCTGACTACTACCACTACGTCCAGCATTGCCAGGACGGCGGCGCGGAACTCGGCGAACTGATCAACTGCGTGACCACGAACAAGACGGCGTTCTTCCGTGAAAAGCATCATTTTCGCTTCCTCGCTGAAGTGGTGGTACCCGGAATCCTGGCGCAAAGCCGCCGCACCGGCGACCGCCACACGCTGCAGATCTGGAGCGCGGCCTGCTCCACCGGCGAAGAGCCCTATTCGGCCGCGATCACGCTGCTCGAGACGCAGCAGCTCAACCCGCTGTTGCGCGGCTGGCAGTTCCGGATTCTCGCCTCCGACATCGATACCGGCGTGCTCGACGCCGCCCAACGCGGCGTCTACCCGCTCGATTCTCTCGAAGAGATGGAATCGGAGCTGTGGAAGAAATACTTCCTGCGCGGCCGTGATGACATGGCCGGCAGCGTCAAGGTCAAGAAGAACCTCGCCGCCCTGATTCAGTTTCAGCGCATCAACCTGATGGATCCCACCTGGCGGGTGACCGGTCCTCTCGATGTCATCTTCTTCCGCAATGCGCTCATTTATTTCCGTCAGGAAACGCAGGACATCTTCCTGCGTCGCATGATCCGCCTGCTCAGGCCTGGTGGCTACCTCTTCCTCGGCCACTCCGAGCACATCCCGTGGCTGCACGACGTTCTTGAACCTCTGCAGAAGACCATTTACCGGTTGCGGAGGCCGAAGCCATGACACAGCCGCACTCCCACCGTCACTCTTCCGCACACACCCACCCAGCCGCGCGCTCCGGTGCCACGACGCGCTCCAGGCGAGCGCAGCATGGACCCCATGAGACCTCACGCCGGGTGGATATCGGAGCCGTGGAGACCAGCCGCCATCCTCTCCGCCTGCACACCATCCTCGGATCCTGCGTTGCGGTCTGCCTCTGGGATCCAGTCGCGTGCGTCGGAGGCATGAACCACATTCTGGTGCCCAGCGCCGCTACAGACTGCCGCTGCGGTTCTCGCTGCGGCGTTCATGCCATGGAACTGCTGATCAACGCAGTCATGCAGCAGGGTGGTGACCGGCGCAGGCTCGTCGCCAAGGCGTTCGGCGGAGGCAATGTGCTGGCCGGCATCCGTACGCCTACGGTCGGCGAACTCAACGTGAAGTTTGTCCGCCAATTTCTCGAGACTGAACACATCCCGCTGGTTGCCGAGCGTCTGGGAGGCGATCGCGCGGTCCGTGTCGTCTTTCATACCGATTCCGGAAAGGCTCTTCTCCAAAGTGTGGACGGCTCGCGTCTGCCGAAACTTATTCGCGAAGAAACGTCCTGGTACAACATCAGCCCGGCCGAGCGGTTCCCGTCCGTTGAGCCCGTTCTCTTCTGAAAAGAGCGTCTATGCCTGATCCGGTCAAAGTTCTCATCGTCGACGACTCGGCCCTCATGCGCCAACTGCTCGCGAAAATCATCAGTTCCGATCCACAGCTGCAGGTTGTTGGCACCGCCGCCGACCCTTATGTTGCCCGCGACAAGATCAAGGCTCTTCAACCCGATGTGCTCACCCTGGACATCGAGATGCCGCGGATGGATGGCCTGACCTTTCTCGAGAAGCTCATGCGCGCGCACCCCATGCCGGTGGTGATGATCTCGTCGCTCACCGAAAAAGGGGCCGACACCACACTGCGCGCGCTCAGTCTCGGCGCAATCGATTACGTATCGAAACCTAAACTCGACGTGCGGGACGGCACCATCGAGCAGGCCGACGAGATCGTTGAGAAGGTAAAGGCCGCCGCAAGAGCCAGGATCCGCCGCAATTCATCCACCGACGCACCTCCGGTGGAAACCGCGCCACGGCCGTATCAGTTCTCCGCGACGCACAAAGTCGTTGCCATTGGCGCCTCTACCGGGGGCACCGAGGCGCTCAAGGAACTGCTTGCTCCGCTGCCCGCCGATTTCCCCGGCATCGTGATCGTGCAGCACATGCCGGAAACCTTCACCGAAGCCTTCGCCAAACGCCTTGACGGACTCTGCCGCATCCACGTGCAGGAGGCTCGCGACAGCGATCGCATTCTTCCCGGTCATGCTCTGCTTGCTCCCGGCGGCCATCAGATGGCGGTGGTTCGCCGCGGCGCCGAATACGGTGTTCGCGTCTATCGCGGTGAGCGCGTCAACCGCCACCTGCCCTCCGTCGACGTGCTCTTCAACTCCTGCGCGCAGCATCTCGGCAAAAACGCGGTCGGGGTTCTGCTCACCGGGATGGGCAACGATGGAGCGCAGGGCATGCTGCGCATGAAGCAGGCCGACGGCCACACCATCGCCCAGGATGAAGCGTCCTCGGTCGTTTTCGGCATGCCCAAAGAAGCTATCCGACTCGGCGGCGTGGACGAGGTGCACCCGCTGAACCGGATCGGATCGGCCTTACTGGAAGTCCTTGCGCGCTGATCCAGTCCCATCAGACGCCCATCAGAAGAGCAGCTTCGCTCCGAACTGAATCTGCCGCGAAGTGGTCGATGTTGCCGTCACCAGGCCCGCGGTCGGCGAGATGCCTCCCGTCGCTGACGCGTAGACGACCTCGTTGGGGGTGAGGAAATTGGTGTGATTCAGGATGTTGAAGAACTCGGCGCGAAACTGCAGGTGGAGGTTCTCCGTCAGGTGCGACGTTTTTGCGGCGGCGAAGTCCAGCTCTGACTGTCCTGGACCCGTGAGTGAATCGCGGCGAACATTACCATAGGTTCCGGTAGCCGGGGGAAAGAAACGCATTCGGATTGAAGTACTGAGTCGCAGTGCGCGGGTAAAGCGGGCCGTGAAACGCGGGATTCCAATTAGGCCGAACGGGGTTGCGGGTGTCGCCATTGCCGGTGGGGTTATAGCCGAGCTGAGGTGAAAACGGAAAGCCCGAGTTGATGTTCAGGATGCCGCTCGCCGTCCATCCGCTGATGAGGAAACGTACCGGCTGAGGCGCCTGACTGAGAAGGCGTCGATCGCTGCCAAAGGGCAGATCGTAACTGGCATTGACGGCTGCGGCATGGCGCACATCGGTCGCGGCCGGCCCCCAGTCCAGTTTTGGGCGAAGAGGAAATTCTACAAACGCAGGAGTATTGCCGCTGACGCTGGTGTTCCACGCTGAGCCGTCGTCGAGATTCTTCGACCAGGTATAGTCACCGCGAAATTGCAGACCGCCGGCAAAGGAGCGTCGCACATCGACGCTCAGCGCGTTGTACAGGCCAACTCCCTGCGAAACCCACGAAGTGGAATTCGCAAGGCTGGGGTTGGCATTCTTCACGCCTGTGGGATAGTACGCCGATCCATCCGGCAGAAACTGCGGCACCGGTTCGTTCAAATCTTCGGAGAGAATCTGGTGATAGCTATGCGATCCGATATATCCGACCGTGAGCGTGGTGCGGGGTGCTATGGCTTGCTCGACGCGCAGGCTCCAGTTGACAACAGCTGGCGTCGAGATATCGGGCTGAACATTGCTGGGCGATATCAATGTGCCGGCAGGAGGCGGGGTTCCGGGCGCGATGTTGAGTTTGGACACGGCGATATTCTTGATCGACTCCGCTGTGTTGAAGGGCGCGGTCTGATCGAGGCGATAGTCGAGGGTATCGAGCAGGCTGTGATACAGGCCAACACCGCCACGGACGGCGGTCTTCCCGTTGCCAAAGACATCCCACGCGAAACCGAGGCGGGGATTGGGCAGAAATACGGCGCGGTTGGTAGTCAGCGCCGAACCTCCGATGATGGGTTGCGTCTGCAGCGCGCCATCAACGATAGCGTAGTTGGAAGCGCGCCTCTGCGCCTCATTCCATCCATTGGTCGACTCGGCGCGGAACCCGGCACGAAGCTCGAAGCGCGGCGTCACCTTCACGGTGTCTTCGAGAAACCACGCTCCTTCAAGCGAACGCCAGCCGAGTTCGGTGGGTGAAGGGACGACCGTGAAGGTCGCAACGGTTCCCTGCAGGAACGAGGCGAGCGTGCTGAACGAAGCCTGTCCATATTGATCCTGGGCCAGCAGGTCGTTCGCTTGCACGCGCTCCAGCCACACACCTGCCTCGAGTTGGTGACGGCCTTTCGACCAGTAGACGTGATCATCGACCGTCAACAAATTGCGCGCCGTGATGTTGTTGCTCCCCACATTGGTTCCGGCCTGGGTGATCTGCGACGCACCGTTGGATGCGGTGCTACCACTGATCACGATGGCGCCGATTGGCTTGCCGGCCACCCAGCCGGGCAGGTCCACGGGTGTCGTTCCGTTGAAGGCGTAGTTGGCGCGGGAGAATCCGACGCGGACAGTGTTGAGCAAAGCAGCCGAGAACACGTGCTGTTCCTGCACGCTGGCCACTTGTTCGCGCAGGTTTTCCGCCACGCGGCTCAGGGGATTCTGGGTTGGCGTTTCAGCGTCGCTGTCATCGACGGTGTAGACGGCGACGACCTGATCGCTTGCGCGAAGATTGGCGTCGAATCGAGTGGTGCCGAAGTCCTCGCGAATACGTTGCTCGGGATGGCTGAAGGCTTCCGCGATGCCGCTTCCGAGTTCCGGTCCATTGGCTACCGGCCAAAGAGCCAGCAATGGTTGCACCGAGGGCACAGCCGCGGCGCGCGATCCGTTATCTGGCACAAGCGTGACGGCACTCAGGCCCCAATTCTGGCGGAAGCCCTCGTAATTGCCGAAGAGGAAGAGCGCGTTTTTGCGCAATGGTCCACCAAGCGACCCGCCGAACTGATTGCGCTGCAGTTCCGGAATCGAGCCGGCATCGAAATAGTTCCGGGCATCCAGGGCACTGTTGCGGATGAACTCAAAGGCGGATCCATGCAGCTGGTTCGTGCCGGAGGTGGTCACGATGCTCACCTGCGCGCCGTCGCGCTTACCGTAGCTTGCGCCGTAGGTATCGGTGGCGACGTTGAACTCGCGCACCGCGTCCACGCCGAGCAACTGCCCGCTGGTTCCTCCGGGGGTGACATTGATCAGCGATGCGCCGGTGTACTCGACACCGTTCAACAGAAACAGATTGTCCTGGGGACGACGTCCGCTGACCGCGAACATATTGCCGACCGATGAGTTCGACGTTCCGATGCTGCCCGAGCGCTCCGTGGTGTAGTTTACCGTGGCGGGGTTGAGCGTGATCAGCTGATCGTAGCTGCGGCCATTCAGCGGCAGTTCCTTCACCTGCCGTTCGTCGACCAGACCGGAGGTTTGCTGGGTGGTGGTATTGACTACGGCGGGGCTGGCGTTGACGACGACCTGCTGCTGCACCGCACCGATTGCGAGAACGAAGTGGAGTTCGAGACTCTGGCCGACGGTGACTGCGATTCCCTGTTGCTGTTGGGATTCAAAACCCTCGTGCGCCACAACGATGGAGTACTCACCCGCGGCGACCGACGGGATGGCGAAGCGGCCACCGCTGTCGGTTGTGAGTTCTCGCGTCGCGCCAGTCTGGGCGTTGCGCGCCTTAACCGTGGCGGCGCTGATTGCCGCGCCTGTGGTGTCACGCACGGTTCCGTTGAGAGTGGCTCCGACAATCTGGGCAGACAACACGGGGGCCAGAAACAAGAACGATGACGCGAGAAGGATGACGCGCTGGATATTGGACTTGCTCATGGTGTTCTCCTCGGGAGGCGGGCTCGGGTTTCCGGGCGGATGAGTCGGGATGCTGGGATGAGGCGCACGACGGAGAGGCGTCTCTAGCGACAACAACACGTCTGCACCCGTCGGGCGACGGGCGATAGAAGCGACGGTTGGTACGAGAAGCTCATAGCTAACTGCCTGCCAGCGTGCCGGCCTTCCAGCACAGCTGAATACCGATGGTGAGAAGCCACAGGGAAAGGGCCAGGCGCATGGTGCGGCTTGGAATCCGCGGAGCCAGCGTGCTGCCCGCGACGGCGCCTAGCAGACCGCCGGCGATCAGGCGCACCAGCAGCCCAGCAGCGAATCCGCCGCTGGCCAGGTGCAAACCGCCGCCGACCAGCGAAAGGCAGAGGCCGAACGCGAGGTCGGTGCCGACAACCTGCGCGGTATTGAGGCGGGTGAGGCTCAGCAGTGCGATGGTTCCAAGTGCTCCGGCTCCCGATGAGGAGAAACCAACCTCGGCCCCGACGGGAAGCATCGCGGTCGCCAGCCAGCCCGGGCGCGGGTTGCGAGCTTCGCGGATTGTAGCGGGACGAAAATGACGATAGATGTGCCACGCGGAAGAGAAAGCGATCATGGTGCCGAGAGCAACGTAGAGCCAGACCTTATCGCTCTTCAGCGAGACTGCATCGCGAAACAAGAGGGTGCCGGCCACCACGCCAGGGATGCCGGTGATCAGCATGAAGCCGAGAGTGCGCCAGTCCACCTGGCCGCGCCAGATCTGCACCGGCACCACGAGCAACTTCACCGCGGCGGAGTAAGCGAGCGCAGTACCGACCGCGACGGGAACCGGTACACGAAGAAACAAAATGAGCAGGGGCGCGGTCATCGTCCCCGCACCGACACCGGTGAGCGCGATCATGACTGCAATGACGAATCCGAGCAGCACGTCCATGCTTCCCTTTCGCTCACGATTCCTGGATGTGAATACCGCATTCGAGCTTGCGCCCGGACCATCGGCCCGAGCGCGGATCGTTGGGGTCGGAAGGCAGGCTGGTACATGGCGCGCAGCCGATGCTTGTGTAGCCGAGGTCATACAGTGGCAACAGTGGGATTGCGTGCACTGAGGCATACTCCCACACATCGCGCGTCGACCAGTCGGCCAGCGGATTCAGCTTTCGCAGCGTGTTTCCGTTCGGCAACCTGAAGGCTTCGTCGAGCTGAAGATTGGCGCGCGACTTCGATTGCTGACGGCGCAGTCCCGTTACCCACACCTGGTATGCAGCGAGTGCATCAAAGAGCGGGCCAACCTTCCGCAACGCGCAGCAGCGGTCCGGCGCTGACTGGTGCAGGATGCCGAATTGCGATTCCTGATCGGCGACGCTCTGCTGCGGAATCACGTTGACGAGGTTCAGATCCCATTCCGCAGCGATGCGGTCGCGGTAGGCGAGCGTCTCGGGAAAGTGATAGCCGGTTTCGAGGAACAACACAGGAACGCTGGGCAGAATCTGCCGGACCATGTGCAGCAGGACGACGTCTTCAGACTGGAAGCTGCTGGTGACGCACACGCCATCGACGCCCTCCAGGATACTGCGAAGGAACTGCTGCGCCTCTGTGGTGCGGCTTTCGGTTGCAGTGGTCATGAAAGATCTCCCTGCGAAAGTAACGACGGACTCTCAAGGAGGCTGAGAATGCCTTCGACTGTTTCGCCCACGTCAAAGTGGTGATGGCCGTCGCGTCCAGTAATCACGAGCGGATCGTGCTGATCGCTCTCCCCGATCACTACAGCGCCCGCGAGGACGAGCGGCAGCAGTGCATTTGGATCCACAACTCGCGTGCGGACCACAAGCGCTTCGCGCGCGAGAAGCACAGTTTCAAGATCGCGGGCCAGGGATGAACGATTGCCTACTGCTATGAGTGCGCCGCGCGTGGTCGAACGGGTGTTCTCGTCGAAGGCCCGGATCATTCCAGCACCGGCGGTCGCGTTATCGCCTGGATCGATCAGGATGAAACTGCCGGTTGCGCGGTTGTCGCGATACAAGTCCGCCAGCAGTGGACGGTGAGTCTCAATAACGACTTCGCCTATTCCGTTCAGGGGCAGATCCGCGGCTGGGTGTGATTCGAGACGCTCAACATCGATCCGCGAGCGAATCTCGGTGACGCGGGCTCGCACCGTCTGCGTCGTGTGTTTGAGCAGGTAGGTACTACCTGGACGCAGCGCCTTGCTATGCATCCAGACCATCGTGGCCACCAGACGATGCGTCCGATGCGGAGGTGCGATTACGCCGGCGAGCATATCGCCACGGCTGATGTCGGCTTCGTCTTCGAGCGTCAGCACAACCGACTGAGGTGCAGACGCCTCCGCCAAATCGCCGTCCCATGTGGCAATGGAACGGACGCGGCTGCGAACTCCTGACGGCAGCGCGATGACTTCATCGCCGGCACGCACGACGCCGGACGCAATCTGGCCTGCAAAACCCCGAAACTCCTGATCGGGGCGGATAACGCGCTGCACCGGCAGGCGAAAAGCGGTGCTGGAGAGCGCGGTTGCCAACGGGACAGTTTCGAGAATCTGCAGCAAGCTGGGCCCGTCGTACCATGGCGTGCGTCCGCTGCGATGCACAACGTTGTCGCCGTCGAGCGCGCTCACCGGAACGGTGATGAGTTCGGGAATTTCGAGGACGGAGGCAAGTTTCAAGAGGTCGCGCCGGTGCTGTTCGAAGACTTCTTCGGAAAAGCCGACGAGATCCATCTTGTTGATGGCCGCAATGACGGTCGGAATCCCGAGCAGGGCCGCAATGCAGGCGTGGCGCCGAGTTTGATCGAGGATGCCCTTGCGTGCGTCGACCAGCACCACGGCTACGTCCGCGGTCGAAGCTCCCGTCGCCATGTTGCGCGTGTATTGTTCGTGGCCGGGCGTGTCGGCAATGATGAACTTTCTCTTCGGCGTAGAGAAGTAGCGATAGGCGACGTCGATCGTGATGCCCTGTTCCCGCTCGGCGCGCAGCCCGTCGGTCAACTGCGCGAAATCGATGGCAGTGTCGCGGGTTACGGACGCAATGTGATCGTCGTAGACGTTGTGCGAGTCGTAGAGCAGGCGTCCAATGAGCGTCGACTTACCGTCATCGACACTGCCAGCCGTGCTGAAGCGCAGCAGGTCCTTGCTGCGCTCGGCGGCGAGCAGAGCATCCACACGCAGGTCTGTTCCGTCCGCGCCGCCGGGGATGCTTTCTTCGATCGCCCAAAGAGTATTGTCGACAGCCATCAGAAGTAGCCCTCGCGCTTCTTCAGTTCCATGGAGCCGTCCTGATCGTGGTCGATCACGCGATTGGCGCGTTCAGAATTCCGCATCGCCATCAGCTCCGCGATGATTTGCGGTACCGTATCGGCGTCCGAGCGGATCGCTCCCGTGCAGGGGCTGCATCCGAGCGACCGCAGCCGGCAGCGAACCCATTGTTCCTCCCCGGGCAGGCCGCGGACGAAATCCTGTTCGACAGGAATCAGGCTGTCGCCACGGACGAGCATCCGCCGCTCCTTCGCGAAATACAACGGCACGATGGGGATCTTCTCGAGGTGGATGTAGTGCCAGACGTCGAGCTCGGTCCAGTTGGAAAGCGGAAAGACGCGGATGCTCTCGCCGGGACGGATATTGCCGTTAAACAAATTCCATAACTCGGGCCGTTGGTTTTTGGGGTCCCACTGCCCTGCTGTGTCGCGGAACGAAAAGATGCGCTCCTTCGCGCGGGATTTCTCCTCATCGCGCCGCGCCCCGCCGAAGGCAGCATCGAAGCCGTGCGCGCGCAGGCCATCGAGCAGCGCCTGCGTCTTTAGCAGACCGCAGCAGCGGCTTGTGCCCAGACGCACGGGATTGGCGCCGTCACGGAGGGCCTCCTCGTTGCGCCAGACGATCAGCTTCAGCCCCAGCTGGGCTGTGTAGCGATCGCGAAATTCGATCATCTCCCGAAACTTGTAGCCCGTATCGATGTGAAGGAGCGGGAAAGGAATGGGTCCGGGATAGAAGGCCTTTTGCGCCAGCCGCAGCATCACGGATGAGTCTTTGCCGATGGAATAGAGCATGACCGGCTTCTGAAACTCCGCAGCGACCTCGCGAATGATGTGGATGCTCTCGGCTTCGAGCTGGCGGATGTGGCTCAGCGGCTGGTGAGCAACGTTCACGGCCGATCGGTCAATGAGTGTGTCTGGCATCAGGTTCTCGAAGGTTCGGGTGAAAAGAAAAAGCCCGCGTCAGCGTGGGCTGAAGCGCGGGCTTATGGGTCTAAAAACGGTAGAGGCTAATTACCCACAAGTCCAGCGCGCTGCGCAACAACATGCACAGACAGTCGCTGGAATTGGGCGAAACCTCATAATCCACACCATATCACGAAGTCGGTTCTCGGCGTCGTTCCACTACGGAGTGAAGTCGCGCGAGGAGCCTGCCCGATGACATCAAGCCGGCGAGGAGCAGTTTTTCTCTCTGGTTTACAACCGGAGTGGAGCGCTGCATTTGCTGAACTGGATCATTGGTTCGAAAGACGCGGACTGACGCGCTGCATGGGAGTCCCGTCCGGCGTCTTGAAGAATGTGTCGATCATGAACTGGATGAAGCGCTGCGTGAAGATGGTGCTGTGGTCGGGCACCACATCCGGATCGATCTCCATCATCCAGTAGGGTGATCCGTTGCAGCGGTTGGGACGCTCCTGAACCGCAAAGCACGCCCGCGTGTCGGCCAGGCGAAAGGTGCTGACCACATTCAGATGTTCCTGGTTGAACAGGTCTCGATTGCACTGCGCGATCGCCTGAGGATTGTGGATGGTGATTTTCTGGCCGGTCGACGCGACCTGCATCTGCGCTGCCCCGACGGCCTTGAGCATGACGTGGCTCTGCAGGATCTGCATGTGCGGCGCGGTGTTGAGATAGTAGGAACTCTGCGGGACCGCTCCGTCCTGCTTGCTGAGCTGCCAATGAGGATGCGGCAGATGCGGATCGTAACAGGAGAGCCCATATTTGCCGTTGGGACCGCTGCCCTGATCGCGAAAGCTGCCCGTCATCTTAAATCCGACCAAAGGCAGAGCATGACCGATAGGAACGGCCACTTTGGTGGCCAGGTCGGCGGTCGAGGTGAGCGACACCATCAGCGGGCGATCGTCAGGAGTCGTAAAGCTGCTGTCGGCCATGAAATCGAGCATTGGCTTGGCTTCAGTCGCGGCGCCGGCGGGATTGATGAAGAGCACGAGGTCAGCGCGCGCGTCGGTGGCAGCGGCCGCGAGAGCCAGTTTTTGCGTAGCCTCCGGCGAACCGGCGGGGAGCGCGGCAGCTTCCTGAGAATAGATCTGGCTCTGAGCAATTTCGCCGGCCGTGGTCTCACTGATCGCGCGCTCAAGAAGCAGGCCGCCGAAGGAATGCCCGATGAAGATGGCCAGAGCCTGGGGGTTTTCGTGGGTGCGCGTGGCAATTTGGGTCAGTGCGCTGGAGAGCCTGGCGTTAGGAATCCGGGTCGCCGTTGCCTCGCGGTTGAAGTACGAGAACTGCTGCGCCACAGGCCAGGAGGGGCGGATGAGGTTGCCGCGCCAGCCGATGTAGATGCCGATTACCGGACGACTTCCCTTCAGGCTTTTGTAAATGTCCTGGAGGGCAACCTGGAACCCGGCGACATTGCTGTTATCCGGCGCGGCATTGTTTTTCCAGCCGTGCACGAAGGTGAGCACGAGCGGGTCAGCGTGCGCATCCGTATTTGCGCGGCGAATCACGCTGAGCGCGGTGTCGAGTTCACCCTTGGCCCAGAGCTCGCCCATGTCGTCGACTTCAATGAATGCGAGACAGATGGGAGCGCTGGCGGCAACGCAGTCTATCGCGGTCGTTGCCTGTGGAATCGCGGAACCCTCCAGCGGCGGCGGTGGCACTTCAATCGCGGGATGCTGGAGGCGATAAGGCTGGAGCGGCTGGCATCCCATGAGCGGCAACAGCAGGGCAGCAGCGAGGAGCAATCGAATGGAGAACCTCATGGATTGCCTCCAGGCGCGGTGTTGGGCTGGTTGCGATGAAGGACGGCTCCGAGAAGCTTCGTGACCTCGACGTGATACTCGGTCCAGAAAGAGGAAAGCACGGCGGTGCCGAAGGCTCCTGCGGCGCGCTCGCCGATGTTGGTGAATTTGTTCTCGGCCGCTGGATACCATGGATAGCCTGCGTAGGCGCCTGCGAATTCTCCGGCAAAGCGCGAGATCGCCGGAATCCGGTGGCCGTCGCCGGAAACCGATGAACGGCGAACCGTAATGACGTCGTACCATGCGTGCCCGAACCGCTGCCAGCCGTCATGCGAGAGATCGTCGAGCGTCTTGCCTCCGGCAGAGGGCTGCGTGACCGCCTGCTGGCGGCGGCGGATCACCTCGGGATCGTTGCCGTAGGCCAGGAATCGGGGATCGTCCTTGAGGATCATGCCGGCCAGATACTCGGCAGTTCCCTTCCCTACCGCCTGCGTGTAGCGCACGCCAACCCGCTGACCGTAGCCGTACCAGGTGCGCTTCCACTCGGAAGGAGACTGGATCACCTGCGCGCCGAAACCGTAGACCACTGCGCCGAGTCCTGCCTGATCCGTGACAGAGCCGCTGAGATAGTCGAGGCTGCGCTGCTTCGTGGTATAGCGGCAATCGGTGGTGGCCGTCAGATCGGTAGGAAAAGCGCCAGGGCAGACTTGTATCTCGACCGGAGGGCCTGGAGGAATCGCCTGCGCGTGCGCACCCACCGGCGAGGCAGCAACGATCGACAACAATAATAGGTACGGCCCTGTCAGTCTTTTCATGGTGATGTCACGCGAGTAACTGGCGGAAGTAGTCGTTGAGGAGGCGTTTGCCGGGGTCGAACTGCGCGCGGGCCGCCTTCAGCGTGTTCAGCCGGTCGCCGGAAAACTTCTGCAGCATGCTCGCCGTCAGCCCCGGGGTTTGGTTCATGAGGCCGCGGCCGTTGCGATCCATGCAGAACTGGTTGTAGGCGACGATGAAATCGTCCCAGCCCGGATTGGCCGTCGACACAGGATCGATGGTCATGACATTGCCGTCCCATGAGTACGAAAGCAGCGACTTCTGATCCTGCGCGATGCGGTAGCCGACGTAGAGAAGATTGGAGCGATAGCCCTTCTGCTGGTAGTAGGTCTTGCAAAACGCAAAGAAATCCGTGATCGCAGCGGGAAAATCCTCCTCGCGAAAAGCAAACAGGCTGAAGGTGTAACGGCTGTCATTGGAAACCGGCGGATAATCAATGATCTGGTCACCTGGAATGGTGTTGTCACCGGTCACAATCGTTTCAAGTTGCAGGCGCCAAGCGGCGTTGAATGTGTCAATAATCTTGTAGCGCAGGGAGGGATCCGAGATGTTCTGTTCCGTGTCATGGCCGAATTTCGGGCCCGACGTGCCCCAGATATGGTTGCGGATCGCCCAGCCGGCTCGGTAAGGCTCCCCAGTGGCTCCAGGATTGTATTTGCGGAACTCGACCGTGATCTTATCTTCGAAGGGAAAGAGGTAATACATGATCGAGTAGCCGAGCTGCTTGAGGTCGGGAAGCTTGGCGATGAAATCTTCGAGGCTGTAAGTGGTGTGGTGGACATGCATCGGCGTCAGCGGCCGCACCTGATACGTCACTTCGTAGATGACTCCGAAAAGCCCGTAGCTGGAGCGTAGCTTCTGCATCAGATCGGGATTGCCGGCTTCCGTGACTTCCATGAGCTCGCCGGTGGGCAGCACCATCTTGACTCCGGTGACGTAGGAGCCGACCTGGCCGTACTCGCCGGGAAAGGATGCGTCTTTGGTTCCGGCGCAGGCGGCGCTGCCAGCCGAAAGACTGCCGATTTCGGTATTCACGTAAAACTGCAGCTTCTGTGCCTCGAGCGCCTTCGCCATCTCGAGATGCGTGGCGTCGGCCTGCGCGGTGAGCCCGCTGGGACTGATGCTGAGGATCTGGTTCATCTTCATACGGATCAGAGTGCCGCCATCGGCAACGCCGCACGGCGCGGTGGAGTGATTGGAGCCGACCGCGCGCACCGGTGACGGATAAGTTGCCGGATCTTTCATGACGCGAACGATGTCATCGGCACTGTTCGCATCAACGATGACCGCCGGATGCGAAACGATGTTGCCGAACCAGTTGGTGACGGTGTTCGCCGGAGTCGCTGCGGAAGATGTTCCCATACTGCTCCTCACAAGTCGCTAACTTAGGGTCTGGAATCTCAGGCTGCTTCCTGAATCAGGTCGAATGCTTTTTCGCTGACCATATAAATGGCCGAGACAATAAAATAACCAGGTATCTTCGGAAAGATGGAGGCATCGACCACCCGCAAACCCTGCGTTCCCCGCACGCGAAGTTGGCTGTCGAGCACGGCCATCGGATCGGAGTCGGCGCCAATTTTGCAGGTACAGGAGGCGTGGTGGCCCCAGGCTTCATTGCGGATGAACTGGCGCAACTGATCTGGCGTGCCGTACGCCGGGCCCGGGGTTTCTTCGTTGGTGATCAGTCCGTTGCGCTGGAGCCGCTGGTTCATATCGCGAACGAACTCGATGCCGGATAAAACCGCTTCGAGATCCGGATCATTCGCACGGCCGCCGTCGCCGAAGTATTGGAAGTTGATTGAGGGCGTATCCCATGGCTGCGCCGATTGCAGAGAGACTCTTCCTGTGTTACTGGTACGGGCCTTGAGAATCGCCCAAGTGAATTGGTTATGGTGATACTCAAACATTTTCGAGTAACCGGGCTGATAACCGCGGAAGCAGCCGGGCAAACCGAAGATATAGAGGTCCGGCTCCTTTAGGTCGGGGCGCGAACGACGGATGATGCCGATCAGCACACCATTCGAGGCATAGACGCCGTTGCCCTTCTGCAGCCACTCCTGCATATAGGAATCCGGAGTAGGATCGGGCGGGGCGAAGGTTGCCTGGTTGATAAGTGCAAAATCCCGCGCGAAAGAGGAGACCACTGCGACTTCGTAACGATCCTGCAGGTTCGCGCCGACCCCCGGCAGGTCGACGACCGAATCGATGCCGACCTTGGCGAGGTCTGCACGCGGGCCAACGCCAGAGAGCATGAGCAGCTGGGGCGTATTGAAGGCACCGGCGGCCAGGATGACTTCACGCCGGGCACGCACCTGCTGATGCGGCGCAGCAGCAGCGGGAGACGCCGCCGCGGGGTCGGCAGAATACAGATGGGGCTGCTCAATGAACTCGACACCGATCGCTCGCGTCCCTTCGAACAACACTCGCGTCACCAGGCAGTTTTGTTGGATGGTCAGGTTCTGGGGGAACTGCTGAGCGACGCGAAGGACAAAGTCGCGCGGACCATTTCGCTTGCCACTCGCGACAGCCAGCGGCGTAAATGCCAGACCCTCGGGACCAGAGTTTGCATTGCGCGAGTCATTCGGATCGAGGCGTGTCTCAATGCCGACCGCAGGTGAGCCGATGTGATCCACGAGCGCGTCGCGGACGCCATTGAGTAATAGACCGAGTAACTCCTGATCCTTCAGAACCAGGAGAGGATCGGCTTCGCTTGTCGTCAGCCAGCCCTTGAAGCCGTGGCCTTCCGACTGGTCGCGCCAGCTTTCGTGTCCTTTGAAAAGTTGGGCAATGCTGGAGAGGACCAGATTTACATCGGCTTTCACGGATCCGGGCGCGGGAAGATAGCGACAATTCTCCAGGCGCTCGAAATAGGAGCGCATCTTGTCGGCGCGCCAGCTAACATCGCCGGTCAGATCGGCGATGGAATTCCAGTCGTCATCCTGCGGAACCACAGTGATCATCGCGTTATGCGCGGTACAGCCACCCAGGGTGCCGGCGCGCGGATACCAGATCCAATCCTTCCCGTCGCGTTTCACGATTTTGGAATCACGCGCCTGCTGTGCATCGTCGGTGTAGTGCCGGACAAAATAATTCCAGGAGCAGGCGGGGTATTCGGTCGAAAGACCGTGGAAGATGGGAACCTCATACATCATGCGGCCCATGTCGCTGGCGGCGCAGGAATCACTGCCTGCCTCCAGCAGCAGAACCTTCGAACCGGCGCGAGCGAGATTGGCGGCGAGAGGGCCGCCGCCGGCTCCGGACCCGACAACGATGTAATCGAAATCGCCCACAGTTCTCTTTCTCCTGATTTGGCGGAATTCGTATGTCAGAAAGTCTTGAGAAATTCGATCAGCGCCAGTTTCTCTTTGTCGCTGAGCGCCGGTTCGCCCTGCGCGTAGCTGGTTCCGAAATAGTGGCCTCGATTCACCACAAAATCGGGACACTTACTCACCTGCATGAGCGGCTCGACCAGGTTGGCGAAGACACGGCGCGCATCGTCGTCGCTGGGGTTGGGTCCGAGTGCCTCGAGGTCATGTTTGAGGCGAAGCAGAAGATTGAGCAGTTTCTGATTGTGGTCGATTTTGCCGGCAAGATCTGCGTCGTCATCCAGCAGATCGAGGTTCGCGAGCAGATCGACGGGAGTTCCTGGCGGGATCGGACCGATCTGGATCCCATCGGAACTGAAGACGCCCGGCAGCAACTTGCCGCCGATTCCACTGAGACCTTTCAGGTTATCGGGCACATATCCGGCAGCAACACGGATATAACTGCGGGTTGTCGTACGGTCAATGAGAGAACCAGGCAGCTGAGCGCCGACAGCGTCGCCGATAACCGGGTCCTTGTCGCGGCGTTCGGGCCAGAGCATTTTCGCAATCGCATCCTGAAATGCAGCCATGCGGCCGTCGACCGAAGGGTTCGGATTCCAGTCGTCATTTGCGGCCTTAGGATTGAGACGCCCGACGCTGTTATTGAGAAGGAACGGCGCAGTCGACCAGATGCTGATGAGCGAGGGCGGGCGTGTGTACCCACGACCTCCGGCAGGCATCTTGAAAGCGTGGGCCTTACCGCTGTAAGGATCGTAATAAGTAATTGAGCCGACCGATGGCAGGTCCTTATAGGTCTCCGACGAGAAATTATCCCAAATGTTGCCGCGAATTGCGTTGGTTGCGAGCGGGCTGCAGGCATTCGTCTGCAACAGAGTGACCGGGACACGAAATTCAGCGGAGAGATAGTTATTGTCGAGGAAGTCCGGCGCTTTGACGATTGCTTCCATCTTTTTCTGGAAGTCGGGTGTTTTGGTCCATTCCCAATAGGCATTCCAACAATTCATATAGTCAGGGCCAGAGCAGCCGCCTGGATCGAGTCCCGGCGCCGGAGTGGGGAGCTTGCTGGAGTGGCAGCGGGCACAGCGGCTGGCAAACACCGTCTTACCCAGATCGAGCGTAGCTGCGTCGGCGGTAAGGTATTGCGCTCCTCCCGGGGCGTCCTTCAATTTATGCGGCGCGGTGCTGGCCAAAAAGAAGAGCGCCATGTTAGGCGACTGCGCTTCGGTAGCCTGCCAGTAGACGGAGTTTCTGCGGGCGACGGCGATTTCGATGGGCGTTGTCGGTTTGCCACCGACCAGCGCGTTGAAATGCAGGAGCCACTCTTCGCTGAAGAGACCGATATTCAGGTAGACGCGATTGAGCGCGCCGAGCACCCCGACGGAATCGGAGCCGTCTTTCAAAACGCGGGGCGAGAAAGAAGTCGCGGGCGCGGTGAAGTATCTGGCCAGCGGCGACGATGCCGGCACATAATCGTTCAACTGCCTGTTATTCAGGCTGCCGCCGCCCAGAGTTTCTCTGCCGAAACGCAGAGCCTGCTCCAGACGCGGACCCACCTCGTAGATGGCATTCATGGTTCGCGGGTTATTGATGTTATCGGTCGATACCAGCGAAGTATCCAGGGTTCCAGGCCGCTGACTGTGGAATAACTGGAAGACATAGTTACTGGGATCGGCCCCCCAGTCGAAGATACGATCGAGCCAGAAATACTGAGCCCCGACGTTCGAAGCCAGGTTCTCCCATGCCGGATGTTCCGGATCATTGGGAGGATGGACGGGGCTTGGGCCGACATGGCAAAACGCGCAGGACATGCCGACGCGGTAAGGGCGGATGAGGTTCTTGTCGTTGTAATACGCCGGATCGGTATAGTAGCGCGCGGGATCCCATTTCTTGGCGGCGGCTGCATCAAACGCTGGGTTCGGAAAAAGACGGAGACCGACGATACCGGACGCAAATCCGTAGTAAGAACCGACGGGAAGGTTGTCACCGCGCGCTCCAATCTTCACACCGGGATATTTCGTTGCGTCTTCGAATGGATCGGGCGGGCAATTAGGATCGCGCTTATCGAGCCACAAGCCGTAGCGTTGCGGATCGGGCTCTGTAGCCTTGATGAAGCACGGCTCGTTCACCAACCCAAAATAGGCCCAGCGATTGTCGCGGGAATATTTGAGGCTGGGATGGGAGGAGAGAGTCTTGATAAAGTCGAGCGCGCCAAAACTGGTGACGGTGAGCGAATCCCAAAAGCGGTCGTTGCCGCCCGTCCAGACGAGCCACATGTTGCGGCCCTTAATCTGCTCGGGTGTAAGGGGCAGAGCGCCGTCCATGTCGTGAAAATAATCTTCGCCGGCAGGGGGGAACGAGGCGACGTCGCGATGCGCACGCAACGCTTCATCCTGCACGGTACCCGGACGGGGCTGCTTCTGGCAGCCGGCCACGAGAGCCGCAGCGGCGATAACAACAAGAACGCGAACGCGCCTGCCTGCGAACATGCCGGGCACCTCCCATGCACTACTTTTGGATGGACACACAGACGCTCCGAGAGCCTACGACTGGGGAGAGGTCAGCATCTGCGATGAGCGAACATCATGCTCTGACCCAAAACCAAGTGTCAAGCACGTTTCAACTGCCGGCGCTCAGGGTCATGACTGACTGTAGTCACCAGGGCTGCGGAACGACCAGGGTCCAAACTATGATGTAAGTGAATCAGCGCAGAATTTCGTATCACGCGAGGCTGTATTTTTCGGCGGAGCTGGTGTACCGGCAGCGATACAAACGCGGGACCTGCCGCGGAGCCGCAGTTTTCTCGTTGACTGGAATGCGCCGGTCACTGCGCCGTCATTGAGTCAGAACCAGACGATCGGTACAGGGAGGCTATCGATGCAAGGCAACGATCCCACTCCGGAATCTCACTCCGACAAAGCGTGGGGTTTCCTGATGGGCTGGATTGGCCGCATCACCGCGGTCGTCGGATTGTGCGCGACCATCACCGGCGGGGTCACCTGGTTCGTGACCCATCATCGGCAGCAGAAGGAGCGAGCGGCGCAATTGGCTCTGGCGCAGACCCAGACGGCACAGGGGGACTATCAGGCTGCCGTCAATGCTTACGCCGACATGTTGAAGTCGAATGCTCTGGATCGCGACGCGCTGGACGGACAACTGAACACAACCATGCTTTGGGCGGAGAACTTCAGCGTTTCGGTTCCTGAAGGTCAAAGCGCCACGGAGCCAGCGAGCCGGGCGCTGGATCAGATGATGTCCATTCTCGAGTCGGGCCTGACGCGCAGCAAAGGAACACGGGCGTCAGACGTGCAGGCACATCTGGGATGGGCGCACTGGCTGAATCAACACATCGGCGAACGCGAATTCGGTCCGGCTGCGGAACAGAATCTTCGCTCAGCACTCGCCGCGGATCCGACCAACGTTTACGGAAACGCAATGCTCGGCAACTGGATGCTCCAGAACGGAGGAAGCTTTTCCGAAGCAGTCCGGCATTTTGACACCGCAGTCGCGACAGGTAAGGAGCGGGCGTTCGTACGGCGCTTCCAGATTGGCGGTCTTACCGGTTTCAACGGACCCGGCGTTCGCGGCGAACTCATGAAGGTGGCGAATGCTATGCGTCTGGACAACGAGCCATTGGAGCCGAATCAGCGGCATCATATATTTGACGTCTGCTGCAACGCCACGATGACAGAACACGCGGAGTTGGTTGAGTCGCTGTCAGCCGTACCCGCTAACGACGCGTGGCAAACGTACTTGTGGCTGGACGGATCCGATGGCGGAGGTTCCTCGGATGTGCTGCAGGGGTTGACCCACGATTTCATTCAGGCGACCCTTGCAGAGATTTCCGGCCAGCGAGCGCAGGCACTGCAGCAATACCAAACACTGCGGCAGAAACTTCGCAGTTATCCCGGGGCCACGCTGGGAGATGCGGTCGATGCGGCAATCAGCCGCCTGTTACATTCCTGAATTTGCCTCGAATCGGTTGATGCGACGCAGGCCTTACAAAATCGCTGAGGTCATGTCGACGCATGCGAAGAGGTCGCCGAAGCGACCAGAGCCCGCTCGCCTTTTCCTGGATCGATTCTGGGCAATGGCATTGCTGTTGATCGACAGCCGACGCGCCGTCAGAAAGTTGCGCCTTAGTGGCGGGCCAGATTGAGCGGGCTTCGAATGAACCCTGAGCGGGCCCTACCCGCGAATAACGAAACGAAAACGCATGTCTTCGTTAAACCACATGATGTAGTTCGTACCCCAGGCATTATTGAAGAGGCAACTGTGGATGCCCGCAGTAAGATCGGGTTGCTCTTGGGAGAAGTTGAGCGGCGAACGGGATCCCACGGCGATGAGTGGCGCATCCAATGGTTCCACCTCAAAGGTATCGTCTCCGCTCCGCCAGGTGAATCCGCCCGTAACGGCGTGCATCTGGCGTCCTCCATTCGCGACCACATCAAATGGAGAGATATTCTGCCCCGACTTATCGAATATCCAGCGGTCGGGACCGCTGACTACAGGGTTAAAGGTCAGCCACATTGCCTCCGGCAGCCGCGTTGCGGGCTTATTGAACCAATAGAAGCTCAGGTTCACAGCAGGCTCCGCGTCCGGAAGTTTCAGTTCGAGATACATCTTCGCCGGAAACGCGGCAAGTCCCGACTGTTGCGATTCCGAGTCGTGAATTGCCAGGGTTGCGAGGATCCTGTGACCGCTCGCATCTTTGAAACTCGATACTTCCGATAGCTTGGGAGTCCAGGTACGACTCCGTGCACCCTCGCGATCGATGTTGGGCTTGCCAAAGTCTTTGATCACCCAGTCGGCGTGACTGATGATGTAATTCGCGAAGAAGCGGTCATAGTCCGTCTGCGAGAGCGTCTGGTACGAGAACAAGGCGAGTGAGTTTTTCGCTGACGCCCATTCCCGTCCCGATGCTTTGTTATGCAGGCGGCGAATGGCTCCCGTGTCAGGATCCAAAGCAATGATGTAGTGCGTTGTCTCGATCTCATCTTCGGGACGGTGCGGCGACCCTCGGGATAGCGTGGGCTCAACCGCCACCAGGTCGTCGATTGCCGACTGAGCTTCCTGGCGCAGTGTGTTGGGAAGAGTTGCGATGCCGTCAAAGAGGTCCTGCCGCTTCTCCTGCCAGCTGTATTGCACTACCTTGTAGTTTTTGTTATCGATGACGTTGGATAACTCAACCGGCTTGTAATGATCGAAGTCGAGCCAGGTTTTTGTATCCGTGCCCCAGGTATGCTCGGCCTCGAGAAGAACATGCCGCAGCATGGCAACATCGGTGGCGTCGCCCGCTTGAAAGGCGCCCTGGGCAATCCACTTGCGGCGCAAACGCGCCACCTCACGATAGCGGGCTACTTTCAATGGATCGCTGGCGATACCGTAAATCCAGGTGTCGCCGATTTCGTTTGTCACGACAGGCAAATGTCCATGGAGGGGCTCGACCGCATTGGCAATCTCGGTAAGATTGGTCGCGATTACCTGGGCATTCGGGAATCGCTGCCCAAGCTGAGCATAGATTTCGACTATCTCCTCTGGTGTATGCGGACCGCTATTATCGCCGCGTACCATGACGGCGATGGCCAGATCGCTGCCCGGAACCCGCACCACGTCGCCGTATTCATGGTGGTACATAACTGCCAACTTTGCACCCGCGGGGTCCGTCCATACAAAGAGCGGAGGTAAATCGGCCGGATGACTGCCACCGTTCACGCCGACATCGAGAAAAGTGACGCCGTGAGTAGCCAGGGGTGCGATCAAGCCGCGCGTGTGCCCTGGAACATCGGTCATCTTGGCTCCGGTGGTTTTCATCCCAAAGCGCCGATCCAGAGAATCTGAAATCGCAAGACTGCCGCCAATCATCGACTCGTCTAATAACTCGGTTTGCCAGCTAAAGGGTAAGGCATGCCACGCAATATCCCCACGAGCGATCGCCTGCTCCATTCGCCGGCGATCTTCAGGGGCAGCCTGTTCGAGGTACTCATAGAGCAGCCAGGAGCCCGTGGTCCACACATAGCGATGACTGCCCGCATCGCGCATTCTCTGCGCTGTGGCGATGGCCTGAGGGAAATACTCCCGAAAGTAGCGGCCGACGACGTGAGCCTGTGTGTCGATGAATCCTGCGTCGAAGTGACACTTGAACATCGCCAGCACACGGCGGACATCGGGCTCAGGCACCTGCTGCTGAACTTGTTTCTGCATTGCAAAGGTCGCCGGGATTCCGCAGAGGGTCGCACCTCCCATGACGGCTAACGACCTGACGAAATCCCTACGCTGCATATGGATCCCCCGGGGACGGCCGTTCGATTTGGAAGCTAATCCAGGCTACAAGGTATCGACCACGGCGACATAGCCCTGCCAGTCACAATCTGACGCTGTTGTCATTTTCTGCGCGTTGCCTTCTTCGGAACCCAGCGGATCCGCGCCTACCACTCGATCGGGTCGGGGAAGAATTCAGCGACCAAATCTTCATAATAGGGCCGTAACTCATCGATGCGTGGCTTTGCCGCCCCTTTCGAGTAGAGGTCGTAGGGATTGAATTTACGTACCCACTCGAACATTTCCTCATCGTGCGCGGACATGAGATGACGGTAAGCTCCGTGCCGATGTGCCGGATAGAAGGAATGGTACCGCAGCATGTACTGGGCAGGCTCAGGCAGGTACTTCCTCGTGACCCGGTAGATGTATTCGTCGTGACCCCACGAAAGATGGACACGTTCCAGCCCACAATGCGGTTCGTAGATACCGTGCAAAGTCTGATATTCGGGGATCTGGGAATCTGAATTGAGAGCGAAATACTCGTGAAACACAATCTGATCCGAATAAGCACAGCCAACCGGGAACGTATCCCCAACCACCGCCCATTGCGGTTCTCCGTAAAGGCACAGGGTCTTGCCCAGATCGTGCAGAAAACCAGCGAGCACGAACCAACGCGGATGACCATCCCGACGTATTGCTTCGGAGGTTTGCAACAGATGCTCGGTTTGTGAAAGGTCTGTATCCGGATCGCTGTCGTCCACGAGCGTGTTCAGATAGTCGGCCGCTTCCCAAATACTGCGCCTGCCCCGCGTGAGGGATCCATAGTCCCTTTCCTTTTCCAGAACGAACGCGAGCGTCTGCCGGGCGTGATTCTGGCGGTAGAACTCAGCGATGGGAGACTCAGCCTCACTGTCGAACTTGCGGAATTCGGACTCACCTTTTCCTGCCTGGTACCGGGCGGCGACAAAGTCATCCCACTCGTCCACGTGCTTCAGAGGTTCCTGGGCGACGCCCTGTGGTGTGCTCATCCCTGCTCTCCTCGACGAAGATTACGTTACCGCTAACGTTTATCATTTCGGTGCAACACCCCGCAAGGCCGGTTGAGGATACTTGGGAATCACACAGGACCTGAAGCGGCGATGGCGTTACGCAGAAGTTCAAGGGGGGACGCCCACACAGCATCCTTACAAACTCATTTTCGAGCTCCATGCGGATGCCGCGAATCGCCGTCCCCTTGCTGCTCCGCCTGACCTGACCGGCCCCTTCGCTTTGCAATTGCCACCGATGAACTGCGGATAACAAGTCGCGGTTCCAGGGTGATCTGTTGTGGCGCTCGGCTGGGATTGCGCATCAGTTCCAGTGCCAGGGTTCCCGCACATTCGCCCAATTGTCCGGTCGACTGATCGAGCGACGAAAGGGGGATGCGCAGAAAATCTGAATAACGAATATTCCCGCAACCAACGAAGGCAACATCTTCGGGAATCGACAAACCCATTTCAATCACGGCCTGCATGGCGCCGATCGCGGTCAGGTCGTTGTAACAGAAAACGGCGTCAGGCCGCGGCTTGCGTCGAAGCAAGTCGCGCATTCCCTGGTAGCCCGCTGTTTCACCGGTTTCCTCAACCCTGGTATTGCCGATGACAAATCCGCGCAGCACGTTGCGATGACGTTCAGCAAGTGCAGCTTTGTAGCCGCGCAGACGGTCGATCCCGGGAGAGAGTTCCGGACCAGCGATGTGGGCAATTCGCCGTCGCCCGCGCGCCAGCAAGTGTTCTGTGGCCATCAACCCTGCCCGATAATCGTCCGTTCCTACAAAGTTTGCCCGCAAATGCGGAAAATTCCGATCGATCAGGATGAACGGCGTCCTCTGGTCCTCCACACCGTAAAAGCCCCGCAGCGAGGTTTGGCACGATGCAATCAAAAGAACGTCGACACCACGAGCCAGGACGGTCCTGATCTCCTGCTGCTCGATTTCCGGATCTTCCTCCGACGAGGCAAGAATCAGGCCGTAATTGTGTTTGCGCAGGACGCCGTTCAGAGATTTGGCAAACTCCGCGAAGAAGGGGTGCAACAGATCAGGAACCACCAGGGCGACGATGTTGCTCTTGCCGCTCGCAAGACCCCGGGCCAGCATGTTCGGCCGGTAATTGAGTTCGGCCATTCTTTCCAGAACCCGTTGTCTCGTCTTTTCGCTGATGTCGCGAGCACCCCGGAGTGCCTTCGAGACGGTGATCAGCGAAACGCCGAGATCACGGGCTATATCTTTCAATCGGACGGCCACGTCACCCGTTCTCCAGAGCGATCTTCTCTTTGAAAAAATGTTCGGAACTGCATTATGTCACAGCGATAGAGCTATATAGCGAAGAACACATACTGCCGTCGAGTCCCGAACACCGGACAATCTTCGTCCCACAGGCTTGTTGAAAATTTACTCGGAATTTCACGAAGATTCTCTCCTTTCGACAGGTGGCTATTGCAAACTGCGTTAGCGATACCGTATCTTTTCGCCGCAAGCATTTTTCGTTAAACCCGGCCATGTTCACTTCCTCAGGAAGTCGACATGCGCTGGCAGGTTCCCCAGCTGAAAGCGATACCGGGCCGCACGTGAACTTTCAATCGAAGTTCCACCGGTTTCGGTTCCGCTCAAACGAATGTTTTTCTCACGTGAATTCCCAGCCTTTTGAGCCGGGATCATAACAAGCATCACGACGAGATTCAGGAGACCAGAACCCCATGCAGAGATTCTTACGGAGTGTCATTGTCGCCGCCTGTGCGCTTGTTCTCACCAGCCTCTTCGCCCGTCCCCTTCTGGCCCAGATCGACACGGGTGGCATCACCGGAACGGTGAAGGATAGCTCTGGAGCCGTTGTAGCCGGCGCGAAGCTGACACTGACAAATGATGCAACCGGTGTCAGCGTCCGGACGGACTCCACTTCGACCGGAACCTATTTTTTCGGCGGACTACTTCCAGCGACTTACACGCTCGAGGCACAATCCAGCGGATTCACGCACTATATCGTGCATGGGTTAGGCGTTCACGTTCAGCAGGTGCTGACAATCGACGTTCCTTTGTCTGCGGGAAGCGTGCAGCAGCAGGTCACCGTCACCGCTGCCTCTCCGCTGTTGCAGGCCGAGAACGCGGCCATCGGCCAGACCATCAACTCTGAAACTGTCAACGACCTGCCCCTCGCTACCCGCAACTGGGGTTCTCTCGCCCAACTCTCAGCGGGGGTCTCCACTGCACCGCCAGGCCAGCCTACCCCGGACTCCGGCAGCACCGAAAGCGCCTACTTTTCCGTTGATGGCGGCAACGTCTGGCAGAACGATTTTCGTCTGAACGGAATTAACGACAACATCGAAGTCTACGGCGGCAACTACACCGGTACCAATGCGGCCATCGTTCCTCCCCCCGACGCGGTCCAGGAATTCAAGGTCCAGAATGGCGACTTCAATGCAGAATTCGGCCATTCCACCGGAGGCGTCATTAATGCGGCCATCAAGTCAGGATCGAACGGCCTGCATGGAGACCTCTGGGAATATCTGCGCAATGACGCCCTTAACGCCAACTACTTCTTCAACAGTGGCCATCCCGTTCCGGAGTATCGTCAAAACCTCTTTGGCGGCACAATCGGTGGCCCGGTTCTGGTGCCGCATATCTACAACGGCAGAAACCGGACCTTCTTCTTCTTCGACTATCAGGCAGGCCGATACATCATTCCAGTTCCTGCAACTAGTACCGTTCCAACGACTGGTATGTCCAGCAGCGGTTATACCAATCTCCAGGACCTGATCAACTACAGCAGCGGTACTGGCGCCGACGCGCTGGGGCGCAGCATCCCCCACGGCACAATTCTCGACCCGGCAACGACGCGCGTCATTCCAGCCAGCGGCATTGACCCTATTACCGGTTTAACCGGTACGGCGGGCAGCTATGTTCGGGATCCCTTCTACAACTGCACGGCCGCTGGCTGCCCAGCAGGAAACACGTTGCCGGGCGGACCCCTGACCGGGGTCACAAACTTTACCAGCGCGAGTCAGGAGGCAATGCTAAACATCATTCCAACGTCCAGACTCGATCCCAACGCTGTTTCTCTTCTGAAGGTTTACCCGACACCAACCGCGTCGGGCCTGGCAAATAACTTTCTCTACGTCCCGAAGGAAAGCCACACAACTAACACCTATGACATCCGTATCGATGAGGACTTCAACCCCAACAACGTTCTCTTCGCCGTGTTCGACAGGAGCTACTACACGACCGTCGTTCCCTCCAGTCTGCCCGGAATAGCAGTGGCTGAGACCGGCGGACGCAACGACAGCCTGCCTGCTTACGCATGGGCGGTCGGCTATACCCATATCTTTACTCCGACTCTGACCAATGAAATGCATGTCGGCATGGTGCACAGCAACAAGTTGCAGCAATCGTTCTACGGCAACACCTTTGGATTACCAGCCCAATATGGTATCCAGGGCGTTCCGCAGGTTGCCAATAATGGTGGTTTGCCGCCCATCACCATTAATGGTCTGACTCACATCGGTGTAGGCAACTACACTCCGACTCTGCAGCACGTCTACAGTATTGAAGGCGCCGACGCGGTCACGAAGGTCTTCCGCAATCACACTTTCAAGGCTGGTTTCCAAATTGATGATCTTGAGGGAGATATCTCCCAGCCTCCGCAGGGACGCGGCGACTTCAACTTCAACGGGCAGTACACCGATATTCCCAATAAGAACAGCAGTCTGACCGGGATCGGCGACTTGCTGGTGACTCCGATTTCATCGCTGGTTGGAGGCACCAACAACGTGGGCGGCATGAGCAGCTTTTCTGCCTCCAACATTGCAGCGACCGACGACCACCGTTGGTACTGGGGTGCCTATTTTCAGGACGACTGGAAGGCGACTTCCAACCTCACACTCAATCTGGGCCTTCGCTGGGACTACTTCACACCGTACGCCGAGACTCGGGGGCGGCAGGCGAATTTCATCCCCGTCGGGGGCAACGGCACTGCCGGAACCTACTACATGTCGAAGGAAGGCTGCGCCCTGCCTCGCTCCGCCGCTTTCGACACCCTTCTCGCCAGCAGCAACATCGCGCTGGACTGCGTTTCGAACCAAACCTTAGGGAATGCGGAGACGACCAATTTCGCGCCTCGCATTGGCTTTGCTTACCGCATCACGCACGCTCTGGTGATACGCGGCGGCTTTGGTACTGCCTACGGGGCGCTTGGCAACCTCGGCTATGGAGGCACGCTCGGTACCAATTATCCTTTTGTCTATGTGACCACCTTCAACAGTCCGAATTCCTACCAGCCGTTTTTCTCCTCCTCCAACTCGGCAGCGACCATGGAGAGCGCGTTCACAACTATCAACGTGACGGATCCGACCGTCAACAACGGGCAGGGACTCAATCTTTACGGCCGTCAGTACAACTTTCAGACGCCCTATGTACAGACGGAAAACCTGACCATCCAGGATCAGTTCACATCGCACGATGCGCTGCAGGTCGGATACGTTGGATCGCAGGGACGCCACCTGGATAACCTGGGTTACAACAACTCACCGACTCAGATTCTTCCGCCGTCCGTCAATCCTCAGACCTATGTTCCATTTCCGAGTTTTGCCCGGAACGCCACCTACGAAACAACCAACGCCAATAGCAGCTATAACGCACTTCAAACGACCTTCGAACATCAGACCGGCTATGGGCTCTATCTGCTCGGAAACTACACCTGGAGTAAGTGCATGAGCAATCAGCACACCCAGGCTGAGCAGAACCAGCAGTATCGAGCCGAATGGCTTCCTGGCTTCGGTATCAACCGGGATTACGCTGTGTGCGATACGGACGCGACCCACATCATTCACACCGCAGGCTCCTATAACCTGCCGTTTGGGAGCGGGCGAACCTTCCTGAGCAATGCGAATAGGGCAACCGACGCCGCGCTGGGAGGCTGGATCGTTAACTTCATCTACAGCTACCAGAGTGGTCAGCCTTTCACCGTCACCTGCCCGGTGGCAACGTCAGAATTCGGATGCTTCGCCGACGTGGTGCCTGGTCAAAGCATGTATGCCGGTCCCCACAACCGCACGCAGTGGCTCAATCCTGCCGCCTTCGCTCAGCCACCGATCGCGACCACGATTGGACAGACAGGCTATTCGGTTCTGGGTGGAGGTCAGGAGCAGGCGCGTGGACCACATTTCACGAACCTGGACTCTTCGATTCTGAAGAACTTCCCAATCACGGAGTCCGTCTATGTTCAGTTCCGCGCCGAGGCATTCAACACAACGAATACGCCGCCGTTTTCACAGCCCGGAAATCTGAACTTCACGAATCTGAAGGGCGGATTCAGCTCCATCACCAGCACCAAAAACAGCAACGGCAACAACGGCGCACGTACGCTCCAGTTCGCGCTCAAACTCTACTATTAGGGCTTCTGCGTCGTCACCTCAAAGGCCCGCGAGTTCCTGACACTTGCGGGCCTTTGGTCCACTTAGATGTGCGTCTCTTCCTACGCAGCATTCGCACGGACGCGAACGGACGCGGCACGTTTCCCGCCGTGCCCGCCGGCACCTGGTACCACCTGATTTCCGCGAAAGTCAGCGGCAATCAGGTGGTGGCGTGGGAGCAGCCGATCCATCTCCATCGGGCCCGAATGCCATCACCCTCGATCTGAGCAACGCACCGCCCGTCAACCGGCATGCAAATTTCCTGAACGCTGAACCCTCGCTTTTCCACTTGACATCCCATCGGTTCGTGATAACTTACCGTAAGTGGACGCTTACCTACAGGCCGGACTCGATGCCCTCGGCGATGCCACCCGCATGGCGATTTTTCAGAAGCTCGCCGCCGGTCCACTCGCCGTCAATGAGTTGGCGAACAAGCTTCCCGTTACGCGTCCCGCAGTCTCGCAGCACCTGAAAGTTCTCAAGGAGGCCGGCCTTGTGACCGACACTCGCGCCGGCACTCGCCGACTTTATCAGCTCAACCCGGAAGGCGTCGCGCGCCTGCGGGCCCACTTCGACCAGATGTGGACCCAGGCCATGAGTTCCTTTCAGGCCGCCGTCGAAAAACCCACGAACCCACAAGGAGCGAAGCATGCCTCTGACCGCAGAAGAAGCCGTCGTTCGTAAAAGCATCGTCGTGCGCGCCCCCATCGAGCGCGCATGGTCCGTTTTCGTTGAGGAGATGGAATCCTGGTGGCCGGCGACCCACCATATCGGCTCCACACCCTTCGAAGCCATCTTCGTTGAGCCGCGTGTCGGCGGCCGCTGGTACGAGCGCAACGTCGAGGGAGCACAGTGCGACTGGGGCAAGGTGCTCGCATGGGATCCCCCGCACCGCGTCTGTTTCTCCTGGCATGTCGGTCCCGGTCACGACTCGCCGGACTGGAAGTTCAATCCCGATCCCGACAAGGCCAGCGAAGTTGAATTTAGCTTCGTCGCTGAAGGCCCATCCGAAACGCGCATCAACCTCGAACACCGCTGCCTCGAGCGCCACGGCGAAGGCTACGAACAGCTGGTGACCCTCTTCCACGGTCCAGGCGCCTGGATCGCCATTCTGGATTCCTTCAGGAAGATCGTCGATAACAACGCAGCAGGCGAAGGAGCGACCGCATGAAATCCGTTCTCGCCCTGCGCATCGCGGCGGTCCTTACGTTCATCCACGCAGTTCTGCACACGATCGGCGGAGTCTTCGGCAAGACTCCGCCGGGTCCCGCTACCATCGTGGTCGAAACCATGAAGGCCAATCCCATTCACGTGGCCGGAGTCACGCGAACCTTGTGGCAGTTCTACCATGGCATGGGGCTGGGCGTGAGCATTTCACTCACGGCGGAATCCATCGTCTTCTGGCAACTCAGCTCGCTGGTGAAGACGGCCGGCCCGAGACTCCGTCCTATCTTTGCAACCTTCTTCGTCGGCTACCTCGTCTTCGCCCTCAATTCGTATCTTTATTTCTTCGCCGCGCCGGTCATCGTCGAGATCCTCATCGCCCTGTGCTTTCTCTGGGCGATCCTCGCCGACGAAGCCAGCCGTCGCAACCTAGAACCGGCGTGGAATTGTGATAACTCGCTCATTGCATGTTCGTCATGTGCGGCTCATGAACCCTGTGTTCTGATCGGTTCTTTTGCTCACCCCCTCCTGCCTGCGGCGGTCCAATCCCCAGTTCCGCCGTTTGGATTTGTACCCACAGCCTCGCATTCCGGATGCACAATAGGTGTGGGTTTCCTGGAGGTCGCCGATGACCCGCTCTTCTCTCGCACTCACCGCAGTCTTCCTCGCGACGACGCTCGCCGTTGCGGCCCAGGATACTCCGGCGCCCACGTCGGCCCCCTCCACGCCATCGGTCCCGGCGGCAACTCCAGCGCCCAACCCGCAGACGGCCGCCGCTACTCCACCCGCGGCCACTGATACCGCTCCGGCACCCTCCGCAGCCGTGCCCGCGGCCCCCATCATCCTGGTCCCCGCGGGCACGAAGGTCTTATTGGAAACGCGCAGCGCCATCAACACCAAGAGCGCCAAGCCCGGCGACGGCGTTTATCTTTACTCCACGTTTCCTGTCATCGTCGGCAATCGTGTGGTGATCCCGGCTGGCGTTTATGTGCAGGGCGTGGTCGACGCCGTTGTTCGTCCCGGCCGTGGTATTGGCGCGCAAAAGGCGCAGCTCAACATGCACTTCACGTCCATGATTTTCCCCAACGGCTCGGTGGTTGAGATTCCCGGGGTGGTCAACAGCCTGCCCGGCGCGGAGCATCAGCAGGTGAACGGCGACGAAGGCGGGATCCAGCAGAACGGCGGCAGCAACAAAGCGCACAATGCCGGCGAGGCGGCCAAGATCGCCGTGCCGACGGGCGCGACCATTGGCTCGATCGGGGGGCTCCAGTCGGGTCATCCACTCGCGGGTGGGCTCGAAGGAGCCGCCGCTGGACTGGCGACGGCGGGCATCGTCGCGCTTTTCACGCGCGGCGCCGACGTCAGCATCGCTTCGGGCACGCAGATCGAGATGGTGCTGCAGCGTCCGCTGCAACTGCAGGAAGCCAACGTCAACGGGCCGACCACCCTTGTCCCCGCGTCTACGCAACCGCAGCCGCTGCCCAAGCCGGGGCGTCAGGCACATATTCTGTGCCCCACCGGCAGTCTCGGCTGCAGCTAGCGCGGTCTTTGCGCGCTGGAACGTCGCCGATCCGCGCCACAGCTATTTTTCGTCACGGCAGGAAACCGAATTCCGTCCGGTTGCGTAAAACGGGTAGAGTAATTTCAATGAGGAATTTCTGACCGTGTTCCATCCCCGTCTCCGCGCCTGGACTCATCCGCTGTTCCGCTTCCGCGTTTGGGCGCGCGACATCGGCATCTCCGTCATCGCTTCGTTTTTCATCGTCACGGTGCTTTACCAGCCGGTGCGCGTTGAAGGCACCAGCATGCAGCCGGAGCTGCGCGATCAGGACCGCCTCTTCATCGACAAGCTCTTCTTTCACTTCGAAAAAATCACCCGGGGTGACGTCGTTGTCTTCCACTATCCGCGGGATCCGGAAAAGAGCTACATCAAGAGGATCATCGCCCTGCCCGGCGATTCCATCTTTATCGACCAGGGCCGCGTCTGGATCAACAACGAGCCCCTCGACGAAGGTTACGTTCCTCGCCGGTATCGCGATACTCGGTCTATGGCCGAGATGATCGTTCCTCAGGGCCAGTATTTCGTCATGGGCGACCATCGCTCCATCTCATCCGACTCGCGCGACTTCGGCCCCGTCGATCGCGACCTTATCTACGGCAAAGCCACCTTTATCTACTGGCCCGCGGACAACATCGGCGTCGTTCGCTGACGGCCCGGTCTCTCGCGGATCTTCTCCTGACACTCGCGCGACCTGGCGCGCCTGCGGCACGCTTACCCACTCTCGAAAGATGGCCCTCAGAGGCGCTTGTTTCCGTTTACAGCGCCGCCGGTTCCCTGCTAAAAACGAACTTTCCCCGCCACTTTGTTTCCGGCCCAAATCTCTCGGGAGTGGTCCCTATGCCCTCGCTCCGCCTTCGCTTCGCCCTTGCCGGTTTCCTCTTGTCACTCACTCTGCTTCCTGCAACCACGATCGCCGCTGAGAAATTCGATGGCCCATGGCTGACCACACAGGATTGCCCCGCGCAGGGCAAGATGGAAGCGCTGATCCGCAAGATTCCGAGCACCATCAACGGAAACAGCATCAAGGGCGAGAAAGGAACCGCCGGAGAACCCGGCTACGAGATCATCGCGGGCCATATCGGCGACGACGGAACCGCCAAACTCGACGTTAACGGCATTCTTGCCAACCGAGCGAACGCGCACGGACTCTTCGCGCACAAAGGCGAAGACTACCACTACACCGTGGAAGCCCATTTTGACGGCGACAAAGGAACCGGCAAGCGCGATACGGGTCTGGGCATCGAGAGCCGTCCGTGTAACTTCACCTTCGAGCGGGAACCCGGAAGCGCTGCAACGCCGGCCTCTTCGTCCACTCCGCAGTAGAACGGCTCAGCTGGTAATTGCGCGGTTCATTCGGCTGCGCGCGTCTTCTGCCAACAGATTCCGCTATCGACGGCCGGCCCCTACCGGCTCACCGGCCGGACGTTCATAGCCCTCGTTCGCCATCCGTTTCCCCATCGGCTTGTACGCCTCCATGCTTTCCGGCTGCCAGGTCGCCAGACCATCCACGTACCGGTTGTACATCGAGAAGGCCGCCCCGATCAGGACCGTATCGTGGATCTCCACATCCGTCGCGCCCTGCTCGCGCGCTGCTGCCACATCGGCCGCAGTCACATTCTTCCCGCCCTCGCGTACCTTGCCGGCAATCCGCAGCAGGGCTCGCAGTTTTGGCGAAACATCGGCACTCTCCGGATTCGCCTTCACCGCTTCAATCCACTGGTAGTCGGCCTCGCTGCCTCCGCGATGTTCCGCTGCAGCCGCGCTGTGCGAGAGCTGGCAGAACCGGCACTCATTGCCGTTCGATACGTGGGCCGCGATCGCTTCCCTTTCTGCGCTGGTCAGCGTGTTCGGCCCTCGCAGCAGAATCTCCGCCAGTTCCCGCATGGGCTTCGCCGTTTCCGGCCGGAATTGAAAAGCCCCTACGATTCCCGGGACTCCCTGTTCCAGTGGTATGTGCGCCATGGTTTTCTCCTTCGTCGCAAATTCTCAACCCGCTGCAGCCAGCGGCTCTTCGTCGACCAGGCCGCTCGCAGAGTTCTCGGCCTCATATCTGTATCGCGGCAACGCCAGCATGGCTAACGACGCCACCAGGGTCACCACGCAAAAGGTTTGCATGATCCCGGTGTACGAACCGGTCCGATCGTAGATGTGCCCCACGACCAGCGGCGCCATCGCTCCTGCGACTGCAAACGTGCTGTAGACCAGGCCGTAGAGCATCGAGAACGATCGCAGCCCGAAGTACCGGCGCAACATATAAGGAATCAGATCCAGCTCGCACCCGCCGCCGAGCCCCGCCACAAACGCGGCCGGCGCCGCTGCCGTAAACGTTCGCGCGTGCACCAGCAGCAGCATTCCCAGGCCCGCCGCCAGAAGCGAGGCCACAGCAATGTGCGAACCCTTCACAAAATCCAGCAGCCACCCCAACACGAATCGACCCGTCACGCTCGCGATCCCCAGCAGCGAGGCTGTGAACGCCACCTGTTCTGCCTTCAATCCGTGATCGCTCAGCATCGGCGCCAGATGCGCCAGGGCGCCATTCTCGCTCAGGGACAACGCCACCACACCCAGAGCCAACAGCCAGAAGGTCAGCGAGCCGAGCGCCTGCTGCCATGTCCGCCCTTCCGCGGCTGCGCCTCGCATCGCTCGCGGCGGCGCATGCTCGGAGCCTTCTCGCGGTGTTCTGGCAAACAACAGCGTCAACGGCATGCCAACCATCAATGGCAGAGCCGCGAGTCCCAGGTAGGTCTGCCGCCATCCATAAGTCGTCAGCCAGTGCGCGACCAACGGCGGCACAATGAACGAACCCACGCCGGAACCCGCTACGACGATCGACAACGCCGCGCCGAGCCGCTTCTCGAACCACGCCGCAATCACCCGCGCATAGCCAAGCTGATAGGTCCCGGTTCCCGCAACCCCGATCACGACTGCATTCGCGTACAACTGCCACAGGTGCGGCGTCAGGAACGCCAGCGACGCCATGCCGAGTCCGAAAACCGTCATGAATCCCGCGATGAGCTTTCGAGGATCGAACCGGTCGAACAGCTTGCCGATGAACGGCGAACAGATCGCCACCGAAATTGCCGCCAGGCTGAACGCCCGCGCGATCTGTTCCCGATCCCAACCAAATGCCTGCTGTAGCGGCTTCACCATAAAGCTGAAGCTGTAGATGAAGACTGCGGCGAACCCCGTCAGCACGCCAATGTGGCATACCACCGCCACCCGCCATCCCGGATAGGCGAGCCGGTTTTCCGAGCGCACCGCAGCGTCCGTCTTCATTTACACCCTGCAGTTCAGATTCAATCCCAGGGGATCAGGAAGGAGCCAGCCGATTATCGTCGCCCCAGCCTTCAATTCACAACCGCACCCGGTACGGCATCCGCCTCCATCCTTCGGCGGATTCGCCCGCTCCGACGAGGCCTCCGATTCGACCCGCAGCCCAGTACCTCGGTGCTATCAACCGGCGGCTTACCGTAACTTTCTGGTTAATCCAGCCATTCGTCACGAATCCACTGGACACACAGGCCTTATTTCCCTCAGAATGCGTTCCACCCACCGCGAGAACTTCCGCCTCGGGCCCTCTGCGGAAACTCCCTCTCCGGTCTCGAAGGAGCACTTTGAATCCCCTGATCAGGACTTCCTTCCTCACCCTTGCCGCGACCGCGTTCGTCTCGGCTGCCATGGCGCAACAACCCCTCCTCACCCACCACGTCCGCCAAGAAACCGAAACGGGTGCGGCCAAAGCCCTCGGGCAGATGCCTGCGTCCCAGACTCTCCGTCTCACTCTCACGCTGCCCCTCCGCAATCAGGATGAACTCGACCAGTTCATCGAAGACGTCTATAACCCCGACAGTCCGTCGTACCATCACTTTCTCACCGTCGAGCAATTCACCGCGGAATACGGTCCCACCGAGGACGACTACAACGCAGTGATCAACTTCGCCGAAGAGCACGGCCTCGCGGTCGCTGCCACTTCGCCTAATCGCGTCACTCTCGACGTCACCGGATCCGTCAACGCCATCCAGCGCGCATTCCACACCAGCCTGCGCACGTACCAGCATCCCTCTGAGAATCGTTCCTTCTTCGCGCCGGATCGCGAGCCCACCATTGATCTTCCCTTCCAGCTCTGGCATATCGCCGGTCTCGACAATTTCTCCACACCGCGCCCCGCCGGCCTCACGCGCAATCCCAACGCAAACCGCGGAGTGCCCAGCGCGACCGTCGGCTCCGGGCCTTCGGCCTCCTTCCTTGGCAGCGACATGCGCGCCGCTTACTACGGAGGCGGGCCTCTCACCGGCGCCGGCCAGTACCTCGGCCTGCTTGAGTACTACGGCACCGATCTCGCCGACGTACAGACCTACTACTCCAACGCCCACCAAACCTATCCCGGCTCGGTCATCAGTCTGGTCTCGACGGACGGCACCAGCACCGCGTGCACCGAGAGCAGTGGTTGCGACGACACGGAGCAAACCCTCGACATCACGCAAGCTCTCGGCATGGCACCGGGATTGTCCGGCCTTGTGGTCTACGTCGGATCGACGGACGCCGCCATCTTCAACGCCATGGCGACGCACAAGCCGCTCAACGCGCAGCTGAGCTCTTCGTGGACCTGGAGCCCGGCAGATCCCAATACCGACAATCCCTATTTCCAGGAATTCGCTGCGCAGGGACAGAACCTCTTCCAGGCTGCGGGCGACAGCGCTAAATGGACCACCTCCGGCACGGCATCCCAAATCTTCCCCGCCGACGATGTCTACATCACATCGGTCGGCGGCACCGATCTCAACACCGCATCCGCGGCTGGGCCCTGGTCCTCAGAGACCGGATGGGCCGACTCCGGCGGCGGCATCTCACCCCACAGGTACGCCATCCCCTCATGGCAAACAACAGCCGCCAGCAGCTGCTCCAGTTGCTCGAAGACCTACCGCAACGGCCCGGACGTGTCAGCAAACTCCAACTTCACCTTCTACGTTTGCGCCGATCAAACCACCTGCACCGCCAACGAATACGGCGGCACCAGCTTTGCCGCTCCCATGTGGGCTGGCTTCCTTGCCCTCGTCAATCAGCAATATGCGGCTGCCAATTCCGGCAAGACCCTGGGGTTCATCAACCCGGCGATCTATGCCCTTGGTAACGGTGCCAGCTACGATACTGATTTCCACGACATCACCAGCGGCAGCAATGGCTACTCTGCAACGATTGCCTACGATCTCAACACCGGTTGGGGCAGCCCGACAGCCAGCCTCGTCAGTGCTCTCGCCGGATCCGCGACGCAACAGCCAGGCTTCTCACTCTCGGCATCGCCCGGCTCGCTCTCCATTACCCAGGGCAATGCCGGATCTTCGACCATCACCAGCACTGTGACCGGCGGCTTCAACTCCTCGATCGCACTGACTGCTTCCGGCCAACCGACCGGCGTCACGATCGGCTTCAACCCAGCTTCGATTACCGGCGCCGGCACATCGAGCATGTCGGTCAGTGTCGGCTCCTCAGTCACACCGGGCAGCTACACGATTACCGTCAAAGGCACCTCGGGCAGCACGGTTGAAACCACGACCGTGACGCTGACCGTCACCGGTGTCAGTGCCGGATTCTCGCTGAGTGCCAACCCGGCTTCGATCACCGTTGCGCGGCGTGCCTCCGGTCAGATCACGATCACAACATCGACCACCGGTGGCTTCAATTCACCCATCGCGCTCTCCGCGTCCGGCCAGGGCAGCGCCAACTCTGTTACCTTCAGCCCGACCAGCATCACCGGCGCTGGCAGTTCCACCATGACCATCACGGTGGGCCGCAACGCCGCCATCGGCAATCACACCATCACGGTGACGGGTACCAGCGGCAGTACGCGCCACACAACAACCGTTACGCTGACAGTCACCCGTTAGCGGCACCCGACAGCGTTTCCAGCAGGAAAAGGCCCGGATTCATGAGGATCCGGGCCTTCCCATTTCGGCTTCGCGCAGGATGTTGTCCCCTTTCGGCACACGTCCTCGCGTTTCGCCGCATCTACTTATGCAGAGGCCAGTCCCGGTCGATAGCTTCACTACGAGGGGATCTCTCATGGCCGTGCATACGTTTGATTCGTCCATCGATATATTCGATAGCGTAGCGGAACCTGTCGTCGATCCGTCCCGCCGCGTGTCGAGCCTTGACCCCGATGGCGCTCCGGAAATCAACCTGGGTGCTTTCCGCGGTCTCGCCTTCGCGCTGATCCTGGAAACCGTACTCGTCATCTTCGGGAGTCTCGCCTGGCAGATCTGGCACGTCCTCCGCTGATCTCTGAGCCGCAACCGCCGCCATTGCGCAATGGCTTCTCGCTCAGCCGGCTGGGCTGCTCTTGTACCCTGTGCTCATGAACCTCGTCATCAACGGCCACCCTCGGACCTTCTCCGAGCTCACGGCTGGCTCCACTCTCCACGATCTCGTATCGGCTCTCGCCCTCAAGTCGGATCGCGTCGCCGTCGAACATAACGGTGCGATCGTTCCCCGACCCTCCTGGAACTCCACGCCTCTTTCCGACGGCGACAAGTTTGAGATCGTCCACTTCGTCGGCGGCGGCTCCGCCCAGCCTGCGCGAATCGCTTCTCGCTAAGCCCTCTCGCTCCTCTCCTCGCTTCAGGCAATTTCCATTGCCCCATCTCCGCCTCCCGTGTACTCTCGATCTTTCGGGTCCCCCGCACTCCACCACCCCCCGGATCGTTCGCAGGGAATTTCATGAACCAACCCATCGTTTTTGTCAGCGGCAGCAAGGGGGGTGTCGGTAAATCTCTCACTGCCATGGCCGTGCTCGACTACTTCACCACCGAGCATCGCTACGTGCGGCTCCTCGAAGCGGACACCACCAACCCCGACGTATGGAAGGCCTATCGCCGCAATGTAGAAGGCGAAGTCGTGAGCCTGGACGAAGTCGACGGCTGGATCAATCTGGTGAACACGTGCGACGCGAACCCCTTCAAGGCCATCGTCGTCAACACGCCCGCGCGCAATAATGACGCGGTTCTTCGCCACGGCGCCATCCTCCTCGATTCGCTCAAGGAACTCGCGCGACCACTGGTCACCCTCTGGGTCATCAACCGCCAGCGTGACTCCCTTGAGCTGCTCAAGACCTATATGGAATCGATCAACGCGGGCGTCGTCCATGTCATCCGCAACGGCTATTTCGGCGACCAGAATAAGTTCGAGCTGTATCAGTCCAGTTCGATGCCCGAAGCGATTGCACAGCAAGGAGGCAAGAGCCTCTTCCTCCCCGACCTCGCCGATCGCGTCACCGACGAGCTTTACTCCCGCCGCATCACGTTGCAGGAGGCCGCGCAACAGCTCAAACTCGGCGACCGAGTCGAGTTGCAGCGCTGGCGGACGCATGTTCGCGACATGATGACCCAGGCCGGCGTTTAGCGCACATCGGATTCCGAGCGGCCCCACTCACTCGATCCGCCTCGGCAACTAAGATGAAGGACGCTATGTCCTCATCCTTTCCAACGTTCTTCAATCGCCGTTACCTCGCCAAATCGGCCCTTCTCGGGGGAGCCTCGGCACTCCTCTCGCCCGCCTTCTCTGGCGCGCAGTCATCGCCGTCCACTCTGCTCCTCGATCCGCGCAGCTTCGGCGCGAAGGGCGATGGCCACACCGACGACACCGTTGCCCTTCAGTCCGCCATCGACGCTGCCGCCGAAAAAGGCGCTGTTGTCTTCGTCCCACCCGGTGTTTACCTCACCCGCGAACTGCACCTCCGGCCTGCCGTCGCGCTCACCGGCGTTCCTGCGTGGAATTACAGTAGTGCCGCTGGTGGATCGGTCCTTCGCCTCGCCTCCGCTGATGCATCGTGTCTCCTCAACCTGACTGACGCGCGCGGAGCCACTGTGCAGGGCCTCGCCCTCGAGGGGGCGCATCTGGGAAAGAACATCCACGGCATCGCCACCGTTCGTACAGCCTACGGCCTGCATGAAGACGGCTTCCGCATCGACACTTGTCAGATCGCGCGCTTCACAGGCTCGGGCATCAACCTCTCCCACGCCTGGTGCTTCAGCGTTCGCCATTCGGAAATGATGGCCAACCACGGCGACGGCCTCACCCTGCGCGGCTGGGACGGGTTCATCCTCGATAACTGGCTCTCCGGCAATGGCCGCGCCGGTTTTGCCGCACGCGACGAAAACGCCTCCGTCACTTTCACTGCGAATCGTGTGGAGTGGAACGGCGAAGAGAACTTCGTCGTCACCGGCGGCGACGGCTATCAGCTCACCGGCAACTTCTTCGACCGCGCAGGCACGGTCGGCATCGCGCTGCACCACAACCCGCAAAGCGAATCGTGGAACAAGGGGCCGTGCACGCAGTTCAGCATCACCGGCAACTTCGTCAAGCGCAGTGGAAAAGCCGCTAAACCCGATACGCCCGACTCCGCGCAAATCCTCCTCGACGGATCAACCGGCGTCACCTGCATTGGCAACACCCTTGAAGCGGGCCAGGACGACGGCAACAAAGGCGTCTGGAGTCCGAGCTACGGCATTATCGTGCAGGGCCTTGAGAACTGCATCGTTGCTAATAACGTCCTGCATGACGGCGCACTGCACCAACTTCTTGTCGACAACGGTGCACATCGCAGCGGCGTCCTCATCAAAGACAATGTGGGTCGTCTCCGCACGCCAAAGCCCTGACGCGATGGCAATAAACTTAGAAAGATGTATGTGACGATCCAATACGTGAAGTGCAAAACGAAGAAGTGCGGCGAAACAATTGCCCTCGACAAGCCATTCCAGGCCGGCGAGACTCGCGAGCTGAAATGTTCGAGGGCCCACGAAAACAAATATGACAGCTCCGCGGTGAGGATCCGAAACGTCCGCGCATAAATCGACAGCAAACGCAGCGTTATCATCTCCACCATGACCAGAAAAATCCGCTGGGGCGTTCTGTCCACGGCCAACATCGGCGTCAAAAAGGTTCTTCCCGCGATGCAGCGCGGCCAACTCTCCACCGTCACCGCCATCGCATCGCGCGACCATGGCCGCGCTCGCAGCGTCGCCGCCCAACTCCAAATTCCTACGACGTACGGCTCCTACGAAGAACTCCTCTCCGATCCGAACATCGACGCTATCTACAATCCGTTGCCCAACCAGCTCCACGTGCCCTGGACCATCAAGGCCGCCGAAGCCGGCAAGCATGTGCTGTGCGAAAAGCCCATCGCAATGACCGCCGAGGAAGCGCGCACGCTCATCGCCGTCCGCGAGCGCACCGGTGTCCTCATCGGCGAGGCCTTCATGATTCGCAGTCACCCGCAGTGGCTTCGCGCACGCGCCCTGATCGACGAGGGCCGCGTTGGCACGCTCCGTTCCATCGCCGCTCACTTCAGCTACTTCAACAACGATCCAACCAACATCCGCAACCAGCCCGAAACCGGTGGCGGAGCCCTCTACGACATCGGCTGCTACTGCATTCAGTCCGCGCGTTACGCCTTCGGCACCGAGCCAACGCGCGTCTGCGGACTCATCGACCGCGATCCGCAACTCGGCACCGACCGGCTGACTTCTGCGATCCTCGACTTCCCCGGTGGTCATGCCATCTTCACTTCGAGCACGCAGCTTGTCCCGTACCAGCGTGTCCATTTCTTCGGAACCAAAGGCCGCATCGAAATCGAAATCCCTTTCAACGCGCCGCCGGACCGCCCCACGCGTCTTTTCGTCGACGACGGCAGCGATCTCCACGGCTCCGGTATGAAAACCGAAACCTTCCCCATCGTCGATCAGTACACGCTCCAGGGCGACGCCTTCTCCCGCGCCATCCTTGAGGGCACGCCTGTCCCTGTACCGCTCGAAGAGGCGATTGCCAATATGGAGGTGATCGACGCAATCTTTGCCTCCGCAAAATCTGGCCAGTGGCAGAATGTCAACCGATGAGCAAAACGCCATCCACGCCGCTATGGATCGGGGCCTTCATCGATGCACGCCCTAGTCGCCGCCCATGACCCAGATCTGTCGCGCGTGGGCTGATCATCCCATCTGCGCAATGGCCGAAGCGCACCGCCACCACTTGCGCTAATGTGTCCCTGCAGGACTTTCCGTTCCCCCGCGTTCTCCCTATCGATCGAACCCACTGCTGCTGGCCCACAAAACATGACCGAAAACCAACCCGCCTTGTCCCGCCTTCACCACGAACTCATCTCGGGCCTCATTCATTCCGGCGCTTGTCCGACGAACACGGACCTCGCGCTTCGATTCGGAGCGACGACCGCTGAGGTCGACGACCTCCTGCGCGCCCTTGCCGACATGCACGGCGTCGTTCTCCATCCGCATCGGCCCGCGCCCTGGATCGTGCATCCCTTTTCCGTCACCCCCACCCTCAACTGGATTGAAGGCCGCGGCCGCAGCTGGTGGGCGCCGTGCATCTGGTGCGCCTTCGGGGTCGCCACTCTGGTCGGTGGCGAGGTGCGTCTCCACTCGCGCTACGGAGCCGAATGCGATCCCATCATCGTCCCGGTGCGTGATGGCCAGCCCCTGGGCTTTGAATCCGTCGTCGTGCATTTCGCCATCCGCCCGGCGCGCGCCTGGGACAACGTCCACGAGCACTGCTCCATGGTCCTTCCCTTCCGCAGCGCCGACGAAGTCACCCGCTGGTCGACCCGCCACAATCTGCCGCGTGGCGAGGCAGTACCTCTGCATCAGGTGGCCGCGCTCGCCAATCGTTGGTACGGATCCCATGCCCAACCCGACTGGCACAAGTGGAGCGTCGCCGAAGCCCAGGAAATCTTCCGCAGCGCCGGCCTCACCTCGCCCTTCTGGAACCTCGAAAGCATGGACGGCAGATTCTAGCCGGCCTCCGCTATACGGGCGCGTGGTTCCTGCTCCCTGCTCCGCTACACTGGCCTGCATGGTGCTGAAATTCGCGACGGTCTCCCTCCTCGCCCTCTTCACTCTCACCGCCGCTGCACAGTCCAGGCCCGACCAGCCCGACGCCGCCCTCACCGTTCAGCTTCAGTCGCAGATCGCCGGCTTCCACGGCAAGGTTGCGCTCTACGCCCGCAACCTCGCCACGGGCCGCACGGCGGCGATCAGCGCCGACGAGACCGTCCCCACTGCCTCCGTCATCAAGCTCGGGATTCTCTACACCGCACTGGAGCAGATCCGCGCTGGCCGCGCCCACTTCGATGACCGGCTCATGCTCCATCACGACGACCAGGTTCCCGGCTCCGGCGTCCTCCTCTTTCTCGACACGCCGCACACGCTCACGCTCAAAGACGCGCTCACGCTCATGATTGCTGTCAGCGACAACACAGCAACGAACCTCGTCATCGACGATCTCGGCCTCGACACCATCGACGACCAGCTCACGCGGCCCGCGCCCCGCGGCCTCGGCCTGAAAAATACCTGGCTCTATAAAAAGGTCTTCAAGGACGCCACCGGACCGCAGCCGGCCGACCAGCCGAAGTTCGGCCTGGGGAAAACCACCGCGCAGGAGATGGCTTCCATCCTGTCGCGCTTCGTCACCTGCGATCTCGGGCCGGCTCCGACCAACGCAGCCGCAACCTCGCCGAGTCCAGCCTCAGCAGCCATCCCGAGTGACAAGGATCTCTGCGCCGCCGCGATGCACATGCTCAAGGTGCAGTCCGATCGCACCATGATCCCGCGTTATCTTGAGAATCTCGACACCACGGAAGGCGACTCCGCCATCGCCAACAAAACCGGCGCCGTCGATCACGCTCGCAACGATGTCGCCGCGATCTACACCAAGCACGGCACCATCATCGTCTCCGCTTTTACTCACGACAACGCCGACACCAGCTGGACCCCCGACAACCCCGCGCTGCTGTTGATCGCAAAGATGGCGAAAACCATCGTGGATGCGTGGGCGCCGACTTCCTGATTCACTGTCGCGTCAGTCCGGCAATCATCTCCGCCCGCGCCGGCCACGAGCGCGTCAGTTCTTCTCTTGTCGCCGACGTGTAATCCGCATAATCGAATCCGGGACTCACGGTGCATCCCAGCAGCGCCACCTTCCCGCCGCTAATCAGCCGCGTCCCCTGCCACACGCCCTGGGGAACCACCGTCTGCAGCAGTTGCCCGGCAGCCACATCCTGCCCCAGCACCAGGCGCTTGCCCGATCCATCCGGACCCAGCTGCAGCATCTCCACCGGGTCGCCGAGATAGAAGTGGAACACTTCGTCCGACGTCAGCTTGTGCATTTCGGAGAAATTATTGGGTTCGAGCAGATAGTAGATCGCCGTGCCGGCGGCTCTCGCTCCGTTGTACTGGCCTTCGGGCAATGCCTCGCGTGGAATGATCTCCGCCGACTTCCAGGTCTGCCGAAACCAGCCACCCTCCTGCGGATGCGGTTCCAGCCGCAGCATCTTCTTCAGATCCGTAGCACTGATCTGCTGACTCATGCCCGAATCCTAACGCATGTCTGTCACGGGAACTTTGTGTGAAGCGCCATTGTCTATCCGGGCAGAGACAATCGAGCACGACCGGCTCAAGGATCTCGACACTCTCCTCGCTCTCTTCCGGCAGTACGACTCAGCTGTTTCTGGACGCTGAGCGCTGAACACAGAACGCTGTTCCCGGAGGGAATCATGTTCGAAGACAGCACCTTCGCATCCGCCAGCCGTATTCACACGAGCAGCCCGCGCTATGCCGCCGGCTCGCTGATCCTGCAGACCGGGCTCCTGGCCACGCTGGTTCTGCTGCCCTACCTTTACCCGAGCGCCCTGCCGCGCAAATTCCTCAGCGTCCCGCTGATCGCTCCGCCCCCGGCGCCCGCAGCACCGCGTCGAGCCGCAGCACGTGATCGCCAGCAGCGATATCGCACACCGAATTCCTGATGGACAGGATCCTGGCGCCCCGGCAAATCCCAACCAGCATTCCCACCATCGTCGATTCGGGGCCTCCCGGAGCGATCCCATCCAGCGCTTTCGGCTCCGGCTCCGGTCCCAACACGCTCTCCCTCGGCCCCGCGATGCCGACGCCCACACCGCGTGTCCATCCAGCGAAACCCACGGGGCCTCTCCACGTCTCGTCGGGGGTCGCTACCGGGCAGCTCATCGTCCCGATCCAGCCGCACTATCCCGCCATCGCGGTCGCCACCCGCATTCAGGGAACCGTGATCGTCTCGGCGATTATCGGTAAAGATGGCCGCATCGCAAGCCTGCGCGTCCTCAGCGGACCCCCGATGCTCGTCTCCGCCGCTGTTGACGCGATCCGCCAGGCCCGCTACCGCCCCTGGACGCTCAACGGCGAGCCGGTCGAAGTCGAAACCACCGTCAACGTCGTCTTCTCCCTCGGCGGCTAACGGAAACCGGCCGTGCTCGGCATGGCCGGGCTTCCCCTTTCGTGTGACTCGCATCACTCTTATCGTCGCGAATGTTGCGATACGATGAACAGCGATGCGGGTCCTCGTCTATTCAGCTCCCTGGTGCCGTGACTGCCGCGAGGCCAAACGCTTTCTCGAGTCCCACAAGATCCCGTACACCGAAATCGACATTGAAGAAACACCAGGCGCCGCCGATGAAGTCCTCGCCCACGTGGGCAAGCGTGCAATCCCGCAATTCGTCATCGATGGCGAGTGGGTGCAGCCCTACCGCCCCGGCCGCGGCTTCCTCTACGCCGAAATGACCCTCCGCTTCGGACTCAGCGGCGCCCACTAAGCCCAGCCGCGCCCGTCTAAGTCTCCGGTCCTCTGCCTCCCCACTCCCGTGGAACTTCGCCCCTCCCCCCTGCGTATTCCCTGATGCAGCCCGGTAGCGTATCTCATGGATTCGCTTCTGGATCACGGTCGAAAACCTTCGCCCGTCTCATCCACGCACCGGTTCCATAAGATCCGCTGCTCGGGGTTGAAAAGGACAATGTCACGACTTTGGAGGTCCGAGTCTCTATCGACAACCCCAGCGGCGAACTCAAAGCGCTCATGACCGCGAACGCCGAAGTCCTGGTTACGGAACATCACAACGCATTGAGCGTGCCCGAGCAATCCATGACCTTGGATAATGACAAAAACGCCTTCGTCTGGGTGCCCGATTCCAAATCGAAGGACGGGCAGAAGAAACTTCCCGTCACCGCAGGTATTTCCAATGGCACGCGCACCGAGATTCTTTCCGGCCTGAAGGAAGGAGACGCCGTTGTCCTGCAACAATAGAGTTCTTGGTGGGACGAACGCTGATCGGTGCAGGCGAGGCTCCTGCTCCCTGTTCCCTATGCCTATCCCCTATTCCCTATTCCCTGCTCTGAGGAGGTTATGAAAATGTACGCTGCGCTCCGCAATACCATTCTCGCCACCGCCGTCGCCGCGCTGGTCCCCGCTGCTGCGCTGGCTGCCGACGGCACCTTCGACAAGACCCTCCACACCTCCGGCCAGGTCATGCTTTCCGTTGGCACCGGATCCGGCTATATCCACGTCACTCCGGGCTCCTCCAGCGAAGTCCACATTGTCGGCCATGTTCACGCCAACGGCTTTGGATTCGGCGCCTCCGCCGACGATCGCGTCAAACAAGTCACGGATCGTCCCCCCATCGATCAGTCCGGCAACATCATCACCATCGGCCGGCATGCGGACTGGATCCGCAACGTCTCCATCGACTACGACATCACGGCGCCCAAGGGTACGCAGCTTGAGGCCAACTCCGGCTCCGGCGACCTCCGCCTGCAGGACCTGGGCGGTCCTCTCAAGGCCAATACCGGCTCGGGCTCGATTGAAGCCGGCGGCTTCACCGGCCGCGTGAGCCTGCAAACCGGTTCCGGCGACATTCACGCCGGCCTGGAATCGGCCAACGATGTCAAAGCCACCACTGGCAGCGGCAACATCCATCTTCAGGGAGTCGCGGGCGCACTCTTTGCCGAAACCGGCTCCGGCGATATCGAGATTGGCGGCAATCCCACATCGGACTGGAAGCTTGAAACCGGTTCCGGATCCGTGACCCTGAACGTGGGCAAGGCTCACTTCAGCCTCGACGCCAGCACCGGCTCCGGTTCGGTCCACAGCGATCCGCCGATCAGCATGCATGGTTCCATCGAGAAGCATCACGTGCAGGGCGACATCAATGGCGGCGGACCGACGGTTCGCATTCAAACCGGCTCTGGCGACGTCCGCATCCACTAGGGCGCAATGCCTGAAAAACCAAACCCATCCTGCTCGTATGAGCAGGATGGGTTTTCTATTCCCTATTCCCTGCCCTTCAGACTTCTGCCCTGAACGTCTTCCCCAGTTCCTCACCGAGTCCGTAGTAGTGGCGGAAGTTGTAAATCAGGGGCTGCCACCGCTCGGGGTTGACGTAGTTCTCGCCGAGCACGAATTCGCGGCGTACGTGCACCCGCAGCACCTCCACCTCGACCGCTGCGCCGCCGGTCAGTGCCTGTAGTTTCCCATCACCCTCGGGCACATGGATCTTCCGCACTCGAGCTTCGAGATGGGCTGAGCACTCCTTCACGCGCGGAACCGCGACGCATTCGCTCTCCATCGGAGTCAGGTTCGTTGCGGCGAACTTGTCGCGCTCGTAGCGGAACTTTGCTGCCTTCTCGTTCGGCACCGGGTGCAGACCGGTCAGCGGAGCCAGTCGTTCCACCTGTCGCCACAAATCCGGCGAAGGCAGATTGACCACGCAGTCTTCCCGCTCCCGCAGATTGGTCAGCGTTTTCGTGTCGTTCAGCAGCCCCAGTACCAGCGTCCAGCCCAGCGCCCAGAACGATGAGATCGGCGCCAGATTAGCGCTGCCATCTTCATTCGCCGAGGTCACCAGCGCTACCGGCGTTCCGAAGTACAGGATTTTGGGCGTAATCGTCTCAAAGCCAGTATCGACCGGCTCAACGGTTTGTGCGGTTCCCATCGTTGAACAGATGCGATCCCGCACAGCCCGTTTCCCCATCCACGCCGCCTGGACATTTCGTCACCGGCTACAGGCCGTTGGTCCCTAGACCGAGGATCCGCAGTTCGGACAGAACTTCACCGTACCTTCATGCGGCGCGCCGCAATTCGGGCAGAACTTCTTCGGTCCCTGCGCGGCAGCCGGCATCCCAGCCGCGGGAGTCACCGGCGGAGGCGCGTAACTCTGGGGAGGAGGCGGAGGCGGCGCGTACTGCTGCTGCGGTGGTGCGTACTGCTGCGGCGGCGGGATATAAGTCGGCGGCAGCGGCATCGGTTGCGGCGGAATCACGCCCGGTGTTCCCGGCGCTGCCCCTTCCGGCTTACGCAGAATCAGATACAGCGGCAGAAATACGATGCACAGCAGAAACGTCCCGATAGCCCACAGAACCGCATTCATCGGCCGCTTCTTGGCGTCTGTATAGACCCAGAATGCGATCGCACCGGCGATCACCAGCCCGATCAGTTGATAGCCTGACCCGTTCCCCATCTTTCTCCTCCATCAACGCAGATTGTTCAGCACCAGCATCACTGCCAGCGCCACCGCAAGTCCGCACCTTGAAGTCCTGCAATAAAACCAGTCCAGCCGTCTTTTCCGCCACGCTGCCAGCACCGCAGTCGGATAAATAACATACACCAACACCGCAGCAACCCACGAGCATGGATTCAACGACGGCCTCTGCCCATGCAGCATCGCCGCAAAGTCTCGCGTCATGCCACAGAACGGGCAACGCAGCCCCAGCAGCAGTTGCATCCCGCATCGGTACCCAGCATCGACCACCCAATGCGGCCAAATCTTCAGCACCAGCGTGGCCACCGCCAGCCCACCCAGCACCATCAGGTGCGAAGCCAGCTGCCCATCCACCTGCTGTGCCGTTTTCGGCATAAGCATATATACCCGGAATCCTGCGCTCTGACATCACAAATCGCTTCCTGCTTCCAGCTTCCAGCTTCCTGCTTCCGCCAGGGGTCTTTTTCCCTTACGGCCCCGTCCCACAACGTTGCGATTCTCTCGGTCCCGATTTCGAGCCGGAGGGTCGCACGGAAAGGGAGACTCCAGCCGTGTTCCGTACCCTCAGTCCCACCTTGCTTCTTGCTGCCTTCGTCCTTGTGCTTCCCATCGCCCACGCGCAACAGGCCCCGCCGCACGCGCCCGTTCCCGCCCCCATCACCTCCGCGCAAAAACTCTTCATCGCCAACGGCGGCATGGACGCCTTTTCCCTCCAGGCCTTCGAGGATCTGGGACTGAACGGCACCTACCCTTACGACTCCCTCTACGCCGCAGTCGGCAGCTGGCCGAAGTACCAGCTGGTCTCGTCACCCGCTGACGCCGATCTCCTCCTCACTACTCGTTTCACCGCGCCGCTCGTCGGCGAAGGCGGCGGCTGGTCCTTCCAGCGCATCGCCGCGAATACCAAATGGCAATTCCAAACCCAGCTCACCCTCACCGATGCCAAATCCCACTTCCCGCTCTGGACTCTCACCGAACCGGTCCGTCCCGCCAACCTCAAAGGCACCTGGCGCAAGAACATCGCCGACGCCAACGCTGCGCTCGCCGGCGACCTCAAATCACTGCTGTCGCCCAAACCGTGACGAATAGGGATCAAACTCCAATCTCCAAGCTCTCCCGCGCTTCCGGCTACCCGCTGTTCGCTGCTTGTATCATTTCGCCCATGCAGAAATTTGCCATCGCCGCTCTCGCACTCTGCCTCGCCCTCCCCGCTTTCGCGCAATCGCACATCAGCCTCACCGTCGACACGACTCACTCGCCGCAAAAAATCCTGCACGTTCGCGAATCCATCCCGGTGCACGCCGGTCCCGTCACGCTCTACTACCCCAAGTGGATTCCCGGCGAGCACTCGCCTACCGGCCCTCTGAGCGCGGTCGCGGGCCTGCATTTCTCTGCCGACAATAAAGACATTCCCTGGCAGCGCGATCTTCTCGACATGTACACGTTCCATGTCGACGTCCCCAGTGGCGTCACGCATCTCGATGCATCGTTCGATTTCATCGAGGCTGAAGGCTTCTCGGCCACCGACAAGCTGCTGGTGCTGGAGTGGAACCAGGTCGCCCTCTACCCTGCCGGCACGCCGTCGGCGCAGCTGATCTACGACGCGACGCTGATCCTTCCCGACGGCTGGAAGTACGGCACGCCGCTGCCCGTCGATCATGAGTCGGGCAGCACGATCACCTTCAAGCCCATCTCCTTTGATCTTCTTGTGGACTCGCCTGTGATTGAAGGCCAGTACTACCGGACCATCGACCTCACCCCGCCTGGCGAATCGATTCATCACGAACTCGATCTGGCCGCTGACAGCGAAGCTGCTCTTGCCATCACGCCGGCGATCCAGAAAGGACTCACCAACGTTGTGGCCGAGTCGGGCGTTCTCTTCGGCACGCGGCACTACCGCGACTACCACTTCCTGCTCGCGCTGAGCGATCACGTTGCACATTTTGGCCTCGAGCATCACGAATCCAACGACAGCCGCCTGCCGGAGCGCACCTTCCTCGAGCCAAGCGGGCCGTTCGTGGTGGGTGGCCTGCTGCCGCACGAGTTCGTCCACTCCTGGAACGGCAAGTTCCGCCGCCCCGCCGATCTCACCACGCCCGACTTTGAAAAGCCCATGGAGACTGACGGCCTTTGGGGCTATGAAGGCCTCACCGACTATCTCGGCCCCATGCTCGCAGCCCGCTCCGGCCTCTGGACCCCTGAACAGTACCGTGAGTTTCTCGCTTCCATCGCGGCTTCCCTCGGCCCCGGTCGTCCCGGACGCACGTGGCGGCCGCTTCTCGATACCGCCAGCGGCGAACCGATGGGCGGACCCGGCGGTGGCGTGCGCGGCTGGCTGAACTGGCGTCGCGGAGTCGATTACTACGATGAGGGTGATTTGATGTGGCTCGAAGTCGCCACCGTCATTCACCAGGTCACCAACGGCCAAAAATCAATCGACGACTTCTGCCACCTCTACCACGGCGGCCCGAACAACGGTCCTGAGGTGAAACCCTGGACCTTCGACCAGATCGTCTCCACGCTCAACCAGGTCGCGCCGTACGACTGGGCGGGCTTCCTGCACCAGCATCTCGATTCCAAGTCGGCCGAGGCCCCGACTGGCGGCATTGAGAATGGCGGCTGGAGCGTCACCTACTCCACCGAACCCATCCATCTTCCGGGGCGGCGGGGCGGCGCAGGCGATGCATATTCCATCGGCCTGCAACTCAGCGAAGACGGCATGGTCACCGATTCGATGGTCGGCGGCCCAGCTTACAACGCGGGCATCAGCTCAGCGATGAAGGTGATCGGCGTCAATGGCCGACTCTACACGCATGACCTGCTGGAGGACGCGATCACCGCTTCGAAGGGGTCCTCTAACCCGATTACGCTCACGTACGTGGACGACGACTATATCCATACGGCGTCTATCAACTACCACGGCGGCATTCGCTATCCGCACCTCACCCGGAATGACGCCAAACCCGACTACCTCGACGACCTGATCAAGGCTCACGTGCAATAGCCGGAGACGCACGTCATCGGGTCAAAAAAAGGCCCGCTCCTGAGAAGAGCGGGCCGCACACAAACGGTCTTGACTGACGGCAGAATGCCAGAAATAAAAAGTTCAGAGATGTGATCACCGTCACATACTCCGAGCCCAACCTCTGGCATCCTCAATTCATTCGTAGTTGTACGTGAATAGGGGCTGCCTCTCCTGATCTGGGGACGGGAATGCTGGCGGCCCCTTCTTACGCTGGCGTCAGAATCCCTCTCCAATTTCAATCGTGATGCGGCTTTTCCCACAGAAAAGTCCGTGGCCTGTCTGACTTTTCTATAAGAACCGTCTCCAGGGCACCGACTGGGCGACACTTGCGTTGGACACGTTGTTTTGCGCGCTTCTGATTCGGAAGGGGTTGGTTTCTATTACAGATTTTGACAAGCAACGCATCGCCGCCGGCAATCCGTGGCCGCACTTCGCGTTCGGCCGCAGCGAGCCCACCAGCCCTGGCCCTCCAGTTTTTCAGCCGCCGTTTCCAATCCCCGACGATTGCGGCTTCAACCCCAGCCGTCTGCAGGTCGATGCGCCTGCTCCGGCCACACTCGGTGTTCCGCCGCAGTCGTCACTACCTTCTGCTCCTGACAGGGATTAGCATCGCTGCCGGTTCGGCGGCGGTACCCCACGCCGTCAGCCCGAGGCGCAGAGATAAATAACTTCGGATCGATTCATCCGAGCAGGTCCTCGCCGCAAGACACCGGATCGCGTTGACATTCTGGTAAGCCCTCCTTACAGTGAGTCATCCTGCTTGCCGTTTTGTTAAGGATCATTTCTCCGGGCCAGACAATTGAATCGAGTTGGTTGAAAAAAGGGGGCGTAGCCATGCAAAGCACCTTGAGGAGCCCACTCTTTACACAGGGGTGCCGGAAACGCACTGAACTCTCAACCACAAAGATGTTGTTCCGGCTGGTCGTCGTCTTCGCCGTGGTCGTGGCAATATGCCCAGGCCTCTTCGGCCAGTCTCGCGGAAGCTTTTCAGGGAACATCGTCGACAAATCCGGGTCAGGAGTTCCGGGCGCTGCGGTCACTGTGACCGCGCAAAGCACCGGGCAGGCGCGCGCCGTGAAAACCGACGAGACAGGACACTACGTTGTGCCATTGCTCGCCGTCGGCATGTACAACATGCGTATCGATGCCAACGGCTTCCAGAGCGCAGAGACGAAGGACCTGCAGCTGCAGGTGGACGAAGCCCGCGAACTCGACTTCACTCTCACTCCCGCAACGGTCGTCACCACGGTCGAGGTGTCAAGCGCTGCAGTCGCCGTCGAAACCGCCAATCCTTCCCTCGGCCAGGTGATCACTTCGCGGGAAGTGACCCAGCTGCCGCTGAACGGGCGCGATTTCGTGCAGCTGGCCACGCTGACGGCCGGCGCCACAGCAGAGAGCAATCCCAACAGCTTCTTCACCTCCGGCAGTGACAGCGAAGTGGCGGCACGCGGATCGTTCTCGCTGTCGGTGGGAGGCTCGCGGCCGAACAGCACAGACTGGCTGCTGGACGGTGTCGATAACAACGAGCTGACCGCGGGCGGGATCGGCGTGTTCTCGTCGATCGACGACATTCAGGAATTCAAGGTTCTCACCTACACCTACTCCGCCGAATTCGGCACGCGCGCCGGACCGACCGTGCTCGTCACGACAAAATCCGGCGCGAACGACTTTCATGGCTCGCTCTTCGAGTTTGTGCGCAACACGAACCTGGACGCACAGAGTTACTTCGCCACATCCAAAGAGAAATTCAACCTCAACCAGTTCGGCGGATCCTTTGGCGGACCGATTCGCAAGAAGAAGACGTTCTTCTTCGTCGACGGCGAACAGAAATATCAGCGTCACGGCATTACCTTCACCGGGCTGGTTCCATCGACGGCCATGCGCTCGGGGGACTTCTCCGCCGATCCCTTTGGCAATGGGGTAAGCGGGCTGACGATCGTGAACCCCAACATGATCGGCGCATCGACGAACCCCGCGGTCTACCCGAATGTGTACTTCCAGTGCGATGGCGCGGGCAATCCTCTGCCGGCCAACGCCAACGGAAGCCAGGCGCAGGGCACGCCCTGCAACAAGATTCCGTCCAGCCTGATCAACAACATCGGGCAGGCCATGATGGGCGTGTACCCAACGCCCAATGCCAACAATCCCAACGCCGGATACAACTTCGTCAATGTCCCGGTGCGGAGTCTCGACGAGACGAAATTCGATGTCCGCCTCGACCACACGTTTTCCAGCGCCGACAGCGCCTTTGGCCGGTTCAGCTACGATCAGGCCTTCTCGTTTGTGCCAGGCGGCGGCCCGTACCTGGCCGAATCCAACGCCTTCGGCAGCAACGAGCGGATCATCAATCACGCGCGCAACGTTGGCATTGGCGAAACCCACGTTTTCTCTGCTTCGACCGTCAACCAGGCGGCGTTCGGTTACAACCGCATCTTCGACTACATCGCTTCGCAGGGAAACGGAACCTGCGCATCGGCGACTCTGGTGCCGGGCGGGATTCCCAATGCGAACCTCGGGTGCCCCAGTGGATCATCGCATTGCGCGGCCGGTTCCTACAGCTGCGGACTTGTTTCCACCATCGTCGCCGGCGGCTACTGGGCGCTGGGCGATCGCGGCTACTCCCCGTTCCAGGGCGGCACGAACATCTTCTCGTTCAAAGACACGCTGGATCTGATCCGCGGCAAGCACGAGTTCCGCATGGGTCTGGACTTCCGCGCGAACCAGATGAACGTCGGCACCGAAGCCTTCCAGGATGGCTTCTGGATCATCGGCAACGGCGGCAACTTCAGCGGCTATTCGTGTCCGGCCAGCGCTCCGGGCTGCGTCAGCACGGCCGGCAATCCTGAAGCCGATCTGCTGCTGGGCATCACCGGCCTTGCCATTCATGATCAGACCTTCGATGGTCCGGTTTCCGGGCGGCGCTGGAAGATCTATCGGCCGTTCATCGAGGATGACTGGCGCGTCACGCCTTCTCTCACGCTGAACCTCGGCGTTGCCTACGATATGACCCGGCCGATCACCGAAGTCGATGGACGTCTGGCGAACTATGTTCCGGCGACGGGGGAGTTGCTGGTAGCCGGCAAGAATGGCGTGAGTTCGTCGGCGGGCGTCAACATGGACTGGACGGCGATTGAGCCGCGCATTGGCGCCACCTGGAAAGTCCTTGGCAGCGACAAGACGGTGATCCGTGGCGGATTTGCTCTGTTCCACGATTCGGCGTGGAGCCAGGGCGCGCAGGGCTTGTGGCAGAACCCACCGTTCCTGGGCGAGTCGGATGCGTTCGCCGAGGCGGGTTGTGCGTTCGCAACTTCGTACTGCGCGACGGTGCTGGGGCAATCGCCTTCAGGGATCAACCTCTCGAGCGGATTCCAGGCGATTCCCTCTCCACCCACCGCGGCGACGTTCACCGGCTCGTTCTATACGCAGCCTACGGATTTCAAGTTAGGCCGGGTGCGGCAATATAACATCAACGTCGAGCGCCAGCTCTTCGGCAATGTCGTCCTGACTGCGGGTTATGCGGGTTCGCGCGGCAATCACGTTTTGGTAGCGGGCAATAATCTCAACACCTCGAGTCCGGAAGCTTGCGGCACGGTGGCCAATTACACCATCGGCTGCTCGGCCGGCGGTGCGCCGTATGTGCCGCCCTATGGAACCTTCGACACCATCTCGCTGTTTGGCGATGTCGGCGACACGACCTATAACTCACTGCAGGTGAAGGCTGAGACCAAGGCTCCTAAGTCCGGACTCTACGCGCTGGTTGCCTACACTTACTCGCATACCTATGACAACGGCCTTTCCGATGGTCTGGGCTCGCTGCTCAGCGCTCCTTTCTTCCCGCTGCCGAACTGGCAGAAGCTGGACTGGGCCTGGTCACAGATCAATCTGAACAACAGCTTCACCGCCAGCGTTCTGTACGATCTGCCGTTCGGCCGGGGGAAGAAGTTCGGCAACGGCTGGAATAAGGGGGCCGACGCGGCGCTGGGCAACTGGCAGGTGACGCTCATCGAGCACATCTCGTCGGGGTTCCCGGTTCCGCTGATCGACAGCAACAACCAGTCGGGTTCGTTCTTCCAGAACGGCGGCAACGGGAACAACTGGAATCGGCCGGACCGGGTCACGGGCTGCGACGTTCACAACGCCAACCACGGCATCGGGCATTGGGAGTGGATCAACTCGAATTGCTTCGTCGCTCCGCCGGTCGGCGAGCTGGGCGATGCGAATCGCGTGCCGGTGGTCGGGCCGGACTTTGTGAACTCCGACTTCTCCGCCATCAAGCAGTTTCCCGTGCCGTGGCACGAGGCGGGGGCGGGGTTGAACTTCCGGGCGGAGTTCTTCAACCTGTTCAACCATCCGCAGTTCGGGTCGCCGGTCAACGATGTCAGCGCGGCGGGGTTCGGGTCGGTGAACTCGACGGTCAACAATCCGAGGCTGGTGCAGCTGGCTCTAAAGCTGTCGTTCTGACGGCAGCAGCTGGGAGCTTGAAGGGGGGTGAACCCCCTGGCCTCTCTTGTGGAATCAGGGACTTGGCGGGGGGTCGACCCCCTGGTGTTAACTCATTGATTAATGGGTGGCGGGTTGGTTTGTTCTTGCCGCCTGGACCGCCTTTCGTTGTCGGCCGCTGGCGGATAGTTATGCATTTGTAACTACCGATTGAGATTCTCCGTCTGGATCAATTTTGTAGATGATTGATTCCAGATGGTTTGGTACTAGTTTACAAGCTTGACAACATGCTATCTTCCTCAGGATGGGGCACTTCGGAGACGAGTGCGAATGCCGCATTCATGGTGGTGAATGCTGCATTGGTGGTTGCGAACAAGGTATGTGATTGCAACCGGGGCAGATGCGCTCGTGGGCATGACTGCTGCATTCGTGGTGGTGATGGCCGGGTTCGCGGTGGTAAGTGCGGCATTGGTTCCTGGGTACGGGTTGCGGGTTACGGGATACGGGTTACGGGTTGCGGCGACGCCTGGACCGTGCAACAGAAAAGGCCCGCCGTGGCGAGCCTTGCTGTGGAGACACTTCTCCCTGGTCTCAGGTTAGTGGGTGCGGTGGGGTGGGGGCAAGGAGATTCGGCGGGGTGGGGGTACGGAGGTAATGAATCGTCGCGAGCGTTCGATCAGGAAGCGGATCCCTGCGAGGGAACGACGTGAAGGGCCTCCCTGGATCGTGGGCGCTCGTAGTTCTCCAGCCGCTGACGGAGGGTTGCGTTCTCCCTGAGAGTTTCGATGGTTAGCTTTTCGAGGTGCAGGACGCCTTCTTCGACCTGTAACAGAAGACCGTGAATCGTGCTGCGATCGCACTTGAGGGCAGCGCTTTCCAACTCGATCAGGCGAGCGATGACATCGGCGGCGCTCATGCCTGAGCCTGCACGGAGTGGGCCAACGCTGCTTCGACTGTGGTTATTCTGTTCCCCAGCCCGTCCAGCAAGTCCGCTACATCCTGAAGAGTGCCGGCAGGAAGGGTGGTGGTGTCGCCGGTCAGAATCAGGGAAATTTCACCCAACACTCCGCGAAGGGCTTTGACCGTTTCGACGGCCCGCATCGTATTTCCGCTGTGTGCCTGTTCCTCGGCGATGGCGCAGAGAGCGTTGGCAATGAGTGCCCGACTCCGTAATGACTTCGCGAGCAATTTATCGACGGTATGAGTCGCTTCCATACTGCAACTCCTTCTATGTGCGCTTTAAAAAGTACCCGCTGTAGTTGAGGACAGCGGGTCAGAAGCGGTACTGCTTAGTTAGTACTGTGAGGATGCCAAAAGGGTCAGGGACGGGATGTGATGGATATCACCCATCTAAGTGCGGCAAATGAAGCCCGGCCGTAAAAAAGCCCCACCCTGGGGAGGGGCTTTTACCGCGGACCGTTCGATACGCCATGGCGCAAGCGAAACGCGGCACGTCATCATCTCTCCGTTGATCGGGCGGAGCCAGCGTCAAGTGACGCCAGGTTTTGGCGTCAGGTAATGGTTGGATCACGGGAATCGGATCGCGAGAACCAGATGCTCAGGCGGGCAAGTCACGGCCGTAAGTGCCTTGTTTGTCAGCGACGAAGGTGGGCACCCCGGAAGGTGCAACAGAAAAGGCTCGCCTGGGCGAGCCTTGCTGTGGTGACACTTCTCCTGTTGGTTTTTTGGTTAGTGGGTGGGAGGGGTGGGGGCAAGGAAATTCGGTGGGGCGGGGGTACGGAGGTAATGGGGTATCATGAGGCGGGCTCATGGCGGCTTGCGGGATGGTTTAAGCACCGGTCTGCTCAGATCGGCGTGCGATCTGAATATCGAATCTACGAGCCTACTACATGTCGAAGTTGCCCTCGCGAGGGCCGCAATCTGCTCCTTACAAGCAAGTATTTTTGTCTTGTGCGGGTAATTAAGAAGGTGATCAACTTCTCCCCACACCTCCTCCATCAGAGTGCGGACTTGGATTTCGCAAGTGATTTTCGTCTTCCTGTTCGCCTTGATGACGTAGTGAACGCTCGTATAAAAGGATGGTTTGGAAGGTTTGTTCACGATTTTAAACCCCATCCCTCTCAGGAGCTCCCGCGATTCGTCGTCCCAAGCCCTGGCGGTGGGCTGCTCAACTAAGGGATAGAGCTGCTCTTCAAAAAGATCTTTCAATCCAGCGGCTAGATTCGGGAGTTGATCCGTATTCAGATGCAAAATTCTGAATCCTGCAAGGTCGTTGATTTTTACAAATAGGTTCTGCTTGGTTAGACCAAATGGCTTGTCAGCCGCTTTGGCCTCATCCATTTTTCGAAATATCTTATCTTCCAAACTTGGGATCGATTTGGTTCTCCACTTGAGCGAGTGAATGTAGGGGGTAACCTTTGGGGAAGTAGTGATTTGATCGTATAAGCCCTTTAGCACAGTCTGGAAAGCGGCCCGGTTTTCTTCATAGTGCGAAATCAACTCTCGAGCAAGCGTCTTTTCTTCCATCGATCGTCGTGCCATCTTTAGCTCGCCCTCTCGATGATCTTCTTAGCGATTCCGTCGAAGGTGGCTTCTGCCTCCGCCCTCTCGTCTGTGTTACCCACCTCCAAATGGGGAGGCCGTGCTCCTGCCCTAATCCGGGTGCCGCCCGAAGTCCTTGACCAAGCCTAGCCTCGATTGATATTCGAGGGGGGCCAGCGTCTTGTCGACGGTGCGCAATACGGCGCCAACGTCTGCTGAAATCCGCCTGTCAATCCGAGCCAGATAATGCGAATAATTGGACGCTACGCCTCCCCCATACACCCTGAATCTTTGCGGAATGTAGCCCATCATCCTGGGCTTGCCTGGCAGGAGGTAAACGTTGTCCGGGGCAAGTGAGGTCGCAGTCGACCAATCCTTGATCCATTCGGCCAACGTCTGTCCCAGCGTCTTGAACGCACGAATCGAAAAAGAGTGGCAAGCTCCCGGGACGATGAAGTGGTCGCAGTCAAGTAGGATCGACCGATTCAATGGTCCGATATTTGGTCCGGAATCGTAAAAAATGTAGTCGATATTGCTAAGTGCTGAAATCTCATTTACCAAAGCGCTTAGAGCAGCCGTCCCGCGGTAGCCGCGCACTCGCCGGAGGAAGCTCTCCGACCAAAACTGGTACAAGTCTTGCTCAAAGTTCGAGAGCAGGATGTCTCCAGGGATTAAGAGCAGGCCGTTCCTTTCGATTGGCTCGATTAGTCGCGCCTCGCCGACCCCTTCGGCAACTGGTTTGATGGCAGACCAAAGCGTTTGCCCCGTTGCGGTTTCCGAGGAGTCAAGCATCTTGTCGACCCGGCTTTCTTCGACCAGATACGACGTCAGGTTACATTGAGGATCGGAGTCTACCAAAAGGACTTTCTTGCCAAGTTCAGACAAAGCGTAGGCGATGTTTACCGTGAGGGTCGTCTTGCCAACGCCGCCCTTGTGGTTATAGATGGCAATGCGTTTAGCCCTGTGTCGCTTCGAGATCGCCCCGCTTGACATTATTCGGCTGCCTTTTTTCGCAGTGTGGACTTTTGAGGCACCCTTTTACGACGTAAATGCGCCATGGCTGCATTCCCGGCCTATAGGTCCGGAAGGGCCTGTACGTAGATTTCCCCGCTGGCGCTGAGTTGCTTCATCCCTTTGACTGCTGGAGCTAGGTAACCGTAGCTTGTTGCATTACCGACGGCGGCAGCGGTATTTGAAAACTTTCTCTGTGCCGCTTCGGTGTTCAAGGCGCTGATGTCCCCAGTCTTGAAATGGACTTGGCCTCGATAATGCGCAAGATAATAGGCGAGGCACGCTACCCGTTCCACGTCACTTTGCGGCTGCTTCTTGAGGAGGAATTCCTTGGGGGAAAGGCTCTGCTCTCAAGAATCGATCTGTTGCCTCCGCATAGGAGACTGTTTTGGGCCCAGAGGGAGGTTCGTGGACCACATTTATGCCAAACAGGGTCGAGAGACGTCTTCAATAACGTGATGCGCCCCTCTTCGTCGAGCCTTCTAAATATCGCAACTGCTTCGGTTAGGGCGTCGCTCAACAAGCCTAGCTTGTCCTCGCCTGTCGGGTTTTGGGTATCCACGATTATCCCTCGATGTTATTTCCCTTAATCATGTACCAGTTTGAGGACCGTCGCAAGGAGTAAATCCAACATCATGTGACAGTTGCGAGGGTCGCGTTGTCCTTGGCTCCGCAGAAGGAATCGTCTCCAAAATTATTGCGGAGGTCTGGTGGCGGACCTTTCCTTTGAATCCTGAGAACGCCCCTCGCCGTCACACCGTACACCGGCGGCTCTGACGTCACGATGCCTAGATTTTGCTTCCGGAAACTCTCTCGCGGCAAGAGTGAGGCCAATCAGATCATCAGGTGTCAAATCGACGAAAAGGCTCTCCGCTTCGCTTCAATGAACGCGCGCCAGGATGACCATTCGCTCAGAATGACATTTGTCTCTAATTTTTGCTCGTCACGACCTGGTTATAGACCTCGAGGTATTCCTGGGCCGGCTGGGTCCAGGAGTGATCCGTGGTCATGCCGTTGCGCATCAGGGTTTGCCAGGCTTCTTTGTCGTCTCGAAAAACCGTCAGGGCGCGCTGGATCGCTGCTAAAAATTCTTCGGGATCGAGGCCCTGGAATTTGAAGCCGTTGCCGGTACGGGTGTCGGGGTTCCACTCATCGATGGTCGAGTCGAGGCCGCCGGTGGCGCGGACGATGGGGACCGTTCCGTATTTGAGGGCGCAGAGCTGGCCGAGTCCGCAGGGCTCGTAGCGGGAGGGCATGAGGAACATGTCGGAGCCGGCTTCGACTTTGTGGGCGAGCATGTTGTCGTAGCCGATGCGGACGTAGACCTTGCCGGGATATTTGGCGGCGAGGGAGCGCATGAGGTTCTCGTAGTAGTCCTCACCGGTGCCGAGGGCGACGAGGACGGTGTTCTCGCGGGAGAGGGGCTCGGCGATCTGGGCGAGGACATCGATTCCCTTCTGCGTGGTGAGGCGGGTGACGACGCCAAGGACGGCGGTGGAGTCGTCGATGTTGGGCGCAGCGAAGGCGTGGAGCAGGTCGCGGCGGCACTCGGATTTGCCGGCGAGGTTTTCAGGATTGTAGTGGGCGGCGATGTTGCCGTCGTGGGCGGGGTTCCAGTCGTTGTAGTCGAGGCCGTTGAGAATGCCGGTGAGGTCGGTGGCACGGCTGCGGAAGACGGCGTCGAGTTGCTGGCCGTATTCGGGAGTCTGAATTTCCTGGGCGTAGCGGGGGCTGACGGTGGTGAGGCGGTCGGCGTAGACGAGTCCGGCCTTGAGGTAATTGAACTGGCCGTAGAACTCGGCGCGCTCGGGGGTGAAGATGTCCCACGGGAAGAGGAGGCGCTCGACGGTGGCGGCGGGCCAGCGTCCCTGATAGCCGGCGTTGTGGACGGTGAGCACGGTGCCGCGATTGCGGAGGATGGGGTCGTAGTAGTAGAGGGTGCGGAGGTAGACGGGGAGCAGCGCGGTGTGCCAGTCGTGGACGTGGAAGACGTCGGGGGCGCCGAGGATTTTGGAGGCTTCGATGACGGATCGGCAGAAGAGGGCGTAGCGCTCCCAATTGTCCTGATACTCGCCACCGGGGGTTCCGTAGAGGTACTCGCGATCGAAGAGCTCGGGGGAGTCGACGAAGTACATTTGCACGCCGTCATGGAGGCCGCCGTCGAGGATGGAGGCGAAGCGGCTGTATCCCTGGAAGGGGATGGTGATGCTGCGGACGGCGATGTTTTTTTCCGGCGACTGCTGTTGGGAAAATTCGCGGACCTGCCGGTAGTACGGGATGAAGACGGAGACTTTGTGGCCGCCGGCAGCAATTTGGCGAGGGAGGGCGCGAAGGACTTCGCCGAGGCCGCCGGTTCGGGCCCAGGGCGCGCATTCAGAGGCGGCGTAGACGATGTGCATAGTTCTTACAGGATACGGGATAGGGATTAGGGATTAGGGTTTAGGGGTTAGGGTTGGGGCGAGGCACAATCAATAAGGATGCGTGAGCGAAGGCAACGACCCAAGCTGGGGCAGAACTTTCTGGTGAGCGCGACGGCGCAGGCGGCGATTGTGGATGCGCTGGGGGATGTGTCGACGCGGACGGTGGTGGAGATTGGGCCGGGGCGCGGGGCGCTGACGGGTTTGCTGGCGGGGCGGGCGCGGCGGCTGGTTGCTGTGGAACTGGATCGCGAGCTGGCTCCGCGATTGCGGGAGCAGTTTGCGGGGCGGGAGTCGGTTTCGGGCAGAACGGTCGAGGTTCGGGAAGCGGATGTGCTGGAGACGGATCTTGCGGCGGTGCGGGGAGACGAGGCGGAGAAGCTGATGGTGGTGGGGAATCTGCCGTACCAGATTACGTCGGAGATTTTGCTGCGGCTGTTTCGGTATGCGGCGGAGGTGGAGCGCGCGGTGGTGATGGTGCAGCGGGAGGTGGCGGATCGGTTGGCGGCGGTGCCGGGGACGCGGGATTATGGCGTGCTGACGGTGACGACGCAGATGAACGCGCGGGTGGAGAAGCTGATGACATTGCCGCCGGAGGCGTTTTCGCCAGCGCCCGAGGTGCACTCGACGGTGGTGCGGATGACGATGGGGCCGCGGTTTGCGGAGCTGGGGGTTGGGGCGGAGGAGTTTTTGAAGTTTGTGCGGAGTTGTTTCGCGCAGAAGCGGAAGATGCTGGGGAAGAATCTGCGGAACGCGGGGTTTGAGGCGGGGAAGGTGGCGGCGGCGATGGAGAAGTGCGAGGTAAGTGCTGGGGCTCGGGCGGAGGAGCTGGCGGTGGAGACTTTGGCGGGGTTGTGTCGGGAGCTGGGGGAGTGAAGGATCAGGAAACGCGGCGGGACTTCGCAGACTTGGTAACGCTGCGGACCGTCGTTTTCCCCAACCAGCGATCACGCTGGGCAGTGTAATTACCGGCGCCAGAACGGAAAGCGCGCAGGAAACGGGCGAGCCCGAGTGGGCCGAGTTCGCGACCAAGGATTGCGAGCGCGTGACGCTCCAGCTGTTCGTCGGTCATTTGCTCAACCGTCTTCATGGCTTCCAACCCCGCAACCAGTTTACCGGATTCATTACCGGAATCGCCGGCTTTCCCAACCTGCGGTTCGCCTGCCGGGTGAACCGATCGTCGGTCGTAAGCAGAACATCGGCAGTCGAATCTTCAGCGACCGCCAGATGGAGCGCGTCAAAGGCGCCGTATCCAATCTGTTCAAGCGTTGCCGCTCGCAGGATCGCGCGCGAAGACAGGCGAGGTTGCTCATGGGAGAATCGCAGGAGCGCGAGAATGTCCTCCCTTTCTGCGGTCCGGGGTTCGCAGGATTTCGTACTCCAGAACCGCGCCGGCGATCCAACGTGCCTGTTTCGACTGGAAGAGTCCGAAAATCTCCTCGACGGCTTCGGCCTCCCTGCGAATGCGGGGTTGCTGCTGGTCATCCAGCAAGCGATTCAGAGCACAGGCATCCAGGTAGATCCTCATCATGCTGCGTCAGTGGACGTTGACGCTGCCGTCTTCGGCGTGGCTGATGCGGCGGAAGCACCAGACGGCGAGGCCGGCGGCGAAGGCGACGAGGGCGGTCCAGCGGAAGACGTCGATGAAGCCCCAGAGAAGGGCCTGGCGCTGGAGCTGCATGTACATGGCGGCGAGCGCGGCGGGCTGTCCCTGCGCGTGGCCGAGTTGGTGTCCGAAGTATCCGGACATGGCGGCCATGTGCTGCTGGAACCAGATGCCGGTGCGAGGCACAGTCCTGGCGATGCTCGCCTGGTGATAATCCGCGCGGCGGACGAGCATGGTGGCGGCGAGGGAGATGCCGACCGATCCACCGATATTGCGGAGCAGATTAAAAATGCCGGTGGCGTTGCCCATCTGCTCATTGCTGAGAGTCATGGTGGCCATGCTGCCGATGGGGACGAAGACGAAGCTGAGAGCAAATCCGGTGAGGACGATGGGGATGAGCATCGTGGTGGGACTGATGCCGGTATTGATGAGGGAGAACCAGATGGAGAGGAGGCCGAAGGAGACGAAGCCGATGGTGATGAGCCAGCGGTTATCGACGCGGTGGCTGATCATGCCCATGAGCGGGAGACCGAGCATCGATCCGATGCCGCGCGGGGCGACGACTAAGCCCGCGGTGAGCGCCGTGTAGCCAAGGACTTCCTGGTAAAACAACGGCATCATGGCGACGGTGATGTAGATGGTGAAGCCGAGAAGGAAGATGAGCATGCATCCTACGGCGAAATTGCGGTTGGTGACGAGGATACGGAGGTTGACGAGGGGATTCCTGCTGGTCCACTCATGGCGGATGAACCAGATCAGGGAGACGATGAGGATCGCGGTGGCCCAGCGGATCCAGGGAGTGCTGAACCAGTCGACTTCCTGGCCTTTGTCGAGGATGATCTGGAGGCAGCCGGACCAGAGGCAGAGGAGGCCGAAGCCGAGATTGTCGAAGGCGCCGGCTTTCGCGTTCTTAATGTAGGGCGGGTCGTGGACAAAGCGGCTGATCATGAACACCGCCAGCACCCCGATGGGGATATTGATGTAGAAGGCGTAGCGCCAACTATAGGAATCGGTGAGCCAGCCGCCGAGAGTGGGGCCGAGAACGGGCGCGACGACGACGCCGAATCCGAAGAGAGCCATGGCGGCTCCACGCATTTTTGGCGGGAAGCTTTCGAGAAGAATGGCCTGGGAGAGCGGCTGGAGCGCGCCGCCGCCGGCACCCTGGAGGACGCGGGCGAGGAGGAGCATGCCGAGAGACGGGGCGGCTCCGCACCAAAAGGAAGCGACGGTGAAGAGGCAGACACAGCTGATGAGGAAACGCTTGCGTCCGAAGCAGATGGAGAACCAGTTGCTGGCGGGGAGGATGACGGCATTCGCGATGAGATAGCTGGTGAGGACCCAGGTGGCTTCGGTGTTGGAGGCGCCGAGCGTCCCGGCAATGTAGGGGAGAGCGACGGCGGCGATGGAGGTGTCGAGGACCTCCATGAAGGTGGCCAGCATAACGGCGATGGCCACGATCCAGGGGTTGGAGGCCGATTGGACGGAAGGTACGGCGGCGGCTTCGGCGGATGTGGGCGAGCGCGGCGGGGCGATGGCATCCGCGGTGACTGCTACGGGGGGTTCGACAATCGTTGCCACCCAGGCTCCCTGCGACCTTTCAGGGTAGGGGCCGTGGGGGGGTGGGGGCTGTGGCGTGGGTCACACGGGGTGGGGGATGGGGGTATCCCCGGGCGTCTTGACGTTCGGAGTTGGAGGGATGAAGGGGTTGGTGGATGTAAGGCCGATGAATTATGGGTGGAGCGTCTGGGCGCGGTTGTATTGAACCACTCCGTCTGCCACGCCATCAGGCACGAAGCACAGCTCCGGTGTCCATTGTCCCCGCCTAATAGATTCCGGCGTTTAGTTTGTATCAGTCAAAGACAAACCCAAGCGTATAATTCGACGGTGGTTGACCTTGGACAATACATTGAGCTCGATAGAAGGAATAACTCGCTTGCTGGCAATCGCCATCCTTGCCGCGATCTCTACCGGCAACATAAACCCTCAGGAGTCAGCCCAGAAACCATCCCCCGAAGGCCCTATTGTGCGTCAGCAATCCACAACGGAAATTGGGTCGAATGATTGGGCTGAAATAGCTTCTCGTGTTCGGCCTGCGGTGGTGGTCATTGAGACTGATGAAGGTTTGGCAAGCGGCTTCATAATCAAGCCTGATGGGGTCATAGTTACCAATCACCATGTCGTGTCAAATGCTAAAGCAATGGCTGTCAAATTCCCCTCGGGGGAAGTGTATCGGAACGTGTACCTCCTCAGTTCGGACCCCATCGACGATCTTGCATTTCTCAAGATTGACGCGGTTGATCTTCCCACAATACCGCTGGGGAATTCTAACGACGTGCGGGTGGGCGAGGAGGTGCTCCTAGTTGGCGCCCCAAAGGGACTTGAGCAGACGGTATCAAATGGCCTGATTAGTGGCATTCGCCTAGACGACGGTGTCCGCGTCCTGCAGACCTCAGCGGCGGCGAGCCCCGGAAGTAGTGGCGGACCTCTGTTAAATCGAAACGGAGAAGCAATTGGGGTCATGTCTTTCAAGGTTGTGAATGGAGAAAACCTGAATTTCACAATACCGATTAATTACGTGCGTGGAAAGTTCGATAGCTTAGCCTTATCGAACCCTAAAGCCTTTGTACCGCTGACGGCCCAGGCCGAAAGACATCGAGGCGTTTGGGTTGCCGGACATGGTTATGGCGCGTTCGAGGGTGTCTATATGGAAATCCTCGACATTTTGGGAAGTAATGGCGTAAAGGTTGCCAATGGAATGCAGAGGATTACAGACTCAAGCAGCGGCTTTATGCCCCTCTCGGCTGTTATCGAGATGTTACCCAAGTCAGGTGCCGACAGCCTGCTGTACGTCAAGGTCGAGATGGCTTTGGGTAGCCCTGCGGCCTCCACAGTTTATTTCAAGTGCTTTGACGCTACGGGGCATATCTTATGGGAAGAAAAAGCTACAGATGTGTTGACCAATGGGGGAAATACTCTCTTTCACCCGAAGGGCTGGAAAAGCAAGCTCACCCCCCATATCGGCAAACCGGGGTTGCTATTGCGGCAAGATCAAGAAGAGGGCTCACCACAGCCCGTGAAGTAGGCAGGTAGCACCTTCAGCGACTAGGCAACCGGAATCCGGGAGTCGTTGAAATTGAGTCCGAGCGGGCGTCAAGAACTCGCGGCCCACTCATTTTCCATGTCTCAGAATCGAATTCATGATGTATAGGTGGTCGGCATCAGGTGACGTCCTTCAGTCAGCTTCCGAGGCGCCTCAAATGTTTTCGCGACGCGCCGTACGGCAGTCGCACGCTTAGAGGACGTTCTTGCCTTGAACCCCGAAGTGTTTAGCTGCGGCCAACAGATGGGCGTCGTTGGAATACACTTCGCGGAAGCCTGATTCGGCCGCTGTTGCCAGATGGACGGCATCGGCTGCGCGCAGGAAGACCGTCGCCGGGAGCTTCTCGTAAACCTTGCGGATGCGCGAGAGGATGTCGGCGCTTTGTGGGATCCAGTGGAAAGCGCCCGCGTCGATGTGTGCCTGAACCTGGCCGATGAGGGCGGCATAGGAGAGAGCTCCGATGGCTCCTTCCCGCAACTTGCGATGAAACGCGGCAATCATCTCCGCCTGGCCATGGGCCGCACAGGCGATATGGTCAGTTGCCGCCAACGCGCGGACCGCTGCCGCGCCGGGATCCTGATAGTAGAGGCGGACGAGGTAGCTGGTGTCGAAGTAGATCACCGGATTTCGCGGTCTCGCTCTTCGCTGACGGTTGCGGTCGAGTCGGTTCCACCGCGAAGGCGGCTGCGCTCGCGAAGGAACGCACGGGACCACGGCGGATTGGCGAAGAAAGGTTGTGCCGGGGGAGGCGAAGCCGGGACAATTTTTGCGATGAGCTGTCCGCGGTCGGTCACATGGACCTCGCCACTGCGCGCGTGGCGGACCCATCGTCCAGTCGACTCGTGGAGCTGGCGGATGCTGATCGTCTTCATGTGACTCATTGTGACACATTCGGTGGATCCGCGGCGAATCGGAGTAGTCAGGGGCTGAAGCCCCTTCTTCTTTTGGGCGGCTCATCGGCATGGCTGAAGCCATGCCCCTTCACGTTTTCGTGCCAAGGGTGAGAGCGCGGGGTCGAGGGATGTCCTGAATTGCCCCAGGATTGCGGGCGAGTGAGGTGGAATTCAGGTGGACCTTCGCTGGGAAGCGCCCGTAGGCTGGCGGCTCCGCGGTCCCGCTGATCTCGAACACCTCAATCGATGCGACTGTCGTTTACGTTTTGCATGGAGAAACGTCTGGCGGCGCCGGCTGCGCACAGCGCTGAAGCTGTGCGGCATTGGGATGGGCATTGCGGGTTCGTGACGCTGTCGACCCTAGTAAGGCGTTCCGTCGCCGTGCACTTTCGTCTGCAGCGACCACCCCGGCCCAGGATTCACGTTGGGATCGTTTGTCTGATAGAACTGCTTGCCGTTGGACCATGTCTGCGTGTACGCGCTCGACACCTTCGCCGTCCCACCCGATCCGGTCACCGTTTGCTGATCCAGCGCATAGTCGCACCAGTCCTGCGCCATGGTGTGGTTGGTGTTCGCCACCTGCGCCGCCTGGGCCATCGATCGATCCTTCCCCGCCTGCATCTGCGCCAGAAACTGCTGATGTTGCTCCGCGCGAATTGCCTGCGCCTGATTGAACTGCGCCTGGCGCTGCTGCATAATCTCGTTGTTCTGCTGGACCATCCTGTTGATCACCGTCTGCGTGTAGGTCGCGCTCCATTGCTGATTCGCACTGGCCCCGCCCTTCTGCGCCTGGATCGCCTTCACCAGTCCGTCCAGCTGCCCCTGCGGCGCGCGCGTCAGAACCGCGAACGCGCTGCAGTTCTCTGAGAACCAGTCCTTCCCCGGGATGTTCATCATGTTCTTCGAGCACAGCGTCGTCACCGAGATCAGCTCCTCAATCGTGTACGAGCCGTTCTTGTACTGCACCCGCCCCGCAGCCATACCGCCTTCCATGTGGATGCCGCCTCCCCGTGCATTCAGCCCGGCCAGGGTCTGCTGGTAGCTGGCCGCCTGCGCTGCCGGAGGCGCCTCATCCTTCACATACGCCACCTGGAGCACGCCCACCAGATACTTGATGAAGTCCTGCGCCGAAACCTCCTGCTGGATGTTCAGGCAGTCCCCGCCCGCCGGAGGCTTGTAGGGCGAGTTGTTCCAGCTCCAGTCAAACCGCGGCAATCCGCGCATCTCCATGAGCCCGTCGGTCGAATAGGCCCGAAATACCGGAAACGGGTTCGACTGGCACGAGGACCCCGGCACATACATCCCCTGAAACTGAAACCCCGCCGGAATCTTTACCTCGTAGGCCGTCATTTTCAGTGTGGGATCGACGATCGCCTGGTCCTGAAAGGTCTTATTCAGATCGACGCTGCTCGACGGGGGTGCGGAGGAACTACTGTTCGGGGTGGCCTCCGTAGCGGCAGCGGAAGGTGTGTGCGACGAGCAGCCAAAGAGCGCAAGGGCAATCAATGCTGCGGACAGCTTTTGTGCAGGCACAGTCTACGTGCTCCTGAGTTTTTCTGGGTGTAAGAACGTTCCAATAGTACGGAAAGACCCGAGCGGAACACCCGAGAATTTCTCAGGTGCCCCAGGAAGTCCTCTCTTACCCCGGCGTTTCAATGTCTGCGACTGGGAGGCTTCGGATTGCCCTGGGAAGGGTCCGTGCCGCGACCGATGTGATCACGAACTCGTCAGCGTTATTCGGGAACATCCGGATATGACAAGCGCGCACTCGCGAGCACAGGCCGGGATGACGAGCAGGGAATGTCCTGAGTTGCCACCAGATTGCGGGCGGGTGACACTGAATTCAGGTGGACATTCGGGCGGAAGGGCCGTAGGCTGGTGGCCTCTTTGATCGCTGCTCGTCTTTGAACACCCCAGCTGATGCGACTTTCGTTTGTAGGATTTGCGTGGAGGAATGTCTGGCGCCGCCGTCTGCGGACCGCGCTCACGCTGTGCGGCATCGGCATGGGGATTGGCGCGTTTGTGGCGCTGGTGGGGTTCTCGCGCTCGTTCGAGCACGCGTGGCTGGAGATGTATGAGAGCGCCGGAACCGACCTCGCGGTCGTGCAGAAGACCTTCCTGAACACAGCGGTGGACGAAAGCGCGGGGACGGTGCTGCGGCAGATTCCGCAGGTGGAGATTGCGGCGCCGATGGTGCTGAACATGATGGCGGTCACGCCGGAGGTGAACACCCTGGTCTACGGGTGGAAGGCGGATACCTTTGAGTTCTCCGCACTGACTATTTTGTCGGGGCAGCGTTTTCACGATGGCAAGCAGGAAGCGATGCTGGGCGAGTTGCTCGCGGGCAGCCTGAACAAAAAAGTCGGCGACACCATCGATCTGCAGGGGAGCACGTTCACGGTGGTGGGGATTTTTCGGAGCGGGTCGGCGCTGGAGGCGGGGTCGATCATTCTGCCGCTGGACGAGATGCAGAACCTGTCGAGCATGACGGGCAAGGTGACGGCGTATCACGTAAAGCTGAAGCCCGCGCCGGCGGGGGTTTCGCAGGAGCAATGGCAGAAGCAGGCTGAGGACACGGTGGAGAAAGAGCTGCCGGGTTTGCGGGCGATTCCGGCGGCGGAGCGCGCAGCGAACAATCAGCTGGTGCTGCTGGCGCATGCCGCGGCGTGGGGCACGTCGCTGATCGCGCTGCTGGTGGCGGCGCTGGGGATTGCGAACACGATGGCGATGTCGGTGTTCGAGCGGACCAAGGAGATTGGCGTACTGCGCGCGATGGGATGGTCGCGTTGGCGGGTGATGCTGCTTATCCTTATAGAGGCAGCGGCGCTGGGGGTGGCGGGCGGCGCGGCGGGCGTGTTGCTGGGATGGGGGGCGCTGCGGATTCTTGGAACGTTGCCGCAGACGGCGAGCATTGCGTCGACGACGCTGCCGTTGGCGACTCTGGTGGAAGGACTGTTGATGGCGACGCTGGTGGGCGTGCTGGCGGGGTCGGTGCCGGCGTGGCGCGGGGCGAAGCTGAGCCCGGTGGAGGCGCTGCGGCATGAGTGAGTCGGGGGTTGGGATCGGCTCGGGGTCGCCGTGGATTCTCGAAGTCCGCGATGTGAAGAAGAGCTATGAGTGTGGGCGGATTGAGGCGCTGCGGGGCGTGAGTCTCACGGTGGCGAAGGGAGATTTTCTCGCGATCACGGGGGCTAGTGGGAGCGGCAAATCGACGCTGCTGCATCTGCTGGGCGGGCTGGATGAGCCGACTACTGGGTCGGTACTGTTTCGCGGCGAGTGTCTGGGCGGGGCGCAAAACGGCGGGGCCTGCATCACGCTGGACGCGTACCGGGCGCGGTTTGCGGGGTTCATCTTTCAGTCGTTCCATCTGCTGCCGTCGTTGAACGCGATGGAGAATGTGCAGGTGCCAATGCTGGGGAGCGGAGCGCATCATGCCGATCGGGAAGAGCGGGCGCGGGCGCTGCTGGTGGAGCTGGGGCTGGAGCACCGGTTGCGGCAGTATCCAACGCAACTTTCGGCCGGGGAGCGGCAGCGGGTGGCGATTGCGCGTGCGCTCGTGAATGAACCGCAGGTGTTGCTGGCCGATGAGCCGACGGGAAACCTGGACAGCGTGAATTCGGCGAAGATCCTGGAGATTCTGGCACAGGTGCAGGAGCGGCATGGGACGACGCTGGTGATGGTGACGCATGATCTGGCGATTGCGGCGACGGCGCATCGGCATGTGGCGATGAAGGATGGGCTGATATGCGACTGACCTTTGGAGTGCGGTCCGTTCGCAGAGAGAGAGACGTCCCGCCGCGGCTGAAGCCAGATTCCTTTTGCAACTCTAATGGCACGGCTGAAGCCGTGCCCCTTCACAAGACTCAGTCCGTGAACAGAATTGGCGTCCGGATAGCTCTATGTTTTCTCACCGTGGCTTGCCTGGCGCAGAGCAGTGCGAAGCCCGGGGCGACGGCGGGATCGCTGAAGGCGGTGCTGGCGAATGCTCGAGCGCGTGTGGAGAAATCGGATGTGCGGGCGACGGGGCGGCTGACCATGGTGGCGGCGAATGGTTCAAGGGTAAACAATTCCCTATTGCTCGCGTCGCATTCGTTTCCCGATGGGCTGCGGACGCTGATCACGGTGACGACTCCGGATCACAAGCGCGAGAAATATTTGCTGACGCAGGATGAGAGCGGGCACACATCGATTGAGGTTCTGCGCGCGGGAGACAAGGGGCCGGCGCGGCTATCGGCGGAACACTGGGGCGAGGGCGTGGCGGGGACGATCTTTTATCCCGAAGATTTTGTGAACGGGCAGTTTTTCTGGACGAAGCAGACCGTGCTGCCGCCGGCAAAGTATGGTGCGCGGGATTGTTCTGTACTGAAGAGCGAGCCGGGGCCGGGGCAGCCTTCGATCTACGCGTCTGTGACGACGTGGATGGATCAGAAGACCGGCGCGCCGGTGTATGTGGAGGCGGCGCCGAAGAATGGCGGGGCGACGAAACAGTTCGTGTTCTTCGATCTGGAGCAGATTGGTGGACTGTGGCTTTCGCGGCAGGTGGAGGCGAAGCTGGCCGGCAAGCCGGGCTCGACGATTCTGCTGATCGATCACGGATCGCCGCACGCGCACCTGACGCGAAAGGATTTCCGTCTGGAGGCTGGTGGGAGCGAGACGCCATGACGATGATATTGCTCAGAGGTATGTGGGCGGCGGCATGGGTTCTTGCGGGCGCGGCGGCTCTGATGGTTTTGTTGCTGGTGGCGGGATTTCTTTATCAGTGGATCGGCAGCGTGGTGGATCGCCGACGGCTGCGAAGGCCGGGGCGGCTGGTGAGGATCGGCGACGGGCGCGAACTCTATCTGGTGGAGACCGGTACCCGGGGGCGCGGGCCGACGGTGGTATTCGAGTCAGGATTTGCGGCGACGAGCCTGAACTGGATGCACATCCAGGAGGCGCTGGGCGATGATGTGCACACGGTTGCGTACGATCGCGGCGGGCTGGGGTGGAGCAGCGAATGCGCCTCCGAACGTACGCCGGCGAATGTGGCACGCGAACTACGGGAGTTGCTGGGGGCGGCGGGGATTGAGCCGCCGTGGATTCTGGTGGGGCACTCGTTTGGCGGGCTGGTGATGCAGCGGTTTGCGCTGGATTATCCGGAAGAGACGGCGGGGCTGGTTTTGATCGATCCGATGCGGCCCATCGAATGGCCGCCGTTCAATGCAGGAGCCGACGCGCGCGTGCGGCGTGCGCAGCGGTTGACGCGGGTGGGGAAAGTATTCGCGCGGGTGGGAATGACGCGGCTGGCAGCGCGCTCGCACTTCTGCCGGTCGGCGCGATTCTCGGGATTTCTGATCCGGTTGGCGGGACGGCAGGGCGAATTTCTGGCGATGCGACTGGATACGGAGATTGGCAAGATGCCAGCGGAGGTGCGGCCGTCGATTGCCGCGCACTGGTCGGCGCCTCGCTTCTATCGCGGGCTGCGGGCGCACCTGGATGCGGTGGAGACGACCGCGATGGAGATGTATCAGGTGGAGGCGATCGGCGAGATGCCGGTTGCGATTCTGACGCCGGCGAGCGCTACGCCGCCGGCGAACATGGAGCAATACGGGCCGCGCGCACGGCACATGGTCGCGGAGCGCAGCCTGCACTGGATTCATCTGGATGAGCCGGAGTTGGTGGTGCGGACGATCCTGAACGCGGTGGTGCAGGCCGTGGCCGAGGACCGGAGGACGCAACCTTCGATGGCCAGCGCCGTCCGCTAACCGATGGATGGCCTACTTACCTGGACTGCGGTTGAGTTACAAGGCGACCTGACTCCAGGTTTGCAGGCGATGCTTTTTCCTGGTTGACACCGGATGCCACTGGTGCAAAACTTTCCGCAAACTCAGTTGCACGGCTGAAGGGCCATGATCTTTGTGCGCGGAAGAAACCTTTATTTTCTGCTCTTCGTTCTCCCTTTCCTGATCACTGGAATTCAGACCTGGGCTCAACAGGTGGCCGGGCCGGAACGCCGTATCGTGCACCCGATCGACGACTCTGCCGTGGTGGCATTGCGGGGCAACACGCATCCGCTGGCACGGGCGCAGTTCGATCGAGGTGTGGTATCCGGATCGACGCCCGCAACGCGGATGCTCCTGGTGCTGAAGCGGACCGCGGCACAGGAAGCCGATCTCCAGGAGTTTCTGCGTTCGATTCAGGACAGGAACTCCGTTCACTTCGGGAAGTTTCTGACGCCGGAACAGTTCGGCGAGCGCTTTGGCGCGGCGACGGAGGATATCCAGCAATTATCGACGTGGTTAAGCGGTCACGGATTTGCGGTCGGCCGGGTGACGAAAGGGCGGACGGCGATCGAGTTTTCGGGATCGGTGGGCGAGATCGAGGAGACGTTTCATACGCAGATCCACCGCTACACGGCAGGCGGGGAGGAGCATCTCGCGAACAGTGCGGACCCGATGATTCCGGCGGCGCTGGCGCCGGTGGTGGCAGGAATCTCGCCGCTCCATGATTTTTTTCCGCGGCCGCAGTTCATACGGGGGACGCGGGGAGAGTGGAGTGCGCTGGAGCAGCGGTTTGTTCCCGAGCTTTCGATCGGCTCGGGATCGAGCGAACTGCTGTTTGTGGGACCGGGGGACGCGGCGACGATCTACGACGCGCCCAACGCGATGAATACGCATCTTGCGATGGGTCAGGCGACGCTGGACGGTACGGGAGTCACGGTGGGTATCGTGGAGGACGGAAGCGCGCAGAACATCAATTTGAACGACGTGTCGAACTATCGGGCCTTGTTCGGACTACCGGCGGCCACGTATTCGGTCATCGATGACGGACCCACGGGCAATTATTTCCCCGACAATACGGAGTCATCACTGGACGGAGAAGCGGTGAGTGCGATCGCTCCAGGAGCGAAGCTGGTGTACTACGAGGCGTGGGATACGACCTTTCAAGCGGGGCTTTATCTGGCGATGCTGCGCGCGGTGGAAGACGACGCGGTGAACATCCTGAGCGTGAGCTGGGGATCGTGCGAGGCGGCCCAGGGAGCAGCGGGGAACGCGGAGCTGTTGAACCTGTGGGAGCAGGCGGCAGCAGAAGGGATCGCGGTGACGGTGTCGACGGGGGATTCCGGATCGGCGAACTGCGACAATCCCAACACGGAGGTGGCGGCGGTCCATGGGCTGGCGGTGAACGGGCTGGCATCGACACCTTATACGGTGGCGGTGGGCGGAACGGATTTCGATCCGCTGGCGAAGAACTTCACGAAGTATGCCAGCACGACGAACGGAGCTAACTACACCTCGGCGCTGGGATACATTCCGGAGTATCCGTGGAACGACTCGACGAGCGCGAACGGAGCGCTGGCCGGCAATCAGGCTGAGGTTCTGAATGGGTTGACATTGATCGCGGCGGGTGGAGGAGGCGCAAGCGGGGCGGCGGTGTATGACGCGAACGGCAGCGTGGTGGGCGGTTATCCCAAGCCGGCATGGCAACAGCAATTTGAAGTCGCGGCGGGGGTGGCGGCGGATCAGGTGCGGGATGTGCCGGATGTCTCGCTGCTTTCAGGAAATGGTTTGTACGATGCGGCCTGGGCGGTGTGCCTCGACCAGGATTGCACGGGCACGAACCCGTCGATTCACGGCATTGGAGGGACGTCGGCAGCGGCACCGGCGTTTGCAGGGGTGCTGGCGCTGATCAACCAGAAGGTTGGAGCGACGCAGCGGCTGGGGCAGGTGAACTGGAGTCTGTACAAGGTAGCGGGATCGAGCCCGTCTGCTTTTCATGCCATAACAACGGGCAATAACTCGGTGGTGTGCACGCCGGGCTCGCCGAACTGCGGGGCGAACGGATTTCTAACGGGATATAACGCGGGCGTTGCTTACAATCTGGCCACGGGACTGGGCAGCGTGGATATCAGTGCGCTGGTAAACAGCTGGAGCAGTGTTGCGCTGACGCCGACGAGTACGACACTCACGGTGAGTCCAACGAGCTTTACGCACGGGACTGCGGCGACGGCGACGATCGGTGTAACTCCGGGAGGCGCTTCGGGAACGGTGGCGCTGCTGACGGACGCGAACGAGAAAGCAGGGACAACGCGCGGCGACGGGCAGGCGGTTGTGACATTGTCCGGCGGCGCAGCAACGGCCACGTGGGCGGGCTATCCGGGCGGGACGTATGACGTGTATGCGCGGTACGGCGGCGATGGAACGTATGCAGCCAGCACGTCGCCGATGACGACGGTCACGGTGACGCCGGAAAACAGCGTGCTGCAAATCTCCGCCAACACGGTTGGAAGCAATGGAGCGCTGAGCAGCATCGCGGGGCAGACCATCACGTACGGCACCTACGCCAGCGTGGATGCGGAGCCGATTGGCCAGTCGCAGGTGGGGAAACCCAATCCGATCACGAACGCGACGGGGACAATTTTCTTCGTGGATTCAGGGGGTGGCGCGAACCAGACGCTCGATGCGACGGGAAACGCCGAGTATCCGCTGCATTATCCGGCGACGGGTTCGCACAGCGTGTCGGCCAGTTACAACGGGGACAACAGCTACGGGCCCAGCACATCGGCAACGGTGAGTTTCACGGTACAGAAGGCAAGCACGACACTGAGCCTGACCGCCAGCGGAACCACAGGGACGTACACAGCACCCACCGTCACGGCAACGGTGATGCCGGGATTTACGAACTACTTCGCGGCTCCGCCGGATGGTTCTGTGGTTTTCACCGACACGACGACGGGGACGGTGCTGGACACGGTGCTCGTATTCGCAGCGCAGGATGCGAAGACGGGAGCGATCTACGGCGAGGCGGTCCTGTATCCAACACTACAGCAGCTGATTCTGGGCGCGAACACAATCACGGCAAGCTACAACGGCGGCACGAATTACACGGGCTCGCAGGCATCGAGCGCGGTGACGATTACCTGCACGGCGAACTGCGGCAATGGGACGGGGCAGTCCCTGGGGCTGTCGTTCTATCAGTCGACGCCGCAGGGACCGTACACCGAGGGCGCATCGTTTACGACTCCGGTGGCGGTCTCGGGAAACGGAGGATTCTCGGGTTTGGTGAACCTGAGTTGCTCGGTGACTGGAGCCAACGCAGCGGACATCAATGCTCCCCAGTGCAGCTTTAGTCCAGGCAGCGTGAGTCCAACCAGCGCACAGGTGGGCCAGACAACGTTGACGATCACGACAACCGCGGCGACATCGGCCTCACTGGCGCCTGAGGGCTGGATGGGGAAGGCCGCGCGCGGCATGGTTGCGCTGGCATGCGTAATTTTCCTGGGGATTCCGGCGCGACGGCGCTCGCTCGGCGCGGTTCGCGTGCTGCTGTGCGTTGCGCTGCTCGGCGGACTGATGGCGTGCGGCGGCGGCGGCAGCAACGGAGGAAGTGGTGGAAGCGGAAGCGGTGGCGGCGGCGGTGGTGGTGGTGGTGGTGGTGGTGGCAAACCAGGCACGACGCCGGACACTTACACCGTGACCTTCAACGCAGTGGACGCGGCGACCGGGAAGCTGACGGCACAGGACTACTTTAAGTTCATTGTTCTGGGATCGAGTTCCAGCGCAACCTCCAGCGTGGCAAAGCATTGAGCATGTCCGGCGTTTTGATTCGCACAGCGCTACCTGAGGACATCGAAGGGCTGGCTGATCTTTGCTTCTCGCTGTGGCCGGAGTCGCCGCGCGCGGAGCATCGGCAGGAGCTGGAGGCGATTCTAGCGGGGCGGAATCCGTCGACGCTGCCGCTGCTGCATTTCGTCGCAGAGGCGCCGGATCGCAGGCTGGTGGGATTTCTGGAAGCGGGGCTGCGTTCGCATGCGGACTGCTGCGACGTGACGCGGCCGGTGGGGTATATCGAGGGGTGGTACGTGGAGGAAGCCTGGCGCCGGCAAGGGGTTGGAGGGTTGCTGGTGGCCGCGGCCGAGGAATGGGCACGCGGGCAGGGTTGCCGGGAGATGGCGTCGGACTCGCTGATGGAGAATGCGTTGTCGGAGCAGGCGCATCGCGGGCTGGGGTATGAGGTGATGGGGCGGAGCGTGCTGTACCGGAAGGAACTTTGAAGCTTCCAGCTGCTAGCGGCCAGCTGTTAGCGACCAGCTGTCAGCGACTAGCCAAAGTTCTTTGCCAAAACAGGGAAAGGCAAAAGCGGGTTCCTCGGCTCACCACCCCCAAAACTGAAAAGCGTTTGGGGCCCCTTTCGCTCGGAATGACAATTTCGATTCATGCTAAGAACTTCCAGGACGCCACACTAGCTGTTAGCGACTAGCGGTTAGCTGCTTGTTAGCTGCTTTTAGGTATTCGATGGGCTTACGGCTCGACTCCAGAGCTTCCATGTTGCCCAGCCGCAGACCGCTGCGCCGGCTGCGATGCCGACTCCTGCGCAGACGAGTGCGGGCAGGCACCATTTTCGTTGAGGCGGTGGGGTGTGCTCGCGCACATGTTCCGGGCGTGCGCCGACTCCGACTGCGTAGCCCAGAGCCCGATGGATGCCGGGAATATATTGCACGACTTTCATCGGCCAGGGTGCGTGGATCGGTCCAGCATTTTCGAAGACGCGAGCAAAGCCGCGGTGGGCGCCGATCTGAATGGCCTGCGTCACGCGAGTGGGAAAGACGCGACGGCTTTGTACAGCTGCCAGATCTCTCTCACGGAGCTTTCCTTCCCGCAGCGGTCGCGCCAGCAGGTTGGCCGTCGCGACGCTGTCCTGAATGGCCAGGTTAATCCCCACTCCACCGGCGGGCGACATGGCATGAGCGGCGTCTCCGATGCACAGCAATCCGGGCTTGTGCCAGCGCCGCAGCCGGTTGATCTGGACGGTAAGTATTTTGATCTGATCCCAGTCGCGCAGCTCGTGGACCCGGTCGCCCAACCAGGGAGCGATGCGATCGATGGAGGCGCGGAATGCATCGAGGCCGAGCGCCTGGATCTGACTGTAGGAGCCTTTGGGGATGATGAGGCCGGCCTGAAAATAATCGGCGCGATCGATGAGGATCAGCGCCTTGCCGTAGTTCACGTTGCCGAGAACCTGCGCCGGATCGCCTGACCTGCGGCTCATGCGAAACCACAGGACATCGATGGGGACGCCATGTTCGATTACTTTTAATCCGGCAGCCTGGCGGGTGACGGAGTGGCGGCCGTCGCAACCGACTACGAGATCGGCACGCACCTGAACTTCCTGATCATTGTTGCGCGCCACGACACCGACGACGCGCTTGCCGTCTCTGCGCAGGTCAACGACTTCGTGCTGCATGAGCAGGTGGAAGGCGGGGAGCCGTTTTGCATGAGCGGAGAGGAAGTCGAGGAAATCCCATTGGGGCATGAGCGCGACAAATTTGCACTGGGTTGGGAGGTGGCGGAAGTCGGCGACTTCGAAGGTTTCATCTCCGATGACCACTCCGACGGACTCCACCTTCTGATGCGGCAACTGGAGGAATTCCGTAAGCAGCCCGAGTTCGTTCAGCACATCGAGGGTGGAGGGATGCACGGTGTCGCCGCGAAAATCGCGGAAGAAGTCCTGATGCTTTTCGAGCACGGTGACCTCGACGCCCTGGCGCGCCAGGAGATAGCCGAGCATCATGCCCGCCGGACCGCCGCCCACGACACAGCAAGTCGTTTCCACAACCGGAGACGCCATCGTTGGTTCCCTTTCCGTTTCTTCTATAGATAGGATGCCGGATCGAGCGGGGATCGATCGATGGCGCGGCCTCAACGCAAGGAGTTTAGCAATTGGCTGCAACGACCGTCTTTGCGAAACACAACAGCGAGCAGGATTTCTACAACTTTTATGCACTGGAATGCTTGAGCGCGGCGTCACAAAGGTATGGGTTGTACGGTCAAGGTGAAGAGAGCGGCAGTTGCAGAATCGATCTATTTGAACAGGAGATGAACAGATGAAAATCGTAGTGATCGGCGGCACTGGGCTCATTGGATCGAAGCTGGTGAAAAGGCTTCGCGAACAGGGACAGGACGTCGTGGCGGCATCTCCCTCCTCCGGCGTGAACTCCATCACCGGCGAGGGACTGGCAGAGGCGCTCGAGGGCGCTTCGGTGGTTGTGGATGTAACCAACTCTCCTTCATGGGAGGACGCGGCGGTGATGCAGTTCTTCGAGACGTCGACGCGCAACCTGCTGGAGGCTGAAGGGCGGGCCCGAGTGGGTCATCACGTTGCATTGTCGGTGGTGGGAACGGATCGTCTGCTGGAGAGCGGATTCTTTCGCGCAAAAATGGCGCAGGAGAAACTGATCGAGGGTTCATCTGTTCCGTACACCGTCGTGCGGGCGACGCAGTTCTTTGAATTTGTGAAGAGCATCGCGGATTTTTCGACGGATGGCAATCAGGTGCGGATGCCGCCTGGGATGTTCCAGCCGATGGCCGCCGAGGATGTGGCCAGCGCATTGGCCGCAATCGCTATAGGGCCGCCGGAGAACGGGATGGTTGAAATCGGAGGGCCGGAGACGTTTCGTCTGGACGAACTGGTCCGGCGGGAGTTGACTGCGCTGAAGGATCCGCGCGAGGTCATCAGCGATCCGAACGGGCGCTACTACGGGATCGCGGTGGGCGAGAAGACGCTGCTGCCTGGCGGGGACGCGCGACTTGGCAAGACGCGGTTCGACGACTGGCTGAAGCTGGCTGCGCAACCGGCGATAAAGAAGGATGAGCAGGCGGCGTAAGGGCTGTACCGAGGGGGATCAGGGTGCCGGTGCTGCAGGCCGCCGGCACTCCGATCGAATTTGGAAGCGCAGGGTGAGACGTGGCCGGACACTGCGAGTGAGGTCAGTTCCCTGCTGTCCTGACTTCGTAGTCGGGGAGGTGGATCGAGTTTCCGATCCTGAGTGGGACCTCGATCATCATGTTCTTCCACGGCGTGTAAGGCAGAACCTTCCACATCTGATGGCTCAGCCACAGGCGGAATCGGGTTCGCGGCACAAACCAGTCGGTGGCCCCGTCGGCGATTCCCTGGCACTTGTCGACGAAATCGCGCATGCGGGTTTCGTAATTCCGGAAGGCGACCTGGTAGTCTCCGTCGGCGTCTGCCAGTTCGCCGGCCAGAACATAGGCTCCCACGACAGCCATTCCGGTACCCATGCCGGAAAGGGGTGAAGCGCAGTAGGCCGCGTCGCCGAGCAGAACGCAGCGACGGGAGGACCAGCGGTCCATTTTCACCTGGCTCACGGAATCGAAATAGAAGTCCGGCGCGCTCTCCATACACTCGAGCAGACGCGGGGATTCCCAGCCTTCGTTCTGGAAGCGCTCACGCAGAATTTGCTTTTGTTGCGCGCTGTCGCGACGAGTGCAGTCGAGCGGTTCGGTGGCGAAAAAGAAGGACGCCTTCGCTTCCTGTGCATCGCCTCCGCTGAAGATGCCGACCTTCTTGCCCAGGGTTCCGTAATACAGTCCGGCGTGGTCGAGATGAAGGTAATTGGGAATCGTAAAGATGGAAACGTAATAGCCAAGATAGCGGACGAAGGCTGCCTCGTCTGCGAAGGCAAGGGACCGGACTTTTGAATGGAGTCCGTCGGCGCCAACGACCAGGTCGAAGCGGCGTCGGCCGCCGCGCTGCATTGACACGTCCACACCGGCGTCGGTCTGGTCCATGGCGGCGATGCTGTCGTCGAAGATGTATTCGGTGGTTTCGCAGGTGGCCTGGTAAAAGATGGCGGCGAGATCGCCACGCAGGATCTCCAGTTCGCCGCTGGTGAAGCCATCGGGCATGCTGGCGATCTTTTTGCTGTTGCGATCGACCATGGTGATGGCGCCGATGCGGGTTTGGCGGCGCTGGACTTCAGGCAGAAGGCCCATCCGTTCAAGCACGCGGAGGGAGGCACCGCGAAAGTCGACGGCATAGCCGCCCGGACGAACGGCGGGCGCGCGCTCGACGATAGTGGGCTGAAATCCGAAACGATGGAGCCAGAAGGCGAGGGCGGGACCGGCCACGCTGGCTCCTGAAATGAGGATGGATTTGTTTTTCACGATGCTTCTCCTGGGGCGGGGCTAGAACAATTGTCTTACACACTTGTACTATACGATCGTCTGGTACAAATGTTCCAGGGGGCGAACGAGTTTTTTATGAGCAATCGGGACGCTCTGCTGCTGGCAGCGAAGAAGTGCCTGCTGGAGAAGGGTTTTAACCGCACCACCGCGCGCGATATCGCATCGGCGGCCGGAGTGAGTCTGGCCGCGATCGGGTATCACTTTTCCTCAAAAGAGGCGCTGCTGACGGAAGCTCTGCTGCTTGCCTTCGGCGAATGGGACGAGGATCTGCAGCGGGCGTTGCAGGCTGCTGTTCCAGCCAACGTTCCGGCAGCCAGGAGATTCGAGGCCACGTGGGCGAAGGTGATGGCCACCTTTGAGACCCACCGTTCGCTGTGGGTGGCCAACTTCGAAATCTTTGCGCAGATGATCGGCCAGGCGGAGACGCGCGAGATGATCGCGAGCAAACTGCACCTGGCACGCGCCGGCCTGGCGGCGATGTTTCTGAATCAGGACGAAAGCACGATCAGCGAGCACACCGTGCGAACCATCGGGACGTTTTATCATGTGCTTCTTTCCGGGCTGGTTCTGCAATGGCTGATCGATCCGGTGAGCGCGTTGTCGGCGAAGGATCTGACAGAAGCCCTGCGGGCTGCGGCGAAAAACCTGGAGCCGGGCGGCAAGAAGCCTGCTTCGAGGCGGAAACGCTGACGAGATTGGGTACGACAATCCCGCCCCGGCCTGAAAAACGGTACCGAAGAAACCTGGTAGACCCGGGAAAATAACCGCGCCATTACCTCGGGTGAAATTGTGTTCGGAGGGTGGTGGAGCGGTACGAGTCCGAGGGGAGACTGAAAGGGTTTGATGTTCAGGAGACGGCTCGGAACGCCTCGAGAAGTTTTCTGCCGTCGGGGCGGCCCCATCCCGTGCAGGCATTCCATCCTGGGCCGGCCGGCATAGCCCTTTACGCCCTGCACGCCGTTGTCGCCTTCGATGATGTTATGCATCACGCCAGCCGGGCCGATTTTTGTATAAAGCAGAGGATTGAGGTGGCCGAGGTTTCGACCGAGGGATTGATTCATGAGGGCAACAAGTCCGGCGAGGAGAGGCGCAGTTGAAGACGTGCCGCCGACAACCATTTCTGAGCCGTGAACCCGCACCTGATATCCGGAGTACGGACTGGCGTTGGCAGCCAGGTCGGGAATCCCTCTTCCCCGGTGTCCATCGTCCGTGGCTGGAACGTCGACCGCGGATTGCCAGTCGGGCAGGGGGAAGATTTCGCTGACGCCGCCTCCGGTCGCGCCGCCATACATATCTTTCCTGTCGTTCCTGTCGTTCCAGGCCACTTCCGATTTCACCTTTTCCCCGGATGCAGTGAGGCGCGTGCCGCCGCAGGCAAGCACCCAGGGGCTGGAGGCGGGGAAAACAACGTGGGCGTGGCCATCGGTGACTCCTGCCGTGACGCCATTGTCGCCGGCGGAGCAGAGGACGGTAATTTGCTTTTGGGCGGCGGCGTGAAATGCCTGATCCATGGCGGTCACGATGTCTCGGGTCCAGCTGTTTTCCGGACTGCCCCAGGCGATGACCAGTACGGACGGGGCGTTCTCTTCGTCGGCGACTGCGGCGGAGATGGCGTCCAGGAAGCCCTGGTTGCTGTCGGGTGCGAAGTAGACGACGATATGTGCACCGGGGGCCACCGCACCGGCCACTTCGATGTTCATGGTGACAACGGCATCGAGGTCGACGGAGTTTCCGGTGGGGCTGTTCCTGGCGCCGCTTATGGAAACGGGGGTAACTTTGGGGACAGGCAGACCTAACTCGTCAAAATAGGTTTTCAGGTCGGACTTTCTATAGCTGCCGCCGAGCTCAATGATCCCAATGCATTGTCCGCTTCCATCCAACTCGGTGGGAAAGTTGTAGAGGCGGGCCAGTTCGGGAACTGTAAAACCAGATTTGCGCGGCCGCGCTGGACTTCCGGTCTTTGCAGCTTTGGGGGTATCGGCAGGCTGAGGGTGGACACTCTCGGCCTGGGTTTTCATTCCGAGGTAAAAGGTCTGTGCCGCGTCCGCTGTTTCCTGGGCCCTGGCAGCGCTCCTGACGATTTCCTGCAATTTCGCGTCGACCTGCTCCTGCACATTCTCGATCTGTTTGAGACCGGCTTCCACTTTGCTTTGAGCCGTGTGGGTAAGTTCGGCCTGCCTCTCAAGCTGGGAAAGCGAGGCCTGGGTGTCCTGCAGAAGCTTGCTGGCATCCTCCCTGATTTGTCGTATGCGGTCGGCTTCCGATCGCACGTCTCTGGCGACCTGCTTGATGTCGACTCCATAGAGAAACAAGCCCACCGTGACAAAGATGGCGAGAATGCCCCCGGTAAACTTGGCAAAACGGACCAGGCCCTGATCGAGGATGTAGACCGTTTGATTGGAGGCGGGTGCTGGTGCGGAAGTGGCACCTGATGGGCCGAGCCTCGCAGAGAGTTGGGCCTGCCTGACCTGGTATCCGTAGAGGAACAGCCCGACCGCCACAAAAATCATCAGTGCGACGGCAAAGATTCCGGCAAAGCGAATCAGGTTTTTGTCGGGAACATAAATGAACTGGGCAGTGCCGCGGGCAGCGGATTCAGTCGCAGCTTTGCTCGCGGCAGGGATCAAGGAGGAAGAACAATAGCGGCACTTGATGGCGTCATCGCGGACTTCTTCCCGGCAAAACGGGCAAACCTTCATGGCAGGCTCACATTTATTTTGCGGTCGCCGGCGCTCGCCGGATGTCGATGGGCATGCTGATCGCCGGAGGATCGGGGAGGAAGGGCCATTGCTCTTCCGCGGTACGAGAAAATATACCCTCAATCGCGCATTTCACAAAAACCTTTCGCATGGGTTCAAGGGTGGAGTGTCGAGGCCGTTTCGAATCGGGGATCGCCCCGGTTTGCCTGCCGAGCCCCGATGATCTGAAGAGGAGGGGTGGCGATCCGGGCAAGCTCCGGCGATGGGGGCTGGACGGATCCGACGCGTAACGGGGAGGGCGGGGCCGACGGACGGGCATCGCCCCCTGAGGAAAAACGGTACCGAAGAAACCTGGTAGACTCGGGAAAATAACTGCGCCATTACCTCGGGTGAAAATTGTGTTTGCGGGGGGATAGGGCGGTATGGGTCCGATGGTAGACTCAAAGGGTACGAGGCAAAGAATAGGCGAAAGTCCAAGGCTGAAAACCGGGCTCTGAAATCCGCGGAAAACGCGGAGGATCAGGGCAGGAATGGAGCAATCAACGTGGCAGATGATCGTCAGCGCGCCGTAGATCTGGCGCTATCGCAGATTGAGAAGCAGTTCGGCAAGGGATCCATCATGCGCCTCGGCAGCAAAGAGGCGATTGTCCCCATTTCCGTTATTTCGACCGGCTCTATTTCGTTCGACGCCGCGCTGGGCGTTGGCGGCGTGCCGCGCGGGCGCGTGATTGAAATTTTCGGCCCTGAGTCGTCGGGCAAGACGACTATTACGCTGCAGATCATCGCTGAGGCACAGAAGGCCGGCGGGCTGGCGGCGTTTGTGGATGCCGAGCATGCGCTGGATCCAGGCTATGCGAAGAAGCTGGGGGTGGACATCGACAACCTGCTCATCTCGCAGCCGGACTACGGCGAACAGGCGCTGGAGATCACCGAAGCGCTGGTGCGGTCGGGCGCGATCGACGTGCTGGTGGTGGACTCGGTGGCGGCACTGGTTCCCAAAGCGGAACTGGACGGCGAGATGGGCGACTCGCACATGGGGCTGCAGGCGCGGCTGATGTCGCAGGCGCTGCGGAAACTGACGGGGACGGTGTCGAAGTCGCGAACGAGCCTTATCTTTATTAACCAGATCCGCGAGAAGATCGGCGTGATGTTCGGGAACCCGGAGACGACGACGGGCGGGCGGGCGCTGAAGTTTTATTCTTCCGTGCGCATCGATATTCGACGCATTGCCGCGGTGAAGGAAGGCGATGTGGTAGTTGGATCGCGGACCAAAGTGAAGATCGTCAAGAACAAGGTCGCTGCTCCGTTCCGCGAGGCCGAGTTCGACATTCTCTATGGCGAAGGGATTTCGCGCGAGGGGGATGTGCTGGATCTGGCGGTCGCCAACAATATTGTGGAGAAGAGCGGGGCGTGGTTCAGCTACTCCGGCGAGCGGATCGGACAGGGACGCGAGAATGTGCGCGGATTCCTGAAGGAGAATCGCGACACGTTTGCGAGGATCGACGTGGAACTGCGGAAGAAGCTGGGGATCAGCGGGAAGGCAGTCGCAGCCGAGCCGGAGGTTCCGCCGGTTCCGCCGAACGGCGCCGTCCACGCGCAGGAAGCGGTGCGTGGGGGGCGGGCTGCGCGGCAGTAGGGTCGCCGTCGATTTGAAGACAAAAGGCCCCTCCTGTGGAGGGGCCTTTTTCCGTCTGGGCGACGTGAATGGTTTGGTCGGCGCGCCGAGATGGCGCTCAGGCGTTGATCTACGCAATCAGGCGATCGCGATGGCTGGCTCCATTTCATCCGCGGAAGGACCATAGCAGGAGCTTGCCGGGGTGGGCAGCAATCCGAGAAAGCACGAACGAGGGGATTAGGCGCAAGGGGTCGGGTCGGTTTGATGCCCGCTTATTCTTCGCGGAGCAGGATCATCGGATCGACGGCGAGAGCATGCCGGGCGGGAATCAGGGAGGCGAGGACGCCAACGATGAGCATGACCAGGATGACGCCGCCGAGGATGACGGGTCTTTTGGCGTTGCCTGGTAGACGATGAGGGAAAGAACCCGGGTGGCCAAAACACCGAGGATCAGGCCAGCCGTCGAGCCGATGGCGAGCAGCCGGAAGGTACGCCCCAGCGCAGCCCGAAGCACCCTGCCTCGATCGGCTCCGAGGGCGATCCGGATACCGAGTTCACGCAGGCGCTTGCTGACGGTGTAAGCGGCCATGCCGAAGATGCCGGTGATGGCGAGCATCGCGCCCAGCAGGCCCAGCACGCCGAGGGAAACCGTGGCGACGCGGGCGGCGAAGAGGGCGGAGTCGAGTTCCCTGTCCCAGGTGGTGATATTGAGCGGGAGCGCCGGGTCGAGGGAGCGCATGGAGCGTTGCAGTGCAGCAGCGATTTCCTGCGGATCGCGATTGGAGCGAACGACGATCCAGGTGTCGCTGGAGGGATGCTGCAGGAAGGAGAAGAACATCGCGGGCTTGCGGTCTTCAGTGAGGGTCTGGTATTTGCCGTCTTCAACGATGCCGACGACTTCGGCGCGCTGGCCTCCCCAGAATTTGAAGTGGCCGCCGATGGCCTTGTCGACCGATCCGAAGACTTTGCGGGCAAATTCGCGATTGACCACCGCGACGATGGGGGCTTTGTCTTCGTCGTGGAGGGTAAAGCTGCGGCCGGCGAGCAAAGCGGTTCCGGCGGCGCGGAAATAGTCAGGGGAGACGTTGAAATTCTGGGCATCGGCTACCGCGTTGGTGGGCCGGTAATCGGTAGTGGTGTCGGAATAGACGTTGGAATCGCCGCCGCCGAGACTGAGGGGAAGGCGATCGGTATATCCGACGGCGGTGACGCCAGGGATGGCAGCGGCGGCATCGAGCATGTGCTTCTGCATCTGGACGCGCTGGGTGGCGTCATATCCGGCCATCTGCAAATCGGTTTGCACCAACATGACTCCACTGGGCTGGATGCCGTAGGTGGTGGAGAGCGAACGCGCCATGCCGCGAACCGCGACCAGCGAGGCTGTGACCAGGACCGCACAAATCGCGATCTGGAGTCCCAGCAAAATGTCGCGCAGCGTGAAGCGGCGGGTGCTGCCGACGCTGGTGCTGCCAGAGCGAATGATCTGCCAGGGGCTGGAGCGAAGAATCTGGCGGACGGGGACGAGACCGAAGAACAACCCGCTGAACAGAGCCAGCACCAGGGCCAGGACGTAGGTTTTCGGGTCGGGATTGACCGGCACGTTGATGGGGATATTGGGAATGGGGCGCCATGTGCTGAGAGCGCGGAGAATGACGACGGCTCCGGCCATTCCGAAAACGCCTCCGGTGAGGGAAACGAGGATGGCTTCGGTGAAGAGCTGGCGGAGGATGAGCTGGCGGCGCGATCCGAGCGCCATACGGAGTGCGATTTCTTTGGCGCGATCGGCGGCGCGCGCGGCGAACAGGCTGCCGAGGTTGGCGCATGCGGCCAGCAGGATGAGACCGGCGAGCAGCATGAGGCCGAACATAAAGGCGCGGGTGGGCTTGCCCAGGGTATTGCCGGCCAGACCGGGGCGGGAGAGGGAGAATTTCAAGCCGTCATCGGATTTGGGGTAGGCCTTTGCGAGGGAGGCGGCGATGGTGTTCAGGTCCGCAGTGGCCGCTGCGGGCGTGACGCCGGATTTGAGATGGCCGACGGCCCAGGCGGAATGATTGCCGCGCTCTTCGAGGGAGAACCAGTCGGTGATTTCGGGTGAATCGACAATGGGAGCCCAGAAGTCAGGAGCGAAGAAAAGCTCGGTGCCGCGGAACTCCGGCGGCGCGACTCCGACAACGGTGAAGGGGTGCTTGTTGATGCGCACGGTGCTGCCGACGGTGGCAGGGTCGCCGTTGAAGTGGCTATGCCAGAGTGCATAGCTGAGAACGATTTCGGGAACGCTGTTCGCGCCATGCTCTTCGGAGGCGTGGATGAATCGGCCAAGGTACGGCTGAACGCCCAGGGCATCGAAATAATTGCCACTGACCATGTAGGGCCACAGCACAGTGGGATTACCGTGACCGGTATCGAACCCGACGCCGCCCATGATGTTGTAAAGCACCAGCGAGTCGAAGCTGCGGTTCCGGTCGCGCAGGTCGCGGTAGTCGGGATAGGACTCGGAGGGAGATGTATCGGAGCCGTAGCCACGCTCGAGCATGTAGAGGCTGTCGGCGTGCGGCACGTTCAGCGGGCGCAACACCAGCGCGTTAAGGACGCTGAAGACGACGGCATTGGCGCCGATGGCCAGAGCCAGCGTGACGACCGCGGTCACGGCGAATCCAGGCGCCTTCCGCAATTGGCGTAAAGCCAGACGCACATCGGCGTTCATGCTTCCCCCTGATGTCCGATTCGTTCCCGAGGAGCGAGCCTTTGTGTGCTGGGGTGGGAGGGCTCGTAGCAGCAATACGCTGGTTCGGGCGTTGCGGTTCCGTTGATCTTGCGTGGGGCGGAAGGAATTCAGGAGATGGTGGGCGGGGAAGCGGACGCGGCACTTCCCTGCCCGGTAAGGGTGGCTATTGTTTTCGTCCGAGGCTGAGGGTGAAGCGCACGCCGGTGCGGAAGTTCAAGGGCAGCGACGGATAGCCGATGGGGCCGATGTGCTGGTTGCTGGTGAGGTTGTCGATTTGGGTGTAGAGGCCCATCCAGGGTTTGTATTGGTAGGTCGCGCCTAAGTCGACTTTGGTCCAGGAATAGTCGAGGTTGCGGTTGGGCAGCAGGAGCGTGTCGCCAAAGTTGACGTCGGTGCCGCCGAGGTAGGTGGAGTCATCGCTGCGGCTGGCGTAGGCCGTTTGAACGATGCCGGACCACTTCCTGCCGGTGTAGATGGCGCTGGCGAAAGCAGTGTGCGGCGGACGGCGGAAGGGGCGGGCGCCGACCAGCGGCGCATAGTTGCCGATGGGGATGCCGGGGTAGTTGGGATTGGTGCTGGGGCCGATGGCGTCCGATGAGAAAGAATGCTGGACGACGGCGTCGAGGTAGGTATAGCCGCCGCGCAGGAAAATGTTCTTACCCATGCCGTACTCGAATTCGGATTCAACACCCTGGGCGCGGTAGGACATGGAGTTGAGGTCGAGGGAGTAGGCAAAGTTGTTGTTGAGAAAGCTCTGGAGCTGTTGCTGTTGCGCGGGGCTGAGATTGGGCAGGAGCTGGGGAACGGCGGAGGCGGGGACGGCTTCAATCTGGTTGCCGAATTCGTTGTGAAAATAGGTAGCGCGCACGATTACTTTTTCGCTGAACAGGCTCTGTTCGATGCCGCCGTCGTAGGAGCGTGAGGTTTCGGCTCCGATGGGACGAACGCCATACTGAGCGACGGTGCTCTGGCCGCCGTTGGTTTGGAGGAAGGTATAGAGCGAGCCGAATTGCTGATCGAGGGTCGGCTCCTGGTAGCCTTTGGCGAAGTTCACGTGGAGGCGGGTGCCGTGGAAGACGCCCTGGCCGGGGCGCACGACATACCACGAGGCTCCGCCGCGGGGAGTTCCAACGAGGCCGAAGATCTGGTTCTTTTCCACTCCTCCGGCGGCGGTATAGAAGAAGCGGTTTTTGAACTGGCCGCCGAGTTGCGCCTGATAGTCGTAGTTCGTGCGCTCAGTGTTCTCTCCGAAGAAGTAGGCAGGCTCGCCTTCCATGCCACGCTCGTCCTCGTAGCGGAAGCCGGCGATGACGCCGAGGTGCTGGCTGTGCTGGTAGTTCGTGCTGGCGTAGAGATTGTCGCGGTTGGAGGCGAGGTACACCTTGTACGGATAGACGGAGCCGAAGAGGGGGCCGTAGTTGAGCAGCGCCTGACCGCTGGTGGAGGTGCCGTTGGCGCCGACGACGGTGACGTTATTGCCGTAGTAATTCCCTGCGCCGAAGTCGGTGGTAGTGAGCAAATTTCCGGCCGGATACCACTCGCCGGAATCCTCGCGCTTGCGAACGAGGCCATAGCGAACGGCGGCGCGCCAGTTATCGCGGAAGGCGTGCTCGATGGTGCCGCTGCCGTAGACGTCCTGGTCGCTCTGCTTGCCATCGTTGGCGATTCCGTAGAAGGAGTAGCCGCCATTGCCGCCGGGGAGACCGGTGGCGGAGTTGCTGGCGCGGGCGGTGATGCGAATCTGCGTTTTGGCGGAGAGGCTATAGCCGAGATTCGAAACCGCGGTGCCGTCGTGATATTGATCGCCGGGGATGGAGTTCTGGGTATAGAGGCTGGAGGCGCCGAAGTAGTAGTCGAGCTTGCGCATCATGCCGGCGAGTTGCGCCTGATTGCGGTAGGTGTGAAAGCTGCCGGCGTCGCCCTCGTAGAGCAGGGAGGGAAACGAAGTGCTGCCGCGCGGCGTGGTGAGGGCGATGACGCCTGCGGCTGCATCGGATCCGTAGAGAACGGTGTTGGGACCGCGATAGACTTCGACGTCCTGGAGGCCGAGCGTGGCGACGTTGCCGAAGTCAAAGCGACCGCCCATGTCTTCGACCGGGACGCCATCGATGACGACGCGATTCGCGGTGGAGTTGCCGCCGCGGATAAAGATCGAAGTGACGCCGCCGCGCTGACCCTGCTGGATAACGTTGAGGCCGGGAACCTGGCGCAGCGGATCGGCGACATCGACGCGATTGAGGAACTGCTCGGTGCTGAGACCGGTGACGGACGCGCTGACCTGCGCCTGGGGCTGCGGCGTTCCAGTCGCGGTGACGACAATGGACTGGCGAACCCATTCCGGCTCGAGGACGACATTCTGCTCAACGTTGTCGAAGCGCCCGCCATAGAAACTTTGCGTCTGGAGCTGGCGAAACGAGATGCCGGAAGCGAGGACGTAGAAGCGGCCAGAGTTGGGGCTGATCAGGGTGTAGCCGCCATCGGGACCGGTGCGACCTGTCAGAAGGACCCCGCCATTCTGAACGAGGGCGACGGTGGCGTTGGCGATGGAATTGCCCAGCGGGTCAGTGACGGTGCCGTGAATGCTGACGGCGCGCAGAGAAGGCGCGGAGGCGAGCGCAAGAGCTGCAACGAGAATGGAAAGCCGGGCGATGGCGAAGAAGCAGCCCTGGGGCCGCGAGTGAAGAGTCATGGTCTCCTCCGTTCCCCTCGGAACGCGGTAAGTGAGCTTGTCGCGACGACAACAAGCCCGGCAACATGGGACCGGTCTCCTGACTCGCGCGCCGTTCCGGGCGAAACAACACCCGGGAACGAAGCCAGCCGCCTTCCCGAAGCGTTCGCTTCAGTGGCACATCGGCCTGGCTTTTTGCTGCGTCCCAATGAACGAGACGCAGGAACACGCGCTTACAGTTGCGGGGCAGTGGCGGATTTTCACCGCCTTCCCGAGCATCCCTTTGCACTGGTGCAAAACCAACCGCAAACCCGTGCAGGACGATTCCAGCAGCGGCTTCGCGGACGAGTCCGGACGGGGGTTCCGGTTTCCTCGTTATAAATCGTTGGGGATCGGCAAGTCAAAGACGCTGCGAAGGTTCGGGATGCGGCGGCGGGGGGAGCGGAGAGGCTACAGCGACAACAGTAGTGCCAATGCGCGCCAGAGCGGCGTGCGGCACAGAAATATGGATCGATTTCAATACTCCAGGGATATACTCGCCGCACACCTCAACGAAGTTGCTTTTTTTCTGCCCAAGGGCTCGATGGACACTCGCTCCACCTCCGGCGGAATCAGGCCCAGGGTGCTTATCGCGGACGACGAGCGAATTATCGCCGATACGCTGGGCATGATTCTGAGTCAGAACGGCTTTGAAGCCGCCACGGTTTATGGCGGACAAAAGGCGGTAGAGACGGCACGCGCGTTCCACCCTGACGTTTTTCTTGCGGACGTGGTGATGCCGGGGATGAGCGGGATCGAGGCTGCGATTCAGATCTCATCGATGATCCCGGGCTGCCGCGTGGTGCTGCTCTCAGGACAGGCGGCGACGGCGGATCTGCTGCGAGACGCGCGCGTTCGTGGGCATGAATTTGAAATTCTGCTGAAGCCGGTTCATCCCAGCCAGCTTCTGGACCGGTTGAGAATCGCCTCGTAGGGCGCGCACTAGAGAGCTTCTTTGATTGCCGCCGTGAGTTCTCCGAGGCCGGCACCGGTCTTTGCTGAGCAGAGCAACACCTTTTCCGCCGCAAAGGCTTCGCGGAGTTCGGCCAGGGCTTTTGTCCGGCCATTGCCGGAAAGGCGATCGGCCTTGGTGCCGACGACGACGTAGCTGCGGCCCGCGCTGCTGAGGAAGTCGATCAGTTGCGCGTCACTGGCCTTCGGCGGAATGGTGCTGTCGACCAGGCAGACGCACAGAGCGAGGGTGGCGCGCTCGCGCAAATACGGCTCAATGAACTTTGGCCACTCTGCTGAGATGGATTTGGAAATTTTGGCGTAGCCGTATCCGGGCAGATCGGCAAAGAGGAGCTGCGGGTTTTGAGCAGGCTTCTCGCTCCAGGAGGCAGTGGCGAGTGCGAAGAAGTTGATGGCGCGCGTGCGGCCCGGCGTGGAGGAGACGCGAGCCTGCTTGTCGCCGAGAAGGGCGTTGAGAAGGCTCGATTTGCCGACGTTGGAGCGACCGAGGAACGCGACCTCGGGCGGGCCCGGTTTCGGGAAATGGTCCTCAGCCGTGGCCGAGCGCAGGAATTTAGCGTAAAACGTCTTCATCGGTTCCCGCCCCAGTCTAACGAACCGCGCTGCGATCCCAAACTTCTGGAGAACGATATTCCGTGAAAAAGACCTGCGGACTCTTGCTGACGGCTTTGCTTTTTGTAGTTTTCGGTGCGACGCTGCATGCCCAGTCGTCGGAGGCGGCGATCCGGCAAGTTCTTACGGACCAGCAGACAGCGTGGAACAGCGGCGACATTGTTGCGTTCATGCGCGGGTACGATGACTCCCCGCAGACGACGTTCATCGGCAAGACGATCCAGCGTGGGTTTCAGATGATTCTGGCTCGATACCAGAAGAACTACGCCACGCGAGACGCGATGGGCCAGCTGACCTTCAGCGAGGTCGACGTGCGGATGCTGGGGAAAGACCACGCGGTTGCGACGGGGCATTTCCATCTGACGCGCACGGAGGCGGGTGGCGGCGATGCGTCAGGTATTTACTCTCTGGTATTCGAAAAGAAGGCGGGCGGCTGGAAGATCGTTCTCGATCACACCAGTACGTAGAACGAAAAAAGAGCGTGCAAAGCCATAGTTCTTTTAGCGTTCGCCCATGACGCGAATGGGGGAGTGCGTCGCCCAGACAGTAACCATAAAGTTATCGAACTGACCCCAGAAACATTAGCAAGAACGTTACTACGGTTTTGGCAACGCGCAGGGTTTCCGAGTTCCGAAGAGGAAAAGCCCTTGACGCTGCAGGAACTGGATGTACTATGTGGCCAGTAATTAACTTGACTCCTATTGTCGGGCCTGTGGTGTTACGGACGTAACCATAGACCCGGGCGGTCTAACCAGCCGCCAACAGTGAACCTCTGCACGAATTGAGGCTCGCTGCCGTGCACGTGGCTCGGCGCGAGGCGTCAACTCCCGGACCCGGGTAAGGGCGATCTTGAACGTCAGGTATTCGCGCGACCATGCACACCCCCTGCAAGCTCCCGCTCGTCCTCTGTTCGCTGGCTTTTTTCGCCGCAACAGCATTCGCAAACCCCACCGTCAGCAGTCCCGCGAATGGCTCGACGCTGACCACTCCCTTCACCCTTGCAGCCACCGCCTCCTCCTGCTCCTCGCAGGCAATCAGCGCGATGGGATACTCGCTCGATAGCAGCGCAAGTACGACCATTGTATACAGCACGACGGTGAACGCCAGCGTGAGCGCGTCCACAGGAGCCCACACGCTGCACGTGAAATCGTGGGGCAATCAGGGCGCTTCCTGCGTGACGGACGTGGCGATCACGGTGAGCGGCGCAGCGCCGGCGCAGCCTGTTTCGTCCGAAGTGACGGTAGGTAGTCCCTCCAGCGGCGCGAGTGTGTACTCGCCTTTCACGCTTTCGGCGAGCGCCCCCACCTGCGGCGGACACAGCACGGCTGCGATGGGGTACTCGTTCGATGGCAGCTCGAGTACGACGATCGTCAATGCGAACACCATCAATACGGCCGTAAACAGCGCCAATGGAGCGCATACGCTGCATGTGAAGGCGTGGGGCAACGGAGGCGGCTCGTGCGTGACCGACGTGGCGATCAACGTGACCGCGCCGGCGATTGCGGCGGTGATTCCGGCAGGCGCCATCAGCGTTGCGAATATCGAAGAGCTGTCGGCATGGCATGCGGTCAACGACAGCGCAGCCGGCGGCAGTTCGACGGGCGCTACGGGACTGGTGGGATCGCCCTCACGGACCGGCTCGGCGCGTGAGTTTGTGACGAGCTTTTCCAACAACGGCAACGAGAGGTTTTACCAGTCATTCGGCGACGATACGGTCTCAACGAATTTCCTCTATGACGCCTGGGTTTATCTGCAGAACCCGTCCAGTGCGCTGGCGAACATCGAGATGGATATGAACCAGACGATGCCCAACGGACAAACGGCGATCTTCGGGTTCCAGTGCGACGGATGGAACAACACGTGGGACTATACGGCGAACAAGGGCACGCCGCAGAACCCGGTGGACACCTGGGTGAAGTCGAACCAGTATTGCAATCCGCGGCAGTGGAGCACGAACACCTGGCATCACGTGCAGGTGAGCTACTCGCGCGACAGCTCGGGCAACATCACCTATAAGGCGGTATGGCTCGACGACGTGCCGCAGACCATCAATGCGACGGTGAACTCCGCGTTCGCGCTGGGATGGGCTCCGAGCCTGCTGACCAACTTCCAGGTGGATGGCTACGGAAACGGGCAGGCGATTGTCTTCCTGGATAATTTGACGATTTATCGCTGGTAAGATCAGGGGCTGGCCCCTTCCAGGGGGCCGGTCTCCATGCCTTCGGATCAGGAACTCTTCGACGAACTGTCGTTCTACACGCTGGCGCACAGCGATCCGGCGTTCATCCACGAAAACAGCGCGGATGCCTATCGCGCCCAGCATGTGGACGAAACAACGAAACCCATCGCGGCGGTCTTCGCTGTGATGGGTTTGTTTTTATATCTGGAGAAGAATTTCACCGGCAAACAAGTGCAGCTGGCGCACATGCGCATGGCAAGCCATCGCAAGGAGTGGCCGCGGCTGCCTGTACCGAAGAACCAGGCGAGCATCACGGTGGCAGATGTTGTGGCTGCAACACCAGGGCCGGAACGTGACGGGATGATCCGCAAGTGGTGCGCCGCTGTCTGGGACATTTGGCAGGAGTGCCGGCCGCAGATTGTGTCGCTGGCGAAAACCGAGCTGGATGTGGACTAGTGTCGACGGCTGGAGCCCTGCGCTGCATGTGCACGCGGGCGTTTCTCCCTGTACGCTATCCCTGCATTACCGAGGAGGTTTGTAAGTGAGCGCGACATCGCAGCCGACGGCAGCCCATCTCTTTCTTGCATTTTCCCGCGAGAAGCTTGTGAACCAGTATTGGCCACGACTGCGGAAGTGCGTTGAGCCGCTGAACGACGAACAAATCTGGTGGCGACCGAATGCGGCGAGCAATTCGATTGGCAACCTCATACTTCATCTCAACGGCAATGTTCGCCAATGGCTCGTTGATTCGTTCAACCAGAAGGAGGACCAACGCGATCGTCCTGCTGAGTTTGCCGCTGCCGGACATGTCTCCGGGGCGGCGCTGCTGGAGCGCCTGGGTCAAACCATTGCGGAGGGCGCGACGGTTCTGGACCGGCTCGCGGAGGCCGATCTTGTTACGCCTTACGAGATCCAGGGCTATCACGTACACGGGCTGGACGCGGTCTACCAGGTTGTGGAGCATTTTGGGCTCCACTATGGACAAATTGCATTCATCACCAAGATGCTGACCGAACAAGACCTGGGTTTCTACAGGGAGCTGAGTAAGACCGGGCGCGCGTCCTAGCCGCTTCGACGCATCGATACCTGGTACGCCGGTCGGGGCCGGTAAAATACTGGGAGCGATGCCAGGTTTTCTGCAGCACTTGAGACCGTTGCTGATAGGCCTGTTTCTGGCGCCCGGCATGATCTATGGCCAGGAAACCGGGCATCCTATACCCCCTCTTCCACCGAATGGCGCGCGGTCTCCGAAGTGCTCCGGACGGCCGATTCCACAATTCGAAGACATTACCGCCAAGGCAGGCATCACCTTCTCCCATGCTTCCGCGGCGGAGAAGAAGTACCTTTTCGAGTCGATGAGTGGCGGCGTTATCGTTATCGACTACGATCGCGACGGCTGGCCCGACCTCTATTTCACGAATGCTCCCACGGTTGACATGGCGATTCATGGACAGACCGTGCTGGGGGCGTTGTATCACAACAATCACGACGGCACGTTTACCGACGTCACGAAGAACGCCGGACTTACAAAGTCGTGTCTCGCCATGGGAGGCGCCGTCGGCGATTACGACAACGACGGTTGGCCCGACTTATACGTCACCTGTCTTGGTGGAAACATCCTCTATCACAATAATGGTAATGGGACCTTTACCGATGTAACTGCGAAGGCCGGCGTTGCGGACGGCCGCTGGTCCGCGGGCGCTGCCTTCGGTGATTATGACGGAGATGGATTCGTCGATCTGATGGTGGCGAACTACGTCGATTTTCATCTCGACGATCTGCCGGAATTCGGAAGCAAACCCTACTGCAAGTATCGTGGTGTGGATGTGCAGTGCGGGCCGCGGGGGTTGAAGGGAGCCGGCGATTCCCTGTTCCACAACAATGGAGACGGGACATTCAGCGATGTATCCACAACTGCGGGCGTAAGCGATGCGCCAGGGTATTACGGGCTGGGGGTGATTTGGTCCTGGCTGGGAGGGACGAGTGGTCCCGATATTTACGTTGCCGACGATTCGACTCCAAAGTATCTGTACAAGAACCTCGGCAACGGGAAGTTTGAGGATATTGGGTTTGAGTCGGGGACGGCTTTGAGCGGCGACGGCTCAGAGCAGGCCTCGATGGGAATCGCCATCGGCGATTACAACCATACAGGGCGACCGTCGCTGTTTGTCACAAATTTCGAAAATGAGAATGACGACTTATATCGCAATGAGGGTGGTTATAACTTCAGCGAAGTCTCTTATCCAGCCGGTGTCGGATTCGCTGCACTGCCATGGGTCAAGTGGGGGACAGCCTTTGTGGATCTGGACAATGACGGATGGCTGGATCTGATTACGGCGGCGGGGCATGTGTATCCCCAGGTCGATCAGATTCCGGGTGAGGCCGGCTATCGCGAACCAACACTGCTAAATCTCAATCAGGGGAGCGGAACCTTCTGCGATGCCAGCGATGAGGCCGGTCCCGCACTGCGCGAGAAGCGCGTGTCGCGTGGGCTTTCCGTGGCCGACTTGTTCAACGACGGCAACATGGACGTGGTGATCAATGACCTCGATGGAAGGCCGATGGTTCTAAGGAATCGCGGGATTGCCGGCCGCCACTGGGTTAGTTTCGAACTGGCCGGAACGAAGAGCAATCGCCTCGGGCTCAATGCGCGCATCAAGATTGTCGCGGGGGGAATGACCCAGACGGACGAAATTCACAGCGGCGGTAGTTATCTGTCACAAAATGATCTGCGCGTGCATTTCGGTCTCGGTTCGGCCACGAAGATCGACAGCGTGGAGATCCGCTGGCCATCGGGGGCGGTGGACAAGATGGGTCATCTGGAAGCGGATCGCTTCTACTCAGTTCTTGAAGGACATGGGATTGTCCCTCGAGAGCAGATTCTGCCGACGTCAGTGCACAAGTAGAGGAAAGCTATTGCTCGGGAGCCGCAGCCATATGAGGCGTGGTATTGCTTTGGGAGCGGGCCTGGAGCGCGTTGCTTGCGTCGGTCTCTCGCTGCGCGTCGACGGGGCGAAGAGCCGCTTTGTAGGCCAGCGCCAGTTCCCGATGAAACTTCTCGCTGCCCGGCGAGATCCTTACGGCCGTCTCCAGTTCGGCGACGGCGGCCGTGGTGTCACCCGCGGTTAACTCGACCATGCCAAGGTCATAGTGCGCTTCGCCGTCGCGCGGACTCTGCCGAATTGCTGTGTTGAGTTGCTCGGTTGCCTCGCGCGTATTTCCCTGACGACTAAAAGCTTCGCCCAGGGAACGATGGACATCCGGGATTTCAGGGTGGGCTTTCTCCAGTGCGATCAGCCGCTGCGTACCGTCGGATACCTGCCCGGTCATCACCAGTGACTGCGCAAAAACGAACTCCACCTGCGGAGCAAGATCTTTTGCACCGATCACGGGGTTCAGAGTCCGGAGGCAATCCTGATACTTGCCGACCATGAACTGGCTGATGCCCAGAACACTCAGGGCGCCCTGATCATTCCGGTGCGCCCTGGCATACCGGGTCAAAGGAGGAATCGCGTCACGAAAAAGCGATCCGGCGAAAGCTGCGCGACCCCAGTTATAGTCCAGCCCTTCCAGAGAAGGATTCCACTCCGAGGCTCGTTCGAAATACCCGACAGCTTTTGCGTAGTCGGCACCTGCTGCGGCGATAGCACCAAGATTGTTGTAGCTATCCGCAACGGCCGCGGTCATCTGCGCCTTGAGGGCATCGACCCGACGAAGGGCAGTGGAGCTGGCTGGATCGCCCGCGAAGGACGACGTGGTTTCAGATTCCAATGCTGATTCGGGAGTGTCCTGTGCGCCCGCGCTGTCCATCAGCCCTGCGAGCTTACTTTTATCCTGGGAAAGCGTCTTGTTGGCGAGATCACGCGCTAGTTGCATCTCCGCATGGGCGGCGTTTTGCTGCCCCTTCTGCATCAGGATCCTGCCAAGCAGGAAGTGAGCCTTCTGGACCTGATAACGGTTGCGAGAAACGTCTCTGGTCAGGGTAATGCACTGACGAAGCGCTCTCTCTGCTTCGGCCATCCGGTTGTATCGAAATCCATCTGACCAAGATAGAGCCAGGTATCGGGATTGTTGGGGTCGAGGGAGATTGCCTTTTTTAGATAGGCTTCTGCTGCAGGATATTTATTATGAGTCGCAGCGATTTTCCCCAGTGCCGTATAACTCATCGCGTCGCGAGGGGAAATGAGCAGTTCCATTTTCAGGTTGTCGATAGCGGCTGCCACATGACTCTCGTCATCCCCGGTTGCCAGCTGGACGGCAGCGAGCAAGTAGTGTGCGCCGGGCAGACGCGGATTTTCCTGAATTGCGCGGGTGAATTCAGTCACCGCGCGAGGCTGAAAGTCGGAGTCTCCGTAAGCACGACCGAAGGCCATGTGAATTTCCGGAGTATCTCCAAAGGATTTCTCCATCTCGCCGAATAACTGCACGGCGCACTTATCGTCATCCAGGTCGAGGCACGCGACGGCAAGGTCATAACCATTCTGGAAGGTGGGATCGAGATCGACAGCGGTTTCCAGTTCCTTCCTTGCTTCCTGATCCCGATTCATCTTCAGGAGCGCCCGCCCCAGCACCTGGTGTGCCTGGGCAAGCTGCGCGCGGTTATCGGGGAATGTCCTGATGAACTGGATGGCCAGTGTTTTTGCGTGGGAGAGGTCACCCAGCGTTACCGCGGTGCGCGCGTAATCGAGAAGAAGGGTCGGCGAATTGGGCTCAAGACTAAGAGCTTCATCGAATAGCGGAGCCGAGCGCTGATAGTCCGGAGCCAATCCGTAGCCCATGGCCAACTCACCGAGAGCGCCGGCCAGAAACGCACGATACTCATCCGCGGCTGCGCTGGGGTTGCCGGCTCGCTGCAGATCCTCTGCCCGGTTGTAATGTTGTCGCAGCGAATCGCCAACCGCCTGGGCTTGAAGGGACACAGTTGCGAACGCCGTGGCGATGAGAAGAGCGCCTGAGAGTGTTAGCCGGCTGGGCATGGGAAACACGAAACGGCGGAAGGCAGTGGCCGCACCCAAATCGTAACATTCCGCGCGGACGCTTGAATGAGACTCGCTCCGGGCGCGGAAGAGAAGAACCACACTGGATGTGAAAGCAGGTTGAAGGAAGGTGAGTTGTGCCGCTCACCTTCCCCGGGTTGCCGATCAGAAGTAGTACTTTACGTTGAGGTCGATGATGCGCTGGAAGGGTGCGGCGGTCTTCCAGTCCATGACACCGAAGGTGTTGGTGTTGTAGTTTTTAGTGATCGCATGGGTGTTGTAGTCAACGTTGTAGCTCAGCGTCAACGGAGTCGTGGTGCTGTAGTCGGACAACGGATGGTTGAGCCAGTTAAACGCGCTGGCGCGGAAACGGATGGACTGGCTCTCGCGGATATGGAAGGTGCGCTCGATGGCCAGATCGTTGTCGAAGTAAGGAGCAGCGCTCATATACGGGAACTTCTGTCCGCCCTGGGTGCCAATGGCGGGCAGGTTGAAGCAGTTTCCGTTCACGCGCTGATTGGACTTGAGGCCTGAGGTTGGGTCGCAGGTGAGTGTAGGCAGGATCGGCACCGGCGCGTCGGTGCCGAAGTAAGTCTTGGCACTGAGTCCGCTCGTGACCCCGGTAAGGGCGGCTGGGACGCCAGTATAGGTTTGTCCGAGGCTGAAGTTCGGCACGTTGTTGCCGAGTGCAGCGGGAATGTAGCCGCCATGTTGCCAGGTAGAGATGCCGGAGATCGTCCAGTCACCCAGCACATGATTCACCCACGGGTTAAATGCGTGAACCGCGCCGCTGGCATAGGTGTAGGAGGTGTTGATCACCAGGGGCCGGTCAATCGAGGTCGGCCCGTAGTTGAGGTTGATGTTATAGGGATTCTCCTGCAACCCGGTACCCAGGGCTTTCGACCAGGTCCCGTTGAAGTTGAAGGTGATTTTGCCCGCCGTTTTGATCCAGGCCGCCTGCAGACCGTTGTAATTGGTGTAGGAGGTGCTCTGGATCATGTAAGCACTGTTCGTGTTGTAGGCGATACCGTAGGGATGATAGTCGGCATAAGTAATCCCCGTATTCGCATTGGTCGTGGGATCTTTTCCAACGTTTTCCGGGTTTGCGGCAGTTTTGCCGTAGCCCGGGCTCTGCACGTTGGGATCGGGCTTGTACAGGGCACCCATCGGGGTCTTGTTAAAGTCAGCCAGAGCGGAGAAGTTGCTGCCCTGGATGCCTTCGCTGACATCGAAAAGCTGAGTGGTTTCGCTACCGACATAGGCGAGGTCAAGCAACGAGTTCCCCGGCAACCTCTGGTCGATGGTGAAGTTATAGGCAAAGGTCAACGGCTGACCGTAATCGCTGGGATCTAATCCGGTCTGAGTGCCGCTGCCGCACTGCGAGATACACGGCTTATAGGCGAGCGACTGAAGATCCTTCATCTGGGCAGTAAATCCGCCCGGCAGGTTGTAGCCGAGGACGTGCTGCGCGGTAACGAGCGAGGGGCCCACGTCGTTGACCTGAGTGACGAAGCGGTAGGCGCCCCACCCGCCACGAACCACGGTATGACCGTTTCCGTGAACGTCGTAGGAAAGGCCGAGGCGCGGATCGAAGTAGGCGAAACGGTTGGGTTGTCCGCTGAGTGGGACTCCGGCATCGATGGAATGCCAGTAGTAGCCTGGAGCGTACTTGCCGGCATTGTAGTCGGCGAGGACGCGATCCGGATAGAAGACGGCCATGCCGGTATGGTCGCGATCGTACCAGTGGCCGACGTGCTCGATACGCGCGCCCAGTTCGAGGGTCAGGCGCCGGGTCGCCTTCCATGTGTCATCGACGAAGCCGGCGGTCGCCTGGTAGGCGGTGTCAGCAATAGGCGAAGCGTTGTTTTCGCTGTATCCGGTGAGGATGCCCATCACGAAGTTAGCATCCGGGTTATGCGGCGATCCCATCGTTTGGTTCGTAAGAATATTCGGGTTCTGACCAGCACGGATTGTCAGGTTACCGTCCTGATAGGTGCTGAATGTGCTCTGGAAGTTATCGGTAGTCTGGGTGAAGCCGCCGAACTTGACGGTATGCGTTCCCCAGACCTTGGTGAAGACGAGGTTGAATTGCGGAGCTTCTTTACGGACCGCATAGGATCCAGGCGGATTGTCGAAAATTGAGTTCTGCGAAAAGTCCGGAAAGGTTTGGTTACCGGCGCTGCTATAAGCAGGAATGGGCTCGGACGTCGAGGCACCGGGAAAGACCTTGCCGTATGTGTATCCAAGTGTTCCGCGCGACGCGGCTTGCGGGTTCGGTTGCGTAAAGGGGAAGCTGCCGAAGGCCCACGCCGCCATGAAATCCATGGTCATGGTGGAGCCAAAGTTATGAACGAAGTGGCCGGCCATGGACTTACCGTAGAAGTTTTCCGGCTCGCCGCCACCCGGATACGGAATGGCGTTGCCCGGCGTCCAGTAGAGGTGAGCACCATTGCCCTGCGCCAGTTGTGAATCGAAGGCCTGCTGGTAGGAGCCGTAGATGGTGGTGTTGTTGCCGAGGTGATAGTCCACACGCAGGCGATAGATCCAGCCGTTGTTGATATTCAGGATCGGTTGGACATAGTTGAAACCGGCGTTGGTTGCAGGATCGGCATTGGCCTTGGGCCAGATCTTAGTCAGGGCCGCGGCGCCGGCATCGAGGAACTGGGAGGGAATCTTCTGGCCAACGTCGCCGCCCTGGGTGCCATAGGGAGCCAGAGTGGCAGAAGGAGTAGCTTTGGATCCGTCGGGGAAGATCGTTACATCGTTGACAGAAGCTCCGCCAAGATCGCTGCACCAGCCACCCTGCGGGAAGCCGGATGTGGGTGTGGGGAAGAAACCGTTAGGGCAGAGCTTGAGGTTATCGGCGTTATCGGTGCTGAAGTCACCCTGCAACATTTCCGGAGTTGGGATGGACGACTTAAGAACGTTGGCATTGCCCTGGTTCTGCAGCCAGCGCTCGGTAACCGCCCCAGAAGAAGAGGTGCTTGTGGGTGGCGGGTACGGGGCCGCCGAAATTGCCGCCGGGATAGTAATAGTGCTGCGGTCCCTGCTTTCGCGTGGCGGCATTGTGGTTGTCGGCCCAGTCGTTGGCATTGAGGATGCTGTTACGGGCATCGAAATAGCCTTCGCCGTGATAGTGTTCGCCGCCGGATTTGCTGATCGTGCTGACGACCACAGGGCCAAAGGGTGTGTCCGCGGCAAAGTTGGAGGCCTGCACGCTGACTTCGGCCGTCATATCGGGGTTGATGATAGAAACCGACGAAGCCATGTTGCCGGGATCGATGACGTTGGCGCCGTCGGCCAGCAGGGCCGTACCGCCGCGGTTGACCACGCCATTGATGTTGATGCCGTTGCCGATTGCGCTCTGCTGGACCGACACGTTGAGGTCGTTGTAGGCCGGGGCGTTCTGGGTGAGCCCGGTGGACATCGTAGTGGCGCCCGGAAGGACCTTGAGGAGTTCGGTGGTATCGCGACCCTCGAGCGCCAGATTCTCGATCTGCTTGCTGTCAATCACGTCGGTGCGCTGCCCGTTCTCCGTGGGGATCATTTCTGCGGCGGCGTTCACTGTGACCGTCGTTGACTCCGACCCCACGGTCAGCGACATAGCCGGAATCGTCCGCGTGTCTCCAGCGTGCAAGACGATGCCGGTGATTTCTTTCGGCTGGAATCCCTTGGCAGCGATCTTGACGGTGTAGGAGCCAGGAACCAGCGCAGGAAAGGCATAGAGGCCGTCCCCGTTGCTCTGCACAACACGGGGCGTACCGCTGGCTTCATCGATGAGGGTGACGGTTGCGTTGGGAATTACACCGCCGGAGGGATCCTGAACGGTCCCGGTGAGCTGCGCAGTGGTCTGCGCCTGCATCCGCGAGCTGGACAGGAGCAGGGCCAGCCCCACGAGGGAAAGGATGCGGAGCACGGTCGTGAGGAGTTGCCGATAGTCTCGCCGCAACGATGCACGCGAGGGGACAGCACACAATGCGCTGATCATGATGGAAGTGCCTCCTGAAAAAACTTCATCAAAGACCTTCACTAACAAAGTTGCTTGTCGTGGGGACTGGGGTGCAGATTTCTCTGCTTTTGTTAGCGATCGAAACTATAGATGTGATATTTCAGCGTTGTCAAGGCTCAACCCATTATTGGCGGCCTGTTACAGCATTATGTGACTAACCGGCACGAAGTCCATGGCCACTCTTCACGAGCAGGAGAATCCACTACGACGTGTGCGTTAAGTTCTGTGTCACGACTGATTTGGGAGAATGCGACAAGATAATGAAACCGTTAACACTGTTTGCCAGAATTACAGTCATATTTACAGGATTCTGTGGTTTGGCACTTTTGGATGCATTGCGATGGCTGCCATCACCACTCTCTTTCCTCCTTGGTACAGACAAATATGAGGAGAGGGCTGGCTCCCCGGCCCGGATTTGGGTTTCGTCGAAAGCTAACCCCGGGTGGTATGCTTCCTTCTTTCCCACGGGTATTTCGTTGGCCGCGCAATCCGGACCGGACGGGGTGCCTGGTTTTCTGAAAGAGGTTGCGGCCCTTGCCCCACGAGTGGAATGGCATCCGACACATTGATCTGGCCGAGTTGCAACTGGCTACGAGTGAAACTGCCCGCATCATTAATCGGGATATCGTTCTCGAACTGATTCGAGCGAGCCAGCCCATTTCGCGTGCCGACCTGGCACGCCGGTCAGGACTGGGCAGGAGCACGATCTCGCAGATCGTGGAGCAGCTGATTGAAGAGAACTGGGTTCGCGAGGGCGCGATGGGTTCGCCGCCCCGCGGACGGCGGCCCACGCTGGTGGGACTGAACGAGGATTTGGTCGCGATCGCGGTCGACATTCATCCGCGACAGGCAAGCGTGGCCCTGGTGGATCTCAATGGGCGGTTGCTCTCGCGCTGGCCGGTTCCACTGACCTCCGATCCGGCCGCGTCGATGCGGCTGATCATCGACTGCATGCAGCGAATGCATCGTTCGGCGTCGCGTAAGTCGACAGAGGGAATCGGAATCAGTCTGCCGGGGCGCGTGAATCCGGCGACGCAGCGGCTGATCTTTGCGCCAAATCTGAAGTGGCCCGACTTCGACATCAAGAAGATGGTAGAGACGAAGATGGGAATGCCGGTGACGATGGAGAACGATGCGACCGCATGCCTGCTGGCTGAACTGACGTTCGCACGGATGGATGGCGTGAAGGACGCGGTGCTGGTGGCGGTGGCGGAGGGCATTGGAACGTGCGTGCTGACGAACGGGCAGCTGGTGACGGGTCATGACGGAATGGCGGGCGAATTCGGCCACGTGCCCATCGACCCCAGCGGGCCTCGTTGCGGGTGCGGCAAGAAGGGATGCTGGGAAGTGTATGGGTCGACGCGGGCGGCGCTGCGCTACTACCGCGACCTGCGGCCGAAGTCGCACGTGGTCACGTTCCAGGAGCTTCTGAACCTTGCGGAGGAAGGCGATACAGCGGCGGCGCAGGCGCTGACCATGCAGGCTCAGGGAATCGGACGCGGGTTGCGGATGATCATCGCGGGACTTTCTCCAGGCACGATTCTGATTGCCGGCGACGTGACCTCAGCGTGGCATCGCTTCGGCCCGGTGATCGAAAAGGAAGCAATCGATCTGACCCTGGCGGGCAGTCCACCGGTGATTCGGCCGGCGCTGGAAGGGGAGATCGCGCGACTGCGTGGCGCAGCGGCACTGGTCTTTCAAAGGGGCAAGCGGCAGGGAACGCAGACCGGCCTCGCCACTGAAGCGATCTGAGACATTCCGGCGCGGCGAGTGTCCGACGATCAGTGCCGCGGGTAGGTGATAAGCCTGACCTTGTAGATGCGGATCTGGTGCGGATCCATCTGCAGTGCGCGGCCCTGATCGGTCTGGTCGCCATTGAGGACGCGCTCGGTGTTCCACTGACCGTTGGTGCGGGTGACCTGCTCGACGCCGGCAATTTGGGCGATCTGATCGTCGGTGTCGGGATCGCGGAGCATCGTGACAGTGAGTCCGCTGCCGACAACGATGAATTCGTCGGGCGCGGTTTCGAGGACCATCATGGCGCCGTCCTGCGTGGCGAGTTGGCGCGCGGGCCAGGTGCGCGAGAGCGTGGCGCGAAAGAGGAACCCGCCGAGGGTGACGGTTTGTGTCGGACGCGGACTGTTCGCGTGCAGCACCAGGCCGCGGATTTGGTTTTTCTGCTGGGCTTCGAGGATTACGTCGCTGCAAGAGCTGAGGGCGGCGTAGACTTCGGCGATGCCTGGGGTATCCGTTTTCTGGGGCGAGTCGGCGGGCAATGAGTCGACGGCGAACGGCGAGAAACCGAAGCCGTGGGCTTCACCATAAAGGTAGAGGGCGTTGCCGGTGGCTTCGTCGAGGCGCGCTTCAGGGACGAAGACGGGATTGCCCGCTGCGCGGTAGCGATCGACCCAGGCAGCGAAGTCGGGCCAGTAAATGTCCGGCGAGTAGAAGTCGATGGCTGGGGCTGCGGCACGATAGAGCGCCTGGACCAATGGATAGGGTCCACCGCTGGGATACTCGCCACCGTGCTCGAACGGCGCGGGCAGCTGAGCGTTCATGTAAAGGGGCAGTGCGTATTCGGCTTTTCCGGCTTTCGCGACCTCATTCGCGAAGAGGCCGTATTCCCACGCCATAAAAGCTTCGTCGGCGAGGGTGCCGAACATCGCGCTCCACGTGTGGGCGGCTGGGTTGAACTGCTCTGCGAGCGCCTGAGGCAATTGGGCGCGATGGCTTTCGAGATACGAGGCCACCGTTGCGGGCACGGGAGCATGAAAGAGTCGGGTGGCTGCGTCGGAGCGATCACGGCCGCCGACTCCGAGGAAGCCAATTTCGTTTTCAACCTGGATCATCACGACGGTTTGCTGCGCGGCATCTTTTTCGCGGATGTGGCGCAGGAGCGCGGCAAAGGCGCGGCTGTCAGCGTGGGCGGTTTCTTCGCCGAGCGGAGAAAGAATTTCGAGGGACAGGCCTTCCGCTGAGATTTCGCGTGGGAAGCGTTTCGTGTCGGAGAGCACCCAGGCAGGCGCGTATTCTGAGAAGGCATTTTTCCAGCTGCCGAACCAGAGCGGGACGAGGCGGATGTTCTGCTGGCGCGCGACGTCGATCCAGTGGTCGAGGATGGAGAAGTCGAAGCGGCCTTCCTCGGGCTCAATCTGGTTCCACCCCACGGGCATGAGCACGGTGTTGAAGTGCAGATGGGTCAGTTTCGGCAGGATGTCGTCGGCTTGCGAAGCGGTCAGGGAGGAGGAGTTGCCGAGTTCGCCGCCGAACATGAGGAAGGGCTTGCCCTGAAGGATGAATTGCTGCGCGGAGCCTTCGGTGCGAACCGCGGGAAGATCCTGAGCAATGAGAGGCATCGTTGCTGCGAGAGCGGTAACAGCTGTGGCAACGAACATCGGACGCATCTTCATCGTTGCTCCATCATTCCGGTTACTGCTTGTCTCAGCGAGTGAAAAGTGAAAGCGGAATGGCCTCGGCCATGGCGCGATAGCCGGCAGGATCTGGGTGCAGGTGATCGCCACAATCGTACGCGGGCAGCATGCGCTCGGGCTGTTGCGGATCGCGCACGACCTGATCGAAATCGATGATGGCATCGAGGTGACCGGGCGCGCGAATCCAGTCGTTAACGGCCTTGCGATCGGCTTCGCTGAACGAGTCGGGATGGTAGTAACCGGAGCCGCCGTCGGGCGTGATGGTGGCGCCGTAAACGCGAATGCCGTGGGCGTGGGCGCGGTCAATCATCTGCTGATACGCCAGGATGATGCGCTGGACCAGCGCGTCGTGATCGGCCTGCGGCACATCGTGAAGGCGCGCGAGGCCACCGAGGTCGTTGATCGCCTCGAAGACGATGAGCCAGCGAACGCCGGCCGGGGCAATCACATCGCGATCGAAGCGAGCCAGCGCGTTAGGGCCGAGGCCGTCGATGAGGAGATGATTGCCGCCGATGCCGTCGTTGAGGACACCGATGTTCTTCGTGGCTGCGGATTGCTGGAGGCGGGCAGCGAGAACATCGGTCCAGCGGTCGTTGCCGTTGGTCGTCGTCGCGTGGCCGTCGGTGATGGAGTCGCCGAGTGCAGCGATGACGCCGGCGTTGGAGTCTGCCTCGACGTCGATGGCGGAGACCTGGTACCAGTGCTCGATCTTGCCGGGATTGTCGAGGGTGGCGGCGCTGACCTGATCGCCGTGCACATAATAGGTTGTGGCGCGCGAGCCGGGATGACTGGTCTCCGGGGCCGGAGGGTCATCGAGGTGGTAGGTCACCGCGATGTTCGACAGCGGTGCCAGAGGCCACTCGATCGGGTCGGAGACGACTTCGGCTCCGGCGGGAACGGTGACATCGCTCGCACCAGAAAACGTAAGCGCGTGATCGCTGGCGGGATCAATGGCGGGAGCATCGGGCGCGAGAGGCCGCGCGATGTGCACCGCGGTGAAGTGGAGTGACGTCGAGCCGAAAGTGTTCGTGAGATGCACGCGGAGCGTTGCACCGCCAGCGGAGACGTGGAATATCTGGCGGACGGTCGCATCGTGCAGGTCGGCGGAAGGGAGAGCGTTCTGCGGTTCAGGAATTTGCTGCGAGGCTCCCCACGTGACGATCCAGATCGGGGCTGGAGGGTTCTTCCTGGCGTAAGCGCGATCCGATGCGACGACAAGCGCCGCAGTCAGGAGGAAAATTGTGCAGACTCGGCGTGCGTTTTTCATGGGCAGGATTTAGTATCGGTCCCGAAGTAATTCGGCTGAACGCCAGCCAGAATACCAGCAAGCGGAGGACGTGTGCGCTTTCCATTCCGGTTTCTTCCTGTTCTGCTTTGTCTTTCCCCCATCGTTGCAGCCCATGAATCCGCGCGCGCACAAAACGCGGCACCGGTGACGTTGACTGCGGATCAGGATCACCAGAACATGATGGATCAGCTCGGCATCAAGGCTCTGCGCCCGGGCTGGAGCGGCGATGAAAAAGCACCGAACCACGCGAACTATGACGAGACGAAGGCGAATCCGTATCCGAATTTGCCCGACCCGCTCACGCTGAATGACGGGCAGAAGGTGACGACGGCCGCGATGTGGTGGGAGAAGCGGCGGCCGGAGATTGTCGAAGCGTATTCGAAGTACGTTTATGGTTTTGTGCCAAAAGATGTCCCGAAAGTCACGTGGACGGTGACGGCCGTGGATCACGAGATGATCGGGTTCCGGCCGGTGATTGCGAAGGACCTCATCGGCCATGTTGATAACTCAGCGTATCCGGCGATCAACGTCAACCTCCACATGACGGTGGTGACGCCGGCGAATGCGAAGGGACCCGTGCCTGTGCTGATGATGTTCAGCCGGGCCGGCTTCCCTGCCCCGCACGAGCCGACGCAGGAAGAATTCGATCGCGTGAACAAGGCATTCAAGGCCGCCGTGGTTCAGCAGGATCCGTCGCTCGAAGGATGTGTTCGAGAAATATCCGGCGTGGGAGCCAGTGAAGGCGACGCCGTTCACGTTCCCGCAGATGAATGCGGATGGTGGGTTGCCGAACACGTGGCAGCTGATCAACGACGGCTGGGGCTTTGTGCTGTTCGATCCGGCCAGCGTGCAGGCCGATGATGGTGCGGGGCTGACGCGAGGAATCATCGGGCTGGTGAACAAGGGCCAGCCACGCAAGCCGGAGGACTGGGGCGCGTTGCGCGCATGGGCGTGGGGCGCGGGACGCGGGCTCGACTATCTGGAGACCGATGCGGCGGTGGATGCGAAACATGTCGGCATCGAGGGGGTCTCACGGTACGGCAAGGGGGCGCTGGTGACGATGGCGTTCGATCAGCGCTTTGCTATGGTGCTGGTCGGATCGTCGGGCAAGGGTGGAGCGACGCCGCTGCGGCGCAATTACGGTGAGGGCGTGGAGAACCTGGCGACCGGCGAATACTACTGGCTGGACGGCAACTTCATCAAATACGACGCTTCGGATGCTACGTTCGGCAGCATGAATCCGGGCCAACTGCCGGTGGATTCGAATGAGCTGATCGCGTTGTGTGCGCCGCGGCTGACGTTTATTAGCTATGGGGTGCCGGAGAAGGGAGACGCGCACTGGCTCGATCATCAGGGCAGCTGGATGGCGACTGTGGACGCAAATCCAGTGTGGGATCTGCTGGGCGCGAAAGGGCTGAGCGGGGCCGAATTTCAGCTGGATCCGAACTACCACACCTCAGCCATGCCTCCGGTGAACACAGGCCTGCTCGACGGGCAACTCGCGTGGCGACAGCATGATGGCGGCCACACGGATGGGCCGAATATGACGTTTTTCATCTCATGGGCGGACAAATTCATCGACCACAAGCCGGCGCAGTGAATCTGATTGTCGAATGGGTGGGCGAATTGTTCAGCTTGACCCGCTGATGTTCTGCCTCTAACATAAACGTGATGGTGTCCTGCTCCAATCCGGCGACTTGTTGCGCTTGTTGTTGTGCGCTGCGCCGGATGTGTGGGTGAGCCTCTAACCTCAAGAGTTTCGATCCATCCTTCCCGCGCTTCAGCCCTTGCTGACGCGGGATTTTTATTTCCCCTCAAATTTTACGGAGTCATCCATGGCGGAAGTATCCGCAGTGAAAGAAACCAAAGCCCAGCGTGCCGAACGGCTGAAGCGCGAAAAGAATCCATGGGACGCGATCGAAGAGATCCGCGCCTTCGCGCGCAACGGCCGTGATTCGATCCCCGCGGAGTGGAGCACGTACTTCCGCTGGTGGGGCATCTACAGCCAGGGCGATGGGGCCGGCGTGACAGGCGGAAAGGGCGGCGAAGGCAAAGCGACGGAATATTTCATGATGCGAGTGGGAATTCCGAACGGCATTCTGCGATCGGACCAGGCGCGGGTGCTGGCGGAGATCGCACGCAATCATGGCCGCAACCTCGCTGACATTACGGTGCGGCAGAACATTCAGTTCCACTGGCTCACCATTGAGTCGCTGCCGCTGGTGATGGAGGCGCTGGACAACGTGGGCCTTTCGCCCAAGGGCGCATGCGGCGACGTGGTGCGCAACGTGACGGGCTGCCCGCTGGCTGGGATTGCGCACGACGAAATCATCGACGCGTCGCCGTTGGCGATTGAGATTTCGCGCGCGCTGCAGGGCAACGACGATTTCTATAATCTGCCGCGAAAGTTCAAGATTTCCATCACCGGTTGCCCGGTGTGGTGCACCTATCCGGAGATCAACGACATCGGCCTGACTGCGGTGCGGCGCGGCCCGGAGGTTGGGTACTCGGTGCGGGTGGGCGGCGGCCTCTCCAACGAGCCGCATCTCGGCGTTCGGCTGAACGCGTTTGTACGGCAGGATCAGGCCGCGGCGATGGTTCGTACGATTGCAGAAATCTTCCGCGATCAGCAGGGGCTGCGCGAAAGCCGCGACCGCGCGCGGCTAAAGTATCTGTTCATGAAGGAAGGGTGGACGGCGGATCGGTTCCTCGGTGAAATAGAGAACCGTATCGGTTACAAACTCGATCCCGCCGTCGATGAGGTCATCCCCGACGACATTCTTCGCGATCACACAGGGATTCATCGGCAACAGCAGTTCGGACTCAGCTACGTCGGAGCCAGCGTGCTGCGCGGACGGCTGACCGGGGATCAGCTGGCTGCGGCGGCCGAGTTGGCAGAACGTTTCGGCACCGGTGATCTGCGGCTGACCGTGATGCAGAACCTGGTGATCCTGAACGTGCCCACCAACCGCACCGGCGAACTGGCGCGGGAACTGGAGCAGATCAGCCTGCACGTGGAAGGCTCGGCGTTCTGGCGCGGCGGCATTGCGTGCACCGGAACCGAGTTCTGCAAGCTGGCCATCACGGAGACGAAGGGTTTTCTGCGCTGGCTGGTCGAGGAGATGGAGGAGCGGCTGCCGCAGTTCGATCAGCAACTCCGCCTGCACGTGACGGGCTGCCCGAACAGCTGCGGCCAGCACTGGATCGCCGATATCGGCCTCGAAGGCAAGAAGGTGAAACACGACGGCCAACTGACGGACGCGTACTACTTTTGCGTTGGCGGATCGGTGGGCAAGCACGCGGGCGTGGCACGGCCGGTAGGATTCCGCACGCCGGCGTCGCTGGTGCCGGAGGCGATCGAGCGGTTGCTGCGCAAGTATCTGATCGAGCGCGAGGGCGGAGAGAACCTGCGTGCGTGGTTCAGCCGCAACTCCGATGCAGAGCTGCGGGCGGCGCTGGCGGGAGAAGAATTCATTGCTGTGGAACGGGATCTGCCGGCCGGACGCGTTCCCGTGGAATTGGCCGGATAAGGATGAAAGGAACCCCATGAGCCTGCTGCCGATTTTTGTGCGACTTGAAAGCCGCCCGGTTCTGGTGGTCGGTGCGGGCACAGTTGCGTTGGCGAAGATCGAGAGCCTGCAGGCCGCGGGAGCGACAATCACCGTCGTTGCGCCGAAGACGATTCCGCGCATTCGAGAGCTGGCTCACCAGGATGCTCTGGTGTGGCGACAGCGCGTGTTTGAGCCGCAGGATCTCGAGGGCGCCTTCATGGTGATTGCTGCGACGAATGCGTCGGATGTGAACCGTACCGTCTTCGAGGAGGCGCGGCGGAGGAATATTCCGTGCAATGCGGTCGACGATCCGCCGAATTGCGACTTCTACTTTGGCTCGGTGGTATCGCGCGGCGATTTGCAGGTTGCTATCTCGACAACGGGCGAGAGTCCGGCGCTGGCGCAGCGGCTTCGCCAGGAAATTGATGCGCAGCTGCCCAAGGATCTGGGTCCGTGGCTCGCGGGCGTGGGCGGGCTGCGTCGCGACGTACGCGCAGTTGCTCCCGCGGGTGAGGCGCGCAATCTGCTGCTGCATGAACTGGCGCAGCGGCAGCTTTGTAGTTCGCCCACGTGTCCTACGCGGGAGTACGCCAGGGAACGCAGCGAGGAGATCCAGAAGCAGGCGATGCAGGATGCCGAGGTGCATTCATGACGACGGCGCAGGCGGGCACGGTATATCTGGTGGGCGCGGGTCCGGGCGATCCCGAGTTGCTGACGATGAAAGCGGCGCGACTGCTGGCGACCGCGGATGTGGTGCTGCACGACGATCTGGTGGCGCCGGCGGTGCTGGCGCAGGCGGGGCGAGCGCTGCTGATCAACGTGGGCAAACGCTGCGGGCGGAAGAATATTTCGCAGGAACAGATCAACGCCATGATGATCGAAGAGGCTCGACGAGGGCTGGCGGTGATCCGGTTAAAGTCGGGTGACCCGTTGTTGTTCGGACGCGCAGGCGAGGAGATGGATGCGCTGCGAGCTGCGGGGATTTCTTTCGAGGTGGTTCCTGGCATCACGGCTGCGTTTGCTGCCGCGGCGGCGCTGGGAAAGCCTCTGACGGATCGCAGGAGCGCTTCCAGCGTCAGCTTTTCTGCGGGACATCATGCGCCGGAATCGGAGCTGGAGCCGGCATCGCTGACGGGCGCGACGCGGGTTATTTATATGCCCGGAAAAGACTGGTCCGTGATCGCCGACCAGCTGCGGCGAGAAGGTCTTCCCGGCGCTACGCCGTGCGTGATCGTCTCCCGCGCGGCACAACCGGATCAGCAGATTCTGCGCACAACGCTCGCGAACCTGGAACGGCTGACTTCCCTTCCCGCGCCGTCGATTCTGCTGGCCGGTGAGGTGCTGCGCGAGGCCGAGGAGGGCGTCCTGGCCGGAATCGCAGAGTCTGTCGCCGTGGGTGTTACAGATTTTCAGCCCAGCATCGAGGCCGACTGAGAAAGCTAGTGCGCGGCAGGCTCGAGAGTGTAGTCGAAGTCGTAGAAATGCTTCCCGCCAGCTTCGATGCGAATCTTCATCGATCCGGAAAGACCCGCGAGCTGGCCGGTGCCTGAGTCGGGCACCACGATGATGTTCAGCTCCGGTACGCCGCGATTCATCGTGGCATTGTGCTGGAGGACGAAACTGCCTTCCCTGCCCTGCAGTTTGCCGGTCACGCGCTCCAGCGCGACGTAGCCGCCGGACCCCTTCTCACGGTCGAGGACGCTGAGCATCTCGCCCTGGCTGGTCCCCTCAAGGTCGCCGTGGAACTGCTTGTCGAGCGACATGCGGCCCAGGCCCGCGGATTCTGCCTGCGGATTGTCGGGCTTCTGCGGAGCCATTTTCACTTCGAACGAGCCCGTTGCCTGTTGCATCTGTGGAGTCTCCCGGTCGGCTGGTGCTTTGTTTTGTGCGGACAGCGGCGTCGAAAGCGCGGGGCCAAGTGCAAAGCCCAGTCCCGCCAATGCGATCGCCACGGCAAGCTGTTTCATTTTGAGCAGAATAGCAGCTTGCCTGGCAGAGCGAATGCCGCATCCAAAGCATCCATGAGCAGGTTGGGCAAACTCTTTCCCTCACTCCTGGCGGGACCCGCGATCCTGGTGGTTTTTGCATTGGCGGGGTGCCACAGCAATTCCAATCCGAGCGCGGCAGAAACGCAGCCGGACCAGGATCCGGCGACCGTGAATCTGGCGAACGCGAGCAACACCACACCGGCGGCTGAGAATCCGCCACCGCCGCCGGCCGATCAGGGAGCGAGTGCGCAGCCAGCCTCCGCGCCGGCGAATGCGGCTCCCGCGCCGCCTGAATATTCCGATCCATCGGGAGACGGCGAACAGTATCCGAGTGACGAAGGAAGCTACGACGACACGGCCTACGATGTAGCGCCCGAGCCGCCGCCCATGATCCCCGACTACGAGCAGCCCGAGTGCCCAGGCGATGACTACGAGTGGACGCCTGGCTACTGGGCGTATGCGCCTGCCGGCTATTACTGGGTGCCGGGCGCGTGGGTGCTGGCGCCGTACGTGGGCTCTCTGTGGACGCCAGGCTACTGGGGCTGGGACACTGGCCGCTATCACTGGCATCACGGCTACTGGGGTCCGCACGTCGGGTTCTACGGCGGCGTGAATTATGGATATGGCTACGGCGGCGACGGCTACGAAGGCGGCTACTGGCGCGGAAGAGACTTCTACTACAACCGCTCGGTGACGCGCGTGAACGTGACGGTGGTCCGCAACGTTTACAACTACCGCGTGACGAATGTCTACAACAACACGCACGTCAGCTACAACGGCGGCAATGGCGGACTGCACTATCGGCCGACGCAGGCCCAGGTGGCTGCCCAGCATGAACGACATTTCGCCCCTCTGCCCGCGCAGCGCTCGAATGCGCACGACGCGATGCAGAATCGTGGTCAGTTCGCGAGCGAGAACCATGGGCGCCCGCCGATGGTTGCAGTGAGCCGGCCGATGAATGAGGGTCGATCCGCACCTGCGGCAAGGGCGGAGGATTTTCATCCAGCGCCTGCGCCCGCGGGTCGCAACATGGGCGGACGTCCTGGGGCCAACGCTCCTGCGCCGAACAGCGGGCTCGCGACGCGTCCCGGAGCGACGCGTCCTGGCGCAGAGAGACCCGGGGCGAATGGCAGGCCTGAACCGAATCGCGGCAACGCGCCCGCACCGCAGCCTGGAAACCGCGCTCCGCTGAATGTCCCACGGCCGGAACCAGGAGCAGGGGCGCGACCCCAGCCGGGACGGCCGGTGCCAGAGTCGAGATCCGCTCCCGGACGGCCTGCTCCGGAATCACGCCCGACACCGCAACCCGGATCGCGACCGGGATCGCAGCCGGGATCGCAACCCGGATCGAGGCCGAGTCCGTATCGTCAGCCGGAATCAAGGCCGGGACCGCAACCGAGGCCGGAGTCGCGCCCAGTTCCCCGGACACCGCAAAACCCGCCGCAGGCGCAGCCGGAGCAATTTCATCGGCCGAATGCGGGATCGCAACCGCGACCGCAGCCGGAAAATCGGCCTGCGCCCGAGTCGCGACCTGTTCCGCAGACGCCACGCCCGGAATCGCGGCCGCAACAGCAGCCCCGACCGCAGCCCGAGGTGAGGCAGCCGCAGCCGCGGCCGGAATCACGACCGGCTCCGCAGGAATCCCATCCGGCTGGTCCTCCCCATCAGGAGTCGCGGCCGGCACCCGCACCGAGGGAGCAGCCGCATCCGCAGGGGAAGCCGGAGGACAAGCATCCTCAGTAGCGGGTGACGGTCGCGCGGATCGGTGGCGGGCAGGCAATGGTGCGCGCGAGCAGTTCGCGGAGACGGAAGGCGCGTTCGAGCTGAGCGGAAATGAGGAGTTGCTGGCGACGGCGATGGTCCGGATCCTCAATGAGACGCAGAGCGCGCTCGTCACGTCCCGCAGCGGCTTCGAGTTCGAGGATGGTGGTCTCGAGCGTGAGGCGGAACCGATCGCTGACGCGGAACGGCTCGGAAGCGGGAGGCAGGGGCATTTTCATCTTCCTGGGACTCAAGTCTCTTCTACTGCTGCCGATTTTAATGAGCAGACGCGTTGTCCGCGACCCCAGGTCGTGAATGTGTGAAGAAACTTTCGGGGGACAGGTGTCGCGGTTTGAGACAGAAAGAGGCGATCCGGATCATCGGAACAGGAGAGCCGATGCGGCGACTCCCAACAGAAACACGGCTCCCAGCCAACAGAGAATTCCCTGACAACGGAGAACGAGAGGAAACCAACGCTGGCCCGCCAGGCGGGCGTAGCGAGCTTGCGGCGGTGAACCAGGCTGTTCCAGAACGTCGCGGTCCACCTGGATCATGGAACGGGTCCTGAACAACAGGAACCAACCCGCACAGGCCAGCATGACGGCAACAACCAGCGTGAAAACCAGGGACAGGATCGGCATGGCCGCTTATAGCTCCAGCGACTTGTTCGCGACCTTTTCCTGCGCCTGGGCGATGAATTGATCGAGCGGGCGCGAGCCTTCGTCGCCCTTGCCGCGGGTACGAACGCTCACCGCGGCGTTCGCTTCTTCTTTGTCGCCCATCACCAGGACATACGGGAACTTCTGCATCGTGAAATCGCGGATCTTCGCGTTCATCTTCTCGTTGCGCGCATCGACTTCGACCCGGAAGCCCGCCTTCTGTAACTGCTGCTGAACCTTTTTCGCGTGCTCGTGGTGGCGCTCGCTGATGGGCACCAGTCCCATCTGGATGGGCGCCAGCCACAGCGGAAAAGCTCCCGCGTAGAGCTCGATCAGGTACGACACCATGCGCTCCATGGTGCTGATGACGCCGCGATGGATCATCACTGGCCGAGGTTGCGTTCCGTCTGCCGCCGTGTACTTGAGGCCGAACTGGTTGGGCAGGTGGAAGTCGAGCTGAATGGTGGAGTAGGTCTCTTCGTGGCCCATCACGTCGGCGAGCTGGATGTCGAGCTTGGGACCGTAGAAGGCGGCGTCGCCGATGCTCTCGCGATAGTTCAGGCCCAGCGCGTTGAGCGCGTCCCGCAGCTCGCGCTCGCCGTGTTCCCACATGGCATCGTTGTCGACGTACTTCTCCTTGTTCTTCGGGTCGCGGAGCGAGAGGCGGTAGCTGTATTTCGTAATGCCGAGGTCTTTGTAGGTGCGCTCGACCAGCTTCATCACGTCGGAGAATTCTTCCTTGATCTGTTCGGGCAAGCAGAAGATATGCGCGTCGTTCAGGGTCATGCAGCGCACGCGGCTGAGACCGCTGAGCGCGCCGGAGCGCTCGTAGCGATACATGGTGCCGAGTTCTGCAATTTTCACGGGCAGGTCGCGATAGCTGCGCAGCTTCGACTCGTAGACGAGGATATGGTGCGGGCAGTTCATCGGCCGCAGCACCATCTGCTCATTCTTGAGGTCCATGGGCGGGAACATGTCCTCGTGGTAGTGGGCCCAATGGCCGGAGCGTTTGTAGAGATCGACCTTGGCGAGGTCGGGCGTGTAGACGTGCTCGTAGCCGAGTTCGCGCTCGAGGCCGAGGATGTAGTCCTCCAGCAAGCGGCGGATCGTTGCGCCTTTGGGGAGCCACAGCGGCAGGCCAGCGCCCACTTCTTCGCTGACCGTGAACAGCTCGAGTTCCTTGCCGAGTCGGCGGTGGTCGCGGCGCTTTGCGTCCTCGATGCGCTCGAGGTAGTCGTCGAGGTCCTTTTTTGAAAAGAAGGCGGTGCCGTAAATGCGCTGGAGTTGCGGGTTCTTCTCGTCGCCGAGCCAGTAGGCACCCGACAGGCTCATCACCTTGAAGGCCTTGACGCGGCCGGTCGAGGGGACGTGGGGGCCGCGGCAGAAGTCGACAAACTTACCGTTCTTGTAGAGGGAGATTTCGTCGCCTGGCTTCGTGAACTTCTCCACGAAGTGGACCTTCATGAAGTCGTTGCCGGTTTTGAATTCTTCCAGCCCCTTCTCGCGCGGCTCCAGTTCGCGAACGAACTTCTCATCGCGTGCGACGACCTCGGCCATGCGGCCCTCGATGAGCTTGAGATCTTCGGGCGTGAAGGGTGTGGGGCGCCAGAAATCGTAGAAGAAGCCGTTCTCGGTCGCGGGGCCATGGCCGAGCTTCGTCTCCGGAAACAACTCCGTGACGGCGGTGGCCATGACGTGGGCTGCGGAATGGCGCAGGACCTTGAGCGCGGCGGGATCGCGGTCGGTCGCCAGTTGCAGCGCGACATCTTCCTGGAGCGGCGTCGTCAGATCCACCAGGCGCTCCGCCTGTGTGTCTTCGGCGGCGTACATCTCGGCTTCGCCGGTTGTGGCGGAGGTTGCGGAGACGGCGGCGGCTTTCAGCGGACGAATGCGCGCGACGACGGCGGCCTGCGCGAGGCGCGGCGAAATGCTTTCAGCGATGGAGAGCGGCGTGGTGCCGGACGGAACTTCCCGTACCGATCCGTCGGGAAGCTGAACCTGAATCGAACTCATGAAAACAGGGTACAGGGTGCGGCGGACAGGGTACAGATCACGGCTGCGCACGGATCGATCCGCCGAAACTTCTCATGCACCCCCGGCTATTTCAGGCCGAGGTGCGCGGTGACCTGCATGGAGCTGAAATCCGTGATGGCGCCGTAGCTCTCGTAGTCGGTCTGGAAGGCGCGCGTTCCACCCATTTGCTGTGGCGTCATGGTGTTGATGCGCTGCCAGAGCGCGGGAATGACCTCCTGGGGCGCTCCCTGGTCCGACGTCACGACGGCATACTTTCCGGGCATGATGGTTTTGGCAACCATGCCGTCGGGAATCTTGTCCGCCGCCGTCACCTTGTAGCCGAGTGTGTAGTTATAGTCGCCGGTGCTGTCGCTGGCGTAGTCGCTGTAGACGACGAAGAGTTCTTCGCCCGCCTTATTGGGGATTTGCTCGAGGCTGCCGTTCTGCATGACGCCCATCCAGAGCTGCGGGATGGCGCCCTGGCCACTGGCTTCTTTCGCGTTGTTGGTGCGGACGGTAACACCGACGATGGTGAAAGTAGCCTGATCCTCAACTTTAGGAGCCGGAGCCGCGGTGGCCGCAGGCGCAGGGGCGGCAGCCGGCGCAGGAGCCGGCGTCGGTGCTGGAGTGTTTTGGGCGAACCCGGTTACTGCAAGAGCCAGGGCAGCGGACAGAGCGACGGCGGCAGAGCGCGAAAACGCGTTACATGGGTTTGAACATCACGCTGCAGTATACGCAGCGCCGGGAATTGCGGTTCAGGAAATTCACGAGCGGGCATCACGAACGTGCATTACGTCACAAAAATGCCTGGATGCCCTTCCCATAGAAACCCGAGTGGTGCTACGATCCGTTCCCATAGAGTTCCGAGTGGAGGGCTGGGTTCCGGTGGCAAAAGCCAAAGACACCAATAACGACATGCTGCGCGGCACACTGGACATGATGGTGCTGCGCACCCTGATCAGCGGAGACGCCCACGGTCATACCATCGCGAAGATCATCGAGCGAACCTCGGAAGACGTGTTGGAGGTGGAGCAGGGCTCCCTCTATCCCTCGCTGCACCGGCTGGAAAACCGGGGATGGGTCTCGTCTTACTGGGGCCCCAGCGAGACGAACCGCAGGGCTCGCTTTTATCGATTGACGGCGGCAGGACGCAAGCAGCTGCGGTCGGAGGTGAGCCGTTGGCAGCAAATGGCGAAGGCCATTGGCCTGGTCATGGGTGAAGTGATGGGCGAGGGAGGCGGCGAATGAACTGGCGCAGATTCTTTCGGCGAAAGTACTGGGACGCGGAGCGCGTTGAGGAGATGCAGTCGTTCATCGAGCACGAGACCGAGGACAACGTGGCGCGCGGGATGACCGAGGACGAGGCGCGACGCCAGGCGTATCTGAAGTTCGGCAATCCGCAAAAGGTGCGCGAAGAAATCTGGCAGATGAACAGCGTTGAACCGATGCAGAGCCTGGTGCGAGAGGTGCGTTACGCGTGGCGCTCGCTTCTGCACAATCCCGGCTACACGCTGCTGGCGATTCTGACGCTGGGCCTGGGGATTGGCGCGAACACCGCCATCTTTACGGTGATCAATGGCGTCCTGCTGCGTCCCCTGCCCTACTCCGACGAAGGCCGCATCGTCCATGTGATGCAGACGGAGCAGCGGACCGGCTCCGACGATCTGGGATTTTCGGTTCAGGAATACCAGGATTACCGCAACCAGAACCACTCCTTCTCGAACTTCGCCGAGTATCACTCCATGCTGTTCACGCTGTTGGGCACAAAGACGCCGGAGCGCGTGGTAACGGGTGTGGTCTCGGCGAACTTCTTCGATGTGCTGGGCGTGAAGCCGGTGGTGGGGCGTTTGCTTGTTGCTGGGGACGAGAAGCGCGAGGCAGCGCCGGTGCTGGTGCTGAGCTATGCGTACTGGATGAAGGAATTTGGCGGCGATCCTAAAGTGATCGGCCGGACCTTCGACATGAACGACCGCGTGCACACCGTGGTGGGTGTGCTGCCACCGCTGCCGGATTATCCCGACGCCAACGACGTTTATATGCCGGTTTCATCGTGCCCGTACCGGATGGATCCGATGATGATCGAGAACCGCGACATGCGCATGGTCACAGGCTACGCGCGGCTGAAGCCGGGAGTGAGCCTGCTCAAAGCCAATGCCGAGTTAAACGGGATCGCCGCGCGCATGGCAACGGCCTGGCCGAAATCCTATGGCAACTGGAAAGCCTCTGCGGTACGCGCGACGCCGGTGAAGCAGGAGCTGACCCATGCGGCGCGCCCGACGTTTCTGGCGCTGCTGGGCGCGTCGGGACTGGTGCTGCTGCTGGCGTGCGCGAACCTCGCCAACCTCGCGCTGTCGCGGCAACTGCGGCGGTCGCGTGAGATCGCCATCCGTATGGCGACCGGAGCGAGCACGGGGCGCGTGATTCGCCAGATGCTGACCGAGAGCCTCCTTGTGGCGCTGGCCGGGGCCGCGCTGGGGCTGGGGATTGCCGCCGGAGGATCGAAACTGCTGGCGGCCTGGGCCGGACGGCTGACACCATTGGCGAACGCCATTCACGTCGATGCAGCGGTGGTGTTGTTTGGCGTGGGCAGTTCGCTGATCGCAGGCTTGCTGTTTGCGATCCTGCCCGCGATTCTGGCCAGCCGCACGCGGCTGACAGCCCTGAACGATGGCGGCGAGCGTTCGGCGGGCAGCGAAAGCGGATCGCGCGCGCGCAACGTGCTGGTGGTGCTGCAGGTGACGCTGTCGTTTGTGCTGCTGACATCGGCGGGGCTGACGATGCGCAGCCTGTACAACTTGCTGTCGGTCGACCCTGGATTCAGACCGGCGCAGGTGCTGTCGATGCAGCTAAGCCTGAACTGGACGAAATACAAGAAGAGCGAAGACCAGCTCAACTTCTTTCACCAGATTCTCGGACGAGCGGAGGCGATGCCGGGAGTGCAGGGCGCGTCGATCAGCTGGATGGCGCCGCTGAATGAGCACATGCCGACGATCAACGGGCAGGTGGAAATCGAAGGACAACCACTGCCGGCCGGGACACCGGCGCCCACCGTCGACTTTGAGACGGCCAGCGTGGACTACTTCCGCGTGCTGGGCGTGCCGATGTTGGCGGGGCGGAGTTTTCTCGAGAGCGATGGACCGAAGTCCCCTGGGGTGGCGATGGTGAATGCGCGCATGGCGCGGCATTTCTGGCCGAATGAAAGCGCCATCGGTCATCGCGTCAAGGCCGCTGGCGCCGACAACTGGGTCACGGTGGTGGGAGTCGTGGGCGATGTGCGGGAATACGGCCTGGACAAGGAACCGGACGACACCGCTTACGTGCCGCTCGATCAGAACGCGATTCAGAACGCGCATCTGATGGTGCGAACGCGGGGCGAGCCGCTGCTGCTGGCCAATACGATCGCGACGATGATTCATCAGATCGATCCGCAGCAGCCGGTGACACAGATTCGCACCCTGGACCAGATGCGCGCCGGGCAACTGGCAACGCCGCGCGTAACGGCAAGCCTGCTGACGCTGTTTGCGGCGGTGGCGTTGTTCATCACGATTGTGGGCGTCAGCGGAACGCTGGCTCTCTCCGTAGCGCGGCGCTCGCGCGAGATCGGGATTCGCATGGCACTGGGCGCGACGCGGGAGAATATTCTGCGCGTGGTGTTGCGCCAGGGCATGAGCCCGGTACTCGCGGGACTGGGCATCGGCCTTGTCGTTTCTCTGTTCGCGACGCGGGCCATCGCGCAGATGATCTTCGGGCTCAAGCCGGACGATCCGGTGACCTTCGCCGGCATTGCGGTGTTGTTTCTGTTCGTGGCGCTGGTGAGTTGCGCGATTCCGGCGCGACGGGCGATGCGGATCGATCCGATGGAGACACTCCGCGGTGAGTAGCATCATGGCGCGACCGCGGATGCGAAAGGAAGACTGATGAGAGCTCTGCTGTGTTCCCGATGCGTTGTTTTGGCTTGCGCGCTGCTTTTATCCGCGAGCGCCAGAGGAGAAGGACCCGTGCCGCACTATAACCAGAAGGGCGAGCTCTGCGGCCTGCTGACTATCGGGAATGGATGTTTCTCTCCGCCGGTTACGGCATGAACTACAGTCCCGGTCCTGATGGTCACGAACTGTTCACCAACGTCTTCGTGCAGCGATGGGCCTATGATGCGTTTGCGAAATCCGGCAAGTGGCCGGAGCACAGCATGTTCGTGATCGATGAGCGTGACGCCGGCAGCCGGAGTTCCATCAATCAGAAAGGCCACGATCAGACGGATCTGGCCGGGCTCGCTGTTGAAGTGAAAGATTCGCAGCGCAATCCTGACAGCTGGCGCATTACACTTTCAGCGCGGAGGGTCAGACCGCCAATCCCATGGCGCAAACGCAATGCTGGTCGTGCCACGATGCGCACGCGGCGGTCGAGCACACGTTTGTGCAGTTCTATCCCACGCTGAAATGCATCGCGCAGCAGTACAACAGCTACAATGCGGCGCGCGAGCAGGTGGACGCGAAGTAAGGTCCAGGTCACCGTCCTTTGACACAGTCCCGTACATTACGTTTGGACCATGGTTTCCGCGTAGAGTGGCCCATTTGTGCCATAAGGAATCTTGATTTGTGCTGCGCTGCGCCTTGTACCATGAGGAAGCATTTCACGACACTTAGGGGAAATCTGGCGCTGTGTTGGGCTGGCAATGCAATAAACGGCGTTTGCGAATCGGTGGAGTCGCGCTTTTGGCGGCGCTGCCGCTGCTCGGCTGCCAGAGCGC
>CAVPKU010000019.1:0-52030 GCA_963705765.1 uncultured Acidobacteriaceae bacterium | reverse complement strand
GTTACAAACCGGCTGTGGATCACATGAACTGGCGCAGCACGAAGAAGATGCCGGCGGCGAGCAGGGCCGCGACGGGCAGCGTGAAGATCCAGGCCAGAGCGATGTTGCGGATGGTCGAGAGCTGGAGTCCGCTGCCGTTGGCCGCCATGGTGCCGGCGATGCCTGAGGAGAGGACGTGGGTGGTGGAGACCGGCATGTGGTACTGGTCGGCGGCGATGATGGTGATTGCGGCGGTGATCTCAGCAGCGGCGCCCTGCGCGTAGGTCAGGTGCTCCTTGCCGATCTTCTCGCCGACGGTGACGACGATGCGCTTCCAGCCCACCATAGTGCCGAGGCCCAGAGCGATCGCGACCGCGACCTTCACCCACGTCGGGATGAATTTCGTGGCGTTGTCGACCTGTTTCTTATAAGCGCCGAGTGCCTTGTTCTCTGCGGCGGTGAAGGTCGGGGTGCCGTTCCTGCCCGGGTACTTGGCCATCAGGCGGAGCGCCTCGCTGACCACGTACATATCGTTGCGCACGTTCTGCTGCTGGTTGGAAGGAACCCCCTTCAGCGACTTGTAAGCCAGCACTTCGTTCTTGATTTCTTCCGTCATCTGGCGGGCAGCCAGCATGGTGTTCGGGTTGAAGTCCTTGGTGCGGATATAGTCGGTCAGCTCGGTACGGGCGTCCGTGATCACCGCGTTGGGGGAGACGTAATGGCTAAAGACGTCTTCGGCCTGCTGCGAGACAGCAGCAAAGGTCTGCACCTGGCTGAAGCCGACGGCGTGGTTGAGCGCGTAGGCGGTGGGAACGGTGCCGATCAGGATGAGCATGATCAGGCCCATGCCCTTCTGCCCGTCGTTGGAGCCGTGGCCGAAGCTGACGCTGGTGCAGGTCAGGATGAGCAGAGCGCGAATCCAGATCGGAGGTGGCTCGGTGCCTTTCGGGGATTGATAGAGCTCTTTGTTCTTGACGTGAACTTGAGGATCAGCAGCAGGATGGCGGCGACGCCGAAGCCCACCAGGGGAGACACCAGCAGGACTCTGAAAACATTGCCGGCCTGCTCCCAGTCCACGCCGCTGGTACCTGTGTGCGGATTCATGAGCTGGTTGGCGATGCCCACGCCGATGATGGAGCCGATGAGGGTATGCGAGCTGGAGGCGGGCAGGCCGAACCACCATGTGCTGAGGTTCCACATGATGGCAGCCAGCAGCAGGGAGAAGACCATCGCGAAGCCGGCGCCTTTGCCGACCTGCAGGATCAGTTCGACGGGCAGCAGGGAGAGGATCGTGAACGCGACCGCGCCGGACGAGGTGAGTACGCCGATGAGGTTCCACATGCCGGACCAGACAACGGCGACGTGCGGCTCGAGCGAGTGCGTGTAAATGACGGTGGCAACGGCATTGGCGGTGTCGTGAAAGCCGTTGACGAACTCGAACCCAAGAGCAATGAGCAGAGCGATGCCGAGCAGGATATAGGGTCCGGCGGACGCCAGATGGGTCGTGGACAGATCCTGAATCAGTTGCGTACCGGCATATCCCAATCCACCCACGAGGGCGATGCCGAAAATAATCATCCCGATCGCGCCGGGAGACTTGTTCATCTTGTCGTGGAGTAGGGCGCCTGGGTGTTCCGGAATGGTTGGAACTTCGACGACTTCAGTGAGAGGAATACGGGCTCCTGCTGACATGCGGGTTGCATCTCCTTGGCGAAATAGGGAGGTTGCGCCACGCTAGCAGTGGTTGCGTGCAGGGAGCATGAACAGTGCGTTAACGGAGTGTGAATCGGGGGTCAGAAAAGTGGAGGCGAACTTGGTGCGGCGATCAGGGCCGGCGGGCGGTCGATCACATGAACCGGCGGAGGAAAAAGAAGAGGCCTGCGGACAACAACGCGGCGGCAGGGAGGGTGAAGATCCAGGCGAGGGCGATGTTGCGAATCGTGGAGAGCTGGAGGCCGCCGCCGTTGGCTGACATCGTGCCCGCCACGCCGGAAGACAGAACGTGCGTGGTCGAGACGGGCATGTGGAACTGGTCCGCTCCAACGATGGTGACCGCGGCGACGATCTGTGCGGCGGCGCCCTGGGCGTACGTCATATGTTGCTTGCCGATCTTCTCGCCGACGGTGACGACGATGCGCTTCCAGCCCACCATGGTGCCGAGGCTGAGCGCGAGGGCGACCACGACCTTGACCCATGGGGGGATGAATTTGGTGGCGTGATCGAGCTGTTTTTTGTAGGCGCCGAGGTCGTTGTTTTCGGCAGCAGTGAAAGCCGGGGTCGCGCCTTTGCCCGCGTTCTTTGCCATCAGCCGCAGCGTTTCGCTGACGATATACATCTCGTTGCGGACGTTTTCCTGCTGGGCCGCGGGAAGCTTGTTCAGGGATTTGTAGCGGACGACTTCCGTGGAGATCTGGTGGACCATTTGCCGTGCGGCGGCCAGAGTTTCAGGCGCGAACTCGCGGGTCCGGATGTAGTTCGTGAGGACCGTGCCGGGATCAGCGGGAGGCGGGTCAGCTGGGGCGAGGTGGCGATCGAAGACGGTTTCCGCACGAGAAGAGATGGCTGCGAAGGTCTGGACCTGGCTGTACCCAACGGCATGATTGAGGGCGTACGCGGTGGGGACGGTCCCGATGAGGATGAGCATGATCAACCCCATGCCCTTCTGACCGTCGTTGGAGCCGTGACCGAAGCTGACCCCGGTGCAGGTGAGGATCAGGAGGGCGCGAATCCAGAGCGGCGGAGGCTCAGTACCCTTCGGAGATTCGTAGAGAGCCTTGTCTTTTACGAAAACTTTGAGGATCAGCAGAAAAAGGGCCGCGCAGCTGAACCCGATCACCGGAGAGATGAGGAGGACTTTGAAGACCGTGGAGGCCTGCTCCCAGTCGACGCCGCTGGTGCCGGTTCGGGAGTTGAGGTACTGGTTCGCCATGCCGACGCCGATGATGGAGCCGATGAGGGTGTGGGAACTGGACGAGGGCAGGCCGAGCCACCAGGTGCTCAGGTTCCAGACGACTGCAGCGATGAGCAGCGAGAACACCATCGCAAAACCCGGACCTTTGCCGACCTGAAGAATCAGCTCAACCGGCAGCAGGGAGAGGATGGTGAAGGCCACAGCACCGGACGAGGTGAGCACGCCGATGAGGTTCCAGATCCCGGACCAGACGACGGCGACATTGGGCTGGAGCGAGTTGGTGTAAATGACCGTGGCGACGGCGTTGGCGGTGTCGTGAAAACCGTTGACGAATTCAAAACCCAGAGCGATGAGCAGAGCGAGGCTGAGGAGAATATACGGCCAGGCGGAGAGGAGATGGATGCCGGAGAGATCGCGGGCGATCTCGAAACCGGCGTAGAAGAGGCCGGCGACCAGAGCAGCGGCAAAAAGGAGGATGCCGAAGCGGTCCGGGGCGGTCTTGAGTTTTTTGTCAGGAAAAGAAGGGGAATAACTAACTTTTTCCGGCGAGATGAGAACCGGAAGAGGTTCCGGGATGGGCAGCCTTGCTCCTGCAGCCATAAAGATTGGTCGGGTCCAGTCTATAGGGTCCGCACCAGGAGGAGCCACGGTACCATTGGCACTTACTGGAGTGCCTGATCCTCTGAATTGCAGAAAACAAAGACTTTATCGTCATGATTTGGAGAGCGACGACCGTGGCGGTTAGCTCCAGTCCCATTCGACGGGCGGGCCTGCGCCTCAGCTCCAGTCGTCGCGTCCAGAGAGCCGCTCGTTGATGACCTGCTCGAACTGCTCGTGCTTCTTCACGTAGATCTCGCTGAAGCTGCGGTCCTGGCGCAGAAGGACGGCCTGCAGACGCACCAGCTCCAGCAGAGCCAGAAACATGGCCACGACGGCGCCCGTTGTGCGCGTGTTCGCGAGCAGCTTCGACAAACCCACAGGCCGGTCCTCCATCATCAGCCGGCGACGGACGAAGTCGATCATCTGGCGCACAGTGACGGCGTCTTCCGAAACATCGAGGATGGGGCGGCTCTTCGCGCGATCGAGGACCTCGCGGAAGACGCGGACGAGGTCGAGGGTGTCGGCGGCGATGTCCTGATCGGCATCGGCGGCTTCGCGGAACTCGCGCATGCCTGGGTTGGTCCAGGTCGCCTCTTCAAGCTGGCGTTTCTGCTGCAGCATCTGCGCTGCGTTGCGAAAACGCTCGTGCTCCAGCAGGCGCTCGACCAGCTCCATGCGGGGATCGTCGGCCTGGCCTTCCGCGGCTTCGAGGGGATCGCGCGGCAACAGCATCTTGCTCTTGATGTGGATGAGCAGCGCCGACATGTAGATGAACTCGCCGGCGGTGTCCACGTCGGAGGCCTTGATGTGCTCGACATAGGCGAGGAACTGCGCGGTGATCTTCGCCATGGGGATGTCGTAGATGTCGATGTTCTGCTTGCGGACGAGGTCGAGGAGGAGATCGTAGGGGCCTTCGTAGACCTGGTCGACGGCGACCGAGAAGGGGAAGGCGGACTCTTCTTCCTTGCGCAGGTCGGCGGCGGTTTTTTCGTACTGGTGTTTCTCGGGTACGCCTTCCGGAGCCGTCGTTGCGGGTTCCGTTTCCGGCGAATCGTCTTGGTGTCGGGGATCGGTCATGCGGGGGAAGTTCCTGTTGAGGACGCGCCAAGACCCATGGCAGAGCGCACGTCGCGCATGGTCTGCTCAGCGCGGGCGGTGGCGCGGCGCGCGCCGTCGGTGAGGATCTCAGTGACGAGCGCGGGGTTCTGCTCGAACTTCACGCGGCGCTCCTGAATGGGAGCCAGCATCGAGACGATGGCGTCCGCCGCCCAGCTTTTACATTCGATGCAGCCGATGCCGGCGGTCGTGCAGCCCTCGTATACCTTTGCGAGGGTCTCGGGAGTCGAGAAGATTTTATGCAGATCGCCGACGGGGCATTTGTCGGGACTGCCGGGGTCGGTGCGGCGAACGCGCGCCGGGTCCGTGACCATGGGCTTGATCTTCGCGCGGATTTCCTTCTCGGGGTCCGAAAGCAGGATGGTGTTGCCATAGCTCTTGGACATCTTGCGGCCGTCGGTGCCGGGGAGCTTGGGCGATGGGGTGAGCAGAACCTGGGGCTCGGGAGAATGATGGAGAGTTGCCGTGCTCGGATATGCAGACCCGTCGGGCATGACGAGCTTTTATGGCGGGTAGAACTGGTTGAACCGGCGCGCGACTTCGCGTGTGAGCTCGACGTGCGCGACCTGATCCTGGCCAACGGGAACGAAGTCCGCCTGGTAGAGCAGAATGTCGGAGGACATGAGCACGGGATATCCGAGGAACCCGTACGTGGTGAGGTCCTTGTTGCCGAGGTTCTCCTGCTGCTCCTTGTAGGTAGGGACGCGCTCGAGCCAGCCGAGGGGGGTGATCATGCCGAGCAGCAGGGGCAGCTCAAAATGCTGCTTGACGTGGCTTTGGACGAAGAGCACGGATCTCTCAGGATCGAGGCCGGCGGCGAGGTAGTCGAGGATCACCTCGCGGGTGTTGGCGGCGATCTGCGAGGGGTCGGCGTAGTCCGTGGTCAGCGCGTGCAGGTCGGCGATGAAGAAGAAGCACTCGTACTGAGGATCGTCCTGCAGGCGCACCCAGTTGTGCAGCGCGCCCATGTAATTGCCGAGGTGGAGTTTGCCGGTAGGGCGCATGCCGCTGAGGACGCGCTTTCGGCTGGAAGAAGTGGGGTTCGACACGGAATCCTTCGCGAGGGAAATGGCTCTGGTTATTGTACGAGAGGCAAGTGGATGTTCCGGGTTTCAGATCATCGGAGCAGACGAATCTCCACGCCCAACTGCAGCTTCTTCCACATTCGATCGCTGGTATACACAGGGAGCTTGAGGAGCATCGCCAGCGCGAGACAGGCCCGATCGCCAAGGGACAGTCCCAGGGTGCCAGTCGTCGATACAAGGTTCCCTGTCAGACGAGCCTGCTCGCTGTCAAAAGGGACAACCTGGTGGCAAAAGCTGAGGGCCGCCTGCCAGGCGTCATCGGCGGGCAGTCCCCGCTGCACCAGCTTCGTCTGGGCCTCAGCCAGGTTGACCGTGCTCACGACGGAATCCTGTGCGTGGCGAAAGACCAGGTCGGTGCCTGGTTCGTTTTTGGCGGCAGTGAGGATGGCGGAGGCGTCGAAAACGACCCTACTCACGAGCGGCTTCTTCGCGCCGTTCGGCGATCAGTTCGTCGGCAAGGCTGACGCCCTCAGGGACATACTTGCGCACAAGTTCCTGCGCCCGCCGCATGCGTGCGATGGGGCTGGAAATACGGACCTCGCCCTTTTCGGCCCACAGGATCACTTCCTGGCCGCGCTTGAGTCCCACAGCCTGGCGAATTGCGGCCGGAATTACGATTCGGCCGTTTTCGTTCAGACGCGAACGGACGGCATGAGATTTTGCGGGGTTTGTCATATCTCCATCCATTATGACAAATTGGCCCGGTACGAGACAAATGGGCGCCTCCGCGCGCTGTAAGCTAGGAACCGGGAACCTCCTGTGAAAACCGCCATCAGCGTTTCCAAAGAGGACTACCTCAAAGCGATTCTCGAAGCCGAGAGTGAAGGGCAGACCGTCATCTCGGCGACGCTGGCGCACTGGCTCGAGGTGTCGCCGCCGGCCGTTTCGATGGCGTTGCGGCGCCTCAAGCGCGATGGCTTTGTCGAGGTGCGGTCCGACGGCGTCGTCCGGCTTACGCCCAAGGGTCACGAGACCGCCTATCGAACGGCGCTGCGGCATCATCTGATCGAGCGCATGCTCTCCGAGATGTTCGGCATGCCGTGGTTCGAGGTGCACGATGAGGCGGAGCGGCTGGAGCACGCCGTGTCGCCGGCGTTTGAAGCGCTGCTGATGAAGAAGCTGGGCGAGAAAGGAACCTGTCCCCACGGCAACGCGGTGCTGCCGGAGAGTGACGCGGCGCGCAAGCGGCACGGTGTCCGACCGCTCGCCGAGGTGGCTGCCGGCACGGACTACACCGTGACCAGCCTCTATGAGCGCGACGAGAAGCTGCTGCGGTTCCTGCAGCAGGCGGGGATCGAACCAGGCGGCTCGGTGCGAGTGCTGCGGCGCAACTACGACCAAACGGTGGGGATCGAGACGGCCGCAGGAAGTTTCACTCTCGGCCCGGCGGCGGCGGAAAAGGTGCGCGTGAAAAAGAGCCCGGGCCGCGCCGCGCGCAACGGGCATTAATCCCCGGCAACAGAGATGCCCGAGCGAAATTGAGCCTGGCTGCCGCGGAAAAGTGAAGCCGCCCGTCGCTCCGCCATGTAGCATTTTCGCAGTGCTTCCAGCTTTCTCCACGTTGCGAACTGCCGGTGTCATCTGTGCCGCGTCGATCACGCTTGCAGTCCTGCCGGCTCTGGCGTTGGATCCCCACACCGCTCTGGCGCAGTATGGCTACCAGTCGTGGCAGACGGACACGGGGTTGCCGCAGAACACGGTTCACGCCATCGTGCAGGGCCGCGACGGGTTCCTGTGGATCGGCACCGAGGGCGGGCTGGTGCGCTTCGACGGGGTCAGTTTCAGGACGTATGCGCGCGCGAACACCCCGAGCTTGCCCAGCGATCTGATCGACGACCTGATGGAAGATCGCGCCGGCACACTCTGGATCAGCACGTCGGGCGGGTTGGCGCGCATGCGTGGGGAAAAAATCGAAGCATTTGGACCGGCTTCCGGATCAGGGCATGGAATCCCGGCGACGCAGGCGTGGCGAACCTTCGAGGATCGGCAGGGGACGGTCTGGGCGCTCACGGCGTCCGGCCTCTTTCGCATCGCGGGTGACACAGCAACGCGAGTCGCACTGGATGCGGCGCTGACTGATGACAGCCGGATGGCTGAGGGTCCGGACGGATCGCTGTGGTTGGGAACTGCCGAAGGACTGATGCGGGCGAATGGCAGCGGTGGGTTCGATCCGCTCGGGGACGCGGGAGAGGTTGTGGCGCTGGCGACCGATGACGCGGGTCGCGGCTGGGCAGGGACGCGTTCAGGACTCGAAATGTGCGCCACGGGCGGCGATTGCCATCGCGTTGCGATTCCGCCGGGAGCCGTTCACGCCATCGTCCGCGATGGCCAGGGGCACATGTGGGTTGGAACCGACGCCGGCCTTTACACCGTGACCAGCGGGATCGCGAAAGTCGGCGATACGGGGCGGGTGGATTTTCTCTACGTCGATCGGCGGCGGGTACTGTGGGCAGGCACGGCGCATGGGTTGATGCGCATCGTGCCCGATCAGCCGGAGCGTGCAGAGTTGTTGCAAGGCGGCGATGTCCTGCTGAGTGCCGCGGAGGATCGCGAGGGCGATCTGTGGCTGGGTACCGAATCGGGTGGCCTGGCGGTGCTGCGCGACCGGAAATTCTCAACGCTGACCGAACAGGATGGCCTGACAGACGATTATGTTCTGGCGCTCGCGCAGGCGCCGAACGGCCATGTCGCAGTGGGGACGAAGAGCGGCGGACTCAACGTGTTTCGCGATGGCAAATTTCGAGCGCTCACAACGACGCAGGGCCTGTCGAGCAATGTTGTGCTGGCGGTGGCGGCTGCAGCGAACGGCGATGTCTGGGTAGGCACACCCGATGGGCTGAATCTGCTGCGCAACGGCGAAATGGTAAAGGCGTTCACCACGGCCGACGGGCTCGCGGACGATTTCGTGCGCTCGCTGTACGTCGGCAGCCAGGGAGAATTGTGGATTGGGACCCGGCACGGACTGTCGCGCTACGCAAAGGGTGTGTTCACGACATGGAGCGCGCTCGACGGGCTGGGGAGCGACCTGATTGGCGCGATGGTCGAGGATCGTGACGGATCCTTATGGATCGGAACGCTCGGTGGGCTGAGCCGCTTCCGCGATGGCAAGTTCACCAACCTGACCACGAAGGACGGTCTTTCCAGCAACGTGGTCACGGCGCTGTACGAAGACCACGATGGCACGCTCTGGATCGGCACCAATGACGGTGGCCTGAACCGCTGGCGGAACGGAAAAATTGCAAGCCTTGCATCGCGGCAGATCCCTAGCCGCGTGATCGGCATCCTTGAGGACGGCAGCGGCAATTTGTGGATCAGCTCGAACAGCGGTATCTACCGCGCGAGCCGTGAGGCGCTCAACCGCATGGCCGACAGCGGCGCGGCTGCGGACGTGATGCGCTTCGGAGTCGCCGACGGAATGCGCATCAGCGAGTGCTCGAGCGGTGGCCACCCGGCGGCTGTACGGCTGAGCGACGGCAGCTTGTGGTTTGCGACGCTGAAGGGCATCGCGCGCGTCGATCCCGAGCATATGCCGGTGAATCGTGTGGCGCCGCAGATTGCCATTGAGCAGGTGAGCGTCGATGACGCTCCGCAGTCCGCTATCAGCTGGCCTGAGCGTGCCCCCGGGGCACAGCCATTACGAGTTCGATTATGCGGGGTTGAGTTTTGTTGCGCCGCAGAAGGTGGAGTATCGCTACCAACTGGAGGGTTTCGATCGCGATTGGGTGGACGTGGGAGCACGCCGCGCCGCCTACTATACCAACCTGCCCCACGGCCACTACACCTTCCGCGTAGTGGCGCGCAATAACGATGGGGTGTGGAGCGATGCCGCGGCCGTGGCGACTCTAACCGTTGCCCCGCACATTTATCAGACCGTGTGGTTCCGCCTGCTGGTGCTGGTGGCACTGGCGGCTCTCGCCTACGCGGCATGGAGGCGCCGCCTGCTGCACGTGGAGCGCGAATTTCAGGCCGTGCTGGGCGAGCGGACGCGCATCGCGCGCGAGATTCACGATACGCTGGCTCAGGGATTCGTTGCGGTTTCCGTGCATCTGGAACTGGTGGCGCAGCTGATGCGGAGTTCAGCGGATGCAGCCAGGGAGCAACTGGAGCGCGCGCAGGCGCTGGTGCGCAGCAGTCTGGAAGATGCGCGGACATCGATCTGGGAGTTGCGATCGCAGGGAGGCGAGCGGGAAGATCTGGCGGCGCGCATCCTGAAAGTAGCCGAAGAGGTAACGGGAAGAGCGCACGCACGAGCCCGTGTGCAGATGCAGGTGACGGGCATGAATCATCCGCTGGACGAGGACGTGGAGCGCGAACTGACGCGAATTGCCCGCGAGGCGGTAGCGAATGCGGTGCGCCACGGCGATCCTGAGAACATAGTGTTAAGGCTGGAGTTTGAGGGGAGTATGTTCGGAATGGAGATTCGCGACGACGGCCGCGGATTTGCGGGATCACCGCCGGATGGATCGAGCGGCCACTTTGGGCTGACCGGCATGCGGGAGAGGGCGGAGGCGATTGGCGCCACGCTGCGGGTGGAGAGCAGTCCGGGCGAAGGCACAACGGTACGGCTGGCCTTGTCGCTCAGCCGCGAAACGGAGAAGCAAACGTAACCATGACGGATACGATTAAGATTTTGCTGGTCGACGACCATCACATCGTGCGCCAGGGATTCGCCGCGCTGCTGAAGACGGTGCCCGGCTTCTCGATTGTTGCTGAAGCTTCGGACGGCGAGCAGGCGGTAGAGCTGTTTCGAAAGCATCGGCCCGACGTGACGCTGATGGATCTGCGGCTGCCGAAGATGAATGGCGTGGAAGCGATTACGCGCATTCGTCAGGAATTTCCTCCGGCGCGCATCATCGTATTGACAACCTTCGACGGCGATGAGGATATCTATCGCGCCATGCAGGCCGGCGCAAAAGGATATTTGCTGAAGGGCATGGATCTGAATGAACTCACCGATGCGGTGAAGGTGGTTCATGCCGGCAAATCGCGCATCCCGTCGAAAGTCGCGGAGAAACTCGCAGAACGGATGAGCGGAGCGACGCTGACCGCGCGCGAGCTGGAAGTGCTGCAGCTGATTGTCGCGGGAAAAAGCAACAAGGACATCGGCAACGCGCTGTTCATCTCAGAAGCCACGGTGAAGACGCACGTGAACAGCCTGCTGAGCAAAATGGGTGTTGAAGATCGCACCCAGGCGGCGACCACCGCACTGCAGCGCGGCCTGGTTCATCTGGATTGAGAAGTGCAGGGAATAGGGATTAGGGACAGGCGATCGATGGCAGTTCAGGTTCGGAGAGGGATGGTTGCGTTGGGGCTGATGGCGGCTCTGGCGGTGTGCGGATGGGCTCGGGAGCCGCGTTCAGCCGAGTGGCGTCTCGCGACGGATGCGGAGATGCGCTCGATCATTCCGGCGCGCGCGCCCGTGGTGCAGGAGCGTATCGAAACCGAGATGCGATCGGCTTCCGGCATCACCAACGGGCACGGCAAATACGTTGCGGGCGTGGTGCTGATCACCGCCGGATATTCGGCCGAAGGAAAGTATTCGCACTTTTTTCTCACCCAGGTACCGATCCGACTGGGCGCCGACACGCGGCTAGCGCCGGGTGAATACCTGCTGGGCTATGAGCACACCGAGAACAACGACCTGCTCATCCACTTTTATGAAGCCGCTACCGGACACCCGGTGGGCAATGTGCAGGCCACGCTGCTGCCCGGTGTGACGCGTGTAGAATCGTTCCGCATCTGGCCGCCTGCGCGAGCGCGCCACCATCCAGATTGGACGATTTGGCTTCACGTATCAGATTGGGAGCTGACGGTAATGCCGCTGACTGGATCGCAACGAGAACAAAAGGTGCTGGACGCGCTGAACGAGAACTGGCAAGCCGAGATGCGCGGCTTCCACACCTACAACACGCTGGCGGAACGCGACGACGATCCGATGCGCAGCAAGACGTTGCGCCATATGGCAGAGCAGGAAGCGCATCACGCGGCGCTGTGGGCGAAGCGGATTCGCGATCTGGGTGCAGAGCTGCCGAAGTATGAAGGCAAAGAGACAGGCGACGCCGACACGCTGGTGAACCGCCTGGGCGGTCCCCAGATGGCGCTGCGCCGCCTGGAGATCGACGAGAGCCGCGACATCGCGCGTTATGGCATGCAACTCAAGGAACTCGGCGACGAGCCGAGCATCGTGATTCTCAAAGAGGTGATCGCGGACGAACAGGAACACTACCGCGAACTGACCGAGCTGGTTCGCCATCGATACCCAAAAACAGCCATCACTTCGGAGATGGCGCGCCAGGAATTGGACGAGCTGCTGACGCGGCGCAATCGATCCGGGCGACAGACGGCGGGGTGGATTGGCGACGCAATCTATGGCGTGAACGATGGTCTGGGTGCGATCTTCGGCATTGTCTCCGGCGTGTCCGGCGCGACTCTGGGCAACGCCAAATGGGTGCTGCTGTCGGGGCTGGCCGGTATGGTCGCCAGCGCGTTATCGATGGGTTCCGGCGCGTACCTGGCCGCGAAGAGCGAGCGCGAAATTTACGAGGCGGAACTGGCGCGCGAGCGCGAAGCGGTCGAGATGAACGGGCCGGAGGCGCGCGAACTGCTCTCGCTCTACTACCAGGTAAAGGGAATTCCGCGCGACGACGCCGACCATGTTGTGGGGCATCTGGCCGATTCGCCCGAGCAATTTACGCGCGCGCTGGCGGCGGAGCGGCTCAACATGACCGAAGAAGGCCTGAGCCAGCCCTGGGTCTCCGCGTGGTCCGGAGCCGCATCTACAGCGGTCGGCGCGTTCATTCCCATCCTGCCGTTCTTCTTCATGAGCGGCATTCGCGCGGTCATCCTCTCGGCGATCATCTCGTTGATCGCGCACTTCGCTGTGGGCGCGGCCAAGTCGCTGATCACCGTGCGCAGCTGGTGGTCGAGCGGTCTGGAGATGACGTTTGTGGGTGCGCTCGAAGGCGCCGCCACCTACGTGATCGGAATCGGGCTCGGTCACATCGGAGCGTAGAGGCCGAGAATAGCCAATAGGGAATAGATGCCTCGCGTTATCCTGGCGCACTCACTTCTGCATCTTTGCGTAGTAGTCCTGCAGAGTGAAGAACGCCTTCTTTTTCTCGCCTTTGTCGGAGACAAGGCCTTTGCGGTTGTAGTCGTCCTGGATGCCGGGCAGCTGGCGCATGGGTGAGCGAAAATCCATTAAAACCCACGGCGTCATGCCCCGCAGAAAAGGCATCTTCTCCATCATCTGGAACTGTTGCCGATACACATTGTCCTGGTACTCCTCGGTGAACAGGCTGGTGGCGGGTCCATGCAGGCCGGCCTTTGCGCCCGCGCCAAATTCGCTCATGATCACCGGCTTTCCCATGGGGTTTTGCCAGGTATAGTCGGGGATCGTCGCCGCGGTGCCCTGATACCAGCCGAGATATTCGTTGTAACCAAGCACGTCGAGATCCTGGCCCAGCGGATCGTCCAGCGTAGCCGTGGTGCCTTTGAAGTGCGTGACGATGGCTGAGGTGATCAGGCGTGTCGGATCCTCGCTGCGCGCCTCCACAGCAAGTTGATGGATGAACGCGTTGCGCTCGGGGCTCTCCGGCGTCTCGTTCGACATCGACCACAGGATCACCGACGCGTGGTTGTGGTCGCGGCGAATCATCTCCCATAGCTGATGCTTCGCGACGTCGAGCGTGTGCGGGTTGGTCCAGTCGATGCCCCAGTAAACCGGAATCTCCGACCACACCAGGAGGCCGAGCTTGTCGGCGAGGCGATATTCGTTCTCGGTGTGCGGGTAGTGAGCCATGCGCACGAAGTTGCAATGCAATTCCTGGGCCCAGCCCAGCAGCGTCGACGCGTCTTTATCGGACCAGGCACGCCCGGAGCGGATCGGCGCTTCATCGTGATAGCTCATGCCGCGCAGGAAGATGGGTTTGCCGTTGAGCAGGATCTGATCGCCCTGAACCTCGACGGTGCGGAATCCAATTTCATCTTTCAGGTCGTCAGACCCGGCGTGGAGCGCAACTTCATAAAGGCGCGGATGCTCAGGGGACCACAGTTCCAGGCCGTTCGCAGTGAAGGAGAAGGCGGCGCGGCCATTTGTATCCGTGACCGCATCTTTTTCAACGTGCAGGGCCGGAATGTTGAGCGTGACATGCGTCCCTGCGTCGGCGCCGGTGACGTGGACATACCCCTCAATCTGATTCTCGCCGCCGCGCTGCAGTTGGAGCGAGTAGTCATCGATGTAGGTGTCCGGAACCTCGATCAGCGAGACCGGCTGCGTGATGCCACCGTAGTTCCACCAGTCCATGCGCGTTGTGGGGACGCGATCCACGGTGCGGGTGTCGTCGACCGCCGCGACGACGAAGTTTTCACCGTCTTTCACGACGCTGTTGATCTCACAGTCGAACGGCGTGTAGCCGCCTTCGTGATCGCAGACGTGCTGGCCGTTGACGAAGACGGAGGCCGCATAGTTCGCCGCGCCAAAGTGCACGAAAACATGCGTGTGCGGTTTCAGGTGATACGAAAAGTCGCGCTCATACCAGAGCAGGCCTTCGTAATAGAAGAGCGAATCCTTCTGCGAGTTCCAGTCGCCCGGAACATCCAGCGTCGGCGACTTTGCGAAGTCGTACTGCAGCAGCGGTCCGCCGGGCACGTAGTGCGCGTTGGCCGCGTAGCCGTGCGGATTGGCACGGTCGGGATTCGTTCCCCATCCCTCGCGATACGGATCGGGAATGTAGTGCCACGGACCGTCGAGGCTGATCTGCGGTCGATGATCGACATCGACGAGCAGCGTACCTTGCTGCGTGTGGGCAGAAACTGCGAAGGCGGAGAAGGCGAGGCAGAAAGCGAGACGGCGGAACATGCACCCCATAGTAATCCGCAGAAGCAAAGGCCGGAGCAAAAGGCTCCGGCCCGGGTTTGCATTGCGGGATCGCTAGTGGATGCCGAGCCCGTCATGCTCGTGGTAGTTCGGGTAGGCCGGCTTGGGATACGTCGGGAGCGGATGCTCCTTCAGTTGCTCCATCACATATTGCACAGCACGATCGAGCTGCGGATCGTGCCCGGCAGCGACCGACTTCGGATCGTATTCCACCTCGATATCCGGTGCGATGCCGTGATTCTCCACCTCGAACTGGCCCTTCAATCCGTAGATTGCAGTGCGTGGCGCGGTGACGGTGCCGCCGTCAAGGAGCACCGGATAGCCGCCGATGCCAACCAGTCCTCCCCACGTGCGCACGCCGATGAGCGGCCCGAGGCCCGCTTTACGGAAGTACCACGGCATCAGGTCGCCGCCCGAGCCTGCGGACTGGTTGATGAGCATTGTCTTCGGGCCGAAAATCGCGCCTTCAGGATCGGTGACGTCTTCGCCTTCGCGCGTCTCGTAGCGCGCCATGGGAACGCGGCGCAGCGTGTCGATGACGTAGTCCGCGATCTGGCCGCCTTCGTTGTAGCGTTCGTCGATGATGACGCCCTTCTTATCGATCTGCGCGAAGAAGTAGCGATTGAAGTTCGTAAATCCGGCGCCGGCGGTGTTGGGGATGTAGACGTAAGCGACCTGGCCGCCCGTCATCTCATCAATTTTGCGGCGGTTGCCCTCGATGAATGCGAGATTACGCAGGCCGTGTTCGGAATCGATGGCGACCACCGTCACGTCGCGCGCTCCCGTGCCGTCGGGATTGGGGCCGACATGCAACACCACCTGTTTGCCGGCTGTGCCTTCAAAGAAGCTGTAGAGGTTGTCCGTGGCGTGCAGCTCGCGCCCATTGACCGCGATCAGGTATTCGCCCTCCTTCACGTTCACGCCCGGCTGCGTGAGCGGAGCGTGCAGGGCTGGGTTCCAGTTCTCCCCGTTGTAAATATGCGAGAACCTGTAGCGATCGTGATCGACGGTGTAGTCCGCACCGAGCAAACCGGTTTTCGGCGAATGATCGGGCGTGCGCGGCCCGCGAATGAACATGTGGCCGATGGTGAGTTCGCCCAGCATTTCCTCAAGCAGATAATTCAACTCGTCGCGAGAGCCAATGCCGTCGAGGTAGGGCTCATAGCGTTTCTCCGCCTTGGCGAGATCGAGTCCGTGATGGCCAGGATCGTAAAAGTAATCGCGTTCGATCCGCCAGGTCTCGTGGTACATCTGCCGAAATTCGGCTCGCGGATCGACGTTGGCCTGGAGGCTTCCGAGGTTCAGCGTTTTTCCAGGGACAGTCTTCACTTCGTCCGCGCCGGCGATCAGCCAGGCGTCGCCCTTCTTGTACAGCATCTTTTCGCCGTTGGCGGAGATGGTAAAAGCGTCGATGCCGGTAAGGATCTCGGTGGCTTCGCGCTTTTCCAGCGAGAAGCGCCACAGGGCATGAACGCCGCGGCCGCCTTCGCGCGAGGAGTTCGCGACCGGGCCGCCCTCGGCGAGATAAATCACGCCTTCTTTACCGGCCTGGATGTCCACGTAGTTGCGAGCAGGAATCGGCAGCGCCAGGATGCGCTGGTCGATGCCGTCGAAGTCCACCTTCACCGTGGGGATCTTCTTCTCGTCTTTCTTTTCTTTGCTCGCAGTTTCATCCTTCTTTTCGCCGGCCGCCTGATCGCCGGGTTTCTTCGCATCGTCCGAGGGTTTGGTTTCTTCCTTTGCCTTCTCGTCATCGCTTTCCGGGGGCAGCGGCGAAGGCAGGTCCTTCGCGAGCACGACGACATAGGCGTTGCTGGTGACGGCGCGATCGAGGCTGCTGAGATCGAAGCCCGCCACCGACGGTCCAACATTGGTGCTGGCCGCGAAGTAGAGATATTTGCCGTTGCGATCAAAAGCCAGGCTCTCGACGTCGCTCATGCCATCGGTGACCTGCGTCGACTTCTTTGTATCGAGCGAGTAAAGAAAGACCGCATTCATGTGGTTGTGCAGCTCTTTGAGATACGCAATCCACTTGCTGTCCGGCGACCAGACCGAGTGGCCGCCGAAGCCGAACCCCTCGAAATCCTGGGTGTCGACTTTCACTGGATGCGGGTTATCGACGTCGATATACCAGAGGTTCAGCTTCTTGTCGCTGTAGAGGATGCGCTTCGAATCCGGCGACCACACGGGCGAGTAGAAGAACGAGGGCGACGGGCCAAGGTCGACTGCTTTGGCCGGCTTGATGCCATCCTGATCGCGGATGAAAAGTTGGTATTCGCCAGACGCGTCGCTGAAGTAGGCGATGGATTTGCCGTCGGACGACCACGCAGGATCGCGCTCCGCGGCGTTGGACGTGTTCGTCAGATTGCGTGCGTCGCCCTTTTCTGCAGGAACCGTGAAGATGTCGCCCTGCGCTTCAAACACGGCGCGCTGCCCGGTGGGCGAGACAGCGGCGCCAAGAATGGTGTGCGGATCGATAACCGTGAGACTGGGTTCGAGCGCGGGCAGATCGCCGTGCAGAGTGATCTCGACCGGATGCTGCGTTTTCGTCGCCGGATCGAACAGGTGAATGCTGCCGAACTGCTCGTAGACGATGCCGCCGGGGCCAGCGCTCGCGGACTTGAGATCGAAGCTCTTGTTTTCGACGTCCTGCTCGACTTGTTTGGATTTCGTGTCGTAACTGAACAGCGTCACCGGCCCGTTGCGATCGCTGAGGAAGTAAACCTTGTCGCCGACCCACAGCGGATTCTTGTCGTTCGAATTGTCGCGCGGGACTTTGGTCAGATCGAGGGTGGCCAGATCGACGATCCAGATCGGCTCGGTTTGCCCACCGTGATAGCGCTTCCAGGCAACCTCCCACTGATTGAACGGCGTGTAGGCGATCTGCTTCGCGTCGGGCGAAAGCGAGCCGTCATCGGCGGAGGGAAGCGGCAACTCAACCGGCAGCCCGGAGCCATCGGCGCGGATGCGGAACAGCTGGGAGAAATCGTTCCACGCGGCGCGGCCGCTGAGGAAGAGGATGTCCTTGCCGTCAGGCGACCAGCCGACGACCATGTCATCGCCAGGATGGTACGTAAGACGATGCGGAACACCGCCGTTGGCAGTGATGGTGTAAACGTCGACGTTGCCGTGAATGCGCGCGGAGTAGGCGAGAGTCTCGCCGTCGGGCGAGAAGAACGGCCCATCGACAACCGACGCGGTGGAGGTGAGTCGAATCGCCTCGCCGCCGGTGCGCGTTACGACCCAGATGTCATCGGCGTGGCGAAACGCGATCTGGTCCTTGCTGAGCGAAGGATGCAGCAGAAGCAAAGGGGCGGCGTGAGAAGCAAACGGCAGAACGAGGAGCGCAAACAGCACAGCACACGCGTGTCGCAACACGAGATTCCTCCAGCTTGAGTCAAAGTTGAAGGAGAAGTCTACTCGCGTTGTTACGAACCTGCTATGGCTTTAGGACGAAACCCTGGGTTCAGGGATTGCGCGGATCGCGGAGGCGGAAGCGATTGGCGCGGTCGAACTCATCGCGCAGCTCCGGAGTTTTGAGGTTCTCGCGGATGTAGGCGAGGCGTTGCTCGAGCGCGTCGAGCGAGCGGGCGATGGCGTCGGAGTTGGCGTGGGCAATGTCACGCCACATGGAAAAGGGACTGGCCCCGAGGCGGGTCATCTCGCGCAGCGCGCGCCCGCCGATAGGCAGCAGATCGGCGTTGGCGGCGAATTCGTCCTCGAGCAGTGCGCACATTGCTGTCGAAACAAACTGCGGGAGATGGCTGATCCAGGCACAAAGAACATCGTGGCGAACTGGATCGAGATCGATGACGCGAGCGCCAAATCGGGCTACCCAGCTGCGCCATTCTTTTGCCAGGGCTTCCGCGGCCGGGGGCACTTCCTGGTTGGGATCGCACGGCGTAAACAGCCAGACCGCGTCTTCAAAGAGCTCCGCGTCGGCATTTTCAGCGCCGCTGACTTCCTTGCCGGCCATCGGATGACCCGGCAGAAATCCAGCCTGGCCAGGGGCATTGTACTTGCCCCGCGCATGCTCGCACAGGGTCCCCTTGACGCTGCCGACGTCCGTGACCAACTGCTCGGCTCTCAGAATGGGAGCGAGACGATCGAGCCATTCGAGAATCGTGAAGACGGGACCACCCAGGAGAATCAACTGCGCGTCGGCAGCCGCGGCAAGCGGATCGTCCGCGATGACCGTGATGGCCTCACGACGCAGAGCGACGTGCAGCTGACCAGGATTCGGGTCCCATCCCGTGATCGAACCGGCGAACCCATGCGAACGCAGCGCAAGACCAACAGAGGCGCCAATGAGGCCGGTGCCGAGGATCGCGACCCTTTCGATGGCCATGATTTTAGATTGTGCGCCCAACCGCAGAGGCAATGATGTTCAGCGAACCCATCAGCTCCGCGAATTTTTCGGGGAACATGGATTGCGCACCGTCGGAAAGCGCCTTGTCGGGATTGGGATGAACCTCAATCAGCAAGCCGTCGCCTCCGGCCGCCACCGTAGCGCGCGCCATCGCTGGGACTTTGTCGCGACGGCCGGTGGCGTGCGAAGGATCGCCGACGATGGGCAGGTGCGAAAGCTTCTTGACCACCGGAATCGCGGAGATATCCATCGTATTGCGGGTATAGGTTTCAAACGTGCGAATGCCGCGCTCGCAAAGGATGACATCGTAGTTGCCGCCGGCCAGCAGATACTCTGCGCTGAGCAGCAGCTCTTCGATCGTAGCGGCGATGCCTCGCTTGAGCAGCACAGGCCGTCGTACCTCACCGAGTTCGCGCAGCAGATTGAAGTTCTGCATGTTGCGCGCGCCCACCTGGAACAGATCGACGTACGGCATCATCACTTCGATCTGCGAAATCTCCATCACCTCGCTGACCACGAGCAGTCCGTGCGCGTCGCCGGCTTCGCGCATCAGTTTGAGCGCGTCGAGTCCCATGCCCTGGAAGGAGTAGGGCGAGCTGCGCGGCTTGAATGCGCCCCCGCGCAGGAATTTCGCGCCCGCATCTTTGACGATTTTCGCGCAAGCGAAAATCTGCTCGCGGTTTTCTACGGAACATGGCCCGGCCATGACGACGACCTGCTCCCCGCCCACGCTCACGCCGTTGGGAAACCGGACGACGGTGCCCTCGGGGCGAAAGCTGCGCCCTGCAAGCTTGTACGGCGAGCTGATGCGGATGACTTCCGCAACCCCGGCGAAAACTTCGAATTCCTTGTGGTCGAAGGCGCCGGGCGTGCCGACCCCGGCGAGGATGGTCTGCACGGTCCCGGTGGTGCGGTGCACGTTGAAGCCGATTTCCATCATCCGCTCGACGACGTTCTGAATCTCTTCTTCGGTCGCGCGGTCCTGCATAGCAACGATCATCGGTCTGTTCCTGTCTGTTTTGCGTGGGCTTCGCTGGCCGGAACGCCGGGGCGCGAGGCAAGCTCATTGCGCTGCAGCGCGCGCATGACGTCGACGATGCGCTCGTAGATGTGGACGAGCTCAATGTCGGGCAGCGGGCCCGGATTATGAGTGCGGACGTTTTCGAAAATGACGCGCTCGCGATTCGGCTCGTAGACGGGCAGGTCGGTTGTGCGCTTCAGCCGGCCGATCTCCTGTGCCGCCGCGGCGCGTTCGCTGATCAGCAGTACGATCTGCCGGTCGAGTTCGTCGATTTTGCGTCGCCAGGTTTCGATATCCATGATGATCCAGATCTCCGCGCGAAACGGCGCGGCGGCGAAGAGGGAGCAAGTCCGCAAGAAACTATCGTATTACGGGGAGGATTAGCGGGCCGGCACGGCGGGCTCTTTGGCCACGCCACGCAGACCCTGAATAAATCGCGCGATGGAACTGGCGGCGTGCCTGGGTCCAGCCTGCTCGATGGTGGCGACCAGCGCACTGCCGATCACGGCAGCGTCAGCGAATTCGCCGACAGCAGCAAACTGCTCGGGATTCGAAATGCCAAAGCCCACAGCAACAGGCAACTTTGTGAAACGCCGCAAACGGCGGACGAGCTGTTCTGCGTCGGAGGCAAGAGAATTCTGCGCACCGGTGACGCCGACGCGAGAGATGGCGTAGACGAATCCCCGCGGAGCGCCCTGCGGGGTTTCGCTCGCGGCGGCGATTTTTTCCAGCCGCTCGTCGGGACTGGTGGGTGCGGCGAGGAAAATCGGCGCCAGATGATGGCGGTGCAGCGCTTCGAGATATTCGCCCGCCTCTTCGACAATCATGTCGGTGACGAGAACGCCATCGACTCCGGCCTGTTCCGCCGCGACGCAGAAATTTTCCAGCCCGAAACGAAGTACGGGATTGTAATAAGTGAAGATGATGAGGCCGGCCTGGGGTCGCGCGATCCTGAGACCCGCCGCAAGCGCGAGCACATCGTGCAGACGCGTTCCATTTTTCACAGCGCGTTCGCTGGCGCGCTGGATCACGGGGCCGTCCGCCAGAGGATCGCTGAACGGAACGCCCAGCTCGAGCACATCGGCACCCGCATCGATCGCTGCCATCGCGATGTTGTACGTAGTCTTGAGGTCAGGATCGCCGACCGTGATATAGGCAACGAGGCCCTGGTTTGTTGGGAAACTGAATCGGCATCGTCGCTACTCTCCGGAGAGCCTCAGCTCGCGCGCCAGGATCCCCATGTCCTTGTCGCCGCGGCCCGAGACGTTGACGATGACGATGTCGCGCGGCGAGAGTTTCGGCGCAACGCGGATGCATTCGGCAACCGCGTGCGCGCTTTCGAGCGCTGGAATAATGCCTTCGGTACGCGCCAAACGCAAGGTCGCATCCAGCGCCTGAGCATCGGTGACGGAGGTGTACTCCGCGCGGCCGCTGTCGTGCAGCGCGGCATGTTCCGGTCCGATGGAAGCGTAGTCGAGCCCGGCCGACACCGAATGCGTGAGCGCGATCTGGCCGTTCTCGTCCTGCAGCACGTAGGAATAGGTCCCCTGCAGGACCCCGGGCGAGCCGCCGGCGAATCGCGCAGCGTGATCTCCCAGATGCGAACTGCGGCCGCCGGCTTCGACGCCGATGAGCCGCACTTCCTTGTCAGGGATGAATTCGTAGAACGCGCCAATGGCATTCGAGCCGCCGCCAACGCAGGCGATGATCGCAGTGGGTAGCCGGCTTTCCTTCTCAAGGATTTGTGCCCGCGCCTCGCGGCTGATCACGCGGTGAAAATCCCGCACCATGGTCGGATACGGATGCGCCCCGAGCACACTCCCCAGAAGATAATGCGTCGTTCGGACGTTCGTCACCCAATCGCGCATTGCTTCGTTGATCGCGTCCTTCAGCGTGCGCGAACCGGATGAAACGCCGCGAACCTCCGCTCCCAGCATCTTCATGCGGTAGACATTGAGCTGCTGGCGCTCCATGTCCTCTTCGCCCATGTAGACAACGCAGTCGAGACCGAAGAGCGCGCACACGGTGGCCGTGGCGACGCCGTGCTGGCCGGCTCCGGTCTCCGCGATGATGCGTTTCTTGCCCATGCGCACAGCAAGGAGCGCCTGGCCGAGACAGTTGTTGATCTTGTGCGCGCCGGTGTGGAGCAAGTCTTCGCGCTTGAGATAAATCTTCGCGCCGCCCAGCGCTTCAGTCAGTCGCGCCGCGAAATAAAGCGGCGTCGGGCGTCCGGCGAAATCGCGCAGCAGAGAGTCGAGCTTCAGATGGAAATCGGGGTCGGCCTGCGCCTCGGCGTACGCGTGCTCCAGTTCGTCGAGCGCGGCGACGAGCGTCTCGGGAACGTAGCGCCCGCCGTAAAGGCCGAAGCGTCCCGCGATTTGGGTTGCGCTGGCTGCCATATCTCCACCTTACACCGGGCCCGCTTCGATGGGACGCATGACGGGCGGCTCAATTTCGCGGAAGGCGAGGCGTGCGGTGCGGATAAAGTCTCTCAGAATCTCGGGGTGCTTTTTCCCCGGCGCGTATTCCACTCCGCTGGCGACGTCGACGCCCCAGGGACGCAGGGTGAGGATGGCCTCGCGCACGTTGCCGGGATAGAGGCCGCCGGCAACGATGATGCGCATCGGTCCAGCCTCGGCCGAGAGAATTTCTTTGGCGCGCTTCCAGTCGAAGCTCTTGCCCGTGCCTCCCGACGCCGTTGGCGTTCTTGCATCGAGCAGGGCCGCATCGATATCGGTGTGCCGGGCAATGGCGCGCAGCTCGTTGCGGAGCCGTTCCTCGGCGCGCCCGGGATCGCCCTCGATATCCCAGTGCAGCGTCTGGATGAGAAATAAGTGCGGCCCGAATTCGCGGCGCAGCCGGTCGGCAAGAGAAAAATCGAGTTCGCCGTGCAGCTGAACTCCGTGCAGTCCCGCAGTGCGGAGAGCGAAGGCAATTTCGTCGAAATCCTGCGTGTTAAAAACGCCGATTTGGGTGAGGTCGAGAGATACGGCTGGCATGGCCGCGATTTCACCGGCGGTGATCCGGCGCGGGCTGGGCGCGAAGACGAAGCCGGCGGCATCGGCACCAGCCTCAGCGGCCAGCTGTACATCTTCCAGAGTGGTGTTACCGCAGATTTTGATCCACATGAGTGTCAGGCCTGTTGCGCGGGTTCGTGTGTGTTGGATTCAACGGAGCGCAGCAGTTCTTCAGCGCCGCGCCGGGTCGCGGCTGGCGCATCAGCGACTCGCCGATCAGGAATGCGTGAAAGCCGGCGCTGCGCAGCTTTTGAATGTCTGCCGCCGTGTGGATGCCGCTCTCGGCAACACGAACCGCGTCCGGCGGAAGCTTGTCGACGAGTTCGAGCGAAGTCTCGAGGCGAACATCGAAGGTCTTCAGATCGCGGTTGTTCACGCCACACGCGTTGCAGCCGATGTCGCGGACGAGTTCGATCTCCTCCGCCGTGTGGACCTCGCACAACACGTCGAGCCCGTAGCGTTGCTGCGCGATCATCGTGTAGTAGTGCAGATAGCCGAAGCCCAGGCCTGCAGCAATCAGCAGAATCGCGTCGGCGCGGTGCGCACGCGCTTCGACCAGCTGATATTCATCGACGATGAAGTCTTTGCGGAGGCAGGGAATTCTGGTCGCGGCCGAGGCGATTTCGAGATTCTGCAAACTGCCCTGGAAAAAGGGCTCGTCGGTGAGAATGGAAAGCGCCGTCGCGCCGCCGCGCTCCAGATCCACCGCCAGAGTCTGCGGGTCGAAGTCCGGCCGGATCAGCCCCTTCGACGGGGAAGCCTTCTTCAGTTCGGCGATAATCGCCGGACCCTGGGCGCTGGCCTCACGCAGAGCGCGGGCGAACCCCCGCGGAGTATGCTCGGCAGCGCGCTTTTCCAGCTCAGCGGCAGATACGCGCTCGCGGCGAAGCGCCACGTCGGCGCGGGTCTGAGCGATGATGCGTTCCAGATGCAGGAGAAAAACCCTCTGGATCCAGTATAACGATGCGATTGAGCGTACCAGCGCTGGCGAATCCGATGCGCGCCCTGACATTTGTCACATGCGATTGCTGACGATGCTCACTGCCCGAAAAACAGCTTCAGCGCGATCCTGATTGTGTCAGGAGGCGTTATGAACAACCCAGTTTCCACTTCCGTCCCCACAACCCAGGCGCAGCCCCTGCAGGAGCATCACAGTTACGGGTCGAACGGGCTTTTCGCCCTCGGTGTGGTTCTTCTGGTTTGCGGCGCCGCCATCACCGGCCGCCACGAAGCCACGATGATCGGCCTCGGCATGATCATCTTCAGTAGCATCTGCGAGTGGTAGTCAACAGTCGGCCGATTCGCGTCTTCAGCCCAGAATCCCCAGCGGCCTCGCCGTCTTCTCCAGAATTTCCAGCGCCTGATCCAGCTGTTCCCGCGTGTGCTCGCTGGTCATGATCGTCCGGATGCGGGCTTTTCCCTCAGGCACCGTTGGAAAGGCGATGCCGGTGCCCAGAACGCCTGCGTCAAACAGGGCTCGCGAGAAGTCCATGGTGAGGCGGCCATCGCCGATGATGATGGGCGTGATGGGGGTCTCGCTGGCCGGCGTGTTGATGCCGCCGATGTTGAACCCGAGCCGCCCCAGTTCCGTTTTGAAGTAGCGGGTGTTCTCCCAGAGCCGCTCGATGCGCTCTGGCTCCGCCTCCAGCAGATCGAACGCCGCGATGCAGGTTGCTGTGACCGACGGCGGATGCGAGGTCGAGAACAGGAACGGTCGCGCGCGATGGTAGAGGTAGTCGATCAGGTCCTTCGACCCGCAAACGTAACCGCCGATGGCGCCGATCGCTTTCGAGAGTGTGCCGACCTGAATATCGACGCGCCCATGGCAGCCAAAGTGATCGATGCTCCCGCGCCCGTTCCGGCCCAGCACGCCTGAGGCGTGCGCGTCGTCCACCATCATGATCGCGCCGTACTTCTCCGCCAGATCGGCGAGCTTGTCCACCGGCCCGATGTCGCCGTCCATCGAAAAAACGCCGTCGGTGATCAGCAGCTTGTGGCCCGGCTCGTTCTGGATTTCTTTCAGCTGCTCTTCGGCGTGTGCGACGTCTTTATGCCGGAAGACTTTGATCTTCGCTCGTGAGAGGCGTGCGCCGTCGATGATCGAGGCGTGGTTCAATTCGTCGGAGACGATGAAGTCCTCTTTGCCGAGAATCGCCGACACCGTTCCGGCGTTGGCCGCGAATCCGCTCTGGAACACCACGCAGGCTTCGACATCTTTGAACCGGGCGATCTTCTCTTCCAGTTCCATGTGGATCTTCATCGTGCCCGCGATGGTGCGCACGGCGCCTGAGCCGACTCCGTAGTCCTTGATCGCCTGGATGGCGCCCTCGCGAAGCTTCGGGTGGTTGCAGAGCCCCAGGTAGTTGTTCGAGGCGAGATTGATGACGCGCCGGCCGTCGTAGGTGCAAACCGGGGCCTGCGTATCGTCGAGCACGCGCAGCCGGAAGTGCGTGCCCTTCTGCTTGAGTTCCTCAATCTGGGCGGTCAGGTACTGGAGTTGCGGGCGCGCGGAGAGCGATAGGTCCATGAAGTCCTCGAAACGGCGAATGAGCAACCTACGATCCTAACTCCAGAGCCGCCGTCCGGGGGCCCCGACCGGGCTGTGCTCACGTGCCTGCGGTCCACCCCGTCAGATACAATGAGTTTTCCACCGCAGGAGCAGGCGACGACCGGCCAGCATGGCTAACCGGGTGTCGGCAATGCGCCGCAGCGAACGCCTGATGGAGAGAGTTTCTCAAGAATGATTGCGCAGTTCCCGAAACACACCGCCCTTCGACTGACCAGCGCCCTTGGACTTAGCCTCGGTTTTCTTGCCGCCAGCGGTGCGGCCCAGGCGCAGATGGCGACGCGGACCCAGCTCTCCTCCCAGACCAGCGCCGGCACCCTCTCGTTCACGGCCAAAGTGGCTGACGTCCAGGGAACGCCCCTTTCCGAAGGGTCGGTGAGTTTTGAAACAACCAAAGGCTCCCTGGGCTCGGTCTTCGTCCAGGACGGTGCCGCCACGCTGAACCTGAAGAATGCGCCGCAGTGGGCGAAGACGGTCACCGCCGTCTATCACGGCGACGCGGCCTTTGCGAATTCCGCGGCCAGCACCCAGGTCTCTCCGGAAGCCAATGGCGTTCCCGGATTCACCGTCACGGCCAGTCCATCATCGTTGTCGCTCACCCCTGGCCAGTACGGCACAGTGGCCCTCACGGTGACCTCGCAGAATGGTTTCTCCGACACGGTGAACCTGTCCTGTTCGGGACTGCCCGGCCAGACCCAGTGCGACTTCAACCCGGTCGTCGTCACTCCGGCTGCGAACAATGCGACTGGCAGCGCGATGCAGATCACGACCACCGCGGTATCGGGCGTGCACTCGAGTCAGGCACAGCCACAACAACATTCAGGCGCTCGCTACGCCTTTCTCATTCCCGGAGTGCTGGCGCTTGCCGGTGTGGGCGCCATTCGCCGCCGTAATTATCGTGCGTTGCGCGCCCTGGGCCTGGCGATGCTGCTGGCCGCGGGCACCATGGGACTCACCGCCTGCAACGTGCGCTACAAGTATCTGCACTACCAGCCTTCGCCGAACCCTGGAACCGCAGCGGGCAACTACACGGTCACCATCGCGGCCTACTCCAGCAACGGAACGGCCATCACCTATGCGACCTCGTCGGACGCCAACTGCTCAGGCGCGGTGTGCGTGGCGCTGACGGTCCAGTAACGGCAGGAATAGCCAGTAGCCGTTAGGCAATAGCCAATAGGAAATAGCCAGCAGGATTCGCGGCGACGGCCTGTGAGCTCGGGAGCCAATTCACGGGTTCATTCGGCAAACCCGTACAACTGAGTTTTCATACGGGCAGAGAAACATGGTCTCCGCCTCGGGCTGAAGCAGCAGCCAGGTGGCTCCCAGCGGCTTGAGCGCGGCGATCCGCTGCGCATCCGTCCCACGATCCACATCGAGTGCGGCGTTCCGTTGGCGAGCCCAGCGGTCTGCAAGTTGCGGCTGGACTGCGACGATGCCCGCATCCTTGTCATCGGCGAGATGGTCGCGCTCGGCGATCGCGCGGAAGCCCTGCTCGTCCTCCAGCGGCAGATAAACCAGCTTCGGGTTGAAGGCGAACACCGCGCTCTTTGGCGTGTTGTCGCGAATCCACAGAAAAGCCTGCTGCCAGGGATTCGCGGGCTGAGCCCCGGGCCACTCAATGCGGGCGCAGCCCGGCCAGGTAGCGTCTTGTACGATGAACATCCCGGCCAACAGCAGGACCACGACGGAAATTCCGGCGATCCGCGAACGCGACATCAGAGCACCCAGTACACCTCCACAGAGCACAACACCCACCGCGTAGATCAAATGGAAAGCTACGCAGGACCTGCAGCGGGACCAGGGCGTAGGGTCCGCCCGTCGGCACGAAAAGCATCGCGATCACGCTGTTGGTGATCCCCAGCAGCAGACTGGTGAGACACAGAGCCCTCTTCGCGTCGACGAGACCCAATCGTCGAGCCGCCAATCCAAAAAGCACCAGCGGCAGAACTAGTCCGAGCACTTCGTACCCATGCCATCGCGCCAGGAAGAGAAACGTCCGCGCCGGCAGCGAGATCGCCTCGCGATAGTCAGGAGAAACCGGGGAGCGGTACCCCAGAAAAAAGACCACGCCGGCCACCGCCACCAGGGCGCAGCAGAATCCCAGCGCCTCCCGCAAGCGCCCCAAAGCAACCAGCGCGTAGAGAGCCACAAATACGAGGGCGTACACCGCCATCAAAGGATGAATCAGCGCTGCCAGCGTCAGGAGAATCGCGGCGCGCAGCCAGGCGCGGTCCACAACGGCTACTACCGCGAAAAGCGTCAGCGGAGTCGAGAACGACCGCGCCGTCACATACGGATCCATCACGAACAGCGCCGTTCCGGCCACCGGTAGCGTGAAAAACCCGGCGGCCAGCCACACCGCACACCACTTCGACGTCTCGCCGACGAAGAGCCGCCCGGCGAGCTGCCGGCATGCCAGCAGAAAAAGAAAAATCGACGCCAGATGCGCTGCCAGCAGAACCCAGGACAGCGGTCCATGTGTCAATCGGACGAGCCCGGCCAGCGCCCAGGGAAACAACGACAGCTTCGTGAAAGCAGCAGCGAAGTCCGCATTGAGGGGGTACAGCGCGGGATCCAAAATATGGCGCACACCCGCGAAATAGATCCCTGCGTCTCCCGCGAAAGGATGGTAGCCGTGGATTAGCAAGACCACAGGCACGAGCAGGAGAGGCGCGAGCGCCGACGGAATGCCCCAGCGCAGCGGCCCCGGACCTGTCCTCGCCGCTACGTCGTCGGACACACTCAGAACCGGCACAGACGGCATCCCTTCACAGACTCTGTTGTACAAGCTCCACGGCCAGCGCTGCGATGGCAGCATCACCGCCGAAGCCTGCGAGCCATCGCACCTCCGGCTCCCGTCGAAACCAGGTGAGCTGGCGCTTGGCGTAGTTGCGGTGTCCCTGGCTGGTGGCCGCTATCCCTTCCGCCTCGGTCATCTCTCCGCGCAGCACAGCCCGCGCCTGGCGGTAGCCGAGCGAATCGAAAGCACGCGGAGCCTCGCCATAGTTCGCGATCAGCCCGCGTGTTTCCTCGACCAGTTCCTGCGCGAACATCTCCGTCGCCCGCGCGTTCAGGCGAGCGTAGAGTTCCGCCCGCGCCGGATCGAGTCCGATGCGCAAAATGCGGAATCCCGTCAGCGGATCACGGCCCCCCTGCCACGCTGCTGTGATCGGCTGGCGAGCTGCGAGGCAAACTTCGATGGCGCGGATCAACTTCGGCTGGTCGTTTTCGTGGATGCGCTCCGCTGCGGCACGATCGAGCCGGCGCAATACCCGATGCAGCCAGCCAGACCCATGGCGTTCGGCGCTGTCGCGCAGCCGCGCACGGATTTCCTCCGACCGCTGCGGACCGGCGAACAGCCCATCGAGCAGCGCGCGCAAATACAAACCCGTTCCCCCGGTGACGATGGGCAAATGACGGCGGCTGGCGATTCCAGCAATCGCTTCACGCGCCAGGCGTGCGTAGTCGCCGGCGGTCATGAACTGATCCGGCGCCACAACATCGATCAGATGATGCGGAATCTCGCGCCGCTCGGCTAAGGAGGGCTTCGCCGTGCCGATTTCCATGTCCCGATAGACGGCGACCGAGTCGCAACTGACGATCTCCCCGTCCAACTGCCGGGCCAGAGTCAGGGAAAGCGCGGTTTTGCCGCTGCCGGTGGGTCCCAGCAGCACCACCAGAAGGGGCTCCATACAGACGGAGTCAGGTTAGCAAACCGCGGTCCGGCAAGGCGGGCAACGGCACTCGACGCACCCCGGCACAAGTCGGCGACCGCCTGCCGTTCCAGCGCAAATTTCAGTTCAGAATGAGGTTAGCGCCCAGACATCCCGCGCGCATTACGCATCGGCAGCGTCGGCCCATCCACCAGAACCAGTCGGCCGTTGAGCGCCGCGGTTTTCCGAATCGTGGCGGAATAGGGACGAATCGTCGTCGCAACACGCACGCTGGTCGGCGTCGGCCGCACGCTCGTGGCGCGCATCCCGGGGCGCACATCCATGGAACGCGCCGGGAGGGCAGAGCGCATCGAGGGAGCCGAGGGCTCCGGGATTGTATTCTTTGCGGCCGCCGATTGCGGCGACCATAGCGGGAGTCGTGACCATTGCAACAAAAGCCACAGCGAAAATCAGGTCATGCATGAACGCACTTCCTCGAAGAAAAGAGCCTCTTGCTCGACGCGCTTCCAGTATCTGCTTCGGGCAATGGTCCATCTATAACACTTCCATGGAGGGCGGGACAACGAGAAAGTACCCAGACCCAGCGTTACTCGTGACCGATGTACCGAAACTTTTGTACCGGTAAAGTCACTGATGCACCGGCACGAGTGCAGGCGCTCCTCCGAAAGCGAGCCCCCGCGTTTACTCCACTTGCTGCTTGGCTTTATATCCGTCGCGCGCAATGATGTCGTACTTGACCTGCTTGTGTTTCTCATCCTGCATCTTCAGCGGGTGGCCTTCCTGATCCACCAGCTCGATCCGGATCCGCCGGTACGTGCCATCCATCTTCAGGTTCGACGGCTTGTAGGTAATCTGATACTGGTTACGAATGGATTCGTTGATCGCCGCGAAGTCGTCCGGCAGCTCCGCCGTAAAGCGCGGCTCGAAATACATGCCGCCGGTCATCCGTGCAAAACTCTGCAGCTGATTCTGAGCCTGCAGCATGGTGATGTTGTTCATCCGGCCGCTGGCAAACCCGCCGCCCCCCATCACTCCGGCGCCGCCCGTCGCGATCGAGAAGATGGTCACGTTGGGCGTTGCCTTAATCTTTTGCAGGCACTTGTCCAGCGTGATCTTCGAGAAGGTGTCATTCCCTGACGAAACGAGGACGATGTATTTGCGACCGTCGATCCGAGTGAGACGATCCAGCGTTTCGTACAGCGCGTCGAAGAGGTTCGTCTCCTGCCACGTGGGGATCTGCAACGACTGGACAGCCTGCTGAATCATCATCTTGTTCTGCGTGAAGTCGGTCAGGATCGTGGTGTGCATGTCGTACATCACCACGGCCACGTAGTCGTCCGGCTTCAACTGTTGCGTGAATGCGATCGCCGAATTCCACATGTCATAGATGAAATTCCAGTTCGTCGAGGCGAACTCCACCAGCAGCACGGCGGTGATCGGTGCTTTCACCTGATGGAAGCTGACGATGTCCTGCCCGACGCCATCCTCGAAAATCCGGAAGTTCTCCTGCTTCAGATTCGGAATGAACTGGTGCGTCTTGTCGGTCATCACGTTCACATCCACGTTCACCACCGGCACATCGACGCGCAGCGACAAGTTCCCCAATCCGGGAGGGTTCTTCACCGTCGGTTCGGGCGGCGGTGGCGGCGTCGTACTCGGCGCCTTCTTCGGAATCGCGATGGGCCCGTTGTCATTTCCAGGGCCACCCGCCTCGGGGGCCGTCTGATCCGCCGGCTGCTGCTGCTGTTGTTGCTGCTGCGGCTGGGTTGGCGGATTGCTGGCAGGCGCCGGTTGCTGTGCCCATGACCAGCGAGCGGGTACAAGCGTCTCTAGTAGCAGCAGAGCGCCAACGAACACGGTTGAACGCAGGTGGGATGTCTTCATGGAACGACCTCTGCAACAATCTTCGTGCCGCGGGGACCTTGGCGGCAAGTGTGGGAGCAGCATAGTCTATGGACGTGTACAAGCCTTTGAAAGATATCCGCCGGCTGGGGGTCGCGCTGGCGGCCTGCGCCTGTGCGGCGGTTCTGTTTCCGGCCAGTGCTGCCTTCGGGCAGCCGGCTGCCGTTGACGCTCTGCCTCTCCACCCGCCTGAGATGACGAAGTTCTTTCCCCTCAGCGAGGTTCATAAAGGCCAGCGGGGTGTGGCGTACACGGTTTTCCAGGGCACGAAACCCGAGCCCATGGGCGTGGAGATCCTCGGCGTCCTCCATGACGCTCTCGGACCTCGCCAGGACATGATCCTCGCCCGCCTGCAGGGCATCAAGCCGGAATACACCGGCGTCGTCGCCGGCATGAGCGGCAGCCCGGTCTACATCGATGGCCGCCTCGTGGGCGCGCTCGCCTACCGCATCGGCCAGTTCAGCAAGGAACCCATCTGCGGCATCACCCCCATTGAGTCGATGCTTGGCGTCGAGAAGCAGCACCCCGGTCCGGCAACGGAGCTGGCCAGCGCCACCAGCGAGCCCGGCGCCGGAACCATCAGCAACGCAGGCTCGGGAGCCATCAGCACGGCTGACATGGCCTCCATGATCCAGCCCATGGATACTCCGCTGGTCTTCAGCGGCTTCAGCGGGGACGCTTTAAAGCTATGGAAGGAGCACGCACCGGCAGGGCTCGTTCCCGTCGAAGGCGTCGGCGGTGCCGACAGCAACGAGAAACAACCCGATCCCCTCGTTCCCGGCTCGGCCGTCAGCGCGGTGCTGTTGCGCGGCGACCTCAACATTGCCGCCACCTGCACCGTGACCTGGGTGAGCCCCACGCGCATGCTGGCCTGCGGTCACCCCATTACGCAGTTTGGCCCTGTCTCCATGCCCATGACGAAGGCCGACGTGGTGGCCACGCTCCCTTCGCCTCTCGAAGCTTTCAAGATCATCAACACCACCGAGACCATCGGGTCCATCACCGAGGATCGCCAGTCCGCCATCATGGGCGAGTTTGGCAAGTCCGCTCGCATGATTCCCGTCACGCTGCGCGTCACCGGCCCCGACGCCCGTGCGGAGCAGAGCAAGGCACTCGATACCCTGCACTTCGAGGTCATCGATCAGCCGCAGGTCACGCCCATGGCCGTCATGGTCGCGGTTTATCAGGCGCTGATGCAGGAGAACACCTACTCCGCTGAGACCACCTTCCACGTGCAGGGTTCGGTCAAGCTCAGCGGCTATCCGTCGGTGAAACTCAACAGCCTCGTGGCGCCGACCGACGCGCTGCCGGCAAACCTGCAAACCGCGCTGGCCCTGGGCGAGCGCTTCATGCGCCTGTACGACAACGCCGCCCGCCGCACGCCGATCGAGAGCGTCGATCTGGAGGTCGCCGCCATCCCGCGCCGCCTCACCGCCGAGATTCAGAGCGTCCACACCAGCCGCATCGAGGTTCATCCCGGCGATACCGTCACCGTGGAAGCGACCATCCTTCCGTGGCACGGCGAGCCGCACAATGTGCGCGTGCCGGTGAAGCTCCCGGCGAATCTGCCCGAGGGTCCGGTGCGTCTCCTGGTGAGCGATTCCGGCACGCTGGACCGCCTGCTGCAGCCGCCGCAGTTCAATGCCCAGCCGCTGGACGTCGCCGCGACCATCGCGCAGCTCAACAGCGTCCACACCAGCGATCAGCTCTACATCACCCTGCTGGCGCCTCAGGCCCAGGCGGCCGTCGATGGCCGCACGCTGACGGCGATTCCCATGACCGTGGCCAATGCGTTGGCTCCACTGCGGGAGAACAAAGGCATGGCCCTGAATGGCGAATCCGCCGTACCCATGGCATCGCTGCCCATGGACGCAGTCGTGTCGGGGGCACAGGTGCTCACGCTACAGGTTGAGGATCAATAGGTCCCGGCGGTTTCAGACGACTGGTCAGCCCCGGACAGCTTCTCTCAAAACGGACACGCGCGCCGCTCCCGTTGCCGATTCGTCCCAGGCCATTTCGTTGGGTGACCAAGGTTTAGCCGGTTCGTCACTCTGCTCTTGCCGCGGCCCCCGGCGTGCATTCTAATAAGCGCCAAACAGGGAGGCCTCCGATGGCGTACGTAGAACGCATTCGCGACATGATTGCCGAGCCGTTGCTTGAAGAAATCGTCCGCCAGCGCGTCGCGGGCGGGTGGCACCTGGTTTCTGTGGAGTGGCGCCGCCAGCTGCCCGACTCCGAAGCGCCTTCCGAAGGCGCCTTCCCCGAGGACATTCCCTACGGTCTGCGCATCTCCGAAGACTGCAAGGGCCTCGAGCTCGATCCCAATGAGCAGCAGACGCTGCTGCAGATGATGGAAATGCTGGTGCAGGATTTCTCCTTCTCCAGCATCGCCAGCGACCTGAACGAGAAAGGCTTCCGCACCCGCGACGGCAAGCGCTGGAACCCAGTGGGCATCTTCAACATGATCCCCCGCCTCATCGAAGTAGGGCCGCGCCTCTTCTCGACCGAAGAGTGGGAGATGCGGCGGCAGAAGTTTGCCCGCATGACTTAGCCGGCGCTGATCAAGCGTGAAGGGGCAGGGATCATCCCTGCCCTTTCGCTTTTCATCTGCGCAGCGGCACCACGCCGTGTCGATGCGCGTGCGAAGAAGCTGAGCGTTCGTTAGCGCATCGATCCGCATCCCAGCCAATAGCGACCGTCCGCGTCGCGTTCTGTCGCCATCGGCGCAAATTCGAGTGCCGACGTCAAACCCAAACCCACTGGGCCCAGGAGCCACATATGAAGGTGTTTTCCGCAAATCTCGATAACCTGCGCAAGCTCTACATCAACCAGCTGCAGATGCTGCTCTCCACCGAGGAGCAGGTCACGCACGCTCTGCCGGAGATGATCGACAAAGCTCTGGACACACAACTCAAACAGGCGTTCCAGTCCCACCTGCAGGAGACGCGGATCCATACGCAGCGGCTGGAGCAGATTCTCAACCACGCTGCCGGCGAGGCCAAGCCCATCAAGTGCAAGGTGATGGCCGCGCTCGTGACCGAAACCGAAGACATGGTCAAGGACGCTGCGGACGATGCGGTGCGCGATGCCGCGCTGATTTCAGCCGGGCAGCGCGTCGAGCACTATGAAATTGCCGTCTACGGCGCGGTCCGCCACTGGGCGCAGCTGCTCGGCGAAACCGCCCACGTCGAACTGCTCGACAAGACCATCAAGGAAGAAGGACACGCCGATCATCTCCTGACCGAGATCTCCGAGCGCGTGAACCCGTTCGCGCAAAAAGCAGCTTAGGGCAACCGGACTGGTGCGGGCCGAGCCTCGGGCTCGGCCCTTTGTCTGCTATCGGGCGAATGGATTTTCGATGAGGATCCCGCTGATCTTCTGGCCGGCGTTCAGATCTTCAGACAGAATCCGCTGCGCACCGGCTTTGACGGCCACCGCGAGAATCAAAGCATCCCAAAAACCAATCTTAGCTTCGTCTTCGATCCGAAACGCCAAAGTTATCTCGGCTGGCGTTGTGTCGACGCACCAGATCGCGTACGCCTCCACCGCGGCTCGAGCCTCTTTTCGAGGGAGTGGCCGCGCAATCTTCCGCGTGACATTCACGTAGAACTCCTGCAGGACCTGGGTGCTTAGAACCCCGAGACCTCGATTCCAAAGGGACTCCAGAACATCAAACGCCTTCCGATGCTTTTCGCCACTATCCACATCGAAGGCGTAAATCAGAACGTTTGAATCGACAAACGTCTTATCGCTCATGGAGTTCGTCGCGAGTGGCTGTAATAACGCCACCCATGTGGAAACCCTTTTTCATGAGGGAGAGCGCTGAACGCCGGGCTCTCTCATATGCCTCGTGTTCACCCGTCAGCGCTTCGATTTGCTCGGCGAGCAGACCACTGATCGATGTAGATCGTTTCGCGGCCAGGATTCGAGCTTTGCGAATCGTTTCGGGACTCAGGCTGACCGTGACGTTTTGTTTCCTCGAGATCGGTGGCATCGCTCTCCGCACGTATTTCACGTGTTACACGCAGTATACGTGATTCACTTCCGGGCCTGCCAGGTTCGGCCTTACGCCGTCACCGTCGGGTTCCGCCGCGGCCGCCGGTTCGACTGCAGGATCTTCTTCCGCAAGCCGCAGCGATTTCGGCGTCACCTCCACCATCTCGTCGTCGGCGATGAACTCGATTGCCTGTTCGAGGTTCATCAAATGAGGCGGTGCAAGGCGAATCGCCTCATCCGCCGTCGACGCCCGCATGTTCGTCAGCTTCTTCTCGCGCACCACGTTCACATCCAGATCATTGTCGCGGGAGTGCTCGCCGATGATCATGCCCTCGTAGACCTCGACGCCCGGAGGAAGGAACAGAACGCCGCGGTCTTCGAGTCCTTCCAGTGCATACGCCGTGGTCAGGCCCGCGCGATCCGCGATCAGAGTGCCGGTGGGGCGCTGCGCAATCTGCCCCTGGTGAGGCATGTAGCCGTCGAAAAGGGAATTCATCACCATCGTGCCGCGGGTTTCCGTGAGCAGGTCGCTGCGCAGGCCGATCAGCCCGCGCGAAGGCACGCGAAACTCCAGCCGCACGCGGCCGTAGCCATGGTTGTGCATCTTCACCATCTCGCCGCGCCGCGGTCCCAGCCGCTCGATCACCGTGCCGATAAAGTTCTCCGGAATGTCGATGGTCAGATGTTCGACCGGCTCCATCAGCTTTCCATTCACTTCTTTGGTCACGATTTCCGGCCGGCCGACCATCAGCTCGAAGCCCTCGCGCCGCATCATTTCGATCAAAATCGAGAGCTGCAGCTCGCCGCGCCCCAGAACCTTGAAGCTGTCGGGAGTCCCGGTTTCCTCCACGCGAATCGAGACGTTGGTCAGCAATTCCTTTTCGAGTCGATCGCGCAGATTGCGCGACGTCACCCATTGGCCTTCGCGTCCCACCATCGGCGAGTTGTTGATGGAGAACTGCATGGCGATCGTCGGCTCGTCGATGATGATGGCGGGCAGCGGCGCGGGATTTTCGACGCTGGTGATGGTTTCGCCGATCGTGATGCCCTCGACGCCCGCAATGGCCACAATGTCGTCAATCTCCGTGGCTACAATGTCCACCCGATGAAGACCACTGAAGCTGAACATCTTCGTGATGCGCGTTTTTTGCAGCGAGCCGTCGCGCTTCGAAATCGCCACATCGTCGCCGGTGTGCAGCGTTCCCTGGAAGACGCGCGCGATGGCCAGCCGGCCCAGGTAGTCCGAGTAGTCGAGATTCGTCACCTGAATCTGCAGGACGCCGGTGGGATCGCCTTTGCCGTTCGGAATCGTGCTGAGGATGGCGTCGAACAGCGGCATCAGATCGGTGCCGGGGACGGTGGGATCCGGACTCGCCTGTCCCAGCTTCGCGTTGGTATAGAGAACCGGAAAATCGAGCTGGTCCTCGCTGGCATCGAGATCGATGAACAAGTCGTAGACCTCGTTCAGCACTTCCTGATGGCGTGCATCGGGCCGGTCGATCTTATTGATGACCAGAATCGGTGGCAGCTTCGCCTCCAGCGCCTTTGACAGCACGTAGCGCGTCTGCGGCAGCGGACCCTCCGAAGCATCGACCAGCAGCATCACGCCATCGACCATCTTCAGCGCGCGCTCCACTTCGCCACCAAAATCGGCGTGGCCCGGTGTGTCGACGATGTTGATCTTTTCGCCTTTGTAGAAGACGGCGGTGTTCTTGGCGAGGATCGTGATGCCGCGCTCGCGCTCCAGCTCGTTCGAGTCCATAACGCGCTCAGTGAGGGTTTCATTGGCGCGAAATGTTCCGGCCTGGCGCAGCAGCTGATCGACCAGCGTGGTCTTGCCGTGGTCGACGTGGGCGATGATGGCGATATTGCGAATCAAACTCACAAGGGTTTCCTGATGACAGTTTTCTGATGGCCGGGGTTGTGGCTGTTGGGATGGAAGCGACCGAAGAGGGCCGAATCTATTTCTTGCCGGGGTCGCCGAGAGCGTCGTCGATCGACGCAAAAAGAGAATTCAAATCCAGCCGAATGCCGGTGCTCGTGTCGGCGAAGGTCCCGGTCTCGACCCAGCTGCCGGAAGAAAAATCGAACCCGCGCCGCTCGCTGGGGTCCACCACCCAGAGATTCGGGATTCCCATCCTCCGGTAGTCTTCCAGCCGGTTCAGATAGCGGCTCACGCGATCTTCAGGCGAGAGGATTTCCATGATGGCAACCGGAGGGGTCTGGATGATCTGCTCCCGCGGTGCGGAGGTGGACAGTACACAAATATCCGCGACGCGAAAGCGGTTCGGCGCAACCTGGATGCGCAGTTCGGGAAAAGCCCGCACTCCCCATTCCCGCTCGTGCTGGCTGAACCAGATCAGGAGAAATCTCTGCACTGCTGCATGATCGAATTCACCCACGTTCCGCTCCTCCACCACCCCGTCGACGTAGTCGCAGTCCGGCCGGTAGCTCGTACGCAGGTACTCGCTGACGGAGATTGGGAGTTGGGTTGCAGCGGCCATGTCCTTTTTTAAGTTTACCAGCCGCGGGCAACGCCCTCCCCGCCCACCGCGTCCTCCTAAGAGAGGGAAAGGGGCGCGCTGGAGGTGGGTTTTATGGATGGAATTCTTCGCCGGAGCCTGGCAACGGGAACCGGCATCGCTCTGAGCATGCTGCTGGGTGCTGTGGCCTGGTCGCAAACGCCGCCGGCCACGCAGGAAACTCAACCGCCGGCACAGCAAAGCCAGCCGGCCTCAGCCAACAATAGTGCACAGCCGACCCAACCGCAGCGCACCATTCAGATGGTGCCCGTCGTGGCGCAACTCGACAAAACGCTGGACGCAAAGAAAGCGAAACAAGGCGATTCCGTCACCGCGAAGCTCCAGCAAGGCGTCCAGATCCCCGATGCCCAGGCTCTGCCGAAGAACACGGTGCTCGAAGGCCATGTCGATCAGGTGCAGGCCTCCGACCACAAAAGCGACTCCACGATGACCGTGACCTTCGATAAAGCGAAGCTGAAAGACGGTACAGAATTGTCCATCAAAGCCACGGTCATCGCAGTTTCTGAGCCCGTGAACCAGCAGCAAGCCGCCGGAGCCGGAGCTCCTGGTCAACCCATGCCGAGCAGCGCGCCCAGCGGCCCGAGCGGCGGCGGCAGTCCTTCCGGTGGCGGCGGCTCCATGGGATCGACTCCCTCCGCTCCGCCCCCTCAACCCATGAATACCCCCAGCGCTGGCACCGGCTCCATGCAACAGGCGCAGAACGGCTCCGTGCCCGACGTGACGCTCAAGAGCAACATCCACGAGCACACCTCGGCAACCTTCTCGTCGAAGGGGAAAAACGTCCACGTGCCTGACGGAACCCAGATGGAAGTCGCGCTCGCCGTTATTCCAGCCGGCGTCAACCTGAAGTAGTTCGCAACTGGAAATTCAGCAGCAGAGAGCCCGCTATTCGTACCGCAGCGATTCGATCGGATCCATCGCGGCGGCACGATTAGCGGGCAGCGTTCCGAAAATAATCCCAACGGATGCTGACGCGATCAGCCCGATCACCGCAGACCATCCCGAAACCGGCACGCGATACGCGGTGAAGAAACGGACCGAGAAAGGAATCGCAAGGCCCAGGACTGCGCCGATCAGGCCTCCAAACAGCGACACGAACATCGCCTCCATCAGAAACTGCAGCTTGATCTCGCGCCGCGTCGCACCCAGCGCTTTCCGTATGCCGATCTCCCGCGTGCGCGCCCGCACCGTGGCCAGCATGATGTTCATGATGCCCACCCCGCCCACCGCCAGGGTCACGCCGGATACCAGCAGCAGCATCGCCGTCAGCGCGTTTACCACTTCACCGGCCAGCGTGATCAGCGCCGTCATCGTCTGCGTCCGATACACCGAAGTCGGTTGATGTCGCCCGCTGTTCTGAATGGCGGACTTGATCAGCCGCGCCGCATCTTCCACCGCGCTCTGGTCGCGGATCGAGAAGTACATCTGCTTCACGTTGTCGGTGCCGCTGAAGTACCGGCCAACAGAATAGGGAATCAGAATCGTCTGATCCGCAATTTCCGTCTCGCCAAACGTCTCCACCCGCTCCTTGAACGTGCCGATAATCGTGAACGGAATCCCGTTGATCTGAAAGGTGCGCCCAATCGCCTCCGACGGCGAGCCGAACATCGCCCGCCCAAAGGGCTCCGTCACCACTGCCACCTTACCGTGCGTCACTTCATCCTGATCGTCGAAGAAACGCCCGGAGATTGTCACCAGGTTGCGCACCGCTCGATATTGCGGCTCAACCCCCAGCACCAGGATTTCGCGCGTCAGTCCTCCGCCGATGCTGATGTTCTGATGCATCTCCAGAACCACCGACGACGATGCTACCGACGGGACCTGCTCATCCACAATGTGTTCGTCTTCGAAGGTCAGGAAGTCGGACTGCGTGTTAGTGACCGCGCCCGTGCCGCCGCCGGCGTACTCCAGCTCGACCAGATTCGTGCCAATTCCCTGAATCTCGCTCAGGATGTACTGGCGTCCCGTCTGCGAAATCGCAACCACCAGGATCACGGACGCGGTCCCGATCACCATGCCCAGCGCGGTGAGCAGGAAGCGAACCTTCGAGCTGCGAAAGCTGTCGATCGCCAGCTTCGCGATCTCGCTCAGCATGATCGTTTGCCGCGCGCTCGCGATGGTTCGCTCGAAAGAGCGCCGGCGCGCCCGTTCTGAGACTCGGCCTGTACGCTCTGCGGACATCTGCTTTTACAGGATGCCACAGCAGGCGGAAGGGTTCCTGATTTCGCCCCTTCTCGAAGGGATCAGCGCAGAGCCCACCGTAAGGGTTTGCCCGGTTCGCTCCCACCGTTCAGCTCGAACGCCCCATGCGCCAGCTTCTTCAGCGGCGTCACCTTGCTGTTGACCTCCGCATGAGTGATGTGAGCCGCGTCTTCCACCGGCAATTCAATACGCAGACTCCACCGCCCCTCCCGCGAAGGCTCATACCATCCCTCATACTCGCCGGTTGCCGATCGCGCCAGCCCCAGCAGCGGCGATGCGAACCGATACGACGAGGCGGGCAGTGCCGGCTTCAGGTCCACGCCCTCTTCGGTGAACTCAATGCCCAGAACCTTCGTCGCCGAATAGAGGAAGCAAGCGTGCGAGTGCAGATTGAGCACCGGGAAATCGACGCCATGAAAAGCCCGATCATTTCCCGTTGCACCCGGAGTCGTGCTGACCAGCGAATTGTAGGAATCCGTCCCGCTCCACACGCCGTACCAAATGTCTGGATAAGCCTCGGCATGCACCGCGAAAGAATTCTTCTTCCACTCGTCCCACGCCATTGCCGGATCGACACCGGCCAGCGCCCAGACCAGCGTCTGATTCAGCGAAGGCCAGACGCCGCCGCGCACGATCGTTCCTGGCTCGAACAGCCCCGGCTTGCGGATGTCCGGCCCGTTGCTCATCTGCGTGCAGCCGATCGGTTCGGTGCGCAGCAAATCATTCATCGTCGCCACCAGCGCGCGGCTCTGCTCCGGAGTCGTCACGCCGCCCAGAATCGCCCACGGTTGCGGCTCCAGCCACAACGTCGAATCCCCCAGCCAGCCCAGCGTCGGCCCCAGCCACGCGCGTTTGAACCACTTCCCATTCCATTGCGCGCGCGCCGCATCGCGATGCCGGCCCGCGGCCTTCTTCAACTCTGACTGCAGCTCGCCGCTTTGGCCCGCATAGTGCAACATCCGCGCGTACTCCTCGAACACCCACGCCGACATCGCGGAGTTGAGCACGCTCTCGCCCTTCTCCGTCGCCTCCGCCAGAGCCGTCCCCGCCCACGTGCCCAGCAGCCCATCGTTCCAGTCATCGGAAAGCATCTTCGCCACGCCATGCTCGCCGAATCCAACATCGTTCATCTGATGGCGGAAGCACCGCGCCAGCAGATTCGCAACCGTATCGCTGCGGCCAGCGCCGCCAACCCGCGCAGGAATCTTCTCCTCCAGAAAATCCACGTCCCGCGTCGCCAGCACATATTCGCTCACCGCCCACAGCAGCCACAGCGGCAGATCGCTGCCGTTGTCCCCGGTCATGGGCGCCACCACGCCGTGTCCCACAATCCCGTATGGAACCGACCCGTTCTCGCGCACCTCGCTCAGCGTATAGCGCAGAATGCCGCGCACAATCTCGGGATCGCTGAACAGGAACGGCAGCGAGTGCTGAAATGGTCCCGTGCAGCACCCTGAAATCCCATCACATATTCGTAAAAACCGTTTTGGTTCAGGATGTGCTGCCCGAAATAATCATCGAAGGTCATGCTGCTGCGCAGACAGTAGTGGTTCCAGATCGTCTCGCGCTCGATCCACGGCTCACCTTCGACGGAAAAGCGCACCCCATGCGCCTTCCACGCAGCACTCGAAGTCGCGAGCGCCGTCGGCGCCTGCAATTTGTAACGATCGATGAGCGCTTTTGCCTCGAACCCGGCGGGCAAATACCCAAACAGAAAATCCAGGGTCCGATGTTCGCCCGGTTCGAGATGCAGCGTTCTCTCCAGCAGCATCGCCGTCTGCGGACCAGTGCTGTCGAGCTTTCCGTCCAGCGCCTGCGCCAGCCCCGCTGGATTCGCCGGACCGCTCCCCCCGAAAAACGTAGCAGCATCGGTGCCAAATCCACTCGGCGCGCCGTCCAGCACAACCAAAAACGTCGCCGGTGGATCGTCGCTCTCATACCACGTTCCTGGCTCGGGATCAGGCACCGGAGAGATAAACCCATTCGGATGGGCCTTCAGCGTCGCGCGAATCGCCTGCCACGCGCCTTCTTCCTGTGGTGTGTGTCCAGGGAAATGCCGCGTCTCGCGCAGCCCGCCCTCGATCCGCTGCACCTCGTGCGTCGAGCGCCGCCCCGCCGCCCGCCGGAATTGTGGCGGCGATCCCGCGCCCGTAAAAGACTGGATAAAATCGCGAAACGAAAATTCATACGTCTGGCATCCCCAGCACTCCACCCAGCGCAGCGTGGCCGGCGACGTGCTGTGATTTGTAACCGTCACCTGTGACAACAGCACCGGATCGTCGCCGAACGGCGCAAACAGTACCTGATCGACCGCATACTTCGCGCTCGCGACGCGCTTGCGAAAATACCCCATGCCGAAGATTCGCTCGAACCCCGCATCGTTTCCCGCGTAATACGTCGACAGCGTCTCGTGCCCGTCGGTCAGCCACCCCAGCCCGCCGCCAAACTGATGCGTCTCGGCATCGACATCGGTCAGAAACTTCGGCGTGCCCTCATCCTGCCGAACGCGCAGATGTCCAAAGTTCGACGCGATCGCGGTGATGCGGTCGTTGCCCACCTGATGGACGTGTTCAGTAGCCCCCAGCAGCCCAGGATTCACATCGCTGTGTGCCTTCGGGTCGGTCGTCTGATCGCACGTGTAGCGAAACGCCGGCAGACCAAACTCATCTTCGATCCACTCGCCAAAATGCCCGGAGCCAAAAGCCTTGCCGCTCACCGATCGCCCAGGCAAGCCGAAACTCGGCAGCATCGAAAACAGGGATCGCGATGCAACCGCCGATCCCAGAGAATTCTGCATGAAGCGTCTGCGCGTGATCGCCATCGGCTATCAAGTATCGAGCCACCGACCCCATCCGTCCAGCGCGCACAATGCGGCGCGATTTAGAATTGCGCGAACGAATCGCGAACCTCAAAAGTTCTTGGAGACAATATGCAACTGCGCGCGATCCCCATTCTCCTGGCGATGGCTCTTCCCGCCTGCGCTCAATCCACCCAAAAAGATATTCTGCTCAAGCACTGGAAGACCTCCGGCGAACTCACCATCGCCGTCGCCAACGCTATGCCCGCGGATGGTTACAGCTTTCGCCCGGTTCCTGTCGAAATGAGCTTCGGCGAATTGATGGCGCATATCGCCGCTGCCGATCGGAACGCGTGTGCACTCGCGAGCGGCCAGCAGGCGCCTGCGCTGCCCGATAAGATTGCCGCGTGGGCGAAGGACCAGGGGAAAATCGACGTCGACAAGGACACCGCGGTGCAGTTCCTCACCAGCACTTTCGCGTTTTGCGAACAGGCCATCCCGCAAGTGCCCGACGCCCGCATGAACACCGTCGTCGGCAACCCGGCACGCAACCTTACCGGCGAGGAATGGCTGTGGGCCTACTTCACCCACACCGCGCACCACCGTGGGCAAGCCGAGGTCTACCTGCGCCTCAAGGGCATCAAGCCGCCCGACTACGAATTCTGATCGAAATGAAAAGCGGGCAGAAGCGGGTCAGAACATGCGCCCGGCTCCTGCCCACCTTCAGAAAACAACCCTGAATCAACGAGTCAGGGTCAAAGCGCCACAGTGACGGCCTTGATTTCCGTGTAGTTGTGGAGCACCTCTTCGCCCATCTCGCGGCCCCATCCGGATTGCTTGTAACCGCCGAAGGGCAGGGAAGCGTCGAAGACGTTGTGGCAGTTCACCCACACCGTCCCGGCGCGCAGCCCGCGAGCCACCTTATGCGCGAGGCTAAGGTTCTGTGTCCACACCGATGCCGCCAGTCCGTACACCGTATCGTTGGCGCGCTTCACGATCGCGTCCACGTCCTTATCAGAGAAGGGAACCGCGCACACCACCGGCCCGAAGATCTCCTCCTGCACGACCTTCATGCGCGGATTCGTATTCGTCAGCACCGTCGGCCGCACAAAGTAGCCGCGATCGAAACCGGAAACCGGCCCTCCGGCGGCAATCTTCGCGCCTTCGTTGACGCCCGACTCGATGTAGCTCACCACCTTCCGATACTGCTCGTCACTCACCAGCGGCCCCATCTGGCACGAGGGATCGAGCCCCGGCGCCAGCTTGATGTCCGACGCCACCTTGCTCACCCCATCGACCACCTCGTCGAAGACTTTCTCGTGAATGTAGAGCCGCGACCCCGCGCAGCAGCACTGCCCATGATTGAAGAAGATCGCGCTCGCCGTGCCGGACACCGCCTGATCGATCGGCGCATCCGGAAAGACAATCGCCGGCGATTTGCCGCCCAGTTCCAGCGACACCTTCTTCAGATTGCCCGTAGCAGCCTGCACGATCAGCTTGCCGACCTCGGTCGAACCGGTGAACGCAACCTTGTCGACCAGGTCGTGCGCCGCCAGCGGAGCGCCCGCGCCTTCGCCGTAGCCCGTCAGAACATTCACCACGCCCGGCGGGAATCCTGCCTCGTCGATCAGCTGCGCCAGGCGGATCCCCGACAGCGGCGTCTGCTCAGCCAGCTTCAGCACGATCGTGCAGCCGCACGCCAGCGCCGGAGCCAGTTTCCAGGCCGCCATCAGCAGCGGGAAATTCCAGGGAATGATCTGCGCGACCACGCCAATCGGTTCGCGCATCGTGTAGGAGTGGAAGTCGCGCCCCGCCGACAGCGGCAGCGTGCTGCCCGTGATCTTCGTCGCCCAGCCCGCCATGTAGCGGAACATGTCCACAGCCAGCGGCACATCGGCAACGCGCGCAATCGCACGCGGCTTGCCGTTGTCGAGCGACTCAATCTCGGCAAACTCCTCCAGATTCTGTTCCAGCAGGTCGGCGAGTTTCCAGATCATGCGGCCGCGTTCCGACGGCGACATGTGCGACCATGGGCCTTCGTCAAAAGCGCGCCGCGCCGCCAACACTGCGCGGTTCACATCCTCGGCTTCGGCTTCGGGGACTTCGGTGATCACTTCGCCGGTGGCTGGGTTGAAGACGGGGAAATACTTGCCGGAGGCCGCATTCACAAACCGGCCATCGACATACATTTGATGACGCTGCGAGACAAAGTCAGCGGTGTTGCCGCTGATGCGCGGATCGATCGCGATAGTTGCCATGGTGAAACCTCGTGTGCAATTGGGTCGCGCGCGGACTCTGGATGGGGACGGCGAACAAGTCTCCGGAAAAGTCACGGTTCACTGGGGCGTCTCTTTTGGCCCGAGCGCTTTCCCAGAGCCTGCCCACGCCGGATTTTGCACCCGTGAACACTACCACCGCCGCTTGTGCATTCGCCAGGGGGGCCTCTCCGCCCTCCCCTTACCCCTTTCGATTGATATGGTGGATTTGTGATCATTAACTTCGCCCGGCGCGCGCACGACCATAACTGGGAACTCGACCCGATCATTCGCTCGTTGCTCGACACCGATTTTTACAAGCTGCTCATGCTCCAGTTCATCTGGAAGCACTTCTCGCAGACCCAGGTCACCTTCACCCTCATCGATCGCTCCGCCGATCAGCGTTACGCCAGCCTCATCGAGATGGATGAGCTGCGCGCCCAGCTGGAGCAGGTGCGAAGCCTGCGCTTTCATAAGTCGGAAATCATCTGGCTCGCCGGCAACACCTTCTACGGCAGGCGCGGCATCTTCGAGCCCGCGTTCCTCGACTGGCTCGAGCATCGCTTTCGCCTCTCCGAATACGAGCTCACCGTGCAGGACGGCCGATTCTCGCTCGCCTTTCATGGCTCCTGGCCCGAAGCAACGCTGTGGGAGATCTACGCGCTCGCCATCATGAGCGAGCTCAGCACCCGCGCCCATCTCAAACGCCTCACCGAGCTGGAACTCGACATCCTTTACGCCCGCGCCAAGGCAAAACTGTGGGACAAGATGGATCGCCTGCGCGACGTCCCCGACCTCCACATCAGCGACTTCGGCGCCCGCCGCCGCCACAGCTTTCTCTGGCAGGAGTACGTCGTCAACGCCATGCACGATGTCCTCGGCGAAAACTTCAAAGGCACGTCGAATACCTACCTCGCCTACAAACACGATGTGGAAGCCATCGGAACCAATGCTCACGAGCTGCCCATGGCGCTGGCCGCGATGGCCCGCAACGACGACGAGCTGCAATCGTCACAGTACCGGTTACTTGAACTGTGGCAGCAGACCTATGGCGGCGAATTGCTCATCCTGCTTCCCGATACCTTTGGCACCACCCAGTTTCTGCAGCACGCGCCCAACTGGGTCGCGGACTGGACCGGCCAGCGCGCCGACAGCAAAGATCCCTTCGTCGCCGGCGAGGAATACATCGCGTGGCTCGAAGCCCGCGGCCGCGATCCCAGAAAAAAACTCTTCATCGCATCGGACTCTCTGGATGTCGACGAAATTCTGCAACTGCATGCCTGTTTTGCCGGACGCATTCGCGACGGAGTCCCGCGCGAGGAATTCCGCCGCGCCAGCGACTTTCTGGACAGCAATAAGTGGATTCCCGGAAGGCGCCTTCGCTTCAGTTCAGGCTGGGGAACGCTGCTCACCAACGATTTCCGCGACTGCAATCCGCAGGGAGGCACCGGATTCGATCCGCCGCGCCTCGTCTGCAAGCTCAACGATGCCGACGGCCACCCCGCCGTCAAGCTCTCCGACAATCCTGCAAAAGCGCTCGGCCCGGCTTCCGAGATCGAACGCTACCGGCGCGTCTTCGGCACGGAAGGCGCCAACGAAAAACCGGTGATCACCTAGTCCATCAACCCGGCGCTACTTACAGCCTTCGGTCGTGCACAGGTTCTGGCTGAAGAACGGCAGCACGTGGTTCTGGAAGCGGTCCGCCACCGCGCTGGTATGCGTCCCGTGATACATCTCAAAGCTGTTTTTGATGCCGTAGTTGTCCAGAATCGCGTGCAGCTTCTGTGTGTCGAACCGCAACCCGTCCTGATCGCCCACATCCTCCGCGATCGCGCGATACTCCTTCAGGTTGTCGATGTATTGATCGATGAAGGCCAGCGGCGCATTGGCCGCCCATTTCGCCAGCACCTCCGGCTGCGGCGCGCCATCCTTCATCGGCAGGTCCAGATACAGCGGCGGATTCTTCGGGTCTGGCGACCACGCTGCTGCCGACGCCAGCTGAGCACGCTGGAAGAACTGCAGGCTTGCCGAATCGGCCGGCGACTTCATCGCCGCAACGGTCGCCTCAAACTGCTTCTCAGTCTCGGCGAACTTGCTCGCATCCGCGCCCGGTGGCGGCCCCGCCGGACGAGCCGACATGCAGCACGGGCTCATGATGTACAGGCTGCCAAAAACGTCCGAATGCTTCATACCGATCCGCGTCGCGCCGTACCCACCCATCGAGTGCCCGACCAGCCCGCGGCTCATGCGATCCGGAATCGTGCGATAGTGCGCATCAATATAGGTCACCAGGTCGCGATAGATGAATTTCTCGAAGTCGCCCGTCGTCGCCGAACTCGAATACATCGACCCGTTGTAGCCGTTCTTTGAATCCGGCAGCACCACAATCATCTCTTTCGCGCCCTGCGCAAACGCGCCCTCAACCGTCTGCGGCACATGGATCTCGTGGCTCCACTGCTCCGCTCCAATCGAATACCCATGCAGCGCGTAAACCACCGGATAGCGCCGGTGTTTGTCCTTCGCGTAGCTCGGCGGAAGAAACACAAACACATCGCGATCCGCCGACTCGCCCGACAAATTGCCCTCGATCGCCGCCGAATGCACCTTGATGTGCTCCACCGTCACCGGCTTCGCGCCCGGTACCACCGCCGGCACGTCAGTCTGCACCTGCGCTCCCAGCGGGAGAACCAGCACTGCGGAAAACGAAACCATTAACCAACCAGCAAATCGCATCCTCATTTTCACTCGCCTCCAAAATTACTGCGCCACAGCAAAGCGATAAACACTCACACTGATCGGCGGCGCCGGCAGCGTCTTCGGCACCGCGTCCAGCATCGTCTCCTTCACCTCGACCTGCGCATCCTGTCCTACGTGGTTCGCCGCATTCAGATCCTTCCCCGTCATCACCCACAGCTTCGCGGATCCCGACACGCGCACGCCGCTCACGTTCAGGTCAAATTTCTTCTCCGAGTCCGTCGCGTTCACCACGGCCAGCGTCAGATACTTCCGATCCGCGCTCAGCGCCGCCACCATGTCCAGCGGATACGTCGGGCTGCCCGCGCTGGCCTTCGGCAAATCGCCAACCATGTGCTGCGTCGGTCCCGGCTGCGGCGAATTTCCCGTCAGCGCAACCGGAATCGAACCCGCGCCCAACTGCTCCCCATACAGCTTGAAGAGCAGCCCGTTCGTGTTCAGCGTCGCCGCCGTCTGGTTAAAGTCCATCGTCGAAACGCCCATCGTGAACGCCGTCATCTTCAGGAAATCGGTCTCCCGCAGAAACTCGTTGAAGACCATCGCATACGCCAGCGCCAGCTTCAGATCGGTCGTGCCGCCTGAGTATGCGTACTCATCGTTCGACATGAAAATTTTCTTCTTCGCCATCTCCGGGAATCGCTGCTCGTAGGCTTCCCACTCCTCCGCCTTCAGGCGCACGCGATCCGATGGCTTCCGCACCCATTCCAGCACCGATTCCTGATCCGTTACGAGCCCCGCCTCCAGCCGACCTTCTTTGATCCCTTTCGCGGCTCGCTCCGGATCCCATCGTGTCCCGGCCCGCGTGTACCAGTGCTCCGTCACGCCATCGAAGTTCCCCCACGACTTTTCGATCAGCCCGCACGTCCAGTCCGCTTCCGAGCAGATGCCGGCCTTGTCCAACGGCAGATGCATCTCATACGCGATGCCCTCCAGGATCGCCTCCTCCGGCATCGAGCCCGACGCCAACAGCGTGATCGAGGGATCCGCCGCCCGCATCGCCTTCGCAAACGCGTTGTGCTTCAGTTCGTAATACTTCAGATCCGTCCGCCCCAGCTGCCACTGCCCGTACGGCTCGTTGCCAATGTCCCAGTACTGCACGTGATACGGCTCCGCATGCCCGTTGTGCGCGCGCATCGCGCCCATCCACGTTGTCGCCGCACCGTTCATGTACTCCACTTCTTCCGCAGCCGAGTGCGCATCGCCAAAACCCGCGTTCACCGTGATGTATGGCTCCGTGCCGATCAGCCTGCACAGCGTCATGAACTCATCCATGCCTACATCGTTCGTCTCCATGGCGTTCCACGCATAATCGAAATCCGGCGGCCGCCGGTCCCGCTCGCCCACCGAGTCGTACCAGTCGAAGTCCGAAATAAAATTCCCGCCCGGCAGCCGCCAGAACCCCGAGTGCAGCGTCTTCAGCTGCGCAATCGTGTCCGGCCGGAATCCCTGCACGTTGTCTGCGGGCATCAGCGTCACCGCCCCAACGTGGAAATTCCCCGAGCCCGTTCCCGTAATCTCCAGCGCGCCCGCATCCGTATCTCCGCCCGCCGTGAAGCTGAACGGAAGTTCCCGGTAGCTCGCCGGCGCCATCCCCAGCACCACGCTCTGCTGCTGCGTCGCGTCCGCGCCCCACACCAGCGCCACCTTCACCTTCGCGCCCGCCGTCCCGCGCAGCCAGACGTGCCCCGTATATTTCTTTCCCTTCAGCAGCGCGAATCCCGACTGCCGGATCCCACGCGGCGTCGATCCATCCAGGTCGACGCGCGGGCTCTGCTCCCCCACAAACGGATGCTCCTTGTCCATCACCACGACAGCGTCGCCGACTGGATGCCACTTCCGCAGTTGCATGCCGCGGAACGGTCCGCCCTGCGCCGGCGTGGCGGCCTGCGCTTCTTCCGGCTGGATCGGGAAATAAAATTTCCGGTCGTCCAGCATCTCCGACCACAGGCTGCGATAGATCAGTTGGCCGATGTGCTCGATGAACATCCCATATTCGTATTTCGAAACCGGCTCCGCGGTCTGGCTCGCATCGATATTCACCACCAGCGGGTCCCCCGGGGCGATCCCATTCGCTTTCGGACCCGCAGCCCAGCTTGCCGATGCAGCCCACAACACCACCGCCGCACACAAAGCTCGTCCGTTTCTCATCCACCTGCCTCCTGCGATCCGCGTTGTCCTGCGCGGTTTCTGAAGTGCGAAAAAAGATCTGCCGGCAAAGCCACCCCCGGCCAATTCCAGGTAATCGTTTTCTCAAGCCACCGATCGATCCCGAAAATGCTCCACGCGAAGAGTTTTCCATTGTGATCCGAGGTCCTGATGGCGACGTCATCCGGCAGGTCCATTATGCCGTGCCACGTTTTCTCTGCGATCAGGTCGGAAGGCGGCGGATCAGGCTCATCGGCGCCGAGCGCAAAGTCTTCCGGTTCGAGGACAATGCGAACCGCCCGAAAATCGCTTTGCGAGAGTTCCTTCGTCATCAGCCAGCCGATCCCTTCTTGAGTTAAGAGCAAGGCGTACGATCAGTACTATGGCACGACTGCAAATCAGCCGCTCGGGAAAGATTCCTCGTGGCCAGAATAAGATTCGTTTTGGTTTTCAATTCCCTGTGTCGTATGGACGGTCCACCACCTTAGAGTTGAGACCATCCTCCGTCGACCGGAAGTTCGGCGCCGGTCGTGAAGGTCGCATCGAACGCGAGGAAGAGGACGGCCTTGGCGATCTCGTCCGACGTTCCCCAGCGCTTCATCGGGACCATGCCGATCATCTTTTCCCTAATCTGGGTGGCCGCGTCCCGGGAAACGCTTTGCCGATGATCGGCGTGTCGATGGGACCGGGCGTCACCGCGTTGACGCGAATCTCGAGAGGAACCAACTCAGCGGCGAGCGTCCGAGCGAATGATCGTAGCGCGGCCTTGGCGGCTCCGTATGTGGCGTTGCCGGGCATCCCTTTGACGTTGGCGATCGAGGTCGTGAGGACGACAGACCCTCCCCGGTTTATGAGCGGCGCGAACTTCTGCACTGCGAAAAGCGGTCCCTTGGCGTTTAGGTTGAACATCTCGTCGTAGATGGCTTCGGTGATGCTCTCCAGAGGTGCTCGGATGCTGAACCCGGCATTGACGAACAGCAGGTCGAGGGTGTCGAAGTCGGCCTTCACCCGAGAGGCGAGTGCGTCGAGGTCCGTCAACGACCGCGCGTCGCTCGAAACCACGATGGCGTCATTTCCAAGCTCTTTCTGCGACGATTCCAGCCCTTCCTTCGAGCGACCCGTCACCACAACGCGCGCGCCTCCTTCGAGGAGCATTTTCGCCGTAGCAAGCCCCATTCCGCTCGTGCCGCCGATGATTACCGCCTTTTTTCCTTCGTACCTTTTCATGTTATTCTCCTGGTGACTAGTTGTTTGTCGTTCTGCCGCGACGTGATTCTCCACGATAGTGATGTGAAGCGATGTCTGATTTGGCATCCAGACGCGCGCCGATCAACGCTCCTTCAGGACACCGCGCTTAAGCATGCTGGGCAGGACAAGTCGATACCGGAGACCTTGACGACGGCCTGCCACGCGGCTTCCTGGCTGGCGCGATCGTGGAGGTGTGGCTGGCGCTGCGCCTCAATTGGGCCTGAGAACTTCCCTTGAGCCGAGGCGAAGAATTGCCCTGAGACGTCGGTTCCGAACTCCGACGCCTGGAGGTACCGACGGGCCGCGGTCTCCGGCGTCTGATTCATGCCGGGAATGAGGTTCACGATTGGGATAAACAGATACTTCAACAACGGGCCAGCGTTTCGCACCACCTTGGTGTCGGTCGCCCCACCGGGCGATACGGCGTACACGGCCATGCCGGCGGGCAGCCGGCGGGTCAGCGCCGCGATCCACCAAGCGATGATGAGCTTCGCGTCAGCATACGCATTGTTGGGCACGTACTTCACGTTCGGCCCGTTGCGCAGCAGGGCTTCAACAGCCGCGGTTTGGTCGCCCCGGTAGTATTTGGCCGCGAAAGCTGGCAGGTCGGTGTACTTGAACATGGGTACGCCCCCGCGGGCAGGCTCCGCGCCGGCGATAACAATCCGCGCGTTGGGGCTCAGCAGGCTGGCGCGGAGCAACCCGACAGTCAGTTGATGATGGCCGATCAGCGGGGCCTGAGAAGCCTCAACGCCGCCGCAGTGATCACGCGCTTCTTGGTTGGGACCAATCCGGCATTGAGCAGCAGGAAATCGATCGGCCGACCTAGCTTGACGAGCGAGGCGAGGGCGGCCTGAACGCTGGCCGGCGCGTCCAGATCCAGTTCCAGCGGCGTGAAGACCTGTGTCTTGGTCTCAGCCGCGAGCAGAGCGGCCGTTTCCTGGATCCGGGCCAGGCTGCGCCCGGTGACGA
>CAVPKU010000018.1:0-267004 GCA_963705765.1 uncultured Acidobacteriaceae bacterium | reverse complement strand
GCCATAGAGCGTCACGTGTCCGTTGGCTACCTGAATGCGAATCGGCTTCACTGGGTCGATCGCATACTGGTTCAGCAGCGGGTAGCTGTAGATGGAGCGATAGACAGCAAGACGAATACGGTCGTCGTTCGGGGAGACCGGATCGACCTGGATGTTGTCGATCACGTCGCGCACGCCTTTGGTGTTCTCGACGATGCCGACAGCGTCAGAGGCATCGACGGGACCGTAGGCGTGGCCGCCGAGGGTCACGACGCCGTTCTGCACCTGGACGGTGATGGCGTCGAAGGCAGTGGTGCCGTAACCGACCATATCGTAGGCGATGGCCTTCTGCAGCTTCGCCTGCAGCTGCGCGTCGGAAACCTCGGCGCCGCCGGGGCTGCTGACCTGAATGTCGTTGCGGACCGCGGTGACACCCTTGACGCGATGCACCTTCTGGTCGGCGCTGATTTTGGTAGCTACGACATCGACGTTGCCGTTGAGGGTGACGACGCCGCCCTGCACGGAGGCCTGAATACCCTTAAAGCGCGAGCTGCTGAGGGCTTTCTGGACGGACGCCTGAATATCAGAGTCGCTCTGAGCAAAAACCGCGGGCACAGCAAGAACCGCGGCGACAAGCAGTGCAAATACTTTCTTCATGAGTGTTCTCCCTGGAGCTGTCTCCCTTCGATCTCAACTGGGTTGCCGGCCTTGCTGAATGCGCTGCCGGGGAGACAAGCCTTCCGTAGTATTCAGACACGGGAAGAGGGGTTTTGGATGCGCGGTTGTGGAGATATAAGACGACAATCGACGACTTTTGACAGGCCAAAATGTAAGCGTTTTTAGGCGAATTTTTTGAATCTATTCGCGCAAAAGGCGGCGCTAGTGATAACGCCGGTGCAGGCGGAAGATGAGGCTGAAGACGCCGGATTCATCACGCACCGCGACCACAGAGAAGTCCGGCGTGACGCGCCATTCACCCTGAATCAGCTGCTCTGCTGAGGAATTGACGTTCGTGGCGTAGGTCAGGGTGGCATTCTTGGAAATTGGCTCTGCGACGGTAATACGCGCCGTGGCATTGCCGACGCCGCTGACGAAAGTGGGATCGATACGGACGCTGCCGCCGCCGAAGAGTTTTTGAATCCGGTTGCTGATGGTTGCGTTCAGCGCGCCGCCCAGCAAGGAGTCGGCGGTGGAGTTGACGCCGGCCTGCGACTGCTCGGTCGAGTAGATCTGTTGTTCTTCCTGGGTGCGGCCCATAGCAAGCAGCGAAAAGATGTCCTGCTCGGAGAGCGGCGGCTCGGAGCGGAAGGTCGGATTCAGCTTGCTGGTCGGGCCCTGCAGCGCGATAGTCACGGTGTAGCTCTCGACCGTGGTGGTGGCGGTGATGTCGAGCACCGGCTGGATGCGCACCGGGTTGCTGAAGTAAATCTCGCCATGCTGCAGCTCGAACTTTTCGCCGTTGAACGTCGCAGTGCCTTCGGTGACGGAGACGCGACCAAGAACCGTTGGCTGTGCCAGCGTACCGCGCACGGACAGATCGACGTTGCCGGCAAGGCGCGCGAAGGAGTTTTGAAAATTAAGCGAGGGCGCGGAGGCAATGCGAATGTCGAGCGCAACCTTATTGGTGGGCGAGTTGGGATTGGGCGGCAGCGAGACGCCATTGCTGTTGGCCAGCGAAGCAAAATCGACGTCGGGATTCACGGCGAAACCGGTGAGCATGACGCGGCCGCTGACCAGCGAGCTGGCCTGGTTGCCCTGAACGCGAATGTGCGCACTCGCCGTGGACGTGATGCCTTCCGGATAGCGGATGCGGACGTCTTTCGCGTCGGCGTTGAGGTCAGCGTAGAGACCGTGATGGTAGCTGACGAAGCCGCCCAGCTTGATGAGGCCGCCGCCGCTGTACGCGGTGACGTTTTTGAAATCGAGGCGATCCTGATCGAAGACCAGCTCGCCGTTCATGCGGCTGAGGCCGTTGACGTAGTCCTCAAGCGCGACGTTGACGTTGGTGAACTTCACGTTACCGGTGAGGTCAGGATCATCGACGGTGCCTTCGGCGCTCATGCTGAAGTCAACATGGCCGGACGAGATGATGTCGGTGTCGAGTGTCTGCGCCAAGGACATATTGATGGAGCCTTTGGCGCTGCCGTGGATGGCCCTCGGCGTATCGAAGACGGCGATGGAGCCTTCGCTGACGAGGTCGGTGTCGGGACCGACAATGTGCAGCGGATCCATGGTGAATGTGCCGTTGCGCAGCATCGCGTGCACGGCGCCGTCGCTGTGGATGGGCACGTCTTCGAGCGTGATCGCGAGCTGGCTCAGGCGCACATCGCCATCGAGTTGCTTTGGCTTGCGCAGCGGACCGGAGACGGTGACGGTGCCGGCGATGGAGGAACTGCCGCGAATGCCGGTCACGCTGAAGGTCTCCAGCAGCGGATCGATGTTGAACTCTGCGAAGTTCAGGGTGGCGTGCGTTTGATCGTCTCCGGTGAGCTGAGTTTCGCTGGTGAGTTCAAAATGTGAAGTGTTCAGGTGCGAGCTGACGTGGAGCTGCAGGGCGCGCCCCTGGGTATGCGCGTCGGCATCGACGGAGCCTTTGAACTGGCGGGCCAGTTCGAGGCCGCGCACATGCATATTGGCTTCGAGCGTCGGATCTTCCAGCGTTCCGCTGCCCCTGGCATCGAAGTCCATCGTACCGAGCACGGGGTACTGCGCGTTTTCGAGACGCCTGATGTGGCCCAGCTCAAAACCGGTGCCCTGCAGGTTGAAGTGCGCCGTCTTCGCGGCGAAATTGTACCCGCCGTCACCGCTGATGCGGCCGCCATCCATCGCAAAGGCAAGATGATTGGCGTTGACGTCTTTCCCGCGGAATTGCACATCGGTGGTGAGCGACTTATATTGCTCACCGTAGGCGGAGCCGCCCGTGAGGCTCAGCTGGCCGGTGCCATCCAGATTGCCGAGAGTGCCGTTGGTTTGCGCGTGCAGGTTCAGGGTTCCGGAGACGGGGTAATCCTGGCCGGTGAGCGCAGTCCACTGCGCGATGTCCGCATTCTTCACCTCCACATTGGCATGGATCGCGGAGGAATCCGCGAACAGCTCCTTCGGTGCGTTGGCGCGGCCGTGGACGTCGCCGGAAAAATCGATGGTGGTTTTGCCCTGGACCAGCGTTCCGAGGCTGACGGAAAGCTCGCCGGCGCTGTACGCTGCGTCGGTGGAGAGGCTGTCAAAGTGGATGCGGCTTGCAGCCTGGGTGGCGGCCGGCGTGGGTCCGATTGCGGCGATGTTGAAGTCGGTAGCCTGCAGGTGGCCTTTGAACGCGGGTGAGAGAAGGTTGCCGGTGACCGTGCCGTGGAACTGCGCCTGCCCGTGCAGGTCGGCCGGAATCGGCGTGGCCTGACCCGGTGCGGAAATTCCGAAGGAAGCGAGTACCGGATTGAACTCGGCAATGTTGCGCGTGACGAGACTGGCCTCGATCTGCGAAGGGCGCGTCATGGGATAGACGCCCATGCTGCCGCTGACCTGGATTTCCGAGGCCGGGGTGTGGACGTCGACGGTGCGGATGACGACGGTTCCAGAGCGATTCACGTAATCGGCATCAACGACGCCGGTGACCGGGACTTCATCCTGGGGCAGATTCTGAGGCGGCGCGAGGTTGACGTTGACGGAGCCAACCAGGTTATTGATGCTGCCGGTCCAGTTGACATTTGCAGTGCCCGACGCTGTAGTTGCGAAACCGAGGCGCCGGAAGCGGCGCGGCGCGACGTTGTCGAGGAGCGAGTCGAGAGTGAAGCCGGCAAGCTGGGTGCGGATGGTTCCCTGCTGCTGCGCGGACTTCGTCGTGGGGTGCCGGGCTGCCCAGGCGTGGGCGCTGGCGCCTGCCAGTTCGCAATGCGCATCTCGCCGGTCATCACGCCGCCGGTGGCGAGGCGCGCATGGATGCCGGTAACGGCGATCTGATCCTGCGTGATGCGGGCGATGGCGTCAGCGGTGATGCCGCCGGCGTTAACGGTGCCTATGCGATACAGGCCACCACTGATACGGGCGTTGCCATTGACAGCAAACTGCGAGCCGGCGCCCTGGCCGCTGGCTTCGAGCTGCGCGGTGCCCCCGTCGAGTCCCGGAACTCCAGTAAGAGCACGAACCTCCAGCGCATCGATGGCGCCTTTCATGCCGAACTGCCAGTGCGGAGCCGCGAAGTTATCCAGTGTGCCGTTGGCGCGGAGGACGGTCTTCTGACTCTTGCCTTGCGGTCCGCTTTGTAGCGTGAGCGAGACCAGATTAGCGCTGTTGCGTCCCACCTCAACCGATGCATCGACGATGGAATGCACCGGCAGGTCGGCTCCGCGCTGCGTGACGATATCTTCCACGTGCAGCGTGCCCACGTAGCGATCGCGCAGCGGAACGTAGCTGACCTGAGCGGCGAGATTGCTGGCGGTCAGGTTGATGGGAATCGCGCGCTGGTTGAAAATCGCAATGCCGTTATCGACAACAGTACGGCCAATCGCGAGGTCGAAAATCGAGTCCGTCGAACTGCCAGTGGATGCCTGCTTTGGTTTCGGCTGATTCGTCGAGCCGTCGGGATAGACGATGAGGTGCAAGACCGGGCGATCAGCCTCGAGATAATTCAGGCCGATCTTCGCGCGGAAGAAGGAGAGAATCTGCAGCCGGACGAAGAGGCGATCGATGTGGGCGTAAGGAATCTGATCCGCCGCTTCGAGGCCGTGGATGGTGAGGTTGTCGGCTTCGAATTCAAGATGCGAGAGCCGCCAGCTGAATTTCTGCAGCTCCACGCGTCCGCCCGTGGATTTCTGAAGCTCCGCGACGAGCGCGCGGCGCACGCGATTCTGAAAGGCATCCGTGCTGGCGACCCAGGCCGCAATGCCAACCATGGCGATGAGAACCACCACGGTCCACAGCGCACCGAACACGACCAGGTTGCGCACGCGGTGCGGACGCGGCTGCGGCGACTGCTGCAGCGGCTCGTTCTGCGGAAGCTCGGGTTCGCCGGGTGTTCTGGGCACTGCATTCATTGTTCACCCGCCGCCGGTTTGGGGCCGAGGTCAGCGTTGTATGCCTCGTCGACGATCTGTACGTTGCCCTGATCGCGCAGGCTCGACAACCAGTCCTGGAAGAGCCCGCTGACCTGCTGCTGGAGGAGGATCTCCTGGATGCGTGAGGAAACGGTGGCCAGAGCGGGCGCCTTCTGATTGTCTTTTTCCAGCGCAGGTACGAGGGTCTTCTGATAGTACGCCCCGATCTGGTCCTGGGAGATGCGAATGCCGCTGCGGAAGCGGAGGTCAATGAAATGGAGCATGGCGATGCGCTGGCTCCAGCGCTCATCGACGATTTGCTGCGTCAGATCATTGGATTTGACGAAGTCGTTCCAACCCGCGGACTTCTGGCAATGGAATTTCTCGCAGGCCGGGATTTGCTTTTTCAGCTCCGTCAGCGATTTTGCGATTTCCGGCTCGGGCGTCGAGACCGGCTGCTGCTGTTGCTTCATCTGCTCGAGGATCAGGGTGCGATCGACGAGGCGGCGGAGCGCGAGGTCCGGCGTGTTCTGTCCAGGGAGCACCAGCAGCGGCTCCAGCGCGGCGAGATGCATCTCCTGTTCGACGTCGCTCTGCAGCAGAACATTGGATCCAATGATGGCGACCACGTGGTCCAGCTCGATCGGCTGCGTAGCCTGCGATGAGGTGGGCGGTGGGGGTTGAGGATTCTGTGGTGAAGGCGTCTGCGCTTGCACGGCACCGCCGGCGATCCCCGCGAGCGCGATGAGAGCAAAAACTCCGGCGCGAATCTTCATCAGAAGGCCTGCCCGATGCTGAAGAAGAAGTTGAAATGGCCGGCCTGTCCGTAGCACGGCGGTGACGTGCTGCCTGCCGGAGTTGGAAAACAGGTGAGGCTGTTCGAGTTGGTGGCGTTCGTGGCGCCGGTGCCCCCGGTGTACTGGATCAGCACCGGATAGACGGGCGGGTTGAGGTTGTAGCCGACGTCGAAGCGAATGGGGCCGATGGGGGTGTGATACCGCGCGCCCAGGCCAAGGGTGTGCGTGAAGTCGTTGAAGTCGCACTGGCCGGTGCGATTGGTGCTGGACGAGCGTGTGACCTGTTCCTGCGCCGCAATCGTGAGGTAAGCCGGATCGGTGCAGGTATAGCTGTGCGGCTGCTTGACGCGGATGGCGCTGGGCCAGATGTCCGACGAGTTATTGAAGACGTTGCCCATATCGTGGAAGGCCACGAAGCCCAACGAGCGGCCGAAGTACGGCAGCTGTGGATTGGGGAAGCGCAACTCCGTCTGATTGACAAAGACGCCCGCGCCACCAATGGGGAATCCGGTGAGCGAATCGCGCGGTCCGGCGGAATTCAGCGGGAACCCGCGCATCGATTCGGGGCCGCCCGCGTAGAGGCGTTCTGGCAGAGGAATCGCTTCGTACTTGTCTTCGCCGAAGACGCGCTCCATGCCAAAGCGGGTGTTGCGCGCCAGGATGTAGCGCTTCTCGCGTCCCAGACCGTAGTAGGTGGCGTTGGACCAGTCGAAGTGGACGTAGTTCGCTTCGGAAGAAAAGAAGACGTTGTCGGTAGCGAAGACCTGGATGCTGTTGTACATACCTGACTGCGCGTCGAGCGGCTCGGGACGACGCGTGTCGTTGATCCAGGTGAGTTCGGGGCCGCCAACGCGTACGGGCTCCGACAGCAGCGGGATCAGATTCGGAGCCACCTGGATGGTGTTCGGGTCGACCTTCACGCGCCGGTAGGAGAGCTGATAAATGAACGTGTCCTTCAGGTTCGGGTGCTGAGCAATGCGCACGTCGCCTTCTGAAGTGGACGACGCGAACGTGACCACGTTTTGCGCGTTGATATAGCCGCCACCGAAGGAAAAATCGAAGGTCGGGTGGCCGAAGAAGCGGGGGGCGGAGTAGTTCGCGGTGAACAACTGCTCCAGCGATCCGTATTGCGATTTGAAGTTGATCGATTGATTCCGGCCAAAGAGATTAATCCGCGCGACGTCCAGCTCGACCAGTGCGCTGACCCCAAACTTGCCGTTGGGGCTGCACGAAAACGTGGTCGGATTGATGCCGAGGGCGATCAGGCTGAGCGGATTGGGGCAGTTGGTGCTCGGCGTTCCGGTCTGCGCCTGGAAGCCTCCGCCGTAGGTCACGTCCCAGCGGCGCGCTTCGTCGAACTGGAGCAGCACGTTCTTGCGCGGTTCCTCGCCGCCCGGATTTTCTACCGCTGTCGTTACCTGGTTGAACAGCGTCAGGTTGTAGAGGTCGCGCTGGCTCTGCAACAGCTTCGACTGGTCAAGCGGATCGCCCGGTTTGACCAGGATGTTCGGCTTCAACGTGCCGAGCCGCGTGTATTTCAAACCGCTGATGAGCACGTTACGCACGAAGATCTGATCGCCGGGAATCACATTCATCGTCACATCGATCAGGTTCGGATCCTTCGACGAACTGTCTTGCTGCAGGGTGACGCTGGCGTGGTCATAGCCGTTGTCAAGAAAATAGCCGGCAACCGTGTCTCGGTCCTGGCCAAGGTTGTCGCCGGAATAAGGTTGGCCGGACTGCAGGGCCAGACGGGGCTGGATGGCGGCCAGTTGTTCCTTCGTTACGCCATCGATTTTGTATTCGCCGACCCGCTGCTGCGGACCTTCGACAATGGCGTAAGTGACGTCGAGACTCTTCTCGTTCTTCTTCGGTTGTTTCGGTGACTCGCGGACCTCAGGCGTGACTTTGACGCTGTTGAACCCGTTGCTCTTGTAGAGCACGGTGATCGCGTTCACGTCAGCTTCCTGCAGCGCCTGGCTGTAGATACCGTGCGGCACAAAGAACGTCGCGGCCTGGACGCTGATGCGTTCCTTCAGCAGCCACGCGCCGAAGTAGCCGTTGCCCTTGATGTTGACCGCCTCGATGCGGTTTCTGTCGCCAAGATGGACCTCGTAAGTGATGTGGGTGATGCCATCTTTCGCGTCCGTGCTCTGCGTGACTTTGGCGTTAAAGTAGCCCTGGCGCTGGTAGTAATCGCGAATACGCTTGCTGCCCTCGTTGAGCAGGTCCTCGTCCAGTGTGCCTTCGCTGTAGACCGGAACCAGGCTCTTGACTCTGCCTTTGCTGAGCTTCGCGCCCTCGACGATGATTTTGACCACGGGCCCGCGATCGGCCTGGAAGCCGTAGTTCAGGTGGTTGGCAGGTTTTTGATATTGACTTGAGGCCAGGCTCACGTTGGCTTCCAGCCGTTCCTGCTTCTGGTAAGTCTTGCGCAGGTTGGTGAGCGCGCGGCTCACCGTGTCCAGATTGACCTTCGACCCAGTCTTCAGCTTCGCCTTTTTACGGAAGTCGGGCACCGTCATGCCGCTGTCGCCCGCGACGGCGACGTCGCCCACGCGTGCCTGCTTGCCAGTGGTCACATTGAATTGCACATCGACTTCGGCGTTCTTCCTGTCCACCGCCGTGTGGCGCACGATCGTGGCCTGGTAGTAGCCGTTCTGCTGCAGCGTCTGCTGAAGGAAGCTCTCCGCGCGGGCCAGCTTCTGATCGGTGAACGTCGTGCCGGGATTGAGGCGCGTGGAGTAACTGAGCTGATTGCTGAGGTGGGCATTCTTGACGCCGCGGACGAGGACGCGGCCGAGGAAAAGAGTCGGATCCCCCTTGAAGGTAAGCACGACGCCCTCGCCCTGGCGCTGGCCACTGACAGAGATGGTCTTGTAGCGTCCGGTAGCATACAGCCGCCGCAGACTGGCGCGCACCTTCATCGGGTCCAGGGGAGTATTGGCCTGTTGCTCGAGCTGCGCGGGAAGTGGATCGAGGGCGCTCTGCGCCACACCATCAAAATGGATGGCCACAACGGGAAGCCCGGCCCACCCTCCAAGATCGGGCGAGGTGGGCACCGGCGCAACTTTGACCGCGGTCTTGTCCTGCGTGTTGTTGTATGAAGGCAGAACGCTGCCCGGCTCGACCGGAGGCGTCTTCTTCCGTTGCTCTTCAGGGGAAGCTGGCGTTGGCGGCTGCGTGGGGTTGATGGGCTGCTGCGCGCGTGAGGGAACGGGAAAAGACAGCAACAGGACGACGCAGCATACCAACCGCGCTGTCAGCACAACAGGACGGTCTTCGGCCCTTCTCGCCAAGGCCCGCAGCCATCGTTCGCGCAAAGCTGCCAATACAGTCGAACCCAAACCGCCCCTCGTTCCGCACCGGAAAGGTCATCTGCCGCAAGCCCAGAGGACCTCTGTCCTGTCTAACACCGCCTGGCAGCGGCGAGTTTTGCCAGGTGCACCAGACTCGGCGGCTCCGGGTTGCGCTCTCGGTAGTGAGATGCCAACTCGGTGGTGGCGTGGCCAACCCGCGAAGAAAGCCTGCACAGCGGTGAAGTTTCTATACTACTGACCAGATGGCTGCCTCGTCTCCAACCGTGCGTGAACGCTACTCGCGCCAGGTGCTGTTTGCCGGGATCGGGCCCCAGGGTCAGGGGCGGATCGAGCAGGCGCGCGTAGCCGTGGTCGGCGTGGGCGCCACTGGAGCCGCGGCCGCCGGTCTGCTGGCACGCGCTGGGGTGGGAACCCTGACACTCATCGACCGCGATTTCGTCGAAGAGAGCAATCTGCAGCGCCAGGTGCTGTTCGATGAGGCCGACGCGCGGGATTCCCTGCCCAAGGCGGAGGCCGCCCGGCGCAAGATCGCCGGTTTTAACAGCGAGGTTCGGGTCGAGGCGCAGATCGCGGATCTGATTCCAGGCAATATTCACGAGCTTCTGGCCGAAGCCGACATCATTCTGGATGCGACGGACAACTTCGAGACCCGCTACCTGCTGAACGATTATGCCGTTGAGCAGGGGAAGCCGTGGATCTACGCAGCCGCGGTCGGATCGTATGCCGTGACGATGAATATCCTTCCCGGAGAAACAGCGTGCCTGGCGTGCATCTTTCCCGCGCTGCCGGGCGGGGCGGTCGAGACGTGCGACACGGCGGGGATCCTGAATACCGCGGTCAACCTCGCCGCGTCGATTGAAGTGACCGAGGCCTTGAAGTGGATCACCGGGCGCCCGCGAAAAGATGAGGCGGACGCTGCTCTCCTATGATCTGTGGACGAATGACCGGAGCGAGGTGGCAACAGGGGCTCCGCGACCGGACTGTGCAGTGTGCGGAAAGCGCGACTTTGCCCATCTCCGCGGCGAAGGACGCGCGCACATCACGCTCTGCGGCCGAAACTCAGTACAGATTCATGAGCGTTCCCGTCCTGTCGACCTGAGGAAATGGAACGGCGGCTCCGTCCTCACGGATCGGTGCAGCGGAACGAACTGCTGTTGCGGTTCCGGCGCGGCGAGCACACGCTGACGCTGTTTGCGGACGGGCGGGCGATTATTCAGGGAACGACGGACGTGGCCGTGGCGCGGAGTTTGTATGCGCGGTTTGTGGGGTCGTAAAGGGCTAAGCGGCGAGTTGCCGAAGACGCCGGATTTTGGGCTGCTTCCTGCGTCCCGCGTGCCAAAGGTCGTAATTCAGCTGCATCTTCGCCCAGAAGTCAGGATTGGTGCCGAGGGCGGCGGCCAGGCGAAGACTCATGGCGGCACTGATCCCGGCGCGGCCATTGAGGATGCGCGACAGATGGGCGCGAGTGACGTGCAGGTGCTGTGCGGCGTCACTGACGGTCAGGTCGCCGAGGTAGTCTCGCAGAACTTCGCCAGGATGGGCAGGTTTGTGAATCATGGTCCTCCTCAGTGGTAGTCCTGGTAGTCCACCAGGATTGCATCCTCGTCCTCGAACCGAAACGTGAGGCGCCAGTTTCCATCGACCCGAACCGACCAGTGCCCGACGAGATCGGCTTTCAACTCGTGAAGGTGATAGCCGGGTGCAGCCATATCGCGCGGCTCCCGGGCTGCATCCAGAGCAGTCAGCAGGCGGCGCAGCCGGAGCGCATGACCTGGCTGAATGCCCGCTTTCGATCCCGACTCCGCAAACCGTTTCAGGCGTTTGTGGCGATAGCTCCGGATCACTGTGTAGTGTAGCTATACGCAACACGGATAACAAGGTGGTTTTCCAGGTCGGTCAACACTGGAGTAACTGAGAAACAAAACGCCCCGGCTCATCACCGGGGCGTTCTTTCCTGATTTTTGCAGCGAAGCCGCGTCGGCCTGAATGGCGAATTTCAGAACTGGTTCCAGAGGAACTGGTTGTAGACCTCGTGGTGGAACAGCACTTCCTGCGGCTTCACGAAGGTCCCCAGCAGGCGCGGGCAGCGATCGGCCGAAGCCTGCTTGAGATCGGCGTAGCGTCCCTTCACATCCTCGCCCAGCAGCTTCGTGGTCCAGGTCGAATCGCGGAAGTCTTTGATTGCCGTATAGATGTTGTCGGGCAGATAGCGCTCCGCCTGACGCAGGTTAGCGATCTTCGACGTGCTGCCTTCGATGCCTGACTTGAACACCGACAACATCACCAGGTACGGATTCGAGTCCGGCGCGACGGAGCGAACTTCGACGCGCATGCTGCGCTCGTTGCCGATGGGGATGCGGATCATCGAACCGCGATCGACCGCGGAGGCCTTGATCTGATTCGGCGCTTCGAAGTGTGGATCGAGGCGGCGATAGGCATTCACGCTCGAGTTGAGCAGCAGGCAGATGTCGTTGCCGTGCGTCAGGATGCGATCGACAAACTCCCAGCCAACTTTCGAAAGCTTTTCCTGCCCCTTCGGATCCCAGAAAAGATTCTTGTTGTTCTTGCTGATGGAGACGTTGGTGTGCATGCCGCTGCCGTTCACGCCGACGACCGGCTTGGGCAGGAAACACGACGTCATTCCAAGCCGCGTCGCCACCTGGCGGCACACCAGCTTGTAGATCTGGATCTGATCGGCGGCGGCAACGACTTCGCCGTATCCATAATTAATCTCGAACTGCGAGGGTGCGACCTCGGGGTGATCCTTCTCATTTTCAAAGCCCATGGCGCGCTGCACTTCGGCCACTGTGTCGATGAAGGTGCGCAGCGGATCTCCAGGCAGCGAGTGGTAGTAGCCGCCGGTGTTCACGTAATCGAAGCGGCCCGTGGTCTGGAAGTTGCGCTCCGCGTCAAGGCCGGCAAAGAGGAAGCCCTCGATTTCGTTGGCCGCGTTGAGCGTGTAGCCGTTCTTCTCGAACTGCTCCTTCGCAAAAGTCTTCAGCAGGCCGCGAGTATCGCCACCGTAGGATGCTCCGCCCTTGTCGATCACGTCGCCAAAGACCAGCACCTTGCCGGCGCCGAAGATGTCGGCGGGCGCATAGAAGAAGGATGACCAATCGATGCCGAGCCGGAGATCGCTCTCGCGCTGCGCGGTGAAGCCGCGGATGGAAGAACCGTCAAACGTCAGGTTGTCGTAGCTCTTCGTCAGAAATTTCTTATCGTAGTCGAGCATGTGCAGGCGGCCTTCGAGGTCGCAAAACAGCACAGTGACCGCCTTAATGCTCTTCTGATCGGTCAGGTACTTGAGGCGCTCTTCCTGAATCTTGTCGATTGCGACGCGCTTCCTGCGCTGATCTTTGGCCTTGAGATTGAGTTCCTCCAGCTCTTCATACGAGAGCGCCAGGAAATTCCGATAATCCGTCGACATGATTCTCCTCTGCATCAAGATTGAAATGAAGGTTGCAGCCGCGCGAGCGGCGAGACCGAGGCACACCGTTCATCCACGCCTCGCAGGGCGGGATTGGCTGTGCGAACAAGAGCGCGATACAAGGGGTTTGCAGTTCGCATTCAGGGTATCGCGCAGGGCATGGGGAAGTCTTCCTATAAATAAACGTGATGCTGTGGATAAACGGAAGCGGCAGGCAGAAGCTGGAAGCTGGCGAAAGGCTAAGCTGGGAGTCGATGGCGAGCGCATATCAGGGCGAGGCACTGGTGCTGAAGAAGTGGCCCGTGCACGAGGCCGACGAGATCGTGTCGCTGTTCACCCGCAGCCAGGGCCGAATTCGCGGCGTGGCCAAAGCCGCCGCAAAATCGCGAAAGAGGTTCGGCGGAGCGCTCGAGCCGATGACCTTCGTCTCCGCCAGCTACGTGGAGAAGCCAAAGCAGGACCTGGTGCGCCTGGACTCGTGCGAGGTAATCGCCTCGCCGCTGTCCGATCCGGTGAACTACCCGCGCGCGGCTGCCCTGGCGTTTTACGCTGAAGTTCTCGAAGAAGCCATGCCGGATCACGATCCGCATGAGGCGGTGTTTCGTCTCACGCTGGCGGTTCTGGATAACACGCGCGGCGACCGCATCTGGATGCCGGTGACCTATTTCGCGCTTTGGATCACACGCCTGCTCGGCTGGATGCCATCGCTCACGCACTGCACGGCGTGCGGACAGCCTTTTAGCACGGGTCCCGCGTGGTTCCAGCCGCAATCCGATGGGCTGTTCTGCAGCCACCACAGGAACGCGTCGAGCCGGATCGTGTCGGCGGAATCACTGGCTCTGGCGCGGCGGATTTTTCAATCTCCAATTGCAGCGTTCGCGCAGGAGGACTGGCCCGCCGGGCGCGCCACAGACCTGCGACGTTTTGCCATGCAGGCGCTCGAACGGCATCTGGAGCGCAGGCTGCACGCAGGGGTTGCGCTGATGAAACTGGGCGGGTGAGCAGGCCCTGAGTCCCCGTGTAACTTCACGCATCTACACTGGAGGCCCCGGGAAAGTCTCCGGGATAAGGATGCATCCATGAAGATCGCCAACAGCGTCATCGATCTGATCGGCAATACCCCGCTCGTGCAGCTGAATCGCGTCACCGCTGGTACGCATGCCCGCGTCGTGGCCAAACTCGAAGGCGCAAACCCCGCCAACAGCGTGAAAGACCGCATCGGCTTCGCCATGATCGAAGCCGCCGAGCGCGAGGGTAAGATTCACCCCGGCAAGACCGTGCTCGTCGAGCCGACCAGCGGCAACACCGGCATCGGTCTCGCGTTTGTCGCGGCCGTCAAAGGCTACAAGATCATCCTCACTATGCCCGAGACGATGAGCATGGAGCGGCGCGTGCTGCTGCTGGCCTTTGGCGCGCAGATTGTGCTGACGCCCGGACCGAATGGCATGAATGGCGCGATCGCGAAGGCGAAGCAGATCCTCGAGCAGACGCCGAACGGCTACATGCTGCAGCAATTTGAGAATCCAGCGAATCCGAAGATTCACTTCAACACGACGGGGCCGGAGATCTGGAACGACACCGAAGGCCAGGCCGACTTTCTGGTCTCGGGGGTGGGCACCGGCGGCACGCTGACGGGCGTGGGGGAGTACATTAAGCCGCGCAAGCCGTCGTTCAAGATTGTGGCGGTCGAGCCGGCCGATAGCCCGGTGCTCTCCGGCGGCAAGCCCGGCCCGCACAAGATTCAGGGAATCGGCGCGGGGTTCATTCCGAAAATTCTCGACACGAAGCTCATCGATGAAGTGATCCAGGTATCGAACGACGACGCGATTGCGATGGCCCGACGCCTGCCGCTCGAAGAAGGACTGTTGGTCGGCATCTCGGCTGGAGCGGCGGTGCAGGCGGCTATTCAGGTGGCGCGGCGCGAGGAGAATGCGGGCAAGCTGATCGTCGTCGTGCTGCCGGACTTCGGCGAGCGCTATATTTCGTCGGTGCTGTTTGAGAATCTGCGCAACCAGGCGCAGGCACTGCAGGCCGAACCGATTGACGCACCGGTCAAGGTGTAATCATCGTGGCGAAGCTATTGGAAGAGTGTGATCGTGCGGGCCATCACGTCTTCGAGAATTTCGGCAGGCAGAACATCGACTTTCTTTCCCGCCCGGGCGCGAATATCGATCACTCGTGGCTGATCGCAGCGCACGACGCCTGTTGTGCGGATACCGGTGATGGGGACCGCAAAGCCGATCCGGCGCGCGAATTCACCTCCACTGGTGATGGGAAGAACCACCGGTAGTTTCGTGGCTTCATTGAATGCAGTCGGCGAGATGATCAAAACAGGCCGTCGTCCCTGTTGTTCATGACCCAACACCGGGTCGAGGGAGAGGAGGTAAATGTCGCCGCGCTTCATAACAGCTCGCGACCCGCTGATGGAGCATCGATCCATTCTCGCTCGCCAGCGGGCTGCGCCTTGCTGTAATCGGAAGCCGCTAGAAGATCGGACAGTGTGTAGTGTGGACGCGAATCGGGTTCGATGACCAGGCGCCCATTCTCGACGGTCACCCCGACTTTTACGCCAGCTTTGAGGCGCAAAAGATCGAGGATGACCGGAGGAACGGCCAACATCACAGAGCCCCCGACTTTGCGCAGACTTGTTTTGTGCATAGAAGTACCCGGTTATATTTTAGTATAACTGAGCTGTACCGTGAAAGATCCCATGTTCGCCCGCCTCCGCGAAGACATCAATTCGATCCTGGACCGCGATCCTGCGGCGAATTCGCGGTTGATGATTCTGCTCTGCTATCCGGGACTGCACGCGGTGGTGATGCAGCGGATCACTGGGTGGCTGTGGCGGGCAAGGCTGCGGCTGATCGCGCGGCTTCTTTCGCAGGTCGCACGCCTTCTGACCGGCATTGAGATTCACCCCGGCGCCACGATCGGACGGCGCGTCTTCATCGATCACGGCGCGGGGGTTGTCGTCGGCGAGACGGCGATCGTCGGCGACGACGTGACGCTCTACCAGGGCGTCACGCTGGGCGGCACGGGCCACGAGCGCGGCAAACGCCATCCCACGCTGCTCAAGGGCGTGTTCGTCGGCAGCAATGCCCAGGTCCTCGGCAACATCTGTATCGGAGAAAACTCCCGCGTCGGCGCCGGCTCCGTCGTGCTGCGCGACGTGCCGCCCAACTCGACGGTCGTTGGCGTGCCGGCGCACATCGTCTACCAAAACGGCGAGCGCGTGCTGATCACCGACCCCAATCAGGTCAAGGATCCGCTCTCCGGCGTCATCGTCGCGCTGGCCGAGGAGGTGAAGCGGCTGCGCCTGCGCGTGGATGTGCTCGACGGTCAACTCGAGTTAGCCAGCCGCGAGTTGGATGAGGTGCGCTCGTTCAGCGCCGAGGACGAAGAGCGCGACCGTTATGGCAGCGAACAGGCCAGCTCCGGCCTGGTAAGCATGGGCGAGGGAATTTGAAGGCTTGCACCAGTCTTCAGTGATCTGCGCTCAGCGGTTCGCCGAGGTCTGCGCGCCCGCCATCGCATGCGAGCGCAGCGCTTCGACCACCATCACGCGGACATTGTCATAATCCGCCTTGCCGGAAAACATCCGATAGTCGACGGAATCGCCGTCATCCGTCTGGCCCGCGATCTGAAACTGGCGATTGCCGCTCCCGGCTTCGGCGGGATGCGCCTCGGCCCAGGATTTCTGATCGAAGTCGTCGCTCTGCACGTCGATCTCCCCCACCCTCTTGCCATCGGCCTGCCGCATCAGGAAACGGTAGTACGTGTGGAAGCGCCCGATCGGCTCGAAGTATTCGATGGCATCCACCCGCTCGGTTCCCACGGGAAACATCTCCACCAGGAATCCCGTCGCCAGGCGCGCGTCCGGCGCTCCGGTCTGGTGCATCTCGTGCAGCAACTGGCGCTCATGGTCCCGCTGCTGTTTCATTCCAGCAGCCGAATACGCCGCTACCAGCGTGGTGTGGATCTTCCAGTTGCGCGGGTCGAGATGTTCGGCTTTCTCTGCATACTGGACGGCTAGCGCGCCCTGGAACAGCTCCACTGCCGCGGTTGAAGCGAGCAGGTTCGCCGCAATATTCTCAGGATCGCTGGCCAGGACGCGTTGAAACGCCGCCAGCGCATCGTGCGCCTGATTGTCCCTGAGCGCGGACATGCCCTGCGCCATCGTCGGGCCATCGCCACCGGGACTTGCCGGAGCGGTCGTCGCCGCCGGTGCAGACGAACTGGACCCGGCCAACGCCTGGCCAAAAGCACAGGCCGGAACGAGGCAAGCCAACAGAAGCGCGGAACTCAATCCGCATCGAGCGCTTCGTCGATTCATCGGACTCCTGGCGGGGGAAACCTGGAATCACTGTATCGCCTCCGCCCCGTGCGCGCATTCCCTCTCCCGGGAAACGCGTTCGCCAACCCTTTCAGGTATCCTGTTGGTCGAGCAGATCCCCAGCCCCGTTCATCCTGCAAGGAGTGTGAACATGGTATTCGTCGTCGTTGGCAGCTTCGCCGTCATCTTCCTCACCGGCATCCTCTGGGCCACCAGCCGCCGGGCCGATGAGCCTCATCACTAGACTCTTTGATCCGCTCAAAAAGTGGCTGCCTGCAACGCCACAGGGCGGATATGGTTTTCCATATCGGGACACAGCTTTTCGGAGAATCGCGCCTATTTCGTCACTCTCCGAACGTTCAACCTTCTCTGTTCCAGTGTCTATGTCATGATGGTTCATTGACATCCGGGATCGCGAAGAAATCCGCGAATCCACACGGCTCAGTGGAACCCAACTTGCTCATTTGTCACTCTACAGGTCGTCCGAGAGTCAAAACTGGCGTAGTTGGATAGACCATAAACAGGTCGGGATTCCCCCGAGGTGTTCGTTTTCCGGAGCACTGCACCTCTCATGCAGCGGACGTTCCAAACCCGCATTGTTGCTGTCCTGCTGGCGTTGTTTACCGGAGCAGCGATCGTCTGCGCCGGCTTCAACCTCGTCCAGGAGAACCGCTACCAGTCGCCAACCGATGGCGTGTGGTGGGTAGAAGCGTCGCAGGGATTGCAGGCGCAGCGGGTTCCGGCCAACAGCCCAGGCGAGCGGGCCGGCATCAAGACCGGCGATCTGCTGCTGGCGGCCAACAATCGTGCCACACATGTTGCCGCCGATGTCGGGCGTGAGATCTGGCGCACCGGCGCGTACAACACAATCCATTACACGCTGGAGCGCCGCGGATTCCGGCTGCCCGATGTGCCGGTCATCCTCGATATGCAGGACCGCAGCATCCATCAGGGCTTCCGCTTCATTGCTCTGGTGTATCTGGGCATTGGCCTGTACGTTCTGCTGCGACGCTGGACCGCGCCGCACTCCACGCACTTCTACCTCTTCTGTCTGGCATCGTTCGTTCTCTACTCGTTCTGGTACACGGGCAAGTTCAACGAGTTTGACTGGGTCGTCTACTGGAGCAGCATCGTCGCGGCTGCGATTCAGCCTGCGCTCTTTCTGCATTTCGCGCTGGCCTTTGCCGGCGATCGCCGCCACACCCGCGGCTGGCTGATTGCGCTGACGTATCTTCCGGGGCTGCAATGGTAGCGCTGCAAGTCATGGCGCAGACCATGTGGTCGGCCACAGAGTTGTTGCAGCACCGCCTCTATCAGGTCTCTGAAGGCTACCAGGCGCTCTTCTACGTAGCCGCGGCCGGCATCTTCTACCTGCACTATCGTGAAGCCAGGGCTCCGCTGGAGCGCCAGCAGCTGAAGTGGCTCACCCGCGGCACGCTTCTTGCTGTTGCGCCCTTCACGCTGTTGTCGGCCATTCCCTACATGGCCGACATCGCTATGCCGGACACCATCACGCGGCTGGCGGGCATCTGCCTGGTAGTTCTGCCGCTGACCTTCAGCTGGGCCATCGTGCGCTACCGCATGATGGACGTGGACCTGATCTTTAAGCGTGGCGTGACCTACACCCTGGCCACCGCGGCCATCATCGGCGTTTACTTCTCGCTGTTGGCGATTGCGGCGACGGTGGCGCAGGCGCGCCTACGCAGCTTCGGCACATGGGGTCTCTTCACCGCCATCATCGTGGCGGCGCTGCTGTTTGAGCCGCTCAAGCGCGTGATTCAGCTCCGCGTGGACCGCTTCTTCGACCGCCAGAGCTACGACTACCGCTCCACCCTGATCAGCTTCGGACGCGGCCTCAGCTCCTTTACGAACCTCGAAGCGCTGCTGCACGCCATCGTCGATCGCCTGCCGCGCACGCTGCTCGTCGATCGCGTCGCCGTCTTCCTTGAGGACGAGCCCGGCCAGTACCACCTGGCTTCACATCACGGGTTGCCGGAAAACGTGGCAGCCGCATATCTCGACCTCGACTTTCTGAACTTCGATGAGCCGAACGCGAGCACTCACCTGTTCCTCGAGAACCCGCAACTGGCGCTGCATCTGACGCCTTCCGAACAGCGCACGACATCGCAGCTTGATATGAACTACTTCCTGCCCTGTCGCGTCGGCGTTCCGGCCGCGCGCGACTGGCAGGCGCACGACTTCCGCGTGAAGGACCGCACCATCGCCGTCATCGGCCTCGGCCGACGCCAGGGCGGCGAATTCCTCTCCAGCGAGGACATGGAGCTGCTCGAATCGCTGGCCGTTTATATCGGCATCGCATTGCAGAACGCGCGCCTCTACGCCAGCCTTGAAGAGAAGATCATCGAGTACGAGCGCCTGAAGGAATTCAACGAGAACATCGTCGAGTCCATCAACGTCGGCATCCTCGCGCTTGATCCGGAAGAGCGCGTCGAGAGCTGGAACTCGCAGATGGAAGTCATGTTCGCCCTGCCGCGCAAAGAGGCGCTGCACCAGAACCTCGAAGCCGTCTTCCCGGAGAACCTGGTCGAGGAATTCCGCCGCGTGAAAGATCAGCCCGGCGTGCACAACCTCTATAAATTCCGCCTCGAGACCCGCGCTGAGGAAACCCGCATCGCCAACATCGCCATCGCACCGCTGGTCTCTCGCGATTTCCGCACCGTGGGCCGCATCATCCTCATCGACGACATCACCGATCAAACCGAGATGGAAGGCCAACTGGCGCAGGCGGAAAAACTTTCCTCGATCGGACTGCTCGCCGCCGGCGTCGCGCATGAAGTGAATACGCCGCTGGCCGTCATCTCTTCCTATGCGCAGATGCTCGCCCGTCAGGTCAAAGGCGATGCGAAACTCGGTCCGCTGCTCGAAAAAATCACGCAGCAAACCTTCCGCGCCTCGGAGATTGTGAACGGGCTGCTGAACTTTTCGCGCACCAGCGGCGCGGAGTATCGCGAGACTGACGTCAACGCGATCATTCGCGACACGCTCACGCTCCTCGAACACCAGTTCAAAACCGCGCAGATCAGTGTGGAGACCGAGCTCATGTCGGGCCTGCCCCCGATCATGGGCAACGCGGGCAAACTGCAGCAGGTGTTCCTCAACCTGTTCCTGAACGCAAAGGATGCGATGGCCGGCAAGGCCGCCGAGAACGGTGAGCACCGTACGCTGCGCATCGCCACGGAAGTGAACGGGCACGTGAGCATTTCCATCGCCGACTCCGGCTCGGGCATTGCTCCCGAGCATCTGCGCCGCATCTACGATCCGTTCTTCACCACCAAAACCGCGCGCAAAGATGGCCAGCCGCGCGGCACCGGCCTCGGCCTGGCGGTGACCTACGGCATCATCCAGGAGCACTCGGGAAAGATTCACGTGGAGAGTCAGGTGGGTTCAGGTACGACGTTTTATCTTGAGTTTCCGTTGTTGAGGAAACCAGCGCATGTCTGAAGGCACGATCGCGGCTCCGGCCAGTCCCCAGGTTGCAGGTTCGGATTCCCTCCCGCGCATTCTCATCATCGACGACGAAGCTGCGATCCGCGAATCGCTCGAGACCCTTCTGTCGCTGGAAGGCTACACCGTCGACAGCGCAGAGAACGGCGAGTTGGGCCTCGAGCGCATTGCGGAGCAGCCCTTCGATCTGGTGTTGCTCGATCTCGCCCTGCCCGGGCGCAACGGTATCGAAATCCTGGGCTCCATTCGCGAGCGCGAGCTGACGCTGCCGGTCATCATGATCACCGCCTTTGGCACCGTCGATAACGTGGTCGATGCCATCCGCGGCGGTGCGCAGAACTTCGTCCAGAAGCCGTGGGACAACGAGAAGCTGCTGGCCGACATTCGCGCCGCCATCGCTCGCTATCGCGCCGAAGAAGAAAACGTCCAGCTCAAGCGCGCCTTCCGCCAGCGCTACAACTTCCCCAACATCGTCGGCAAGAGCGATGTCATGCTGCGCATCTTCGACCTGGTCGCACAGGTCGCGCCCACGCGCTCCACCGTACTCATCCAGGGCGAGAGCGGCACGGGCAAAGAACTCATCGCGAAAGCGCTGCACGCCAACTCCACTCGCAAGGACAAGCCCTTCGTTCCGGTGAACACGGGCGCCATGCCCACCGATCTGCTCGAGTCGACGCTCTTCGGGCACGTGAAGGGTGCGTTTACCTCGGCCATCGCCGCCAAGAAGGGCCTCTTCGAAGTGGCCAACGGCGGCACGCTCTTCCTCGACGAGATTGCGACCATGGGCATGGACACCCAGGCGAAAATCCTGCGCGTCCTGCAGGACCGCCGCTTCATGCACCTGGGCGGCGTCCAGGAAATCCAGGTGGACGTGCGCATCATCGCCGCCACGAACGTCGATCTGCGCACAGCCGTGCGCGAAGGCCGCTTCCGCGAAGACCTCTTCTACCGGCTCAATGTCATCGCCATCGAGCTGCCACCGCTGCGCTCGCGCCGCGAAGATATCCCGGCGCTGGCCACCCACTTTCTCAAGTTCTATTCGGATGAGAACGGTCTCTCTGCCCGCGCGCTCACTCCGGAGGCCATGCGCGCCCTGGTCGACTACGACTGGCCCGGCAACGTGCGCGAATTGGAAAATGTGATGGAGCGCGGCGTGGTGCTGTCCTCCGGCGGTACCATCGGCGTTGACCTGCTTCCCGGACACATCACCGGGTCCAGCTATTCGTCGAGCCTGCTCGAGCACAGTCCGGATGCCTCGCTGTTCGACATCATGGAAGATATCGAGCGCCGCATCATCGTAGACAAGCTGGAACGCTGCAACGGCAATCAGACCGAAGCCGCGGAGCAATTCCGTATCCCGCTGTCGACGTTGAACCAAAAGATCAAGCGGCTGAACATCGAGATTCGGAAGCGGAACCGGGACTAAAGGCGGAACTCAGGGCTCAGTTGCCTCATTTGCCCGCATCGCCTACCTTGGTTTCGTGAAGTCGGACAACCCCATCATCGACTCGGCCGGCGATAAACCGGCAGGGGAACCCGGCAGCGCCAAGAGCGCAAAGAAACGCGATCTCAGCTTCCTTGTCGGCACCTGGCAGGACGATCCCGCATTCGATGAGGCCATCGCCGATCAGGACAAGGTGGACGAGGAGATGTGGCGCTGAGAATCTGACCGATGGTGAACTAACTTATCAATTGCATAGGATCGTTGGCTGAGAACGACCATGACAAGCTAAAAGAAGCCGTCTTTGACGCCTACCCGTCGATGCGGGATTGGCGACGTTTCTCGCTCGGGTTGATAGCCCTCCTCATTGAGATCGTTGCATTCGTTGGAATGCTTGGCTGCACCCTTGCCTGTGCGGAATTGGGATACGTCAGAGGACCGGAATGGGTGGCTGCCCACCCAGGGATTGCCAGCCTGTAACGCTTGGAGCCCTCACCTTTGGCATCTCGGTTTTGCTTGCTCTCATTGGGCTTGTCGTCGATAAGCGGAAGACCCCTTCGCTGGTTGTCCTGGCGTCCTTCTTCCCCGCTTTAGTCGTCGCGGTCTGCGGAGGAATCACCGTGTAACCGGCGGGCTCAGCTCCCGCTTCCGGCTTCTTCCTTCCAGCTTTCAGCTTCGCTGTACGCTGTACCCTGAACCCTGTAACCTGTTCTCACATGGCTCTCGACACCATCGACGCGGCAGCCAAACGAGGCGTCCTCGCCATCCAGGACTACGCTGTCCTCTCCGCGCGCGCCGTCAGCGACATCTTCCGCCGCCCCTTTTACAAAGCCGACGTCTTCATGCAGGCCGACATTCATCGGGGTCGGCTCACTGCCCATCGTCATCCTCACCGGATTCTTCCTCGGCGGCGTGCTCGCCCTGCAGTCAGCCGCCACGCTGCAGCAGTTCGGCGCCGCCGCCTTCACCGGCCAGCTCGTCAGCTTCTCCATGATTAAGGAGATCGGCCCCGTCGTGACGGCGCTCATGGTCTCCGGCCGCAACGCCTCGGGCATGGCCAGCGAACTGGGCTCCATGATCGTGACCGAGCAGATCGACGCGATGCGCGCGCTGGGCACCGATCCGCTCAAGAAACTCGTCATGCCCCGTATCGTCGCCACCGTCGTCATGCTGTTCTTCCTCGTGATCCTCTCCGACGCGGTGGGCATCACCGGCGGCGGATTCGTCTCGGTCTTCATGCTCGGCCAGGACAGTTCCCAGTACTTCCACACCTGCTACCAGTCGCTCGAGTATCCTGACGTCCTGCAGGGACTCGTGAAGCCGGTCTTCTTCGGCTTCATCATCGCCACCATCGGCTGCTTCTATGGCATGAAGACGCGCGGCGGCACGCAGGGCGTCGGCCGCTCCACCACACAGGCGGTGGTCTGGTCGTCGATCCTGATCATCGTCTGCGACTTCATGATCAGCCGATTCATGATCGGCATCTTCGGACGGTGAGCCCGGTGGCCGAGAACCCAGCAGGCAGCAATGCAGCCATCCCCGCCCCGGCTCCCAACGCCGAGCCGGTCGTAATCTTCGAAGACGTCTCCATCGGCTTCGATCTGAAGCCGGTGCTTGAGAACATCTCCTTCCAGGTGCGCGCAGGCGAGATGCGCATCCTCCTCGGCCCGGCGGGAGTGGGCAAGAGTGTTCTGCTCAAGCTGGTCAATGGTCTCCTGCGTCCTGACTCCGGCCGCATCTTCGTCTTCGGCAAAGAGATCACTGCAATGCGCGAGGAGGATCTCTTCGAACTGCGCGGTTCCATCGGCACGGTCTTTCAGGAAGGCGCGCTCTTTGACTCACTCAATGTGCGCGACAACGTTGGCTACCGTCTGATGGAAGAGCATCTTTCTGAAGACGAGATCACCGCGCGCGCCGAAGAGGCCCTTCGCTTCGTCGAGATGGAGCACACGCTCTACAAGTTCCCATCGGAGCTCTCCGGCGGCATGCGGCGCCGCGTCGCGATTGCGCGCGCCATCGTTACCAATCCACGACTGATTCTCTACGACTCGCCGACGGGCGGTCTCGACCCGATTACATCGACCACCATCATCGAGCTGGTCATGAAGCAGCGCGACGTTTCGCACACCAGTTCGCTGGTCGTCACGCACCGCATCCAGGACGCGTTCGTGCTCGCCATGCATCACTTCAATCGCACAACCAAACAGATGGAACTGCTGCCGCCGCACCAGATCGACCCCAACACCAGCTTCCTGATGCTGCACCAGGGCCGCCTGGTCTTCGATGGAACCACGAAGGAGCTCGTGCACTCCAGCGATCCGTTCATTCGCGAGTACATCAGCTGAGAAGCAGGGGGTAGGGAATAGCCAATAGGGAATAGGGTGACCACCCCTCGCGCGATTGGCTATTCCCTATTGGCTATTCCCTATTGGCTATTCCCTATACCCTGCTTCTGTCACACCGCGTCGTGATCGTAAAAGCGGAAAAAGAGCGAGGGCTTCGACACAGGCTCTGCCTTCGCCGCCAGACTCGCCAGCTGCTGCTCGTTGTACGGCGTAAACTCCCGCGCGATGGCAACGTTTTCTTCCAGCTGCGCAATCGAGTCGCATCCGATGATGACCGTGCTTACCGGCCTCGACAGCGTGTAGCCAATGGCCTCTTTCATGGTCAGCGTGCCGGGTGTCGGAGCCAGCACCATGCCTTCCCATGAGTGCTTCTGCTGCTCGATCGGTGGCGGCGTCCAACTTGAAAGCAGTCGCCCGCGGCCAGGGATCTTCATGCCGATGATTCCCATCTGTTTCTCAACCGCCAGCGGCAGCAGTTGCTCCTGGAAACTGAAGTGGTGTGGATCGGCCGCGCTCAGCGCCATCAGGATGCAGTCAAAGTCATGCCGATGCATCGCCTCCATCAGCGCGTCGGGCCGGTAGTGCCCCGTCACGCCGAGAAAGCGCACCACCTTTTGCTGTTGCATCTCAAGCAGTGCTTCCATCGCACCGCCCGGCGCGAAGATCGCGTTGATGTCCTTCATGGTGCCGATGTCGTGCAGCTGCCACAAGTCCACGTGATCCGTATGCAGAAGCTCGAGCGATTTGTCGATCATCCGCATCGACCCTTCGCGTGTACGCTCCTTCGTCTTGGTCGCGAGGAAGGCCTCGTTGCGGCGCGTCTTCATCACTTCGCCCACGTATTGCTCGCTCCAGCGCAGCGGTCCACCGTAGATCGACGACGTATCGATGTAGTTGACGCCGAGATCAAGGGCGCGGTGGATGATGGGTACCGCTGCGTCGGCATTGTTGGCATGCTCGAGCGCGGCCTGGCCGCCGAGCGAAAAGACTCCTACCTTATAGCCGGTGCGTCCCAGATTGCGGGTGGGCATCGCGTCCTGCGTGCGCGGATTATTGGGAAGCTTCGGCAGAGTCGTCGCGGCTCCCGCAGCCCGCGGCAGAGCGGCTCCGGTGAGCATGGCAGCTGCGGCAGCAGTGGTTCCCTTTAGAAATGCGCGGCGATCCTGATTCGTTCCCATGATGAGTGCCTCCTTGCAGGCAACTCACCGTTGTATCACTCCGCCTCGCCGGGCGCACTCGCAATCGGTCTCACCAGGCACCGCGCCACAAAAAAAGAGGGATGGCTCATCGCCATCCCTCTCTGAAGCACTCCTGGTGCAGTGTTACCGGCCGTGCGGGTGACCACCCTTGTCGCCCTTGTCGTCGCCGTGCGGACGCTCGCCACCACCTTGCGGTCGCCCACCCTCGTTGCGCGGAGCCGGACGGCTCTCGTTGTTCGGGTGGCTGTTGTTATTGTTGTTCGGCCGGTTGAAGTTGCCGTTCTGCGGAGGCCGCGCCAGCTCGCTGTTCGGCCGATTCACGTTGCCGGGCCGGTTGAAATTATTGTTATTGTTCGGCCGGTTGTAGTTGTTGTTGTTATTCGGCCGATTGTTGTTGTTGTTGTTTATTCGGCCGATTGTTGTTGTTCCCCGGCTGATTGAAATTACCGTTCTGCGGAGGCCGCGCCAGGTTGCTGTTCGGACGGTTATTAAAGTTCCCGTTGTTGTTCTCCGGCCGATTGAAGTTTCCAGGACGGTTGTTGTTATTGTTCCCGCGGTTGAAGCTACCGTTGTTGCTGTTAATGTTTGTCCGGTTATTGATGACCGTCCGGTTGTTGACCTCGGTCACGTGCCTGTAGTCCACGCCCCGCGCCTGCACAGCGGCGTGGTAGTTGTACGACCGGGCTTCCGGCCCACGATCAAAGTGGCCGTAGTAGCCGTGATTCACCACCGTTACGCTGCGCGAGACATAGGTCACGTGGTTATAGGCAACGTAGGGGTGCGGACCCCATGCAAAGCCCCAGTGTCCCCAGCCCCAGCCCCAGCCGCCCCATGCACCGACGGCGACGCCGACACCGAAGCCAAAGTGAACGCCAACCACCCATCCTGGAGGCGGCGGAGGTGCATACCAGCGATACCAGGGATGGAAGCCGTACATCACCCACGGATCGTAGTAGGGCACATACACAACGGCGGGATTCGCCGGTTCGATGATGATCTGGTTCGGCTCATACTCGACGTTCAGCTGCTGGCTCGAGCGGAGATCGCCGCGCGAGTAGGCCTGTTGCCGCATCGCCTGCACGGAACTCATGACGTCCTGCGGCTGGTTGTAATACGCATTGCCCAGCTGCGTCGTCCAGTCGAGGTTCTTATCCATGTTGGCGAGAACGGAGGGGAACGCGCAGAGCGCTTTCACGCTGGGATCCCAGTTCATGTTGTTCGCCATCCCTGCAACCTGATCGGGCGGCGCGCCGGCCTGCGACTCCACGAACCGGTCGGCCTCGACCACCTGCGTGGGATAGGTGGAAGCGCCCAGGATCTGCGCGACCAGCGAGTCCGGATAAAGCGCGATCGGAGCCACCAGCTGATTCAGCTGGTCCGGACTCAGCTCGTTCCATTGTTGCGGCGGAGCTGCGTTCTCATCGGGCGGCGGGCCCTGATCGTACTGCTGATCCGGCGGAGGAGGCGGCGCTTCCTGGGCATACGCTGAGACCTGAGCAAGTCCCATCGGGATCATCAGTCCGACAAGACCCAGCGCGATCCCGCGTTTGGAAATCTCAAGGGGGGTTGATACGAGCCACTTGCTGATGCGGCGGGCGGCGGGTCGAAATTCAGTTTGTTCTTTCATCGTGGGTTCCTCTCAGCCCTTACGGGCCGTCCATTCTCAGGAGCTGCCCCGGAACTGGGCCTGCTCAGCCTATGGGAAACCAAACTGCCCATTTAAGTTGCGCCGGATCAGGTCCAGACCGCGGTCTTTATAGTACGGAATCGAAGAAACGACGGAGGATACGGGCAACCAGTTCCGGCTGCTCGAACGGCGCAAAGTGGCCGGCATCCGGTATCTCATTGTACTCAGCGCCGTAGCCGCCGTTGCGGATCTGCTCGGCCAGCAAGCGCATGTCGGCGGGCGTGCTGCCAGGATCTTCTCCACCCGCGATCACGCAGCAGGGAATGCGCAGGGAGCGGGCGGTGACTACAGAGTCAGGACGCGCGGCCAGGCCCCGCTGCATGGCAATAATCGACTCTGCCGGCGTCGCCTGCATCATCTCGCGCGCCTGATCGATCTTCTCCGGCCACCTGCGCCGTGCTCCCGAGCCGATCAGCGTTTGCAGATTGCCTTCGATAAAGTCCGCCGTGCCGCGCTCCGCGATCTTTGCAATGGTCTCAGCGCGTTTGGCGCGCTGCGCTTCCGTGTCGGCCTGCGGCTTGGAACAGCAAAACGCGAAGGCCTCGGCTCGCGACGGAATCGTGCGCCAGATTTCGAACAGCGTATAACCGCCGATCGAGCAGCCGGCGAACAGCGCCTTCTCAATTTCGAGAGAGTCGAGTAAGCGACCAGCGTCAGCCGCAAGTTTTTCGACGGTGATCGGGCCCTCGCCCAATTCCGACTGCCCGTGCCCACGCAAATCGGGGACGATGACGCGATACTTCCCGGCCAGAATTTCTGCCGCCGGCATCCAGAAGCCGTGATGAACGGGCGTGGGATGCAGCAGGACCAACGGCGGGCCGCCACCAAGCGTCGTATAGAAAAGCTTCGAACCGTCGGAATGGTAGAACATGGTGGCTCAATGGATTCTAATCGCTTTGCGTTGAACTCTGGTCGATTCTTAGTATTGACATCTGTATGTACATTGGAGCACGATAGAAACAACTGAAAGGTCGCTGTGCGATTCGAATACGACGAACGCAAGAACCAGCTCAACCTCAGAAAGCACCGCGTCGATTTCGAGACCGCTGAGATTGTGTTCGAGGATCCCTGCGCTCTGACTCAGCGGGATGAACTCCATGGTGAGGAGGAGCGCTTTATCACTCTGGGTGAGGTCGCCCCCCGGGGTCGTTATCTTTGTCGTTCACACGGCGTGTGCAGCGGAGGATGGAGAGGAAGTCATCCGATTGATATCAGCCCGGGCTGCAACAAGTTTGGAGAAGAAATCTTATGAGGAAGCTCACAAGGGAGCAAAAGCGCCAGATCACCGCCATCGCCGCCCAAAAGGACGGCGAAATTGATCTGACGGAAATGCCGGAAGTGACCGACTGGAGCGGCGCTGAGGTGGGGAAGTTCTATCGTCCACCCAAGAAGCCCGTCACTATGCGACTCGATACGGATATCGTCGAGTGGCTCAAGAGCTATGGGCGAGGCTATCAGACGCGAGTGAATCACCTGTTGCGTCATGCCATGCTCAGTTCTCGAGAGACGTCACGGAAGACGCGATAGTTCCGGAGCCGAACGCTCTCCGCTGCTCGTCCCTAGCTCGGCGGAGGATACGGCGGCATCGGAGGCGGTGGTGGCATCGGAGGCATACCTGGCATGGGCGGCAGCATCAGCGGCTCCTCCGGCATCACGATCCAGAAGATGATGTAGGCCAGCAGACCCGAACCACCGCCGAAAACCGTCAGCAGCACGGTGATCACCCGCACCCACACCACATCCCACGCATACGCGTTGGCCAAACCCTGGCAAACGCCGGCGATCATGCGGCCCATCCGCGGGCGCACCAGCCGTGTCACGCTCGACGTCGGATAATACGGTGGCGGCGCTACAGGGGTTTGCATCTGCGCACCGCATCCCGGACAGAACCGGGCATCGTCGGCGAGACCCTTTCCGCAATTCCTGCAATACACAGCCATGGCCATTCCTCCTGCGAAGCCGCGAAATTCGAGGGCTCCGATCCAAAGACCCAGCATAACGCCGTCTTCGTGGCGCCTGGCGTCCCTGTCGGAGTCACCGGACCGTCACGTCTCCAGCGTACAGTCAAGATACGCGCGCGAGGCCGGCCAGGTTCCCCTTCCATCACCCCCCGCCGGCTCTGGACCTACTCCGCACCTTTCGGCATCTAACAGACTGAATCGACTCAATCTGAACGAATAACGACCACGCGGAGAAGATTGCATGCAGCGTCTCGAGGGCAAAGTCGCCGTCGTCACCGGGAGCGGCTCCGGCATTGGCCAGGCCATCGCTAAACGCCTCGGCTGCGACGGCGCCAAAGTCATCATCGACTACGTAGGCAGCGAGACCGGCGCCGACGAAACCCGCCGCGCCATCGAGGATTGCGGCAGTACCGGCGAAGTCGTTGAGGCCGACGTGACCAATATGGCTGACGACCGCCGCCTGGTCGATACCGCCTGGGAAAAGTTCGGTTCGGCCGACATCCTGGTCAACAACGCCGGCATGGAAAAGCGCTCCGACTTCTGGGACACGCCGGAAGAAGAATTCGACAAGGTCATGGCTGTAAACCTGCGCGGCCCCTTCTTTCTCACCCAGGACTTCGTGCGCCGCCTGCGCGACGTGAAAAAGCCAGGCCGTATCATCAACATCAGTTCGGTCCACGAGGACATGGCCTTCCCCGGCTTTACCACCTACTGCTGCAGCAAAGGCGGTTTGCGCATGATGATGCGCAACCTCACCGTGGAACTGGGGCCGTTGGGCATCACGGTGAACAACATTGCACCCGGCGCCATCGCCACGCCCATGAATAAGTCGCTGCTCGAAGACAAACCCAAACTCGAAGCGCTCCTCAGAAACATTCCGCTGGGCCGGCTGGGCACGCCCGACGACGTCGCCAGTATGGTCGCCTTTTTGGCTTCCAACGACGCATCCTATATAACCGGCGCCACGTTCCTCATCGACGGTGGACTGATGCGCAACTACCACGAACAGTAAGTTCCCCTATGGCTGCGAAGATCGAAGACTACGCCCTGATCGGCGATTGCGAGACAGCTGCCCTGGTAAGCCGCGAAGGCTCCATCGACTGGCTCTGTTGGCCTGACTTCTCCTCGTCGGCCTGCTTCGCAGCGCTGCTCGGCACAGAAAAGAACGGCTACTGGCACATTTGCCCGGTGGGCGAGGGCTGGAAATGCTCGCGCCGCTATCGCGATCACACACTGATCCTCGAAACCATCTTCGAGAACGACAAGGGCGCGGTGCGTCTCATCGATTTCATGCCGATCCGCGAGCGCAACTCCGACCGCACTTCCGACGTCGTCCGCATCGTCGAAGGAATTCGCGGTTCAATGGATTTGTGCATGGCACTGTCGCTGCGCTTCGACTACGGGCGCACCGTCCCATGGGTCACCGGCATCGACGACGGCATCCGCGCCATTGCCGGATCGAGCCTCACCCTCCTGCACGCCTCCGTTCCTGTGCACGGCGAGAACCTGCATACGGCTGCGCAGTTCACGGTCGCCGAAGGCGAACGGGCGTGGTTCACCCTCACGTGGGGTCATTCGTTCCGGCCCGATCCCAAACCAATCAACGCCGAGCACTCCCTCAAAGAGACCGAGCGCTTCTGGACGCACTGGGCTTCGCAACTCCGCTATGAAGGTGACTACGCCGAAGCAGTGGAGCGCTCACTGATCACGCTGAAGGCGATGACCTTTCGCCCGACCGGCGGCATCGTCGCTTCCGTGACAACGTCGTTGCCGGAAGCCATCGGCGGCGAGCGCAACTGGGACTACCGTTACTGCTGGCTGCGCGACACCACCTTCACACTGCTCGCCATGACCACCGCCGGCTACTACGACGAAGCCACGGCCTGGCAGGATTGGCTGCTGCGCGCGGTCGCCGGCAGTCCCGATCAGGTGCAGATCCTCTACGGCCTGCGCGGCGAGCGGCAGACACCCGAGTGGGAGGCACACTGGCTGCCCGGTTACGAGGGCTCGCGCCCGGTACGCATCGGCAACGCCGCCGCCGAACAGTTGCAGCTCGACATTTATGGCGAGTTACTCGACACCTTCTTCCATGCGCTGCATGGCATCGGCCGCCGCGCCTCGGATGAACTCCGCGTGCTCATCCTGCTGCTCAATCATCTTGAGGAGATCTGGCAGCGTCCGGACCAGGGGATCTGGGAAACCCGCGGCGGACGCGAGCAGTTCACTTATTCGAAGATGATGGCGTGGGTGGCGTTCGATCGCGCCATTCTCATCGCGAAGAAGCTCCGCCACAAGGCCCCGATTGAAAAATGGGAGAAGCTGCGCGACACCATCCACCGCGAAATCTGCGCCAAGGCTTTCAGCAAGGAGCGCAACAGCTTTGTCCAGTTCTATGGCGGCAAGCATCTGGACGCGTCGCTGCTGCTGATGCCCATCGTCGGATTCCTTCCCGCCACCGACCCGCGTGTGCGCTCCACAATTGAAGCCATCGAGCGCAACCTCATGGTCGACGGCTTTGTTCTGCGCTACGACACTGCCAACGTCGATGACGGCCTGCCGCCCGGCGAAGGCGTCTTTCTCGCCTGCAGCTTCTGGATGGTGAGCGCGCTGAAAGCCATCGGCCGCCGTGAGGACGCGCGAGCCCTCTTTCATCGCCTGATCGCTTTACGCAACGATGTGGGCCTGCTGTCAGAGGAGTACGACGTCACTCGCAAGCGGCTGGTCGGCAATTTTCCCCAAGCTTTTTCTCACATCGCCCTCATTAACGCTGCCTTCGATCTTGCGCGCGCCGAGGAATCGCATCACCGCGCGCGCCACCACCCCCATCACGCGGAGATGGCTTCGCAACGCTGATTCCCTTCCGTTCTAACTACGGCCGACCGGCACACTCCCGGGCCTCTACACTCTCTGACAGGAGAATTCGCCGGAATGCATCGCTTTCGCGTGTGGGCGCCCAGCGCCCGCAAAGTCGGAGTCCAGGTCGCAGGCGCAAAGCACGCGCTCGAGAAACACGACGGCGGCTGGTGGCAGGCCGACTTTGACGCGGCGCAACCTGGCATGGACTATGCGTACTTTCTCGATGATGAAGACCTGCCTCTGCCGGATCCGTGCTCGCTGCGGCAGCCCGCCGGTGTTCATGGGCCTTCGCAAATTTTCGACCTCGCAGCATTCCACTGGACCGACAAAGGTTGGGAAGCGCCGCCCCTGGCGAGCGCGATAATCTACGAGATTCACATTGGAACCTTCACGCCCGAAGGCACCTTCGATGCCGCCGCGACGAAGCTCGACGCCCTGCGCGATCTCGGCATCACCCACGTCGAGTTGATGCCGGTGAATGCCTTTCCCGGTGTCCAGGGCTGGGGCTACGACGGAGTCGACCTCTTCGCACCCCACGAACCCTACGGCGGCCCCGAAACCTTGCAGCGATTCGTCAACACCTGCCACAGAAGAGGCCTCGCGGTCCTGCTCGACGTGGTCTACAACCACTTCGGGCCGTCGGGCAATTATGTGGGCAAATTTGGCCCCTACTTCACCGCCGCACACCACACACCCTGGGGCGATGCCGTCAATCTGGAGGACCGCGGAAGCTACGAGGTCCGCCGCTTTTTCTGCGACAACGCGCTGATGTGGCTCCGCGACTATCACTTCGATGGACTGCGGCTGGATGCGGTTCATGCCTACACCGATCGCTCTGCAATCAACTTCATGGAGCAACTCGGCACCGAGGTGCGTGCGCTGGAAGCACAAACCGGACGCAACTACGCGGTCATCGCCGAGAGCGATCTGAATGATCCCCGTATAGTGACCGCGCGCGAAGCCGGCGGTTACGGTCTCGACGCGCAGTGGAGCGACGACTTTCACCACGCGCTCGTGACAGCCCTTACCGGCGATCGCTCCGGCTACTACATGGACTTCGGCTCCATGGCGGACATTGCCAAGGCGTTGCACGAAGTCTTCGTCTACGACGGCCGCTACTCGCGTCATCGCGACCGCATTCACGGGCGCCCAGTCGTGAATCTGCCGGCAACGCGCTTCCTGGGCTACGCACAGAATCACGATCAGGTCGGCAATCGCGCCCAAGGCGAACGCCTTGGCCACGATGTCAGCCTCGGCCGCGCGAAGATCGCCGCCGCTCTCGTGCTCACCGCGCCGTTCATCCCCATGCTGTTCCAGGGCGAGGAGTGGGCCGCGTCGACGCCGTTCCAGTACTTCACGAATCATGACGAAGAACTCGGCAAGCTCGTCTCCGAAGGCCGCAAGAAAGAATTTGCCGCCTTCGGATGGAACCCGAAGGACATTCCCGATCCGCAATCGCCCCAGACGTTTCAGCGCTCAAAGCTCAACTGGCAGGAGCGCACACGGCCCCCGCACGCGGAGATGCTCGATTGGTACAAGCGCCTGATCGCGCTCCGCCACTCCACCCCCGACCTCAACGACCCGGACCTCAGCCATGTCCACGTGCGGGTCAGCGAAGAAGAGAAATGGCTGGTCATGGAGCGCGGATCCGTGACCGTCGCATTTTCTCTGGCGGCAAAATCGCTACAGATCCAAATACGGCCCTCGTCCGACATCCTGCTCGCATCCTCGCCCGAGATCCACCGAGACGGCGCCACGCTCACTTTGCCGCCCGATTCGATCGTGGTTCTAAAGGCCGAATGAAGCTGGCCAGCGCGGTGCCGGCGAACGCGAAGCAGGCCGTCACGTCGTTGCTGTACCCTGCACCCTGTTCCCTGTACCCTGTCTCTTCGATGAGCGTACTCGAGTTCTCTATCATCCTCCTCGTCAGTTCCCTCGCCGCCGGTCTTCTTGGCGCGCTCAGCGGACTCGGCGGGGGTGTAGTCATCGTTCCCCTGCTCACCGTCATCTTCCACGTCGATATTCATTACGCCATCGGAGCTTCGCTGGTGTCGGTCATCGCCACCTCTTCAGGAGCCGCCGCCGCCTACGTGCGCGAGGGGTTCTCCAACATACGCGTTGGGATGTTTCTTGAGATCGCGACCACGCTGGGCGCGCTGCTCGGCGCATGGCTTACTACGCGGGTCCCGACGCATGCTATCGGAGTCATCTTCGGTCTCGGTGCTCCTCTACTCCGCCTACTCCGCGCTCCAGCAACATCGCGAGATCATCACGCAGAGGCCCGATGCCATGGCCCTGCGGCTGCGGCTCCAGGGCTCGCTGCCCACCGGCCGCGACACTCACGAGGCCTACGTCGCGCAGCGCGTGCCGGCGGGCTTTGGGCTGATGACGCTGGCGGGCACGCTGTCGGGATTGCTGGGCATCGGCTCCGGCGCGGTCAAAGTGATTGCCATGGATCAGGCGATGCGACTGCCCTTCAAAGTCTCCACGACGACGAGTAACTTCATGATCGGCGTCACCGCCGCAGCCAGCGCCGGACTGTACCTGCGCAGCGGCTATCTGTCGCCAGCGCTCGCCATGCCGGTCATGCTCGGCGTGCTGCTCGGCTCGCTGATCGGATCGCGCCTGCTGGTCCGCGTTCACGTGCGCACGCTCAAAATTGTTTTCGCGCTCGTCATCGTCGCGCTTGGCATCGAGATGATCGTCAACAGTCTGCGAGGGGCTTTGTGACCTGGCCCGGCGAGCACACCCCGCAACCGCGGCCAACTACGCCCGGCCAGTGGACCGATCAGCGCATCGAGACCTGGGTCGGTGTCATGCTGCGCACCGGCGTCCTGCTGGCCGCGGCCATCGTGCTCTTCGGTGGCATCCTCTATTTAGTCCACAACCGCGGCCTGCGCCCCGACTACGCCCACTTCCGCGGCGAACCAACCCAACTCATTCGTGTCGGCGCAATCCTGCACGGCGTCGCCGCACTCAATCCGGAGAGCATCATCATGCTCGGACTGCTCGTGCTCATCGCTACGCCGGTCGCGCGTGTAGGCATGTGCATCGTCGGTTTCCTGATGGAGCGCGACCGCCTCTACACGTGGGTCAGCACCATCGTGCTCCTGATCCTTCTCTACAGCCTGTTTCTGCACAAATAAAGAGAGCTGGAAGCCGGAAGCTGGAAAGAAGAAGCGCGGGCCCCGATCCTTCCTGCTTCCTGCCTCTTGCTTCCTGCTTTTAGATCGGCGCCAGCATCCGTACGACGACAAAGATCGCCACGCCCAGGAAGAACACCAGCGCCATTTTCACGCCCGGCTCGCGGTTCACCTCCGGAACAAGATCCGTCGCGGCCACGTAGATCGCAACTCCCGCCGACAACGGCAGCCCAGCCTGAACCCAATTCGGCAGCAGCCCGATAATCAGCACGCCGGCGATCGTCGCCAGCGCCAGGGCACTCGCCGAAATCACCGCCGTACGCCGCGTTTGCCCCGACGCGAGCATCACCGACGCAATCGTGAATCCTTCCGGCACCTTATGCAGGATGATGGCCACGAAGATCATCCAGCCCAGCGTCCGCGACAACACGAACCCCGACGCAATCGCAACCCCATCGAAGAAGGAATGCGCCGCCAGGCCGCACAGGATTGACCAACCCGTTCGCCGATGCAGAAATTCGTGCGCGTGCGTCTCTTCGCCGAAGTGGAAATGCGGCGTGATCGTATGTTCCAGCAGATGAATGGCGCAGTATCCGGCTAACACCAGTGCCGGCGCCCATACCGCGGAGAACTTCATGCTCTCCGGCAGCATGTCGAGAATCGCCACCGCCATCATGAAACCCGCACCCAGCGCGATAGCATAGCGAAGATAGCGCACGGTCCAGTTGCGCTGCACCAGCAGCACGCCGCCAATAATGTCGGCGAGCGCAGCCAGCGTTCCGAGAACTAAAGCAAGCGCCATGGCGATCCGTTCATCGACCTATCACTCGACCTATTCCCAATTCCCTGCTTTATCCAGAGTGCCGAATGTGCAGCACGTCGCCATCCTGCACCAGATAATCTTTTCCCTCAAGCCGCAGCGTTCCCTGCGAACGCGCCACTGCTTCCGAACCCGCGGCGAGAAGCGTATCCCAATGAATCGTCTCCGCGCGAATGAAGTGCTTTTCCAGATCGGTGTGGATCGCGCCCGCAGCCTCCTGCGCGCGCGAATGCGCCGGCACGGTCCACGCGCGGCACTCATCCTCACCAACGGTGAAGAAGCTGATCAGTCCCAACAGCTCATAGCTGCGGCGAATGAGCCGCACCAGCCCGCTCTCCTTCAGCCCGTACGACCCAAGAAACTCTGTCGCCTCCTCGTCGTCCATCTCGGCCAGTTCCGCTTCAACCTTGCCGCAGAACGCCGTCGCCCCCGCATTCGGGCGCGAAGCCAGTTCCGTCAGGCCATACTTCGCTGCTGCTGCCTCAAGGTCCGCACCCAGAGTCGTGCTCTCGCCCACGTTCACCGCGTACAAAATCGGTTTCTGCGAGAGGAACATGAATCCGCGAATCAGCTTCTTTTCCTCGGCGCTCATTTCCATCTCGCGCAGCGGTTTCTCCTCTTCGAGCGACGCCTTGCAGCGAATGAGCAGCGCGTTCTCCTTCTCGAGGTCCGCCGTTTTCATCTTCTTCAGGTCCTTTTCCAGCCGCTCCAGGCGCTTTTCCACCTGGGTCAGGTCGCTGAGCATCAGGTCGAACTCCACGCTCTTCGCATCGCGCGCTGGATCGACTGCCCCCACGTGTGCGATGGAATCATCCTCAAACGCGCGCAGCACGTGGATCAGCGCATCGACGTTGCGCAGACTGGTCAGAAACGCCGTCTCCTTCAGCGCCTCCTGCCCAATCGCCGCAACGTCGGCGTACTCCACCGTGGCATGGACGAGTTTCTTCGGGTTGTATTGCGCCGCCAGCCGATCCAGCCGGTCGTCGGGCACCGTCGCCACGCCCAGATGCGCGTCGCGGGAATAGCCGCCCTCAACTTTGACTCGCGTCAAAATCTGAAACAACGAAGTTTTGCCTACCTGGGGCAGGCCGATAATGCCGGTTTTCATCGCGATCCTAAGAAGAAAAGTGCGCAGCGCGCTGAATCTCGATGATAAATGGCGATGAACTTGAGGCCCTAATCGCTATGCAGAGCGGCGCGGCCCCACAACGAGCCTCAACAGCACAGCAGCCAGCAGCGCAATTGCGCACCAGCCAAACCAGTCGCCCCACAACTGGAACAGAGTTCCATCATGGCCTGCAGGCACCGTTGCCAGCAGCGTCGCAAACGGCGCAGAGTCGCTGGCGTTTTCAGCCACAATCCGCCCCCGATCATCGGCGACCGTCATGAACCCGCCGCGTGCCGAGCGCACCAGGCTGAAACCGTCTTCCACCGCGCGCATCACCGCGATGTGTCCATGCCAGAAAGCATCCACATGAAAGTCCCACGCCGGCGCCATCAGCAGGCCCACGCCGCTGCGCCCATACCCACGTGCCGGCTCGGTGAAGTCGAGGTCTTTGCAGATGGCCACGCCAAACATCGACGCGACACCGCCAGGCGCTGCAAAGTCCACCCGTGTTGTTCCAGGCGTAAAGATGTTTTCGAACGGCGGCAGCAGGTGCTCTTTGTAGTATTCACGCACCGCCGCACCTGGCGTGTAGATGCGCGCTTCGTTGGAGTGAACGCCTCCTGCGACGTGGTTCGTCCCGATGACCAGCGTCGCGCCGGTACGGTCCGCGATCGGCTGAAAGATCGCGTCGGCGAGCCCGACATTCGGATCGACAATCACCGCCAGGTTCTCAGGCATCACGACCACTCGCGCTCCCCGCGCGATCAAGCCCTCCGCCTGCTCCGCGTATTGCTCGAAGAGCCGTCGCGCCGGAGCCCCTGGATCCACTACGCCACGACTCACATCGGATGCCACCAGTCCAACCTTGATTTCGGGGCCCGGCTGGCGCAGGCCCATCCGCACCGCACCAAACAGCAGGACTACAGCGACAACCCCAACCGTAGCCCCAAGCATGCGAACGGCCGGACCGCGCTGCTTCGATACCCACAGATTCAACGACAGTGCCAACCCCGCAGGAAACAGCAGCAGAACAAACCCGATCCCCCAGGGCCCGGTCAGCGACGCCAGTTGCAGAAACGGCAGGAAATTCAGCTGCGAATACGCCAGCGAGCCGCCGCTGCCGTGCGGCCATAGCAAGTTGCGCACAAACTCAAACGTCACCCACCACGCAGGCAACGCGATCCACGCGCTCCACATCGAGCCACGCCGCGCCAAAGCCCGCATCAGCAGAACACCGGCAGTAAACATCAGCGCGATCAGGCCGAAATTCGCAAACCACGCGCTATGCGGGGCGCCCAGAACCCCAAAGTAGCTCCAGAAGTTCAGACAGCCGATCAGCATCGCCGCAAGCGCTACCAGGCCCGTCCGCCAAGCCGCACTCCGCAGCGCGTAGATCAGCACTGGCACAAACGCGATCCACATCAAGGGCCAGCGCGGGCTCAAACCATTCCCGTAGAACACCAACAGCGCCGTTGCTGCAGCCGCCAGCAAAGCCGACCCTAAATCACGCAACTTACTTCCGTATGCCATGAAAATACCTCCGAAAGGCGCGATGACACAGCGCTCGAAATTCCTCGGGCGTACCGCCAAAGCGCCCGCCCAGGTACAACATCACCAGCCCCTGCAGCAAGGCGCCGGTCTCAAACGCGATCTCCCACACGTCGTCTTTGCGAAAGATCCCTTCCTTCATCCCCGCTTCCAGCGCCGCCGCGGAGTACTTCGCTGTGGGTGAACGCCCCGCGCGAAAATCTCCGGGAAACTGCCGCGCTCCCTCGCGCCGTCGCAGAAACATCAATTCGAAGAGGCGCGGTTTCTCCAGGGCGAAGTCGAGAAAGCAATCGAGGTTGGCCACCAGCCGCCGCTCAGGGTCGCCGGCCGGGACGACTGCTTCGAGTCGTGCCGCCAATTCTGCAAAGCCCGCGTCCGCCATTTCATTCAGTAAGCCCTCGCGATCGGCGAAGTGCCGGTAGAGCGCCATGGGTGTAATACCCACCGCTTTCGCCAAACGCCGCATGGTGACGGCGTCGGCGCCTTCCTTGTCCAGCAGCCGGCCGGCTGCCGCCGCAATCCTCTCCGCTGTCGAAGCCTTCGCCATGTCTACGGTGTATACCACAGAGATGTATACGCTGTATACCCCCCCACGGTTCTGTACCCATGAGGCCCCTCCGTCCAGCGGCACTCGATTGCCCCTTGTCTCCTTCGCCAATGTTGAGCGCGTTGGTTCGCAGGCGGAAATATTCGTCGCCCTTCCATTGACCCTCCCTAAGTTCGCGTATCGAATGAAAAGGGGCTTACTGCCGTCACCTCGGACGACGGCTCGCATCCCGACCCCTTCTTGCTGTGCCTTTGCGGAAGCCGAATCTACAACCGGACAAACACAAGAGCCGCGACTCCAGCGGCCCGCTTTGTCTCACAGATCCAGAGGTTGCGAAAGGCCCGCAAGAATGACCTTAGGAATCGCGGTCCCGTTTCCAGGCGGTTCCATCCTCTGCGCCGATTCCCGGATCGAGGCCAACGATGGTTCGTCCGCCTCCGAGAACGACGCCGCGCTCATGTCCGTCACCTCGGGCAAACGCATTTTCGCTATCACCTACGCCGCCAAAGATCCCCGCGCCGGCCGCATGCTGGCCTCCGAAATCGCCACCGTCGCCTGCGGTGCTGCTTCCCGCCAGGACATCGTTCCCGGAATCAAGCGCGTCATGGGCGACTGGTTCCGCTCCTACGGCGTCGCTCAGATTCCCTCGATGCAGTTCCTCGTCACCAGCAACTCCAGCGACGACAACGCCGGCCGCATCCTCATCTGCGAGCCGCCCTCCACCGTCATGGAAACCTTCGGTGCGTGCGTCGTGGGCGCCTCCGCCGCGCCCATGACTCCCTGGCTCAGGATGCTGGCTCCGCGCAACAACCAGAGCTTCAGCCTGCGCTCCACCGTGCTGCGCATGACCTACCTTCTCTACCTCGCGCGCAAGTACGACACCTCCGTCGGTGAAGAAACCGAGATGATCGTGCTCTCCAATCGCGGCTCCTTCACCTACATCGACCGCAGGGAGCTGCAGCAGGCCGAAGGGCTCGGCGAAAAAGTTGATGCCCTGCTGCTCGATGTCGCCCGCCAGGTCCTCACCGCGGAAATGGAGCAGAATCCTCAAACCATCGCCGAAGAATTCCTGCGCGGCTACTTCGATGTCATGGAGCAGAACCCGCAGGTCTACTTCCCCTCGCTCGCCTGGCTCGACAAGGTCAGTGCCGCAGCTTCCGCCGGTCCAATCCCGATGCCCGTGCCGATGCCCACCGGGACGCTGGGCTAGCCCTGCACTCCTGCCTCATTGGGCCTGCGAAAAGATCGCTCACGGTTCTCGCCGGTTCTCGTCTAAGCGTTACAATTCGTAACATTCACGGCGCTGCCCATCTCCCTGCAGCTATGTAGAATGTCACATACTTGTCGGTTTCCCGGGCAACCGACCCCAAATCTCAAGGCGGCACCTTCATGAGCGATTTCCTCAGCGACCTCCGCTACTCCCTGCGCATGCTCATCGCCAATCCGGCGTTTACCATCACCGCCGTCGCCGCGCTGGCCCTCGGCATCGGAGCCAACACCGCTATCTTCACTGTGGTCGACACAGTGCTGCTCAAGCCGCTCGCCTATCCGGACCCCGATCGCATCGTGCAGCTCATGAACATCACGCCGGACGGCAACTTCGCCGGCTCCTCGCCAACCAAGTTCAACAACTGGCGCACGCAAAACACCGTCCTGCAAGATGTCTCCGCGTATGACTTCGGCGGCCCCGGGTTCAATCTCACCGGACAAGTGCCCGAGCAGGTCCACGGAATTCACGTCAGCGAAGCCTACTTCCGCCTCTTCGGCGCTCCCGTCATTCTGGGCCGCACCTTCACTCCGGAAGAAGATTCACCCAACGGCGGCCACGTCGTCGTCATCAGCTATGGCCTATGGCAGCGCAAATTTGGCGGCAACCCAAAAGTCGTCGGGACCGCGCTCTCGCTCGGCAATGAGCCCTACACCATCGTCGGCGTCATCGGCCAGCGGTTCCCCTCCGATCCGCCGGCGGACATTTGGCTCCCGTTCCAGATCGACCCCAACAGCACTAACCAGGGCCACTTCTTCCTCACCGCCGCGCGCCTCAAGCCCGGCATCAGCCTCGCCCAGGCCAACGCGCAGATGAAACTCGCCTATGGTGAATTCCGCCGCCGCTGGACCCTCGCCGATCCTAAATCGAGCTTTGGCGTCCAGCCCCTGCGCGACTCCATCGTCGGCGATTCACGCCACTCGCTGCTCGTGCTACTCGGAGCCGTCGGTTTCGTCCTGCTCATCGCGTGCGCCAACGTTGCGAATCTGCTCCTCGTCCGCGCCACCGGCCGCAAGCGTGAGTTCGCCATCCGCGCCGCCATGGGCGCCGGCCGCGTCCGCATCATCCGCCAATTGCTCACCGAGAGCATCGTCCTCGCGCTCACCGGCGGCATCCTCGGCCTCATTGTCGGCTATGTCGGCGTGCGCGCTCTGTTCACCATCGGCACCGCCGGATCTGCCCCTCGTCGGCGAAAACGGTGCCTCGGTCGGCCTTGACTGGCGCGTGCTGCTCTTCACCATCGGCGTCTCCCTGCTGACCGGCATTCTTTTTGGACTGGTCCCCGCCATCGGTGCCTCGCGCCCCGACCTGAACACCACGCTCAAGGAAAGCAGCAACCGCTCCGGCACCGGATTCCGCCACAACATCACGCGTTCGCTGCTCGTCGTCAGCGAAGTCTCGCTCGCGCTGGTGCTGCTCATCGGAGCCGCGCTGCTCATCCGCACCTTCGTCGCCCTGCGCCACGTCAACCCTGGCTTCAACCCCCACGACGTGCTCACCATGGAGATGTCGCTCACCGGCGACCGTTTCCAGAAGACCGTCAACGTCGCGCAGCTTGCCCTGGAAGGTCGTCAGCGTGTCAACGCGATTCCCGGCATCGAATCGTCGGCATCCACCTGCTGCCTGCCGCTCGAAGGCGGCTTCGGCCTGCCCTTTGATATCGTCGGCCGCCCGCACGGCAAAGATCCCAACACCGGCGGCGCCGGCTGGATGAACACCTCGCCCGGCTACTTCGCCACCTTCCGCATTCCCCTGCGCGGCCGCGACTTCACCGATCAGGACACAGGCTCCGCACCGCTGGTCGTCATCATCAACGAAGCCATGGCGAAGAAGTGGTGGCCGAAACAGGACCCCATCGGCCAGCTGATCGTCATCGGCAAAGACGTCGGCCCGCAGTTTGATGAAGGCCCTCGCCAGATCATCGGCGTTGCCGGCGATATCCACGATGGCGGCCTCAATCGCGATCCGCGTGAGCTCATGATCGTTCCCCAGGCGCAAGTGACCGATGGCATGACTGCGCTCAACGCCGGCATCGGTCCCGTAGCCTGGATCGTCCGCACCCACGGTGATCCGCATCAATATATCTCCGCCGTCACCGAGCAGCTGCGTCAGGCCAGCGGCGGTTTCCCCGTCGCCCGCGTGCGTCCCATGGACGAAGTCGTCGCCAACTCCACCGCGCGCGAAGACTTCAACATGCTGCTCCTCACCATCTTCGGAGCGTGCGCGCTCGTCCTCGCCGCCATCGGCATCTACGGCCTCATGGCCTACTCCGTGCAGCAGCGTACCCAGGAGATCGGCATCCGCATGGCGCTCGGTGCCGATCGCGCCCGCATTCGCTCGCTGGTGGTGTGGAACGGCATGCGCCTCGCCCTCGTCGGCGTCGTCATCGGTATCGGTGCGGCCTTCGGCCTCACCCGCTTCATCGCCACTTTCCTCTACGGCGTCAAGACGTGGGACCCCTTTGTATTTGTAACCGTGCCGGTGGTTTTATCTGCCGTCGCACTGCTCGCCGTCTGGATGCCGGCCAGCCGCGCCTCCCGCCTCGAACCCCATCGGGCGCTGCGCATCGAGTGAAACAAACACCTGCACAACTGGAAATTCAGTCCTCGCATCCAGCAGCCGAACGGCGAACACTACTCCGCCCGCAGCGCCTCAACCGGATTCACCCGCGCCGCTCGCCGCGCCGGAATGAAACTCGCCAGCAGCGCGAACACACCCAGCAAACCCGCCACACCTCCCAGCGTCGACGCGTCCCAGGCGCGCACGCCGAACAGCAGGCTCTTCATCGCCGCCGACGCGCCGATCGAAAGCGCCAGGCCGACCGCAATTCCAATCACCGTCAGCAGGCCCGCCTCCTTCAGAACCATCCGATGCACGGCGCCCCGCTGCGCGCCTAACGCCATGCGCACCCCAATCTCCCGGGTGCGCTGACTCACCGAATACGCAACCACGCCGTAGAGACCGACTACGCCCAGCACCAGCGCCAGCACCGCAAACCCTCCCACCAGATACGCGGACAGCTGATGCATCACCGCGGTTGGCGAGCCGGCGATCTGCTGCTCCATCGTGACCTCGCCATACACGCCCAGCGCCGGACTGATCGTCCGCAGGGTCTTCACCAATTCCGGCAGGAACACCTTGTCATCGCCGCGCGTGCGCACCGCCATCGAGAAGAACGGGTCCGGCCCATAGTTCATCGAGAAGTACTCTGCCGGCGCTGGATCGTTATCCAGTGCAGCCTCGCGAATATCCGCCACCACGCCCACCACCTGGCGCATCGACTTTGGAGACAGCTTCGTATCCCCAATCGTCTTTCCAACCGGATCCTCGCCAGGAAAATACTTGCGCGCCATCGTCTGATTGATGATCGTCACGTTGGGATGAGTGCTGTCGTCGGTCTCCGCAAACATGCGGCCTTCGATCAGCTTCGCACCAATCGTCTTGAAGTAGTCGGCACTGGTGTCGCGTTCCATAACGTCGTTGTGCTCGCCATGGAACGGCTTGCCGGGAATACGAATCCAGTCCGTGTCGCAGAAGCACTGCACCGGCAGGTCCGAGGTAATTCCGATCCCTTCGACGCCCGGCAGGCTCGCCACCCGCGCATCGATTTCGCGATAGAGCGCCGCCAGTTGTTCCGGTTTCTGCTGCGTGGGATCCGTCATCATCAGCTGCACCGTCGCCAGATGCGTTGGCTCGAAACCGAGATCCACGTGCAGTAAGCGATACAGGCTCTTCCCCAGCAACCCGGCGCCGGCCAGCAGCACCACCGCAATCACCAGCTCCACGACAACGAGGTTCGCACCCAGTCTCCGCCAAAAACGACCCGCCGCAGTCCGTCCGCCTTCGCTCAGAGCTCCGTGAATGTCGCGAATGGCGAGCCGCAGCGCCGGCGTTAGAGCCATCAGCAACATCGCCAGCACCGCCACTGTGCCGGCAAACATCCATACATGCGCGTTCAGCCGAACGTTGTCGAGGAACGGCGCGCCCTGCGCAACATTTTTGGGAAACAGGCTGCGCAACAAGGACATCATTCCTGCAGCGACAACAACGCCACCTCCCCCTCCAGCCGCCGCCAGCAACAGCGCTTCTGTAACGAACTGCCGCATCAGTCGCGTCGGTGTCGCCCCCAGAGCGCCGCGCACCGCGATCTCGCGCCTCCGGCTCTCCGACCGCACCAGCAACAGGCTTGAGACATTCACACACGCAATCAGCAGCAGCAATCCGGCTCCCGCCAGCAGCGTCAACAGAATCGGCCGCACCTTGCCGACGATAAATTCCGAAAGTGGCTGCACGCTCGCGCCCTGCCCCGTGTTCGAATCCGGATACTGGATAGCCAGCTGCGCCGCGATCTTTTGCAGATCGGCCCGCGCCTGGGAAAGGCTCACGCCATCACGCACGCGCGCCACCGCATCCAGGCTGTGGCAGCTCCTGCGTTGCTCGCAAGGCTGCTTATCCAGCAGAGGAACCCACAACTCCGCTCCTCCGCGCGGAGCGAACGCAAAGCTGCGCGGTAGCACACCCACAATCGTGAACGGATCGCCATTCAGTCCGATCTTGTCTCCAATCACATCGCGCCGCCCGCCGAAGCGCGCCATCCACGCGCCATAACTCAAAATCACAATTTTTGCTCCGCCCGGTTTGTCTTCCCCTGGACGAAAATCGCGTCCCAGCATCGGCTGCACACCCAGCGTGTGGAAGAATCCGTCGCTCACGCGCGCCGCCTGCACCGGTTCCGAAACCGAGCCGTTCCGCAACAGGAAGCCGCTGCCGTTATAAACATCGAGCGACTGCAGCGTTGTATTCATGCGCTTCCAGTCCTCGTAGTCCAGGCGCGAAATATTCGTCCGCGGAAACACCGCAGCGCTCTCGTCCACATCCACCAGACGGCTTTGCTGTGCGTAAGGCAGCGGCTGGATCAGCGCCGCATCGACGAAGCCGAAGATCGCCGTGCTGGCGCCAATCCCCAGCATCAGCATCAGAATTGCGGTGATCGCGAATCCTGGATTCTTCTTCAGCTGCCTTATCGCGTAACGCAGGTCCTGCACCACCGTCTCCGCGCGAAAACCCACGACCTCGTGGCTGCGCTCGCGTACTCGCGTCGTATTCCCAAATTGCCGCATCGCTGCCATGCGCGCCTCCTCCGGCCTCATGCCCTTGTCTTCGAGTTCTTTCGCCATCTGCTCGCGGTGGAAGGCCATCTCCTCGTCGAGTTCGCCGCTGAACTTCTCTCGCCCGAAGAGCAGCTTCAGTTTTCGCCAGCCGTAGCCTGGGCCATTCATCCCGCCTCCTCGGCGTCGCGCAGCACGCGCCCAATCGCCTCCACCATCTGCTCGAACTTCGACACCTCAACCCCCAGCTGTCTTCGCCCCGCCGCCGTCATCGTGTAGAAGCGCGCCCGCCGGTTGGTATCGGTCATCTTCCATTCCGCCTTCACCCATCCCTGCAGCAGCAGCCGCTGCAGTGCCGGATAGAGCGAGCCTTCTTCTACCGTCAGGACGTCGTCCGACATCCGCCGGATCGACTGCGCGATGCCGTAGCCGTGCAGCGGCGCGCGCTTCAGCGTTTGCAGGATCAGCAGGTCCAGCGTTCCAGGCATCAACTCCGGTTTCTCGGCCATGATGCCGAACCATAGTCCATCTATGGATAGAGGATCAATGGCTTTGTGACGAAGCGGCATCTCGCGAGGACTTTTTGCTCCGGGCTCCTCCCGGCTTCTTCCTTCGTGCTTCCAGCTCTATTCGTCACTCTCTCCTTGACAATCTACCTATCGCCTTCACAATATGTAGAACGTCATAGAGAGGCAACCCGTGACTCCCATCGAACGCACTGACCTGCTGCAGGGCACCCTTGACATGCTCATCCTCAAAATCGTCGCCCTCGGCCCCGTCCACGGCTACGGCATCGCGCAGCGCATCCGCCAGATTTCGAAAGAAGTCCTCATCGTCCAGCAGGGATCGCTCTATCCCGCCCTCCATCGCCTGGAGAAACGCGGCTGGCTCGCTGCCGAATGGGGGGACTCGGAAAATGGGCGTGAAGCAAAGTTCTACCGTCTCTCCGCGAAAGGCCGCCGCCAACTCGCCGCAGAAGAAGCCACCTGGAGCCGCCTCTCTCAGGCCGTCGAACTCATCCTCGGTGCCGCGTCCCAGGAGGTCTAACCGTGTCGGACAAGAAGCGCTGGAATCCGTTTCACCGCACGCCTCGCGATCCCGACTTCGATCGCGAGATCGCGTTCCACGTCGACAAACTCACCCAGGACGGAATTGCCCAGGGCCTCTCTCCGCAGGAAGCCCGCCGCCGCGCCATTCTCGAGTTCGGCGGCCGCGAGCAGGTAAAGCAACAAGTCCGCGAAGTCCACACCTCGCCCCTCCTTGGGACGCTCTCGTTCAACTGCCGCGCTGCGATGCGCTTTCTCCGTCGCTCGCCATCGTTTTCGGCCGCCGTCATTCTCACGCTCGCGCTCGGCATCGGCGCCAACAGTACCGTCTTCTCCGCCATCGACGCCGTCGTCCTGCGCCCGCTGCCCTACCCCGACGGCGACCGGCTCCTCCAAGTCGATCAGCGCGACGTCAGCAACCGCGATGCGAACCGTTTCGTCGCTACCGTGCGCCTCGAAGACTGGAACCACCTGAACTCCACTTTCTGCGCGATCAGCGGCTATTACACCGACGACCTCTCCGAAATATCCGGACCCATGCCCGAGAAGCTGACCATGGGTCTCCTCGCGCCGCGCTTTCTCCAGGTCATGCGCGTCGATCCGCTCCTCGGCCGCGACTTCGTCACCGAAGAAGAGCACTTCGGCGGACCCAACGCCGTCATCCTCAGCTATCGCCTGTGGCAGCGCCGCTTCCACGGCGATTCCGCAGTCCTGAGCCAGAAACTGCGCTTCGGCGAAGCTTCGTATTCCATTGTCGGCGTCATGCCGCCCACCTTTGCATTTCCCAATCGCGACATCGATCTCTGGGCGCCCAGCCCGCCCGACGCGCCCTACGCGCAGCGCCGCGACTCCACCTGGTTCACCGTTATTGGCCGCATGAAACCTGGTGTGACGCTTTCCCAGGCCCAGGCCGATCTCGCCACGATCCAGGCGCGCCTCGGAAAACAGTTTCCAAAAACTGATGCGGACTTGCGCGTGCAGACAACGCGGCTCAAAGAAGCCGTCGTCGGCGACGTGAGCGACTCGCTGTGGCTTCTCTACGGATCCGTCACACTGCTGCTGCTCATTGCCTGCTCCAACATCGCCGCGCTGTTGCTCGCTCGCACCGCCGACCGTGAGCACGAAATTTCCATCCGCTTCTCGCTCGGCGCCTCGCGGCGCGCCATCATCGGCCAATTGCTCACGGAAGTCTTCTTCCTCGCGCTCCTCGGCTCGCTGCTCGGCCTGGCCATCGCCGCCGGCGCAGCGCGCAGTTTCCATCTGCTCGCCAACACCCTGCCCCGCGCTACGGAAATCTCCCTCAGCTGGACCATCGTCCTCTACTCCTTGCTGTGCGCCGTGGGAACGACCCTGCTCTGCGGCCTCGTGCCCGCCCTGCGCGGAACCCGGCGCGGCCTGGCCCATTCCCTCGCCCAAGGCAGTCGAACCCAGGCCGGCAGCCGTCATCCCATGCAGTGGTTCCTCGTCGGGGTACAAGTAACCTTGGCGGTTACACTTCTCACCGGCGCAGGACTATTGCTGCGCAGTCTGCAACAGCTCAACCGTGTCTCCCCAGGATTCGATCCCACCCACGTTCTCACTCTCCAGATCAGCGGCTCCTGGCACGAAACCGCCGACATGCCCGCGCTCAATCGCCGTATCGATCGCACCCTGGACGCCATCCGCGCCGTCCCCGGTGTCGTTGACGCCTCTACCGCCGACGCCATCCCCGGCACGCTCTTCGCTTATCCCATCGAGTTCAAACTCGACGGCAGCCTCGACCCCAACCGCAAAATCCTCGCCAACAGCCGCTGGGTTTCCCAGGGCTACTTCAACACGCTCAGTATTCCCCTCCTCCAGGGCGAAGCCTGCAAAGAAGGCCGCCCGTCCACGGACCTGCTCGTCAACCGCAGTTTCGTCGAACGCTATCTTGGCGGATCACCCGCGCTCGGCCATCAGATTGCCGCCGCTTCCGGCAACGACTTCTCCGCCAGCGGACAGGTGCGCGGTGTCGTCGCTGACGCCCGCGAAGAAGGCATCAACCTCGCGCCCACGCCCACCGTCTACACCTGCCTCAGCGCACCCGATCCCTTCCCGCACGTGCTCGTCCGCACGCACGGCGATCCCATGGCCATTGCCGATACCATTCGCCGCCGCATCCATCAGCTCGATCCGGGCCGCTCCGTCTACGCCATCATGCCGCTGCAGGATCACATTGACGCAACCTCCGCCGGCAATCGCCTGCGCACCATCCTGCTCGCGCTCTTCGCCGCCACCGCCGTCACGCTGGCGTCGATCGGCCTCTACGGCACGCTGAATTACCTGGGCCGCATGCGCCGTCGCGAAGTCGGCGTCCGCCTCGCCCTCGGCGCCGCACGCAGCCGTATCGTCTCGCTCTTCCTCATCCAGGGCATCCGCGTCACCCTCTTCGGCTGCATTGCCGGCCTCGCGCTCTCCCTCGCAACCGACCGCCTCATCGCTGGCATGCTCTACGGAATCTCGCCCCTCGATCCAGCCACCTACGCCGGCGTCCTCGCACTCATCCTGCTCGTCGCAACAACGGCATCCCTGGTACCCGCATGGCGAGCCGCCCGCGTCGAACCGGTAAAGGTCCTGCGCGAAGAGTGAACGCCCAACGCCGAAGTGTCATCCTGAACGATGTCTGGATCGCAGTGCGAGCCAGACGCAGTCGAAGGACCTCCCGAGCGTCGGCATTCTCGACGAGCACGCTCGACGGGAATCGCGAGGGCTCAATTCGTCCTCAACGCCACCAGCGGATCAATCCTCGAAGCCCGGCGCGCCGGGAGATAGCCCGCCAGCAGCGCAACAGCAATCAGCAACACCACCATCCCGACATACGTCAGCGGATCCGTCGCCTCAGTCCCGAACAGCAGCGACGCAATCAGCCGCGCCGCTGCCAGAGAAGCCACGGTTCCCACAACGATTCCCAGCAGAACCATGCCCAACGTCCTGCCCAGCACCGTGCGCTGCACACGCCCGCGCGTGGAGCCCAGCGCCATGCGGATCCCAATCTCCTGCGTCTGCCGCGTCACGCCATACGCGATCACGCCGTAGATTCCCAGCGACGCCAACAGCAACCCGAGTCCGGCAAAGATCCCAACCAACAGCATGAAGAAGCGCCGCGGCGACACCGCCCGATCCACAATGGTCCGAATCGGCTGGAACTCCACCGCCGGCTGATTCGGATTCAGTTCCCGCAGCGCGCGCAGAACGCTCCCGGCGAGCGAGGCCGGCGCCACCCGGCTGCGAATCACCAGTTGCGCATCGTTCGGACCCGCCTGCGTCGCCGGATAGTAAATCTGCCAGCCCTTCTCCGCTTCCACGCTTGACGCGTGAACATCATCGATCACGCCGACCACATGCAGTTCCGTCTTCCCGCTCATCAGCACTTTGCCGACGGCATCTTCGCCGGGCCAATAGGTGCGTGCCGCCGCCGCGTTGATCATCACCACCGGCTGGCTCTTCGGCCCGTCGCTCCAGTCAAAATCGCGCCCATGCAGGCGCATGCCCATCGCGCGGACGTAGCCCGGAGTGCACACATAGACCAGCGGCCCCGGCAGTGCGCCCTCCGGAAATGTCTTGCCCTGCGGCACCGGCGTTCCCCAGGCGCGATTCGGCCCCAACGGCAGATAGTCCACAATCCCCGCTTTTTCCACGCCGGGCAATGCGCTCACCCGCGCGATCACCTGCTGAAAGATCTCGCCGCGTTTCAGAGCGCTCGCTTCGTCGGTGGGCGCGGTGTCGTCATACTCCACCCGCATCGATGCCGCCTGATCGGGCTGGAATCCGAGATCGATGTCCAGCACTTTCAAAAAACTCCGCAGCAACAAGCCAGCGCCTACCAGCAGCACACAGGCCAGCGCCACTTCCGCAATCACCAGCGCCGCGCGCACTCGCTCGTGCTTCCGCCCCGCGCTCGAGCCGTGGCCGGAATCCTTCAGCGACTCCAGCAGATTCCCCGCCGCCATGCGCAGTCCCGGCATCAACCCAAACAGCACCGCCGCCGCAAATGCAATCAGCACCGTCCATCCCAACGCCTGCGCGTCGATGTGCAGCGTGCTCAGCAGCGGCAGTGCCACCGATCCCTGATGCGCCAGCCACATCACCAGTCCCCACGCCAGACCAAATCCCAAAATCGCGCCTCCGCTCGACAGAATCAGGCTTTCCGTCATCAGCTGCCGCACCATGCGTCCCCGACTCGCGCCCAGCGCGCTGCGCATGGCGAATTCCTTGCCGCGCGCAGCCGCCCGCGCCAGCAGCAGGTTCGACAAATTCACGCACGCGATCAGCAGGATCATCCCCACCGCAGCCCACAACACGATCAGCGACTGCCGCAGCCGCCCGCTCACGTAGTCCTTTAGTGTCCGCACCAGCATTGAGGCGCCATGCTTGTTCACGTAGGACCCGCACGACTGCGGGTACCTCTCGCCCCAGCACAGCTTCGGCACCACCAGGTTTGCCTCGGCCTGCGCCTGCCCCAGCGTCACGCCCGGCTTCAGCCGCGCCGTCATCGCGATGATGTTGCCCCACGTCCGTTCCTTGTCCAGATCCAGCGGCACCAGCAGGTCCACGCGCTCCCCGGGAGAATAGAAAGCGCCAAAGTCGAAGCTCTGCGGCAGCACGCCAACCACAGTCGTGGGAGTGCCGTTCAGATCGATTTCCCTGCCGACGATGTTGCGGTCGCCCGCGAACTGCCGCTTCCAGTACGCGTACTCGAGCAGCACCACCGGATGCGCCCCCGCCCGCGATTCCTGCGGCGTGAACAGGCGCCCCATCAATGGCTGCACCCCCAGCACCTGAAAGAAATTCGAGAGCACTTCGACGCCCGTCGCTGGTACCGGCTCACCGCGTCCCGTCAGCCGTAAATTATCCGGCCCGCTGAACGCCATATAGCCAGTCACCCCGTCATACGACTTCGTATAGCGAACGAATTCCTCATACGCGTCCGACGAATATGTTGCGCACGACAGCCCACACTTCGTCGGCGGCGGCGCAATCCACACCAGTTGCTGCGAGTCGTGAAAAGGCAGCGGCCGCAGCAGGATCGTGTTCACTACGCTGAACACCGCAACATTCGCGCCGATCCCGAGCGCCAAAATCAGCACAGCGACGGCCGTGAATCCCGCATCGCGCCCCAGTGTGCGCAGTGTGTAGCGCGCGTCCTGCCCCAGCACATCCAGAAACGGCAATCCTCTTGATGCCCGCTGCTTCTCCCGCGCCTGCTGCACACCGCCGAATCGCACCATCGCCAATCTCCTCGCCTCTTCGGGCGGCATCCCGCGCCGCAAATTTTCCTCTACCGCCATCTCCAGATGCGACGCCATCTCCTCGTCGAGATCGGTATCCAGCACTCTCTTGCGGAAGAACGCCCGCACCCGATTCCATCCCTGCTGAACAAAATCGAACATTCGAAGCTGCCTCTTCCCGTATCTTCTTTGCTGTAGCAGTTTTGAACGCTGAGCGCTGAACGCTCGTCTATTCCCTATTCGCTATTCCCTGCTCCAGCACTCGCCCCATCACCGCCGCCAGCCGCTCCCAGTACTCAGCATCCTCTTTCAGCTGTTTCCGCCCGCGCTTGGTAATCGAATAGAACTTGGCCTTGCGATTGTTATCGGAGATGCCCCACTCGGCGTCGATCCAGCCGCGCTGCTGCAGCCGCACCAGCGACGCGTAAATCGTTCCCTGATTCAACAGCACCTCGTCACCGCTCACCTGCTCGATGCGCCGCGCGATGCCGTACCCGTGCTGCTCGCCCATGGCCGCCAGCGTCTGCAGCACCATCAGATCCAGCGTTCCCTGCAGCAAATCCAGTTTCGAGTCGCCCATCCCACCTCCTGTGTTATGCCCACAGAAACACCGGTCCATAAACCTGTGGTCTTGCCACAGGAGCCTGTACGAGTCTTTGAAAGCTGTGGTTCCCTTCGGTTAGGAGAAAATCTTGCCGCTCGTCACAGCAGAGCAACCCTTCGTCCCAGCGGCCTAACGCTGGAAGCTGGAAGCTGGAAGCTGGAAGCTGGAAGCCGATCGCCGGAGCCCGGTGCCCGGCTCCTATTCGCCCCGCAGCGCTTCCATCGGCTCCACGCCCGCCGCGCGCGATGCGGGCAGCGACGACGCCAACAGCGCTGCCAACAGCAGCACCGCCGTTGTCGCGCCCAGCACCAGTGGATTGACGGCGCCCACCCCAAACAACTCCGCCGACATTAAATGCCCAGCCTCAATGGCCGCCGGAATCCCGATGATCAAGCCCATCCCAACCTGCAGAAACGCGCCGCGCAGTACCATCCGCTGCACGTCCAGGCGATTCGCCCCCAGCGCCATCCGGATTCCAATCTCGCTCGTCCGCTGTGCCACTGCATACGCCGTCACGCCGTAGAGTCCCAGCGCCGCCAGCGCCAGCGCGACAATCCCAAACAGCGACGTCAGCTGCACGATCATGTTCTGCTGGCTAAAGCCCTGCTGCACCTGCTGGTCGAAACTCCGGAACCGCTCCACCATCAGGTTCGGATTGATCTCCGCCAGCCGGTTCCGCACCTGCGTCTCCAGTTCCGGCACCACTCCGTGTGTCTCGATTTCGAGCGTAGCCATGTAATGCGTGTTGGTCTCGAACCGCGCGTAGCTCGCCGCGTCCGGTGTCGTTGGTTCCGGCGCTGCCCACTGCCCCGCAGGCAGGAAGTACATCGGGTGTCCCTGTTCCTGCGGATCGTTCGGCGGCCAGTACTGCGCATTCTCCACCACGCCCACAATCGTGTACACCGCCGGGTGCGCCGCGTCCCAGTCGCCAAAATGCGCGCCAATCGGATTCCCTTCGCGCAGGAACTTCTTCACGAACGCCTCATCCACAATCGCTACCGCCTGCGAATTCCGATTGTCCGCGTCCGTGAAGGCTCGCCCCTGCACCACCCTTGTCCCGATGGTCGCGAAGTACCCAGGGCTCACCCGCACCCAAGACGAAGCGTTCACGCCGGATCCTGGCGGCGGCGCCGGCTGCCCATCAATGTACGCGCTCTCGCTGTAGTTATTCCCGTCCATCGGGCTCCATGTCGACCACGCCACGCGCTCAACACCACGAATCCCCGACAGCGAATCGTGTACCTTGCGGTAGAAGTCGTCCAGCTCTTCCGGCTTCAAGCCTGCGGTCTGCGCATTGAAGAGCAGGATCGTCCGGTGCGAGGGAGTGAATCCGAAATGCTGGTGCTCCAGCTTTCGCAGGCTCAGGATCAGCAATCCCGCCGCGCACAACAGCACCACCGATACCGCAGCCTGCGCCACCACCAGCGCTTTTTGAGCGAAAGTCTCATGCCGTCCTGTCGCCCGATTTGCTCCGCGCAGCGCCTCGATCGGCTCTGCCCTGGCCGCCATCCACGCCGGCGCCACGCCGAACAGCAGACCCGTCATCAGCGACGCCGCAAAAGCAAATCCCAGCACCGTGAGCGACGGGCTCGCGCTGATCGCGATCGGATTCTGCGCGAAGGCCAGGTGCAGGATCAGCTTTGCCCCGCCCCACGCCACCAGCACGCCCGCCAGGCCGCCCAACAACGCCAGCGTCAGGCACTCGGCCAGCGCTCGCTCCACCAACTGCTTCCGCTGCGCGCCCAGCGCTGCCCGCACTGCGATCTGCTGCCGCTGCCCTACGCTGCGCGCCAGCATCAGGTTCGCCAGATTGGCGCAGGCAATCAGCAGCACGAAACTCGAAACCCACATCAGCAAATGCAAATCGCTCTGGTACTGCTCCTGCATGCGCTGCACGCCGCTGCCTCCAGGCGTCAGCCGCAGATACTGCCGCGGAATCAGCGGCAGATCCGGCGCCGGCATCCTGGCTATCGGACTCCGCAAATACGCCTGCAACTCCACCTGCATCCGCGCCTGGATCGACGCCACGCTCGCGCCTGGCGACAGCCGCCCCATCACGTTCAGCCACTCCTGCTCCCCGCGCTCCAGCAGGTCCGCATCGCGCGGCCAGATCAACGGCACCAGATGCATTGGCAGCCAGAACGCCGGAGGCGTCGCACTCAGCCGTTCGCTGTAGAATCCCGGCGGCGCAATGCCCACCACCGTCACCGTCTGCCCATTGATTTGCCAGCTCGACCCCACGACCGACGCATCGCGCCCCAGCCGCTCCCACGTCTGGAAGCTCATCACCGCCACCGGAGCCGCACCCGACACGTCGTCGTTCGGGGTCAGCAGCCGTCCTGCATAGGCGCGCAGCCCCAGCACGTCGAACGAATTCCCCGAGACAAACTCCCCGTAGAAAGGCTGCGCAGGATGTTGACTCCCCGCGCGCCGCACCGCCATCTCCCGATCGCCGCCCTCAAAGGCCGCCAGACTCTTCAGCCCCGGCGTGTGATCGCGAAACTCCAGATACTGCGGATAAGAAAACAGTGACCAGTCATTCGGCTTCCCCGTATAGGTCGGAATTCCTCCGTTGAAACAGCACTGTTCGTTATCGCCCACCCGCCACAGCCCCGCCGGATCCTGCACCGGCAGCGACTTCAGCAGCACCTGATCCACCAGCGTAAAGATCGCCGTTGTCGCGCCAATACCCAGCGCCAGCGTCAGCACAGCCGTGATCGTGAACCCGGGCGACTTCCGTAATTGACGCAGGACAGTTTTCAAATCGACGGACACGCTGGGGAAACTCCTCGGAATAATTTCATCAGGCCGGAATCTTCAAGCCACAAACCTTGGATTCATTTCGCGGCGTTCACGGCCAACGTGGGATTGACCAGCAAATCGCCTTCCATCTGCCCACGCCCCAACACCTTGAAACCAAAGACCTGCACCTCCTCATAGCAACGCGCCAACGTCCATCCGCCGAACGCCTGTCCGCATGCGGACACTCCTTGCTGTCCTATTCTCTATTCCCTGTTCCCTGTTCCTCGCTCCCTGTACCATGTCCCTCATCCCCCAGGAACCACACATCTGATGTCCGCCCTTGCCGCGTCGCGAAATCGATGGCCCGCACAATTGCGCCCCGCGCTGTTGCTGTTCTTCTGTGTCTCCCTCGCCGCAGCGGCCCAAACGAACGGCGCACCCCCCACGCTCCGCTACCAGTTCGGCGACAACCCCGCCTACGCATCGCCCACTTTCGACGACTCCGCCTGGCCCACCGCCCCCAATGGCCAAATTCCCCTGCCGCCTTACCATTCCCCCGGGTTCCTCTGGATCCGCGCTCGCATCCCCGTCCGCGCCAGCGTCGAAACCCCACTCGCGGTTCTCCTCGACGGCAACGAAAACCAACTCATGGCCGACGAAGTCTACGTCAACGGCACCCTCGTCGGACAGCAAGGCGCTATCGAGCCCAAGCCCGTGGTCGCCCCTTCCGCCGAACCCGCCGTCTTCGGCATCCCACTCGATGCGGTCACTCCCGGCGCCACCGCCGTGGTCGCCCTCCGCACCTGGTCGGTTCCCGGATTCCGCGTTTCCCTCGCCGGCACCGCTCCCCGCTTCACCATCGACTCCGCCCGCTTCGCGCACCTCGCTCGCAGCGCACGCCATCAGCGCGCCCTCATCGCCCTCGGACCCCAGCTCGGCGCCAATCTCATCATTACCTGCCTCGGTCTGGGCCTGCTTCTCCTCTGGAGCCGCAGCGGCGGCCGCGACATCCTCCTCTGCGCGGCCTTGCTCCTTCTCTACGCCCCGGTCGGAATCATCTCCGACCTCGAATCCTATGGCGTCCTCCACATCCCGTGGATGATCTACGCAGTGTTCTATTCCATCGTTCAGATCGCCCAGATGGATTGCAATCTTGAATTCGCCTGGGCCATTCACGCCTTTCGCAACCGCTTCTGGCTGCACCTCGGCCAGGCCGCCCTGCTCATCTTCAATATGGCCCTCACCGTTCGCGAGTTGGCCCAGCATCCGTCCGGCTTCGAAGCCCTGTCCATCCCAGTCTCCCTTATCTGCGTGTACCTCTTCGACGCCATCACTTTCGGCGCGAATCTCTGGGCTCTCGTCGTCGATCGACGCAACCAGCTCATCGCCGCTTCCCTCGCACTCATCCCGCTTTCCGCTACACTCGGCCGCCGCGGCTTCCTCTACTCCTTCCACCTCGGCCCCTTCTACTTCGATACCTTCAACTTCGCCTTCCTGCTCTCTGCCCTCGCGCTCTTCATCATGCTCGGCAAGCGCGCCTGGTCCGCCTGGGGCGACGCCAACAACCTGCGCGTCGAATTCGACGCCGCCCGTGAAGTTCAGCAGCGCCTCGTCGTCACTCCGCCCACCGTCGCCGGCTTCCGCATGGAAAGCGCCTACATCCCTGCTACCCAGGTCGGCGGCGATTTCTACCACATTCGTCCTGACGACCAGGGCGGCGTCCTGATCGTCGTCGGCGACGTCAGCGGCAAAGGACTGCGCGCAGCGATGGCCGTCTCCGCCATCATCGGAGCCCTGCGCGCCATGCCCATGCTCCCGCCCACCCGCGTGCTCTTCGATCTCAACCGCGGCCTCGCCGGCAATCTTCACGGCGGATTTGTCACTTGCTGCGCCGCCCACATCAGCGCCACCGGCCTCATGACTATCGCCAACGCCGGCCACCTCGCGCCGTGGCGCAACGGCAAGGAACTCGACTGTGGCAATAATCTCCCCCTCGGCATCGTCGAGAACCTCCACTACGAGGAGCGCGAGATTCTCCTCACCCCCAACGACACCCTCACCTTCCTCTCCGACGGCGTTGTCGAGGCTCGCAACGCCCACGGCGAACTCTACGGATTCGACCGCACAGCGGCCATCTCAACCCGAACCGCCGCAGAAATCGCCCGCGCCGCCAGCACCCACGGCCAGGAAGACGACATCACCGTCCTCACCCTCGCCTTTACCGGAGCCGAGGTACTGCGTGCATAAACTCGCCAGCCTGCTGTCGCCCCTTCTTCTGCTTGCACCGGCGCTCCACGCACAGTCCATCGTCACGGTGAATCCGCAGCAATGCGTTTGGCGAGCCGGCGACAATCCCGCCTGGTCCGCGCCCAGTCTCGACGAGAGCCTCTGGCAACCGTATGCCAGTCAGCCTTCCTCCGAGCCGTACTTCTGGATCCGCTGCCATGCCGATCTTGCTTCCCTGCAAGGCTCGGCGCATCCCGCGCTCCAGATCCGTCTCTATGCCGCCTACCAGCTTTTTGTGAACGGCTCCCTCATCGGTTCCGCCGGCAATCTTCAAAACGGACAGTTCAGCCTCGACTTCGATCGCGAGTTTCCTCTCCGCGACGATCGGACCGCCCCATCGACCGTCGCGCTGCGCCTCACAGGCCGCTACGCATCCACCGTTCCCCTGGGTCGTTATCCGGTGCCGAGCTTTCTCGCCGGCGACCCCACCAGTCTCCACGACCGCCGCAACTCCGTGATCGTTGCCCAGTTCAGCCACGATCTCCTGCAGTCCGTCTGCTTCAGCATCGTTGGCATCGTTGGCCTCATTGTTCTGGGTCTCTGGCTGAGTGCCCGCAGCCGGACCGAGTTGCTCCTGCTCGCCGGCAACTCCCTCGCGCTCCCCATCATTTACCTCAACTACCTGGGCTTGGCCGCCTTTTTGCCTTATCCCGTGGCCGTCTATTTCCTGCTCTGGGCTATTCCTGCGTTCGTCACCAATATCTGCCGCACCTGGTTCTTCTTCGCGCTCGCCCAACAGCGGGTGCCATGGTTCTTCTGGATCCTGATCGGCCTCGCTACCAGCCTTCACCTGGTCTCAGGTGTGGTTCCGCTTGTCCCGCCCGTGCAATCGCTCTGGCTCGATCTGCTGCGCGTGCATCAGCTCGCCGCGGTCTCCCAGTTCGCATCGGTGCTCGAGTCCACTGCACCCTTCTTCGCCTTCCTGCCGTGGCGTAAGCTCTCTCCTCGCATGAAGCCCCTGGCCGCGCTTTGCCTCGCCTGGGGCGTCACCATGGCCATCTTCTTTTTCGTGCGCCTCACCGGTGCCCATGTTCCTGGCCTGCCCGACCTGCAAAGCCGCTGGAGCAACATCGTCTCCGATCTTGAAGCGGTCGCGACCCTTGGTGTCCTCATCGCGCTGCTCACCCTGTTGTTTCGCGAGCATCAGCAAACGGCGCGCGAACGCGCGCTGCTCGCCGGCGAAATCCAGGCTGCCCAGGAAATTCAGCGCATGCTCGTTCCCCCTGCGGTCCACACTCTCTCCGGTCTTCGTATCGACATCGCTTTCTGCCCCATGCGTGAAGTCGGCGGCGACTTTTACCTCTGTCGCGTCCTTCCCGGGGGCCGCCAGCGCACCATGATTGGCGATGTCAGCGGTAAGGGTGCCGCCGCCGCCATGACCGCGGCCATGCTCATCGGCGCCGCCGGACGCCGTGACAGCGATTCCCCAGCCCAGCTTCTCCGCCATCTCAACGCCGTCCTCACCGACGCCGGTCTCGGTGGTTTCGCCACCTGCCTCTGCGCCGACATAACTGCCGACGGAACGCTCACCCTCGCCAACGCCGGCCATCCGCCACCCTTCCTCAACGGACGCGAAGTTCCCCTTGCCGGATCTCTCCCGCTCGGCATCGCAGAGGCGGCCCGCTACGAAGAGTCACAGTTGCAGTTACGAATCGACGACTTCCTCGTCCTCTACAGCGACGGCCTGCTCGAGGCACGCAACTCTCAGGGCGAAATCTTCAGCTTCGATCGCCTTGCCGCCCTCGTTGCCGATCGCCCCAGTGCCGATCAAGCCCTCCAGGCCGCCCAGTCCTTCGGCCAGGACGACGACATCACCGTCCTTACCCTCACCCGCCTCGCGAGCGGCGAAAAACCCACCCATGAGCGGATCGCGCCCAGCCTCGCCCCGGCGTAAGCGCACGGTGACTCACGCGCACGCGGGCTCCCGGCTTTCCCCTTGGAACTCGAAAAGCAATCTCCGATCGCTTTTCCCCAAAATGTGGAAAATCTGTCAAGCTTTTGACCCCATTACCAAAGTGCATCTCGCTGAATCAACGCCACTTCCACCCGAAGAATGTTGGCGCTGGTATTCCCGAAACTTGGTATTCTAAAAATAGAGGGGTAATTCGGAAAAGAAGGCTCGCCAATCCGGCGGGCCTTTTCTTTTGCCCCCTCGTTTTTGCATGCAAAGGAAGAAGCAAATCATGAACATTCTCAAGAAAGTCGGAGTGAAAGTCGCGGACTTTGGCAAGTGGCTCGCCGGTGAAATCAAGGAAGCGGTCGGCCTCGCCCTCCGCATCGAGCACATCCTTCAGTCCGAAAAGCCGCTGGAAAAGCCCTTCATTCAGGGTCTTTCCACCGTGGTCGCCGACGTCGAGGCCCTCATCGCGGCCTCAGAAGGCGCTCTTAATGCCGACGGCCTCAACTTCGCCGCCGACTCGAAGGTCTACTCCGGCTTCGTCACCCTCATCGCCGACTTCCGCAAACTGGCGCCCGTCGTCGAGCAGGCCGTCGCCATCCTCGAAGGAAAGGAGATCCAGACCGCGCCGGCCGCCACCAAATAGCAAGGCGGAGTAGAGGCAGCACCAGGGCCGGCAGCCGACAAGCTGCCGGCCTTTCTCTTGCAAAAACGCGATAACCAATTCGCCAACACGGAGGGGGTCGGAAAAATTCCGACCCTATGCAATCAATAACATCCGGAGGGGTCACCCCCCCCTAAATCAAAAACCTTGCTTTGAATCCAAGGCAGGAATTTCCTGGGCTTTCGCATGTCCGCACGTGTCACTATCCTGTCTCGGAGACGCAGGAAATGCCTGCGGATGGGAAGCGATAGAAAAGCGGTGAATTCGAACCAGCTACAGGCACAGCCTACCGGCTCACTTCTTCACCGCGCGGTGCCCAATATCCCGCCGAAACACCATCCCCTCAAACGAGATCCTGCTGATCGCCTCATACGCCGAGCCCAGAGCCTCTTCGAGCGTCGCTCCGGCTGCTGTCACGCCCAGCACACGCCCGCCAGCTGTCCGGTACTTCCCATCAGCGAACGTCGTGCCGGCATGAAAGACCTGAACTCCGGGAACCAAAGCCGCTTCCTCGAGCCCCGCGATCACCTTGCCCGACTCATAGCTTCCCGGATAGCCCTGCGACGCCGCAACCACGCACGCCGAAGCGCCCGCCTTCCAGCGGAACTCGGTGTCGCTCAGCCGTCCTTCGACACACGCTTCGAGCGCCTCCACCAGATCGCTCTCCAGCCGGACGAGGATGGCTTGGGTTTCGGGATCGCCAAAGCGCGCGTTGTATTCGAGCAGCTGCGGCCCGGTCGCCGTCATCATCAGACCGCAGTACAGCACGCCGACGAAAGGAGTCTCCTCCGCGGCCATACCGTCGATGGTTTGCTGCGCGATGTGCTCCAGAATCCATGCCTGCATGGCCGGATCGAGCATGTTGTCGGTTGAGTAAACACCCATGCCGCCGGTGTTCGGCCCCGTGTCGCCTTCGCCAATCCGCTTGTGATCCTGCGCCGGAACCAGCGCCGCCGCGTGCTTCCCATCGCTCAGCACCAGGAACGACAGCTCTTCGCCGGTGAGGTGCTCCTCGATGACCACCGTCTTCTCGGCAGCTCCCAGCAGCTGCCCGCTGAACAGATCCGCGATCACCTGCTCGGCCTCGGCTTTCGTCGCGCAGATGAGCACGCCCTTGCCGGCCGCAAGCCCATCGGCCTTGATGACGACCGGCGCGCGAAACATCTCAAGCGCCTGCTGCGCGTCCTGGCGCGACTCGGCCACTGCGTAGTTCGCCGTTGGAATCCCATGCCGCTGCATGAAGCGCTTCGCATGCGCCTTACTGGTCTCGAGCAGCGCCGCGTCGCGTGTCGGCCCGAAGACCTTGAATCCGCGCCCCTGCATCGCATCGACCAGACCCAGCGACAGCGGCACCTCCGGCCCGACCACAGTCAAATCAGGCTTCTCCGCCGCGACGACGCGCAGCAGGTCGTCAATGTCTTTCGCATCGGCCTTCACGCATCGCGCCACCTGCGCGATGCCGCCGTTGCCCGGCGCGCAGACGACTTCACTCACGCGCGACGAGCGACGAATCGCCCAGCACAAAGCGTGTTCGCGCCCGCCTCCACCAATCACCAGAACCTTCATCTCGTCTCCGAGCCTAACAGCAGCCGCATCGCCAGTCAGCCCGCGTCATTTTGCCCGGAGAAGCAAAATCGGCACATCCACGTTGTGCCGCACCTGGTTGACGGTGGTGCCGAGAAATATGTCTTTGATGAAGCGGTGGCCATGCGTACTCATCGCCACCAGGTCGCAACCTTTTCGTTCGATCCAGTTCACGATCTCGGTCGCCGGATTGCCGTAGGCCAGCTCCGACTCGGCCGCGATGCCGGCGGCCTGAAACTCTTCACGCACTGCCGCAAGATACGAGGTGTCCTCGGCAATCTCGGGGCTCACCGCGTCCGGACCATAGGTGCGAGCCGCCCAGCCGTCGGCCACATGCAGCAGCACCACGCGGCTCCCGGCCAGCCGAGCCAGTTCCTTCACGTGCTCGATGATGGCACGGTCCGTCGGTGTGCCTTCTAATGTCACCAGAATCGTGCCGTACACTTTGACTCCTCGCTATCTGCCCACAATCACCCGCCATGCAGCGTTGAGAGAGTCCGGCAGGCCGTACACGTCCATCAGGGTGATCAGAACGGCGCTGGCCCATCCGGCAATCAGGAGGAACCAGCCGTTCTTCCATCTTCCCATCCGCCGGCGGGAACTGGTGAACTGCAGCAGCGGGAACATGGCGAGGGGAAGCTGCAACGCCAGCACCACCTGGCTCAGCATCAGCAGATCGGTGACACTGCTGCTGCCTCGGATGCCGATGATGACAACGGCCGGCAGGATCGCCAGCGTGCGCGTAATCAGGCGGCGCACCCAGGGCTGAATGCGCCAGCGCATGAAGCCTTCCATCACGACCTGGCCGGCGAGCGTTCCCGTAATCGTGCTGCTCTGTCCGCTCGCCAGCAGTGCCACAGCAAACAGCATGCTCGCGGCCCCGGTCCCGAGGAGAGGGGCCAGCGTCAGGTAAGCGATGCGGATCCAGTCGCTGTCGGCACTGAAGTGCACGAGCTGCCCGCCCGGCAGCGTGATGCTGGCCTTGCCAAAAAACACCGTCGCCGCGAGCACAAGAATGGCGGCATTCACGAAGAACGCCGTGCTCAGGGCGATGCTCGAGTCGATGGTGTTGAAGCGGATGGCGCTGCGCACCGAGGGCTCATCCTTCTGCAGCTTGCGGCTCTGCACCAGCGCCGAATGGAGGTAAAGATTGTGCGGCATCACGGTTGCACCGATGATTCCGATCGCGACGTAGATCATGCCGAACTGGCCGAAGCGTGGGGCCACGAGAGCCCGTCCCATTTCCACAAAGCTGGGATGGGTCTGCGGGATCACGAACAGCTCGATGAAATAACACGCCGCAATGGTGGCGACCAGAAGAACGACCACCGCCTCGATCGTCCGCATGCCGAACCGCTGCAGAGCAAGAAGCAGCAGCACGTCAAGGCCTGTGATGATGACTGCCCACAGCAGAGGAATATGGAAGAGCAGGTTAAGAGCGACGGCGCTGCCCAGCACTTCCGCCAGGTCGCAGGCTCCAATGGCGATCTCGCTCAGGAGCCAGTTGGGCCAGCGGGTCCACCGCGGATACCAGTCGCGGCAGCACTGGGCGAGGTCCTTGCCGGTGACGACTCCAAGACGGGCGGCGATCACCTGCATGAAGATGGCCATGAGACTGGCCAGAGCCACGACCCACAGCAGTCCGTAGCGGAACTGCGCGCCCGCCTGCAGGTCGGTTCCCCAGTTGCCCGGATCCATGTAACCGACACTGATGAGAATGGCCGGCCCCACAAAGGCTCGCCACTGCTTCCAGAAGCCGGCCTGATAGTGCGGCACCTCGACCGTACCGTGCACGTCTTCCAGAGACCGCTGGCCCTCTTCGGCCGGCAAGGCGGTCAGCTCGGGTTGTGCTTTTGGACTCATCCCTGTTGTGGACCAGTTCCCGTTGTTTTCGGTGGACCGCGCAGCGACATCTCCAGCCTCTGGGTGGGCGTCTGGAGGCCGCGCCATTCTCACGAGTGTACTTCGATTGGGCCCGGCCTGTAAACCATAGTTAACATCCCAACGTTAAGAAATGTTCACCCGTGAAACGCCCTGGCTCAGAGAATCGGGGCTTGCGCCGGCGCATCCAACTGCTGAGAAGAGATGGAAATGCTGGGTATTGACCCGGAGAGCGCGGCTCCGGAGAACATCTACAAGTTGATGATCGGCGTGATCGTGCCGCGGCCGATCGCTTTTGTGTCCTCGCTCGATGAGCACGGCATAAGGAATCTGGCCCCGTTCAGTTACTTCACCGGATGCAGCACGAATCCGCCGGTGGTGTGCTTTGTGACCGCGGTGCGCTCGGGGCCACGGCCCTCCAAAGACACGCTGCACAATGTGCTGGCGACGAAGGAATTCGTGGTGAACATCGTGTCGGAGGATTTCGCAGAAAAGATGAATGCGACGTCGGCCGAAGTCGGTCCGGAGGTGGATGAATTCGCCTTGTCCGGCCTGACTCCGCTGGACAGTGAGTTGGTGAGGCCGCCTCGTGTGGCCGAAAGCCACATCCACATGGAATGCCGGTTACGGCAGGTTCTGCACATCAGCGACCGGCCTGGAGGTGGCAGCCTGATCCTGGGCGACGTACTGCGCTTTCACATTGATGAGGCGATCGTTGAGAATTTCAAAGTCGATCCCGACAAGCTGAAGGCCATCGGGCGGATGGGCGGACCGACGTATGCGCGGACGCACGACCGCTTCGACATGCCCCGGCCGAAATAAGACAACCGACGAGGCCTGTTCGGGCAGGCAGAATTGGCTCTAAAATAGAGGGCGATGATCGTCAACCGAGCGATCTCGATCCCGTTACTGCGGCGCTTCCGCCGCGGCCGTCCCGACCGAGGACGAGGTATTTCTTCGAACTGACTGTTCCTCCCGCTCCGCCCGTTCAGCGCGTGAGCGAGCCCCTTGTGCCCACTAACAGGAAAGGAAACGTCATGAACAGCTTTGGCAGCCAGTCCGAACTGAAATCCGGCGGCAAGACCTATGAGATTTTTCGCCTCAGCGCGCTGGAAAAGCGCGGCATCCATCTGACCCGTCTCCCCTTCAGCCTGCGCATCCTGCTTGAAAATCTGCTTCGTTATGAGGACGGCAAGTCGGTCAGCGCCGATGACATTGAGTTCCTCGCGAAGTGGGATCCGAAGGCCGAGCCATCGCGCGAGATCTCCTGGATGCCGGCTCGCGTACTGATGCAGGACTTCACGGGCGTGCCGGCGGTCGTCGATCTGGCCGCGATGCGCGATGCGATGAAGGTGCTGGGAGGCGATCCGCAGAAGATCAACCCGCTGCAGCCTGCGGAGTTGGTCATCGATCACTCGGTGCAGGTGGACGAGTTTGGCACCAACAATGCCTACTCGGTGAATGCGGCGCTTGAGTTCCAGCGCAACCGCGAGCGCTACGCCTTCCTGAAGTGGGGACAGACAGCTTTCCGCAATTTTTCCGCCGTGCCGCCGGGGATGGGCATTTGTCACCAGGTGAATCTGGAGTATCTGGCGCGGGTCGTGTTCACGACTTCTGGAGCCAGGCCGCAGGCTTATCCGGACACATTGGTCGGCACGGACTCGCATACGACGATGATCAACGGGCTGGGCGTGCTGGGCTGGGGCGTGGGCGGCATTGAAGCCGAGGCGGCGATGCTCGGCCAGCCGGTCTCGATGCTGGTTCCGCAGGTGGTCGGGTTCAGGCTGACCGGCAAGCTGCGCGAAGGCGCAACAGCAACGGACCTCGTGCTGACCGTGACGGAGATGCTGCGCAAGCTGGGCGTCGTCGGCAAATTCGTCGAGTTCTACGGACCCGGCATCGCGGAGCTGCCGCTTGCGGATCGGGCGACGATCGGCAACATGGCGCCGGAGTACGGGGCCACGTGTGGCCTCTTCCCCGTCGATGCGGAGACGCTGCGTTACATGCGGCTTACTGGCCGCCCCACCGATCAGATTGCGCTCGTCGAGGCGTATTTCAAGGAGCAGGGGCTGTTCCACACGCCGGATGCACCGGAGGCGGAATACTCGCAGACCATCGCACTCGACCTGGCGCAGGTGGAGCCCAGCGTGGCCGGACCGAAACGCCCGCAGGACCGGGTTTTGCTTCGCGAAGCCGGAGCCAGCTTCAGGAAGCAACTGCCTTCGCTGCTTGGACCCAATGCAGACAAGGTCGGTCAGCGTCAGGCGATCCGCTGGGAAGGCGAAGGCGGCCATGCATCGGCTAACGGCAACGTGCAGTCAACCCACTCCGCGCCCGAGCCCAACGGCCATATCGCACCCTCCATCAAAGAGCGCTTCGGCATTGACCCCGAGCCCTATCTCGATCACGGCTCGATTGTGATTGCCGCGATTACCAGCTGCACGAATACGTCGAACCCCTCTGTCATGGTCGCCGCGGGTCTGCTTGCGAAGAAAGCTGTGGAGAGAGGCCTGAGCGTACCGCCGTGGGTCAAGACATCGCTGGCTCCGGGATCGCGCGTCGTGACCGACTACTACGACAAGTCAGGGCTGACGCAATGGCTCGATAAGCTGCGCTTCAACACAGTCGGTTACGGCTGCACGACGTGCATCGGGAACTCGGGGCCGCTGCCGTCGGATATTTCGAAGGCCATTGAAGATCACAACCTCGTCGCCGTCTCCGTCCTCAGCGGCAATCGCAATTTCGAAGGCCGCATTAACTCCGAAGTTCGGGCTAACTACCTCATGTCACCGCCGCTCGTCGTCGCCTACGCCCTCGCGGGCCGCATTGACCATGACTTCGACAAAGACCCTCTCGGGAAAGATGCCACCGGCCAGTCTGTCTTCCTGCGCGACATCTGGCCGACTCAGCAGGAAGTCTCGAGCGTGATTGCCTCGGCCATCACCTCGGACAGCTACACGAAGGAATACGCGACCGTTACGCAGGGTGACGCGAACTGGCAGAAGCTGAGCTTCCCCACCGGTGATGTCTACCAGTGGGAGCAGGACTCCACGTATATCCGCAAGGCGCCGTACTTCGACGGCATGCCGGCGCAGCCCGTACCGGTGAAGGAGATTTCCGGAGCGCGTGTGCTGGCGGTGCTGGGGGATTCGGTCACGACCGACCACATCTCGCCGGCGGGATCGATCAAGCTGAACGGCCCGGCGGGAAAGTATCTCACCGAGCATGGTGTGAAGCCTGCGGACTTCAACTCCTACGGATCGCGGCGCGGCAACCATGAAGTGATGGTGCGCGGGACGTTCGCCAACGTGCGGCTCCGCAACAAACTTGCGCCGGGCACGGAGGGCGGGGTGACGCGGCTGCTGCCGGAAGGCGAGGGCATGTCGATCTATGACGCCTCGGTGAAGTACGCCGAGCGGGGCACGCCTCTGATCATTCTGGCCGGAAAGGAATACGGCTCGGGATCGTCTCGCGACTGGGCTGCAAAGGGGCCTAGACTGCTTGGCGTTCGCGCCGTCATTGCCGAATCCTTCGAGCGCATTCACCGATCGAATCTGGTGGGGATGGGGATTCTGCCGCTGCAATTTGAAATGGGCAAGAATGTGGAATCCCTCGGTCTGACAGGCGAGGAAACGTACGACTTCCCTGGCCTGAAGGCACTGCTCGAGGCGAAATTCGCCAACGGCAAGACGATCAAAGTGCGTGCCACCGCGAACGGCTCGACGAAGGAATTCTCTGCGGCGGTCCGTATCGACACGCCGCAGGAGATCCTCTACTTCGAACACGGCGGAATTCTGCAGTACGTGCTGCGGCAGCTCGCCGGCCAGAAGTAAGCTCGCGACGCAGCAGGGCGGCCAACGATCGGTGGCCGCCCTATGCGGCTTCAGAAATATCACAAATACCCAGAACGCGAACGCCGCCGGACGCGTCTATGCAGACATGCGAATTCGTCGGTGGTGCGGGATGTGGTTGGCTGCTGCGCTTACGGCATCGGCCTGCATCCATGCATTGGCCCAAACCAGCGAAGCCCAGAGCCGTACGGGGCGCCCGGCAAGTCCGCCGGCGCGAGGCTCGATCATTCCCATGCCGGAAGACCGCGCCCAGGACTCCTACGCGATCTACTCCATGCTGATGCCGGGTAAGACGCTGGCGAGCCTGCCGTCGGCTCAGGGAGCGTCGTGGGCGATTGCGGCAGTCACGGTCAGCGATGCGGAACGTAATCCGCAGGTGCCGCCGCAGGGACAACTGAAGCCGCCACCGGATAATCCAAAGGGGTTCACGGAAGCGGTGGGTGACTACGAGGCCAACCGCTATACGCGTGTTGAGCTGAACAAGAATGGGTTTCACCTGTCGCGCGCTTTCGCTCTCGTCAATCCCGACTCGGCGAAGAGCGGCGACTATCCGGGAGTGACGTACTTCAGCGAGGTCTATTTCGACAGCAAGCACCGGGCAGCGCTGGTGTACATGTATGAGTGGTGCGCAAACCTCTGCGCATCCGGCACGTGGATTTACCTCGAGAAGCATGGCGACGGATGGCAGCGCCAATCGGGCATTGTGAGGCCAGGGGCGTAGCAGCTACTTCTTCCGCGCGCGTTCCCGTTGCAACTCGCGCCAGATATCGCTCTTCGAGACACGGCGCTCGCGAGCGATCCTTTTGAGCGCGTCCTTCTCACTCAACCCTTCGGATGTCGCCAACTCGGCCAGGCGCGCCTCGACCGTGGTTGCTGCGGATCGGGAGCCAGCGGGTGCGGGCCGAGCATCGACGAGCAGCACCATTTCGCCCCGAATGGTGTCCTTAGCGGCTAGTTGCTCGCCCACTGCGCGCACCGTTCCGCGCAGAAACTCCTCATGCAACTTGGTCAGCTCACGCGCCAGCACAACCTGGCATTCCGGCCCCCAGACCGCCGCAACGTCGGCCAGCGTCTCCGCAATGCGATGCGGCGCTTCGTACAGAACGAGAGTCGTCGGCTCAGCGGTGGTGCGGGCAAGCTCTTCGAGCGCCGTGCGGCGCGCGCCGGACTTCGGTGGTAGAAATCCAATGAACGTGAAGCGCTCGGTGCTGAGTCCTGATGCAACCAGTGCGCTGAGAACGGCGCTTGCACCCGGGATTGGGTATACCGGGATTCTCTCGCCAATCGCTGCATTCGCGAGCACCATGCCGGGATCGGAGATCCCCGGCGTTCCGGCGTCGGAGACAACGGCGATGCGCGCGCCGTTTTTGAGTTCCTGGAGCAGTTGTTGACTGCGCGCCGCCTCGTTGTGCTCATGGCTGCTGATGACGGGGGTCGTGATTTCGTAGCGGTCGAGGAGCTTGCGCGTCTGGCGCGTGTCCTCGCAGGCGATGCTGTCTGCCGAACGCAACACCCGCAGTGCGCGTAGCGTGATGTCTTCAAGATTGCCGATGGGGGTTGCGACGAGATACAAACCCGGCGCTAAAGGCTCGTCATTCACGATTCGGTATCGGCGCGTTCGAGGCGGCGGTATTCGGCGAGGAGCCCCATGCTGCTGCTCAGGTTCTGCCAGGTGACGATTCCAACAATGCGTCCGCTCTCAGCGACCGGAATCAGCGAGAGGCGCCCGCTGCCGATGCGACGAATGAGTGCGCCCAGCGAGTCATCAGGCTGCGCCACCTGAAAGGCGCGCGACATGATGGCCTGGATGTAGCCATTGCCGCCCTGACGCAACGCCTGGATGATTCCCTGACGCGACACGACACCGACGAGTGCAGCACCGCGCACAACGGGGAAATCATCCTGCAGACTATGAATCGCCTTGTACAGCGCATCGGAGAGCGTGTCCGAGGGCGACAGCGTGTCGAAATCCGTGAGCATGACGTCGCGCATGCGGACCGTTTCGACGACCGACTGGAAGAGCACACCCTGGTCCTCGAGTTGCGCCCCGATGAACACGAAGAAGCCACCCATGATGAACCATGGGCTTAGCGACGATGCCAGATGCGTGTTCGGAATGGCAAGAAGAGCCAGGCCAGCGACCACGGCACCGATGCCAAGCATCTGCCCCATGCCCGATGCGGCTCGTGTAGCTTGCGCCACACCGCGGGTGCGGGAGAGGCTGCTGCGCATCAGTCGACCGGCGTCAAGGGGATAAGCAGGAATGAAGTTGATCACCGCGAGCGCCACGTTAAGCCAGACGGTCGAGCGCATGAGATGGCCCGGCGTGACGATCGGCAGCGATGCAATGTGAACCTGGGAGGAAGCTCCAGCGATCAGCGCTGTGATGATGACGGCGAATCCAAGATTGGAAAGAGGGCCGGCAAGGGTCAGCGCCCATTGTGTGGAACCCTCCACAGCCCGCTCAGCCATCTCGGGGCTCGAATAAGAAAACAAGCCACCAATGGGAAGCAGCAGGATGCTACGCACCGCAAGCCCGTGATAGGCGGCGGTCAGCGCCCGCGCCGCCTCGCGTCCCAGTACCGCGCCGAAGAGGAGAAACCAAAGAAAGACGCCGCGCCACGATGCGGTGCCCGACAAATTGGTCGACAGTATACAGAAGAGCAGGAGCAGGAGAAAGAAATAGTGGATGCGCAGATGCACACCAAACCAGCGTCCAAGGGGCAATGACCAGGCGCGCATCTCGTTCTCCGAGGTCCTTGCCGTTATTGTAGAGGGTCAGCCGATTTTCGAAAGGAAGAACCGATGCGGGTGATTGCCGGGCAATATCGGTCGCGGGTTTTGCAGGCCCCACGTGGCCTGGATACGCGTCCGACCAGCGACCGCCTGCGGGAGACCCTGTTCAATGTGCTGGCGCCTCGGATGGAAGGCGCGGTCTTTCTGATCTTTATGCCGGGTCAGGGGCCGTCGGCATTGAGGCGCTCAGCCGGGGCGCACGGGAGGCGATCTTCGTGGAACAGGCCGACGCGGCGAACCGCGTGATTCGCGCGAATCTGGCGGCTCTTGCAATTCGTGGAGGCTACGCGCTGGAACCACGCAGTGTGAGTGCGGGACTCCGAAGGCTGATCGAGTCGGGACGTCAGGCCGACCTGGTCTTTCTGGATCCGCCCTATGTCGAGGCTGCCGAATACGAGAGGGCGTTGGGTTTGCTGGGCGGCGAATGCGTCGGCATCCTCATGTCCGATGCGCTGGTGATTGCGGAGCATGAAAAGCGCCGCGGATTGGCGGAAAGCTATGGGGCCCTGACGCGCTACCGCGTGCTGAAGCAGGGGGACGCGGCTCTGAGCTTCTACCGCGCTGGGTCGGCGACTGGCTGAGAGGTTTCGCCGGTTCTCAGATTAACCTCGAATGGCACTTCACAATCTCTCAGCAGATCCCACCCGAAACCATACAGGTGGTTGCCGCGCATCTCGGTGACGCGGATACCCTCCGACGAGAGCCGCCGGGTCTGCCATGCCTGCCCGTTCAGCCCCCATGCAAGCAACGCCTGATGACCGGCAAACAGAAGCAGGTTGCATTCGGGCAACGGCATCGGCTGGAACACAGGCCGGAAAGCAATGTGCGTGAAGGATGCGGGATCAAGGGTATTCAAGATATACGCGTAACCGCCCGCCACGGCACACATCTGGTCGACGTTGGGGCAACTCCACAAACCGGTAGGAGTGGTGGGATCGGAGAATCCAAGCGCGAAGGTTGCGAGGAATTTGAGCGCTTTCTCCGCTGGCTGCACCATGACCTCGAGCGCGCCGCGCTCCACTTCCTCCGCCTCGCGTGGATACGTGTAGCAGCGCAGCGGCTTGATGAGCGGTCGCTTGGGCAGTATCTCCGCCTGCCACGAATGCGGAAACGCGAGGTTTACGGATCGGGACGGAAGTTGAGGATCCATTCCAGTTGCTCCGGTGTGTCAGGGACGGGAAATCCACGCGCCTGCTCGATGAGGCGCAGTGCCTGATCAGCCCTCCACCCCAGCGCGATCATAACCGAAGCAAGCAGCACGGTAGCGCGGCCGATACAGCCGCGGCAATGCGCACCGATTCTTTTTCCGGCTCGAACCTGGTTGCTCAGATCCACGACGACGCGGCGGAAGCTACTCAGATCGGATGGCGTACAGCGATCCAGAATCGGGTACGAGACAAATCGCATCCCCAGCTGTTCTGCGATGCGGCCCTCTTCCGTCAGGCCCAGCTCCTCGTTGTCCTCTGCTGTCAGCATCGAGACGAGTACATCGATGCCATCGCCGCGCGCCTCTTCGAGATCCGCCTGCAGACCGTCGCCCCCACGTGGACGCAGCACGAAGGCGAGGCGCGGCGGATTCGCTTCTTCGATCCAGAGAACCGTCTTCATCGGCCCCCGCTCATGACTGCACTCATGAATTGTTCGATGCGCTCGCGCACGCTGAGCACATGCACCGGCAGATCCAGACGGCTGCCCTCTTCAAGGATGGGGATGAGCTTGTCGAACTCCCGGCCCGAATGCGCTCCCGTCAAAGCGATGCGAACCGGATGGAAAAGATCTTTTCCCTTCGCGCCGGTTTCCGTTTTGATCTCGTTCATCCAGGACTTGAATTGGTCTGGCGTAACGGGGCTTTCATGGGCACCCGCGCGAGCGGCAAAGGCGGCGAGAACTTTCTGCGACGATTCAGTCGCCAGGAGGGCGGCATTCTCTTCGTTCGCGAGGGCCCCTGCCGGGTCGAAGCGAAAAATAAATCCAGTCACCAGGGGAAGCTCGTCGAGCTGATTGACTGCCGGAACGAAAAGGGCGAGCAGACGGCCAAACCACGTTTCGACAGCTGGAACGCTTGTCTCGGAGCCACCGTTCCGCGAGGGCAGGAATCCCATCGCGGCGAAATGGGGCCACGCCAGTTCGGCAACGCGCTCCGGATCCGCTGCCTTAAGGTAGTGGCGGTTGAGCCAGTGGAGCTTTTCCCAGTCGAAGATGGCCGGCGATGCAGTCACGCGCTCGAGCCGGAATTCCCTGACCAGTTCCTCGCGGGAAAAAATCTCGCGCGTGCCGCCTTCGGCTCCCCAACCCAGCAGCGCCAGATAATTCACCAGTGCCTCAGGCAGAATCCCCATCTCGCGAAAGCTCGCAACTGAAGTTGCGCCGTGGCGTTTGGAGAGCCGCTCGCGATCACTGCCAAGAATCGTCGAGAGGTGCGCAAACTCCGGCGGCTTCCATCCAAAGGCTTCGTAGATAGCGACCTGTTTCGGAGTATTTGAGATGTGATCGTCGCCGCGGATCACATGCGTGATCTCCATCAGCGCGTCATCGAGCGTGACAACGTAATTGTAAACCGGCATGCCGCTGGAGCGAACCAGGATCGGGTCGCTCACAGTCTCATTCGGAAACTCCACTACTCCGCGCACCATGTCATGAAAGCGCAGCGGATGATCGGGAATACGCAGCCGCACGGCAAATGCTTCACCTTTTGCGGCACGGGCGGTGGACTCAGCATCGCTGATGCTGCGACATCGGCCGGAATAGACCTGCGGCTTGTGAGCGGCCGCAGCTTCCCGCCGCTCCTGATCCAGTTGCTCAGCCGCGCAGAAGCAGCGATAGGCTTTGCCTTCGGTAAGCAGCCTCTCGGTGTGCTCGCGATAGATTCCGAGGCGCTCCGACTGGCGGTAAGGTGCGTGAGGACCCTCGACACCGGGACCTTCATCCCAATCAATGCCGAGCCAGAGCAGATCCTCCATCAGTTGCTTCTCGTGGCGCACCTCACTGCGGTCGAGATCAGTGTCCTCAATACGCAGCAGAAAGGCGCCGCCGGTGTGGCGGGCGAATAGCCAGTTATAGAGCGCGGTGCGTGCATTCCCAACGTGCAGAAATCCCGTGGGTGAGGGGGCAAAGCGGACGCGAGTCGGGCGAGTTGGAGAATCCATCGGCAGGGCCAAGCTTGATCTTATGAAAGCCGCCGATGCGCGACAACTTTTCTTCGCAGATGCACCGCACTGGGGTCAGCAATTCTTGCCAGACGCTTTCGTGCTGGAACGAGACGACGGGTGCTCGGACCCGTTGAATCAGGGCAAGACAACGGTTGCTCGGCGACTGGTTAGCGCTGACCTGGATCGAGGTACTTTACGTCGTGCTCATTGCGTCATTATCCATGTGACGATCGCGAAAGACGCGTATCGCCCTTCCGCCGACAATCACTTTTTCGCCGAGTTTCTCGGGCGCGAAGGGGTCATCAATGTTCTCCGTATTCAGCACCTGTGTCCACGCGGAGGCAGCTGGGTGTTCGGGAAGCGTGAACTCAACGCCCTCCGCAGCTGCGTTCACGAGGATCAGGAAGCAGTCATCCACAACCGGATTGCCGTCCTCGTCTGTGATAGCCAGAGTCCTGCCGTTCAGCATGAGCGCCAGAGAGCGGTTCCAGTCTGTCGTCCACGCTTCCTCGGACAATTCGTTTCCATCGGTGTTGTACCAGGCGATGTCGCGCACCACCGATCCGCGAATGACGCGGTCCTGAAAAAACTTGCGACGGTGGAGATTGGGATGGCTGCGCCGCAGGTGGATGAGCTTCGAAGTGAAAGCCCGCAGGCGCTCCTCGGCCGGGGTCAGGTTCCAGTTGAACCAGGCGAGTTCGTTGTCCTGGCAGTAAACGTTATTGTTGCCATCCTGCGAGCGCGCTAATTCGTCGCCGCCGCACAGCATCGGCACGCCCTGCGAGAGAATCAGCGTTGCGAGGAAGTTCCGCATCTGCCGTTCGCGCAGCGTGTTGATCGCGGGGTCGTCCGTCGGCCCTTCGGCACCCATGTTCCACGAGTTGTTGTCGTTGGTCCCGTCTGTGTTGTTGTCGCCGTTGACTTCGTTGTGTTTCCCGTTGTAACTGACGAGGTCGCACAGGGTGAAGCCATCGTGCGCGGTGACAAAGTTAATGGAGGCGTAAGGACGGCGACCATCCATCTCATAAAGATCAGAGGAGCCTGTGAGCCGATAAGCAAAGTCGGAGAGCAGCCCGCTGTCCCCCTTCCAGAAGCGCCGTACCGTGTCCCGATAGCGTCCGTTCCATTCCGCCCATAAAACCGGGAAGTTGCCCACCTGATATCCGCCTTCGCCCACGTCCCACGGTTCCGCAATGAGCTTCACATCGGCGATCGTTGGATCCTGGTGGATCGTGTCGAAGAAGCTCGACAACTTCGAAACCGCGTGCAACTCGCGCGCCAGGGTGCTGGCCAGGTCGAAGCGGAATCCATCGACGTGCATTTCCGTCACCCAGTATCGCAACGAATCCATCACCAGTTTGAGCACCTGGGGGTTCATCACGTTGAGGGTGTTCCCGGTGCCGGTGTAATCCATGTAATAGCGGGGATCGTTTGGCACCTGCCGGTAGTACGTCGGGTTGTCGATGCCTTTCATCGAGAGCATCGGACCCATGCGGTTGCCTTCGCAGGTGTGGTTGTAGACCACGTCGAGAATCACCTCGATGCCGGCCTTGTGCAACGCCTTGACCATCTCTTTGAACTCGATAACCTGCTGGCCCATGTCGCCCGAAGAAGAATAGCGGGACATGGGCGCGAAAAAGCCGAGCGTGTTGTAGCCCCAGTAGTCGCGCAGGCCGCGATCGACAAGGTGGCCTTCGTCGATGAAGTGGTGAACGGGCAGCAGCTCAACGGCCGTGATGCCAAGTTTCTTCAGATAATCGATGCTTGCTCCGCAAGCGAGGCCAGCGTAGGTGCCGCGCAGATTTTCCGGGACCGCGGGACAGAGTTTCGAGAAGCCGCGCACGTGCATCTCATAAATGATGGAATCGGCCAGCGGAGTTTCCGGCGGGCAATCGTCTTCCCAGTCGAAGCGGGCATCGATCACAACAGACTTCGGAACACCGTCGGCCGAATCACGGTCGTCGCGGATGAGATCGTCGCCGGTCGCCACGTCGTAGGGGAAGATGGGCGCCTTCCAGTCCACGTCTCCCGTGATCGCCTTCGCGTATGGATCGACAAGAAGCTTTTTGGAGTTGAATCGCAGGCCCTTCTCCGGCTCCCATGACCCCTCGACGCGATAGCCGTACCGCTGGCCAGGCTTGATATTCCGGACGAGGCCGTGCCAGACGAAGGCGGTTCGTTCGCGCAGAGCAACGCAGTCCACCTGATTACCGTTTTCATCGAAAAAGCAGACCGAGACGCCTGTGGCGTTTTCAGAAAATAGTGCGAAGTTGGTGCCGATGCGATTCGGAGTGGCACCCAGTGGATAAGGCTTGCCCGGTAACAGCGTTCGATGCATGCATGACTCTCGCTCTGGAATAGTTGTGGCGAATAGTCAGATGCAGAAATGGCTCATGCGTTGCGACCCCGTCCAGAGTGACGGCCTCAGGTCGCCATACCCAGACCCACGAGATTGGCGGCAGCAATGATCACCACCATCCCGGACCAAAGCAGCTGGACCGGGCGTCCGCCCGCACCGCGCCACTCGCCGAGAGCGAGGCCCACGATGCCGCCGAAAAGCACATATAAGCTCATATGCAGCATCCAGTTCACAAAGCTCAGATGCGCGGGGATATTCGCCGCGCCCCACGCGTAGAAGAAGAACTGCAGGTACCACATGATGCCGCCCGCCGCGGCCAGGGAGCTGTTGAGCAGCAGGGTGGGGCGCGCCTGCGAGAGATCGGAGCGCAGCGAGAGATCTTTGCGGAACGCAAGACGCGCGAAACAGTAAGCGAAATTCACGATCGCGCCGCCGCCCATGATGATGACGTAGCTGGGCAGTGCAGCGTAGAGCGGCTTCACGCCTACCTGCTGCGCGGCGGCAGCGATGGGACGCGCGGCATCGATAGCGAATGACATTCCCGAGGAAAAAATGCCGCAGGCCACGGCCAGCAGCAGACCTCTGGTGAGATTGAACTCCTCGGCACGCACGCCCATGCGCTGCTCTTTTTGATGTCCAGCCCAGGAAACAATCGCAATGCCAACGAGCGCCAGCGCAATACCAGCGAGCGTGAAATGCCCACTGCGGCTGTTAAAGAGAATCGCCACTTGTCCGTGCATGATGGGGGGAACCAGCGTTCCTACCACCAGGGTGACACCGATGGCGACACCGATTCCCAGCGACATGCCGAGGTAGCGCATCGTCAGACCGTAGTTGACGTTGCCGACGCCCCACATGCAGCCAAAAAGGAAAGTTTTTAGAACGACGCCGGAAGCAATGCCCGCGTAGAACCCGCGAAAATCGGGGAGCAAAATCAGGCTGACGATGATGGGTAGCAGAATCCAGGAGAAGATGCCCGCGATCGCCCACGTGGTCTCCCAGGACCACTTCTTCACTTTCTCGATGGGCGCATAGAAGGAGGCAGCGGAGGCTGCACCAACCATGTGCCACCCGATTCCGCCGAGAATGGCAGAGGACATGCGGGTTCCTTTCGGCGCTACGCGACCGGAACTGCGGCGAGCGCGGCAACTTTTTCAGCAATCGACTGGGGCTGGAGCGAGCCTGAGGACTGTTCGATCCGCGCCCATTGTATGGCGAAATTGCCCAGCGTGGAGCTTTCGACGGAGCAGCGCCGCACGGGGAGGCCTGTGGCGCGCTCGGTGAGCGCATTGAGGTATTCGTTCTGGCTGCCCCCGCCCACAACGGAAATATGATGCGGACGGCCGCCGGTCATCTCCGCGATCTCGTTGAGCAGCGACCCGTAGCGTGCGGCGAGACTGTGAAAGATCAGGCTGGCGTAGTGCGGAGCGGCGTCGCATCCGGCAGGCAGCGCTGCATCACCCTGGCGCGTGAGCTGCGCGTTGATGCGTGCCGTCATGTCGCCCGGCGGCAGCAACGCAGGATCGTCCAGATCGAGCAGGCTGTCCGGTGCCGGCAGGCGGCGTGCCTCCGCGATCAGGTCGGGGAGTTTCCATCCACGGTCCTGATCCCACGTATTCATGCACTGGCGCAGAAGCCACATGCCGGGAATCCCGCGGTGGAAGAGGATCCCGCCGTCGGCGGCGCCCAGATTGGTGAAGCCGCGGACGAAGGCGTCCTGGGTGCGCAGGCTCAGCGCCAGCGGTGTACCCACAAGCGACCAGGTACCGGAACTGATGTAGGCCCAGTTGCCAGGAGGCTCCGGAATCCCGGCAATCGCCGAGGCGGTGTCATGGCAGGCCGGCGCGATCAGCTGCGTGTTCGCGAATGCCGGCAGTTGGCGAAGATCCTCGCGCATGGGTCCGAGCGCCATTCCTGGCGGTACGATCTCCGGGGCGGCGGCCGAATCCAAACCCAACGCGGCAAAAATTTCTCCCGACCATTGGCGAGTGTCGGCGTCAATCAATCCCGTGTGTGTGGCATTGGTATATTCCGCCACTCGTGCCGCTCCGAGCCAGTGCAGGATGTACTCCGGCAAACTAACCCAGGGCGCAGACTCAGGGAGGCCGCTCCTGCGATCCGCGTAAAGCTGGTAGATCGTGTTGATCGGCTGGATCTGAATGCCAGTGCGCGCATAGAGGTGGTCCGCTGGAACGATGGAGTGAACCTCCTCCATCGATCGCTGCGTGCGCTCGTCTCTGTAGCAGAAAGGAGCGGCAAGAGGTTTGCCGTTGCTGCCAAGTCGAACGTAGTCGACCGCCCAGCCGGTGACACCGATGCTTTCGATGCCCTCCGGAGCCAGGTCGGCGCAACTCCGTAGCGCGGAGTCGAGTTCGGTGCAAATGCGATCGAGGTTCCAGTGCCACCCGGCGGAACCATGGTCCTGCGGGCCATTCTCGAAGCGACGAACCATCATGATGCGCGGCTCGTCTTTAAGCCAGCGCAGCAGCGAAACCCGGCAGCTCTCCGCGCCCAGATCGATCGCGACGAGCGCCGGAGAATGGCTCACCGCAGGAATGCCTCAGGAAGACCGCCGTCAACGGGGATCAGATGGCCCGTCGTGCAACGCGTGTGGGGGCCCGCGAGGAAGAGGATGGCGCGCGCGCAATCGTCCGGTTCGATGGGCTGATGGGTGAGCGTGCGACTGGCATAGAAGCCCGCCAGCAGATCGCGCAGCTCATCGTCCGTCATGGACGGCTCAAAGCGAATGCCATATTTCGTGAGCGACGTGATGACGCGGTCGCGTGGGAACATCGTCGAGCCTTTCACGACGGTCGCGGGGCTGATTCCGTTCACGCGAACATGAGGCGCAAGCGAGACGGCCAACTCCCGGACAAGGTGGCTGAGCGCGGCCTTACTCACGTCGTAGGCTTCGCTGCCGCGCTTGGGAACCACGGCGTTGGCGGAACTGGTGAGAACGATGCTGCCGTCGATCTTCTCGGCCACAAAGATTTTCGCCGCCTCCTCGGCGAGCAGATAGTTCGCGGTGACATTCAGGTCCAACGTCGTGGACCACATCGCATCGCTTATCCCGCCTTGCGGAGACGACGGGAAGATCGCCGCCGTGTTGATGAGGATGTCGAGTCCACCAAATTTCGCCACGGTTTCGCGCAACGCAGCGGCAATTGACGCGCGGTCGCGAATATCGACGACAGTCGCGGCGACGGCTTCTTTGCCAACGACGGCCTGTGCCTCCTGCGCTGTGGCTTCCGCTCCAGTCAGATCGCGGTCGGCGATCATGATGTGTGCACCGCGTTCGGCAGCGATGAGAGCGGCGGCTCGGCCGATGCCGCTGGCGCCGCCGATAATGAGAGCAATGCAACGGCTCAGTTCCTTTTCCGGCGGCTGGCGGCGGAGCTTGGCTTCCTCAAGCAGCCAGTACTCGATGCGAAAGGCTTCGGCGGCCGGCAGCGCGACGTAGTTGGTATAGACCTCGAAGGCTTCGCAGGGTGCAGCCGCTCCTGCTTGCGGGACATCTTTGACCACGGTTTTGCCGGCGAGAGCTGTGGCGCCTTCCATCACGTGGATTGCATTCGTATAGAACTCCCCCACGATGCGCGATTCGCTCTTCGCCTTGCCGAAGGAAAACATCCCAATGCCGGGGATGAGGACGACGGTCGGGTTCGGATCGCGCAGAGCCGGCGATGTCGGTTCCTTGTGCTTCTGGTAATACGCGGCATATTCGGCGCGGTACGTCTTGAGCGCTGACTCGATCTTCTCCTGCAGGGTCGCGCTGTCATCGCCAGCTATCGCGGGAACAAACATCGGCCGAATTTTTGTGCGAATGAAGTGGTCCGGGCAACTGGTACCCAGGTACGCCAGGGCGGCGCCATCCTTTGAATTGACGAAGCGCATCACGTCTTCGGCATCCGACCAGCTGCCGATGAAGCGCTTCTGCTGCGAAATGAGCCCACGCACGCAGGGCAACAGTTCAAGGGCGAGTTCCCTTCGATTCGATCGAGGCTCAAGGGCTGCGCCGCCAAAAAGCGCAGCGCCTTTGCGATCGATATGACCCTGAACGAACTGGCCCAGATGGTCGATCATGGTCAGCGTATTCAGGTAGCACTCCCGTTGGGCCTCGCCCCACGTAAACAGACCGTGACCACCGAGCACGATCCCGTCGCAGCCAGGATTTTCTTCGACCACGCGGCGCATCATCAATCCAAGCTCAAAGCCGGGTCGCTGCCAGGGCACCCAAACCAGCTTGTGGTCGAACTCGCGGTTGAACTCCTCCATCTTCTCCTTCCCGTTCGCCGCCGCAGCCATGGCAATCGCCCAGTCCGGATGCAGGTGATCCACGTGGCGAAACGGAAGGAATCCGTGCAGCGGCGTATCGATGGAGGCGACCGTAGGATTCACGCCGAAGGTGCACAGCGGATACAAATCGACGACGGCATCTTCCTCGGCCACGCCTTTGTATTGCTTTTCGATCGCCAGCAACTTGTCGAGATAGAGCGTGGCAAAACCAGCACGCTTGATGCTGCCCAGGTCGCCTCCACTGCCCTTCACCCAAAGCACCTCAGTTCGCGCTTCGGTAAGAGGGTCGGCTTGCGCGACTTTGGAGCTGGTGTTGCCACCGCCGAAGTTCGTGATGCGCAGGTCGGCGCCGAGCAGGTTCGAGCGATAGCGCAGCAGTTCGGGCTCGTCCAGCTGTGCCGCTGCCTTTTCGTCCCACAGGTCCTTGAGGTAGCGTAGCGCAGTGAGGGTCTTCATCGATTCACCGTCCCAAATGATGCCACAGTAAATATCAATAGGGCAATTGTTTCACATTCTGAATTCCGCCCGTTTGGGCCGAATCCGTTAGCGCGACGCCCTGGGGGAACGCAGGTCGCTGGGCGGCGGGGCCTCGCGCAGCATCTTCGCGGTCATTAGCTTGTGATCGACGTAGTTGTAGGGTGGGACGGTCAGGCCGCGCAGGATCGAGAGCCCGAGTTGGATCAGGCGCGGGCCATAGGTTCCCGCCTCGTGTGAGACCGAGCCGATCCACGGTGTGTCGGAGCGCCGCATCTCCTCGATCGCCTCCGGAATGCAGTCCTGCCCGACAATGGCAACGTGTTTCTCGCGCTTCTGCTGGCGCACCGCTTCCAGTGCGCCCAGAGCGCTGGAATCCGTCGCTGCTGCAATAAGGATATTGCGGTCCCTGGGATGGCGCTTCAGGAAATCAGCGATGGCACGGAAGCTGGACTCGCGCATGCCGCGTCCATCGACGCGCACAAATTTCTCGATCGGGATATCCGGTAGCCGGCTGCGTATTCCCTGGAATACCCCAGTGATCCGGCTCTGCACCAGGGGGCCGGCGTTTTCGATGTCGAGGCCCAGCACCCAGTCCAGTTTGCCGCTCCAGTTCTCTGCGACGTGCTCCGCCAGAAGTGTGCCGGCTTCCACGCCGACGCGGTAGTTGTCGACACCAAAATAAGTTGCGTGTGGATGGGGAATATCGACAGCAATGAGAGGGATTCCCGCCACGGCAATTTTGTCGGCGATGATGGGCGCCACTTCCTGATCGATCTGAAATTCGATGACCAGGTCCACGCGGCTTCTCACGAATTCCTCCGCCACCTGGACCGCGGTTGCCGCGTCGTAACGGTTGTCGAGCACGAACAGATCCACGCCGGCCTGTGTTGCAGCATCGCGGAGGCTCTCGGTCACCGCCTGGGAAAAGGGCATCTCTCCGGATTGCATGCCGAATCCGAATCGCACTTTGCGAGGCCGCGCCGCCAGCCGGTACAGCCCATCCTGCGACTGGGCCAGATAGCCGCGATGCACGAAAGTTTTGAGAATGCGGTAGACCGTGGTCTTGGAAATGTGCGTGCGCTGATAGATCGCTTCCAGCGACAGCGGCCGCTCGCTCTTCTGCAACACCTCCAGCACATCGAGAGCTTTGGAGAGGATGGGGATGAAGTACAGGCGTTTGGTCGAAGATTTGGGCAAGCTGCGGCCTCGGAAATATCAACGCAGTTATATCATCTGCATTTCAATCCAGAAACGAAATGTGTGGATTGAAACCGGCGTCCGTCAGGCGTAGCTGGCGACCGAACGCGCGTTGCGTTCTTTGCGCTCGTTCCGGATACGCTCAACATAACCGCTGTCTCTCAGTGCTGCCAGGGGATCTTCGGGCAAACCGCGCGCTCTGCGCCACTCCCGCACCAGCGGCTGGACATCGAACCAGAATCCTTGTCTCAGACATTCTTCCGCTTCCACCAGACGGCACTCGTCCTGCAGGGTCGCCAGCCGTTCGCGATCCACCAGCGCGGCCTTCGCGAAAATCTCCTGCGCGGTGCACACGGTCTGCACCATGGCTTCCATCTTGCCCTTCAGGTTGTGACTCTGGTCGATCATGAATGCCGTCGTCTCCATGGCGCCTTTGCCGGAAAGCAGTTCGTGAAAGATGCGAAACACCTGATACGGGTCGATGGAGCCCAGGGTGAGATCGTCGTCCGCGTAGCGTCGGTCATTGAAGTGGAATCCGCCCAGTATCTTCTCGCGCAGGAGCCATACGACGATCTGTTCGATATTCTGTCCCTGATAATGGTGGCCGGTGTCGACCAGCACACGTGCTTTTTCGCCCGTCTCACGCGCGATCAACAGAGACATACCCCAGTCAGCGAGATCTGTGTGGTAGAAAGCCGGCTCGAAGGGTTTGTACTCCACCAGCAACCGCTGCTCTGCGCTGAGTTCCGCATGCACCTCCGCAAGCGCTGCGACCATCCAGTCAATACGGCGCCGGATACTCTGTGTGCCCGGATAATTCGATCCATCCGCGAGCCACAACGAAACGTCCTGCGCGCGCAGCGCCCTGGCGATGGCCACCGATTCCAGAAGATGGTCGACCGCCATCCTGCGAACGCCAGGATCCGGATTGCAGATCGAACCAAACTTGTACTCCTGGTTCTCGAAAAGATTCGGATTGATGGAGCCCGCTCGAATTCCGTGCTCGGTTTCCAGATCCTGTATCTTCCGGGCGTCGCGCAATCCTCCAGGTAGATCCCACGCGACATGCAGAGCAAGCGTCGGGGTGGATCCGGTGAAGGTGTGCACTTGTGCCGCATCAGAGAATTTCTCCTCGATGGTCGATGCGGCTTCCGCCTGCAGGAACTTTCCGAAGCGGGTTCCGGTATTCGCGAACCCCCAGGAGGGCAACTCGATGCGCAGCGAATCAAGAGCCTGGCTGACCTGATCCTGGTGTGCGGTCACGGTCCGGTTCTCCCCATTGAAATAAGTTCCCAGTTAAAATGCCATGGTACTGCCCGGCAACCCAGGCGTCAAAGCAGGAAATTTGTGGCTGCGGAACCCGCGCAGTCCGGGCGGGACAGCAAAGGAGCAGGCCCGTGACGCGTGTATGTTTTCTGCTGAAGGTTCGCCCCGACAGAATCGACGAGTACCGCCGCCATCATCGGGAAGTCTGGCCGGAGATGCTTGAAGCTCTGAGGACCACCGGCTGGCATAATTACTCGCTCTTTCTCCAGCCGGACGGCCTCCTGGTCGGCTACCTGGAAACCGCGGATTTTGAGCAGGCTCGTACCCGCATGCAGGAGCACCCGGTGAATGCGCGCTGGCAGGCAGAAATGGCGCCGTTCTTTGAATCGCTGGGAAACGCGACGGCCGACCGGAGCATGTTGCCTCTCGAAGAAGTGTTTCACCTTGACTGAGAGTTATAGTGGAACGGATTTCAGCGATCGCTTCCGGAGCAGCGCGCCGGCCCCGGCCGCGCTTAACGCCCGGTGTGCACAAAAACAATCGTGTCTCCATCGGGGTCGTGGATCGCCAGGGTTTTTCCATGCTTTGCCGAGGTAAATCCGAGAGTTCGCAGCCGATCCGCCGTGCGCCTGAGATTCGCAACTGAGAAGAACAGGCGGAACGGCAAGGCATTTGGGCTCGCACCTGCCTGTTGGGACAGAAATTCAATTTGCTGGTCGGCGGAACTCGGCAGCGCCACCACGGCGTATCCGGACTCCCTGGGACTCGCGTCGCGCTGGAACGACAGCTTGTCTATGTAGAAAGTTTCGGCCTCGGCAGGATGGGTAAACGGGATTCCGACCGCTACGATCCGTTCTGCAATGCGGTCAGGACCGAGGTGCTGACCGCGGTCCAGTGTATGTCGCGATCCCGGCATGTACTGCGTGTATTCGATATTCTGCGTTGCCGCACCGCGCAGGTCGGATGGCAAACCCGGCTGATTAGCCCCCTGCAGCGTAAACAGCAAATTTCCGGCGCCGGCACGCTTCACGGCAGTAGGCGTAAGCCCATGATCGACGTAGTTCTGATACACCGCGTTGATGTCGGCCGCTTCGAAGCAAACGTGCATGAATCCGACAGCGGCCGATGCATCGCGGCGAGGGTACAACTCAATGAACTGCCGGTCATTCACCTTGACGAAAGCCTCGGTGGGAGCGCCGCCCTTGTCCATAGCAAAGGCCTCTTCGAACCCGAGTTTGCGGAAGAAGGCGCGTGATTGCTCGAGGTTACCGACGCGAATGGCGACGTGCGCAATGCCGGTGAGGCTGGGCGTCGACGGAGTCGCAGTCGGCTGCGCGCTCCCGTCAAATAGGGTCACGACAACCATTGCCGCAAAAATAATGCCGCGGGGGATCATCGCGCTCCACTCCCTCCGGCCAATCGGCCCGAAATCGCATCCGCAGGCACCAGGCGCAATGGCCCGAGAATGCCGGAGGGCAGCGGCTCCAGATGGTCCATGTCCTGGGGCGCGAACCGCTTGCCATAACGCAGCCACAGCAGCCGGTAATCGGTGGGCGCGCGTCCAGCCAGTTCATTGATCGCCGTATTCGCCACGACGATCTTCAACTCGTTCGCGCCCACGTGCAGGTACGGCCCGATGTCGAGTGCAAAGGGCGGATGCCATACCGACCCCGCAACCTTTCCGTTCACGTAGACCACGGCTGCATCGCGGAGAGGAGCATCGAACCATGTTCGCATTCCCGCCAGACTGAGCTTTGTACGTTCAACCGGCTGACCGAGGCCAAAATCGAGCATTGCTGCGCCTCCGCGCGGAAAGTCCGCCGGCACATCGAGGATGTGCGTATAGGTCGCGGTTCCCGAGTAGTACTTTTCTGTTTCGTCATCGGTCCACGAGTGCAGCGACTGCATCGTCTCGCTGGCCCCGGTCTTGTCAAAAGTGAGCTTCCAGTCATGGCTCAGATCGATCGGCGCGAAATTCGTCGCAACCTCGGTATCTTTTTGTTCGGCCGCTCGATTCGAGAAGACCACCACACGAGATTCATAGGGGGCCAGAGTCATCAACAGGGATGAGCCATTGCCGGCGGGAGAAATCCTGCCGGAAAATGGATCCCACCACGAAGCCGCTGGCCACTGCGTGCGAAACGTGGCCGTAAAAGCATGCGGCTCGTTGCCGGTGTTAGCGACGAAATAGATGTCCGCATCGCGAAGCTTCCGGTGGATGAAACCAACCTCCGGCGTGACGGGATTCAGCGCGACGTCGGGCGTGATGAAACCGGCAATGGCCGCGCCCAGGTCGGAAGTCTTCTCTACCACTTTTGCGTTCTTCGCATCCTGCGCGAAAAGGCTCTGCGAAATCTGACGAATGGCAGCCGTGTCACGCGGTCCCTCCAGGAATCCCGGTGCCCTCGAAGGCGGCTTCTGCACCGCAATGACGATTCCACCGCTTCGAACGTACGCTTCAATTCTCCGGTACGTCGCCAGGGGCAGACGCTCGATGCCGGGGAGAATCAGCACCGGATAGTGAATGCCGACCCGATCGATCGCCTCCGAATCGATGAAGTCGAAGTTGTCGCCGGCGTCGAGGATTGCGGGCACCAGATTCGGACCGAGCAGCTCCGGCATCTGATTGCTGACCGTCGCTTCGCCTGGATGAAACCGCCCCTGTGCATCCTCTTGGGGCAGCAAGATGGCGATGTCGTTGGCAGGCTTGCCCTGACGAAGCAGCCAACTCATGCGCGTCAGGTATGCCGTCACGTCCGGCATCACAATCCACCAGGGATTGTGGTTGTTGAAGACCGCCGCGGCATAGAACGAATAGCCTGGCTCGCCGGCCGAGGGCGGAGAATACGGCCAACCATGGCCCATGAACTGGTTGATGCCCTGCAGAAAGAAGGTATCCGCCTCGGCTTTCATATCGAGCGGCGTTGCACGGAAGGCAGGCGAATGTAACCACGTCCACGTTTCCGACGAGGTGACAGGCCGCCCGTAGAGATGGCTCGCCGACGTGGCCCAGCGGGTATACGAAAACGGGCCATGCCATTGCGAGCCTTCCCCTTCCGGTAGATCGACGCCAGCGTTGCTCGACAATGTAACAGCGGGAATGCCGTAGGTCTGGGATCGGAATTCTGTGTGGTGCGCGTGCGCCCAGCTGTTGATGGTGCCGAGGTAATTCTGGTCGATCAGCTCCGCCAGAGTTCGCCCCCAGTCGTAGCGCAGGTCGACGGCCTCCGGCCCTGTGCCGGCGACCAATTCAGGCAGATGCGGCGTTAAATCGTAACCGCGATGGTTGCGGAATTCCGTAAGGAAGTCGGGCGTCCAGTCGGATTCGTACACTTCGAGGCTATCGCTGAAAACTGAATACGGCGGATGGGCGCCAAAGGCGCTCACAATGGGTTCCGCGACGTTCTTCAGGTGATCCTGCACCGCAGCTGCACTGAAGTGGTCGATGACGAAGCCTTCGGCTCCGCTCGCTGGCCGCTTGACTTGTTGGCCGGTGCGGCTCGATATGAAGAACAACGCGATCTGCGGTCTGGAGAGATCGGAATGAAGGAGCAGGCGGCCATTCTTCATCTCCTCTATTCGCTGCGCATGTTCCGCATCGTAGTGCTCGGGTGTGCCAGCAGCGACAAACGCCGCCAGCAGAGTTTCTCCGTTCTCGATGGAGGGCACCGCGACCGATGGTTCACCCGAGGAGATCGGTGTCGCCACCACGCGCAACCGTCCGGCAGATTCGCTTACGGGAACCCAGGCGCCGCCGTACGGCCATCCGCTGCCCAACGTGATGCTCACACGCATGCCGAGCTCATGGCCCGTGTCGGCTGCGAATCCGACCATCTTCAGAAACTCCGGCGACAGAAACTGCATATTGCGGAACCCCTTTTGCGGATCATCGAGTGCCAGCGGATAGACCGGCTGAATCTCGACGCCGCCGATCCCGCCAGCCTTCATCGTGCGCAGTTCCCGCACCAGTTCGTCACGCTCAACGGCAGGGCCGAACCACCACCAGCGCATCATCGGGCGGGCATTCATTGGCGGCGCAGCGAAGCCGGCTCTGAGCGCTGCGAGCGAATCTCCAGAAGCAGGCGCAGCGGTGGAATTCTGGGCAGGCACCACGGTCGCGATCGCGAAAGAAAACGCGACCACACACGGAATCGATTTTCGAATGCAGATCATGTATCCGGGGGATCCTCCCGACAGGCGTTCATCGTAGGTGATCAGCGCACAGTGAGATTGCCACCAGCGGCTTTGATAATTGCTGAACCATCGCTTGCTTGAACGCTGAACTTCTCCCCTATGACGTCGGCATTGCTGATGGCGAGCCCGTGTTGCGCCTGGATGCTGACGTTCCTGAGGACAACATTGCGGATCGGCGCTTCGGGCAGGCCCGCGATTCCTCCGGCAGAAACAATGTTCGTGGCGGTTACATTTTCCAGCGTGATGTCGTGAAAGTGCGGCGTGAGGCGGGTGACAGGCTGAGCAGGATCGGGATCGGGTGGCAAAATCTTTGGATAATACTCACTGATAACGATCGCGTTCTTCACATTCTTCATTTCGATATCGCGGAAGACGAAACCGCCTACATCGTTGCCACGATCGCGATTGGACTTGATGCGAATGCCGTTATCGGTTCCGTCAAAGTGAATGCGCTCGGCATGGATATTCTGTGCTCCGCCCGCCACTTCGCTGCCGATCGACAACCCATGCCCGTGCAGAAACGTGCAGTCGGTGATGGTGATATCGCGGCTCGGATCGTCCGGCCCGGGTGAATTCGCCATCCCGGACTTGATTGCAACGTCGTCATCGCCCACATCGGCGAAGACGTGTTCGATGTGTACGTTCGACGAAGAGAAAGGATCGATGGCATCCGTGTTGGGCGAGTGCTCCGGCGCCAGGACCTTAATATTCCTGATCGTCACGTCGTCGGAGTAGTAGGGTACCAATTGCCACATCGGCGAGTTCTGAATAGTGACGCCCTCGATGAGCACATGCCGGCAGTGATCGAAAACTACCAACCGTGGCCGTGCGTGGTCAGACCCCATCACACCGTGATCTTTGACGGCCCGCGCCTCCTGCCACCAGCTTTCGCCGTTGCCGTCGATCACGCCCTCGCCGGTAATGGAAACATTGGAGGCGCCGGTCGCACTCAGCAAGGACTGCCTTCCGGGGGCTTTGAATTCTGTCATTGCCGGAAAGTCGTCATGGTTCGGCGAAGCCAGCAGGGTTGCACCTTGGTCCAGGTGCAGAGTGATTCCACTCTTCAATACAACGGGCGCGCTGAGCCAGGTTCCAGCGGAGAGCCGCACTGTGCCGCCACCGCGATGCTCGCAGGCATCGATCGCCGACTGGATGGCAACCGTGTCCTTAGAAACGCCGTCCACTTTGGCGCCGTACGCGTGGGGATCGCAAACCATCGAAGCAGCCCACACGTTTGTTGAACCAGCAACAGCGACGATCAGAGAGAAGAGGATCAGCAACCAAAAAGCGGCGTGAATTTGGGGGCGAATCAAGAGCATTTCCTCGGCGCAGAGATGCGATGGCGAAACCAATGATACGCTGGATGGCGGCCAGTGGTCATACCACTACGGCTCTCGCTCGATCTGTCAGCGGGACATTCTTTTTGCGAGGATCAAGCCCCAATGAAGCCTTTTCGCTCTGACCGCCGGGAAATTCTCCGCATGAGTGCGCTCGGTTTGGGAGCCGTTGTTGGCTCATCGTTGCCTGAAGCGTATGCCGCACCGCACGCGCCGGCTGCTGCCACTGCTCCCGGCGTCTTCGACATTCGCGCCTATGGTGCTGTTGGCGATGGCAAGACCGTGGATACATCCGCCATCAACAAGGCGATTGACGCCGCTGCGGCGGCCGGCGGCGGCACGGTTTTGTTTCCTGCAGGCAACTGGCTGTGTTTCTCCATTCACTTGAAGAGCCAGGTCGGGCTCTATCTCTCGCACGGCGCGACGATTCTCGCGGCCGACTCACCGCTTCCAGGTCAAACCACAGGCTACAACGGAGGCACCTACGATGCAGCCGAGCCAAACACGCCGTGGGAGGACTATCAGGATTATGGTCACAATCACTGGCACAATTCCCTGATCTGGGGCGAGAACCTCCACGACGTCAGCATCACGGGTCCCGGCCTGATCTACGGCAAAGGGCTCAGCTTCGGCGCGAATCGCGCGGCCCGCGGCAACTATACGATATATGTCGCCGAGCAGGCAGGTGTCGGCAACAAAGCGATCGCGCTAAAGAACTGCCGCAACGTTCTGTTCCGGGATTTCTCCATTCTCAAAGGCGGCCACTTCGGGCTACTACTGACCGGCGTGGACAACCTGACCATCGACAACCTGACCATCGATACCGATCGCGATGGTATGGACATCGATTGCTGCCGCAATGTCCACGTCTCGAACTGCACGGTCAATTCACCCTGGGATGACGGTATCTGCCCGAAGAGCAGCTATTCGCTGGGCTACGCCCGCGCAACCGAAAATGTCACAATCACTAATTGCTATGTGACCGGCGATTACGAGTTGGGCACCATACTCGAAGGAACTTTCAAGCGATTCGCTCCGGATGCCCGAGTTGGACGCACCGGCCGCATCAAATGCGGCACCGAGTCGAACGGCGGTTTCAAGAACATCACCATCTCGAATTGTGTCTTCGATTCCTGCAATGGCCTCGCCATCGAAAGCGAAGACGGTGCCCTGGCAGAGGACATTACCGTCACGAACATCACTATGCGCAATATCACTACGGCTCCACTTTTTTTGCGCCTGGGCTCCAGGCTTCGCGGCCCGAAAGAAACGACCAAAGTCGGGACCATGCGGCGCATCCTCATCAGCAATGTGACCAGCTATAACTGCGCCTCTCGGCTGTGTTCGATTCTCAGTGGCATTCCGGATTATCCGATCGAAGACCTCAAGCTCTCCGATATTTATCAGCATCAGGTTGGCGGGGCTTCGCAGGACGCGCTGGCCCTTCGTCCTCCGGAGAACGAGGAAAAGTATCCGGACCCGGGCATGTTCGGGCCGATGCCGTCGCAGGGCTTCTTTCTGCGCCATATCCGCAACCTTGAGATGAGCCACGTCGAAGTGGCTGCGGCTTCTCCGGACCCGCGCCCCAGCTTTTATCTCACGGGTGTGGATCGCGCGGATTTCATTGCGGTCACATCGCCCGCCGGTGTGCAGGCATTCCATCTCGACAAAGTCACGGACCTGCGTATTTTGCTGAGTCGTGCTGCCAGGGATACTCAATTGGTGAATGCGGACGGTCAGGTTTTTTAAACGGCACTGCAGCCCGAGAAGTTGGATCATCCCAGGCGTGGTCTGACCAAACCGTCTGCCAGTGGCGCGCCGTCGTTATTCCGGCGTTACACCAGACGGGCCCAGCCGTCCCGCCCATGGTCGGTTCGAATGCAGATACTCTGGCGTTTCTTGCTGCTTGACAGGTCTCTTCAGCCTCCACGATACTGTTGCGGTTTTGTAGACAGGTCAGACCTCTCCAGCCCACCATGACCTGCACATCAGCAAGTTTCGGAGGCTTACAACATGACGCAGACGAACCGGCGGGCTTCTCTATCGGGGCGATCGCTTTTCTGGGCTTTGGCACTTTGCCTGATTGTTCCGTCCGCATTCGCGCAGTTGGCCGGCACCGGCACCATCCAGGGAACCGTCAGTGATCCAACTGGCGCAGTCATTTCTGGCGCCCAGGTAACCGTGGCCGATACGGCGACTGGCGTGAAGCATAAGACGGTCAGCAGCGGCGGAGGCGTGTTCAGTTTTCCCAACCTCTCCATCGGCACCTACGATCTCTCTGTCACGGCTTCAGGATTCAAGGCATATACCCAGACGGGCGTTGTCCTTGAAGTGGGAAGCAACATCGGCCTCAACGTGAGCTTGTCGGTTGGCGCGGCAAATCAGGAAGTTCACGTCCAGGCCAGCGGCATTGCGCTGCAAACGCAGGACAGCTCGTTCAAGCAGACCATTGACCAGCGCGAGATCAACGAGCTACCCCTTAACGGCCGTCAGATGACCGACCTGATCGCCCTCTCTGGCGGCGCTACGCAGCTACCCAGCACCGACACCGCCGACATGACGGGCAGCAAGAACTTCCACAGCTCTGTCGCCATCTCCATTGCCGGCGGCCAGGGGAATCAGACCGATTACCGCCTCGACGGCGCCGACAACAACGACTACATGACCAACGTCAACCTGCCTTTCCCGTTTCCCGACGCAGTCAGTCAGTTCAGCGTCGAGACCACGGCCATGGGCGCGCAGAGCGGCCTCCACCCCGGCGGCGAGGTCAACGTCGTCACCGTCTCCGGCACCAACGCGTTTCACGGCGACGCCTTTGAGTACATTCGCAACAACGTCATCAATGCGACCAACTTCTTCTCCAGCCAGCCCGATCAGCTGCACCAGAATCAGTTCGGCGGTACTGGCGGCGGACCGGTCATGCGCGACAAGCTCTTCTTCTTTGCCGGTTATCAGCGAACCATCATCCATTCGGTGACCTCCAACCAGACGGCCTACGTGCCCAACGCTGCCAATCTCTCCGGCGATTTTTCCGGCACCGACTCTACCCCTCTCTACAATCCGATCACCGGAGCGGTTCTGACCGGCAATCAAATCGACCCAACAACCTACTTCACCAAACAGGCGCTCGCTCTGGAGAAATTCCTGCCCCAGACCACCGATCCGGCCGGAAAGGTTCTCTATGCCGGGCCCGGCAATTCCACCGAGAACGAGTTCATCACCAGGATCGATGCCACGCTCTCCCAGAAGCAGAATCTGTACGGCCGGTATTTCCTCGATGGCTACGCCCTGCCGGCCTTGTGGAATCCGACCGACGCCCTGGTCACCGCCACGCCCGGCAATTATCAACGCGTGCAGTCCTTTACTCTCGGCGATAGCTACGTCTTTAGCACCCACATGGTGAACACCGTGCACGCCACCATCGACCGCCGCCGCAACAACCGTGCGCCGGCCGCTCAGGGCGTCAGCCCCAACGGGGTTGGCGTCACCCTGTTTCAAGTCGACCCCGACTTCTTCCGCTTCACCGCCAGTTCCAAATTCAGTCTCTACTGCGGTACCTGCGCTCCGTCTCACTTCAACGTCAATACCTTCGCCATCTCCGACGACGTGAACCTGGTGCGCGGCAAGCACCAGTTCGTCTTCGGCGGCGAGTACGCCCGCTCCGAGTTCAATGCCAGCAATCATTACGAAGAGAATGGAGCGTTCACTTTCACTGGCGTCTTCAGCCAAACCGGGCCCGGCCAGAATCAGGCCAAACAGAAAGCCGGAGACGCCAATCTCGATTTCCTCACCGGTGCTCTGCAGGCCTTCGAGCAAAGCAAGGCTCAGCAGAACGCTTTGCGTGCGCCCATCCCCAGCCTCTACGTCCAGGACACCTGGCAGGTCTCGCCGAAGATCGTGGTGACGGCGGGAGTCCGCTGGCAGCCGGAATACATGCCAACGGATTACTTCCACCGCGGGGCGGCGTTCGACGAATCCGCGTTTGTGGCCAATACCCGCAGCAGCGTGTATCCCAATGCTCCGGCTGGTGTCTTCTATTACGGCGACAAAGGGGTGCCGAAGAACTACACCCAGAACTCGCCCTGGCTGTTCTCGCCTCGTCTCGGCCTTACCTATAACCCGGATGGCGCCGGCAAGACCGTCCTTCGTCTCGGCGGAGCTCTCATTTACGACGAGAGCAACTTCTTCACAGCACAGCGCAACCAGCAGAATCCGCCCTTTGCTACCGCCGCCTCAACCGTTCCCACCACAGCGCCCCTCGATTTCGCCAATCCCTGGGATGGCGGCAGCGCGCCCGGCAATCCATTCCCCCAGCCGCAAATTCCGTCCTCCACTGCAGCGTTCCCCAAGACCGGCCAGTACATCTTTATGCCGAAGCACTTCCTTTCCCCCTACCTGATCCAGTGGACCGCAAGCGTACAGCGCGAACTGGGCAAGGGCTGGATGGCGCAAGTCGACTACATCGGCAATGAGGGTGTCCACCAGACCTGGGGATTCCCGCTGGATCCGGCGGTCTACACCAGCGGCTCACCCACCGCAAATTACAGCACGCGGTTCCGGCTCTATCTTGAGAATCCCTCCCAGGGCGGCGCGTTCACCGGCGGTGGCGGCGGATCCGTCCTCGTCGACGATTCCGTCACCTCCAGCTACCACGCCATGATCGCCACCATCCAGCATCGCACCTCTACGTTCACTTTCCTCGCCAACTACACCTGGTCGCACTGTCTCGATGTGGAGGATGCGCAGGGAGACTTCGCCGGTACCACCGTCGAAAACCCCTACAACCCGCGGCTGGATCGCGCCAACTGTGGCTTTGACTACCGCAGCATGTTCAACGCCAACGGCGTGGCCACCAGCCGCTTCCACGGCATGAATCGATTCGCAGACGCGGTTGTCAACAACTGGGAGGTCGGTCCGCTGCTCCGCGTCACCGACGGCGCCCCCTTCACCGTGACCGATGGCGTCGATGTTTCCGGCATCGACGTGGTCAACGACCGCCCCAACTATTCCGGCGGGGCTTACACGAACAACAGCCTCGCAAAGAATCAGACCTTCATTAACCTGAGCCCCTTCGCATACGCTGCGAACGGCACCTTCGGCAACCTGGGAAGGAATAGCTTCCGGGGCCCGAACTACTTCGACGTTGACGCCGAAATCAGCCGGTTCTTCCCGGTCACCGAGCGTACAAAGCTGGACTTCCGCATCGAGGCGTTCAATGTTCTCAATCACCCCAGCTTCAGCAATCCCGGCAGCGGAAACCTGAAGGTCAACAACACGAAGACCTTTGGCGTGATTACCGGTGCCAGTGGTCCGCGCATCTTCCAGGGCGCGGTGAAGTTCATCTTCTGAGCCACCTTGAAGCTGTCAGCATAGCCTTCGAGTTTCATTCCGAACCAAACCTTGCAGGCCGCCAAATTGCCTCCCGGCGGCCTGTTTTTTCCCCAACTTATCGCTTCCTTCAGCGCGCTACCGGCTCCGTCGGCAGATACGTTTTGCTCACGGCGACATATCCCTCTCGGGCAACCACCTTGCCGCGCTCGCGATACATTGCCGCATCGCTGGGCTGTGTCGTGGCCAGGCCATCCACATAGCGGTTGTACATGCAGAAGGCGGCAGCAATCAGCACCGTATCGTGAATCTCAAGGTCGCTCGCGCCCAAGCCGCGCGCGTGCTCGACATCCGCCGCCGTCACGTTCTTTCCGCCCCGCTGCACCTTCGCCGCAATCACCAGCAGCGCCTTGAGCTTGTCCGAGATGGCTGCATGTTGAAAATCGGCCTTGACGCGAACCACCAATTCCTCGTCACCGTCCAGATGAGCGGCGGCAATGGCTCCATGAATACTCTGGCAAAAGTGACAGTCATTGAGATAAGAAACATAAGTCGCGATCAGCTCGCGCTCACCAAGGGTCAGCGTATTCGGCGCGACCAAAAGCGCTTCTACCAGATCGTTGAGGGGCTTCGCGGTCTCGGGGCGAAACACCATGGCGCCGCGGATTCCGGGCAGGCCCTCAGGCAGAGCAATATGAGGCATTCGATTGGTCCTTTCCAGCTGGGGATTCCAGACCGTAAACTGAGCCAGAATCATCCCCAACGGTGAACATCGTCAAGCAACTAAAGTTGGAACCTGCGCGCGCCTCATCCGCGAATACGGTCGCCGCCCCCCTCCGGTCACTGCAGCGCTCGGACGAGCCTCCACCTTTCGATGGAAGACATTTGTCCCATCGGTTCGCTAAGGTGGGGAGGACTTTGCAGTTTCACCGCAGCCCCGGCCGTTCATTCTCGCAAGCGGTCCTTTCTCTGCTGGCTACAACGGCCGTGTTCGTGACGGGTTGTCAATCCGGCCTGCCGAAACCGCAGTCCGCGCAGTACACCCAGTTCGTAAAGGCGTTCTATGTAGGACTGGCGGCGATGGAAGTAGGCAACGACGTGCGGGCCGAAAGCGAATGGGCACAGGCCACGCAGCTGGCTCCGGGAGAACCCGCCGGCTGGGCAGACTGGGGCATTCTTGCACTTCGGCAGCGCAACTTCGACCCGGCGAAGCAGCGACTGGATCGCGCCCACTCCCTGGCCCCCCGTAACAGCCAGATCGATGCCGACCTGGGAGTGCTCGAAAGCGCGCGGGGTAATTCCGCCGAAGCGATCGCTAACCTGCGCAAAGCTGTGGACCTGGACCCCCACAACCTGCGCGCGCTCTATTTGCTCGCAGTCGAGGTGGAGCGTCAGGGAGGGCCCGACAGCCAAGCCCAGTTTCAGCAGCTGATTGAAAGGATCCTGACCGCCCAGCCCGACAACCTTGCCGCACTCGTCGAACTGAGCCGGATCGCCGCGAAACGGGGCGACACCAATACGCTGCATTCTGCCGTCAAGCGGATCGCCGCGCAGTCGTCCCCAACATGGCCATCGAGCGTCCAGCAGCAGTTGACGGAGTTGCAGAATGCCGCGCAGACCACGCCGGCAACGGCAGCAGTGCGCAGCGTCTTCCTGCGTAACGTGATGATGCAGGTGCCACGCTTCCGCCAGGACCTGGCAGTGATCAAAGCGCAGCCGGGCGAAGAGGCGCAGCCTTTTCTCACCTTTGTACGTCTGCCCTCGCCTCCGTCGCGACCAGCGCCGCCTGACACCGGGATGAAATTCGTCGCGGAGCCGCTTGCGACGACCCCAGGCCAGACGTGGGACTGGATCGGCGCGATCCGGCTTGATGACCAGCAGCCGCCAGTGGTCGTAACCGCCAACGCCAAGGCGCTGCACCTATTCGGAGGGCCCTCTCTTCCCTTCCCCGGTGGCGCTCACGACGGGAAACCCAGCCCAGAGTCCATTCTGGCGGTCGATTTCAACTACGACTTCAAAACCGATCTGGTGCTGGCTGGTGCCGGCGGCGTGCGTTTCATGCGCCAGGATTCTCCGCAGAAATTCACCGACGTGACTCCACAAACGAAATTACCCACGTCGATTCTGAATGCAAGCTACTCCGGGGCGTGGGCGGCGGACATTGAGGCCGACGGCGATCTCGACATCGTGCTCGGGACGCAGACCGGTGTCCCGATGGTCCTGCGCAACAACGGAGACGGAACCTTTGCGTCGATCCATCCCTTCGCCGGCTTCTCCGGTTTGCAGCAGTTTGTCTGGGCTGACCTCGACGGAGACGGGAATCCCGATGCTGCACTCATTGATGGCGCCGGACAGTTGCACATCTTCCACAACGACCGCGCGGGTAGCTTCCACGAGCTTACTTCCTTGCCGAAGCTCGGAACCATCACCGCCATCGCCGCTGCCGATACGCGCCACAGTGGAACCCTCGACCTGCTGGCGGTTCAGGCCGGCGGCGCCATCACGCGGCTCCTCGACGACGATGGCGCCTGGTCGACGACGGAAATCGCTCGCGTTCCAAATTCCTCAAACGCACCGGGAAGTCCGGTCCGACTCCTCGCCGCGGATCTCGACAACAATGGAGCGGTCGATCTGGTTCTGGCCGATGTAGGGGGAGGCGGTTCATCGCGCATCTGGCTCAGCGGAGCCGATGGGAGCTTTACTCTTCTCGACCACGCCGCAGATTTCCCGCACGTGTTCGCGATCGCTGATCTCGCCAACTCCGGTCGCCTCGACCTGCTGGCCCTTGGTACAGACGGTCAACCGGCGAAGGAAGTGAACCACAGCACGAAGAATTATCACTGGCAGGTGCTCCGAACGCGCGCGGTCACCGCAGTCGGCGATCAGCGCATCAACTCCTTTGGCGTCGGCGGCGAAATTCAGATACGGTCAGGCTTGCTGCTGCAGGCGCAGTCGATCACCGGACCCGAAGAACATTTTGGACTCGGCGAATGGACCAGCACCGACGTCGCACGCATCCTGTGGCCTAACGGCGCGGTGAATGCTGAGTTCCAGATGAACGCCGATCAGGAGGTTCTCGCCCAGCAGCGCCTCAAAGGCTCCTGCCCCTTCCTCTTCGCCTGGGACGGACATGAAATGAAGTTCGTCAAGGACACCGTGCCCTGGGGCTCAGCCATCGGTCTGCGCATCAATGCACTCGGTCCCGCTCGCATCGCCGCTACCGAGGAGTGGTACAAGATCCCCCGCGGTGACCTCTCCCCCCGCGATGGAGCTTACGACCTGCGCATCACAGGCGAACTCTGGGAGACCTATTACTACGACTGGCTCCAGTTGATGACCGTCGATCACCCCCAGGGAACCGAAGTCTTCACCGATGAGCGCTTCGTCGTGCCTCCGGTAAAGCTGGCGATCACGGCGACCGAAACGCCTCACGCCATCGCGCGCGCAGTCGACGACCACGGCAACGACGTGACCGATGTCCTGCGCAGGCTCGACGGACGCTACCTCGATACCTTCGGGCGCGGCCAATATCAGGGAATCACTCGCGATCACTACGTTGAGATTGATCTCGGCGATGATGCGCCCGTAAGTGGGCCGCTCTACCTCATCGCGCGCGGATGGCTGCATCCCTCCGATTCGTCGATCAATGTTGCCCTCGGCCAGGGCCGACACGAGCAGCCGAAGCCCCTGAGCCTCGAGGTTTCAGACGGTCGTGGCGGATGGACAGTCGCACGCCCCAACCTTGGCTTCCCTGCGGGACGCAACAAAATCTGCCTCATCGATCTCGCTGGAGTCTTCCGCCCCGGCGCGCCTCGAAGAGTCAGGCTGCGCACCGACCTTGAAATCTACTGGGATCAAATCCAGTGGGCTCGTGGCCTCCCCGGCACGCCAATGAAAATAGCGCACATCGACCCCGCGACCGCCAATCTTCGCTACCGTGGTTATTCGGCGATCCATCAGGCGAATGCGTCGTCGCCGGAAATACCCGACTACAACCGCATCACTTCAACGACGCAGATCTGGCGTGACCTTCAGGGTTACTACACGCACTTCGGCGACGTTCGCCCTCTGCTCAACAAGATTGACGATCGCTACGTCATCATGAATGCCGGCGACGAATTAGCTCTGCGCTTCACGGCTCCCGCTCCGCCTCCCGCGGGATGGGTCCGCGATTACGTCCTCGCCGGCGACGGCTGGATTAAAGACGGCGACTATAACTCGACCTATTCGGCGACCGTACAGCCACTGCCTTATCACGCGAAGTCCTGGTACGACACGCCCCCGGGTCCGCTCGAAGGCGAATGGGTTTATCGTCAGCATCCTGAAGACTGGCTGATCTGGCAGACGCGTTATGTCACGCCGGGCCCCTTCCGCGATGCTCTCGACAATCAATCTCAGCAAACCGCGGAGGCGCCGCCTTCAAAATGAACCGCATTCCGGTTGCTCGGATCGTTCTCACCGTCGTCTTCATCGGCATGCTCTGCACGCCGTGGACGATCCGTCATTTCTCGCATGGCCAGGCCAGACGTGTTGCTGCTCAAACTGATTGCCAGGCCGCACTGACTCGCTACGGCTTCTGCTTCCAGGAAGTATCCCACCAAGCCGGCATCAACTTCGTGCACGAGGCGCCGATCCTCGATCACAAACTCGACGGCATCATGCCGGAGGTTGCGTCGATGGGCGCCTCGGTCTCCATCGTCGATTTCGATCGCGACGGCTGGCCTGACATCTACGTGACGAACAGTCGCGCCGGCAGCCTGAATCATCTCTACCGCAATAATCACGACGGCACCTTCACTGACGTCGCGAAAGAAATGGGCATCGCCGATGTCAACCAGCCGGGCACCGGCGTCTCCATGAGCGCCGTGTGGGGCGACTACGATAACGACGGGTACGAAGATCTTTTCCTCATCAAGTGGGGACGTCCGGAACTGTTCCACAATGATGCTGGCAAAAGTTTCACGCGCGTCTCGGATCACGCTGATCTGCCGCCGTGGATCAACGCGAATACGGCCGTCTGGCTTGATTACGATGGCGACGGTCTCCTCGATCTCTTTGTCGCCGGCTACTACCCGGAGACTGTCGACCTGTGGCACCTGCAGAACACGCGCATGATGCCGGAGAGTTTCGAGTACGCCAAGAATGGCGGCCGCAAGTATCTCTTCCATAATTTAGGCAACGGCCGCTTTGAGGAAGTCAGTGCGAAGGCCGGAATCAGCAGCCGCCGCTGGGCGCTGGCCAGTGCCGCCGCTGACCTACGCGGCACCGGCTACCCGGATCTCTTCGTCGCTAACGACTACGGCGTATCCGAGCTCTACCTGAACGATCACGGCCACTTCCATGAAGCTGGTCAGGAAACCGGCGTTGGTTTCGCTCCGAAGAGCGGTATGAACGCGGCCTTCGGCGACATCTTCAACCAGGGCAAGTATTCCGTCTACGTTTCGAATATCTCCGAAGAAGGTGTATTGCTGCAGGGCAACAACCTCTGGGTTCCGCAGGAAGGTGCAGGCCTCCACTATGCGAACCTCGCCCGCGACCTCGGCGTCGAGCTCGGCGGTTGGAGCTTCGGTGCGCAGTTCGGCGACCTCAACAACGACGGCAACCTCGACCTCTACCTGGAGAATGGCTACATCTCGCTCTCACGCACACGAAGCTATTGGTACGACTTTTCGAAGGTGGCCGGCGGCAACAGCTCTATCATCAGCGATGCCGTCCACTGGCCTGCCTTCGACGGTCGCAGTCTATCCGGTTACCAGCAAAAGAGGGTCTGGATGAACGACGGCGCCGGCAAGTTCGAAGATGTCGCTCAGGCCGTGGGCGTGACAGATATTTACGATGGTCGCGCCGTTGCGCTGGCTGACTTGTGGAACACCGGTGTGCTCGATGCGGTCGTTGCGAACCAGAGCGGCCCGCTTTTGATCTATAAGGACTCCATCGCGCCTGATAATGATTGGATTGAGTTCGATCTCGAAGGGGTAAAGAGCAATCGCAGCGCGATTGGCGCCCAGATCACGCTGTTCTGGAATGGTCAGAAGCAAATGCAGTATGTCTCCGGCGGTAACGGCTTCGCCTCGGAGAATGATCGGCGGCTCCATTTTGGGCTCGGCAAAAATCCTCATATTGAAAAAGCCGTTATTCGCTGGCCCTCGGGAACCGTGCAGACTCTGGATCACCTCACCGCCAACCAGTTCGTCCGCGTGAAGGAGGCCCAATGAACTCGCCCGCTATAGCCGCGCCGCAGACTTCCGCGCCCCAGCCTCTCTGGAAACGAATCCTCGACAGCCGCTTCATGCCGCCCATCTTCATCACGCTCATCCTCCTGGTCGGCAACTTTTCGTTTGGAATCCTTGAAAGCTATACGCGTACGCTGCTCGCGATCGCCGTCAGCATCACGGGAGAACTGATCCTGGGCCGCATCTTCCTGAAGAAATGGCCGCACCCGGCCAGCGCCTACATAACCGGCATCAGCGTCGGCATCCTGTTGCGCTCTCCCGCTTACTGGACCTACGGCCTTTGCGCGGCCCTCTCCATCACGTCGAAATATGCGCTGCGGTTTAACAACCGCCACATCTGGAATCCGTCCAACTTTGGTATCTGCGCAATGCTCTTTCTGGCATCGGACTCGGTGGCCGGCCTGAGTATTCAGTGGGGCAATAACCTTGCCGCGCTGGTCGTCATCTGGGTCCTTGGTTCGGTCATTGTGTGGCGCGCTCGCCGTTTTCACATCACGGCGACTTATTTTGCCTGTTTCATTGCGCTGTCATTCCTCCGCGCCTGGATCACCGGCGACCCCTGGCAGTCCGAGATCTCTCCCATTACCGGGCCGATGTATCAGCTCTTTATCTTCTTCATGATCACCGATCCAAAAACCACGGTCCGTTCACGCGCGGGGCAATGCATCGTCGCCATCGCAATCGCCGTTGTGGAATTCTTCATGCGTCTCGGCAGCAGCGTCTACGCGCCACTGTACGCGCTGTTCTGGGTTGGCCCCGTTGCCCTCTTCATCGAGATGTGGCTCGACTCACGACGTGCGAGCGCCGTCCCGGCCACAGTTCCTGGCGCACAACCTGCCTAGTTCCGCACCATCTGCCGGTCCGGTGCAAACCCACATCGCTGCAGCATCGTGGCGATCTCCGCGTGCGTTGAGCCCAGCTTGTTTGCGCCGTCGAATAGGTCCTGGGCATTCACTGGATACCAGTTGCGCACCTCCAAACGCCCCAGCCCTGCAATATTGAAGGGCTCAATCGCAGTGTGTATGTCGCGGATGAGCGCGTCCGCTGTGGCTTGCGTCAACGGCTGCCGTGCTCGATCCATCAGGCCGCGGCTCACCGGACCCAGCGCTGGATCATCGCAAAGCAGAAACGAGGTTGCAAGATGCGACTTGCTCAGTCTGCGCGCCGCCTCGGAGTAACTCGCCGCTGCAAAGTACAGCAACGACAGTGCCACAAACACCGGGAAGTTGTTCATATTCGCATAAAGAGCCCCGATCAAATGCGCCGTTGCGAGTAGCTCCGCGTCGGTTCGTGCGGCGTATTCTTCGAGCCGGTGCGCAAATCGCGCGTCATCCCAATCCTGTTCCACGATCTCCGCCACTCGCGCTACACCGAGCAGCGTCAGCGGGAATCCAGTGGATAACAGCGGATCGACAAAGCCGGCGGCCGATGGGAGCATTACCCAGCGACGCCCAACGACCTGTGCCGAGCGAAACGACAGGCGTGGGACGTGCGTGAAGGACCGCTCTGCCCTCGAAGCGGAAAATTGCTCCCGAAGCGCAGGAAGGCCCTCCACAAGCCGCTCCCACGCGGCTTCTCCTTCCGTGAATCGTAACCGTGACGCGCACGCATCGGTAGCCGCCACCCCTGCGCTCGTGATTCCGTTGTTGAACTGCAGAACCCAAATCCAGCCGCCGTCGAAGATGTGATGCACGGCTGCATCATCGATGGGAAAAGGCGGTTCCGCCCCATTCGTTCGGCTGAACCGGCTGCCACCGATCCTCCCCACTCCGGAAAAGTGCGAATACAACGCCTGCGTCGGTGGATAGCCCGGCAGTTCCCTTTCCCTAAGCTGGAGTGTGCGGTGGAGAAATCCGCGAGGTCCCGTGGCATCGATAACGAACTTCGCGTGAAACGTGACTTCCTGCTCGTTCCGCCGCCCTCGCAGTGTGACTCGACCCGCGTTGTCCTCGAATTGACGTACGTCCACCAGGTCGAAGTAATCCACCCCCGTTTTCTGGGCCTCCCGCAGCAGCAGATGGTCGAAGTCCGCCCGATACCAGTGCGTGTCAGCGATCTCGTCCCGCGGGCTGGCTGCAACCAGCAGTTGGTCTGCGCGATGCGGACTCTCCGGTGCTGCTCCGCCGAGCACATGACGATGAAACGTAAATCCACGCTTAAGCCCCACCGCGATATTCGGATAGTCCCGTTGCCAGGTTCCCCACTTCGTCAGCGGCCTCAACGCGGGCAAATCGTAGCGTGTCGCCAATTCCTCCAGCAGCAAATTTGACAATGGGGTCGACGACTCGCCGATCGCCATGCGCGGGTGCGTGCCTTTTTCGATCAGGACGACAGAACGCCCGAGCCGGCGCGCGATCATCGCGAGCAGAGATCCTGCGAATCCGGAACCCACAATCGCCATGTCGTAAACGTCTGTCAGCTTTCGCCTCCGCAGCATTCGCAGGTCACGCGCGGCAATATCTCTTGCGTAAGGTTCATCACCCGAAGCCGCTCGAGGCGCCGCATCCGGCACACCTCACAACGAGCGAGCCTGTCTAACTCCCATAGATCGACAAACACTCGGCCCCGCCCAAGCGAAATTCCGTATTCACTCGCAGTCTCTACAGTCGAAAGTGCTGGCGGCGAGAACTCTCCCTGCGCCATCAGCGCTTCCATGGCCCCATTCCCGCCGCGCGTCGGGATCAGACTCGCAGCTGTGGCGCCGCAGTCGAACGCAAAATCGAGTGAACGCGCCGCCCATTCCTCCGCCTCTTCCTCTTTCATGAACGGCGGCTTCACCAGAATGAACACGCGCAGATCGATATCGTGCCCGTCGAGACGGTCCGCCGCAGCCCGAAACTGCTCGAGCGTCATGCGCTTGTTAAGTCGATCGAGGATCTCCGGATGCACCGTCTCCAGGCCCATCGCGACTTCAAGCGTTCCCGTCAGCCGATCGCGAAACGCAAAACAATCCTCACCCACCAGCGCCGGATGACACTCGACGATCACGCGCCCGAAGTTCGATACCAGTTTCGCAATCGCGAGATGACTCTCAACAGGAATAGCCCGCCGGTCAAAGAAGCTGCCACTGTTGTAGAGCTTCACCTGTCGAGCGATCGGCATCTTCGCCAGGGCGTACTTAATTTGCGCCGGAATTGCACTCGCTTCCGTCGCGCCTTCCAGGGTGTTGCGCCACAAATCGCACATTACGCATCGCCACGGACATTCGCGATTTGTCAGAAAGATTGTGGCAACCGGGATAGCCACGCCCGACGCACTTCGCTCGTCTTCGACAAAAAACGCCCACGGCCGCCGCGGATCGACGGCATTGCGGGGCCCGCGTTGCACCAGCACCCACGAGTCGCGATCTGTGACCGTCCCAGGATATGCTGCCAACGCTGGCCTCAGTGGTAAAGCGCGAGAAACTGCTCGCGATATTCTGCCTCGCGATATGGCAGCCGCGCCCGCAGGGACTCCTCAGGCACCGCTCCGTGCTGGAAGCGCCGCTTGGGAAACACCGGCATCTCGAAGCCGGTCATCGCCTTCACCCCGCGTGCCACGATTTCGCCCTTCAGTTCGTAGAGCCGGCCGACGTCGTACTGTGTCAGTTCAATGAAAGGAATCGCCTCGGCAACCGCGATCACCTGAGGCCGCGTATAAGGGCTGAATCCTTCGAATCCACAGTGATGCGCTGTTGCGTAGGTGCGCACGTACGAGCGGCTCAACCCCCCGCTGTACGTCAGCGAGTGCTTAATCTTTCCGACACCCCAACCCTCCTGATAGAGCATGGGATTGCTGATCACGCTCCGGATCGTCAACTCTGGATTCGCTTCAATCGGATAATCCTTAAGATTCTCGTCTCCGCCATCGCCGTCAATTAGAAACCGCCACTCCGGGTAGCGCGCCCGAATGCCACGTGCCAGTGCCAGAGCCATCGTTGCCGACTCCACGTCCAGTGATTTGTAATCTTCAATGATACGAATCGTCTCGCCCGCATCGAGAGTCGCAGCATCCGCTTCTACCGGTTCAAGAAACAGCCCCAGACCCAACTTCTCCAGAAAACTCCGCGCCTGCCGGACGTCCGGTCCATCCCCCAGATCCAGCACGAACGCCTTCAACCGCCCCGGATGCATCCCCAGTTTCCGCATCACGTGGTAGGTCGTCAGGAATACGCTGCCGCTGTCGACTCCACCCGAGAAGCACGTACCGATGGCCTCTTTGTCGGGAACCGTGCGCAACCACTGCGCAATCTCATCCGCGAGTGCGGAGATGTACGCTTTTCCGATGGCATCCGGATCCGTCGGCAGGAATCCCATGACAGGCGTGAAGAAGCGTGTGTACACCGGATCAGGATCCGGACAGCCGATCAGTTGCAGATCGACCACGTAGTGCGCCGGCACCATCCGCGTATAGCTCGGATGAAACTGATTGTCGAGCCCCTCCGACTTCAGCCATTCGTGAATCGTATCGATTCGCGAAGCCACGATCAGCGCCGGACCTTCCTGGCGTTTCGCGAGAAAATAACGCATCGGCCGATCGAGCGAGCGCGCCATGCGCACCGTCTTCCCCGACTTCACCAGCAGCGCAAAGGAGCCATGAATGCTCCGGACCGCTTCGGCAGGCCCGCCCAGCAAAATTCTGCGAGCCTCGTCCACGCTCATGTTGTAGAGGTGATTCGATCCAGGTTCAACCAGATCGACCACGCGTTCGACGTATTGATCCATCCTTCTCCTCGCAAGCAGTGTACGCGGGGCCCTTCAGGAAAATCTCCGCCCCTCGCCACGCCTGATCGTTTCAGCGCGCGCGTCCTGCCTCAGCCGTAAAACCAAGCTCGGAGATAAATCCACGGAGCGCCGGCTCGGTCACCGACGCCGGATTGAATTGGATCGTCACCATTGCCTCAGGATAAGTAGCCTTCACCCACTTGACGCCCTTTTGTTCGCGCAGCATGGTTTCCAGGCCCACCGCACAGGTGATACAGGTAAAACCTTTCACGTGATAGACGACCGTTTTTGTCTCGCCCGCGTGGGCCAGTTCCGCCGCTGCCAGTGTCCCCGCGCCCGCCAGCGTCATCATCTGCACAAAACGTCTGCGTTGCATCTTTATCCCTCCTCATTTCGCCGCCTGGCAATTCCTCACTTTGCTGCCGCCAGCCCCGGTTCGTACTTCCAGGCTGTTTGCATCGAAGCATTGTCCGAGAAACGGGTGTCAGTGTATTGCTCAAACTCGATCTTCTTGTTCAGCACGCCCGTTTCGATCATGAGGTCGCGCACCATGTCAAAGTCTGCCTTGCGCGGCGCCAGTTGGGTGTAAACGACGCGATCCATCGGCTTCGTCAGCGCCCAGCGCAGCAGCGCCGGCTTCTGGTTGTAGTAGTAGCGACCCACAAAATCCGCAGCATCTTCGCGATACGGTTTGCCCTTATCGAGCCAAAGTCCGGAGCGCGCGATTCCATCCACCAGCACCTGGACTGTCTCCGGCCGCTTGTCAATCAGGTCCTGACGCACCACCAAAATGCACGACATGTAGTCCGGCCAATACTCGCGCGCCTGAAACAGAACACGCCCGTATCCCCCCATCTCCGCCTGCGAAGGGAACGGCTCACCCATCACAAATCCATCGATCGCGTTGGCCGCCAGTGCGCCCGATACATCCGGCGGCGCCATTTCAACCATCTTCACATCGCCCGGCTTCATACCCCATACCTTCATAGCGCGGAACAAAATCAACCGCTCATCGGAGAAGCGGCTGGGAATCGCGACTGTCCGCCCTTTCAGATCGGCGACCGTCTTCACCGGCCCGTTCTTTTTCACCACCAGGGCGCTGCCGTAACGATGGCCGAGATACACCACCTTGATGGGAACTCCCTGCGACGCGAGCGCAATCGCGAGCGGAGCCACAATGAACGCCGCCTGCACCTTGTTCGAAATCAGCGCCTCTTTGATCTCCGGAAAACCCTGGAACATGCGAGGCAGAAACAGCTCGCCGTTCTCGGAGAACTTAGAGATGTAGTCGGTCACCGGACAGGTGAGCTGGCAGGTCACCGGAATATAGGCCACCACGATCTTGCGCTTCGCCGACGGCTGAAAATCGTTCAGCGCCACGTTCCAGTTCACATTTAGCCAGGCGTGGAGGCCGGTAATAATCACCAGCCACGCTGCACCAAACAACATGACTTTTTTAGGACTCAAGGCGGAACCCCCATTGCACCGATCGCAGTTTCTCCAGCCGCCGGAACGCAACATCCAGAATCAGACCGATCACGCCAATCATCAGGATTGCCGCAACCACCAGGTCGTATCGCTTGCCGGAATTGCGCGAGTCGATCACCAGGAACCCCAGGCCCGAGTCAACCGCGATCATTTCTGCCGCCACCACCACCAGCCACGCAATGCCAAGAGCGATGCGTAGTCCCACCAGGATCTGGGGCAGCGCCGCCGGGAACAGCACTCGCGCGAGAAGCTGGACTGGAGTCAAACCGAAGTTACGCCCCGCACGACGATACACCGATGGCACATTTGCCACACCGTTGATGCATGCCACCACAATCGGGAAGAATGACCCCAGAAAAATCAGGAATATCGCAGCCTGGTCGCCGATCCCAAAAAAGATAATCGCCACCGGAATCCAGGCGATCGGGCTGATGGGTCGCAGGATCTGCATCACCGGATTCACGACCTGATTCGCCTCCTGATACCAGCCCAAAGTCAGCCCCAGAGGCACACCGATCAGCACGGCCAAACCATAGCCGACGGCCACGCGGCGCAACGAATCGATGATGTCCCCCCAGAGCACGTGGTGACGCAACAGCTCCGCCATTCCTTTTTCGACATCGCGGGGCGAGGGAAAGATCTTGGTCCCGCTCCATCGAACGGAGTAGTACCACAGCGCGAGCAGGAATCCTGTCGCCACCATGGGCCAGAAGAACCGCTCCCATTTTCCCGGCTGACTCAGCGCGTTCATACCTTGTGGGCCAGTCCGATCTGCTGGAAAATGCCGTCGCGCAGTTCCAGATAGCGGGCCGAACTGATATCGCGCGGATGGGCAATGTCGATGTTCACAATCCTCTGAATCGTGGCCGGCCGTGCGCTCATCACGACCACCCGATCGGCCAGCTGCACCGCTTCGTCGATGTCGTGCGTCACGAAGATCACCGTCTTACGCTCGGTCTCCCAGATCCGCAGAAGTTCGCCACGCATGATCAGGCGCGTGATCGAATCGAGCGCTCCGAACGGTTCATCCAGCAACAACATGTCAGGATTCACCGCCAGCGCCCGTGCCACCTCAAGCCGCTGTTTCATGCCGCCGGATAGCTCCTGAGGGTAAGTCTTCTCGAACCCCTCCAAGCCAACCATCTTCACGTAGTGTGCGATGCGCTGCTCACGCTCGGCCTTCGACAGTTTTGACAGACCGAAGCCGACATTGCCCTCCACCGTCAGCCACGGAAACACTCCGCGCTCCTGAAAAACGAATATCCGACGAGGATCCGGCTTGCGCACGACTTCACCGTCGACTCTGACCTCACCGCTCGTCGGCGCCAGAAACCCCGCCATCGTGTTTAACAACGTTGACTTGCCACAACCCGACGGCCCCAACAGGCAAACGAATTCTCCATCGCCCACTTCGAGGCTGATGTTGTTCAGAACTTCAGTTCGTTTTCCATCCCGCTCGAAGACCATGCTGACGCGATCCACGGCCAGCTTGGTTGTCAGCCCCACAGGGGTCGCCACGGCCTGCGTTTGGGACACTAATCCTCCGAATATCCCCAGCGGAACGATTTCAGCTTCTCCAGCGATCGCATTCCCCAGTCGAGCAGCAAACCGATCACCCCAATAATCAGCATGCCCGCAACCACCAGATCGTAGCGATTGCCCGCATTGCGCGCGTCCACGATCAGGAATCCCAGGCCCGAGTTGACCGCGATCATTTCCGCCGCCACCACGACCAGCCACGCGATCCCGAGCGTGATGCGCAATCCGACAATCAAATTCGGCACCACGGCCGGATACAGCACGCGACAAACCAGGCTCGCCGAGCTCAACCCGAAATTGCGCCCTGCGTTCACATAAACAGCGGGGACACTCTGGACGGCGTTGATCGCCGTCAGCATCAACGGGAAGAAACAACCGACGAAGATGAGAAAGATCGCCGCTAGATCGCCCACCCCGAACCAGAGGATTGCAATCGGAATCCAGGCGAGCGGCGAAATCGGCCGAAGAATTTGAAGGATGGGATTGAGCGCCATCTCTGCTCGGCGATTCCATCCAACTGCCAGCCCCAGTGGGATGGCCGTCACAACAGCAAGGACAAAGCCCCAGGTCACCCGGAACAGCGACGCGACGACATATTTCAGCAGCAGCCCGTGGCGCACCAGATCAACAATGCCGCCAACCACCCCCCACGGTCCCGGCAACAGATGACTCGGCTGGTGGCGAACCCCGATCTCCCACAACCCCAGCAGCACAACGATGAACAGAAGAGGCCGCAAAAGCGGGCCCAGTCTCGTCTTTGTCGCGTTTTCTTTCCGCATCGTTGCGTTCCTCGCGCCACGCAAACGCGAAAAGCGCCGGCGAGCGCGTCGATTACCAAGCCGCAATGGGATTTGCGAGCTGGGAACTCAGGGATTCTCTGCAAATTGATCTTACCGACATTCGGGCGGATCTTGCCTCCACCGAAGGATGGAGAGGGCTGGCTGAGCCTCCACGCGACCAGACCGTGCCCGTCGACCAAGCCAGTCGCGATCCAAAAAACTGCGGCACCTGAGTGCTGCTGTTATGCAGTCAGATCAGGTGCCGTCTTCATACAGTTTGGAGTTGGGTAGTCAATCGTCTCGCGTAGGATTTCTACGCGGACTGACGTTGCTACCAGAACCACCCCTTCGGCATTGGTTGTACGGTGAAGGTCGCCGTATCCGTGCTGCTGGCCGACCCCGACACCCCGGTAAAGGTGAGAGTGTAAGTTCCAGGCGCCGTATTCGGCGGGAAGAATGCCCCCGCGATCGCCAGTGCCTGCCCGTTGTAGAACGAAACCGTCATCGGGAAATTAATGCAGACGGCTCCCGCAGGTCCGCCCGAGCAGCTCAGTGCCACCTTGCCGTTGAAACCGTTGCTGGCCTGCAGTTGCACCAGGAAGATCGCGATGTCACCGGCAAACAGAGTCTCGTTGGGAGGATTCACCGAGACCGTGAAAGGCGGCGCAGCCCCCGGATTCACCGTAAGAGCCACCGGCGATGCGGTCAGCAAATCGGCCCCGACAACCGGCATCTTCACCGACAGCGTGTCGCCGGAAGCTGCCGCTGTAGTCGCCTGAATGCTGTTGAAGGTTGCGCCGATTCCGGCCACGGTGGTTGCCGTCAACCCGGTCGCGGATCCGGTACCGCTGAACGTCAGCGTCACGGGTACACCGCCAACGTTCTGGCCGCTTTCCGTCACGGACACAACCACTGCCGGCGTCGTTCCCGGTTTACCCGCTGTGGCGACATAGAGCCCGGAACTAACGAATTGCACCGAAGTGTAATTTGTCTGCACAGCTCCGGAGTCCGCGCATGGCGCTGTCGACGAATATCCGGTGTAGGTGAGGTTCTCGTTTGCGAAGCCGCGCTGGTCGGTAAGCGCGTTCGCCGGAATCAACGCCGCGGAGCCGCCGCAGATCGCGGTGCTACCGGGCAACGGCAGAACCGTCGGCATGGTTCCGCCATAGTTACCAAGCGCTGCCACACTCGCGCTGACAACGTTGCCGTTTCCTGACGTCGGGCATCCGCTGCCGGCGCACTCCGCGCTCGCATCGAGAAGCGTATTGGTCCCGGTCAATCCACCCAGGTTATCGATGCCGGCGCCCGTGCCGGTATTGGCTGCAAAGGTTGTGTTGGCAAGACTGACTGCGGCACCGCTGTTGTTGTAGATGCCGCCAGCGCTGCTGGCCGCATTGCCCGCCACTGTGCTGTATGTCAGGCTCAGTGCACCCGTGTTGTAGATTGCGCTGCCCAGCACCGCCTTGTTGCCGGAGAAGGTCGTGTCACTGGCGATGACCGTACCGCCGTTGTTGATCGCGCCACCGTTGCTCACCGCCGTGTTGTTGCTCAGAACAACGTTGCTCAGCGTCACGAGACCGCTCGTGTTCTGGATGGCGCCGCCATTCGATGCCGATTTGCCGTTTACCATCGAGAGCCCGGCAAGATCCAGCGTTCCGGTCGTCACGTTGAACGCCGGATACAGATTGTTTCCTGAAACCATCAGCAGATTGGCCCCGGGCCCAACGATGTCGGCCATACCGGAGATAGCAGGAAGAGCGCTCGCCAGAGTAATGGTGCCGCCCACCCCGCTCGCAAACCCGATATCTGCGTGACCCGATGCATTGGCTGCCATGATCGCATCGCGCAGCGTGCAACTGGCATCGCAAGTCCCGTCGCCGGCGTCGCCGGTCGTCGTCACGATCAGGTATTTCGACTGCACTGCCCCGGCGTCGACCTTGCCCGTGGCGCACGACGGATTCATTGTGAAGCCGCGTTCATCCGAAGTCAGCGCGCCGCCCGAGACGTTCAGGGCCCCGGCAGTGGTGCCTCCGCAAATCAGCGGGCTGCCGGTTTGCGGGAGAACGGTCTGCGCCAGACCGCCGTAGTAGCCGAGAGGAAGCATCCCCAGGCTCGTCGCTACTTGATCGAAATTTCCATTGGTGTCCGGAGCACTCGGGTTAGCAGGGCACTGCGACGCCGGAGCCGGAGCCGCAGTGCACTGGAAAGAAAACTGCGTTGGCTCGGCGAAGATGTCGTTGGACAGAGTCATCGTGCCGGCATTCGCAATACTGCCGCCAGTCGCGGGAAGATTGCCCGAGAACGTGCTGTTGCGCACCGTCAGCTTTGCGCCCGATTCGTTGTAGATTCCGCCGCCACCGCCGCCTGCCGGGATCAGATTGTTCGCAAAAGTACTGTCGACGATCGTCGCGGTCGCAGCCGAAGGACCGTAGTTCAGGATCGCGCTTCCCTCGTTCACGGTCGTGTTGAACGAGAACGTGCTACCCGTCACCGTGAGCGCGCCCAGATTGAAGATCGCTCCGCCGCCCGTATAGGTCGAGACGGCGTTGTCCATCAATGTCGTGCCACTGATGTTCAGGACACCTTCGCTGAGAATCGCGCCGCCGCCCCCTGCGGTTACGACGTTGTTCACCAGCATGTCATTCTTCAGCGTCAGAGTGGTTCCCGCCGCCGTATAGACGGCCGCACCCCAGCCCGGGTCCGCCGCATAGCCACCGCCAGGAGCGATGAAACCATTGGCAATGGTCACTCCCGAAATGGTCACATTGCCTTTGACAATCACCATCACCTGGTACTTGCTCTGTCCGGAAATTGTCAGCTTGTTTGCCCCAGGACCGGTGATGGTCATCGTGCCGCTGGCCAGCGTGATATTCGGCAGCGAACTCTGCAAATTGATCGTGCCCGCTACCCCGGATGCAAACACGATATTTCCCGCCGCGTCTGCGTTGGCCGATGTAATCGCGGCTCGCAGCGATCCGCTGCCGGAATCGTTCAGATTGGAAACCGTGTACGTGGCCGCATACGTCGCTGTCGCAGGCACCAGAAACAAAGATGCCAGGCCGGCACAACGAAGCAGTTTGCTGATGGAATTGTTGAGGGAAAGGAACCGGAGCGCGGAACAGCAGAGACCGTTGGCAGACATGAGAGCCCTCAGGAGCAGAGATTTGAAACCGCCCGGCTATGTGCGATTCGAATCGCATTCTCCAGCCAGGCACAAAGATCCAAAAATGCCATCTCGAATCCCAATCAGTTGCAATCCAGAGTTTTTGTCTCGCCCGCACAAACATTCGCCGAGACATCGGGCTTGGGGATTCGAATGGAGATGTTCTTCGACGTACCTTAGTGGTCGCGGCCGCTGGGGTCAACGAATCTTTGGTCGCTACACCCCGGACACTGCGGAACCCAGGTACCCGTCACTTTGGTGGGAGTTACCGGTGGGCCATTTGGAAATCAGAGAAGTCGTTTGCCTGCAATACCGGTCGGAGCAGTCATCCCCCTGACGGGTGCCATGCGTTTTGCGCTAGAGGTACTGCGGTGGCAGGCGAGTCTGACCTAATCGGGGTGTACGCCATCGGCGGGTCTGTCAGCATTCATCCGACCGTAACAAAAATCGATCCGCTTTCCACCGTCAGTTCGATGTCCGCCGCCTTTGCGGCTTCCTGGAGAGCGGCTTCCAGCATCACGACCGGATCTCTGCTCACATCCAGGCGTCGCATCAGTCCCTCACCCTTTTTCGGACCGGCGGACAGCGTAATCTTCAGCCCGCGCCGCTTGCAGCGAACCGGAGTGCCATCTTCCAGTTTCACGTTCATCGGCTTGATGTATGCATCGATGTAGTGAACCCCGATCCCCGACTTATCGTCTGTCGTCGGCGGCAGCTTCTCTGCAGCCGCTGCATTCACGTCACAAAGTTTCACTTTCACGCTCGGCTCCCCTCAAGGGCAATCCCCTTCGATTCGAGAAACTCATCCATCACCTTCCGAAACGCGCGAATGTGCTCCGGTGTGCTGCCACAGCAGGCGCCCACGATATTCGCACCCGCCTTCAGAATCGGGGGGAGGTCCTTCACCATTTGGTCCGGCGTCTCGTCGTACACCACCTTCATCTGTACCAACTTCGGCTGCCCCGCGTTCGGCTGCACCATCACCGGCAGGCTGGTCACCGACTTGTATCGCTGTACAGCGGTCAGCGCGCGCTGCATGTCCATGCGCGTGCCACAGTTCAGCGCAACGATGTGCGCCCCGTGCTGCTCCATGAATTCCGCCGCCCGCTCCGGCTCAATCCCCATCATCGTTCTGAACGTCGACCCATCCAGGGTCACGTCGTACGCCATCGATCCGATAATGCACTTCGCGCCCGCCTTCTGTGCCGACTGAATCCCGATCAGCAACTCCTCCAGCGACGTCTGTGTCTCGATAATGATCGCGTCCGCTCCAGCCGCCACCAATGCTGCCGCCTGTTCTTCGAACGAACTCCGAACCTGCGCTTCAGTGAAATCGCCGTAAGGCTCCATCAGACCGCCAAACGGTCCGATGTCCCCGATAACGTAACCTTCCTTGCTACCGAACGCCTGCCGCGCAATCTCCACACCCGCCTTGTTGATGGCGGCCACATGATCGCCTTCGCGGTGACGGGTCAGCATGATCCCCGAACCGCCAAAAGTGTTCGTCAACAGGCAATCCGAACCCGCCTCAACATACCGCCGCTGGATCCCCAGCACCCGTTCCGGGTGCGTCAGATTCCAGGCCTCGCCGCAGTTGCCCTGCTCCAGCCCCGCGAACATCAGTTGCGTGCCCATCGCGCCATCGCAAAGCAGCGGACGATCCAGAATCGCTTCCTGCAAAAGCTTCTTCGTCATGATTCTGTTTCCTGCGCCAGCTCTTTTTGCGCCAGCGCGTAATGAATCGTTTCCAGCACCAGGCCCCACTTATGTCTGCGGCTCGCCGTCTCGCAAAAACATCCGGCGCCGTTGGCCTCCCGCCGCCACGACAACACGGCATTGAGACGTTCCCCACGCAGCGGCTTCTCTCGCTCGACGGCGCCCATCACGCCCTCGGGATCAGCGATGTACTCACACATGTGAGTATGCCCGGTGTCGCCGGCCGCGGGCGCGCATCGCTGCTCCCGGATCGGATACCCCTCCTCGCGCGGCCCCAGCTTCACGTTGTACTCGAACGCAAGCGGACGCCCCATGTTCGTGCACGTGGTCCCATCGTAGCGAAACACCGCATTCACCGACCCGTCCGGACACTCCTCCATCGTGAGCCGCTCCTGCGCCCATCGCTGCAGCGCCTTGCGATTCACGCAGTACGCCGCGTCCTGATCCAGCGCCGTCCGATCGCCGACCCTCTCCCCATACCCGCGCGGCGGCCTGCGATACGGGGCCCGCCGATATTGGCATGGCCCGAAGGAGCAGTTCTCGCACGACACCAGGTCCGTGAGACGACGCAGCCGCTCCGTATGCCGCGTCAGTCCGAACACCGCCAGTTGCGACTTCCTCGGCCGCAGCATCCCGCTCTCCAGCGATTCCAGCCGCGAAGGAAATTCCTCCCGCTCTGTCCGCCGGATGAGCTGCAGCAAGCGCGGCTGCTGAGCCACATCCCACTCCGGATAACCGGGGCTGTAGTGCGGCAGCACCGCCATCCCATGCTGCTCGGCCCAGTCGCACAGTCGCCCGCCAGTCGTCGTCGTCAGACGCTCCACTACAGCCGATGCAAACATCTCGAGGAAGAAATACTCATCGGGCTTTTCTTCCTGCCACAACCGCCCTGCTTCCTCCTCAGCCTTCGCGCCTGCACCCACCGCCACGAGGATCACGCTGTGCGCTCCGGCCTGCTCCAAAGTGTTTTTCAGGCGCGCGCTGGCAAACCGCTCCCCGTCGACGCAAATCGTATCTCCATCGACGGTGAACCTCTCCACCTGTCGCGCATAAACCCACGGCTGCCCGTGCTCCGCGTACCAATCCCGCGCCCAGGTCGCCAGCTCCAGCGCCCGGCCCTCCATCACATAGCCGCGCGGATAACCCAGCAGCCGAATGTACTCCTCCGGCAGCACGTTCACCACGACGCGCGTGTCCGCCAGTTCGAGGCTTCCCGCTACGGCGCGCATGGCATCGGCTCCACGGGCTTGAACTGGCACCCCTCGACAAAAAAGTCGAAGAAGCTCGGATGCGTCTCCAGCCGGCAATGCTCCACCTTCTTGACCAGCTCTTCCAGCTCTCGCCGCTTCTTCTTCGACAGCAGCGCGATCGTTGCTCCCTCAATCGCGGTGTTCCCCGCCTGCACGATCTTCAACGAATCGATCCAGGGCACCAGCCCGATCCGCTTCGACGCCTCCACTTTCAAATGCCGCCCGAACCCGCCCGCCAGATAAAAGACATCGATGTCCTCAAAGTCGATCCCAAAGGTTGAGAACACCACATGCAGACCCGCGACGTTCGCCCCCTTCGCCTGCGCCAGCTCGTTCACGTCGCTCTCCAGCAGGAACACATCCTCATCCTCACGTCCCGGGCCGCCGCTCCAAAGTGTCACCCGCCGCACGTCGTCCTCGAATCGTCCCTTGTCATTCATCTGTTCGGTGCGCAACAGTTCGCTCAGCGCATCCACCAGACCCGAGCCGCAAACTCCTTCCGGCTTGCCATCGCCGATCACCTTCAGCCGAAAGCTGCCGTCCTCGTCGAGTGCCACTTCCTCAACCGCGCCATCCAGCGCTGGCATCCCGCAGGAGATCGCGCCGCCTTCAAACGCCGGCCCCGCCGGGCACGACGCCGCCAGAATCCGGTCCTTATTTCCCACAATTAATTCCGTGTTCGTCCCGATGTCCATGATCGCCACCAGCCGCTCTTCATGCGCCAGATCCACGGCCAGCATGGCCGCCGCGGCATCGGCTCCTACGTGCCCGCTGATGATCGGCGCCCCATACACCCGCGCCTTCGGATGAATCGGCAGCAGGCTCCGCAGCCCCGTCATCTCGAGGCTCGTCGTCGTCCGCTTCCCCTCCGCCATTTCGATCTCCGTGATCGATCGGTACGGCGTCTGCCCAATCGAGTACACGTTCTGCCGGAAGAACAAATCCCGCATCGTGGAGTTGCCGGCCACCACCATTTCGTAAATGGTCTTCGGATCGACCGGGAACTTCTCAATCGCATGGCTCAGATACCCGGCCAGCGTCCGCATCAGCAGCTTGCCCGGATGATCCGTGTCGTACGCAATCCGCGACATCACCTCCGACCCGCCAAACCGCTGCGGGTTCTCAAACGATGTGTCGGCAACCAACTCGCCGGTTTCGAGATTCAGCAACCGTACCACCACCGTCGTCGTGCCCAGGTCCATGGCAAGCCCGTGAATCGGACCAGCGCCCCGATCCACCTCGATTCCATCAATCAGGATGCGATCCCCATCCCGCGTCACCGCCGGATCCAGATCCATCGCCTCCGAGCTCCGCGGCAATCCCAGCGCCAGCCGCTCGATCCGCATCTGCCCGCGCCGCATCGTGTGGCAGCGAACGTGCCCGTCTATGCCTTGCCCGCTTGCGCCCATCACATACGTCTGACACGAGAGCCGGAACCGCCCCTTCAGATGCTGCTCCGCCTCGGTCATCGGCGACAGCAACGCGCTGCCTTCCACAACCTCCACCATGCACTCTTTGCATTTGCCCTGCTTGCGGCATGACGTGGGCACTTCGATTCCCAGCGCCTCGGCCTGATCGAAGAGCGACACGCCGCCCTTCGCCTCCACCGACTGCCCGTTGATCGTGAGCTGAATCGCCATTGTCATCCCGAGCGCAGCGAGGGACCTGCTTTTCTCCCTTCAGAGCTCCTGCCAGCCCTTCGCTTCCAGCTCCGTCTTCACGGCCTCGGCCACATCGCGCGCGGAGCCTTCGCGTTCCTCTTCCTCACTCCATTTCCATTGCGCGAGGTAGTCGTCGGCCTCTTGCAGCCCCCGTCGTGCGGCGAGAATGTCCACCTGCTGCATAAACTTGCCGTCCAGCATCACGTTGACATCGTCTTCGTCGTCTTCGGCCTTGACCTGGGTGGGGATTTCCTGCCAATAAAGGACCTTATAGATAGCCATGGCGTACTCTAAGTCGCTGCCTCCGCGGTCTGCTCAGCAAGCCGCAGGAACAAATCCACCGCCGCCGACGCGTTCGCCCCATAACCATCCGCGCCAATCTCATCAGCGAACATCTGGCTGATCGGCGCGCCGCCCACCGCCATCCTGATATCCGTCCGCCCTGCCGCATCGAACCCGTCGATGACCGTCTTCATGTACATCATCGTCGTCGTCAGCAACGCGCTCATCCCGATGATGGTCGGCTTGCACCTGTCCGCCGCCGCCATGAACTTCTCCAGACTCTGGTCCACGCCAATATCGTGCACCTCGAAGCCCGCGCCCTCGGCCATCATTCCCACCAGGTTTTTCCCGATGTCATGCAGATCGCCGCGCACCGTCCCCATCAGCAGCACGCCCTTCGGCTTCGTGGCGCCGTCCTTCGACGTCAACAGCGGCTTCAGTACCGCCATGCCCGCCTTCATCGCCCGCGCAGCAATCAGTACCTCGGGCACATACAGCACGTTGTGCTTGAAGTCCTCACCGACCACGCTCATGCCGGCAATCAGCCCTTCGTTCAGGACCTCCTGGACGGTGCGTCCGTCGGCGAGCGCCTCCTTCGTCATCTGCTCGACTTTGTCGGCGTTCCCCTCGTAGAGGTACTGGTTCATCAGGGCGTAGTCCGGCATCGGTTCGCTTCCTCAGCGAGCGCTCGCAACCATTTGCGTCGCGCGCTTTGCATTGAATTCGTCCAGAGCTTCGAGCATCGCAAGAATGTTTTCCCGCGGCATGCCCGGGCTCGTCCCGCCACCCACCGAAAGAATGATTCCCTCGCCGCCCGAACCTTCCAGCACCTCGAGCGTCTCGTCCTTCACTTCCTCCGGAGTGCCGCGCACGCCAATCTCCAGCGGGTTCACATTCCCCATCAAACACATGCGATCGCCCACCCGCCGCTTCACTTCCGTGATATGCCGCTGCTTGCCCCAATTCAGCACATTGAATCCCGTATCCGGCAGATGATCGAGGCAGGCGTCCACCTCAGCGTCGTTGTGGTACAGCTTCACCCAGTCCTTTGGGAACGCGTCGCAGATCCTTTTCAGATAAGGATGAGCAAATTCCAGGTAGTGCTCCTCGTTGATGAACCCAACAATGTCATCGAGGATGAAAATGCTCTCGACGGTATCCCCCATCACTTTCTGCTGCGCCTTCAGCCAGTCGATAATCACACGCGTGCACAGGTCGATCAGCTTGTGCGCGCCCTTCGGATTCTCTACCAGGTCGATCATGAATTCCGTCGTGCCCCGCACAAATCCCGCCGTACACAACGGCCCGCGCGACGTCACCATCGGCAGAATGTAGCCCGCGTCCAGAATCCGCTGCCGCGCCATCTTGATCCGGTGCAGTGTTAGTCCCGCGAACCCATCCGCCTCCACCTCGTACTCGGGGAAGTTATCGATGTCCTCCAGCCGATACAGCGTGTGATACTCGCTCGGCGTGTTGTCCTGCCAGAACTTGATCTTCGCGCCCAGCACCGACGGCTCCGCCGCCATCCCATACTCCATCCACCACGACGGAATAAAGATGATGTCCGGAAACTCCTGCATGATTTTCAGGTTCGACTGGAACCACAACTCCGGATCGAGGAAATAATCCAGATGCTCGATCCCGAGATAACCAGGAATCCATGGGCTATCGACGATCAGCGCCATCGGGATCTTGTCCATCTTCTCCCGCCGTGCCGCGCGCTTAAAAATCTCCCATTGTTCAGGCAGCATACTTTTCCCTCCCGGCTGTCCTCAGAAACACTTGACCCCGGACCCAACCTCGAATCATCGCGGCGCTGGCGGCTGTGCTTACGTCTGACCCCTACGGCCTCACACCTCGTTTTCCGATATTGTTTACCATAACAACAAATGCATAGGCAAAGCCTTATTTTTGCCAATTGCGGCTCAGGCCCATTGATTTTACGGGCACTAATCCTGCTTCGGAATCGAAAGAGCACTCTCCGGTCGCTTTTGCCGTCCGAGCACAGCGTTTTCTGCAGCAGCCAGGATCAATATCGCCGCCAGCGCGACGACCGGCACCGCGAATCCCATCCGAAGCGAGCCGGTCCGTGTCGAAATCAATCCCGTCAGCCATGGCAGCGCCGCTCCCCCGCTCGCCGTCATGGCAAATACCCATCCGGTATTCCGGTGATCCGCAACCCGCCCCAGCATCCGCGAAACCCCAATCGGAAACACAGGCCCGAAGCCGGCGCCCGTCACCGCTACCGCCGTCAGCACCACACCGGTGCTGTGGGGTCGAACCAGCATGATCACTGCAGCCAGCGCCAACCCCAGCCCAGGCAGCAGAATAACCCGCTCCGCCAGGCCTTTGAGCGCCATGGATCCCAGCCATCGACCCGCCAGCAGCGCCATCCAGTACAACGACACCATCAGGCTCGCCCGCGCCACCGTCATCCCGCTGAACCGGTTCGAGTAGGTGGTAATCCATCCACCCACCGCTGTCTCGACGCCGACGTATAGGAAGAGGAACACGGCGAAAAACATGAGGATTGCTGCCTGCGGCCGCGCCGACGAGCGGGCCAACCCAGCAATCCCAAATTCCGGCTCGCGCCACTGCGGCAACAACCCCGCGCACATCCCGGCCGTCGCCAACGCAATCACGAGCAATAGCGCCGGAAGCAAGCCTCGTGGTTCCACTGCCGCGATCAGCCAGGGGCAAACCACCGCTCCGATGCCCCACCACAGGTTGACGATCGAGATCTGGCGCGCCCGCTCTCCGGTGCCCGCCCCTGCTGACGCGTTCTGGACTGCGGTGATCCCGACCGTTAGATTGGTCGCCGTCACCGACAGCCCAATTCCCAGGCCGATGAGCGCGAACGACGTCAATGCCAGCCCATGTCCGAGCGATGCTCCCGCCGTCTGCTCAGCGACGATCAGCATCAGAACCCCTGCCGTCATCGACCCATAACCGAGCGGGAGATTCCGTCGTAGCCAGTGCGGCGAAAAAATCGACCCAACCGTCGAGGCCAGAAATACGGCCGCGAAGAAGTCTCCCGACTGCACGTCTCTCAGGCCCCAGCGCGCAGCCATCACGGGCAGCAGGGGTCCCGGCAGCACCGTCACCATCCCGCAAACCACAAACCCAAAACAAAGGAGAACAAACCGAGGTGACCGAGGCGTGGTCATTCGAAGGCCGATTCTACCCCGTACCCTGCGCTGTCTGCTGACCACGATGCACTGACAGCTCGCAGTTCGCTCGTCGTCCGCTCGCTACCGGCTACCGGCTCGCAGTTGCTCTTCTACTTCTTCTTCATCCGCGCCGGGTTGGGCGGCAGCGTCGACTCGCGGATGATCAACTCCGGCACAATCGACACCTGCTCGGGCATATCCTTCGCGCCGCGCAGCCTTTGCAGCAGCAGCGTCGCGGCTCGGTTGCCCATGCTGTTCAGCGGCTGTCGAATCGTTGTCAGGCTCGGAGTATGGTACGCCGCACCCTGAATATCGTCGAAGCCGATCACCGATACATCGTCCGGCACTCGCAGACCGTGATCGCGCAGCGCCCGGATCGCCCCAATCGCAGCAATGTCGTTGTACGAAACCACCGCGGTGAAGGGACGCCTGGTCGCGAGCAGTTTTGCCACCACCGGATACCCCAGCTCCGGCGACGAAAGGTTTTCCTCCAGTTGCACCACCAGTTCCGGTGCTACTTCAATGCCCAGTTCCTTCGCCACCACCATCAGACTCTTCCAGCGGTCGTCGGAGTCCGAACTAAAGGTCTGCCCCCGCATGAATGCGATCTGCCGATGCCCCAGCTGATACAGGTGCCGCAGCGTCAGATCGGCCGCGCGTCCGTGATCCAGAGTGATGCGCGTTACGCCCGGCAGCGGTTTGTGCGCAGCCACCGCCACCACCGGCAGCGGAAGCGCGTGTTGCAGCGCCGTATCGATGGCGATGAAACCCTCCACCGCCCGGTCCATCAGCAGACCCGGATACTCCTCGATCAGGTCCGCCTTGCGCCGATGGCTCGCCGTCAGATAAAAATAGCCTTCCTCGATCAGCACTTCCTCGAGGCCGCTCATCACCAACACCGAGTAGCCGTCACTCAGCTCGGGAACCAGCACTCCGATCGAAAAGCTCTGCCGCCGCCGCAGGGACCGCGCAAAAAAACTCGGCCGATACTCGAATTTCTTTGCTGCTGCAGTCACCCGATCCCGAGTCTCCTGCGGGATCGACCGCACCCCAGGCGCGTTGTTCAGCACCAACGATATTGTCGCGGGTGAAAGGTCGAGATAGTCGCCCAGCGTACGCAGGCTGATCGGCCTCGGTGGCAGGAATTCCCCTTTTGCCGCCTCCGCCGATGCTTTCTGTCCCGGTACCACTTTCTTTACCGATGCTTTCCTGCGTCCAGCCATGCCCAAGTATTAACGTCACCGCCGGAATCTACAACTAAAATGCCAGCCCGGCTGTCATCGCTTTAGTTCGCGCTATCCTTATATCACTCCTTTCGCAAAAAAGGCTGGCCCGTTTTCGCACGCTCTGCGGCCCTGGAGTTTCCTTCAGCCGTGATCAACCGCGACGAAAAACTGCCCCCGCTTCGCCTCGCCGTCATCCAATACATCATTGCGGCTATCATGGCCATTCTCGTTTTCGGCCTCTGGCGTCTGCAGGTAGTCGGCGGCCAGAACTACCACGCCCTCGCGGAAGCCAACCGTATCCGCAAAGTCCCCATCCTCGCTCCCCGCGGCAAAATCTTCGATCGGGAAGGCCGACTCATCGTCGACAACTATCCCTCCGTCTCCTGCTTCCTCGTCCGCGAACAGGGCCACGACATTACGCCCGACCTGCCCCTCATCGCGCGTGGTCTGCATATGACCACCGATCAGATCGACGCCATCCTGAAGAGATACCGCCTCGCCCCCAAGTACCAGCCGCTGCCTCTCAAGCAGGACATCACGCCGGACGAAGAAGAGTTCATCGAAGCACACAAAGATGAGCTGCCGGAACTCGATACCATCCAGGAACAGCGCCGCCTCTATCCTCGCGATGGATTCGCCGCTCACCTCATCGGCTATGTGGGCGAGGTCAGCGAGGAAATGCTCAACGACCCGCGCTACGCCATGTACGAGCCCGGCGATGTCGTTGGCCGCTCCGGCGTCGAAGCCTCCTACGACGGCATCCTGCGCGGCGAAGATGGCTCCGAAGACGTGGTCGTCGACAGCCATGGTCGCGAAGTCGGCCGCCTCGGCACTGAGCCCGCAAAGCCCGGCCAGAGTCTCCGCCTCACGATCGACCTCGACGTCCAGCGCGCCGCCGAAAACGCCCTGGGCGACCGCAACGGCGCCATGATCGCCGTCGATCCCCATACCGGCGAAGTCCTCGCGATGGTCAGCCGTCCCGCCTTCGATCCCAACCAATTTGCTGTACGCATCAGCCGTGACTCCTGGAACAAATACATTACCGACCCCGAGCACCCCCTGATGAACAAGGCCATCCAGGCGCAACTCGCTCCCGGCTCCACTTTCAAGATCATCATGTCGCTGGCCGGCCTCGAGGAGAATGTTGCCCAGGACATGACCGTCCACTGCGCCGGTGGCGTCAACCTCTTTGGCACCTATCAGCATTGCTGGGTCAAGTCCGGGCACGGCGCGGTCAATATCGACAAGGCCATCTACCAGTCCTGCGACGTCTTCTTCTATACGCTGGCCGCACGCCTCGGCATCGACAAAATCGCTTATTGGGCCCATATCGTCGGTATGGGTTTCAAGACCGGCATCGATCTTCCGGACGAAGCGTCCGGTACCATGCCTTCGGCTGAGTGGAAGATGAAGACCTTCCATCAGAAGTGGTATCCCGGAGAAGTCACCTCCGTTGGCATCGGCCAGGGTGCCATCGCCGCGACGCCAGTTCAGATGGTTCGGGCCATCGCGGGCATCGCTTCTGGCGGGGTGCTCCACCGCCCCCACGTCGTTTTTCCCGACGAACTCAAGCCCGAAGTCCGCCAGGCCATCCTCGACTCCTATCCCGGCTCCGCCGACTCCACCTTCCGCGAGGATCCCTCCATCTGGGAGACCATTACCGATGCGATGGCCCTCGTGCCTACACCGATCGGCACCGACAATAGCGCACACCTCGACGGCATCGACTTCGCCGGCAAAACGGGCAGCGCACAAACCATGAGCAACGCTCTTGCCGCAAGGCTCGGCCACGCCCACTCCGTCAATGACAATGCCTGGTTCGTCGGCTTCACCCCCCGCCGCAATCCCGACATCGCGGTTTGCGTTCTGTTTGAAGCGGGAGAACACGGCAAGCTGGCCGGTCGCCTCGCCTCGCGCGTGATCGCTGCGTATGTCGACAAGCAGCGCACGCTGAACCACAATCTGATCGCACAGCAGCCAAAGAAAATCGAAGTCGGTGCACTGTGGTCGAATCCCGGTGACCCGAACGGTCTGGGCGGCAAACCTCTGCCCGCAGCGCCCGGACAAAAACCCAACTCCGAATTGGCCTCAATCCGCGGCGGACACTTTACCGTGCCGGTCAACGCGTCAGCCCCGCACAACTAGCCGCTGAGCGCCCGCACCACCGCCACCACCAGCCCGTCGAGATCATGTGGATCGGCCTCCGCCGCCGGCTCCCATCCGTTCTCCCGCATCGTCCGGCTCGTAATCGGCCCGATCGACACCGCCCGCATCGTCTTCGGCGCCTCAACACCCGCCGCGCGCAGTAAATTCAGAAAATTCGTAACCGTCGATGAGCTTGTGAACGTCGCCACGTGCGGTATCCGACCTCCCGGCCCGAAGATCGTGCGCACCGTTGTTACAGATTCTTCAGAGATGACGTTCCTGTACGCATCGACCACATCGACGGTCGCACCTCGAGCTCGCAGAGCATCCGGAATCAGATCCCGCGCCACCGCCGCCCGCGCCAGCAACAGCCGCCGCCCTGCAACCTGATCCCCGAGAGCTTCGGCCAGCGACTCTGCCACATACTCCGGCGGCGTCAGCGATACCTGCAGCCCCCATTCTCCAAGCGCCCGCGCCGTCGCTGTTCCAACCGCTGCAACCTTGAGTCCCGAAAACGCCCCAGCCCCAATCCCCAGCGTCTGCATTCGTCCGCCCAACGCCTGCGCTCCGTTAGCGCTCGTCACCATTAGCCACTGGTACTGTGACAAGTTGCGGAGCGCTCGATCCAGGTCGCCATACGATTCCGGCGGCACGATTGCAATGGCCGGAATCTCGACGACCTCCGCCCCCAGCGCCTTCAGCTTCTCGGAAAATTGCCCGGCCTGATGTCGCGCACGCGTTACAAGAATCCTGCGGCCTGCAAGCGGAAGCTCGCTCACGCCGCCCCAACCGATTCTGGTCCCGGCTTCTCCGGCACTCCAAGTCCCAGCAATCTCTGCGCTCCCTGCCTCAACAATTCATCCGCGACCTTCTGCCCCAGCGCCTCCGGCAAGAAATCCTTCTGCCGGTCCAGCGCGACCCGCAGCACCTCAGATCCATCCGGCGCAGCCACCGCTGCCACCACGCTGTACCCGTCATCGCCCGCGAAGCAATGAATTCCAATCGGCACCTGGCACCCTCCACCCAGGCCGGCGAGCGCCGCGCGCTCCGCCGTCACCGCATACCGAGTCGCCTCATCGTCCAAAAACGAAACCGCCGCCAGCGTCCGCTCATCGCCAGCCCGCGCCTCGATCGCGAGCGCGCCTTGTCCCGCCGCCGGACACAGAATCAGCGGCGAAAAACACTCGCGCCGATGCGCCGTCAGTCCCAGCCGCTCCAACCCCGCCGAAGCCAGGATGATCGCATCCACTTGACCCTCGGCCAGTTTGCGCAATCGCGTGTCCACGTTTCCGCGAAACTCAACGCATTCCACATCCGGCCGCTGCGCCTTCAGCTGTGCCTGCCGCCGCAAACTGCTCGTCCCGATCCGCGCTCCCTGGGGCAGCGCCTCGAAGCTCTCGTACTGCACCGACACAAATGCATCCCGCGGATCTACCCGCTCTGGAATCGCCGCTATCGTAAACGGCGCCGCCAGCTCCGTCGGCAGATCCTTCAGGCTGTGCACGGCCAGATCGATGCGCGCCGCATACAGCGCCTCCTCGATCTCCTTCGTGAACATCCCTTTTGCATCGCGATCCGTTGTGCCAACCTCAGCAAAGGGCACATGCTGCATCGCATCGCCGAGCGTCTTGATGACCTCGATCTCGACCTCGTGCCCCGCGGCTCGCAGCCGATCCGCGATGTGATGCGCCTGCCACAGCGCGAGCTTCGACCCGCGCGATCCAATGCGCAGTAGGCCCGTCGCCGTTCCAGCCTTTGAATTGTCGTTGGGATTCGTCATGCGAGATCAGGAACCAGCGTATCGCGTCCCCACCCGCTATGTCTTACTCGTCTCGTCGCCGGGCTCAGCCCCAGGCTCAGTCTCTGCATTCGTTCCCTGCGTCGGCTTGTGCCCATAATCTTTCTCGAACATCCCGCGAATCGTCTCCAGCGCCGCCGCATCGCCCTCGCGCGCCGCCGACTTCATCGCCTGCAGCGGCATGTGCATGAATTTACTCATCAGTCCGCGCGTCAGCGCTTCCACAGCTTCCTGCTGCTCCGGGCTCAACGACTGCAGCAGCTGCCGCTGCCGATGCAGCTCCGCCTGCCGCAACTCCTCTGCCGCGCTCTGGACGTCCACCAGCACGGGCGCAATGTCGATCGTCCGAATCCGCCGCCGGAACCGCTCCGTCTCCTCGGCAATGATCGCCTCAGCCTTCGCCGCCTCGTGTCCGCGATCCACCAGGTTCGACGCCGCCACCTGCTGCAGGTCGTCGATATCGTAGAGGAACATTCCTTCCAGTCGATTCACCCGCGGCTCCACATCGCGCGGCACGGCAATGTCGATCACAAAGACCGGCTGTCCTTTGCGTCGATGCAGAATCGACTGGGCCTGCTCGACTCCGATAATCGGATGCCCGGCGCCCGTCGACGTAATGATGATGTCGGCCTCGTGTGCGCGCCCGTGAAATTCCTCAAACCGAATCGCCTGCCCCAGAAACTGCTCCGCCAGCCGCAGCGCGCGATCATAGGTGCGATTCGCCACCATGATCGAGTCAGCGCCATGCTCCATCAGGTGCCGCGCTGCCAGCTCACTCATCTTGCCGGCGCCGACGATCAGAATCTTCTTACCTTCGAGCGATCCAAAGATGCGCCGGGCCAGATCCACCGCGACCGACGCAATCGACACCGACGACGACCCAATCTCCGTCTCGGTCCGCACTCGCTTCGCCGCCGTGAATGCGCCCTGCAGCAGCTTGTCCAGCGGACCCTTCACCGCTCCCAACTCCCGCGCCAGGTTCCACGAGTTCTTCACCTGCCCCAGAATCTGCGCCTCGCCCACCACCATCGAGTCGAGGCTGGCCGCGACCCGGAACATATGCCGCACCGCTTCTTCATCCTGATAGCGATACAAATGCGGTTCCAGCACTCCGCGATCCAGCGAGAAATGCTCCGCCAGGAATTGCGGCAACTGCGGCTCCACTCCGTTGTGCGCTACCACCAGCTCGACACGATTGCAGGTGGAGAGGATCATCGCCTCTTTCACGCCCGGCTTCGCCATCAGCGCGCGCGTCGTCTCCGGCAGCGCATCCGGGCCAATCGCCAGCCGCTCGCGCAACTCCACTGGAGCCGTCTTGTGGTTCAGACCTGTGACCAGGAATCTCATTTCAGTCCAAACCTGTGGGCGGAACTATGCACTCCATTCAATAGATTCGCCGCCCACACAAACAGCATCACCACAAACACGCTCGACGTCACCCACGCCGCCCGCCGCCCGCGCAGCCCCACGCTCCGCCGCACGAACAGGATCACCACGTACAGGCCCCACATCACAAACGACAGCAGCACCTTCGGATCGGCAAAGTATCCGATCCCCACCTGCTCCTGCGCCACCAGCGAGCCCGCGAACAGGCCCACCGTCATGCAGACGAAGCCGATCTGCAGCGTGCTCTGCGTGACCTGGTCCATCGTCGCCAGCGGCGGCAGCCACGTCAGAAACCCGCGCGGCCGCGTTTTCGGGCGCGCCGTCACGCCTGCCTTGGCCCAATCCTTATTCTTGAGCCGCTTTTCCTGGATCAGATACAGGAAGCTGGACAGAATACTGAACGCCAGGGCCGCATACGCCACGAGCAGCATCACCACGTGGAAGGCAATCCATCCGTTGCGCACCATCGGCGAGCTGAAGGTATAGCGCTCCGGCCCGATCGCCGGAATCACCGTCAGCAGAAATGCCAGCGGCAGCGCGAACAAGCCGAACGAAACGGTCCGATACACAAAGAACGTAAAGAGAAAAACGCCGACGATCGCCAGCGCCAGCGTCGAAACAATCTCCGTTCCCAATACGGGAATCAGGTGATGGGCCGCCGCCAGCATTTCCACCGATGCCACCAGGTGGAAGAACCATCCCCCCATCGCTACGGGCAGGCAATACCGGTGCCCTCTCGGGCGGTTCCCGAGCACCGCCGGAATCGCCAGGATGCTGGCGACCCCGTACAAACCTGCCGCGATGCGTAACCAGAGAAGGAACATGGGGAAAACTCAGCGGAGAGCGAAAATTCCGGGGGTATGAAAAGTATAAATAACGCCGGACTTCGGCTCTCCGAGACCCATTATCCGAATCGCGCTTAGGGCCGAATGTGACCTAAATCACACATTCCCCCGAAATCGCCGCGACCAGAGCCCACGGCCATTGAACGGTCTCGCCGGCGTGAATCCTCCCTGTACCCGGTAAGTGGCGCATCTGAGCAATAGTGATCATCATTGTGCGCAGCCACTGTGCCACAGTTGTCTTCGGGAACGGCTTGGGAGGATCCCGGCATGCTGCTGCGCCTCGTCATCCTCCCGCTATTCGTCGGCACTCTTTTTGCAGCCCTCCCGCTGCGGGTGGATGCGCAGTCGTCCTTTGACGCTCCGGATCCTTCCGCCTCAGCCCCAGGCACCAGCCCGCCTCCACCCACCCTGCCCTACCATCGCCCGACTCAGGCAACTAGGATTCGTAACTACGCCTTCGACGCGTTCGGCCCCCTTCCCATCGGTGTCGCAGCGGTGGAGGGCGGCATCGACCAGGAGGATAACTCACCTCTCGAATGGAAGCAGGGAGCTGCGGGTTACGGCAAACGTTTCGGCTCCGACTTTGCCATTGAAGCGGTGAGCACTACGACCCGCTATGCGCTGTCCGGCGTCTTCAGAGAAGATGCACTCTATTACCGCTGTGAGTGCAGAGGCGTGTTTCCCCGGCTCGGCCATGCCGTCATTTCAACTCTGACCGCGCGCCGCGGCGACGATGGTCACCGCGTCTTCTCGGTTCCTGCCCTCATCGCGCCGTATGCGGGTTCGACGGCGGCCGTCTACGGATGGTATCCCAGCCGCTACGGAGCAAAGGATACGTTCCGGATGGGCAACTACACCATGCTCGGATACGTCGGCGCAAACATCAGCCTGGAGTTCCTCTATAACGGTTCCCACTCGCTGCTCTCCCGTATGCACTTGAATAATGCTCACGGGGCGCCGGATTCAGGGTGGAATCGCTGATCAAAGTGTGGAACCGTTCGCCGGGATCTCAAAACAAAAGACTTGCAACTTGTCCCCTCCGAAATAGACGATCTCAGCCGAGAAGCGAACCCAGACGTCTGCCTGGATCGAGCCCTATTGAACCGCCCCAGCGAACAGTCTCTCCGGCTTGCCAGTCCCAAAGTCGACCCCGGTGGCGAGCAGCCGGTTGAAGGTCGCGGCGTCGCTGGTCTGAATCACCCAGCCCAGGATCTTCGCGTCCACCGCGACTGCGGCGACTCCAATCAGCTGTTCCTGCCCCGTTTGCAAATCCTGCCCGGTGACCGGCGTTCCCTGGGCGGCGCAAAAGCCGGCCCAATGCCCCTCGATCTGGTAGACGGTTGGCCGCTCCACCGGCATCATCCCCATCACCGTCGTTCCCTGCTTCACCAGATTCGCCAGCAAGGCCTGGACGGCCTTCTTGTTTTGCAGCACTTTCGCCGGTGCGCACAGCTCGCCGATCTCAACCAGCGCTACGCGTACCCATGGGCCCGGCGAGCCTTCTCTCCCTGTTCCCACCGACAACAGAACCTTTGCGCAATCCCTCGCCTTGGCGTAGTCCGTCTCTGCATCCTCGCCGTAGATCATGCGTCGCGCGATCGCCGCGGCAAATGCGCTGTCCTGCGGCGCCAGTTCTGCCGGATAGGAATAGGTCAGGTGCAGTTCTGCGTTCGAGAAGACCTGGCTTGCGGGCGACGCAATAGGCTGGGGACCGCTGGCCGCTTGTCCTGTGATTTGCGGCCTCGCCGGCGTCGACACCAGAAACCCCGCAGCGACCAGCGCCAACAGCATCGCCTTCCGGTCCGATTTCATTGGGGCCAGCCTAACACTGCAGGAGAGACAACGCGATGCGTGATCGGCCGCCGCACGACCGCCGCGCGTTACGCGCGGCCCAGAATCCGCTGCAACTCTGCAAGTTCCGCAAAGTGGACGCAGTTCCGTCCCGCTGCCTTGGCGCCATACAGCGCTGCATCGGCGGCTGTGAGCAGTTCCTCCATCGAGGCACCGCGCCCTTGCGGGCGAAACACCGTTGCGCCGATGCTGCAACTGGTTTGCACCACGCGCTCGCCGTCGTGGAAACGGTGTCCGTGAATGCTCATCACCAGATCATCGAGCCGGGCGCTGGCCTCCGCAGGGTCGTAACCCGGCATCAGGATCAGGAATTCTTCTCCGGAATAGCGGCCGATGGTGTCGTACTCTCGCAGGCAGAAGGCGAGGCGCTGGGCCGCATCGCGGAGAACGCGATCGCCGCACAGATGGCCCTGGGTGTCGTTGATCAATCTGAAGTGGTCCAGGTCGGCAATGGCTACGGCCAGCGCTGTCTCCTCGCGCTGTGCGCGTACCAGTTCCCGCTCCATGTGTTCGAGAATGGCGGCGCGATTCCATACGCCGGTGAGCCGGTCGTGGGTGGTCAGCAGCAGAAGGTCCTTCTGCGCCTGTTCGAGAGCCAGCTTCTCCTCGTCCAGTTGCGAGGTGCGCTCGGTCAAGAGAGAGGCGAGCCGCGCCCGCTCCTCGACCCCACTCTGGATGACAAGGACGAGGACGCACCCGGCTAACAGGCCGGCAGCGAGTGCCCAGATCTGTAAGTGAGGAGAGTGCGCAACGCAGGCCCAGGCCAACAGAGCGGGCACGATCAACGCTGCGGCCACTTTGCTGGTAGCTCCCGAGAACGTCGCTCTGTGCTTGTTCAACGGCAGAACTGGCGCGGACGTCACGTCCCACCCGGCCACTTTCGTGGTTGCCTGGCTCGCGGAGGTCATGATGGGGTCTCGCACCAAGCCGATCGTATCGCGGGGCGGCGGGCCGGGATATCCCGCGAACGAACCAGAACGATCGATTCGGGGACAGTACCGGAGTCACCATCGCCGGCTTCACCCTGTATCCTCGGGCCGCAAACTGCCGATAAGAGAGGAGACAAGGGCAAGGCCCCGCGCGGAATGCCGGCCGGGCCAGGCGGGGTTAAGTTGTGTCAAAAAACAGCAGGAACGGGTCAGGCAAGCATGCCGTGAACGGCGCGGCCAACGGAGCTGCAAAAAAGCCCAGCTATAAAAAGGAACTGCGGCGATTGCAAATTGAGCTGGTCAAGCTGCAGGAGTGGATTCGCCACGAAGGGCTGCGCGTGGTCGTCCTCTTTGAAGGGCGGGATGCGGCGGGGAAGGGTGGCGCGATCAAGCGCATCACAGAGACGCTGAACCCGCGCATCTGCCGGGTGGTCGCCCTGGGCACGCCGACCGAGCGGGAGAAGACGCAATGGTATTTCCAGCGCTACGTCGCGCAACTGCCCGCAGCCGGTGAGATGGCGCTGTTCGACCGCAGCTGGTACAACCGCGCCGGGGTGGAGCGCGTGATGGGCTTCTGCAACGATGCCCAGTATCAGGAATTCATGCACAGCTGCCCGGAGTTCGAGCGCATGCTGATCCGCTCCGGAGTGGTTCTGGTCAAGTACTGGTTCTCGGTCAGCGACGATGAACAGGAGCGGCGCTTCCGCGAGCGTCTGGAGAACCCCACGAAGCGGTGGAAGCTAAGCGCGATGGATCTGGAGTCGCGGCGGCACTGGGCCGAATATTCACGCGCCAAGGATGAGATGTTCGCCATGACCGACACGCGCCAGGCGCCGTGGTTTGTGGTGAACGCGGATGACAAGAAGCAGGCGCGCCTCAACGTGATCCATCATCTGCTGAGCCGGATCGAGTACAGAGAGCTGGTGCCGGAAAAACTCAAGCTGCCGGAACTCGACCGCAGAAAATACACGCGGCCACCGATCCACGAGCAGAACTTTATTCCTGCCGTCTACGTGTAATCGGCCGGGCACATTTCGACGACGGCCAGTTGGGCGGCGCTGTGCCGAATGAGACAATATCCCCTGTGCCTCGTCTCTCCAGCGGCGTCCTCGGCTTTCCCGACTTCCGCGGTTTTACACGTACCCTTATTCTCTGGAACCTGGGCGCCTATTTCGCGCTTCTTGTCCTCGGCGCTGCTTCGCACAACCTTGCCGCGCTGATTACAGGCATCCTGATCCTGAATCCCGATGCGGTGCTGCATCACGGATGGATCTGGCAGCTCTTTACCTACTTCATCATCCACAACGGCATCCTGAGCACCGCTTTCGAGCTGCTGTCGCTGTGGTTCCTGGGCAGCCTTCTCGAATCGAACCACGGCTCACGCTGGCTGGCCGAGCTTTTCTTCGTCTCGGTCTTTGGCGCCGGCCTCGCCGCTCTGCTGCTCTATCTCGTGATGCCGCAATACGCTGCGCCCCTATTCGCCTGCTGGGGTGGCATCTTCGGCCTGCTGATCGCCATTGGCGTCCTCTACGCCGACACGCCCTTCATGATGTTCCCGCTGCCGATCACGATCAAGGCGAAATACCTGGTCGCGGTTTATATGCTGATCGCGCTGGCCATGTTGTTCTCGGAGCAAAAGATTGTCGCGTTCTCCCAGCTAGGGGGCGCGCTGTTCGGCTTCCTGTACATCAAGTTCGCTCCGCGACGCGGATTCGCCTTTGCCGGCAGTGAAACCGCCTTCGGCTTGCGCAACCGCTACTATCGCTGGAAACGCCGGCGGGCCGCGAAGAAGTTCGAAGTCTACATGCGCAAGCACCGGGATAACTAACGCTGCGCCTTGTTTGGGACGGTCGTATTGCATTGGACACCCCGCCCTGTCCGTGACCCGCATGCGGGAAGTAACCCTCTCCATTTGCCCCTCGTTCTTCTCCCCCATACAATCAAACTCGGACCTCCTCCCTCTATGACCGATCAGCCGGAAACAAATCCGCCGCCGGTTTCTCCGGAATGGGCGAAAACCGAACTGGCACGCCACCCCCAACGGCCCTATCCCATGGATTTGATCGAGCGGATTTGCACCGACTTTTCCGAGATTCACGGCGACCGCTCCTTCGGCGACGATCCGGCGATGGCCTGTGGCATGGCGCGCTTCGACGGCCAGGAAGTCATGGTCGTGGCCAACCTCAAGGGCCGCTCGACGAAAGACAAGGTGAGCCGCCGGTTTGGGATGCCGAATCCCGAAGGCTACCGCAAGGCATTGCGGTGTATGCAGATCGCCGAGAAATTCTCGCGCCCGATTTTCTCCATCATCGATGTGCCCGCCGCCTACCCCGGCGTAGGAGCCGAGGAACGCGGCCAGGCCGAAGCCATCGCCCGCAACATGCGCGAAATGTCCCGCATGCGGGTACCCATCATCGCTGTCATTACCGGTGAAGGCGGCTCCGGGGGAGCGCTGGGACTCGCGGTCGCCGATCGCGTGCTCATCTTCGAAAACGCCATTTACTCCGTCATTCCGCCGGAGGGTTGCGCCGCCATCCTGTGGCGCGATGCCGCTTTCAAGGACAAGGCCGCCGAGGCGATGCGTATCTCCGCAACCGACGTTCAATCGCTCCGGTGCGTGGACGACGTCATCCCGGAACCCGAAGGCGGAGCGCACACGGATCCCGCCGGCACTGCCGAACTGCTCGCCGAGAAGCTGCGTTGGCATCTCAACGAGCTCAAGACTCTTCCGCTCGACGAACTTCTCCGGCGCCGCTACGAAAAGTTCCGCAACATTGGCCAGTTCTATACGCTTTGATCCCCGGCAGGCATCTATAGCCCTGATGACGTCTCTCCAGCGCGCCCCATTATTTTTCGGAGCAACGGCGTGAGTTTTCTGCAAAGGCTCTCCGCGCTGGTGTGGTTTCTTGTGGCTGCAGCCTGGTTTCTTTTCTCGGATCTGGTTGCTTCGCGCGCTGCCGAGGGCCTCCGCCTCGGCGATCTTCAGGATCCGCTCTACCGCATCTTTCTGCTTTTCCTCCTGATTGTCGGCTACTGGATCATGAGCCGGCTGGGGCAGCGCCATGTGGATTCAGCGAAAGTGACCGGCCTTGCGCCTCGCCCGGGGTTGGGACGCGAAATCGCACTCGGTGCGGCGCTGGGCTGGGCAGGCGTGCTGGCCTGCGTTCTGCCTGTTGCTGTGATCGGCGGTCTGGTTGTCACCGTCTTCACCAACCAGCACCAGTACTTCATCCTGTTCCTCGATGTCATCGCTCTCGCAGCTGGTTCGCTCGCCATCGAGATTGCTTTTCGCGGCTATCCCTTCCTGAGGCTGGTCGAAGCCATGGGCCCGGTCCTCGGAGCTTTCTTTATGGCGGTCGTCTATGCCATCTGGCTTACCCACACTGCGCCGACGACCACGGCCGCTGTGCTGGTCTCGTTTCTTCTTGGCCTCGTGCTCGCCATCGCAGTGCTCCGCACGCGGGCTCTTTGGGTCGCCTGGGGTTTCCACTTTGCCTGGATCGCGACCTTGAGCCTTCTGTTTGGCCTGCCGGCTTCCGGTTCGATGAGCTACTCGCCGGTCTTCGTCACCAACGCCAATGGGCCGGCGTGGCTCAGCGGCGGCGGACAGGGTCCCGAGGGCTCCGCCATCGCCGTGATCGTCTCCCTGATGCTGATGTTCCTGATGGTGCGCTTCACCGGCGACCTGAAGCACAAATACGGTTACGCGGAAATTATCCCCGGCGGCATTCCGGTGGACATCGATGCAGCAGCCCGCGCGCAGCACGAAGCCGCCATGGGCACAGCCGAGCCGCAACCGCCGGCGCTGGTTCAGATACTTCCGGCTAGGCCCGCAGCTGCAAATCCGCACTTGCCCGCGCCTGCGGCGGTTGAGGAAGAGGGGATAGTTCGGCCCGAGGCAGAGGCATCTCTGCCAGAAGCATCAGAACCTCCGCCAGAAACTCCACCTTCGCAACGAGAATAGGCGGGGCTATTGTTGCGCGGGAATTGGCGTGACCTTGGCGGTTTCCATCCGACCCTTGTGGATCGGTCCCTGATCGATGGTCCTTTTGCCGCCTTCGCGCTGGATCACGAAAGTATCGAGCCGGTCGAACGCATCGTTGCCGAGCTCTTGCTGCAGCGTGGCGATCGTAGCATCCACAATCGAGTCACCGTGAGCGCTCAGCCTGTCGAACTGAGCGGTCTTCGCCAGACGATCCTGCGGGTCGGCCTGAAAACGTCCATCCTTCCAGCCCAGAGCATCCTGCATCGCGTCGCCCCAGTCCGCAACCTGCTGGCTGCCGTCGACGAGGATCGCGTACGCGCTCTTCCATTGCTCGTCGGTTAGTCCGATGGAGGCGCGATTCAGCGCTATCCAGTCCACGCGCGCTTGTTTCCGCCCTGTGATTGCTTCTTTGCGCGCCGCAAGGTCGTCGGCGCCAATCTCGCGCAGGAACGCGGCAAACGTCTCCACGTGACTGGTCCTGGAAAAGAATGGCCCTACGCTCATCGACAGTACGGCCTCGCTGTGACTCGGCTGCGAGGCCGTTACCGCCGCATTCTGGGCCCATGCAGGGGCGCCCGCCCCCAGAGTGCAAACTACCCCACCGAAAAGAACAACAGTAAAACCCACACGTTGGAAGAACCCAGGCATAGAACCTCACGCACACTGCAGAAATGCAATTCGAGCCCGTTCGATCGTCACCCGGCCGCCGGTTTTGGCTGGCTGGAGATCAACTCCGGTTCACAGCAAGTCTGGTTGGACTTTGCCAGGACCGGTCAGCGAATCCGATACCGCATACCCGCGCTCACGCTGAGGTTTGTCATCGACCCATACGTGAACCCAGGCCAGTACTGATACTCCGCATCGAATACCCGCAGCCGGATGCGCGAGTTCACCCGATAGTCCATGCCCGCGCCCGGCGCCATCACAAAATAGTTGCCCCACGCGTAGTGATACGGGAAGTTGAAATACCCATCCCCGGCCAGGAATTTCACATACGGCCGCCACTGCGCATTCTGACCCATGCCCGCCAGCTGGTAGCGCGGACCCACCAGGTAGGTGGTGGCATGCACCTGCTCGAACTGCTTTAGCACTTCCCAGTTCGTTTCTCCTTCGATGCCGTACCGCCAGGTAAAGTTCGCGTCAACAAACGCCGTGCCGCCGTAAAGCCAGTGCTGGCCGTATTGCAGCCGGGTGGCGTTGAAACTGCCGCCCACGGCCAGAGTCGACCAGTCGCCGACCGCCGCTTCCGGCGACTGCGCCCGCGCCGTGCTTAGACCCGCCACCAGCCCCACCACGACGAAAGCCCAGCGAACCCATTTGCGCATCATGATGCCAACTCCGCTCACTGGGTCACCGTCAACGTCAGGTTCGCCACATGCGTGACGCCCGTCTGCGTGCCGGTCGCCGTCACCTGGATCACATAGTTGCCAGGCTTGGCGCTGTTCAGCGTGAACCCGCCGCAACCGGTCATGAGGAAGGTTGTGCCGACGAGCATGGCAAGCACCACCAGCGCTCGCATGGCTGCGGCGTTCTTCCGAAACCGCCGGAAGGCGAAGCCGAACAGCGCTGCGCCGGGGAAGACCCATGCCGCGATCATCCCGTTGCTGCCGAAGAGCCCTTCATTTTTCGCCTGCGACCCTGAAGCCAGCGGCGAATTCGTGTCCACCGTTAGCGTGACCGAGGCCTTACCGTTCGCGCTCAGCGTGAAGTCGTTGTTGGCGAAGTTGCACGTCACCGAGTACGGCAGCGAATCGCAACCCAGTGCGATCTTGTCGGTAAATGAATTCTGAGATCCCAGGTTGATGGTCAACTGCGCCGACTTCGTCGTTGGAATGCTCATCGACGTCGGATTCAGCGCGATTGTGAACTCCGTCGCCTGGGAGACGTTCACCGTCACCACGTTCGACACCGACGCAGCGTTCAGCGCATCGCCGCTGTAGTGGGCAGCGATGCTGTAGGAGCCCGCCGGGGGACTCAGCGAGAACGTCGCCGCCCCGTTCGCGCCTACTGTCGCGGTTCCCAGCGTCGTGGTACCGCTCATGTACGTAATCGTCCCTGTCACGGCGCCACCACTGCTGGATGTGGTAGTCGTCAGCAGTGTCAGCTGCTGGTCCGTGTTCATGCTGGTGGCCGACGCCACCAGGGACGTCTGCGTCGCATAGGCAGTCACCGTTTCCGTGATCCCCGTTGACGTACTCCCGGCGTCGTTCGCGTCGCCGCCATACACCGCGGTGACGTTGTGCGTGCCAACCGCCAGCGAGGACGTCGTGTAGCTCGCCACGCCCCCTGCGTTCACAAGGACTGAACCCAGCGTGTTCGCGCCATCCATGAACGTCACGCTGCCCGTCGGAACTCCACCGTTGCCACTCACCGTCGCGGTAAAGGTCACCGGCGCTGTTACCTGCACGGCGGGGTTGCTGGTCACCAGCTTCACGCTCGTCGTCGCCTGAATCACGTTCAGGGCCAGGGCTGCAGAGGTGCTGCTAGTGTCGTTCGCATCGCCGGCATACTTCGCGGTGATGGAATAACTCCCCACCGCCAGAGTCGACGACGTGAAGGTCGCAACACCAGCACCGTTCAGCGCGCCCGATCCCAGCAGCGCCGCTCCGTTATAGAAGTTCACCGTTCCTGCGGCGGTTCCGCCGTCTGTCGTCACGGTCGCAGTCAGGGTGAGAGGCTTGCCGGCGATGGCCGGGTTCGCGCTTGCCGCCAGCGCTGTCGTCGTTGAGGCGATGTTCACCGTTTCACTGAGTGCCGCCGACGTGCTCGCGAAGTCTTTGCTGTCCCCGGCATAGGACGCCGTAATCGAGTGGGTCCCAGCCGCGAGAGACGAGGTCTGGAAGGTCGCAACTGCGGTCGTGGTTCCAGAGGCTGTCAGAGTTCCTGTCCCGATCTGCACCGTCCCGTCGTAAAACGCTACCGGACCCGTTGGAGCCACCGTTCCCGTCGCCGTCACGACTGCGGTGAACGTCACCGTCGTTCCGTGGACCACCGGATTCGCGCTCGACGTAATCGTCGTCGTGGTGTTCTGTTCCACTACCTGCACCAGCGGCGATGACGTCGAGCTCACGTTGTTCGAATCTGTATAGCTCGCAGTGATCGAGTTGCTGCCCACCGGCAATGTTGTGGTTCCGTAGGTAGCCACGTTGCCGTTCAGAGTTCCGCTGCCCAGGTAATTGCCGTTGTTGTAGAACGACACCGCGCCCGACACCGGAATTCCACCCGAGACGCTCACGGTCGCCGTGAAGGTCACGTTTGCGCCGTAGGCCGAAGGATTCCCGCCGCCGGAATTCGTCACCACCACGGTGACCTGTTCCTGCACCACCTGCGACAGCGGATTCGACGCAGACGCGCTGTAGAAGGTATCGCCGCCGTAGTTCGCAGTGATCAAGTGCGTTCCCACCGCAAGCGAAGTCAGTTGCAGGCTCGCATTGCCGCTGCCGTTCAGGGTCTGCGTGCCCAGCGTCGTGGTTGCTCCCTGGAACGTATCCGAGAACGTCACGCTCCCGGTCGGTGTCCCCTGGGTAGAGTTGGGATCCTGCTTCACGGTTACGTTCAGCGTCACGGCCTGTCCGTACGCCGAAGGATTCTGGCTCGACGTCAGGGTCACAATGGCGCCATTCAGTCCCAGCGCCTGGCCAACCACCGAAATATCCAGCGGGGCATCCGCCGGATTGCCCGTCAGGCTCACGTTCCCGACCAGAGGGTTCGTTAATGTTGTGCTGGTTGGCGCGAACTCCGCCGCCACAACGCAGCTCGCATCCACGGCAATGCTGCTCGTCGTCGTGCAGGTCGTTCCGCTCGACGCCACCGCCGCATTCGCGTCGGGTGAGACCGCACTGAACGTCAGGGCAACGTTGCCGTCGTTCTCGATCGCCTGATTCTGTGGCGAACTTACCTGGTTCTGCCACAACTCCGGCTGGAAAAACAACGTCGCCTGGTTCGCGCTGACTTTGCGGATCAGATGATCGAAATATTCCGCTACCAGCAGGTTTCCGGCCTGATCGACCGCCACTCCGTAAGGCGCGTAAATCCCGGCGCCCGTCGCGATGCCGCCACCGGTAAATGCGTCGCCGTTCTGCCCGTTGCCGTAGGTGAAGTCCGATTTGCCATCGATATAGTTGTCGGTGGCGTTGGTTCCGGCGATCGTTGAAATCTTGCCGGAAACCGCATTCACTTTGCGTACGACGTAGTTGCGCGCATCCGCAATGTAGACATTGCCCGCCGGATCGCAGGCCACACCCAGCGGCGAGTACAGCTCCGCCTGGATTGCTGCGCCGCCATCGCCCAGGTACGCCGGTGTCCCGTTCCCCGCGAAGGTGTTGATGTTGCCGCTGGTGTTCACCACGCGCACGCGGTTGTTGCCCGAGTCCGCGATGTACAGGTTCCCCGCTGGATCCAGTGCGACTCCGAAGGGCGCGTTCAGCTTTGCGAGAATCGCCAGACCGGTGTCTCCGGAAAATCCCGGCGCGCCAGTTCCATCTCCTGCGACCGTGGCAATGGTTCCCGCCACGACTTCCCGCACCGCATCATTATTGGTGTCCGCGATATACAGGTTGCCCGCCGCATCCACCGCAATACCGGCCGGTGAGTTCAGTGTCGCCGACGTCGCAGCACCGCTATCGCCGGTGTAACCCGGCGCCCCGGTGCCGGCTACCGTAGAAATTGCACCCGTGTTCAGGTTCACCTTGCGGATCACGTTGTTGTTGGTGTCCGCGATGAGCAGATTCCCCGCGCCGTCGATGGCCACGCCGCCTGGCTGATTCAGCGAAGTTGCCTTGGCTACCGTCGCCGTCGCGTCGTATCCCGCGCTGCCGTCACCGGCCACCGTGGTAATCGTGCCCGCGAACGCGCCCGCCGCAATCACCTCACGCACCCGGTTGTGGTGCGAGTCGGCGATGAACAAATTGCCCGCGCCATCCACGGCCACGGCCGATGGCAGATACAGATCGGCCTGCGTCGCCGAACCGCCGTCGTTAAGCAGTGTCCATTCGCCTACCTGACCGGCCACGATGCTGACCGCGCCCGGCACCATGACGGCCAGCGAGCCCTGCCCAATTCCCGTCAGGTACTGCGTGCCCAGCGTGTTGTTGCCGGCGTCCAGCAACACCACCGCACCGTTCCGCACTCCTGGATATTTCGGAGCAAACGCAACAGTGACCTGGCAGCTGCCGGAGTTGATGCCCACACAGTTGTCTGTGCCTGACTCAGTGAAGTCGAGGTTCGGCGCACCCATCGTCAGCACTTCCAACTTCGCCACGGTTCCGGCAGTCTGCAGGCTTACGCTCACCGTTTGCGTGGCCGGCGTCGCGGTTCCGACAGCCGTCGCAGCAAAGGTGGTCTGGGCCTGTACCCCCGTCGCGCTCGTCAACAACGCCGCGAGGGTCATCAAGGTTGGAAATGTTAACTTCGTCAACAACGCCCATGCGGAGCGCTTCGAAACCAGGCAGGAGGCAGGCAGAGCCTTCATACAGAGTCCTTTATTGATTTCCCTGCCGGATTCAGAATCGAGGTGGGCGAAATCGGCAGGGGGCATCAGGGCGAGCTCCCGACTTATCGGCCCCCGAAGGAGCACTTTTCAGTCAGTCCCTGTTACCGATATGGTGCGAACATAGCACGCACAGTCACCAGAAAGAATGACTTTAGTGATCTATTGATGGTACTTATGTGTTACCAATCCACTGCTGGGTCAGCTTGGAGGACCATCGAGGGAAGCGCGGTTACTACAGGTTTCTAATTTCCACAAAATATCCCTCACGGCGCCGTGCAATGGCCATGCAAACACGCCGGACTTGCTGATTGGCCGATATCTGGCCCTCCTATGTCCGACAGTTACCCGCGTCCTCGAAACCGATTGGGGATCGCTGATCCTCGGAGGAGGGATACCGGTGGCCCGTTGGTACCAGGTATCCTGTGACCCGGAGGCGTTTCGCTTCGTTCGGGTTTTCCATAAAGTTCTGCCGAACGCAGGCCCCCGATCCAATCGTGTACGAGGAAAGCACAAAATCGGCGCGCAGTTCCCCGAAGGGTCTCGGCGGATGGCTCATCGTGTTCCTTCTCGCCCTTTGGGTCGATGCGGCATCGAGGCTCGCGGCTGGAGTCTCGACCTGGACCGGCATCCTGCACCTCGTCCGCAACCCGGAAATTCAAATGCGGCCCCTGCCCGCCACCATCGCGATCGTTGCCGGTCTGCTCGGAGCGGTCGCGGGCTTTCTCATCGCCACCAGGAATCGGCTCGGGCCCGCCTTCGCAAAAGGCCTGCTTTCGCTCGAAGCCGGATACTACCTGCTGTCTCTGCTCGCCACCCTGGTCCACACCGGCCCGGTGGTCTCCGACACGCTTCCAATCTGGGTGAAACCGGGCGCCTACTTCTTCGCTTTCTTCGTTGGCCTTGTTTACCTGCTCCGCTCACGGCGCGTCGCGAACACGTGGGCTCCGCAACCCGAGCAGGCCAACCCCTCGGATATGTTCCAGAACGACGAAAGCTCAGCAGCACTCAGAACCCGCATTTTTCCATGGGAAGAAGTGAGTGCCGCACCCGACCCAACCGATCCGCCAGCGCAGGAATTCGAGGACCAATCTCTGAACATCGAGGAAACGGGCCAATCGGAGTTCGAAGCCCTGAAGACGGAGATCACCGACGGCGTTATCGAATGGCTGGCCTCGACGGTCCACAACCCCAACAGCCATCCCTCCGCGCACGCCGCCCTGATCGCTGAGGCAGGCGACGGCGGCATCGAAGACGTCACCCTGAAACTTCTCGATCAGGTCACCGCGATCTGCGATCACGTCTGGTCGGTGCACACGGGTCAGTCGCCGACGCTTCCGAATACTGCGGACTCCGATGGCTCGCTGGCGAAAGAATTGCAGAAGTGGGCTGTCGCGCAGGCCGCCTTCCGGCTCACGCGGTCTCTCGATATCCGCGCCGCCCTCGAGGCCAACAGCCCCTTCGAGAAACTAGCTCGCGATCGCGAGTACCTGATGGCGATCGTGCAGAAGAATTCCTCCGAAGACGCCTTTGGCCGTAAGGTGGATCTCGCCGAGTACCACGGCGACGCCGGTCCTGAGATCGCCTACAAGCTGGTTCTCAAGGCTCAGCGGGATATGTTCGAAGCCGACATGTGGGCGCAGGTGGCGAGTCTGGCCGGCGATCCGGATTTCCTCGCGCGCTTCTCCACTGCCGGCGCAAAGACGTTCCAGGACTCTCTGGATTACTGGCGCGAGCGCGTGGATCCAACCGAGGAATACCGCTCTGCCATGGCCACCGTCGGAGCCACGATCCACTAGATCGAGATTGAGTGTCCGGAGAAAACGGAAATCAGGTCGCGGGGAAAACCTGGTGGGCCCGGAGGGATTTGAACCCCCAACCAAGGGATTATGAGTCCCCTGCTCTAACCGTTGAGCTACAGGCCCAGCGCGCCCACAAGCGGGTTCTTCCTGAGCCTACCATCCCAGACCTGCCGTAGTTGTTGTTCCATCAATCTGCGCGCAGAGCCTTGCTTGGATCCACCGCCGCTGCCCGCCTTGCCGGAACCCAGCTCGCACCCAGCGCGACGACCGCGAGCAATGAAGCCGCTGCAATCAGGCTGAGCGGGTCCCACGCCTTCAATCCGTAGAGCAGAGTCGCAATCAGTTTCCCCAGCACCAGCGCGCCACCCAGCCCAACTAAGACGCCGGCTGTGGTCATCCACAAAGCCTCGCGCAAGACCATTCTCAACACCTGTTCCGACCGCGCGCCCAGAGCCATTCGGATTCCAATCTCGTTCGTGCGCCGCGAAACCGCATACGCCATCAGCCCATAGATTCCGATGCACGCCAGCACCAGTGCCAGCACGCCGAATCCGCGGTCAGATCCGCGAAGATGTGCTCCTGCATCAGCAGTTCGTCGATCTGCTCTTCCTGGGTTCGCATATCCGTCAGCGGCAGATTGGGATCTATCGACGCCACCGCTCGCCGCAGCGACGGCGCGATCGCCGCTCGCGATGTCTGCGTCTTCACCGCGAACGTCATCCCCCAGTCGATCTCCGGAGACTGCCGGAAATCACGATAGAAAATCGGCGGCGGATCTTCGCGCAGGCTCCCGTAGCGTGTGTCGGCGCAGATTCCCACGATCTGGTACGTAACTTTCTCGTCTTTTACCCCCGACGTCGTAAAGGTCTTTCCAATCGGATTCGCCCCATGGAAATATTGCTTCACCAGAGCCTGATTGACCACCGCCACCCTGGGGCTCGTCTCTGTATCCGCAGCCTCGAATTCGCGTCCCGCCACGATCGGGATGCGGAACGTCGTAAAGTACTGGTCTCCGACGGTGGTATTGAGGGAGCCGCGATCCTCTTCTACCGTCTTGCCGTCAACGACCGGATTGAAATCGTCCCTCTCGTAGCTGTGTGATAGTGGCGCTACGCTGGTTGCCGCGACCGATTGCACTCCAGGCACTGCTTTCAACCGCTCCGTGATTTCCTCGAACAACTGCACCTGCTTCAAACCGCTGTACGCTTTCTGTGGCGGACGCATTTCGAAGAGGACGATATTTCGCGTATCGAACCCGGGATCGACGCGACTCAGATTCACGACCGTGCGCAGAAAGACTCCTGCCACCACCACGAGCAAGGTGGACAGCGCGACCTGAAATCCCACCACGGCTTTCCCCGCAAAGCCCCGCCTGCGTCGTGTCGTCGTCAACGAAGCCTCTTTCAGCGCGCTGCTCACCTGCGTGCGGGTCGACTGCCAGGCCGGCGCAAGGCCGAACAGCAAACCCGTCACAATCGACAGCGCCACGTTGAACCCAAACACGCCCCAGTCCAAACCTCCGTGCATCACCATCGGTTCCGATGGACTGGAAAACATCGCCAGCAGCGCCCGCCGCCCCAGATAACCCACGGCCAACCCCAACGCTCCGCCCAGCAATGCGAGCATCAGGCTCTCGGTCATCACCTGGCGCAGGATGCGCGCGCGGCCTGCTCCGAGCGCCATCCTCACGCTCATCTCCCGCTGTCTCGCGCTCGACCGCGCCAGCAGCAGGTTCGCCATATTGGCGCAGGCCAGCAGCACTACCAGCCCAACGAGTGCCATCAGCACCAGCAGCGGCTCTTTGAGTTGCCGGCTCGCCTCATTCATCCCGCGGCTTCCATCCTCGAGAATCAGGTTCGGCATCGACTCCTCCGGCTTCACCGTCATCGTGGCGTGCACCGCGCTCTTCAGCGCTACGTCCAGCGCGGAGCTGGCTCGCCCTTCATCCAGGCCAGACCTGGTCCGCGCCATGATCTGCATCCACCACACCTTGTCGCTCGTCAGCAGCGAGGTCACGCTGGTGTACGGGCTCACCAGCGGTTGCAGGCTGAATGGCATAAAAATTTCCGGCGACGTCTGCGTTCCCTTGGCTCCCGTGAACTCCGGCGGATTCACCCCGACAATCGTCACGTTGACCAGATTCACCAGCATCGTTTTCCCGATCGCCGAGGGCGACCGGTTGAACCGGCGCGTCCAGTAGCCATCGCTGATCAGCGCCACCGGCGATTCCCCGGGCTTGTCATTGTCGGCGGGTTCAATCGGCCGTCCCAGCTGCGGCCGCACTTGCATCTGCTCGTAAAAATTTCCCGACACCAGATCCGCCTGCAGCACTTCCGCTTCGCCTTCGGCCGTCACGTTCACGCGGCCTATATTTTTGAACGCGAACAGATCCTCCAGCTCGTGATTCTGCTTTCGCATCAGCTGGTAGACCGGATACGAAAACGACGTGCTGGTCATGCCTTCCGGCGTCTGATCCCAATCTCCCCAGGAGCTGTGCACGACACTCTTTCCCTTTGTGTGCCACGCAAACAGGCGCAGCTCTCCCGCATGCGGCACGTTCAGACGGTCCAGCAGCGTCGACTTGGCAATCGAGAAGATGGCCGTGTTCGCCCCGATCCCCAGCGCCAGTGAGCCGATGGCCACCGCCGCGAATCCCGGGCTCTTCTTCAACATGCGCAGCGCATACATCACGTCGCGCCGCAAATTCTCAACCCACATCACACCCTCACGCGTCCGCACCGTCTCTCGCACCTGTGTCAACCCTCCAAAATCCCGCAGCGCCTTCCGCCATGCCTCATCCGCTGGCATTCCATGCCGCTGATTTTCTTCTGCCGCCATCTCCAGATGCGCGCGCAGTTCCTCGTCCAGCTCTCCATCGAGCCGCTGCTGCCGAAACATCGCCACGATACGGTCCGCCCTCAACCTGAACACGCCCATGCTCCTCGTTACCGGCTTCCTGCTCCTTGCTCCCTGCTCCCGACTCCCGGCTCCCAGCTCCCAGCTATTGGGCTGTCTTCAAAAACCGCGCCATCGTGGCCGCTACTCGCTCCCAGCTCTCCGTTTCCTTCTCGATCTGCGCTTTGCCCGTCTTCGTCAGCGAATAGAAGCGTGCCTTCCGCCCGTTTTCGCTCGTGCCCCACTCCGCCCGAACCCACCCCCGCTGCCGCAGCCGCAGCAGTGCCGGATAAATCGTCCCCTGGTTCAGCCGCAGCGTCTGCTCACTGATTTGCTCGATGCGCCGCGCAATTCCATAACCGTGTTGCGGCCCCATCGACTCCAGGGTTTTCAGCACCATCAGGTCCAGCGTTCCCTGCAAAACCGGGGACCCCGTTGCATCGGTGCCGGTTCGCAGTATGTCCAGCTTGTCGTCCGCCACACTTCCTCCTGTTGGAGTTCTACAGATACTCCAGCTTCCGGTCGAATGTCAACAGGGGGCCACGCGCTATCTATCGAAAGATATGAAACCAACACGGGAAATTTTTCGTCCTTGTCCGTCACAATCTTTAGTTTGGTGTATTTTCGCGCTGCAAAAAGTGGCACCTGCACTGGCGCAATTTGACGCGCCGAAGAACAGGAAGCCGGGCTCTTTATGGAATATTTACCTCTGCTTCCTGTAATCTGATTGTTGCCCTGCGTGGGTCGTTTGGAGGTGTATTTCTTTGGCGGAGGTTCGCATTCAGGAAGGCGAGCCGCTTGAAAATGCATTGCGCCGGTTTAAGCGCAAGGTCCAGACGGAAGACATCATCAAGGAAGTGAAACGTCATTCCTTCTACCTCAAACCCGGCGAAAAGCGTCGTGTGAAGGAGGCGCTGGCACGCAAGCGGAATCGCAAAAAGGCTCGTAAAGAGCAGGACTAAGTCACCAAGCCGGTCTGTCCAGGTCCCCAGACTCCGACAGATCTGAGCTTCGCCCGCAGCAATGCCCGCGAAGTGGAGGACTCAAACCCCAACGAGCGCCCCGCTCGCGCCGTTGAGTGGACAGACCGGCCTTATCTCTTCCCACCTGACTCCGTTCCCCACAAACGGAGGGTTTTCGGCGCTTTGCCGATGTTGTGTTTCGCCGCCGTTCACGAGCGGCGCGGCAGTTTCGAGAATGATCCGCCCAGGAATGTCGATCCTGCCGGACCGTTGAATTCTCGGTTGCCACGGGCCCCTATCCAATTCAGAAGTACAGCGCCGACCCCAGGCGCGTCGCTGCAAGCCGGCACCCGATTTCAGGGCGCCGGGCGATCCGGACGCGTCGTCAGTTGGCGCCGGTTAACGGATACTTCGGGCAAAAGGCGAGGGAAGCGGGATGGATTTCGTCGACAAGGTGCTTAAATGTGCTGACTGTGGAACCGACTTCGTTTTCACAGCCGGCGAACAACTCTTCTTTTTCGACAAGCAGTTCAAGAACGATCCGAAACGGTGTAAGCAGTGCAAAGCCAAACGGGCTTCCGGCACTGGTTCCGCCCGTCCGGAAACTCGTACGGTCTGCTCGGAGTGCGGTACGGAAACCACCGTCCCCTTCAAGCCTACCCAGGGACGCCCCGTTCTCTGCCGCAGTTGTTTCCAGCAGAAACGGGTGATCAGCCAGGCCAGCTAGCTCCTCTACTCTCTCGCGCCTCGGCCCCCGGCATCGTTCAGAAAGGCTTCCTCGCTGATCGTGTGCGCGCCGCGCCCCCACGAAGATCGCCATCAAATGCAACCGGCAGGCCCTTTGAGTTTACGCACCGCGTTTTCGCTCTTCGTCGCTGCCCCCATCCTGTCCGTCAGCGTGCTGGGGCCAACCGCCTCCCCCGCCCCTCTCCTGCAGTCACGGGATGCCGGCCGCCTCCGGACTGGCTCCTTCCAGTACCGGGATCTCAATCGTGGCAGCGCAGTCGGCCGCGATACGATTACGATCCACCGGCTGCCCGATTCGCTCACCTACCAGTTTTCCAGTAGCGCCACCTTCGACGCCGCGTTCTCCGGCTTTCACAGCCAGCGATGGGAGGCCGTTGCGACCCGCACCTTCGCTCCGGTCTCGGCTCAGTTGGCCTTTGTCGCCGGCAATCAGGCGTTCCCGGCATTCGATCTTCACTACGCCGACGGTCGCGTGCGCGGCTTCGTTGTGCACCACGTGAATTCAAGCCAGGCATCGCGCAGCGTGGTCGACGCGCCCCTTCCGGCCGATGTCGTCGATCAGAGAATCGACTGGGCCGCCGCGATGTCCGCCGATCTCACGCCTGGCCGCTCCTTCACGTTTTCAGTCTTCGATCCCGGTTCCGGCGTCAGCCAGGTCAACGAAAAGGTGATTGCAGAAGCCCCGGTTCAGGTCCCCGCCGGCTCCTTTGCCGCCTATCAGCTGTCCTATAGCATGGCAAAACCCGACCGAACGGAGACCTTCCGTCTGCTGGTCACACAGGCCGTGCCACGCATGATGCTCCGCGAGGAATTTCCCAACGGCGAGGTTTCAGAACTGGTGCGAGCCGAAGACAAATGAACCCGGACCTGGGTTGCTTCTTACGGAGCTTTGCTACCTAATTTCGGGCGACGATGCTGGCCAGATCACCCCAGCGCAGTGCCGATCCATCCCGCCCACAGCGCTTTGCCTGTTGTGCTAATCCAGGGCCGCCGCGAAAGCAAAACGGCGAACCGCAATCCGCGATTCGCCGCCCTTACCTACACACACCCTGATTCCAGGGTTCTGCTCTACTTCGCAATCGCCGGCTTCGCGCGGCCCTTTTTCGCTGCTTCGGCGACCACCGGTTCGACTTTCTTCCCGGATCCCCCGGACTTTTTATCCTCATGCGCGACCAGCATAGCCTCGATCTGCCGCAGCAGATCCTGCGTGTTCATCGGCTTCACCAGAACCTTGTCCGTGTCCGACGTTGTTATCCACTCGGCATCCTTGGGCGGATACGCCGTCAGCATCGCCACCGCCGGCCGGTTCGCAGCCTTCTTCGCGGCCGCCGCCACTTCTTCGCCCGCCGTCTCGCTTTCCATCCGCAGGTCCGTGATCACCATGTGATACTCATTCGACTTCAGCTTCTGCTTCGCTTCCCGCGCGGAAGCCGCCGTCGTCACTTCAAAACCGCTGATCTCGAGCACTGCCTTTAAAGTCAGCAGGATCGCAACGTCGTCATCGACTAAAAGAATGCGTCGTTTCATAAAAACTCCTGGTTCTATCGCTGGATCGTACACGAAAAGCAATGACAAAGGCTTCAGGGATGGCCGCTTCCGGCATGCCCCCGCGCCCTGTCTGCCAGCGTTGATACACTGAGCAACGTGGCAGAATATCACGTAGAAAACTTCGGCTGCCGCGCCAGCCGCGCTGACGGCGAAGCCATAGCCGCCAACCTGCGCCACAGCGGGCTCCTGCCCGCCGATCAACCTGCAACCGCTAATGTTGTCATTGTAAACACCTGCAGCGTCACGGCAGAAGCCGACCGCCAGGCCCGCGCCTACCTCCGCCGCGTCCGCCGCCAGAACCCCAACGCCCGCGTTATCGTCACCGGTTGCTACGCCCAGCGCGCGCCCCAGGAACTCGCCGCGCTCCCCGAAGTCGACGCCGTCGTCGGCAACAGCCACAAAGCGATGGTTCCTGAGATAGCGCTCCACCTCGTCGCTGCGGAGCCTGCCCTGAGCGAAGATCGCGCCAGCGATCGAGTCGAACGGGGCATCCTGAGCGAACCTTCCGAATTCGTGGCGCGCGCTTCTGCGCGCAACAATGAATTAAGACACGAGTCGAATGGACCCGCATTTCTTCCGCTTTCATCGATCCTGCCGAAGGTGCTCCACGACGACGCCTTCGCACACACGGAGCTTGCCACCCTTCCCTTCGCGCCGGACGCGCAGCAGACCCGGCCCAACCTTAAAGTGCAGGATGGCTGCGGCAATCGCTGCTCCTTCTGCATCATCCCCACCACCCGCGGACACTCGCGCTCCGTCTCTCTCGCTACCTGCCTCGACAGTGTCCGCCGCTTCGTCGACAACGATGGCAAGGAACTCGTCCTCTCCGGCATCAATCTCGGACGATGGGGCCGTGACCTTCAGCCCGTCCAGCGTTTCGAAGATTTAGTCGCCGCGATCCTGACCCTGAGTTCGCTCCCCCGCCTCCGCCTCAGTTCCATCGAGCCCATGGACTGGTCCCCCGACCTCCTCGCCCTCTACCGCGAATTTGCAGCACGCTCGACTCGCGGAGCGACGGCCGCCCCGCAACCCGTGACCTGTAACCCGTCACCCGGCCTGTACCCTGCAACCTGTACCCTGCACCCTCGGCTGGCGCAGCACACGCATCTCCCGCTCCAGTCCGGTTCCGACAGCATCCTCCGGCGCATGTATCGCCGCTATCGTCCCTGGCACTACGCCGAGAAGCTCGCCGCCATTCGAGAACTTCTTCCCGACGCCGCCATCGGCGCCGACGTCATGATCGGCTTTCCCGGCGAAACGGACACGCTCTTTCAGGAGAGCTACGACTTCATCGCCGCGCAGCCTTTTACCTACCTGCACCTCTTCCCGTTTTCCGCGCGACCCAGCACGCCCGCGTGGGAACTCCACCATCAGAACCCCGTCCCGGTGCACGCCGTGCACGAACGCATGGCCGCGCTGCGCGACCTCATCGCCGAAAAGTCCCGCGTGTTTCGTTCAGGATTCATCGGTCGCACCCTCTCCGCCATTACTATCGGCGACGATCCAGAGCACCCCGGCCCCGGCGCCACGACGCAAGCCGTCACTGACAACTTCCTGAAGCTCACGCTCGATTCGGCAATCCCCGCGAATCGCCTCATCTCCGCCCGCGTGACCGCATTGTGGGACGATGGCCTGCGCGGCTCCCCCACCGCATAGCCTCCGCTGCTTATACTGGCTCGGTCTTCAGGAACCCGCCTGACCCACGGAGGAACTATCCGCATGCGCACGCGCGTCTTCGTATTCTCCCTTCTCGCCACTATCCTTCTCACCGCCACAACGACGCGCGCGCAGCAAAAATACTTCCAGGACTGGCCCGAAAACGCGGATCCCCACGCCATCGGCGATCGCGTCGCGCTGCACTTCCTCCCCAGCCCGCACATGACGCCCATCGTTTATCCCGAGGTCTGCGCCTGGTATGGCGCGCTCAAATACGCTGAGGCTACCGGCAACACCGCGCTCCAGTCGGAGCTCCAAAATCGCTACACCGCGCTGCTTTCCGCGCCGCTCACCAGCCTCATCCCCGATCGCGAGCACGTCGATTTCGAAATCTTCGGCGTCGTGCCGCTGCAAATTTCCATTGAGACCAAAGATCACGCCGCTCAGGAAGCCGGCCTTCGCTTCGCCGATCGCCAGTGGAGCAAGCCGCAGTCCGATGGCCTCTCCGGCGAAACCCGCTTCTGGATCGATGACATGTACATGCTGACGATCCTGCAGCTCGAAGCCTACCGCGCCACCAACGACCGCAAATATCTCGACCGCGACGCCAACGAGATGGTCGCGTATCTGCGCAAGCTGCAACAGCCCAACGGCCTCTTCTACCACGCGCCCGATGTTCCCTTCTTCTGGGGCCGCGGCGATGGCTGGGTTGCCGCCGGCATGACCGAGATGCTGCTCTCTCTCCCCGACGATCATCCGCAGCGCGCTGAAATCCTTGCCGGCTATCGCAAGATGATGGCCGAGCTCATCAAGGATCAGAACCCCGACGGCATGTGGCGCCAGCTTATCGACCACCCCGAGTCCTGGGAAGAATCCTCCTCGACCGGGATGTTCACCTTTGCCCTGATTGAAGGCGTTCGCCACGGCTGGCTCGACGAAGAGACCTACGGCCCCGCTGCGCGCAAGGGCTGGATCGCTCTCGCCGGTTTCGTCGATCAGAACGCCGACGTCACCAACGTCTGCGCCGGCACCAACAAGCAGAACAGCCTCGCCTACTACCTCGCCCGCCCGCGCCGCACCGGCGACTTCCACGGCCAGGCGCCAGTCCTGTGGGCGGCTCGCGCGCTGCTGGAGAAATAGCCGACGCTCACCCGAAGAGTTTCTTCAACGGCTCCCAATAATGTTCCTGCCAACCCGAGGTCAGGTGATCGTGATCCCCCGGAGGGAAACCGGTGTGATCGAGCACCACCAGCGTCCCGCTCCCGCTCGACCGGAATTCAAACTTCACCACCGAATAGACGCCCGGATCCCATTCCGCAGGCCGCCATGCCTGCACGATTCGCTTGCCTGCGACAAGCTCGACGTTGCGCCCAACGATCATTCCCCCAAATAATGAAAACGCACCGCCGTCGTGGGCATCGATCGTCGCACCCAAGCCGGTAAACGCTGCGAACTGCTTCGCATCCAGCAGTGCAGCCTCGATTTTCGAAATATTCGCCGCCAGCGGAATCTCCTGGTGCAGCGACGTGCGCGTATCGCCGGGTGCGCGCGCCTGAATCTGTTGCATGGTCTGGCCGATCGCATCCGCGCACAAGCCTGTCGCCAGACCCGCTAAGACCCCGCCCGCAAATCCCCGCCGCGTGAGTCCCTGTGTCCTGCTGCCCATCGAAAGACCTCCGTCATACTCTGTGCATAGAAACATGCAGTCAAAATATGTTCAAGATCATATTTTGATGGACGCCTTTCGGCGGCACTCTGCATACTTGTTTCTCTCGCAGCCGAAAGGAAAGCCATGCCCTATCCGCACGGTCATCGCGCCCAGATCAGAACCAAAATCGTCGCCAGTGCCCGCCGTCTCTTCAATCGCCATGGTTTCGACAACGTCTCGCTCGACCAGATCATGGATGGCGCCGGCCTGACTCGCGGCGGTTTTTATAGCTATTTCAGCAGCAAGAGCGATCTCTACGCCGAAGTCCTCGGATGCTTCTTCACCGACCCGCAATGGAAGAGCTGTTGGGAGGGCGTCGAAGTGGACCTCGCATCGCAGGAAGCCGCACCCCAGGTCGTGCGCGCCTACCTTTCCCGCCAGCACTTCGAGGACGTCGAGAACTCCTGCCCCATGGTCGCGCTGCCCACCGACGTAAGCCGTGCCAGCGAGCCTGCGAAAAGCGCCTTTGAGACTGTCTTTCTCGCGATGGTTGCCGTCCTTGCTCGTGGCGCCCGGAGCCAGGGCAATCATCGACGGGAAAAGGCCGAAGCCATTGCCGCGTTATGCATCGGCGGCATGGTCGTCGCCCGGGCGCTCGCCCATCGCCCGATGGCCGATCAATTGCGCGACTGCTGCATGGCCGTGGCCCTTGAACTGGGAGGATGGAACACGCAACGCGATCAGCTTCGGAAAAAACGGAAGCGCGCCCCACTCAGGAAGTAGGACTCGCCGTTCACTGCACCCCAATTGCCCGCGAACCCTTCGCCTGGCGAAGATAGTCGGCATGTACGACTCCATCCCGGATCTTCTCGACGGCGTTCCCAGACACGCTCGCGCCTGGTTTGAAACCCTTGCGACCCGCCCCGTTCGCGCGACTGCTTTCCTCAGACCAGCTCCGTGCCGCGCTCGGTGGTCCGCTTCCGGAAGCTAGGCACACCGCCCGTTGCCGTCATTGAAACGCTCGCCGATGTTGGCGCCACCGGCACAATCGCCTCTGCTGGCCCGCGCTACTTCGGCTTCGTGGTCGGCGGCAGTGTCCCCGCCGCCCTCGCCGCCGACTGGCTCGTTTCGACCTGGGATCAAAACGCCGGCATCTTTGCCCTCTCGCCGCTGGCGTCGATCATTGAACAGATCACCGGCTCCTGGCTCCGCGAAATCGCTGGCCTTCCTTCAACCATGAGCTTCGGCTTCGTCACCGGCGGACACATGGCGAACTTTACCTCGCTCGCCTGCGCGCGCCACAGCGTTCTGCGGAAAGCCGGATGGGACGTCGAAGCGGACGGAGTCAACGGCGCACCACCTGTACGGTTCTCGTCAGTGAAGAATCGCACTACACCATTTTCCTGGCGTTGCGTCTGCTCGGGCTTGGCGCGAACCGCGTTCGCAAAATTCCCACCGATGAACAAGGCCGCATGCGCGCGGACCTGCTCGCCGCCGCCTTCCGCGAATCCTCAGGACCGTGCATCGTGTGCGCTCAGGCAGGCAATGTCAACACGGGCGCGTTTGATCCGCTGCCCGCCATCGCCGACGCTACGAAAGGACGCGGCGCCTGGCTTCATGTCGACAGCGCCTTTGGACTGTGGGCCGCCGCCTCTCCGCAGCACGCGCATCTCGTCCAGGGCATCGACCACGCCGACTCCGTCGCCACCGACGCCCACAAGTGGCTCAACGTCCCCTACGACTGCGGCGTCATCTTCTGCGCCGACGAAGCCGCGCATCGCACCGCCATGTCGCTGACCGCAGCATATATCGTCAACACCAAAACCGAGCGCGATCCTGACAACTTCGTTCCCGAGGAATCGCGACGTGCCCGCGCCATTCCTGTCTACGCCGCACTCCGCTCCCTCGGCCGCCGCGGCCTCGGTGAGATGATCGAGCGCAACTGCCGCCAGGCTCGCCGCTTTGGCGAAGCCCTTCGCGCAGCAGGATTCGAAGTCCTCAACGACGTTGTCCTCAATCAGGTCCTCGTTTCCTTCGGAGCGCCCGAGCAGACACAAGCCACCATCGCCGCCATTCAGCAGGACGGCACTTGCTGGTGCGGCGGCACGGTCTGGAAGGGCCGCACCGCCATGCGCATCAGCGTCAGCAACTGGTCCACGAGCGATGACGATGTGGAGCAGAGCATCGAGGCCATTATCCGCTGCGCGCGCGCCGGCAATGCCCATGCCGGATAACATGGAGACACCCCTTCGCCATCCCCCTCTATGACGACGGCTTCCCCAACTCCCGCGCCACCTTCGGGCACCACCGAAGTGCCCGCGCCGCCGCCATCCGACGGTAGCGACAGGCGCATTCCGCATTCTCGCCGCGGTCAGCCTCTGCCACATGCTCAACGACATGGTGCAGTCGCTGCTGCCCTCGATTTATCCGATCCTCAAGAGCTCCTTCCACCTCAACTTCAGCCAGGTCGGCCTTCTGTCCCTGACCTATCAGCTGGTAGCCAGTTGCCTGCAGCCCTTCATCGGCCTCTACACGGATCGCCGTCCAGTACCGTACGCACTCGCCGTGGGCATGTGCTTCACGTCTGACCGGCATCGGCGTGCTCGCCATAGCACCCACCTTCGGGCTCTTGCTGGTCGCGGCGGCGATTATTGGCGCGGGCTCTGCCATCTTTCATCCCGAATCGTCACGCATCGCGCGCATCGCGTCCGGCGGCCGGCACGGCTTCGCCCAATCGTTTTTCCAGGTGGGAGGCAATACAGGCAGCGCCATCGGTCCGCTGCTCGCGGCTTTTATCGTATTGCCTGAGGGCCAGCGCGGCGTGGGGTGGTTTGGCCTTGCGGCGGCGGCGGGAATATTTATTCTCTATCGCGTCGGCCGGTGGCGGTCGCACCATCTCTCGCGGGCAACGCCGTCGCACGTGCACGTCGAGCCGCGCCATCACCTTCCGCGACGTACCGTCCTTCGCGCACTCGCAATTCTGGCCGCTCTCATCTTCTCGAAATACTTCTATCTCGCAAGCCTCTCGAGTTACTACACGTTCTATCTGCTTAGCCGGTTCAACGTTTCGGTGCGCAGCGCGCAATTGCACTTATTCGTCTTTCTGGGAGCAGCCGCCCTGGGAACGTTCTTCGGCGGCCCGATCGGCGATCGCATCGGACCCAAGTACGTGATCTGGGGTTCGATACTCGGTGTGCTTCCTTTCACGCTCATGCTGCCGCACGCCAACCTTTTCTGGACAGGCATTCTGTCGGCGATCATCGGCTTCGTGATCGCCTCGGCCTTCTCGGCCATTGTGGTTTATGCGCAGGAACTGATGCCGGGCCGCGTGGGCCTCGTCTCCGGCATCTTCTTCGGGCTCGCGTTTGGCATGGGTGGAATCGGCGCAGCAGTACTGGGCCGCGTGGCCGATGGAACCAGCATCTTCTTCGTCTACAAGCTTTGTGCGTGGCTGCCCGCTATCGGCCTGCTCACCGGATTCCTGCCCAACCTCGACCGTAAATCCTCGCGAACCCTTACGCCTGCGAAAGGTTGACTATCTTCAGGGCATAAACTTCCGGTGACCGGCCCCTGCAAGCCGAAACGTTCGGTTTGCCGGTTACTCGGCCAGAATCCACAGAACGTGCGGGTCGAATGAACGTCGTGGTGGGTATGTTGGGCGTCATGACGTCATCGGCGGAATGCCAGTGGGTGAGCCTCGGGCAACCGCTGTCTCCCGATAACTGTGGCCAATTCAAGGGTCGATTTTTCGGCAGTCCCCCAGGATTTGTTTTCTTAGTGCCGGCGCGTCATTGACGTAGAAGATCGGTTCCATTTTTCTGAATTCCAATATCTCAATTGCGCCGTTGACCATGACAGCCTCGTAGAAGGGATACGAAATGCCTGAGTAGGGATACTGACATTTCACCTTGCCCTTCACCTCAGCCAGCTTTTTCCCCGCATTGTTCTTTAAGATGAATGTTGCATCGTTAGCACCTGGCAACGTCGTGTAGAGGTTCATTGTGACCGTCACGTCTCCTCGTGTGAGTCCTGACGGAAGCGCTTCCCATTTTGGTAGGCGCGCTTCGCTCGCCAATTGAAAGCTTGACTCAAGACATCCACTGATTCCGAAAGATAGAAGAAACGATGCGATGACAAACAAGTATCGTTCTGTTCGTCGAACGGCTTTCCTCATTAGTCTTTCCTCCACAGCGGCGAAGCTGGAATCGAGAATTGGAGCATCTGTTGGCTCTGATCTAGCGATTATTATGCGGGCATTCCCGTGGGTGAGCGCAGTCTTTGACAACTCCAAAGCCGTCCTATCCAGGTTGACGGACGATCTGGTCAGAGCGTCGCCAATTGGGAAGTTTCGAGCCGATGGACGGTAATGCGCGGAGCCCTGCTTGTCGCGTCCGTAGTTTGCGTCTTGGCGCGCAAGCGACGTCAGCCTGGACAGCCTGCCCCGAGCGGAGTCGAAGGGGCTAGTCCCTTATTGAATCGGCAGCTGCAGATCCGCCCCGTCCGGATGCCTGGGCGGACGGCTAGCAAACTCCCTCTCCAGGCGGTCGTTCACACCCGATTGGGCAAATTCCGAAGCCACGCGAATACCGTTCATGATCGCCCGATCGTTCGATGACCCATGCCCGATGATCGCCACCCCGCGCACGCCCAGCAGTGGAGCCCCGCCGTACTCCGATGGATCCAGCCTCCGGCGAAATGCATTGAACGCCCGCCGCGACAGCAGCGCGCCCACCTGCGCCGTCACCGTCTGTGTCAGCGACACTTTCAGCATCTCGCGCACCAGCCGGCTCAATCCCTCTGATGTCTTCAGCGCGACATTGCCGACAAACCCGTCACAGACAATAACGTCACAGTTGCCGTTATAAATATCCCGGCCCTCGACGTTCCCGATAAAGTTGATCGGCAGCTTGCGCACCAGCAGTGTCGCCTCGCGGGTCAGTTCGTTGCCCTTGCCTTCTTCCTCGCCCACCGACAGAATCCCCACGCGCGGCTTCGGAATCCGGAGCACGCTGCGCGCATACAGCTCGCCCATCAGCGCAAACTGCTCCAGGTTTTGCGGTTTGCAATCGACGTTGGCGCCCGCATCCAGCAAAATGCACGGCGAGCCCGACAGGGTCGGCACCACGATCGCCAGTGCCGGCCGGTCCACGCCAGGCAGCGCGCCCAGCGTCATCTTTGCCGTCGCCATGCCGGCGCCGGTATTGCCCGCGGTAAAGAATCCTGCAGCGCGCTTTTCCTTCACCATCCGCAGCCCGATGCGCATGGAGCTGTTGCGCTTGGTCCGCACGGCATGCGCCGCCTTTTCGTCCATCGCGATGAACTCATCGGCGTGCACGATCGAAATGGGCAGACGTCGAGCGCCGTACGCCCCGTCCAGATGTTCGCGCAGCAGCGGCTCCGGACCCACCAGATGCACGCGCACCGGCAGATTCCGCGCCGCAAGGATCGCACCTCGTATCTCAGGCTCCGGAGCTTTGTCCGAACCCATGGCGTCGAGAGCGATGTCAGTCAGCATCGAGTGCCGGGTTACTTGGCTTCCTTGACTTCCAGAACTTCGCGCCCCTTGTAGTAGCCGCACTTGGGGCAGGCGCGATGAGGAAGCTTCCGCTCGTGGCAGTTCGGACACTCCGACAAAGATTGGGAGGTCAGCGCGTCATGTGCGCGCCGGGTTGAGGTGCGGGCCTTCGAGTGGCGCCGCTTTGGATTCGGCATTGCAGATTCCTTTCACTCCCGGCACCAGACTTCCGGGCAAAAAACTTCAGCTTTCGACGTTCTCTTCGATCTCAGCTCGTCTCTTTCGTCTCCGGGCTCAGCCGGCTGCGCAAATCCCCAAGCGCCGACCATCGTGCTTCGGTCGGTCGAGCCTCGCAGGTGCAGGCTCCCTCGTTCAGATTGCGTCCGCAGTTGGGGCAGAGTCCCTTGCAGTCAGCGCTGCAAAGCGTTCTTACCGGGAGACTTAACAGCACCTGCTCCCGCAGAACATCCTCCAGCGTCAAACCGCCTTCCTGATAATACCCGATTTCAGTCTCCGGAACGACCAGGGCGCGCTCCGGCGGGCCGGCATCGACGCCCAGAGGCCGAAACAGCAGATCGAAGTCACCTTTCAGCTCGTGCCGGACTGGCTCGAGGCATCGCGCACAGGGAGCCTCGAAGCTTCCCGACCACTGCGCCCGCACGCGAATATCCGCGACGATTTCCTTCGGTCCGCGGTGCTCTTTGAGCAGCTCCGCCTGACCCTTCACCGCAAGGTCGGAGGTCTGCGTTGCTTCCTCTCCGTAATCGATCGAGCTCGGAGAAAACTTCAGGTCAAAACTGACCGGCTCGCGTTCCAGATCGAGCAGGGTGATTAACATTGCAGGATTCCTTCGCCGTGGGGGCTACTTTTAGGTTACGTTTTGCCCACTCGAAAAGCAATCAACCGGACGCCTCAACTCGCCTTCAGCCCCGGCCCAACCCACTTCATCCCGAACCGCGCAAAATCCTCCGGATCCATAAAGGGCTTGCCCGACTTCTCCTGATACCGGAAGAAATCCTCCATCTGCCCCGCCGGCGTAAACGCGATCAGCATCCGCGCCGGTGTCTCGCCCACCGGCACAAACGTATGCGGCACTCCTCGAGGTCCCAGCACCGAGTCGCCCGGCTTCAGTTCCACTTTCTGCTCGCCGACCTGGAACAGCGCCCTGCCCTCCATTACGTAGAAGTACTCCTCCTGCGCATGATGCAGATGCAGCGGCGGCCCCGCCTTCTGCAGATGCGTATGCTCGATCAGAAAGAGCCCGCCCGCCGTCTCCCGCGGCAGCACCTTAAATGAAATCGTGCTGAACCCAAGGCTGTGGTGCTCCCCCAGCCGATCCTGCTCCGCGGGGATTACATGCGTCTGCGCAGCAGAATCCTCTGCTATCGCGCCCAGACCCGCCCGCTCCATCCAGCTCAGTGGAAACACCGCTGCCGCCGACTGCAAAAACCGCCGTCGCTTCATGTCTGCGTCTTCTTTCTCACGCAAGATTGGGAGATTGGCCGGAAGTCTATCACGCGCATGTCAGGGCGTGCGTGGACCTCACTCCATATCCTTCTCAAACACCAGCGAAGTCTTCACCTGCCGGTACCCATCCCGCAGATAAAACCGGTGCGCATCCTCGCGTTTGATCTGCGACCGCACCCGCACCCGCGTGAACCCGCGCTCCCGCGCCCAGCGCTCGACTTCTTCGCAGAGCCGCTTGCCCACACCGCATCCTCGCGCTGATTCCCGCACTACCAGCCCTCCGATCACTACAGTATCCTCGGCCTGCAGATGCCGCTCTACTGCCGCATCAACCCATCCCACCAGTTCCGCATCGCGCACCGCTGCGAATGCGACACGATCCTCCGACCGCGCCATCGTCTCGATGCGCTTCCGCAACTCCTGTGCTGATCCTGGGTATCCGAGCTGCTCGCTCAGCTCCGCAACGGCATCGGCGTCATCCGCCGTCAGCTGTCGCACCACCACATCCGTCACTCGCATGCGGCCATTATCCCGCAGCGCGCGATCCGCTACTGCCGCCCTTCCAGCGCCATGACCGCATACGCAGTCGCCGCATCCGTCATGAACAGCGCCGGATCGCTCTTCGGATCCCGCTCCTTGTTCAGTGACGCCGCCATCCATGCGCCGTCGTGGTCCTGATGCGCGGCAAGCCAGGTCAAACTCCGGCTTAACGTCGGATCCTTCTCCGGCGTCCCCACAACCTGGAGCGCCAGCGCCACCAACCCCGTCGCGTACCCGTCGCTCGCCGTCGGCTGCGATGTGTGATCCACCCTGTCCCGCGCATCCAGCCCCGCCGTCCGGAATCCGCCATCCGCCTGTTGTGAAGCGGGCAGAGAATTCACCAGAGCCCTCCGTTCCGCCTTCGTCAACAGTCCGGGCTCTTTCGCCGACCCCCACAACACGTACAGCTGATTCACCACCGGCTCTGCTGCATAATTCCGCCGCAAATAATCTCGCAGCCGATCCAGATGCGCCCGCACCCCCACCTCCTGCGCAAAACCTCCCGGCAAATTCACCGCCTCCACCATCAGCAGCGCCGCGCCCTGGTACCCCGACTCCGTCGACTCCCACGGCCCCAGATGAAAGTCCTGCCACTTCCACGCGCCCGCCAGCGGACCCTCTGCCTCCTGTAGTGCCCACGCCTCGTCGAACGCCTTCCGCGTAATCGGACGCACTTTACCCAACGTCCGGTCGTAGCTGGCGAGGATCACCGCGTTCAGCACGACCTCGGTCGCGCGCGACTCCGCTGCCTTACCCTTTCCATATTTCTCGTCCGAATAGAACGGCTCCATCTCCGCCCAGTCGCCGACGCGCTTCTCCACGCTCGCCAGCATCACCCGCTCAGGCTCCGCCGTCGCCGCGTCATTCAGGTCGCGCCGCAGCTCGGGGCGCGCCATCGCGTACGGCACTACCGTGTGGCATGAGATGCACAGCGTCCCGTGATCCTTCTGCGCCCGCGGCCACCCCTGCCACCACGTCTCGCGATCGTCCAGGAATTTCGCCGCTGCCTGCTTGTTCCATTGTCCGGGCTGCGCAGCGTCAGAACCCGCACCCTGCACTGTCTTCACCGGAAACAGCAATCCACCGGCAACCACCACGCTCAGAGTCACCCAAATGATGGATCGGCGTTCCATAGACCTGCTTTCGCTTGCGAAAACGTTGGCCTATCGTACCGCACCCTGTGCCCAGTACCTGCTCCCTTCCCTAACGAGCCGTTCCGGCTCAGTAAATTCTGAAGTTCACCTCGATGTTCACTTCCACGGCGACGTTCTTGCCCTTCAGCTGCGCTGGCTTGAATTTGTACTGCCGCACCGCTTCCATCGCCTTCTCATCGAGACCCATGCCCAGTGGCCGCACAATGTGCACCTTCTGCGGATTCCCGCCGACGTCCACTATCAACCCTACGATGCATACGCCCTGATACTTCGCCCGCCGCGCTTCATCGGAAAACTCCGGATCCGGCGCGTAGATCAGCGTGGGATTCGAAACCCCGCCCCCCACGTGGTAAATCCCGCCGCCATAGCCTCCGCCTTCACCGGGTCCGATGCCGTTGCCGTTCCCTGATCCCACCCCACCGCCCGAGCCCGAGCCAAACCCCGAACCAGATCCGCTCCCTTGCGATGCGAACGCCACCTGCGAGGACTGCGGAATCCCCAGATCCGGCATCTTCGCATCCGGCAGCTTCATATCCGGCATCACCACCGTCGGCTCCACCGCAATCTTCGGATTGTCGATCTTCAGAATCTGCGGTGGCACAATCTGCTTCTTCGCAAACTCCGGCAGCTTTCCTTTCGACGCCTCCAGCAGTTCGTGATTCCCGCCCCCGCCGCCGCCGCCCATCACGTCCTTCATATTCGCTGCCGGGATAAAGGGCACTTCCACTGCCGTGGCCAGCATCTTTTTCTGCAGCTGCCGCGTGTGCCATTGCGCCAGCGCAAACAGCAGCAGTATGGCGCAGATCACGCCATGAGTCCCCAACGACAGCAGGCTCGTCCACCGCGACTCGGTCCGAATCTCAAGCCCCGCAAACGTCGGGACGAACATCCGCCCGCTCCCGGCCAGCGCCGGTTCCAGCGGAATCAATGCCGAGCTCGAGCCGGGATTCGCGCCCAGCCTCTCTTCTACGCCGGCCATCAGCGTCGCCGGTGCCGGGTCGCGCGCCAACGCCGCGTACAAAGCCTGTTCCAGATCCTGATCGTTGTCCATCATCGTCCGATCCTCGCCTGACTCGAAATCCTGCATGCCTCTAGTGCACGACCCGGGTCATCTTCTCGCGCAGTAACTGCAGCGTGCGCCTCAGGTGACTCTTCACCGTCGCCGCTGGCATGTTCAGCGCTTCCCCAATCTCTTCTACTGACATATCTTCCTGGTAACGCAGCGCGATCACTGTGCGTTGTATCACCGGCAGCGATGCCACCAATTGCCGAATCTGCCGGCTCAGCAGCGGATCCGCCGGCGTCGCTTCGACAGCCAGTTCCGGCAGTTCCGCAGGATCCGTTACCTCTTCATGCCGCCGCTCGCGCTGGCGGAGCCGGTCAATCGAGCGATGCACCGTCACCCGGCGTAGCCAGTGGACGACGTGATCCTCGCCCTCCAGCTCGCCCAGCTTCGCATGCAGCTCTACAAACACATCCTGCGCGGTCTCTTCAGCAAGAAAGCGATCGCCCAGAATGCGCAGGGCAATGCTAAACACCATCGATTGATGTTCCAGCATCACCGTGCGGAAGGATGGCTCGCGAACGTTCAGGTTTTACTTCCTGCCTTCATCCTGGTATACGCTCGCCGCCCCGGCCCCGGACGCAGAAATTTAGTGCCACTCTTCTGGCGGTTACTCGCGCGCGAGTACCAATGGGTTAACATCGTGCCCGCACGTCACCTTTTACTTTTCGCATCCAGCGGCTGCCAGTTACATCCAACGGACACATTTCCTCCCCAGGGAGAACCAAACTCATGACCAACGAAGAACTCCTCGCCGGCGCCGCGCTCAAATCGTGGAGTCAGGTCCTCGATCGCTCCGACAAAGGCTTTACCAACCTCTCCGACGAAGACTTCCAGAAGCGCGTCGCTCCTGGTCGCAACCGCCTCTACTATCTCCTTGGCCATCTCACCGCTGTGCACGACCGCATGCTGCCCCTGCTCGGTATCGGCGACCGCCTTCACCCCGAACTCGACGCGGCGTTCATCTCTAACCCCGATGGCACCCTCGGCGATCCCGTCTCCGTCGGCGACCTCCGTAAAGCCTGGACCGACGTCAACGCCCGCCTCACCGCGGCCTTCGACAGCTACTCGCCGCAGGACTGGCTGCACAAACACACCGCGGTTTCTGACGAAGACTTCGCCACCGATCCCAGCCGCAATCGTCTCGCGGTCGTGCTCAGCCGCACCAACCACCTCAGCTTCCACACCGGCCAGATCGTGCTCGCAAAATAAACGTCTCCACCAGGGCAGCCCTCCCCCCCTCCCCCGCACTGTTTTAGGATGGCTGCCATGCCCGGTTTTTCGTTCTTCGTTCGCCGCTCGCGCCCCGGCGCTCTCCTCTGCCTCAACGCCACGCTCAGCTTTGTGCTGGCCACCACCGCGGCTCACGGACAAGCCTCGGCCAGCGCGCAAACTCCAGCACAAACCACTCCGGCGCAGGCCGGCACCGCGCAATCACGGCCACGCCCGCTGGACGCCTTCGCCGCACTTCCTGATCGCACCATGTTGCTCCGCGGCGCCTACGGTCCCTTCCGCGCTAACAACGACCTGCTCTACTACCACCTCACCGTTCGCGTCGATCCCACCGACCAGTCCCTCAAAGGCAAAAACACCATCCGCTTCCGCATGCTCCACGATGGGTCGCGCATCCAGCTCGATCTCCAGGATCCGCTCCAGATCGACAAAGTTCTCCTGGGCTCAACCGAGCTGAAATATGAGCGCGATTCCGGCGCGGTCTTCATCGACTTTCCGCATACCTTACATGCCGGCCAAACGTACTCCATCGACTTTTATTACTCCGGTCACCCGCGCACGACCGGCCGCTTCGGCGGCATCACCTTCAAAACCGACACCGCCGGAAAAACATGGATCAACACCGCGTGCGAAGGCATCGGCGCGAGCCTCTGGTGGCCCGACAAAGATCAGTGGCACGACGAAGTCGAGAGCATGGACATCAGCGTCGAAATTCCCAACGGTCTCACCGATGTCTCGAACGGAAAATTCGTCGCCAAAACCGACCTCGGCGACGGCTACACCCGCTGGGACTGGCACGTCTCCTACCCCATCAACAACTACGACGTCTCGCTCAACATCGGCGACTACGTCCACTTCTCCGACAAGCTGGGCGACGTCCCGCTCGATTTCTACGCGCTCCCTGCCGACCTCGACAAAGCGAAAACCCAGTTCGCCCAGGCGAAAGGCATGCTCGAGGCGTACCAGCACTACTTCGGCGAATACCCCTTCGCGAAGGATGGTTACAAGCTCATCGAAGCTCCCTACTCCGGCATGGAGCACCAGAGCGCCGTCACCTACGGCAACTTATTTGAGAATGGCTACCTCGGCCGCGACTGGACCGGCGTCGGCATCAGCCCCCGCTTCGACTTCATCATCATTCACGAGAGCGGCCATGAGTGGTTCGGCAACGGCATCAGCGCTGCCGATCCCGCCGACATGTGGATCCACGAAGGCTGGACCACCTACCTTGAATCTCTTTACGTCGAGTATCGCTGGGGCACGGCCGACGCCATGCTCTACCTCAGCGGCTACAAATCCAAAGTCCAGAACCTCCGCCCCATCGTCGGCGAGCGCGGTGTCAATGCCGAGCCGCCGCAGGATCAGTACTTCAAGGGCGCCCTCATGCTCAACACCCTGCGCAGCGTCATCAATAACGATACGGCCTGGTGGAAGCTCATCCACGACCTCTATCAGCATTTCAAATATCAGAACATCTTCACCGAAGACGTCGTCGCGTATTGCAATCAGCACACCGGCATGAACCTGACGCCCATCTTCAACCAGTACCTGCGCCACACCCAGATCCCGCGCCTCGAGCTCCTCTTCGGAGAAACTCCCGGCACCATGATGTACAAGTGGCGCGCGGACGAGCCCGGCTTCGCGATGCCCGTCCGCGTCGGCACTGCAGGGCACTGGCAAACCATCCGCCCCACCGCCGACTGGCAGTCGATGAAGACTTCACTGTCGAAAGACGACTTCGCCGTCGACACTGATCACTTCTTCGTCGACGTCAACAAGCAATAAGCCAGGAAAGGCGCAGCGGCGTTCTCAGCCCCTGCGCCTTTTCGTTTAGTAGCGCTCGAACTCGGCGTCCATCGAATCTTTCTTCTCCTCGAGCCGCAGCTTCACGCCGGCCTTTCCCAGCACCTTGGCGCGCAGGCCGGACCCGTTGCCGTTGTGTCCGTTCTTCCCATTCGCAGAGGCCGGTTCCGCCGCGTACTGCGGCTTCGCCACCCGCTCCTCTTCGTTGCCGGTCCGGAAGAATCCCAGCGCGCCCACCAGTTGCTCGGACTGCCCGGTCAGCTCTTCGGTGGTCGACGCCATCTCTTCCGCCGCCGAAGCATTCTGCTGGATCACCTGCTCCAGTTGCTGCAGCGCCTTGTTGATCTGTTCCGCTCCGGTGTCCTGTTCCTTGCTGGCCGCGGTGATTTCCTGCACCAGCTCCGCTGTCCTCTGAATATCCGGCACCAACTTTTCCAGCATCTCCCCGGACTTCTCGGAGACGCGCAGCGTTGTGGACGAGAGCTGGTTGATCTCCGCCGCCGCCTTCTGGCTCCGTTCCGCCAGCTTGCGCACTTCGGCCGCAACCACCGCAAATCCCTTCCCATGCTCGCCGGCGCGCGCCGCTTCAATCGCCGCGTTCAGCGCCAGCAGGTTCGTCTGGCGCGCGATCTCCTCAATGATCGAGATCTTGTTCGCGATCTCCTTGATCGCCGCCACCGCCTCACGCACGCTCTTGCCGCTCTCCCTCGCGTCCGTGGCCGACTTGTTGGCGATCTTGTCCGTTTGCTGCGCGTTGTCCGCGTTCTGTTTGATGTTCGAAACCATCTCCTCCATCGACGACGACGCCTCTTCGGCCGCTGCCGCCTGGGCGCTCGCACCCCTGGACACCTGCACCGACGCCGTCGAAATCGATTGGCTCGCCGACGCCACTTCGCTGGCGATGGTACGAATTTCGCCCACCGTCTGCGTCAGCCCCAGCACCATCGCTGCCAGCGCCTGCATCAGCTTGTCTTCGGACGAACGCTCCTTCAGTTCCACCGTCAGATCGCCGTGCGCGATCTTCTCCGCCGCAGCCGTCACCGCGCTCATTGCGTCGATGAGCGTGTTCAGGTTGTTCTTGATCGCGTTGAAATCCCCGTTGTAGTTGTCCGTTATGCGCGGCGGAATCGCCCCTTTGCTGATCCGCTCCACGTATTGCGCCGACACGTTCAGCGGCCCGATGACCGCATCGAGCGTGTCGTTCATCCCCTCCACGATCCGCCGATAGTCGCCGGTGTGCTTCGACGCATCCGCGCGCCTGGCCAGATTGCCTTCCACCGCTGCCTTGGCCAGTACGGCCGTGTCCGTCACCATCGCGCTCACCGCTGCGGCGCAGGTGTTCACCGCCCCCGCCAAAGACTCGAAGGTGTTGCGCACCTCCGCTGTGTCGCTGTCTGCGGCTGCCGTCTGCACTTTGACTGAGGTGTCTCCCTGGGCCAGCCGCAGCAGGCTTTCGCCCATCTGCTGCGTCGCCGCCATCTGGTAGTCGGCGACCTTGCGGGCCAGCCTTCCCGCCTTCTTCACGTCCGTTTGATCGTTCACGAACTCGAACGCACCGATCGCCTTGCCGTTCTCGTCCCGGATCGGCACTGCACTGTAGAAGATGTCGAGTTCCACTCCCACCATGGGCCGCGCCGTCGTCGACGACGATGCCGTCCGGTCCAGACGCATCGCCTGGTTGCACGCGCACGCATCCGTTCCGCAGTCCCCGGTCTTGAAGTGGTCGTAGCACTTCTTGCCGACCACCTCCGCCGGACTTCGTCCGGCCGCCTGCGCCCCCGCCGGGTTCATGTACCGGATCGTGTACTCGTGGTCGATCACCATCGCCGGCGCCGGCATAGAATCCAGATGCCCTACCAACGTGCCCACCGCCCGGTTGACTCCTTCCACGACTTTCCGGAATTCTCCCGCATGGTGCGACGCATCCGCCCGCACCGACAGCCTGCCCTCCAGCGCCGCCTGGGCCAGTTGCCCCGCATCCTGCACCAGGGCCTGCACGGCCGCCGCCGTCTTTTGACAGCTCTGGCTCAGCACATCGCGCTCCGACTTCGCCTCCACCGTCGCGCTCAGGTCGCCCACTCCCATTTTCTCCAGAACAACAGCGATTCCCTGGATGTAATCCACCAGGGAGCGGAAAGACTCGGCCAGCGATCCCACCTCATCGCCGCTGTGATAGTCGATCGCCTGGTTCACATCCCCCCGCGCGATCTGCTTTGCCGCTTCCGCTACCCTTCCCAGTGGCCGTGCGATGCTCCGCGCAATGAAGATCCCCAGCCCCAGGCCCAGCAGCACTCCCGCCACCACCAGCCCCAGGGTGAAGATCCGGCTGTGCTGATACGTCGACGCCATGTCGTCGGCGTCCTGCTTCGCGTGATCGGTCTTCGTCTGCACGATCTTTCCCAGCATGTCCTCCAGCTGGTTGACCTTCTGCCGCGAGGCCCCCATCGAAAGCTCCACGGAAGGCCGTTTTTTGGCCAGAGGCTCTTTGGCCGCAAGAGCCAGCACCTGATCGAGCAGCGCCTTCCGCTCTTTCCATAACTGGTCAAACTGCGCCAGCTGCGCCTTGTTCTTCTCTGAGTGGATCAGCGGACGCGCCTCTTCGATCATCGCCTCGGCCTTGCCTTCATATTCCCGTGCCGCTGCCAGATAGCGACTTTTCTCTTCCGGCGTCGCCGCCAGCAAAATGTTCTTCTCCGCCCGCGAAACGTAGACCACCCAAACATCGGCCTGCTTCAGGTAACTCAGCCCCATCGTCTCGTTCGCATAAGCCTGGGCGCCGAGGTCGGCCATCTTTCCCATGTTGACCACGCCCACCCAGCCCACCACCGCCGTGATGGCGCCAACCAGTACGAAACTCGCGATCAGCTTCCTGCCGATCTTCATGTCATAGAACCATTGCATTGGCTTCTCCCTCCAACTTCTCTGCATGACCCGTAGCAGACACAGTGACTGTCCAGCGCACGCGCGGCGTAGCCAAACTCACCCCCGTTATCGGCGCGTGGCTCCTGGGAGTGAGAAGTGCGTGCGCACGCGGCAGCGTGAAATCCCGATTCGGAATCAGGACCAACGAATCGGGTTAGCCCCTCTCACTCTGCCCGCAGCACCGCCGATACCGTGAGCAGCCGCCGGTATGCGGCGGAGTCGCTTATGAAGATCTCTTCTCTGTTTTGCACTCTTGTCCTGGTCGTTGTCGCTGCCGTTCCCTGCGCAGGCGTCGCTCAAACGGCTCCGGCTGCGGGCCCCAAGGCTCACCAACCCGCGCCCAATGCCTCAAAGCAGGATCTGGATCAGCTCCGCCAGACCGTCGAACAGCAAAATCGTGAACAGCAGCAGCGGCTCGATCGGCTGCAACAGCAGAACGACGCCCTCGCCGCCCAACTGCGCGAGGCGAAGGATCACCTCTCCCAGGCCGAGACCCAGATCCATCAGCTCACCTCCGCAGCACAGCCCCAGGCCGCCAGTCAGATTCAGGACCTTCAGTCGGCCGTCACCGTACTCAAAACTACGGTGACCACCAATACCGCCTGGGTCGACCAGCAGAAGAAGCTCGAGCCTCAGCGTGAGAATCCCACGAGCCTGCGCTACCGCGGCATCACCCTCGTCCCCGGAGGATTCTTCGCGGCAGAAGCGCTCTACCGCAGCCACGCAGAAAACGCCGACATCGGCACCAGTTGGGCAACCATTCCCTGGGACGCACAGACCATGGCCCATCAGACCGAGTTCCGCGCCACCGCGCGCCAGACCCGCCTCAGCCTCCGCGCCTCCGGAGCTGCCGGCCGCGCCACCGTCACCGGTTACTTTGAAACGGACTTCCTCGGCAGCGGATTCGGCGCCAGCGAAGTCCAGACCAACGGCTACAGCAATCGCATCCGCCAGATGTGGGGCCGCGCGCAGTTCCCCAATGGCTGGACCTTCGCCGGCGGACAAATGTGGTCTCTGATCACCATGAACCGCGCCGGCATCGAGAACCTCACCGAGTACGCACCCGCAATGATCGACGCCTCACTGCTGCCGGGCTTCGATGGCGCGCGTCAATCCGCCTTCCGCATCACCCGCGCGATCCCCAGCTACAAAACGGTGATCGCCTTCTCCGCGGAAAACGCCGCCACCGTCGGCGTCACTCCGGCCAACGTTCCATCCGCGATCGCCGTCAACCTCTCCGGCCTCTCCACCCTCGGCACAGGCGTCCTCAGCAACACCACGTATTCCACCAACGTCGCGCCGGACCTCATCGCCAAAGTTGCCTTCGATCCAAAGCTCGGCCACTTCGAAATCAAAGCGATCGGCCGCACCTTCCGCGATCGTCTCAACTCCACCGCGACCGTCCCCGGCCACAACAACACCCTGCTCGGCGGAGCCATCGGTGCATCGGCGTATCTCCCTGTCTTCACGCCGAAGATCAGCTATCTCGCACAGGTGATGGATGGAGCCATCGGCCGCTACGGCGCCACTTCGACCGACGTCATCGTGAAACCCAACGGCTCGCTTTCCACGGAAAAATCGATCCACGGCATCACCGGCTTTGAATTCCATCCGACAACGCGGTTCGACCTGTACGCCTTTGGCAGCGAAGAATATCTCCCACGCAACTACGGCTACGGCGTGCGCACCCTCGACAACTCCAAATGCTTTGCCGAAGCCGGCTTCTCCTGCTCGGCCAGCCTCAAGGCTCTCGAAACCGCCGCCACCGGTTTCTGGTACCGCTTCTACAAGGGTCCCGGCGGAACCGTGCAGTACGGCGCTGACTACGTCTACGTCCTGCGCGAAGCCTGGTCCGGCGTCGGAGGCGCGCCGCGCGGCATCGACAACATCGTGGAATCTTCCTTCCGCTACTACATGCCTTAAACCGGCGAACAGCCTGCTCACCCTGCGGCCTCCGCTTACCCGGAGGCCTCTTCTTCTTGTCCAAATGAATCCTTCCTTCTGAGAGTGCGCAGCTCCTCTTCCCCCGTCCTCCTGTCCCCCCCCGCTCCCTATTCCCTACTCCCTATTCCCTATTCCCTGTCCTTAATTGAGACAGTAACGCCTGCCCCGGTACTTCCTGGGAATGGCGCGCCGCATTTCCGAAAGTAGAATCGGCAACAAGACAGCAGGACGTGAGCCGTTCTGTCCTGCATCGCGCACTTCCGGCGAACCCTCTCCCCGGCTGCGCGTCTAACTTCAAAGAACCGGAGTCCCCATGTTCTTCTCCTCTGTGCGCCGCACCTTCATCGCCTCGGCCGCCTGCCTCGCTGCCTTCTCCGCCCCCGCTTTCTCCCAGGCCATTCCTTCGGCGACTGCGATTCCCATCGTCCTCACCCGCACCGTCGATGCCGCCCATGCCAGGACCGGCGACCGGGTCGCCGCAAAAACTCTGCAGGCCATCCTCCTTCCCGGCGGTCGCGTCCTCCCGGCCGGAACGGCCCTCACAGGACACATCGTTGCGGACACGCCGTTTCGTTTCGACGCCACTCCCTACGCGACCCAAACCCCATCGGCGCTCTCCATCCACTTCGACAGCGTCAGCGACCGCGGTGCAGCCATCCCCGTCACGGTCGCTCTGCGCGCCATCGCCGGCCCCGTCGCCTCCCATGAAGCCGAAATCCCCCAGGGTCTCGATGAGACCGACTGGTCCGCCACCCGCACCTTGATCGGCGGCGACACGACCTCTCCTCTCGAAAAAACGGTCGTCGCTCCGGACGGCACGACCGTCGGCTACAACCGCTCCCAGGGCATCTTCGCGCGCCTGCTCGCCTCCGTCAGCGCGACCGATCCCAACCTCACCTGCGATGCCACCAACACGGAGCAATCCGTCGCGCTCTTCTCCGCGGACGCCTGCGGCGTCTATGGCCTGAACTCGATCGCGCTCGCCAACAGTGGAGCCCGCGGCGATGGCACGTTCACCCTCGAATCCCGCCAGCGCAACGTCCAGCTGAGCGCCGGAACCACCGCGCTCCTCGAGACAGCGAAAAGCTTTTAGCGAAAGAACTGTCAGCGAACAGCTTTTAGCGAGCAGCTCTGAGCGAGGAGCTTTTAGCAAACAGCTTTTCGCTGACAACTGGACGCTAGCCGCTGTTCTGCCCCCGCACTACAACGCCGTCCTTCATTACCATCCACACATTCTTCCCCGGATCCGCCAGCACCGTGATGTCGCTGAGCGGATCCCCCTCCACCACCAGCAGATCCGCAATCGCACCCTCCGCCACCACGCCCAGGCGCCCCTCCATCCCCAGCACTTTGGCTCCCACTGTCGTCGCGCTCGCCAAAATTTCCCGCGCCCCAAGCACCCGCGCGCGAATCGCGAACTCCTCGTTCTGTCGTACATGCGTTGGCCCCAGCAGATCGGTCCCGAACGCCATCGTCACGCCCGCGTCGCGCAGAATCGCCAGGCTCTCGAGACCCGCCTTGCGCACCGTCTCAATCTTCGCCACTGACGCCGCCGGCAATCCCAGCCCCGGCCCATCCTGCGCCAGCGCCTCATACGTCACCAGCGTCGGCACCGCAATTGCTCCCGCCGCCGCGGCTTTCTGCGCCGCCTTCGTGTTCACGCGATTGCAGTGCTCCAGCGTCCGCACCCCGCACGCCACCGCGCGCTCGATCCCCTCCGCCGTATACAAATGCGCTGCAACATAGGTGTGCGCATCGCGTGCCTCTTCCACCGCCGTCCTCAACTCCGCTTCTGTATAGCCGAACCAGTGGATCGGATCCGTCGGGCTCGCCACCCCTCCATTCGCCATCACCTTAATAAAGGATGCGCCCTCGCGCAGCATCTCCCGGCACGCCTGCCGCACCTCCTCCACCCCATCAGCAATCCGGCCCAGCGCACCGAAATTCTCCGCCCATCGGTTCGCATCGTGCGTGTCGTACCGCGGCCGCGCATCCGAGTGTCCGCCCGTTTTCGACAGCGCCTTCCCGCACGTGAACAAGCGCGGTCCCGGCGTCAGCCCCTGCTCGATCGCAACCGCCAGCGAAGGCGGCGCACCGCCCAGATCCCGCACCGTCGTAAATCCCCGCTCCAGCATGCCCTTCAGAATCGGCACGCTCCGCAGCACCGCAATCGCCGGCGGCATCTGCGAGTTTTCTGCAATGTTCATCAGGCTCGCCACCACATGCACATGGCTGTCGATCAGGCCCGGCATCACCGTCCGGCCGTCCACGTCGATCGTCGTGCACTCGCCCGCCGGAACCTTCGCGTTCAAGTCGCGAATCACGCCGTCTTCAATCAGGATGTTTCCCGGACGCGCCTCTTCCACCATCGCATCCACAATCCTTGCGTTGCGCAAAAGGGTTTGCATGATGGAAATGGTAATGCCGGCGCACGCGGATTTTCTCGCGGAATGCCAGCCGCGCTCGCGGGCCAGCGTTGGCTTGATCGTCCGAAGGTTTAAATCACAGCCTGGAGCGCGAACGTCTCCCCCAGCAGCTCCACTTGTTTCTCCACATCGCCCAGCAGCGCTGCTGCAGCCTCTACATCGCCCGACGCCGCGGCCGCCTCCATCGCCTGACAGACCGGCCGCAGCCGTTCCGCAGCAATGGTTGCCGACCCGCCTTTCAGCGTGTGCGCGCATCGCCGGATCTCTACAGCGTCGCCTTCCGCAAGACACTGCTTCAGCGCGCTCAGCTGTCGCGGCACATCCTCGAGGAAACCCCGCACCACCTGCCCTGCCAGCGCCCGGTCTCCCATCAACCTCCGCACCAGCGCCTCGCCATCCAAAACCGGAGCGTTCGGCCTTAACCGCTCGCGCGGTAGCCACTTCGCCAACACCTCCGCCAGATGCCGCGGCTCCACCGGCTTCGATACGTAGTCGTTCATCCCCACCGCAAGGCATCGTTCCCTGTCGCCTGAGACCGCATCGGCGGTCAGCGCAATAATCGGAATCTTCGCGTCCCGCGCCGCCGTTCCACCTCCGCGGATTTTCGCCGTCGCCGCATACCCATCCATCACCGGCATCTCGCAGTCCATCAGCACCAGGTCGTAGTCCGCCGCGCCCAGCGCCGCGATGGCTTCCGCCCCGTTGGCGACGATATTCACCTGCACTCCCAATCGCCGAAGAATGGCGGCCGCAACTTCCTGGTTGGTCCCGTTGTCTTCCGCCACCAGTACCCGCACCCCTTCCAGCACCCGCGACAGAGTACCCTTGCCTCCATCGTCTTTCGTCGGAGCCGCGTCCGCGCCACCGGCGCTCTCCATCGCCAGCAGCATCTCCTGCAGCGCCCGTTCGGCAATCGGCTTCTGGATCTGCCCGTTGAACCCAAACGTCTCCAGTCGCGTTCGCTCCGCCGGCCGCCCAAACGGAGTCATCAGCACCAGCGCCGTCTCGCACAGGCTCGCATCGTTCCGAATCGCCCGCCCCAGCTGTTCCCCATTCCTGTGAGGCAGGCTCATGTCGATCAGCGCCAGACGATACGGCTCCGTCTGGGACGCGGCAGTGTGCAGCATTTCCAGCGCCCTCTCTCCGTCGCCCACAGCCTCTGTTGTGGCGCCCCACCTGCGCAGCAACCGGCACAGCAGCGCCCGGTTCGTCGCATTGTCATCCACCACCAGGACCTTCGCCCCAGCCAGCCCCGGCGGAGACGCCATCTGCACATCGGGTACGTGCTGCTTCTCAAAGACCGCCGTAAACCAGAACCTCGACCCGCGGCCCTCTGCACTTTCCGCACCGATCCGGCCGCCCATCATCTCCACCAGCTGTTTGGAGATCGCCAGCCCCAGCCCGGTCCCGCCGTATTTCCGCGTGCTCGATCCATCCGCCTGCACGAAGGGCTCGAACAGCGCGTGGGCCCGCTCCTGCGGAAACCCAATCCCCGTATCGCGCACCGTGAACCGCAGCGTCACGCTGCCTTCGTCTTCTGCCTCACGCGACGCCATCAGCGCCACCTCGCCGCGATCGGTGAACTTCACCGCGTTCCCCAGCAGATTCAGAACCACCTGCCGCAGCCTTCCCGAATCCCCCAGAAGCCCGCGCGGTGTCCCCGCCTCCAGCTCCCAGGTCAGCTCCACATCCTTCTCCGCCGCTTTCAGCGCCAGCACCGCAACTGCGCGCTCTGTCTCTGCGGCCAGATCGAAAGCTTCCTTCTCCAGCTTCAACTGCCGCGCTTCGATCTTCGAAAAATCCAGAATCTCGCTGATCACTTCCAGCAAGGCCTCGCCGCTGGCTCGCACGATCTCCGCGTACTGCTGCTGTTCCGGCGTCAACCGGGTGTCGAGCAGCAGCCCGGTCATCCCGATCACCCCGTTCATCGGCGTCCGGATTTCATGGCTCATGTTCGCCAGGAACTGGCTCTTCGCCCGGCTCGCTTCCTCGGCGACATCCCTGGCCTTCACCAGCTCCGCCTCTGCACGCTTCTGTTGCGTGATGTCCGACATCAGCCCATCGGCGCACAGCACCCCGTTGCGCTCGTACGCACTCAGTGCCCGCGACCGGACCCAGATCCATTCCCCATCCCTGCGCTGCAGACGGCATTCAAGGTCGAATGGCTTCCCCGTGTGGAACAGCTCCGCTAGGGTCGCCGCGACCCGCGCCCGGTCCTGCTTATGCATGAGTTCGAAGAACCGTGCCATACCCAGTTCCTGGCACTCTTCCGCGCTGTAGCCTACCTGCTCCAGCACGTTGTCGCTGATGAACACTGCCCGCCCATTTGCATCGATCGTCCACACCACATCTGGAATGTTCGCCACCAGGGAGCGGTATTTCTGCTCGCTTCCCCGAAGCTCCTCCTGCGCCATCTTCAACTGGGTAATGTCCGACAGCAACCCGTCCGCATACCGCATCCCGTTACGCTCATACGTCGCCACCGCCCGGTCCCGTATCCACACCCATTCCCCGTTCTTCCGCTGCAACCGGCATTCCAGATCGAACGCCTCATTCTCCGCGAACAGCGCCCGCACTGCCTCCTGCATCTTCCCCCGATCCTCCGGATGCAGCGCCCGAAACAGCAGTTCCACCCCCTGCCTCCGGCAATCTTCGGCCGTATAGCCGCTCAGTTCCTCTACCTTGTCGCTGATAAAGATCGATCGCCCCTCGGCATCGATCGTCCACGCCACGTCGGGAATGTGCGCCACCAGGGAACGGTACTTTTCCTCGCTCTCCCGCAACTCTTCCTCGGCAGTGATTCGCTCCGTCATGTCGCGGAAATACCAGATCCGTCCCAGATACCGCCCACCGGCGTCCGTCAGCGGCGTCGAGTAACGATCCAGCATCCGCCCGTCCCGCAGCTTCACTTCGTCCCGGCTCCGCTCCTCCGGATGCGCGTACAAATACCGCACACGCTCGAGAAACATCTCCGGGTTAGCCACCCGTGTCAGCGCATGCGCCAGCAGTGCACCGTCGTCCGTCTGCCTCTCCGGCTTCCCTGGAAACCCGAAGATTGCCCCGAAGCGCTGGTTCGCGAAGACCATCCGCCCCTCGGCATCGACGACCAGAATTCCGTCCAGCGTCGCTTCCGACTGCGCCTCCAGCAGCGCGGTCTTGAACGCCAGCTCCCCCTGCGCCCGCCTTCGCTCCGTCACCTCCTGCTTGAACGCTACAAATCCGATCAGCACCCCCACCCCGTCTCGCACCGGAGCAATCGTCATCTCCTCGTCGTACAGGCTGCCGTCTTTCCTCCGATTGACCATCTCGCCGTGCCACACCTCGCCCGCGACGATCTTCTTCCACATCCCCGCGTAGAATTCTTCCGGGTGCTTGCCCGACTTCAGCATCCGCGGGTTTTGCCCAATCACCTCCGCCGCCGTGTATCCCGTCATCTGCGTGAATGCCCGGTTGACGTACTTGATCTTCCCGCCCGCGCCGGTGATGACCACTCCCTGCGCCCCTTGCTCTACCGCCGTCGCCAGCCGCGCGCCCCTGGCCTGCTCCTCCCGCACCTGGCTGCGCGCCGAGCTCATCCACGCCGCCGCCAGCGCGCTCAGCAGAAACGGAACTATATAAGGTTGTGCCTCCGGACCGAACCCCAGCGTATGGGACGGCGGAAGAAAGTAGTAGTCCAGCACCAGCGGTGCGATGGCCGCCGCCAGCAATCCGGCGATCCGTCCCCCAAACCACCCGCTCGCCACCACCGCCGCGAGATACAGATACACCGCCAGATGGGGTAATTCCGGATGCAGCAACGCCGCAGCCAGCGTTGCCAACACCACAAAAACCGGCGCCAGACTGTACCGGAAAATCCTGCTTTCCCGTAGCAAACTCACCGCCCACCCACGCAGGACGCAAACGTCCTACCCTCGTCTTCGGCGTGGGTACGCCAAACTTGAAACCCCCATGCGCCGCCGTGCTATGCTCCCGTCACGGCGATCCCCATTTTGCCCAGGCTGCACCCATCCTCCCCTCCCCTGGGAAGCGGCGCAGGAGGACTGTTCCATGACCACCCGCTTAGTTCGCATCCCCGTTTTCCCTCTCGCTTTCTGCATCCTCTGTTCCCTTTCGCTTCCCGCCCAGAGCAAATCCAAAGCAAGCAGCAGTTCAAAGTCCGGCTCTTCGTCCTCCGGCGGCAGCGGCAGTGGCAGCGGAAGCTCGAGCGGCGGCGGCGGCGATGCCTCCGGTGGCCCGCCCTTCTCCATCGAAACCGAGATGTTCACCTACAAAGCCGTCGAACACAACAGCGCTGCCATCGCCTGCGACACGGCGCAGTTTCTCTATCAGGGTCAGGTGGCCGACGCTCCGGCCGGCGCGCATGCCCCCTGCTCTATCTCCGGCGCTTCCGGCGCACGTCCCGGCATCATCCTTGTCTCCTCCGACAGCACCCTGCTCTCCGACTTCCAGGTCTGGCGCGCGGACATTGCCACCATGCAGAGCCTCGCCGCTCGCGCCAAACAAACCTGCGTCGCTCCTGAAAAAGCCGGAGAGCCTGGCGCAACGCCGTCCCAGCCCACCCATCTCCGGTCCCGTGGACTCCTCGGCAGCGCGCTCAGCAGCCTCGCTACCCCCGATGCAGCATCCGCTGCCGCCGGAAGCATCATGCAGATGCTCAGCAGCAGTGAGTCCGTGACCGCCGTCATCGGAACCGTCGAGGATCCTGCGCTCATGAATGAGGTGGCCCGCCAGCTGCGCTCGCTCAACGTCCAGGTGCTGGTCCCCGAGCTCTATAACCCCAACGCCCTCGGCGCCATCAATTCAGCCCGCTCGCCCTACCTGCAGAGCCTCGCGACTGTCTTCGACGACTATGACAAGTGCAGCGTAGCCAAAGCCGGATACTCGGCGAACGCACCGCAAATCGCCGACATCGACGCCCTCCTTGGCGGCTTCAAAGACTTCTTCACCGCCACGTTCGCGGCCCCGCCAAAATTCTCCGGAAGCAGCAGCTCCTCTTCCGCCGACTCGGGATCACAAACGCAGGGCACGCCTTCGGCTCCGCCCTCCCACCTCAGCGCCGTCCTGGCTGCCGACGAGCTCGCTCAGAAGATCGGCTTCTCTCCTGCCGGCACCGCCGATCCCAACAGCCCGTGGCAACATCTGCTCTGGCTCAAAGCGCTCGAGTCCGGCGGCTCGGTCACCAAACAGAGCAGCATCCTCGGCTCCAAGGTCCTCTTCGGCGGCGGCGCGGTCGACACCTACGCGGTCTTTGGCCTCGACGGCGCGCTCGTTTGCTCGGGGAATGTCTACAGCTTCCAGCGGCCCGTCAAAGTGAAGGACTTCGACAGGGCCGTCCGCGCCCCCAACCCCGACACGCCCGCGAAGTGGGAGTCCGAGCACAGCACCTGCGCCCCGCTGGCCAGCAACTAGGCCAGCGAAAACTCAACTCGCAGCAGCGCGGGACGACATTTTCAGCTCAGGCATCTCCGGATACGGCATCGAAAACACCTCCGGCGCATCGTGGAACTTCCGAAACAGTGCAAAGACATACCGCATGCGCTCTTCAATCCGCGTCCAGTTTTTCGCAGCCGTGTGCGTGGAAACTCCAGGCAAATCCGGAGCCGACCGTTAATATCCGCTCGCCAATTTCATACGTCATCAGCCTTTCCGTGGCGCAGCGCCGGATGATGAACGGCATCGCTCCACGAATGTAGGGCTCCAGCCGGATGTGCTCGTGATACACAATCTCGCAGTTCCCTGCGATCGTCGCAGTCGTCTTCGCTGCGAGATCCCTGGCATCGAACGCCGCGAGATACGAACGAAAGGCCGTCGCCAGCCGATCCTGGCCTCCCCGCTCGGTCGATCCCGGTTTCAGTCCTGAGAAGAAAGTCGCCCTGCCCTCGCTCGTGGCGCCCCCTTCCAGCAGTTCCAGAAAACGCGCCGTCTGCTCCCCGATGTCCTGAATCACAATGCGGTTTCCGCACAGCACCAGCATGGCCGCCTTGCCCCGGCTCCAGATCGCCAGCCGTCTCCCTGTCCAGCCTCCGGTTACGGCGCCAATCACGGCGCCGACAGCCCCGGTCAGAATGTCCGGCGACCATCCCAGCAAGCGGCCCATCGCAACGCCGGTTGCGGCGCCAACCAAAAATCCAACCACACCCGCCGTCTTCGTCGCATTGCTGATCGCGCTGCCCAGGTCTTCCTGCCGAATCGTCACGCCGGCCTTCTTCGATCCCCACACCGCCCAGGTATGAAAATTCGGGCCGCACTCTCTCCCCAGTGCACCGGCCAGCGCCTCCGACAACGCATAGTGCACCTTCGTGATCTCTCGATTCGATCGCGCCGGATCCGGTTCAGCGCACGCCTCCTCGATCAACCCAATCCATCGCTCCGACGTCGTCATGGTATCTGACACCCACGCAGTCCGGCCCTACTCGACCGCCTCGCCCCGCAAAAACTTCGCAATGTTCTCGTTCAGAAACTCCCCATCTCCCGGCCCCGCCCCCGCGCCCGCCGGATGTCCCCACAGCGAAGGAATCGGCTTCAGCGTGCAGTGCGGAATGAACTGCGCCTCGTACTTCGCATCCTCCACCGGAAAATACAAATCGGTCGCCGACGGCATGTACAGCACCTGCGCCTTGATCGACGCCAGCGCCTTCTTCTCGTCGCCGCCAAATCCCGGCGTCGTCCCCACGTCATGCTTCTCCCACGTCCGCAGCTGCAGGATCAGATTGTTCGCGTCCGCATGCGGAATGAAATGCGTCTTGTACTCCTCGATCGTCTGCTCCAGCGTCGTCCCCGGCTTCGCGTCGGTCTTCCATAACTCCTCGCGCCACCACTGCTGTGAATACAGCCAACCCGTCCACATCAGGCCAAATTCCTCAATCCCCTTCTCCGGCTCCTCCGTGTAGTCGCCGCCCTTGAATGCCGGATCGGTGGTGATCGCCCCAATTTCGCCCTCGTTGCGCACGATTCCGTGCCCGTACGTCTTCGCGGTCCCCGACGTCGCCACCACTCGATCCATGAAATCCGGATACGAAACCGCCCACTGAAACGCCTGCTGCGCGCCCATCGAGAACCCGATCACCGCCTCGAGATGTTTCACCCCGAGACCCTGCGTCAGCAGCTCGTGCACAGCGTTCACGTTGTCGCGAATCGTCATCACCGGAAATCGCGGCCCATGAAACGGCTCCGGCGTGTTGCTCGGCGACGACGACCGCCCGTTCCCGAACAGCTCCGACGTGACCAGAAACTCCTTGTCGGGATCGAGCGCCTTCCCCTTCCCGATCAGCCACGAGTAGCCGTGCATCTCCGCCATGTAATGCGACGGCAGCAGGATCGCGTTATCCCCCGCCGCGTTCAGCGTCCCGTAGGTCCCGTACATCACCTTCACTTCCGGCAGCACCACGCCACTCTCGGTTTTGAAGTTGTGAATCACGTACGTGTGTTCCACCGGCTCCGTGACCTTCAACGCCCCACGCCCATCCGCCGCAAACGCACACAACACCGCCAAACCCGCGATCAATAGCTTCATCCATGCCGTCCTTGTGAGATTGAATGACCTCTGGCAGCGTCTACCCCGCACTGCGTGACCGTAACCCGTAACCTGTCACCCGTAATCCCTGCGCTCACTGCCCATCCAGAAACCCCTCCACCACCTGCCGATACTTCTCCGGCTCCTCATACGCCGGCAAATGCCCGCTCTTCTCGAAGAACTCGATCTTCGCTCCCGGAATCTCGTGCGCCATCGTCCACGCATTCACCGGCGCCACGTTCATGTCGTAGCGGCCCGTAATCACCAGCACCGGAAAATGAAATCCCTTCACCGCCTCGGTCAGATCCAGCGCCGCTGCCGACTGCGACACCGCCCGCGCCACCGCCAGCTGATATCCCAGATCGCCCATCTTCGCCATATACGCGTCGCGCTTCTCCGGCGAGTAGAACAGCATCTTGAAATGATCGATGAGAGTCTGCCGCGCAGCCGCCTCCTCATCCGCCCCCGCCTTCTTCGCCGCCGCCTCATCCTCTTCCAGAATGTCCGGGAACACCTGCGGCAGCAGATGCACCATGCTCTTCAGCGACGGCGGAGGCGAATCCGACAGCACCATCTTCGCCACGTGCTCCGGATGCGCCGCCCCATACGCCATCACCAGAAATCCGCCGTACGAATCGCCCGACCAGCGCCACCTTGTCGATCCCGAAATGCGCCCGCACCGCATCCAGATCCGCCACCTGTGCATCCATCGTCTGCGCTGCACCCGCCGCCACCTTCTGCGATGCGCCCAATCCGCGCTGGTCGTACAGGATCACCAGCCGATCTCGCCCCACCTGCTCCCACAGATCGTTCACCATCATGTACGCGTGCGAAAGCCCCGGCCCGCCATTCACCGCGATCACCGCCAGCGCCGACCCCTTCCCACCGAACGTCTCGTACCCAATATCCACATCCGCCGTATGAATCGTCCCCGTGGCATGCGCAACCCTCTGCGCCGCACCGCTCAACGCGCCCGCCAACAGCAATATCGCCGCCATTAACCGCCTCACCCGCACCCCTCCGCTCCGCAGAATGCTCGGAGCATAGCACGCGGAAAACTGCCGCCGCCGCAGCACCGACCCGGCCAATTCATCTAATTTGGCGAAGGATGATCCACGTGATCGATCACCATCACGCTCACTGCCGTCCTCTCCGCGTCCAGCTTCAGACCCAACTGTTCGATAATCGCCGTAAACAGCGGTGGCAGCGCCTCGGCATTGCCGGTGGGTGCCGGTAACTGCAGCTGACCGCCAAATTGCGAATCATCCGGCATCCACTTCAACACGAATTCCCATCTGCCTTCGAGTCCGGTACGATCTACCACCGGCCGATCCAACACCACCGCTTGCAGCCTTGCCGCGAACTCCCCCATCGTAGAATTTCGCGCGCGCATCAGGCCCAGAGGCCCTACCGAAATTCCCCCCAGATCCGAGGCCTCCACGCTCCTCGCCATCTTCGGCCCATCCTTGCCAACCGTCAGTGCGTACGCCGCCATTTCTTTCTGCTCGTCGTGGAACCGCAGCGCAAACCGGGTCGCCAACAGCGTCTTCAGGATCATCCTGAACTGTTCGCGGTTTGGAGTCCCCGGCTGATCCGGCCGCACATTGACGTCAAACTTCTCCGTCCCCATCCACGCTGGCCCGTTCACGATCTGCTTCTCGTGAAGTTGATAGACAGACTCGATCAGATCGCTGAGCGTCATTCGGCTGATGACAATCTCGCTCCCGCGAAACGTCATCACCGTCCGCGGCGCATCGGGTGCCGTCGGCCTGATCGTCGCCACCTCCACCCCCGGTTTCGCATCCGCTGCCATGGCCGGCACTTTCGGCTGTGCGGGAATCGTCCACTCCGTCTCCGGCGTCGCCCTCTCCAGCACCAGCGAAAAAGCGCCGTTCTGCTGCATCGTCCCGCTAATGGAATTCCCGTCCGCAGACATCCTGCCCTCGTACGCCAACCCCGAAAGACGAATCTCAAAACGCAAAATGCCGCCCTCAAAACTCACGGCGCTCGCCGCAAGCGGCTGCCCACCCTGATCGATGGAGTACATCGTCGCGCTCAGTGCCTCAGAACCCGTCGCAACTCGTTCAATTTTCAGAACAATGCGCAACGTCGCATCCGGCATGTGCAACGAGCCCTGCCAGGTCCCCTCAATCCCAGGTTTCGACGCAACCGTCTGCGCGGCCACCGTCGAACAACACAGCACGAGACCCGCAATCACTGCCCTCACCGTCACGCCCAATGACCTCATCCAATTCAGAATTCCAGGAGCATAGCACGCAGGAATGCACTGAACTGGAACCGCTTGTCTGCGATCCGCCCCCCCGTCACATTTCATCCAGTTATCGAATCGCGTCTCCGGCACGATAGCCACCCCGGCGACCGCAACAACCACAGCAACCACAGCAACCACAGCCAGTCACCATAGCCACTACAACCACCACAGCCACTGCAGCCACTGCAGCCACTGCAGCCATAAAAAAACAAAACCCACGACGTCCCCGGCCAGGTTCACCCCATAGCAAGTAGCGGAAGCCTTTGGTCACTGGATCGTCAACGCAATTCATTCCAGCCTCAACCCCAAAGTACCGGCTCTGGATCCATTTTGGAACCCCCTCCCCCCGCCGCCTTTCTCCACCGTTCCCCACCCTGCCCACCCCGTTGAAACTTCCCACCCCACCTGCCGATAGAACACTGCACACTCCTCGCGTGCTCGAACCTGTGCACCCCGGAGGGTGAATCCAAGCCCGTCGAATCCCAGCCCCTTGAATCGCCCCGATGCCCACCCTCGAACTCCAGATAATCGTCAAAGATGGCGTCGCTGCCGGACTCGCGCGTTGCCTCGCGAGCGTCGCCCCCTTCATCGACCGCATCGTCATCGGCGATACCGGCTCCTCCGACGCCACTGCCGACATCGCGAAAGAATACGGCGCCGAACTCCTCTCCATCCCCTGGGAAGACGACTTCGCCCGCGCCCGCAATCGCCTCCTCGACCAAAGCCGCTGCGACTGGATCCTCATCCTCGACGCCGACGAGAGCCTCGACCCCGCCGGCGCGCGCACTCTACGCGACCTCATCAGCAACCCCGACATCGCCGCGTACGAATCCTGGCGCTGGAACTACATGCGCGACAGCCACACCCGCCTCGGCTGGCAGTCGCCCCGTCCCAACCCCGTCGTTCTCGAAGACTCGCAGCCTTACCCAACCTTCGTCCCCGCGCTCACCCTTCGCCTCTTCCGCAACCACCCCGAGATCCGCTACGAAGGATCGGTGCACGAGACGGTTACAAAATCCCTCGATGCGCTCCACCTGCGCACCGCGCAGGCCGACTTCACCGTCCACCACTTCGGCCACGCCGAAGATTCCGGCCGCCGCCCGCAATCAGAAAAATGATTTGTATCAGTCCCTGATCGAAAAGAAGCTCGCCGCCGATTCCACCAACCCGCAAGTCCTCTTCGAGCTCGGCCTCAGCGAACTCGAGCATCACCGCCGCCCCGCTGCAGCCCTCGTCCACTTCGATCACGCCTGCGCCCTCGACGCACAATTTCGCCGCCGCCTGGCTCTTCGCCGCCGTCTGCCTCGTCCGCATGGGCCATCCCGCTGAAGCCCTCCAGCGACTCGCCCGCGCCGCATCGCTCGGCCTCCGCAATGCCGTCTTCTGCCAGACCCTCGGCGACGCGTACTTCCACGCCGGCCGTTACGCCGAAGCCCGCGCCGCCTACACCGCCGCCACCCGGCAGGGCGATGCTGCGCCTCTTGCTGTGGCTAAACTCGGCGCCTCCGAAGTCCATCTCGGCCTCACCCGCCAGGGCCTCCGGCGCATCGAAAACGCCATCGCCACCGACCCTGCCTTCCCGGAGCTCTACGACATCCTCTCCGCTGCCGCTCTCCTCGCCGGCAATCTCCCCCTCGCCCAGCGCACCAACCAAACCCGCCTCCGCATGGGCGAAACCACCGAATTCCACGCCCGCCTCGCCGCCCTGCTCCAAGCCCAGGCAAGCTCGGCCGTCCCCGCACCGGCCCGTTAATCGCCCGGATACTTTCCCCCGCATCTCATCATCTGTTCATATTGCCCTCAGCCATTCCCCTCTAAAACGGTTCATATATGGAGTTCTCCGGCCTCGCCCCCAGCGCCCTCCTTACGGCCGACCCCAACCCGAACCGCCCGCGAGACACGCCTGATGCGCCGCGTCATGATGTTTCTCAACCCGCTCCTCATTCACAATGAGAAGCGCCGCGCCCAGGTTGAACAGATCGCCGAACTCCTCAGCGGCTACGGCTCCGACGTCCATCTCCAGGAAACCCTCTCCGCTCACTCTGCCGGACAGCAAGCTGCCGACGCCGTCGCCGCAGGCTTTGATACCTTCCTCGTCTGCGGAGGAGACGGAACCATCTTCCAGGTCATCCAGGGCGTCGCCGGATCCGACGCCACCCTCGGCGTCCTCCCCTTCGGCACCGGCAACGTCATCGCGCAAAACCTTCACATGCCGCGCAACCCCATCGCCGCCGCGCGCCTGCTGATCGATGCGAAAACCCGCGAAGTCTCCCTCGGCGAAGTCACCCTCAACCCCACCGGCCACAAGCGCATGCGCAGCTGGTATTTCTTCATCGCCGCCGGCATGGGCGTGCACGCCGCGCTCATGAACCTCGCGCCCACCGGCCAGGGCAAGCGCCGCGGCGGACGCCTCGCCTACTTCATCGGGGGATTCCGCCTCCTCGTCGATCACCCCATCCAGCCTTTTCTTCTTGAAATGACCCTCACCGACGGCACCACGCAATCCGTCGAGGCCTGCGAAGCCATCGCTACCCACGTATCCGAACTCAATCGCTGGCGTCCTGGCGGTGATCCCTTCGCACCCTGGCTCCGCGTCGCCTGGGTTCCGCCTACCGGACGCCTCGGTCTGGGCCATGCCAGCTTCCACGCTCTTGCCACCGGCAAAACCATGGCCGGCGGCGGCTGGGGCAACCTGCCTTTCCCACAATATGGTTCCGTCACGCGGATGATTTGCCGCCCGCTCAACGGCACCCAGTACCGCACACCCCTCCTCGTCGAAGCCGATGGAGAAGTCCTCGGCGCCAGCTACACCGCCATTGGCGTCAGCGACAAGAAACTAAAACTCCTCTGGCCCAACGGAGTCCGCCAATAAACTCCAGCAGGCATGAGAGCCGGATAACTCAGGAATAAATCAATTCGGGAATCTTTCCACCCCTTTTTCCCAAATTGAACCTAACCCAGACCCTATCTCCGCCGATATCCCTTCCAGACAGGCGCTCTGCGCCTCATGATGGTTCCTGGGACTCCGGAGATGCCCGAAGAAAAAATGCCCAACGCGGACGACTGGTTTCGGTACGCGCTCGCGCTCGAAGCATCGGAAGAGGGGTTCTTTGACCTCGATCTGATCGCCGACCTCCTCTGGGCCTCGGCTCGTTTTCGCTCCATCACCGGCCTCTGCGATACCTGCTCCACGCGCGACGCGTGGTTCGACCGCGTTCACCCCCACGACAAACCTCGCCTTGAAGCCGAGCTTGGCTCTCTGCGCGAAGGCAAAACTCGCAGCATCGCCAACGAACACCGGGTTCGCAATGCCGATAATTCCTGGCGCTGGGCCCAGCTGCGCGCCGTGGCTTCCTGTGACACCTCCGGCCGTGTGGTCCACATCGCGGGTTCGCTCCGCGACAACACCGATCGGCGCATGGCCGATCCCCTTACCGGCCTTCCCAACCGGGCCTTCTTCGTCGAGCACCTCGAGCGCCGCATCGAACGCGGCTTCCAGCACGCTGACTGGAACTTTGCCCTCATCGCTCTCGCCCTCGACCGCTTCGCGCCCCTTTGCGAAACCCTCGGCTCCCGTGGAGGCGAGCTCCTGCTCATTGAGACCGCTGCCCGCCTCCAGTCCCTGCTTCCGGAAACTTCGATCGCCGCGCGGCTCATCGGCGCAGAGTTCATGATCCTTCTCGAAGGCGCTCACTCCCAAATCGACGCCACCCATTTCGCCGCCCGCGTCATCGAAGCTTTCCGCCAGCCTCTCGTCCTCGGCGGTCATACCATCCTTCCGCAAATGGCCGTCGGCATTGCCCAGGCCGGCGTGCTCTACACCCATCCGGAAGAAATCATGGCCGATGCGGAATCTGCCCTCCTCCATGCTCGCCGCCAGGATCCACCTGGCGTCGCCTGCTATTCCGAAGGCATGCGCGAGCGCGCCGTCGAACGCCTCGAACTGGAAGCCGAACTCCGCACCGCCATCCGCCAGGGCGAACTCGTCATGTTCTACCAGCCCGAAGTCGATCTCCGTACCAACCGCATCATCGGCTTCGAAGCCCTCGTGCGCTGGAACCACGCCCGCCGCGGCCTTCTGCCTCCCGCTGAATTCATTCCTCTCGCCGAAGAAACCGGCCTCATCCTCCCCCTCGGCGAGTGGGGTCTCGGCGAAGCCTGCCGCCAACTCGTCCAGTGGCGCAGCAACGGCAGCGAGCAGCTGCAAAAAGCGCGTATGAGCGTTAACCTATCGGCCAAACAGCTGGAGCAGCCCGGCCTCATCAATAATGTCGTACAGGTTCTCGCCACCACCGGTCTCGACGCGCAGAGCCTTCGCATCGAAGTCACCGAGAGCAGCCTCATCTCCGACGGCGCCGCCGCGCAGCGCAACATGCTCGCTCTGGAAAAGCTCGGTGTCGGCCTCCACATGGACGACTTCGGCACCGGCTACAGTTCTCTCGACTACCTGCAGCGCTTCCCCTTCGACACCCTCAAAATCGACCGCTCCTTTGTCCGCGGCATCGTCTACGACCATGAATCGCGCCTCATCGTCGGCTCCATCCTCCACCTCGCCCGTTCCTTCGGCATGGACGTCGTCGCCGAAGGCATCGAAGACGCCGAGCAGCTGGAGGAACTCAAAACCATGGGCTGTCCCTGCGGCCAGGGCTTCTACTTCGCCCAACCGATGGACCCCGCCGCCATCGACGCCCTCGTTCGCAACGGCGCCTTCGCCCACACTCCCGTCGGCCAGGCCTGAGCCCAGCTCCCAGCATCCCAGCTCCCGGCCTCCGGCCTCCGGCTTCCGGCTTCCAGCATCCACCTACCAGCTTCGTAACCTGTAACCTGCTCCCTCCTCCCTGCTCCCTGCTCCCTCCTCCCTGCTCCCTCCTCCCTGCTCCCCCCCCTCCCTGCTCCTGCTCCCTCCTCCCTGCTCCCTCCTCCCTCCTTCCTGCTCCCTCCTCCCTGCCCCAGCTCTGTGACGGCCTTCACATCCTCCCGCTTGTCACCTCCCCTACGCTTTCTTCTGGGAGACCTCCCCATGAACATCGCAATCCTCGGCGCCGGCGCTATGGGTTCCCTCTTCGGCGGTCTCCTCGCCGAAGCCGGAGCCAACGTCACCCTCCTCGACGTCAACCAGCAGCATCTCGACGCCATCCGCCACGATGGCCTCAGCCTCGACACCGACGACCGCCCCCACCACATCGAATCCCTCGCCGCCTGCCGTCCCGAAGAAGCCACCCAGGTCCCCGACCTCCTGATGATCTTCACCAAGACCCATCAGATCGCCACCGCCCTCGGCTCCGCCCGCCATCTCCTCGGCCCGAGGACCTGGATCCTCACCCTGCAGAACGGCCTCGGCAACGTCGAAGCCATCTCTGCCTTCATCCCTCGCGAGCGCATCCTCGTCGGCATCACCACCATCCCCGCCGACTTCCTCGGCCCCGCGCACATCGCCTCGCACGGTGAGGGTCAGATCCGCATGGGCTACGCCTCCCCCACCGCGCAATCGGATCACCCCGGCCATCGCCCCTTCAATGGCTGCTGCATCCTCTGCCAGGTGGTCGACCTCTTCCACCGCGCCGGACTTCACGCCACCGCCGATCCCAACGTCTGGGCCGCCATCTGGGAAAAGGCCGCCTTCAACGCCGCTTTCAACGCCCTCTGCGCCGTCACTGGCTGCACCGTCGAGCAGATCGCCCTCGTCCCCTCCGGCCCCGAGATGGCTCTCGCCGTCGTTGCCGAAACCATCGCCGTCGCCCGCGCCTCCGGCATTCCCGCCGACCTCGAACACACCCAGGCCCTCGTCCAGCGCACCTTCAAAACGCACGCCGGCCATCAACCCTCGATGCTGCAGGACATCCTCGCCGGCCGCCGCACCGAAATCGACTCCATCAACGGCGCCATTGTTCGCACCGCCCGCGAGCGCGATATCCCCGTCCCTCATACCGAAATGCTCTGGACCCTCGTCTCCCTCATCGACGCCCGCCAGAACACAAAGGTCGAGCAGAGGCCCGCCGTCTTCGCAGAGTGTCATCCTAAGCGGAGCGCGGCCACAGCTCTCGCCAGCGGTGTATGAACTCAATCCGCGCGGAGTCGAATAGCCTGCCCTGAGCAAGTCGCCATAAGGCGACACGTCGAACGGGGACCCCCCGAAGCGCACGGCATTCCACCAGCCCGGGCTCTAAGGCGAAGGGGAATCGGTCGCGCAGCGGCCGAAAAAATCTGAGGCGGTGCACGAGCCCCTCGCAGCGCGAGGGCTTGGCGCGCTGCGCCAACGCAGGCAGTTCTAAACCCTAAACCCTAATCACTAAACTCTGGCTCCGCCACCACCCCGCCCCACTCCTGCCCCTTCGTCTCCTGCACCATCCCCAGCCCCACCAGCGTCAGCGCGCACATCCCCGCCAGATACGCCCCCACACTCCACAACCCATACCGGTGCGCCAGCGACGTAGCAATATACGGCGCCATCGACGCGCCCAGAATCCCCGACACATTGAATGCCAGCGAGCTGCCCGTATACCGCACCCGCGTCGGAAACAGCTCCGCCAGCAGCGTGCCCAGCGTGCCGTAGGTCACGCCCATCAGCCCGTGCCCCAGCACCAGCATCGCCATCACGCCCCAGCCCCCGGCTGTGAACAGGCTCGCCATCGACGCCCCAAACAAGCCCAGCGCAACTGTAACCGTCACCATCACAAATTTGCGCCCCCGCGCCGCCAGCTTCGCCGACCACGGCACCCCGAGCGCGAAGAACACATTCCCCACCAGCTCCATCAGCAAAAACCGCGGCCGAGTGTATCCCAGCACGCTCGTTCCCCACAGCAGCGCAAACGTCGTGATCAGATACACGATCGTGAACGTGGCCAGACTCGACAGCACCCCCGCCACCAGCGCCTTCGTGTGCTGCCGCACCACAACAAGGAGTGGAACCCGCACCATTTCCTGGCGCGCCTTCGCCTCGGCAAACACCGGGGTCTCGGTCAGCGTCAGCCGCACCCACAGCCCCACGCCCACCAGCGCCGCGCTCGCCAAAAACGGCAGCCGCCATCCCCACGCCAGAAACACGCGCTCCGGCATCCACTGCGACAGAACCAGAAACGCCACGCCCGACGTGAACAGCCCCAGCGGCGCCCCCAGCTGCGGAAACATCCCATACCAGGCCCGCGTCTTTGCCGTCGCATTTTCGACAGCAAGCAGCAGCGCCCCGCCCCACTCCCCGCCCAGCCCGAGTCCCTGGCCGAAACGGCAGCACGACAGCAGCAGCGGCGCCCAAATCCCGATCTGCGCATACGTCGGCAGCGCCCCAATCGCCACCGTCGACACGCCCATCGTCACCAGCGCGATCACCAGCGTCCGCTTGCGCCCGACCCGATCCCCAAAATGCCCAAACAGCGCCGACCCGATAGGACGAGCAATAAACGCAATGGCAAAAGTGGCGAGCGAAGCCAGCCGCGCCGACAACGGGTCGGCCTTGGGAAAAAACAGCGCCGGAAACACCAGCACAGCGGCGGTGGCGTAGATGTAGAAGTCAAAAAACTCAATCGTCGTCCCAATCAACGACGCCAGCAGCACCTGCCGCGCAGAATTTTTCCTGATTGTCGGGGGGCTAGCGCTCATGCGGACCGGGGACAGCTTCCTCGTAACCTATCACGCGCAAATGCATTCGAGCGGAGCACTCAATCACGGGTGTCATCCTGAGCGGAGCGCCGACCAAACACGAATGTCATCCTGAGCGGAGCGCCGCTGTTGCTCTCGCCAGCGGTGCACAACGCTCGTCGGCGCGAAGCCGAAGGACCCCCCGAAGCCCACGCGCTCCGCACCAGCCTATGCTCTCAGGCGAAGGGGAATCGGTCGCGAAGCGGCCTGCAAAATCTCAAGCGGTGCACGAGCCCCTCGCATCGCGAGGGCTTGGCGCAAAGCGCCAACCATACCTGGCAAGCATCACCAAAGTACAGGCCCCGTGACCACCGCGACTCCAACATCGCGCCCCACCCCACTATCGTGAAAACCAGATGCCCCGCCCGTACTTCGTCTACATCATGGCCAGCCGTTCTCGCGTCCTCTACATCGGCGTCACGAACAGCGTCACTACCCGCATCGCCCAGCACAGAGAACACAAAACCGAAAGCTTCACCGCAAAACACGGCTACAGCCATCTTGTCTTTCACGAGACCTGCCGCTCGCCCCTCACCGCCATCGCCCGCGAAAAACAACTCAAAGGCTGGACCCGCGCCAAAAAGATCACCCCTCGTCGAACAATCAAACCCCACCTGGCGCGACCTCAGCGAAGACTGAGACAAATCACGGGAAGTCATCCTGACCGCAGCGCGGCCATTCGTTTTCTTGTCAAGCCCCCGCCAACCCCACCAAAGTAATGTCCCCACATTCCAGACCACTTACCCGCCAAAACCTCCAGAGAAACCTGGCGCTGTTATTCCCCAAACTTGGTATCCTGAAGATAGAGGGTTAAGAAAGAAAAGGTCGCCACTTGAGGCGGCCTTTCTCTTTGTGCCACCGATGCCAGACACCGCTCCAACCCGCCGCCTCCTCCGCCCGCTGCCGACGACAGGACCAGGACTTCTCCTTCCGGCTTGGGAGCCTCTTCCTCCCGGCTCCGAGGTACCTTTCGTACCGTGTCCCGGCCCCCGCATCAATGTTGTCAAGCTTGTCAACAGAGCTAACTCCCACAAAATCAAACATCTGCAATTTGTCCCCGTCCAAAAACGACAACATCAGCGAACAAACAGCGAAACAATTCCCCGCTTCCGGGCTCACAACAGCCGTCCCCACCTCCGCTGCCACGACCTGCAACGAAAGTGCCAGACGCCGCCCTGGCGGGTTGTAGCTCACGACCCTCTCTAGTGATTGAAAATCGATCACTACCGTGACCATCATCATTCGAAGTCAGTCGGGCACGACCCGCTAACCCGGCTTCCGCCTTTTGACCCTTCTCCAGGATCGGGCAGGCAGCCCTGAAGCCTCAACGAAAGAAGAGTTCTCGCAATGGCAGACAAAAGCAGCAATCACGGATGGGCCTGGGCTGTCGCCGGATTGGGCGCCGGCGCCGCGGCCGCATTTCTCTATGCCCCAAAATTTGGCCGCAAAACTCATGACGACCTCGGCAGCGGCGCCCACGAGGACACCGAGGTTCTGCGCGCGCGCATCCGCCAGGCCGCGGAAGAGGTCGACGCTCTCGTTGACCAGAGCAGGCACCATATGGCTGCCCTCGTCGACCAGAGCAGGGAGCAGATGAGCGAGTATGTGGGTCGCACCCGCCAGGCCGCCGATGAAGCCGGCGCCGTGGTCCACCAGAGCAAGCAGCAGGCGGCTGCCCTCGTGGACAAAAGCAAGGAGCAGGTGAGCGAGTACGTGGATCGGACCCGCCAGGCCGCCGATGAGATCGGCGCCATTGTCGACCAGAGCAAGCAGCAGGTGAGCGAGTACGTGGATCGGACCCGCCAGGCCGCCGATGAGATTGGCGCCATTGTCAACCAGAGCAAGCAGCAGGTGGCTGCGCTGGTGGACCAGAGCAAGGAGCAGGTGAACCAATACGTGGATCGCACCCGCCAGGCTGCGGACGAGGTCAGCGCTGTCGTCGACCAGAGCAAGCAGCAGGTGGCTGCCCTCGTCGACCAAAGCAAGGCACAGGTGAGCGAGTACGTGAATCGCACCCGCCTGGCCGCCGAAGAGGTTAGTGCTGTCGTCGATCAGAGCAAGCAGCAGGTGGCTGCCCTCGTCGACCAGAGCAAGCAGCAGGTGAGCGAGTACGTGGACCGCACCCGCCTGGCCGCCGAAGAGGCCGGCACTATTGTCGACCAGAGCAAGGAGCAGATCGGCGAGTACGTGAATCGCACCCGCCTCGCCGCCGAAGAGGTCAGTGCTGTCGTCGATCAGAGCAAGCAGCAGGTGGCTGCCCTCGTCGACCAGAGCAAGGAGCAGATCGGCGAGTACGTGGATCGCACCCGCCTGGCCGCCGAAGAGGTCAGCGCCGTGGCCGATCAGAGCAAGCAGCAGGTGGCTGCCCTTGTCGACCAGAGCAAAGAGCAGATCAGCGAGTACGTGGATCGCACTCGTCAGGCCGCGGAAGAGGTCAGCAACCTGGTCGACCGGAACAAACAGCAGCTCAACGAGTATGTGGATCGCATCCGCCAGGCTTCGGAAGAGGTCAGCTCCCTCGTCGACCGGAGCAAGCAGCAGGTGAACGAGTACGTGGGTCGCACCCGCCAGGCCGCGGAAGAAGTCGGCGCCCTGGCCGACCAAAGCAAGGAGCAGGCAGCTGCCATGGCGGACAAGAGCAAGGAGCAGGCAGCACCCGTGGTCGAGAGAAGCAGGGAGCCGCGAGCTGCCTTCGTCGACAAGAGCCGGGAGCCAGTCAACGAGCCGGTGGACCGCAGTCGTGAGATCATCGATCGCGGGCGCCTGCAATGGGAAGCGTTTGTAGAACAGAGCAAGTACCATGTCGCCGGAGTCCGCGGGTAGCGGCGCCGCCGATGCCGGCAAAGCTGGCCGGGGTGTTTGCTATACTGAGCACTGCTGTTTAAACCGTAGTTTCAGCAGGATCACATGCCCAAACTCAAGACGCATCGGGGCGCGGCCAAGCGCTTCAAAAAGACCGGCACGGGCAAAATCATGCGCGGCCAGTCGAAAATGCGGCACATTCTTACGTCGAAGGAAACCAAAACCAAGCGCAAGCTCGCGCATTCGGTCCTCGTTTCCGACGCCGACCATAAGAAGGTCGCCCGCATGATTCCCTACGCCTGATCCTTCCGGGCCGCTCCAGTGAGCGGCTCCCTCGAACCCGAAGCTAAAACGCGGGCCGAGAGTGGATCAGACCAACCGAGCGAGTGAAGAGGCCTTCCGCCTCCAGCCGCCTGACAGCAATTAAAGGAGAGCAACGATGCCTCGCGTAAAACGTGGGACAAAACGCAGCGACCGCCGCAAGAAAATCCTGAAAAGGGCCAGCGGCTACTTCCTCACCAAATCCAAGCTCTACCAGGCAGCTCAGGAAGCCGTTGAGCGCGGCCTGAAGTTCGCCTACAGCGGACGCAAACAGAAGAAGCGCCAGTACCGGTCTCTCTGGATCGTGCGCATCAACGCCGCCGCCAAGATCAACGGCATCTCGTACTCGCAGCTCATCAGCGGCCTGAAGAAGGCTGGCGTGGAGCTCGACCGCAAGGTGCTGGCCGACATCGCCGTCAACGATGCGCCCGCTTTCACCGCCCTTGTGGGCCAGGCAAAAGTCGCGCTGAAACCCGCCGCAGCTTAAGCGGCTCGCAGTCTCAGGGCCCGTCCGCATGGCTGTGCCGACGGGCCTTTTGCTGCCCGCCACATTCCTGCTCACGCCCGCGCCTGGACCGCGTAAACTGGGTCTTCCAAAAAAAGCTCCTGCAATGCCCACCTCTGATCCAAACCCTGCCCAACGCAAGCCCGCCACCTATGCCGACGCGGGAGTCGATATGTCGGCCGGCGATCGCACCAAACAGCGCATCAAGTACCTCGCGCAGCGGACCTTCACGCGCAACGTGCTGGGCGAGATCGGCGGCTTCGGCGGCCTCTTCAAGCTCGACGGCAAGTATCAGGAGCCGGTGCTGGTCTCCTCGGCCGATGGCGTCGGGACGAAACTGAAGCTGGCTTTCCAGCTCGGCATTCATCACACCGTCGGCGCGGACCTGGTGAACCACTGCGTCAACGACATCGCCGTGCAGGGCGCGACGCCGCTGTTCTTTCTCGATTACCTGGCGACGGGGCGGCTGGACGGCGAGATCGCCGAGAAGGTCGTGTCGGGTTTGTCGGACGCGTGCCGGGCCAATGGCTGCGCGCTGATCGGCGGCGAGACGGCGCAGATGCCTGGCTTCTACGCCGATGGCGAGTACGACCTGGCGGGATTCATCGTCGGCGTCGTCGAGCGCGCGAAGCTGATCACTGGCGCGAAGATCCGGGTGGGCGATGTGCTGCTCGGGTTTCCATCAACGGGCCTGCATACGAACGGCTATTCGCTGGCGCGCCAACTGTTCTTTGAAGTGGCCAAGTACAAGCCAGAGCAATACGTGAACGCGCTGAAGGAGAAGGCCGGAGCCGCGCTGATGAAGACGCACCGCAGCTATCTGAGCCTGATCAAAAAGCTTGCCGCCAGCGACTACGCCGCGGGTTTCGCGCACATCACCGGCGGTGGCATCACAGAGAATCTACCGCGTATCCTGCCCAAGACAGTTTCGGCGCATGTCGAGGTGGGAAGTTGGCCGGTGCTGCCGATCTTCGAGCACCTGCAGCAGTTGGGCAACGTGGCGCAGGACGAGATGCTCCGCACCTTTAATATGGGCATCGGGCTGATCGCGGTTGTGCCCGCCGAACGCTTCAAGCGCTGCAAGTCGATGCTCGACCGCTCGGGCGAGAAGTCTTACGTCATCGGCCGCATCGTGAAGGGCGACCGCAAAGTCGTTTACGCCTGATGCACAACCTGGGTGTTCTGCTCTCGGGTCGCGGATCGAACTTCCTTGCCATTGCCGACGCCATCGATCAGGGGAAGATTTCCGATGCGCGCATTGCGGTAGTAATTTCGAACCTTGCCGATGCTCCCGGGCTGGAGGCAGCGCGCCAGCGCGGACTGAACGCGGTCGCCATCGAAGCGCGCGGGCGCAAGCGCGCCGAACATGACCAGGACATCATCGCGACGCTGCAGTCACACCAAGTCGAGTTGGTCTGCCTCGCCGGCTACATGCGCCTGCTCTCTCCGGGCTTCGTTCAGGCCTTTCCCGGACGCATCCTCAACATCCACCCCTCGCTGCTGCCCGCCTTTCCCGGCCTCGACGCGCAACAACAGGCCTTCGAATACGGCGTCCAGGTCACGGGATGCACCGTCCACTTCGTCGACGAGCAGCTCGATCACGGCGTCATCATTCTGCAACGGCCAGTGCCTGTGCAACCTGGCGACGACGCGCACACTGTGGCCGCGCGCATTCTCGAGCAGGAACACGTCGCTTATGCGGAGGCCATCGCATGGGTGTTATCGGGGAAGTACGAGATCGTCGGGCGCAGGTACCTGGAAAAAGCTAACCTCTAACTACTGTTGTGACCCGCCTCTCCCACCTCCAGGCCATCGCCCTCGCCATCACCGGCTTCACGCTGTGGGTGCTCACCGACACGGCCATCAAGCTCGTCAATCAGTCTGGCCTGCCCTGGTATGAGACGCTGGCCTTCCTCGGCCTCTTCATGGCGTTGTTCATGTTTGCTCGCGGCCTGTGGCGTCGCGACCTGAACGCCCTCAAGCCCCACCAACTGCGGCCACAACTCCTGCGCTCTGCTCTGGACCTGGGCAACAACATCTCGGTCATCGTCGCGCTGCGACACCTCACGCTCACCGTTTTCTACATCCTGATCTTTCTCGCGCCGATGGTTGTCGCGCTGCTCTCGCCGATTCTTCTCCACGAACGCATGACGCTGAAGAAAGCCCTCGCCATCCTCGCCGGTTTCGCTGGAGTCGTAATCGCCGTCCATCCCTGGGGTGGTTCGCGCGAGGCTGACTGGATCGGCTTCCTCGCCTGCATGGTCTGCGTGGCGTGCTTCTCGATGAACATCGTGCTGTCCCGCGTTCTCACCCAAACAGAAAACCCTGAAAGTCTCACCCTGTTCACTGCGGCGGTGATGGCGATCGTCGGATTCGCGCTCATGATCCACCACCGGTCGTCGTTCACTCCACGCATCGGTGCACTGCTGGTCGCCATGGGCATCCTCTGCGCGACGGGGAGCCTCTGCTTCTTCTTTGCGCTTCGCAACACCACGGCCGCCAACGTCTCTCAGTTCCATTACACGCAGCTGGTCACCGGCGCGTTGATGGCCTGGCTGGTCTGGCGCCAGGTCCCCACAATTTACACCCTCGCCGGCGCGGTGCTCATCATCGTCTCCGGCGTCTATATCGCCCTGCACGCCTCAGAAGAACATCACGCTGTGTGGATATCGCCGCCTGTCCACCCGGACTAGGTTGCTACCGCCGTCACCGTCTCCTCCGTCCGGAGCAGAGCCAGTGCCATTCCGACGAACCACACCACCTCGGTCAGCAACACCACCGCCATCCCGTGCACGTCGAGCCGCAAATGTCCCACGAAGATCAGCAACGCCACCATCGGCGCCACGATGCAACCGTAGATGGCCATGCCCTGCGAGAGCCGCTTCGTCCGCAGGCAGCACACCGACCACAATGTGATCGCCACGGCCGCGCCCACCGAATAGATTCGCGACATCGCCTGATTGATCTGGAAGAGCGCCGCGATCGCGATCCGCCAATCGGACTGGTTACCGCCGTTGGTGGTCACGTCGCGCGCCATCAGCTGCATGGTGTCGGGCACGATCCATCCGCTCACCGCGGCTGCAATCATCACCGCGACTGCGGCGAACCCGTAGGTCACCAGCGCGGAAAACGCGATTCGGTCCGGTCCGGCAAGAGCGCGCGTCAAGCCGCACGCGCCCAGAAAGAGCAACAGCACGCTCACCAGAGCGAGTCCGTGCGCGACTCCGGAGACCCAAGCCAGGCGCTCGACCTGCGCTGGCGTCATCGGACCGCCAGCCACCGGGTGAATTGCCATAGTGACCGCCCCGCCCACCGACCCCAGAATCAATGCCCACGCCGCCTTGCGATTGTCTGTCATGCGCGTACTGTAAAAAGAAGTTCACCGCCCTGTCACCGGCCAAGTCGCGATAACGAACAAAGCAGGCCTCGATGTCCGGAATCCCGCCCGCCCAACCCGCTTGTCCGCCCCAGAAGCCCGACGCGCGCGTCCTTCGTTCCCGTGACGCGCTGGGCGATGCTCTCATCGCGCTGATGCAAGAGCAATCCTTCGAATCCATCACGGTGCAGCAGGTGCTCGACCGCGCCGGCGTCAGCCGGAGCACCTTCTATTCCCACTACCGCGACAAAGAAGATCTCTTCCTCTCCGATGTCGAGGACTTTTTCGAACTCATGGGCTCGCTGCTGACCCGCCGCGGCGCGCCCCCCGCCCGCCTCTTTCCCGTCGAGGAATTCTTTTCCCACCTGGCCGAGATGCGCGACCTCAACGCTGCCATCAGCGCCTCTGGCAAAGGCCCCGACGTCCGCGAGCTTGGCATCGGCCATTTCGCCCGCTCCATCGAGCAGCGCCTCGTCCTCGCCGGCGTCAACCTGTCTGTAATCGAAATCCGCGCCACCTCCCACTCCCTCGCTGGGGCACTCTTCTCCCTCCTCGATTGGTGGCTGCGCCAGAATCATCCCATCTCACCCAATGAAGCCGATGCTCTCTTCCATCGCATGGCCTGGAGCGGGCTCCCCAACCACGGCCCTGTCGCGCCCTGAGCCACTTCGTCCCCTGGCCGGCGAGGCCCTACACCCTTCAGGTCATTCCGCGCTCGAATCGCGGGGGATACACTGCGGCCAGGCTCATATCTCGCTCCTATCTCGCACGATTCAAGGCAGTACCGAAATGAGATATCTCAGGCACGAATACATTCTCCTCGCCGCCACCCTGGCAGCCGCATCGACCTTCTTCTCCCTCCGCAGCTTTTCCTTCGACATCGATCTGGCTCTTTGCGCGTTCTTTACCGTTGTCGTCTTCGGCTATGCTCTTCGCAAGCGCGGCCGCAGGCTGTTTTCAGGGGATGGGGCCAACTCGATCACAGAAATCATCTTTGCCCATACCGTTTGCCTCACCGCCATGGTGATGGTCTTCAGGACCGGCATGTTCACCTCCACGCTGTCGGACTGGCTCACAACACCGGTAATCGCCGACAACTACGGACGGATCGGGCCCAGTGTTTTTGAGATGCTGCAGGGGCTTGGCGTATTCGTGCTCGGCTATATTGAATTTCGCGTTCTGATCCACCCGAAGAAGAGAGACCCCGAGAAGGAAGAAAAGAAGGCCCACGCCGCGCGCTGGAGAAACGCCGAGCTCGAGGCTGAGCGCATGAACACCCTTCGCCTTCCATAGCAAGGCGGCCACCCACACCACACTGCGTTCCGCTCGCGGAGCGCTCATGCGCCAATTCACGTACTCACTCGCCTAAATCGCCCGCAAGGCCTCCACAGGATCGGCCTTCGCCGCCCGATTGGCAGGCAGCGCCGACGCAGCCATCGCAATCGCCAACATCGCTGCAATGGTCATGGCGTACACCAGCGGATCCGTCGCGCTGACGCCGAATAAAAACGAACCCACCAACCGTGCCGCCGCCAGCGAACCCACCACGCCCAACGCGCACCCGACAACCGCCAGCTTCACGCCAGACAGCAACACCATGCGCGCGATGCTGCCTCGCTGCGCCCCCAGCGCCATGCGGATGGCAATCTCCCGCGCTCGCAGCGTGACCGAAAACGCCACCACCGCGTAGATGCCCGTGAGCGTCAGCAGCAGTGCCGCAGCAGCAAAGCTCGTCATCAGATCGGTGTTGAAGCGGCGGGGCGCCTCGACGTTCGCCATCGCTTCCTGCATCGTTCCCACGTCGGTGAGCGCCAGCAGCGGATCCACCTCCGCCACCGTCGACCGCAGCACACCAATCATCTGTTGCGGCTCCAGCGTCGATCGCAGGACGACGTAACCGCCCGCTGGCTGAACCAAATTCTGTTGCGCATTCGCGCCGTACAGGATCGCCGGCTGCTCCGATGGCATGTACCACTGTTCGGCAACGGGCGCGTCCCGCGGTCCCAAAGTCGTGTCCGCCACTACGCCCACGACTGTGGCCCACGGGTATCCCTTCTGCGGATTACCCACATGAATCCTCTTGCCCACCGGATTCTGCCCTGGCCAGCAATGCTTCGCCATCGCCTGATTCACCATCACCACCAGCGGCTCGCCAGCGTGATCCGCCCGTGTGAAATAGCGCCCGTTCACCAGCGGAATGCCCATCGCGCGAAAGTAGTCGCCATCGGTGATCACGAAGGCGGCAAAGGTCAGCTTCCACGACGCCACCGGCTGACCCTCGACCGTATATGCGGCCAGACCTCCGTTGTTCGCGGTAGGCAGCGAGTTGGTGATGCCCGCGGTAACGATTCCCGGCTTGCTCGTCAGCCTGTCGATGACATTACGACCGAAATTGTCCACGGAAGTCTGCGTGCCGTATTGCTCCAGCGGCAGCTGATAGCTGGCCTCGAGAACATGCTCGGGCCGGAATCCTGGATCCACCGCCAGCATCGTCCGATAGCTGCGCAGGAAGACCCCCGCCGTTGTCAGCAGCACCATCGCAATCGCGATCTCCGCCACCACCAGCAACGATCGCAGCCATGCATGACCCGCTGCACCGGTGCCGCTCCGTCCGCCCTCCTTCAGGTTTTCAATCACGCTGGTCCGCGTCGCAGCAAATGCCGGAGCCATGCTGCACAACACCCCGGTCAGCACCGCCAGCGCGAGCGCGAACCCCATCACCAGCGGATCCATCGAGACTGAATCGACCCGCGGCAGCGAATCGGGCAGCAGACGCAGAGCCACCCGCACCGCACCCGCCGCGAGCCCCAGGCCAATCGCGCCACCGGCCAAACCCAGCGTCAGTCCCGCCAACACCGCCTGACGCAGGATCGCACGCGGCGGCGCACCCAGAGCCACCTGCACAGCGTATTCGCGCTGCCGGCCGATCGCGCGCACCAACAGCAATCCCGCAACGTTGGCGCACGCGATGGCCAGCACCACCAGAACCGCGATCAACAGCGCCCGCAGCAGCGGCCGCGTCGCCGCGACCGTCTGCTCCCGGAGCGAGAGCGCATCGCCACGGATGTGAATCGCCGCCATGCTCGCGGGGAAATCGTGCATGATCTGTTGTGACACGCGGTGAGCATCCTCCCCAGCCTGCTCTCGTGTCACACCATCCTTCAGCCGCGCCACCATGCGATACGCCCACGCGCCGACGTTCTTGTCCGACAACTCATCGGCGGTCAGACTGAGCGGCACCCACACCTGCGCCTGATTCAGCCGCCCCGGCAGCAGCGGAAACTCAAAGCTGCGCGGCATCACACCGATAATCGAATACGCCTTCCGGTCCAGTTCTATGGACTGCCCCACCACGCCTGGATCGCGATGGTACCGGTTGAGCCACAGCGCATCGCTGATCAGCGCGACCGGTTCGCGCCCCTCATCCTCCTTCTGCGTGAAGACGCGCCCCAACTGCGGCGCGACACCGAGGGCTTGAAACACACCCGCTCCCAGCCGCGCTCCGTTGATCAGTTCCGGGGTCGCTCGGCCCGACAACTCATATCCCGCTGACGTGAACCCGCCGATCGCGGAGAACGCGGTGGTCGCGCGTTCGTAGGTCGCAATCTCGCGCGCCGTCACGCCTGGATTCGGTCCGCTCCCTACGTGATCGCCCACAATCACCAGGCGATCCGGATCGGCGAAGGGCAGCGGCCGCAGCAGAATTCCTTCCACCAGCGAGAAGATCGCGATGGTCGCGCCCATCCCCAGCGCCAGCGTCAGAATCGCCGTCAGGTGAAAACCCGGCGCCTTCCGCATCTGCCGAATTGCCAGCCGCACATCCTGCATCATCCCGCCCATCGCATCCTCCGCGCGCCGCGCATGGGCCATTACAACCTGCGCGCCGGACCGCGGGCAAATCCGCTCGTCACAAACAACCGGCATGGGAACCCGCGCCGCTGCTGTGTATCATCGCCTTACTCATTCCCCGGAACCATTCAGCCCAATCGCGAGGAGCACGTACTCATGAAGCGTTTCTGGATCCCTGCTCTCACCCTGATCCTCGGTTTTGCTGCCGGCCTTGGCGTGATGCGCTCACAGCAACCTGCAGCGCAGACCCAGCGCTTTCCCCAGTTTGAAAATGATGACGTCCGCGTCTGGCGTTCTCTCATCCTGCCGAGCGCGCCGCTCACCATGCATCGCCACGACCACGGCCGCGTCATCATTCCTCTGCAGGGCGGCACGATGAACATCGTCGAGCAGAACGGTCCGACGGAATCTCATGTGTGGGAAGTGGGCCACGCTTACTGGCTGCCGGCGATGCCTCCGGGCGCCATGCACGAAGATGTGAACGCCGGTTCCAGGCCAATTGAGGTCATGGTCGTCGAGCTAAAGAAGGATCAGTAGCGGTGCAGGTTAAGGGTTGCGGGGTACAGGTTGCGGAATTGACTCCGAGCTCCCGGCTCCCGGCTCCCGGCTCCGGCTCCCGGCTCCCGCTCCCGGCTCCCGGCTCCCGGCTCCCGAAACGCTAAAATAGAGCAGAGATGGCCAGCACCCCCGATCTCGTTCAGATCGACCTTGCGCCGCGCCGCCCGCTCCCCAAACCGGAGTGGCTGCGTGCCCGCGCGCCCATGGGCGACAACTACCACGACCTCAAGAAGCTGGCGCGCTCCCTGAACCTGAACACCGTCTGCGAATCGGCGCAGTGCCCCAACATTGGCGAGTGCTGGCACCATCGCACCGCGACGTTCATGATGCTCGGCAACCTCTGCACGCGCCGCTGCGGATTCTGCGCCGTCCCCAAGGGACGCCCCGAGCCCATCGACTTCGACGAGCCCCGTCGCGTTGCTGAAGCTGTCGCCCAGCTCGGGCTCAAATTTGCCGTCATCACCAGCGTCAACCGCGACGACGATATCCTCGGCGGCGCGCGCATCTTCGTTCATGTGATTGAAGAGATCCGCCGTCAGGCTCCCGGCTGCAAAGTCGAAGTGCTGATTCCCGACTTCCAGGGCGACGAGGAAGCCATCCGCATGGTTGTGGAGGCGCGTCCGGAAATCCTCAACCACAACACCGAGTCCGTCCCGCGCCTCTATCGCGCCGTCCGTTCTGGCGCGCGCTACGAGCGCACTCTGCGCCTGCTCCAGTTCGCGAAAGAAATTGAGCCGAAGACGGTGACAAAATCCGGCGTCATGGTCGGTCTGGGCGAAGAGATGGACGAATTGCTCCAGGTCTATCGCGACCTCGCGTCTGTCGGCGTGAGCGTTCTGACCATTGGGCAGTATCTCCGGCCCTCCAGGGACCATCTGCCAATCGCCCGCTACTACACACCGGACGAGTTCGCCTTCATGAAGTGCGAAGCCCTTGCGATGGGATTCCGCCACGTCGAATCCGGCCCCCTGGTTCGCTCCAGCTACCACGCGCACGAACAGGCCGACTCGGCCGTCTCCGTTCAGTAGCGACAAACCGCGACCCACGGTAGATACTGCTTGCGGAGCGAATCTGACGGACGAATCCCGCGAAAGTCAACCCATGAACCTACTCCGGTTTTCTACCCTTCTGCTGACCGCGGCGGCCGCGGCAGGCGTGGCTGCGCAGGATTCGCAATATCAACCGCAGGGCCAGCAGATTCCTCCGCCGTCGTGCCTGATCCACCGCGGCTTGTGGGAGGGCGGCAGCAGCGGGGCTTGCACTCCGGAGAATTACAACTCCTGGCTGAAGGACATCGAGCACTGGCGCCTGGAGCGGCGGATCCGCGTTGGGCTCGACGGCCGACCGGCGGACGGGTTCCCCGACTTCTATCACATGCCGGAACTCAGCTGGACTCGCTCGGAATTCATGCAGCCGCAAATGATGGTCCAGGACCGCTATTTTTATGATCCGAACACCGGCCGTTACACCGTGGACCGCTATCTCGACGATCTCGACCAGCGCTATGGCGGGATCGACGCCGTCCTCGTCTGGGCGACCTATCCGAACATGGGCATCGATGACCGCAATCAGCTGGACATGGTGCGCTCCATGCCCGGCGGCCTCGAAGGCGCGCGCCAGGCGGTGGAGGCATTCCATCGCCGCGGTGTGAAGGTGCTCTTCCCGATGATGATGTGGGATCAGGGCACGCGCGAGGCCGGCGATTCGTGGCCGGCGGCCCTGGCGCAGCAACTGAAACAACTCGATGCGGACGGTATCAACGGGGACACGCAGGACGGCGTCCCACTGGTGTTTTCGCTCGCCGCCCTCAAAGCCGGCCATCCTCTGGCGTTCGAGCCGGAGGGCAGCCCCAGCGATGAGGCCGTGGCGTGGAATGTTCTTACCTGGGGGCAGTACAAATTTCAGTTTGTGCCTGCCGTTGATCGCTTTCGCTGGCTCGAACCGCTGCATCAGGTGAACATCTCCGACCGCTGGAACCGGCACAAGACCGACGATTTGCAATTCGCGTTCTTCAACGGTGAAGGTTGGGAGAGTTGGGAGAACATCTGGGGCATCTGGAACGGGATCACGCCAAGAGACAGCGAGGCAACGCGGCGCGTGGCGACGCTGGAACGCGCGATTGCACCGTTCCTGATCGGCAACGGCTGGCAGCCCTTCTATCCGATGCACGTCTACGGTATCTTCGCGAGCCGCTGGCCGCTCGATCACCAGACCGTCTGGACCATCGTGAACCGCACCGAGTCCGATGTCGCCGGCAGGCAGATGTCGATTTCGTGGCAGGATGGGATGCGCTATTTCGATCTCTACCATGGTGCGGAACTAACGCCCGAGCACGACGGTGACCAGGCAGTGTTGTCGTTCTCCATCGAGGCGCATGGCTACGGCGCGATTCTGGCGACTCCGACCGCGCCAGAAGGGGCAATGGCGAAATTGCTGTCCACGATGAAGGAGATGACGGCCAAACCGCTCTCCGAATGGTCGGACGAGTGGAGGGTACTCACGCAGCACTTGGTGCCGATTGCCGCGACAGAACCTGCCGCCACCACTGGAATGGTTCTCATCCCGGGCGGTGATTTTGTCTTTCGCGTGCACGGCATTGAAATCGAAGGGGGCGACGACGCCGGAGTAGACGTGCAGTTCCCGTGGGAGGACGCGCCACGCCGCGATCACGAACATCGGATGAAGGTGGACCCGTTCTACATCGACAAGTACAACGTGACCAACACTGAGTTCAGGAAGTTTCTCGACGCCACCCACTACCACCCGAAAGACAATCAGAATTTTCTGAAGGATTGGAAAAACGGGACCTGGCCCGCAGGTTGGGAGAACAAGCCGGTGACGTGGGTGTCGCTCGAAGACGCTCGAGCCTACGCCCGTTGGGCGGGCAAGCGCCTGCCGCATGAATGGGAGTGGCAGTTCGCCGCACAGGGCACAGACGGCCGCACGTATCCGTGGGGCAACGCCTGGAACCCGTTCCGCTTGCCCGCGCCCGACCACGGCCACACGATGCGCGGTCCCGACAGTGTCAATGCGCATCCTACCGGCGCCAGCCCGTTCGGCGTGATCGACATGGTGGGCAACGTCTGGCAATGGACCGACGAGTATGTGGACGAACACACCCGCGGCGCCATTCTTCGAGGTGGAAGCTACTATCAGCCGCAGGGTTCGATCTGGTATTTTCCGCAGGCGTATCGCAACGACGAGCACGGCAAGCTGCTGCTGATGGCCCCGAGCTACGATCGCTCAGGAGCCGTTGGATTCCGCTGTGTGAAGGATGCACATGGCGGGCCTTAACCGCTGCCGATCGACTTCGTAAAAGCGGCGCTATCTTGCTCGGCGCGCAGCCAACATCCATGAAACGATAAAGTCGCAGTAGAATACGTCTTTCAACCAGTAGTTTTCTGTAAGGACCAACGACTATGGCTCCATCGATTATGGCGGGCATTCCCGCACTGAAATCCGATTACACGCAACTCCGCACCCGCATGGACAAAGCGGTCGGCGATTTCCAGACCAACCTCGGCTCCATCCGCACTGGCCGCGCCTCCATCCACATGCTCGACCAGGTCAAAGTCGACTACTACGGCACGCCTACACCGCTGAACCAGGTCGGACAGATCACCACCCCCGATGCCAATCTGATCGTCATCACCCCCTGGGACGCCAGCCTGATCGGCGAAATTGAAAAATCGCTTCGCACATCGGATCTGGGATTCAATCCCAACAACGACGGCAAAATCGTGCGCGTTCCCGTTCCGCCGATGACCGAGGAGCGCCGCCGCGAGGTCGTCAAACACCTGCACCGCGTGCTCGAAGATCACCGCACTGCGGTGCGCAACATCCGCCGCGACGGCAATGACCTCATCAAAAAGGCGGCGAAGGACAAAAAGATTTCCGAAGACGAAGAGAAGCGCTCCCTCGATGAGATCCAGAAGCTCACCGACGAAGAAATCAAAAAGATGGAAGAAATGGCAAAGAAGAAAGAAGCGGAAATCATGCAGGTCTGAGGCCTGCTTCTCACTCCTTAGCAAAACAAAAGGCCGTCCCAGGGACGGCCTTTCGCATCAGGGCTGATTCCAGCCGCTTAGTTGCCAGCCGCCATCGTGTCGCCCTGCCGCTGAGCAATCCCCACCTGGAGGAATGTCCCCGGCTCGAGCTTCACGTCTCCCTTTTGGTTGGTGAAGGTTGCAGAATTGCTCCCGCTCGCGCGGCTTGTCATCGCGATGTGGCTCAACGTGCCAGGCTCCTGGTCGAACCGGTCAGCCAGAGGCACGCGCTCCGGCGCATTCGGCATCGTCGATCCCCCGTAAGTGCCCAGCTGGCCCTCGTCGTTGGGATACGCCCCGATGATCGCTACTTTGACCGGCAGGGTTTTTCCATCCTTCAGTTGTGCCTGATCGAACAACACGCTGATGCTCGCAGCCTGGCCGTTGTCCGGCGCGTGCACCGCGGCCACCGTACCGCGCAGCGTCGTCCCGCGTGGCAATTCCGTGCCATCCGCTGTCTTCACCGTGCCTTCCAGCTTCGCCTCCACCACCTGACCCGGCTTCGCGGTCTTCGCATCGAGCGCATGATCCAACCGAGCGGTTCCACCCGCCAGCCATGACATGCTCGCTTCCGTGCCATTGTCATTCGGAAGTGCCCACGCTGCTCCGGCCGCTAAGAAGGCCAGAGTGGTTACACCAAGGGAAAAAGTTTTCAAAGATGAAGTCAATCGCATAAACAACTCCTTTACACACGAGGGTTCGAGGCCGCGCCCGCATGGATCGCGGTGGGTTCGCAGCTCTTTTAGTGAAAACGCAGGCGGAAGCGTAATGCCGCCTCTTCGTCCGGGAAACCTGAGCACGGATGAAAATCAGGCTCAGGGCACGGTTCGCTCTGCCGCTCCTGCAGAATTACGGAACGGCTCGCAATCAACGTCCATACCATTTCGACGCTGGTGAAAGTAAAATCGACTCGGAGTTTTTAAGGAAGACGAAAATTTCGATCCGCTGATTTCAAAATCAAAGGGCCGTCCATTTTGGACGGCCCTCTTCATTCCTGAGATCCTGCCGCAAGCGGCAGAGGTTCTCACATCACCCAGGCGACGCTTTCCAGCTCACTCTGCATGCACTCGACGTTGCACGCATTGGCTTCTAGCCGCATTACGGCTTCGCGCACCATAACCGGATCGGCTCCGTAACCGTGTCCCATCAAAAAGGTTTTCACCACTTCCGCGGCCTGCCACGAATCCATGCCCGACTGCAGCAGCTCGGTACGCAGACCCGTCAGTTCTGTCACCGGAAATTTCTCGATCCTGCTGTCGTTCGCCATGGTCGTCTCCTCGCTTCGATTCCGCCCGGATCCTGCTTCCCAAGCGCGTTCTCGATTCCTGCCTGACTGCCTCACTCCTGTTCCCCTTAGACACCGTTTCCGCGAATTAGTGTTGCTGCCGCGTTCGGCGATTCGTCCTATTTCGGCGCTACCCCGCGTTCGATGCCTCTGGCGTAACCATTCGCCGTACACTAAGCGGTGACCGACGCGCAGAAAAATCCTGAATCCAGGGCAACCCCGCCGCATCGCGAAGGCCCGTCCTGGGGCCTCATGCTGGCCCTTATTTTCCTCGCCATGCTCTTTGCTATCGGCATCGCCTGGCTTTTCATTCATCCCTTCATGATCCGGCACTGACATAGTGCCTTGTTGTCCCAGTACGTTTCTCCGAGCCTTTCGGTTCTCGCGACTGCGCTGCGTACAATCGGAGACGCATGTTGCGAGCAGGACTCACCGGCAGTCTTGGCAGTGGCAAAACTACGGTTGCCCAAATCTTCCGTGAGCGGGGCCTCCACGTCCTCGAAGCCGACGCCATCGCCCGCGAGCTGATGGAGCCCGGCCGCACAGTCTTCGCCGGCATCGTCGAACACTTTGGCTCCTCCGTCCTCCGTTCTGACGGCGCGCTCGACCGCCCGCGCCTTGCGCGCCTCGCGTTCTCTGAAGGCCGTCTCAACGAACTGAACCAGATCGTCCATCCACCCGTCGTTGCCGAACAGGAACGCCGCATGAACGGCATCTTTGCCGCCGATCCCAAAGCCGTAGTCGTTATCGAGTCCGCGCTTGTATTCGAAGCCGAAGCCTGGGGCACTGTACCGGACTGGCGCAAGCGCTTTGACCGCATCGTTCTGGTCACTGCACCGGACGACCTCAAGATTCAGCGATTCCTCGCGCGTATCCTTCCTGCAGATTCCACTCCGGAACAGAGTGCCGCCGCCGACCGCGATGCCCGTCAGCGCCTCGCCGCGCAACTCCCCGACGCAGCCAAGGTTCCGCACGCCGACTTCGTCATCGACAATTCCGGTTCCGTCGACGCTCTGCGCGCTCAGGCCGAAAAGGTCGCCACGGCGCTCCGCGCGAAATCCTGAGCTGAACTCTGAGCGGAACTTTGAACCCGTGTCAGGTTTGAAGCGTATGTCGCTACAATGAGGGAGTGGCTGGTTTTTCTGTGCTCTGGACCGCGGCCGGTTGCCCCTGCGCACCCCTGGCCTGGTCGGAAAGCCCGCGTCTGCAACCATGACCTTTCGTCGAATTCTTCTGGTTCTCATCCTCGTTACTGGATTCTGGTACTTCATCAACCGCGGGGATCTCCGCCATGCCGCCTTCCCCGGCGCCAAATCCAGCCTCACCCTCACTGAGGCCCAGGCCGCGCCCGAGTACACGCCGGCGGAGACGAACAACATCTCCGTATACAAGCGTGTGGTCCCGTCGGTCGTGAATATCACCGCCGGCACCGTGACCCTCGACTTCTTCATGGGACTCGTGCCTCAGCAGGATCAGGGCTCCGGTTTCATTCTGGACAAGCAGGGCCACATCCTCACCAATTACCACGTTGTCGGTGAGAGCCATAACATCCAGGTGCAGACCCACGACAAGCATCGTTACGCTGCCACCGTTATCGGCAAGGATCGACTCCATGATCTCGCGCTGCTCCAGATCAACGCGCCGAACCTGGTTCCCGCCGTTCTCGCCACTTCTCGCGAACTCCAGGTCGGCCAACAGGTCTACGCCATCGGCAATCCTTTCGGCCTCTCCGGCACCATGACCGTCGGCATCATCAGCGCCATCCGCTCCGTCCGCAGCCCTGAAGGCGGCGCGCCCATCGAGAACGCCATCCAGACGGACGCCGCCATCAACCCCGGCAACTCCGGCGGACCGCTCCTCAACTCGCAGGGCGAAGTCATCGGCATCAATTCCATGATTGCCCAGAACGGCGCAGAGCAGAACGCGGGCATTGGCTTCGCCATCCCCATCGACACGGCCAAAGCGGTTCTCAACGACTTTCAGAAGTATGGCTACGCTCGCCGTCCCTCGCTGGGCGTTCGCACGCTGCCCATCGGCCCCGATCTCGCCGAGCAGATGGGCCTGCCCGCACAATATGGCGTCCTCATTGAGAATGTCGTGCCCGGCGGAGCTGCCGACCGCGCAGGCCTGCACGGCGGCAATCAGACCGCGTATCTCGGCAACATCCAGATCTCCACTGGCGGCGACCTCATCGTCGCCATCGACGGCCAGGAGATCGCCAACTCCCAGGACATCTCCGAGATCATGAACCAACATCAGCCCGGCGACAGCGTCACTGTCACGTTCTTCCGTGGCCGCCGCAAAATGACCGCGCGCGTGACCCTGGGCGAAGCCCACGAGCAGAGCGCCTGACGATGTAGCCCGCTGTCGTTCCCCATCAACGCATAGGATGGGACTATGACGCGCTGGACCGCCGCACAAATCCCTCGGCAAAACGGCAAGCTTGCCTACGTTACGGGAGCCAACAGCGGCATCGGCTATCACGCCGCACTGCAGCTCGCCCGCGCAGGAGCCGCCGTCGTCCTCGCCTGTCGTGACGGCGCCAAAGCAGGAGCGGCGCGCGACCGCATCCTCGCCCAGCTGCCTGCCGCCCAACTCGAGATCGCTGAGCTCGATCTCGCCAGCCTCGCCTCCGTCCGCACCGCGGCCGAATCTTTCATCGCCACGAACCGCCACCTCGACCTGCTCATCAACAATGCCGGCGTGATGGCCTTGCCTGAGCGTCGCCTCACCCCCGACGGATTCGAACTACAGCTCGGCACCAACCACTTCGGCCACTTCGCTCTCACCGGCCTCCTGCTGCCGGCGATCCTTCAGCCTTCACCCACCGTGCCTCCGCGCATCGTCTCGGTCAGCTCCATCGCACACCGCGGTGCGACCATGGATTTCGACAATCTCAACTGGGAACACGGGTACAAACCCTGGCCCGCCTACCGCCGCACGAAGCTCGCCAATCTTCTTTTCGGATTTGAACTCCACCGCCGGCTCCAGCGCGCAGGCGCATCAGCGATGAGCATCGTCGTCCATCCCGGCATCTCGAACACCAACCTCTTCGCCGCAGGGCCCGGCTCCGGTAGAGGGGTCGCGGCCGTGATGGCACCGCTCGTCATCCGCCTCATCGGGCAGTCCGACGCACAGGGAGCACTCCCCACCCTCTACGGAGCCACATCTCCAGCGGCTCAGAGCGGCCATTTCTACGGACCCAACGGCTTCCGCCAAATGCGCGGCTATCCCGTTGAAGTGCGCGCCGAGCAGCAGGCCTATGACGAATCACTCGCTGCAAAACTTTGGCAGGTCTCAGAACAACTCACCGGCGTCCGCTTCCCGTTGCCTTCTTAGCGTTCAAAGCAGCTTCATCGCTTCCGGGTCCCATTTCACGATCGCGTCGCGCTCATAGCTGAGGTTGCTCAGAAGCGCTGCGCCCGCCGCTCGATACCCGAACACCGCATCCTCGACGACCGGCTGCCGCGATCGAACCGCCGCGAAGAAGTTTTTGAAGTGGTCGTAGCTGTCGCTGTAGTCGCGCGGCGCGACGTACTTATCGAATCCAACCCGCGCCGGCTCCGTGGGCTCGACCAGCGGGTACTTCTGCCGATAGGTTTCGACAATCTGCTTCTGCATGCCTTCGGTGAACGAACCGATCATCAACCCCGGCTCCTTCTCCCGCGGCACGCGATTTACCGTCAGCGTGTTGCCGGCAATCTCCATCGTCCCCTCGGAGCCCGCGAAGAGAAAGCCCTCACCTTCCGAGCCGCCGTCAACGAAGTTGACATGCAGGTTCAGATTGAAGCCCTCCGGGTAATCGAATAGCCCGAGCAGCACGTCCGGCACATCGCGCCCATCTTTCCAAAAGCGCAAGCCGCCGGTGGCCATGGCGCGCGTGGGCCCGTGCGCGCCGGTGATGAAGTGAATGCCGCTGAAGAGGTGCACGAACAGGTCGCCCGCCACGCCGCTGCCGTACGCCTTCCACTTGCGCCACTGGAAGAAATGCTCGCCGTTGAAAGGAATCTTCGGCGCGGTGCCCAGAAAGCGCGGCCAGTCGCAGGTTTCCGTCGAGGCGTCCGGCGGAACCGTGTAATTCCAGGCGCCAATCGATGAGTTGCGATCCCAGAATGCCGACACCATGTTCAGCTGCCCAATCGCGCCCGACGCCAGCAGCTCCTTCGCCTTGACGTAGATGATCGAGCTCACGCGCTGGCTGCCGATCTGCAGAATCCGCTTCGTCGAGCGCGACGCCTCGATCATCGCCGGTCCATCGGAGTAAAGGTGGATCATCGGCTTCTCGCAGTAGACGTCCTTGCCCGCATTCATCGCGTCGATGGAAGCCTGCTTGTGCCAGTGATCCGGCGTGCCAATAATGACCGCGTCGATGTCTTTGCGATCGAGAATCTCGCGGTAGTCGCGCGTCGTCAGGATGTCCTGGCCCCACAGCTCCTTGCAGTGCGCCAGCCGATTGTCGTAGCAGTCGGCTGTAGCCACCACTTTGACTCCAGGAATCGACGCGGCAACCCGTGTGTCGGACTGGCCCTGTCCACCGGCACCGATCAACGCAATCTGAATGTGGTCATTCGCGGCAACCGGCTTCCCAGGCTCGCTCTGCTGGGGCTTGAGCAAAGTGCCTGGCGCCCCTGTCTCTGCCATCGCTCGCAGTCCTCCCATCATCATTGCCTGCGTTGTCGCCGTTCCTGCCACTTTCAGAAAGTTTCTGCGATTCACGAGCCCCACTCCCGGATCTGAAATCAAACGCCCCTGCCACCATAAACCCTTGCGACCGATCCCGCCGCAGTTTCAAACCGGCCAGCGGGAAAAGCAGTCGTATCATCGATAGGGCCATGGCATCCGCGAGCCAGTTCGCTACGTATCCGAGCCTGCATGATCGCGTCGTTGTTGTCACTGGAGGCGCGAGCGGCATCGGCGCAGCCATGGTCGAAGCCTTCGCTGCCCAGCACGCACGAGTCGCGTTTCTCGATGTGCAGACCGAGGTCGCCGAACCATTCGTGCGGCGGCTCAGCGAAGCCGGCGTGACGCCACCGATTTTTGTGCCGTGCGATCTCACCGACATCGAGGTACTCCAGGCCGCGCTCGCCAGGATCGCCCGCGACCTCGGGCCCATCGAAGTGCTCATCAATAACGCCGGGAACGACACGCGCCACTCCGTTGAAGACGTCACACCGGAATCCTGGGATCGCACCCTCGCTCTCAACCTCAAGCATCAATTCTTCGCCGCGCAGGCCGTGATCCCCGGCATGCGACAGCTCGGGTACGGCTCCATCATCAACATGAGCTCCATCGCGTGGATCATTCCCTCCACCAACGTTCCCGTGTACGTGACCGCGAAGGCCGGGATCGTTGGCATGACGCGCACTCTCGCCCACGAGGTCGGCAAGGACAACATCCGTGTGAACTGCATCCTGCCCGGTGCGATCGCAACCGAGCGCCAGAAGCGCCTCTGGCTCACGCCTGAATACGAAGCCGAAATCCTCGCCGCCCAGGCCCTCAAGCGGCTCATCCAGCCTGAAGAGGTTGCGCGCCTGGCACTCTTTCTCGCTGCCGACGACAGCGCCGCCATCACTAACCAAAGCTGCATTATCGACGGCGGCTGGGTTTAGCCGAATACAATCGGCTGGATGCTCATGCGCAAGCTTCTCCTTTCCCTTGGCTCCGCACTCCTTTGTGCGCTTCCCGTTCACGCTCAGCTCAGCCGGCAAATCGCGACCGTTGCCGCCCGAGCGCAGGGCCGCGTCGGCGTCTCCTGTTCGCTGCCTGGAACCGAGCTCGATTGCGATCTCAATGCGAATGTCCCGCTGCCGATGCAGTCCGTCTATAAGCTGCCGATCGCGATGGCCGCGCTCCATGTTGTCGAGCAGGGTAAGCTCCAGCTGGATCAGAAGCTGCGTTTTCTGCCATCGGACATTCAGGCACCCGATGAGTACAGCCCGCTCCGCGACGCGCATCCGCAGGGCAATGTCGATGTGCCTCTGCAGGACCTGCTCCAGGGCATGGTCATGCGGAGTGATAACGTCGCTTCCGACATCGTGCTGCGCACCGTGGGCGGCCCATCCGTCGCCGACGCCTACGTCCGCAGCCTCGGCATTACCGGCGTCCAGATCCGCGACAGCGAGAAGACGCTCAACAACGATGAGCGCCTCCAGGAACGCAACACGGCGGCCCCGCGCGCCCTGGTCGAACTGCTGCGCCTGCTGGCCGACCGCTCGCCGCTTACCCCGGAGCACACGCAACTCGTCCTTGGCTGGATGACCGCGTCGCACTCGGGGGATACCCGCATCAAAGCTCTGCTCCCCGCCGGCACGATCGTCGCCGACAAGACCGGAACCGCGGGAGCCACACGAACCGTTACGGATGCCACCAACGACGCCGCGCTCATCACGTTGCCCGACGGGCGAAAGCTGGCCCTGGTCGTACTGATCGCAGATGCCACGGCTCCGTTTGCGGTGCGCGAACACGTGATCGCCGAGATCGCTCAGGCCGTCTGGCAGGCCGCGACCACGGCGCCGCACCGCTGACCTTGGAACCTCACTGCGACTGCAGCTTTGCGCGCGTGAAGAAGTCAACCAGGTTGCCGTCCGGGTCACGGAAGTAAATCGAGCGGGTGCCCCACGGCTGCGTGGTTGGAGGTTTGACCCAGACTTTCACCACGCCTTGCAACCGGCTGTACTCCTGATCCACGTCGGCGACTCGGAATTCAAGAACCACACTCCGGTTATTGCCTGCAACAGCGGAACCAGGAATGTAGCGCTCCTGCGCTTTGGCTGAGAAGATGGCCAGCACGCCCCTTCCGGTATGAAGCTCGGCGTAGTCCTCGCCGGTCCGCTGCGCCTGCACCTTCAGAATCGCTTCGTAGAAGCGGACCAGTCGCCCCACGTCGTCCGTGATCAGGCAGGTGTTGATCAGGTCCGGGTTGGGAGGAACGGAGTCGCACCGGACCTGAATACCGCTCCACGCACAAAACACGATCAGAAACACCGCTGCTGTCACCAGGACCCGGGGTCTCACCATCGCGTCACCTCGTGTTCGCTGCAGGATAGCCGAGTCGCGCCTGCTCCATTGACGGTCAAACCCAGGAAACGGCCGGCTGCCAGCTCAGTCCGCACTCCAATTGAATTCGCTTCCTCTTCCCCGTAGACTTGTTATACGGGCGAACTATGCTCAGGCTCACCAAAAAAGCCGACTACGGCCTCATGGCGCTCAAGTACCTCGCGGAGCACGCGGACACAGCTTCGCTTAGCGCCAAGGACATCGCTGAGGCCTACCATATCCCCCCGCAGCTGCTGGCGAAGATCCTGCAGCGGCTGGCGAAGGTAGGCATTTTGCGCTCGCACGCCGGCATGAACGGCGGTTATTCCCTGCTCAAGCCGGCCAACGAAATATCGGCGTTCGAGGTCATCCACGCCATCGACGGCCCGCTCTTCATCACCTCCTGCGGTCCCAGCCACAGTGGTTGCGACCTCACCGACAGCTGCACCATCAAAGAACCACTGGCGCGGGTCAACGACAGCATTTCGGGGCTGCTGCGCAGCATCAGCATCGCCGACCTGGTGGATCAAAGCACCGAAGTTACGGTGCGGCGCACCCCCGGCCAGGAACTGGTGACGATCCAGCTGTAAGCTCAGGACAAGCGCGGACTGGGAGCGAGGAGCCGGGATGAAGCTGCCCATCTACATGGACAATCACGCGACCACGCGGATCGATCCACGCGTGCTGGATGCGATGATGCCCTACCTCACCGAAGAGTACGGCAACGCCGCGAGCCGCAGCCATGGATTCGGCTGGACGGCGGAACAAGCCGTCGAAACAGCGCGAGCGCAGGTGGCGAAGCTCATCGGCGCTACTGCACGCGAAATCATCTTCACCTCCGGTGCGACGGAGAGCAACAACCTCGCCATCACCGGAGCTGTTGAGGCGCATGGCGCCCCGGCGCACGTCATTACCCAGGCAACGGAACACAAGGCAGTACTCGATCCTTGCGCCTGGCTCGAAAAGCAAGGCCACCGTGTGACAGTGCTGCCGGTGGATGCGGAAGGCCTGATCCAGATCGACGAATTGCGCGATGCCATCGACCGCGACAAGCCCGTCCTCGTCACGATCCTGGCCGCGAACAACGAAATCGGAACGCTGCAACCCCTCGCCGAGATCGGCGCTCTCTGCCACGAACGCGGGGTGCTCTTCCACACTGACGCGGCCCAGGCCGTCGGCAAGATCGCGATCGACGTCAACCGCAGCCGCGTCGATCTGCTCTCTTTCTCCGGACACAAAATTTACGGACCGAAGGGCATCGGCGCACTCTACGTCCGCCGCAGCAATCCGCGTGTCAAGCTAACGGAGCAACTGCACGGTGGCGGGCACGAACGTGGCATGCGCTCCGGAACACTGAACGTGCCGGGAATCGTGGGTCTCGGCGCGGCGTGTCAAGTCGCCGCAGCCGAGATGGAAGCCGAAGAGACGCGACTCGCCGCCCTGCGCGACCGCCTGCAGGCAAAGCTCCAGGCCGGATTGGACCGCGTCCGGGTCAACGGATCGCAGCAGCATCGGCTCCCCGGTAATCTCAACATGACTTTCGAAGGCGTGGACAGCGAGACGCTGATGATGGGCTTGAAGGACGTCGCCCTCTCGAGTGGCTCAGCCTGCACTTCGGCAAAAATCGAGCCGTCCCATGTGCTGCGCGCTCTCGGCCTCGATGAAGAAGCCGCGCACAGCTCCCTCCGCTTCGGCCTCGGCCGCTTTAACACGGAAGAAGAAGTGGACTACGTCGCTGAGCGGCTCATCGACGTGGTGAAGAAGCTGCGCGAGATCTCGCCTGCCTTCGCCGACATCACCTAAAGCGGTTCCGCTTCAACAATCACGCACTTCAGATACTCCGTTTCCGGAATATTCAGTACCACCGGATGATCCGGAGAGGCGCCCCGAACCTCGATTAGCCGCACGCGACGTCGAGCATCACCGGCAGCGTCCCGCAACGTCTCCATCAGATCCGCCAACGAAACATGGTGCGAGCAGGAGCACGTAATCAGCCGCCCCCCAGGCCGCAGCATCTTCAGCGCGCGCAGATTCAGCTCGCGATACCCGCGCAGGGCACCCTCGACCGCGCGCTTCGTCTTCGCAAACGCAGGTGGATCCAGAACAATCGTGTCATACTCACTGCCCGCATCGCTCCAGTCGCGCAGGATCGCGAACGCGTCGCCTTCCACCCAGTCCACTTCAGAGTTCCCGAGCACCACACGGTTCGCCGCGAGATTCTGCTCCGCCACCTCCAGCGCAGCGTGCGAGACGTCCACGCCGGTCACACGCGGGCACACCTGCGCCAGATGCAGCGCGAAACCGCCCTGGTAGGTACACACATCCAGAGCCTCGCCCTTCGCGTAGCGTGCCGCCGCGGCATAGTTGTCACGCTGATCGAGAAACGCCCCCGTCTTCTGGCCGCTGGTCGCATCAAAGTGAAACTGCAGCCCGTTCAGGCGAAAAACAGTCTGCGTCACCGGATGATCGGCTTCACGCGCAAACAGCGTGGCGGATGCGGGCGCGCTGAGCTGCTCTACTTCGCGAATTCGCGGATCTTCGCGCTCGAGGATCGTCTCCGGGCTCACAGCAGCGCGCAAAGTGTCGGTCACCGCGGCCCGCGTGGCCTCGTTGTCGAGAGCCTTGTGACGCAATTGCACGATGACCAGCCCCGCGTATTGATCCACCGTGATCCCGGGCAGTTCGTCCGCCTCGCTGAACACCAGGCGGCACGCATTGTTCTCTGCATCGAGCAGCGATGCGCGGCGCCCGATCGCAGACTTGAGCCGGTCGCGGAGCAGCGCCAGCCACTCCCCCTCTCCCGTGATCGAATCCTCAGAGACAAGGCGCAAAGCAATCTCCGAAGCCGGACTGTACAGCGCTGTCCCCAGAACCGCGCCGCGGCGGTCGGTCACAGGAATGAGCCCCGCCGGAATCTGATCCGCCTCGCCGGGCCATACTTCAATGTCAGAACGGTAGACCCAAACGTGCCCGGCGCGAAGCCGGTCGGCAGCACGGCGGCTGACGCGGATCGCTCCCGGAATTCCAGATTCGGGCTCGGAGGGCTCCGGCAGTCGCCGCGATTCAGGACCCGGACCCGGAGCTTTCCCTCGTCCGGACCGCGATCCCGAGGCAGGCCCTGGCGACTTTCGGTTAGCTTGTTTCTTTCTGGAAGATTCGCGTTGGGTGGGAGTCGGCATCAGAATTCAAAGGCGTGTCGCCCGGCGCTTGCGGAATGTGTCGGGCAAAGGTTCATCTTCGCACACTGGGCTTGCCGGGTTTGGAAAGGAGCGTACTTGAGGGTCTGTCTTCCCCGCGTGGTTATCGTCTTGCTGTTGCCGGCATTGGCCGTGGCCGCATCCGCGCAAACCACGGCGGAGAAGCCCTCCGGAGCCGCCGTTCAATCCGCCCCAGCCGAGCACACCGCACTACCACCCTCTGCTCCGCCTGCCGGAAATCAGGCACAAAAAAGTGCTGCCTCACCATCCGCCCCACCGCCCTCTGCAAAAACGTCTGCGCCGACTGCTGAGACCCCCGTCACTCCGGCCACGCCCTCCGCTGCTCCCTCGGGACTGCCGCCGGTTCAGGTCCAGACCGAGATCGGCCACATCGACGGCGCCTCCTTTCGCATCGACGTCCCAAAAAACTGGAACCACGGCCTCGTCCTTTACTTCCACGGCTACCAGCCCACGCCGCAGGTCTTCGATCCAAAGTATCCACCGACGCGCATCCTGCAGGAGATTCTCAATCGTGGCTACGCTGTTGCGCGCTCTGGATACGCCGCGGGCGGATGGGCCATGCCCCAGGCCGCCAGTGAGACCGAGGCACTCCGCCGCTACTTCAGAAAAAAGTACGGCCAGCCGCGCGAAACCTTTCTCATGGGTCACTCCATGGGCGGTCTGCTCACTGCTATGGGTCTGGAGCAGGATCCAAAAGAATATGCAGGCGGTCTTGCCGTCTGCGGCGTCCTCGCCCCCGCGGATCTCGTCATGCAGCGCGCCTTCGCCAATCGCGTTGCCTTCGACGCGTTCTTCCCCGGCGTTCTCCCCGACGTGGATCACATCCCGGCGACCTTCGCGATGAACGACATTCCGACCATCACGAACGTTCAGAAAGCTCTCGACGCGAATCCCGAACAAGCTTCTCTGGTGCGGCAAATCGCCAACATCCACACCAACCGTGGCCTCGCCGATGTCCTGGTCTTCAACACCTTCGTGATCGAGGACCTCCGCCTGAAGTCCGGCGGCAATCCCTTCGACAATCGCAACCTCATCTACAACGGAACTGATAACGATCCCCTGCTCAACCAGCGCGTCCATCGTTATTCCGCCGACCCCAATGCGCACCGGTTTCTGGCCGGCTGGTATTCGCCGAACGGCAACCTCCATCGCAAACTCCTGGAGGTCCACACCATCTATGACCCGCTGGTGCCCGCCTTCACCACTGCGTGGTACGACGAGCTGACCCGCCGGCTCGGCAATGGCGACGACTATGTCGAGCAATACGTCGATCGCGACGGCCACTGCAACGTCACCGCCGACCAAACCGGCCTCGCCTTTGACGAATTGCTCGCCTGGGTCCACGACAACAAACGCCCGACGCCCGGCCTGCTGCCCGGCAGCCCACCGCCGTCGGAGAAAACTCCGCCCAAGCCGAAAAATCCCGGAAAGCCCGAGTGAAGAGCCTCCACCCGTCACCTGCAACCTGTCACCTGTACCTGCACCCTGTTCTTCAAGCCTCTCTTGCAAACCCCGCCTATAATGGGTCATGGCGACCGTCCAGTCCTCCTCGCTCCGCGTTGAGCGGGTCCCCGACCTGTTCCGGGAGAAGTTCGGCAAGCTGGTGGACACGGTGCGCGCCAACCGCCCCTCCGACGACGTTGAAATTATCCGCCGCGCCTGGCAGTTCTGCCTCGAACACCACAACGGTCAGCTTCGCGCCTCCGGTGAGCCTTACGTCCTGCATCCGCTTGAGGTCGCGCTCGTTCTGGCGGAGATGAAGCTCGATTCCACCGCCATCGCTGCGGGCCTGCTTCACGACGCGGTTGAAGATACGCCCGTCACCACCGAAGACATTACCCAGAAATTCGGCGAGCAGGTGGCGCACATCGTCGAAGGCGTCACCAAAATCGACAAGATTCAGTTCGCGAATCGCGAAGATCGCCAGGCGGAAAACGTCCGCAAGATGCTGCTGGCCATGGTGAGCGATGTGCGCGTGGTGCTTATCAAGCTGGCGGACCGCCTGCACAACATGCGCACCCTGGAACATCTTCCGGCAGACCGGCAGCGCTCCATCGCCCGCGAGACTCTCGACATTTACGCGCCTCTGGCGCACCGGCTCGGCATGGGCAAACTGCGTGGCGAGCTCGAGGACCTTGCCTTCCGCTGGGTCGATCCCATCACCTGGGAGCAGCTCCACGAGGCCGTCGAAGCCCGTCGCTCCGAAGGCGAACAATTCCTCGCCGGCGTCGAAGGCCTGCTCTCCGAGCGCCTCCATGAAAACAACATCAAGGCCCGCGTCGAATGGCGTATCAAGCGCCTCTACAGCATCCACAGCAAGCTGGTGAAGTCGCAGACCTCCATCGATCAGGTCTACGACCTGCTCGCGCTGCGCGTCATCACCTCCAGCGTCCAGGACTGCTACGCCGTCTTCGGCATCATTCACAGCATCTGGCGTCCGGTGCCCGGGCGCATCAAGGACTTCATCGCCATGCCGCGGCCGAATTTGTATCAGTCGCTGCACACAACCGTTATGGGCGAAGGCGGCCACCAGTTCGAGGTGCAGATCCGCACCGACGAAATGCACCGTATCGCCGAAGAAGGCATCGCGGCCCACTGGAAGTACAAAGCCGGCGGATCGCCCGTCAGTGCGCGCGACGAACAGCGTCTGGCCTGGGTCCGTCAACTGGTCGAGTGGCAGCGCGACATGACCGACCCCAACGAGTTCCTGTCGACGCTCAAAATCGACCTGTACCCGGAGGAGGTCTACACCTTCACTCCCAAAGGCAAAGTCGTTGTCGTTCCGCGCGACGGCACCCCCATCGACTTTGCCTACACGATTCACACCGAAGTTGGAAACACCTGCGTCGGGGCGCGCGTTAACGGTCGCATGGTTCCGCTCCGGACCAAGCTGCGCAACGGCGACATCGTCGAAGTCATCACGCAGAACGGGCGCACCCCCAGCCGCGACTGGCTCACCTTCGTCAAGAGTCCGCGCGCGCGCAACAAAATCCGCCACTGGCTCAACGAGCATCAGCGTGAGCGTGCTATCGAAATCGGCCGCAAGCTCCTCGAACGCGAAGCTCGCAAATACAAGGTCAGCCTTTCTCAGTTTGAGGAGTCGGACTACGCGCGCATCGCCGCCGATTACAGCGTCGCCACTCCCAACGATCTGTGGGCGGCCATCGGATTCGGCAAGTACTCGGCGCGCCAGGTCCTGAATCGCCTCGCGCCAGGACTCGTTCATCAGCAGCAACATCCCGAATCGGAGACCACAACCACCGGGCCGGGCGCCGATGCATTGCGCCGTGCTGCCGCTGCCGCCAGCGGTACCGACTCGCTCATCGTCGAAGGTCAGAACGAGCTGCTCGTCTATCGCGCGCGATGTTGCAATCCCATTCGCGGCGAGGAAATTATCGGCTACGTCACCCGCGGCAAAGGCGTCGCCGTCCATGCACGCAGCTGTCCCAACGTTCAGAACCTGCTCTACGAGGCCGATCGCCGCATCGCCGTCGAGTGGGCGCGCTCGCCCGAGGACAAGGCCGGACAAAAACAGACCTACCCCGTGCGCTTCACCGTCCATTGCGACGATCGCGCCGGAATGCTGAAAGAAATTACCGCCGTCATCAGCGACGAGAACGCGAACATCCGCACCATGGAAACGCACGTCGGCGACTCGGGCGACGCGAAGATCGAATTTGTCATCGATGCCGAAGACATGAAGCACCTGACTCAACTGGTGCAGTCGCTGCGACGCTTGCCAGGCGTTCGCGACGTCCAGCGTTCGCAGAAGCTGTAGCTTTTTAAGCCTCCGCCACGGGCGGAATCACTTCCTCGAGCTGCGGCACCTCGACCCGTTCCCGTCTCCCCACAATCCATACCCCGGCCAGCACCAGCAGTCCACCGGCAATTTCCATCGCGCTCATCCGCTCACCGAAGATCACCCAGGCGAACACAGCCGTCATCGGAGCAACCGACAGGAACAAAACGGACGTCATCGGCGTTGGCAGATGTCCCAGCGCATACGTCAGCCCAAAGTATCCGCCCACCTGGCACACCAGACCCAGCGCCAGCAAAGCCCACCACGAACCGATGCCCGGGACAGCGAGCGAAATGTGCCCACTCATAGCCCACAGCAACAGCGTTAGAGCACTCGCAGTTGTCGACAACGCCAGCAGCGTGCCTGCGTCCACCCTCTCCCGCAACCGTCCCGTGATCACCAGATACAGCGCGAAGCAGGCCGCCGCCAGCACCGCCAGCCCATCCGCCCCCGAACGGCCCACAGACGACCGGCCAACAGCGTCACGCAAATCGCCCGCAACAATGAGGCAACTCCCGGCCAGGCCAACCACAAGAGCCATCCAGAATCGCCCCGAAGGCAGCCTGCGGGTCAGCATCCACGTGAACAGCCCAACAAACAGCGGAGCAACATTGCTCAGGAATGTCGCATTCCCCGCGCCCGTATGCATCACCGCAACGTTCCAGAACCCCACATCGCCGGCAAAGAAAATGCCGCCCGCGACCGTAATCCAAATGGTCCTTCGCGAAATTCGAGGCCGAACCGTGCGCCGCGAAACAAAAATAGCCCACAGCACGGGCAAAGCAATGAGCATCCGGTAAAGCGCCGAACTGACCCCCGGCATCTTCGTCCAGCGAACGAAAATCGCCGACCACGAAATCGCCAGCACCCCGCCAGCCAGCGCACTGAGCGCAGCGAGCCTTCGTTCCGTCCGCATCCACCCATCGTACGCAAACACGGAACTCGACCCGCGGCCCGTGACCCCATTCCCTGCTGCCTATTCCCTGCCCCCTGCTTTTCCGTGCGCGGTCAGCTTCACTTCAATGTTTCCCCGCGTCGCGTTCGAATACGGGCACCCCCGGTGCGCCGCCGCCACCAGTTCTTCGGCGCTCGCCTGGTCCTGCTCCGGTATCGTCACATCCAGTTCCACCCGCAGCGTGAAACCCTCGCCCTGTCCTTCATCGAACGGCCCCACACTCACGTGCGCTCGAACTGTAACAACGCCGGTCTTCTTTTTCGCGAGCATGGCCTGATACTCCACCGCGCCGCCGAAACACGCCGCGTATCCTGCTCCAAAAAGCTGCTCCGGGTTCGTCTTATCGCCCTTGCCGCCCATGCCCGGCGGCAGCGCCAGGTCCATATCCAGCAATCCATCGGAACTGCGCACATGGCCGTGGCGCGCGCCTTCGGCCGTTACATCTGCGGTGTACAAAACCTGCATCGACAGAAATCCTCCAACTCAATTCTCGCCGATGACCGTGAATTTCGGCGCGAGCATTCGGCCTCCGGGCCTTTTCTGTTATCTCCTCTATTCCCTGCCGTTCTCACTCCGTCCGCAGCGCCTGCATGGGATCGAGCCGTGACGCCCGCCACGCCGGCAGTGTGCAGGCCAGCACCGCCACTGCCATCAGCACCACTGACACCAGCAAAAACACTGCCGGATCGAATGGCTTCGTCCCAAATAGCAGCGACTCAATCAGCCGCGAAACGCCCGCGCTCGCCGCCAGTCCCAGCAGCAGCCCATACACCGCAGGGCGAAGACCGTCGCGCAGTACCAGGCTCAGGATGCGTTCGCGGCTCGCCCCCAGAGCGATGCGCACGCCAATCTCCGTCGTGCGCTGCGCCACCATGAACGACAGCACCCCGAACAAACCGACCATCGCCAACAGCAACGACAAAACGGCGAACGACAGTAACAGCGTCGCGTCAAAGCGCGCATTGAGCGTCGACTGCCCGAGTACCTGTTCCATGGAAAGTACATGGGAGACGGGCAGTTGCGGATCGATCGATGCAATCGCCTTCTGCACTGACAACGAAAGGTTAGAAGGGTCTCGCTGGCTCCGCACTACAAGCGTCACGCCGCGCTGATCGCCGCTCAGGATTGGATAGTAGATCGCCGGGAATGGGTCGTGCGAGATTTCATCGCGAGTATTGCCGACGACTCCGACGACGCGCAGTGGTGTATCCCCGAAGACACCGCCGGTCTGAATATGACGACCGATTGGATTTTCGTTCGGGAAAACTTCGCGAACCAATGCTTCATTAACGACAACCACCTGGGCATGATCGAGCCGGTCACCCGCCTCAAAGGTTCGCCCCTGCAAAAGCGGAATTTGCAGCGTGGCGAAGTAGCCCGGATCGGCAAAGCGGGTCAGGGCATCGAGCACCTGTCCGCGTGGCAGGGGCGGATGCTCCAGAACAATGTAGACGTCGTTGCGACGCCGGCCTTCGCCGGGGATAATCGTGGCGAGACCCGCGGCCTCCACACCCGGCAGGGAACGCACGCGGCTCAGCAGCTGATCGAAGAACCCCAGCCGAGCGGCATCCGTCGAATAACTGTTTTTGGGCAGATTTACGCCCATCGTCAGAACCTTGTCTCGCGCGAATCCAAGATCCGCCGATCGGAGCTGCTGATAACTACGCAACAGAATCCCGGCGCCGATCAACAGCACCACCGTAAGACCCACTTCGAGCGCCAGCAGCATCTGCCGCAGACGTGCACGGCCGCGTCCTCCGCTGTGCGAGCGCGACGACTCCTGCAGCGCTGTCAGCACGCGGTTGTCGCATGTGCTCAATGCCGGAATGAGCCCGGCAAGCAACCCACAACCCGCGATCGCCACCAGCGCAAAGAAAACCACCGCGCCATCCATGTGGATGGAGTCGGCACGCGGAATATCGTCGCGTGTGCTGATCAGCCAGCGCAGGATTCCATCCGCCGTCAGCAGACCGAGCAGTCCCCCCGCCGCCGAAAGAACCATGCTCTCGATGATCTGTTCACGCAGCAGGCGCAGGCGGCTCCCGCCCAGCGCCGTACGGATCGCCGTCTCCTTGCCTCGCGCCGCAGAGCGCGCTACCAGCAGGTTCGCAATGTTGAGACATGCAATGAGTAGCAGACACCCGGTCGCGCCGAGCAGCGCATATAAGTCGGTCTTGATGTCGTATGTCTCCGCATCGACCAGCGGACGAAGATTCACCGCATCGTTCACGGGACCATCAGGATGCTCGCGCCGGATCTCGCGTTGAATTCCATTGAGCTCAGCGCTCGCCTGCTGGATCGTTACCCCCGGCCGCAGCCTTCCCACCACGTGGAAGTTGTGTGCCTCGAACATCCGCATCAGCGCGGGCGACTTCTCGTGATACAGCGGCGTCCATAACTGCACCTTAGAATCCGGCCACGCAAACCAACCGGGCAGAATGCCAACCACCGTGTAGGACTTCGCGTCGATCAGGATGTTCCGGCCGACGATGCCAGGATCGCCGCCGAAGCGCCGCTTCCACAGCCCCCACGCGAGCACCACCGTCGCGTTCGCGCCCGGCTGATCCTCGCCCGCATTAAAGAATCGGCCCAGCGCCGGCTGCACGCCCAGCAGAGGGAAGATGTTCCAGCTCGCAGTCTGCGCCTGCACGACTTCCGGCAGCTGATTGCCCGCGGCGGCCAGGTTATAGGTCGTCTCCTGGTTCACCGCCAGCCCGCTAAAGGTGTGGGACGATTCCCTCCACCTGCCGAAGCATCCACCGGCGACAATGTTGTCCTGGTATTGGCCCGTCGATGTAGCCTCGAAAATTCCAACCAACTGACCTGGCTCGGTGAACGGCAACGGGCGCAGCAACACAGAACGCACCAGAGTAAAGAGAGCGACATTGGCTCCGATGCCGAGCGCCATCACCACAATCGCCGTCAGCGCGAAACCCGGAGAGCGCAGCAGCGTGCGCGTGGCGATACGAGCATCACGAATCATAGACTCGAAACCGTTCCAACTCCACGATTCACGGGCCTGCTCCCGCAGCACAACGGGATTGCCAAAGCTCCGCAGTGCGGCCTGGCGTGCCTCTTCCGTGCTCATGCCGGCGGCGAGATTCTCTGCGATCTGCTTTTCGAGATGAAACTCCAGCTCCGCGTTGAGCCGGTCGCTCTCCCGACCGCGATGCAGCAGCATTTGTAACCGCATCCGTATCTTTTCCAACAACCGCATCATTTCTCTCCTGATGTGCTGGGTGGTAGCGCGCAGCGCGTCCGCCTGGACGGCTAGTCCTCACGTACTTTGGATAACCAGATCGATCGCAGCCGAAAGCCGGTTCCAGTTCGCAGTCTCTTGCTCCAGCTGCTTCTTCCCCGCAGCCGTCAGCGAATAGAACTTCGCCTGCCGCCCTGTCTCACTCTCCAGCCACTTCGCGCGAATCCAGCCCTGCTGCTCCAGACGATGCAGCGCCGGATACAACGAACCCTGCTGCACCTGCAGCACTTCATGCGAAATTTGCTGGATGCGTTTTGCGATCGCCCAGCCATGCATCGGCTCGTTCGAGATGGTTCTCATGATCAGCAGGTCGAGAGTGCCCTGCACCAGATCGCTCGGTTTCGCCATACTATGATTATCTACAATCATTCTTGTAGATCGTCAAGGTATGGCCTCAGATTGCTCCGAACCCGGCGTTTTGCTTCAGCCCCCGTTTGGGCCGGACTCGACAGCCTGCAGCAGTGCCATCAGCTCTTCGGGAAGCTCAGACTTCAGATGAACTGGCTTGTTCGTGCGAGGATGCGCAAACTCCAGCTCGGCAGCATGGAGAAAATTGCGGCCCAGCACCAGACTCTCCGCCGCTGGATCTGCCGCTCGCCGCCCTGGGATCACCATCAGTCGCGTCGGCGCGCCATACAGCGTGTCGCCAACGACTGGATGCCCAATCGACGCGAGATGCACGCGGATCTGATGCGTGCGTCCCGTCTCGATGCGTACCGACACCATCGTGAACGGACCGAAACGCGAGCTGATCCGCCGCAGCACCGTGTAATGCGAAACGGCCGAGCGCGCGCCAGTCTGCCTGCGTGTCGTCATCCGAGTGCGCCGCAGCAAGTCCCGCGCAATCGGCGCGTCGATCGTGCCGCGATCCTGTTTCAGATGCCCATGGACCAGGGCGATGTAGGTCTTGCGCATCTCCCGCTGTGCAAACATCTGCGCCAGGCGTGCGTGCGCTGTGTCGTTGCGAGCGATCACAATCAAGCCGCTGGTCTGCTTGTCGAGCCGATGCACAATGCCAGGCCGCTGCTCTCCCCCGACCGATGACAAAGAAAGATAACGATGGAGCAGCGCGTTTACCAGCGTCCCGCCCTCCAACCCGCCCGCTCCGGCATGCACCGTCATGCCCGCGGGCTTGTCGATCACGGAGAGATCGTCGTCTTCGTACACAACCTTCAGCGGGATCTCTTCGGCAAAAGCCTTCAGCGGCGGCGGTGTGGGATCGCCAAGCACTTCGACTGTCTCTCCGCCGCGCAGCCGGTACGAGGCGCGCGGCGACTTGCCGTTCAGGCGGACTTTTTCCTGCTCGATCAGCAGTTGCACCCGCTCGCGGCTCACGCCCTCCAGTTGCGCAGCCAGCCACGCATCCAGGCGCTGCTTCGCCGCCTCCGCAGGAACCGTATAAGTAGCCACCATGGTGACTTATTGCCACGGTCCGCCCGGACCGGTGAGGCCCGGAATCCACATCGCCAGATTCGGCTGTGGCGGCGGCAGAGTGGGCGCAGTCGACGGAATCCATCCGCGCTGCACCAGCCAGTTGCGCAACAACTGCGGCCAGGTCGACAGAGGAATGATGGAACCGCAAAGCCCGCAGCCGTGGTTGGCGAAATCGTAGATATGCAGCTCCGCGGGAATGTGATTCTCCTGCAACGCGCGATAAAACTCCAGGCTGTTCACCACCGGAACCGTCGGGTCGTTGCTGGTCGCAAACAAAAACGTCGGCGGCGTCTCCGCGGTCACTGCGAACTGATTGGAGTAGCGGTGCTCCAACGCTGGATCCACCGTCGGCCCCAGCAGATTCATGCGAGACCCGGGATGCGCGCCCGGCAGCGTCATGCTGATCACCGGGTACGACAAAATCATGAACGCCGGCTTGCAGCTTTGCCCATCCACCGCGTCCGGATGCTCCACCGTCACCGTATCCGCATCGCAGTGCGTGCCCAGCGTCGAGGCCAGGTGACCACCAGCGGAAAATCCCCACACGCCAAGACGGCTTGCATCGATCCCATAGTCCGCTGCATGCGCGCGAATCAACCGCATCGCGCGCTGTCCATCGGCAATCGGCGCCGGATAGTGATACGGCGCCACGCGATAATCCAGCACAAAGGCCGGAATGCCCTGCGCATTCAGCCAGCCGGCAATCTGCACGCCCTCATGCCCCATAGCAACGTGCTGATAGCCACCACCAGGAATCACCAGCACAGCACTACTCGTCGATCGGCTCTGCGGCAAAAAAGCATACATCCGTGGCAGATCTGCCTCCGCCTTTCCCATGGCGCCGGGCACGCCATTCGGCCAAAGAAAAATCGGCTGGGGCATGCCCGCCGGCATCTGCGGGCGAATATCACAGTCGTCATCATGATCAGTAGAAGAAGAAATCCTCGCCGCTTCATTGCGACCAGTATATGCACCGATGCGGCTGCAACGGGCACCAACTACTGAGCGCGCTCGCCGACTCGTCCCGCAGCGGACGAACCGCGCAGCCACAAGACCCCACCGGCCACCACCGCCACCAGCGACAACAACTGCGCCAGCGTCATCGCGCCGCCGAGCAGGGGATCGCGCGCCGGATCGCCGCGCAGAAACTCCAGGAAGAACCGAGCCACGCCGTAGAGAAACAACCACGCGCCCGCCACTTCGCCGTCGTGTCTCGATCCTCGACGCCCTGCCATCCACAGCAACAACGCAAAAAGAACGAGCGAGACGGCAGCGTCATACAACTGCACCGGATGCAGCGCGACTCCCAGCGGCACGCGATACCACAGATATGCGACCACGCTGCGATACACCACGCCCCACGGCAGATGCGTCGGCGTACCCCAGGCCGCGCCGCCGCAGAACGCGCCCATGCGATTCACCGCGAATCCCAGGGCCACGCCCGGTGCAAGCGCATCCGCAGTTCTCAGCCGCGGCAATCCTTCGGCCAGCGCATACAGCATCGCCGCGAGCGCGCCCAGCACCACCCCTCCCCACGCAAACCAAACGCTCGGCAGCGTCAGCAGCCCGAGCAGCCAGAAAGGATGATTCCGAAAAGTCAGAGGGTGAACCGCGATCATCAGCAAACGCGCCCCGATCAGCGCCGTCAGAATCGCGATCAGCTCAAGGTTCCACACCTTATCGGCGTTCAGACCGGCCCGCCGCGCCGCAAAAAGTGAAACCGCGAGCGCAAGCAGCAGCGCCAGTGCCGTGCAGGCGCCGTAGGTGGGAATTGCGATGTGTCCGAAATGGAAGAGAAGCGGATACACGCGTCGATCAGCGTGGTAAGAAACAAAAGACCGACCCGCTTGGCCGTGGGGTGATGCGCTGGTGAACCCGTCCTAAGACGGTGGGAACTCTCCGCGGTTCTTTAGGCATTCCGGACTGGCGGACACTGCACACCGAACCGATTGTCGAGTCGAGCTCCCTGTTCGCATGAATGTAGGTTCATCCAGCGTTGACCGCCCTCACCTGCTTTGCAGGTCGATCTCTTGACTGGATGCTAACGGCATTACCAGCGAATTGGCAAGCGGGGAATGTGGATGTTGCCCCTCACTAGCCCCAAAGTGGGATTCCATCCCATAGCGGGACGAGTGCCTTTTCCCCCCACGCGACACCTCCCTAATCCAGCGCGTACAGATTGCCGTCCGTGCTGCCAACGAAAACGGTGCTGCCCACAACCACCGGAGACGCGAGAATCATTCCCACGGCGTGCATCCTGCTCACGCCCGCAACCATGTCGTCGTAGAAGTTGGAGCCAAACACGTGCTCGTAGTCCGGATGCCCGTCGGCCGTCGAAAATCCCGGCAGATTCTTTTTCGATCCCTCCGTCTGAAACACCCATGCCTGCTTCCACGCAGTCAGATCGACGGCCACCAGCCTCCCATCCTGCCCTCCGAGATACAGCGTGTTGCCGGCAATCGCAGGAGAGCCGAAGAACGGCCACTGATAAAACTCCATCGAAGCGATCTGCGTTCCATCCGTTGCTTTCAGCACTCGCATCACGGCCGTGTCCGACGTCGCGAAGTACACCTTGCCGTCGCGTTCAATCGGCGACACAATCACCCACGATCCTTTGTTGTTGTAAACCCATCGCTTCGCCCCTGTCGCAGCATCCAGCGCGTAGAGATTGGAATCGCGGCAGCCAAAATAAACTACGCCATCGGCCACCGTGGCCGACGACTGGATGCCGACCTGATTGTGCGTGTCGTGATCCTCGCCGGTCTTGAAGCGCCAAACTTCCTTTCCAGTGGCCGCATCCAGCGCGTAGAAAAAGCTGTCCCAGCTGCCGATGTAGAGCCGCCCGTCCGCAATCGCCGGTGAAGCGTGCACCACGTCGCCGGTCGCGAAGGTCCATCGCACCGAGCCGCTCGCAGCATCGAGCGCATACACTTTCCCATCTCCGCTGCCGAAGTACACAGCGCCCTTCCAAACCACCGGCGATGAAAGATAAACATCGAACGGATCCGGCATCGTTTCGCCAACCGGCACGGATCCGTGCAGATGCGTCGCAGCAAAACGCCGCTCGCCCGGATCGGCGAATTTCCATCGCAGTTTTCCCGTCGCAACATCCACCGCGTAGAAGTTGCCGTCGTAGCTGCCGAAAAACACGACGCCGTCAGCAACCGCGGGCGACGATGGAATCCGCGCTCCCGTCTCGAAGTTCCACTTCTCTGTTCCGGTCTCTTCGTCGATGGCGTAGAGCCTGCCGTCGTTGCTGCCGACGTAGACCACTCCGCCAACAACCGCGGCCGACGAAACAACTTCCCCATGCGTGTGAAAGGTCCATTTCACTCCGTGCAGGACGGGAACGCCCGCGGCGGCGTAAATCCCGGAATGAGTCGCATCGTTCCTGAACATCGGCGCGTCCTGCGGATACGACGCGCCCACAACCAGCAGAGGAACGGAGAGAAGCAGCCAATTGCGCACGATCCGTCGTGGTTTCATCTTGCTCTTTTCGCTCGAATCTTCGTGGAGTGTAGGCGCTGATTTCCAAATCGCAACCGGGATTGTGACAAACAGAGGCTGAACGTGGATGGAAGAGTCGGCCATCGGCGAACGCGAGCCACCATCAGCAGGCTCAGCAGAACTCCGAGGATGATCGAGCGCAGTCGCATGTCTGCCAGACATACGAACGGGACCGAGTCATAGGATTGCCCGGCCCCGAGGTTTTCTGCGAATTTGCGACTCAGGCCGCTCCCGCTACTTCACGCCCTTGCTCGGATCCCACGCGCCTTCAAGCTTGCGCACGTAGAGGATCTGTCCCAGGTGGTAAGCGTTGTGGGTCCCAATATGCGCGATCACCGAAGCGTTCTTCGCCAGCGTAGCGTCGTCGGCCCCTTCCACCGCCTTCTCCCAGTCCGTCATCACCTGGTCGAGTTTCTTCTGCAGATCTTCCCACTGCGCCGCGTTGAAGTCCGTGAACGTGGAGTCGTTATTCCCGTCGAACGCCTCCGGCTTCACGCCCTTGAACTGCTCCAGCGCCCGGTTGTCCCAATACCAGATGTGATACGCCAGCTGCCCGACCGAGTGTCCTCCCCCAGGAGGCATCCACTTCGCCTGTTCCGCCGTCAGGCCCGCCACCGCGACCTTCGCGGGAACGAACCAGTCTTCCGCGTCGTGCGTCGTGTGCAGCTGTTCGAGCAAAACGCCGCGCAGCGTCGTCGGTGGCTGTTTCTTAGTCTGTGCGAGCGCCAGGGTGGGGAGCGTCAGGAGCAGGAGAAGTGCGGCCTTCTTCATGGGTAGAGTCCTCTCGTGCAGTCGTCCGAAAACGATAGCACGCAGGGACCATCCTGCCCATATCCAGTGACGGAACGTCTTTCTGCGAGGATCAAAAGCTGCAGGCCTCGCAGCGGCAGTGCTCGGCACCACGATTTTCTTCGAACGCCGAGCGCCGTGGTCAGCCCGCCTTGCGCTCGTCGACCAGCACCTCGTCCAGCATTCCGCTCAGGGAATGCGCCCGGCTGCGGATCGAAGCCACCGAGTCTCCCGCGCTTGTCACCGAAGCGTACCGCTCCTCCAGCCGCGCCAGTTCGTCAGCCAGATTCAGCGCCGCCAGAACCGCCACGCGCAGCGAATCAACCGTGCGCCCCTGCGACGCCACCGCGCGCATCTTCCCGTCCACCGTGGCCGCCAGCCGCTCAATGTACTCGCGATCGTTGCCGTTCAGGTGGTACGTCTGGTCGTAAATATCAACGATGATGGCGTTGTCGTCGGGCATGGTCAGGCAATCTCGTCAATCTGTTTTAACAGCCGCTCCACCCGCTGGCGCACCTGCTCGCGCTCCCGCTCCAGCGTCTTCATCTGCTCTTTCGTCTGCTCCAGCAGCGACGTCTGCGTATCCAGCAGGCTCTGCAGACGAGTCGCATTCTCTTCGGCTAACGCACGCGCCGCGCGCTCGCTCTTCACCACTTCCACCGCGCGAACCACGCGCTCCTCAAGAGCGCTGAAGTCGTCCGTGGTTATGGGCAATTCCGCTTCCTGCACGCTCGACGTCGACATCCCTGGTCACCTCAACAATTCTTCGCGCAGTATAGCTCTCCACGCGCAGGAAAAGCCGGGCCAAATCCCCGGCGCACCCAGCCGGATGCAGCGCAGCGCAGTCCTCGGTTCTACTTCAGCTCCTTCATCTTCGATCCCTGGAAGACCTCTTCGTTGGTCCCCTCGCGGCCCACGTCTCCCTTGTGCGGGCGATTCGTGTGTGCGCGAATCTGCTCACTCAGCGGCACAGCAGGCTGCCGCTCCATCCCATGCTCCTCGTTTTCGGTTGGCTGGGCGGGTTTCTTGTCCGACGCTTCGCCAGACTCCTCAGGCTTCTTCAAAGGCAGGGCCATCGTTTCTCCTCTGCAGAGGAGAGGCCACAATCCCGATTGCCGTTGCCTGGAAAACCTGGCGTTCTAGTGCCCCACTGGCTTGAGGCGGAACAACAGGAACACCACCGTGCCGATCAGCGTCAGAAATAGCAGCACCAGCATCACCAGCGCGCCCTTCATCAAAGATCGCATCGACCGCACGTCCTCGGCCAGTTCCGTCACCTCGAGCGCATTGCGCTCTGTGGCTTCGCGGGTCTTGGTCATGGTCTCTTCAATCCGCTTGATCTCGACCGTCTGCTCCTGCACCGCCAACCGCAAATCACGGTGCGAGCTTTCCAGCGCGCCCACGCTCTGCCGCATCTCGCCGCGCAGTTCCGTGGTCAGCGCCGTCGACTGCTGCTGCGACGGATTGCTCATCTCCAGCAGCCGGGCAACATAAGGCAAAAACGCCCGTAACTGCAGCAGGGCTTTCCACATAGGATTGTGCTCCAGATCTCTTACCGAGGGCAGGCCGATGGAGACCGGCTCCAGTTCGGTCGGCTCATCCAGATCCGCAGCGCTCGGCCGGCCTGGCTTCTGTTGAGCCAGCGCGATCAGCCTGTCAACCGCGGATTCGCCTGCGTTCCGATGCATGGGTTCCTTTAGTCACTATAGCCAAACCTCCTTTCCCCCTCCATGCTTCTTTTCGGGTGTTAACAAGGAGGTACCGTCCCTGCCCCTGCGCCCATCCCGCCTGTTCTTCGTCACTGAACAAAGACCCCAAAGTACCTCCTTCGCGGTACCTCCACCCTCCACCAGGGACGCAGCGGCCCCCGCTGCTGGTGCATAATAACTACAGGGGCGCATCCCTCGTGAACCTCCCCAACTCCATCACGATGGGCCGGATCGTCGGCATTCCCGTGCTCATCTGGATGCTCTCGCCCCGTTTCCCCCACAGCAGCTGGCACGGCGAGCAGGAAGTCATCGCCTCCCTGTTCTTTATTTTCCTCTCTATCTCCGACGGCGTAGACGGCTACCTCGCGCGCAGCCGCGGCCAGATCACCACCATGGGCATGCTTCTCGATCCGCTCGCGGACAAGCTGCTCATCACCTCTGCCTACGTCGCCCTGGTCGAGTTCAATCCCCACGTCGTCAAGGCCTGGATCGTCGTCGTCGTCATCGGCCGCGAATTCCTCGTCAGCGGCCTGCGCTCCATCGCATCCACCGAAGGATTCACCATCGAAGCCAGCGACGTCGGCAAGCTCAAGACCGTGATCCAGATCGTCTCCGTCGTCGCCGCGACGCTCGATCACGGCTGGTATACGTGGCATTGGGGCTGGTTCATTGTGCCCGTCGATCTCTTCGCGGTCGTCGGTATTTACTACACCGCGGCCGTTTCCATCGTTTCTGCCATCGACTACTTCGTAGCCTTCTGGCGCAAAATCGACAAGGCCTCCGCTAAACAGCGCGGCCGTGACAATGAGTTCGTCCTCAGCCGCCGCAAGAAAAACACAGCGCCTGCGGCGCGGAACGTGACACAGCTGTAATACGCCGAGTCCCCGGGCCCCCAGGCTCGAAAACTGCAGCCCTCATCGATTTTTATTGGCCTGCGAACTGCATTCCTGGTTCGCACCGCGTCGCGTCGTCATCCAAAACAATCAGGAGCAGCAATGGATCAACCCAAAAATCCTCTCCTCGACGATCACGAAACCCCCACCGATCCCAATTCCGAAAAAGACAAAGACCGCGAGCCCGCCTTCGGCCGATTCTCCCGCCGCTCCTTCCTCGCCCAACTGGGCGCTGCTGGAGTAGCAGCCACCGCTTCACCGATCGCCCACGCCGTCGCCACCGAGACCGAAGAGAAGGAAGCGCCAGGCGCCGTTCCTGGCGCAATTCCCATCGCCCTCAACATCAACGGCAAGGAATATCGCCTCCGTCTCGAGCCTCGCGTCACCCTGCTCGATGCGCTTCGCGATCACCTCCAGCTCTTCGGCACCAAGAAGGGCTGCGATCACGGCCAGTGTGGTGCCTGCACCGTCCACATCAACGGCCGGCGTGTGAATTCCTGCCTCAGCTTCGCCGTCATGCACCAGGGCGACAGGATCACCACCATCGAAGGCCTCGCCCAAAACGGCAAACTCCACGCCGTCCAGCAGGCTTTCATCGACCACGATGGGTTCCAGTGCGGCTACTGCACCTCCGGCCAGATCATGTCCGCCTCAGCGCTGCTCCATGAACCCATCGGTCCCGGCGACAACGACGTCCGCGCAGCGATGAGCGGCAACATCTGCCGCTGCGGCGCCTACAACAACATCGTCGCGGCCGTTCAACAGGCCCGCGGCAACAGAACCGCCTGAGAGATGCGGCACGAAAACCCGAACAGATGTGGCACAAAACCCGAAGAGATGTGCCACCAAAACCCGAAGAGATGTGGCACGAAACGTGAAGAGGGGTGGCACGAAGATCCGAACAAATGTGGCACGAAACGTGAAGGGGCATGGCTTTCAGCCATGCCGTAAGCAACCAAAGTAGATACGGGCTTTAGCCCCTGATTCTTCAGGCTGTTCAATTCGGCCGCCGATTCGCAAGGAGTCCTCATGCAGGTCTTTCGCTACAGTCAGGCTCGCACCGTCGACAGCGCCGTCCGCGCGGGCACAACAGCGGGGGGCGCCTTCGTCGCCGGCGGCACCACGCTCGTCGACCTGATGAAACTCAACGTGCTGCAGCCCGCCGCCCTCGTCGACATCAACAGCCTTCCCCTCGACCGCGTCGAAGCTCCGCCCGGCGGCGGATTGCGCATCGGCGCGCTGGTCCGCAACAGCGATCTCGCGAATCATGAAGCGGTCCGGAAGAACTACGCCGTTCTCTCCGAAGCTCTGCTCTCCGGCGCATCGCCCCAGTTGCGCAACATGGCCACCACCGGCGGCAATCTTCTCCAGAAAACGCGCTGCTACTACTACCGCGACGTCAACTACGCCTGCAACAAGCGCCAGCCTGGTTCCGGCTGTGCCGCGCTCGACGGATTCAACCGCATCCACGCCGTCCTCGGCGGCAGCGACCACTGCGTCGCCACGCATCCGTCCGACATGGCCGTCGCCATGATGGCGCTCGAAGCTACCGTCCATACCAGCGGACCGAAAGGCGAGCGAGCCATCGCCCTCGACGAGTTCTACCTCGTCCCGGGCGCCTCGCCGCAGCAAGAAAATGTTCTCGCGCCCGGCGAATTGATCACCCACGTCACGCTGCCCGCGCTCCCCACCGGCACACGCTCCGTCTATCTCAAGCTGCGCGATCGCCAGCAGTATGAATTCGCCTTAGCGTCCTCGGCCGTCGTCGTCACGGTCTCCGGCGGCACCATCCAGCACGCCCGCATCGCCTTTGGAGGCGTCGGCACCAAACCCTGGCGCTCCCGCGAAGCCGAAAAAGCTCTCGAAGGCCAGCAGGCCACTCCGGAAACCTTCCATCGCGCGGCCGAAGCCGCCATGGCCAATGCAAAGCCGCTCAAGTACAACGCCTTCAAGATTGAGCTGGCCAAACGCGCCCTGATTCGCACCCTGACCGAAACCACGCAAGCCGCCTGAGGAGACAGAACCCATGAGCACACCCGGTAATTCGATCATTGGCTCGCCTGTCGCCCGCGTTGACGGAACGTTGAAGGTCACCGGAGGCGCGCGCTACGCCGCCGACCATCCGCTGGAGAACATCGCCTTCGCCGTTCCCGTTGCCAGCACCGTCGGCAATGCACGCATCGCGAACATCGACACGTCGGTCTCCGAAAAGATGCCCGGCGTCCTGACGATCATCCATCACGGCAACACCGATCCGCTCTTCCGCCCCGCCGGTGGCCTTCTGCCCAGCAGTCGCGCCGGCGAAGTCCGGCCTCCGTTCGAAGACGACAAGGTCTATTACTACGGCCAATATGTCGCGCTGGTCGTAGCCAACACCTTCGAGCAAGCCCAGGACGCCGCCTCCAAAGTCAAAGTCGACTACGACACCCACCCCAGCGTCGTCGAACTCGGCGACGCACCGCCGCCTCAGGGTCCGCCGCGCATCCACTACGCCCGCGGCAAAGCCGACGAAGTCTTCGAGAGCGCTCCGGTCAAGATCGACGAAACCTACGTCATCCCCCCCGAGACCCACAACCCCATGGAGATGCACGCCACCACCGCCCGCTGGGATGGTGACAAGGTCATCCTCTATGAATCCTCGCAGGGCGTCGTCAACCACCAGCACGTCATCTCGGAGATGCTCGGTATCCCCGTCGATCAGGTCCAGGTCCTCGCGCCCTTCATCGGCTCCGGCTTCGGCGGCAAGCTCTTCCCCTGGCCACACTCGCTCATGGCTGCGATGGCCGCCAAACGCGTCAAGCGCCCCGTCAAACTCATGGTGCCTCGCGCGCTCATGTTTACCTCAGTCGGCCACCGCCCGCTCACGCAGCAGCGCGTGCGCCTTGGTGCCACGCAGGAAGGCAAGCTCGTCTCCGTCCAGCACGACGTCCTGCAGCCTACCTCGCTCGTCGACACCTACGTCGAAGCGTGCACCGGCGTCACCACCATGCTTTATAGCTGTGAGAACCTCACCGCCAACCAAACCCTCGTCCCCATGAACATCGGCACGCCCACGCCCATGCGCGGCCCCGGCATCGTTCCCGGCCTCTACCCGCTCGAGTCCGCGATGGACGAGCTGGCCATCAAGCTCAATATGGATCCCCTCGAATTGCGCCTGAAGAACTACTCCGAACAGGATGAAAGCTTCAGCCCCAACCGCCCGTACTCCAGCAAGCACCTGCGCGAGTGCTACCAGATCGGCGCCGAGAAGTTCGGCTGGTCGAAGCGCATTCCGCAGGTTGGCTCCATGAAGCGTGGAGACGAAATCCTCGGCATGGGCATGGCCACAGCAACATGGCATGCCGGACGCGGCTCCGCCACCGTGCGCGTCCGCCTCAACGCCGACGGCACCGCGCGCGCCACCTGCGCCACCCAGGACATCGGCACCGGCACCTATACCGTCTTCGCTCAGGTCGTCTCTGAAAAGACCGGCATCCCCATCGACAAGATCGAAGTCGTCCTCGGCGACACCGCCTTGCCCGACGGTCCCACCTCCGGCGGATCCACCGTCACGGCGACAATCCTGCCGGCCGTCGATGCAGCGACGAAGGGGGCTATCGACCGCGTCATCGCCGCCGCTCAGACTTTGCCGTCATCGCCCTTCAAGCGCGCCAGCGCCAGTGGCGATCCGCCCGCTCTCAAGATGACCGCCGGCCGCATTCACGCCGCCGACGCTCCGCCCGAGAGCGGCATGCCCTTCCAGGATGTCCTCGCCCAGAAGCGTCTCGCCGCGCTCGAAGCCGAATCGCGCACTGCCCCCGATCCCGCCACCGCCCATCAATATTCAGCGCACTCCTTTGGCGCGCAGTTCGTTGAAGTCGCCTGGGATCCCGGCATTGCGCGCCTCCGCGTCAGCCGCGCCCTCACCGTGATTGACGCCGGCAGGATCATCAACCACCGCACCGGCCGCAATCAGATCCTCGGCGCCGTCGTCATGGGCATCGGCATGGCCCTGTTCGAAGAGACCCTCTACGACCACCGCAACGCCAAGCCGCTCAACAATAACTTCGCCGACTACATCGTCGCCACCAACGCCGACATTCCCGACCTCGACTGCATCTTCGTGGAGTATCCTGATCTCCACCTGAACGACTACGGCGCGCGCGGTATCGGCGAAATCGGCCTCGCGGGAATCGCATCGGCCGTCACCATGGCCGTCTACCACGCCACCGGCGTCCGTGTACGCAAGCTGCCCGTGCGCATCGAAGACCTCATCGCCGGTCAGCAGCTTACGGCGTAAGCATTTTCGGTTAAGCCATGTCCGAACTGCAGAGAATCCTCGACCTCAGCAAGCGCGCATCTGCCGCAAACGAAGAAATCTGCCTCGCCACCGTCGTCGCTATCGAAGGCTCCGCCTATCGCCGTCCCGGCGCGCGCATGTTGCTCACATCCTCCGGCCAGCGCGCAGGCACCGTCAGCGGCGGCTGCCTCGAAGCCGAAATCGCAAAGAAGGCCTGGTGGCTCACCGAACGCGGCCCGTCCCTCCAGCGCTACTCCAGCTTCTTCGATGATGATGGCGATATGCCCTACGGTCTCGGCTGCGGCGGCACCGTCATCGTCCTGCTCGAACGCGGCGACCCCGCTTCGCACTCCCTTGAAGCCCTGCGCCGCAGCATTGAAGATCGCACCGAATCCGTCATCGTCACCAGCCTCGCCCCCGAAGCTCCCGGCACGACCCTCATCCTGAACGCAGCCGGTGAAACCGTCTTCGAGCGCAACGCGACCCCCGACATCGCAGCCCTCGCACAGGAAGCCCTCCTCGCCGGCCGGTCGCAGCACGCCAACGGCTTCTTCTTCGAGTGGGTCGCCCCGCCCCCGGCCCTCATCCTCTTCGGAGCCGGCGACGACGCTCAGCCCCTCATCGAATTCACCGCAGCGCTGGGCTGGCATATCACCGTCGCCGACGACCGCTCCAACCTCGCCCGTCCCGACCGCTTCCCGCGCGCTTCCGCCGTCTGCAACCTCGAGATCGCCCTCGCCCAGGCCCGCCCCGAAACCGCCGCCGTCATCATGACCCACAGCTACGAGCAGGACCGCAAAATCCTCAGCGTCCTCCTCGCTAAAGAGATGAAGTACATCGGCGTCCTCGGCCCCCGCCGTCGCACCGAACGCCTCATCGGCGACATCGCCCCTGCCCTCGAACTCACCCTGCCCGAGTGCATGGCGCGTCTCCACACCCCCGTCGGCCTGGACCTCGGCGGCCACTCGCCCGCGTCGATCGCGCTTTCGATCGCCGCCGAGCTGCAGGCCGTCTTTGCCGGACGCGAAGCGCGCAAGCTCTCGTCTTCCTCCCCGGCCGTCCATGCCTGATTTCCGCTGCGCCGCCGTGGTCCTCGCGGCCGGCGCTTCCTCTCGCCTCGGTCAGCCCAAACAACTCATCCAGATCGACGGCGAATCCCTTCTCCACAAAACCGCCCGTCTCGCCCTCGAGGCCGGATGTTCCCCCGTCTTCGTCGTCCTCGGATTCGAAGCCACCCGCATGCGCACTTACCTCTCCGGTCTCACCGTCGAAATCGTCCTCAACAACGACTGGCGCGAAGGCATGGGTTCCTCGCTGTGCCATGGCATCGAAGCCGTCCGAAAATCAGCGCCCCTGCCCAACGCCGCCCTCGTCCTCGTTTGCGACCAGCCTCGCCTCACCGCCGGCCACCTGCGCGATCTGCTGAGTCTTCACATCGCATCCCCAGCGGGCCGTGAAACCGGTATCACGGCGTCGGTCTACGCGCACACCGCGGGCGTGCCGGCTATCTTCCCGGCAAGGTTGTTTTCCACATTAACGGCGATTCAGGGAGACCGGGGAGCGCGCGATGTTCTGCGTGCTCATACCACTGACGTCCAGGCGATTCCGTGGCCCGCCGGTCAGTTCGATCTCGACCGGCCAGAAGACCTCATCGCAATTGAGCGGTAATTCTAGTCCATTGAACGACAAAAGTGACCACTTTAGCGATACATTTGATACGGTGAAGTTGATGTTCACCATATACAAGTAATTTCTGACTCCAACGCTAACCTCCCGCGTCTAGTGCCGTTCGCCTGTTGCCAGTCGTTTCTGCGCGGGGCTAGCATACGTGGCAGTTCAGTTAAGTCCCTTCAGACAGATAAAGCCATGTCCATCCCCACAACGCTGAAGTTCCCAACCCTTTCTCAAACCAGCATGCGGAGCGACCCAATATGGCGTGGTATGCCTACTGCATAACCGAAAGACAGGCCTTTCCCGAACTGCTTCGTCACCGTAAGCCAATTCCGATGGAAGCAGTTACAGGAATCCAGGGAAACCAAATCTTCCTCTACCCAGCCAGTGATTTAGCCGTTATCGTCAGCGAATATTCCCCCTCTCAAAACACCAATTCACAAGCCGGCGTTGAACATGCCCGAGTCATCGCGGACTGCTTCAAAACCTCTACCGTTCTTCCCTTCCGCTTCGGCACCGTTTTTGCCGACGATGAAGCTCTCCGGCGCTCCATCCGTTCCAACCAGCGCCAGTTCCTCACCAATATTGAGCGCCTCCGTGGCAAGGCCGAGATGCACCTCAAAGTGCTCCTCGACGATTGCTGCCGCGACCAGGTCCGCCGCTATTCCGCCGAGCCGGTTCCCAACGTCGGCAAAGGCTACCTCTCCAACCTCCGCGAAAATGCGGCTCTCCAGCGCGAGCGCCAGACCAAAGCCCGCGCCGTTACCGTCCAGATGCACCGCATGTTCCTGCCCCTCGCTGAGGAAGTCAGCTGCAAGCGCGTGGAATCCGGCAAGATGCTCCTCGATATCGCCCACCTGATCGACGCAGGCCACATCGAGCGCTACCAGAACAAGTATTCCAGCGCCAGCGTGCTCATGAAAGACTGCCAGATGCAACTCTCCGGCCCATGGCCGCCGTACCACTTCGTGCACCGGCTCACGCATCACACTTCACCGGTCGCCAGCAACGGCGTGCGCCCTTCGGCCCACCTCGCTGCCTCCGCCTGACCAACTGAAAATGTCTGGAGAAAAGAAAAGCCCCGGCGGACCCACGAACCACCGGGGCTTTCATGGAGGGCAGCAGGGGGCCGCAGTCGAATGCAGCGCCCCTTGCGCCTCTGCCCTATAGACGAGCCAGACCCGCAGAAAGTTAATTGAAGTTTTTCGAACCACCCTACCCCCTTCGTTGTAATGATCCGGGAGCCTATCCGCCTGATAATCTGCCGTTGAGATGACCAACCTCGCATTTCTTTTTCCAGGACAAAATTCTCAGTACGCCGGCATGGGCCGGGATCTCGCAGAAAAATTTCCCGTTGCAAAGCGCACCTTCGAAGAAGCCGACGATGCGCTGGGCCTTTCCATCTCGAAGCTCTGCTTCGAAGGCCCCGAAGATCAGCTCAAACTCACCGAATTCCAGCAGCCTGCCATCTGCACCGTCTCCGTTGCCGCGCTCCGCGTGCTCGCAGAGAAAGGCGTTGCGCCAAAGTGGGTCGCTGGTCACTCCCTCGGGGAATACGCAGCGAATGTCGCCGCCGGCTCACTCACGTTTGCTGACGCGGTCCGCACCGTGCGCAGCCGCGGCCGCTTCATGCAGGAAGCCGTGCCCGCAGGCCAGGGAGCCATGGCCGCGATCCTCGGCCTCTCCTCCGAAGAAACTGCGCGCGCCTGCACCGACGCCGCAGCCGAAACCAACAAGATCGTCGCAGCCGCCAATTTCAACTCACCCGAACAGACCGTCATCTCCGGCGAAACCTCCGCCGTCGAGCGCGCTGCTGAAATCTGCAAGGAGCGCGGCGCCAAGCGCGCCATCATGCTCCAGGTCAGCGCGCCTTTTCACTCCGCCCTCATGCAGCCCGCGCAGGATCGCCTCGCCGAGGTCCTCCACGGTTTGAATTTCGCAGCGCCCTCGGTCCGCGTCACCGTCAATGTGGACGCCGTCCTGGTCGGCGACCCGGCAGAACTCCGCGACGCCCTCATTCGCCAGGTCACGGGCACCGTCCGCTGGGTCGACTCCGTGCGCCTGCTCATCGCGCAACATCCGGCGTTCTTCGTCGAAGTCGGCCCCGGCAAAGTCCTCGGCGGACTCATGCGCCAAATCGACCGCGGGCAAACCTGCGTCAATGTCGAAGATGAAGTCAGCCTGGAAAGGGTGCTGCAAGGCGCAACGCAGAGAGCGGAAGGTGCATAGTGTGGCGTCCCGGAAGTTCTTAACAAGAATCGAAATTGTCATTCCGAGCGAAAGGGGCCCCAAAGAGCGCTGTTGCTCTTTGGGGTAGAGCTTGGGGTCGTGAGCCGAGGAACCTGCTTTTGCCTTCCCACATTTTGGCAAAGAACTTCGGGGACACCACAATAGCTGCGCTTTTCCTAATCCCTAATCCCTATTCCCTGCCTTTACGGCCCCGAGTACAACTCCACCGGCGAGAACCCAATCGTCTTCGTCGCGCTGTCGACGCGCAGAAACAGCGGCTTGCTCTTGTTCCCGTTGACGTAGAGCCCGACGATCACGCCGTTTCCGGCACGGTGTGAGACGAAGACCTGATGGCTCGTAATCGTGCCATAGTCGCTCGACGGCCCCCAGTCCTTCGTGAACTCGGTGATGGTGTACGGCTGGTACTGCTGCGGATGCTGCTGCCAGTTCGGATCGTTGTTCCACAAGCCGTACGCCTTGTTCAGATCACCACTCTCCACCGCCGCCATAAAGTTGTTGACCTTGTGATCCGACGGCCAGTGCCAGAACTGCCACGGCACCTGCAGAAACCAGAGAATCGAACCGATAATCGCAATCGCCACCACCACCACTCCGGTGATCGCGAGAACGCGCGTCCGCTGTGCGCGGCGCGCATTAAATGCGGGAGCATCCATCAGGGTCATCGAACGTGACTCCTTTCACCTGTCCAACCCGCTGCAATCATGCACACGCCTCCCTTCTATTCTGACACCTCGGACCCAACCCCGGTTCCCAGCCCGAGAACAACCGCCGTAACCTGTAGCCAGTAATTTGCTGCGAGCTGTTGCTATCGCCTACAGCCTACCGCCTACCGCCTCCCCTGCTCCCTGCTCCCTGCTCCCTGCTCCCTGCTCCCTGCTAAAGGCTGTACCGATTCCGATCCTTATCCGCCCGTCTCTCCATCGCCAGCGCAATCAGCCGATCAATCAATTTCGGATACGCCACTCCCGAAGCCGCCCACAGCCGCGGATACATGCTGATCGACGTAAACCCCGGCAGCGTGTTGATCTCATTCACAAAAATTCTTCCGGCCTTACCCGGCTCCATCAGGAAATCCACCCGCGCCAGCCCCGCGCAATCGCACGCTCTGAACGCAGCAATCGCCATCTCGCGCACCTGCTTCGTCTGCTGCTTCGTCAGCTTCGCAGGCACAATCAGGTCCGACCCTTCGCTCAGATACTTCGCCTCGTAGTCGTAGAACTCCTTGATGGGCACCACCTCGCCCACCACCGACGCCTCCGGCTCATCGTTGCCCAGCACCGCCACTTCCAGCTCGCGCGCCTTTCCTTTATTCCCGCCCACGCCCTGCTCGACCACAATCTTGCGATCGAACTGCGCCGCCATCTCCACCGCCGGCCCCAGCTCCTTCCCGCTGTGCGCTTTCGTGATCCCCACCGACGACCCAAGATTCGCCGGCTTCACGAACACCGGATACTTCAGCGTCGCTTCGACCCTGGCGCGCACCTTCTTCGGACTCTTCTCCCACTCGCCGCGCAGAAACGTCACCCACTTCACCATGGGCAGCTTCACCGACGCGAACAGCCGCTTCATCGCATCCTTGTCCATCCCCGCGGACGAGCCCAGCACGCCCGACCCCACGTACGCGATGCCCGCCAGCTCGAACAGTCCCTGAATCGTCCCGTCCTCGCCGAACGTCCCATGCAGAACAGGAAAGATCACGTCGATGCTCAGCACCTGCTCCGGCCCTGCCTGCGTCACCGCGCCTGCCTCGCGCTCAAACGGCGCCAGAGCCTCACTCGGCATCGGCGGCACCAGCACCGACTCGCCCTTGCGCAATACCGCCGCTGGCGTGGTCGTGTCCGGATCGCCTGCGCGCAGATTCTTTCCCGATTCCCCGCCGCCCAGCAGCCGCTCCGCGTGACCCGCAGTCACCCAGCGACCCTCTTTCGTGATCCCGATTGGAACCACGTCATACTTGCGACGATCGATCGCCTGCAACACCGACGCCGCCGAAAGCAGCGACACTTCATGCTCGCCGCTCCGCCCGCCAAACAAAATGCCGACTCGAATCTTTTTCATGTGCCCGCATGCCATTCTAACGGGACGGTGATAGCGAAGATTGCTCTCTCTTTCCTTTTTGACGTACCTTGAATGAATGGAATTGCATTTCACCCCCGAGCAGGAGGCAACGCTGGTGCAAGCAGCCGCTCGGCAGGGCCGCGATCCCGATGAGTTGGTGCGGCAAATTCTCGCACGGTATTTTGACGAGGAAAACCGCTTCATCAACGCAGTCAAGTGTGGCGAGCAAGCCCTGGAGCGTGGCGAGCATCTTACCCACGAACAAGTCGGCCAGCGTCTGGAACGGTTCTTACGGCCCTGAAGCACGTTCGCTGGTCTGTTCCGCCGCCGAGGACTTAGAACACATCTGCGAGTGGATCGAACGGGATGACCCCGAAGCAGCCCGCCGCATTGCCCGAACGATCTACAGCGAGTGCGCTCGACTCAGGGATTTCCCCGATCTCGGAAGAGCCAGCCGTCGAATGACCGGATGGCGTGAACTTACATTCGCACCCTGGCCTTACATCGTTGTCTATCGAGTGATGCCGGACTTCATTGAGATCGCCCGCATCTTCCACGGTGCGCAGGACTGGCCATGAGAACCGAAGCTTATGCACCTCACTTCGGGGTGGCCGCGCCCCGCACCTCATCGCCCGATTGATTCACCGTCCACGTCTTGTTGTCCGGCGACTGCGCCGACTCGAAATGGATCCGGTCGTTCCCCGTAAACTCGTTCGTCGTCCGATACCACGTCGTCTTCCCGTTCTCCTCATCGTGCCCCAGATAGATCCAGTGACCGCCCTCGATCGTAAGCTCGCCGCGTCCAAGCGCCCGATCGTCGGCCAACACATTCTGGGTGTAGTAGTGACCCGGTGAATCCGCGGGCACAAAGACCACCAGCGCCCCTACCTTCCCATTCACCGTCTGCTGGCATGCAAAAAACCGTCCAAAAAGATGGCACGCGTTCACCAGCGCATCCGTCGTGTCTTTCCCCTGCGGGTCGTGCATGGTTACGGTCCAGGCACCGTCGTAGAGCCGGAGCGGAGCATACGGGTCCGACGGGGTCGCCGCCGTTTGACCCGAAAAACCTGCAAAGAGGGCCAGTAGAAACATCAACATAGGGACACTCCCGGAGACGAACAAACAAACGAGGCCGAAGTGTAGCAGAATCGGCAAATGACCCGGTTTTTCAACCCAATCTGCCCTTATTTTTCAATGACTTGACTCAACACCAGCCTGAGCGGTCGTCCATCTCCCCCCTGCCCGCCCCCCGCACCCTGTGCCGGTTACCACCCGGGGCGCGGCGTGGAATAGCAGTTGCATCGCAGGGCAAACCTCTTTAATATGCGTCAATTGCGGGTATGAAAGCAGGCACGGTAGCCGCCAGCCGCGGCGCTAAATCCGACGGACACAAGGTCCCAGCCCCCAGTCCCCCTTTGGCGGGGTCCAAGGGAGCCCCTGCGTCCTCCAACGGCAGCACCGTTCGCGAAACCCCTCCTGCGCTTTCCGCGCACTACATCCGTTCCCGCATTGGAAAAATCTGCGTCGCCATCACCGGGGCCAACCCCGCTGAAATGATGCAGAACGCCGAGGAGATCGTCCGCGAAAATCACTTCGTCGAATTTCGCCTCGACTACCTCGCCAACCCCGCCGCCGTCCTTCCCAAGCTGAAGCAGTTTCTCTACGAGCGCGGAGAGATCACCGCCATCGCCACCTGCCGCCGCGCTTCAACCGGCGGAAAATTCAAAGGCACCATCGGTGCCGAGCTCGACATCCTCGAAAAATCTGCCGCCGCCGGCGTTCACCTCATCGATATCGAGTTGCAAACCGCCGAGCACACCAAGCCCGCGCAGATGAAGAAGCTGCGCTCCAACGGCGCCGCGCTCATCATCAGCTATCACGACTTCGAGAGCACGAAGAACCTCGACGCCATCTTCGAGCGCATCGTTCCCTTCCAGCCCGAGTTCGTGAAGATCGTCTCCACCGCCAAAACCCTCTCCGACAACGTTGCCATGATGCGCTTCCTCGACCGCCGCCGCGACGAGGCCAACCTCATCGGCATCTCCATGGGCGAGCAGGGCATCATCAGCCGCGTCCTCGGCCTGCGCGCAGGCTCCGTCTTCACCTTCGCGTCGCCGCACGCCGGTGAAGAAACCGGACCTGGCCAAATCGATGCGCGTACCCTCCGCGAAACCTGGCGCATCGACCAGATCGACCAGTCCACCAAGGTCTACGGCGTCGCCGGCAATCCCGTGCGCCACTCGCTCTCGCCGCTCATGCACAACATGGCCTTCCGCCGCGAGACCGTCAACGGCGTCTTCCTGCCGCTGCAAACCACGCGCCTCAACGATCTCCTCACCCTCACGCGCGAGGTGCCGCTCCACGGCCTCGCGATCACAATGCCCTTCAAGGCCGAGATCATCAAGCACCTCGCAAAAACCGACGCGCTCTCCGAAAAAATCGGCGCCTGCAACACCGTCGTGCGCGCGCAGGATGGCAAGCTCTACGGCTTCAACACCGACGTCGCCGCTGTCGTCCGCCCGCTTGAGCGCCGCCTTCCATTGCGCGGAGCCAAGATTCTCGTCCTCGGAGCTGGTGGCGCAGGACGCGCAGCCGTCTTCGGCCTCGTCGAAAAAGGCGCCGAAGTCTTTATCTGGAACCGCACCGCCGAAACCGCGAAAAAGCTCGCCCGTCAGGCGAAAGCCAAAGTCATCCGCCGCGAGCAAATTGCGAAGACCAACTTCGACGTCATCATCAACACCACGCCCGTCGGCATGCGCGGCGTGAAACCGGCGACGATCCTCGAGCCGAAAGAACTGAACACGCGCCTCGTCTTCGACCTGGTCTACAACCCCATCGATACGCCGCTCATCCGCATGGCCCGCGAAAAAGGCCTGCCCGTCATCACCGGCGTCGAAATGTTCGTCCACCAGGGAGCCCGCCAGTTCGAAATCTGGACCGGCAAACCCGCCCCCGAAGAAGAAATGCTGCGCGTAGTCGTCCACGCCCTCCGCCAGGAATCCGCAAAGCAGCAGAGCTGAAGAGGACCGCCTCCCCATCGCGTAGCTTCTGTGTAGCCCGTCATTCGGCACCGATTTCAGGTTGCCTGCGACTTCCGTTGACAAGGTACAGAAACGTGAAGGGGCACGACTTCAGTCGTGCCGGAAAAGCCCCAAAAATGAAGCGGGCTTCAGCCCCCCATCGGTAATCTGTCGTGCCTTGACCAGCAAACTTAGCCTGAACTTACCACCCTGCGGAGTGCAAAGCGGAAACGCGAAGATTGGTCCGGAAGAGTGGGCCAAACGGCTCGCGAACCGCGCTAACGGTCTGCGAGCCGTTCCAACGCAAGGGAGGTGAGGCCGATGGACAAGCAATTGTCCCGGACCCGCATCGCGATCGCCATTGACTGGCGCTTGTTGGTGGTGATCGTCGTCCTGGTACTCGCGCTGCTGATCAGGTAGCGTAACCTGCCGGGAGGGTAGCATCCTTCCGGCAGCCATAGTCTAGCAAATCGGCAGCTTCCACTGAACCATGATTTCTGGGCATGGTTCAACGTCACGCATCGTCGTAGTCCTCGGTCAGTGACTTCAAAAACGCCACCAGCGCATTCAGATCGTCTGCACTGATCGACATCGCCCCAAACTCCGGCGGCGCATTCCGCAACTGCCCCGCCCGCGCCAGCCCCGAGCTGTTGATGTAGAAATTCACCACGTCATCAAACTTCAACCGGCTGCCGTTGTGAAAATACGGCGCCGAATCTTCCAGATCCCGCAGCGTCGGCGTCTTGAACGCTGCAATCGTTCGCCCCAGCCCCTGATCCACCGAACAATCAGCGCCCGCCGCGCACAACACCGCTTTCAGGTTCGCCTGCGGATTCGGCTTGTCTGGATTCAGATAGATGTTCCACAATCCCAGGTCCGCGTATCCCGGATGCGCCGCATCCGCCGCGCGCCGAAATCGCTCCGACGCATTGGGATGGTTCGCCGTCACCGGCAAATACAAGTCGTAGTTCGCATCCCGCTCCGCCAGCCCAGGAATCGTCAGCGCCACAAAAGCCCCCGCGCCATGCACGCTGTCATATTCGTCCTGCGCCACGCCCGTAGTTGTGAAATTTGAAGTCCGTGAAATCCGGCGCCGTGTGGCACGCCGCGCAGTTCCCCGCATGCTGCGATCCATCCGCCGCCCCCGGCGCCTGCTTCAGAAAAACCTTCAGCCCCGCCAATTCCAGCGCCCCAAACTGAAACGCCTGATCGTGATACTGGAACGTCCCGCCAGCTTCCGTCACATACACCGGATTCTTCAGCCCCACCACCAGCCCGTATAGCTCGTGGTTATAATCGGCCACGCTCTGCCCCGCACGCGGCTGCACCGGCAGATGGTTCACACGCAGAAACACATCGTAAGGCGATCCGATATACCGCCCAAACTCATCCTGCTTAAAACGCAGGTCCTTCATGTAGGTCGAAATGCAAAGCGCCATCTCGTCGAGAATCTGCTGATCGCTCGCCTTCGTCACATCGATCCGCTGCGAAGCCGGCAGTTGCAGATCGCTCGTGATCCGTTTGTCCGTCCCCAGAAAAATCGTCGCGTACGAAAGCCCGTCCAGCCGATCCGCCGCCAGTTGTCCCGACCCGTTGTCCTCGCGAATCACGCGCCCGATATGCGCCAGAGCCTGCTGCAACTGCGTTGGACCCCATCCGAAATTCCGCCCCGTCATCGTGCTCTCGATCAGGTCCGCAGCCCCGGTGAACTCCCCATCGAAATGCAGAAACACCGGCCCGGTGTGCGGCTGCAGCGACCCAACCATCTGCATCGCATTGCGCGGCGTATGGTCGAACCCATCCATCGGCAGCGGTATCGGACTGCGCGTCGTGAAATCCGCATACGTCCGGTTCCCCGCGTTCGGCACACCCTGAAACTCCGTCACAAAATGGCACGACCGGCAATTGATCGACTCCCCCGCAAACGGCCCCGGCAGCGGCCCGTTCGTCGTCTCCACCTGGCTCACCACCGGATCGCCCACCGTCAGCGGATCGTTCACCCCCGTCATGTGCGCCGCAAAATACTCTGAGAACCGCGTATCCAGAAACAGCGCCTCGCCAATGGAATCCGCTGCCGGAGTCGCATCGGCTTCCGCGGGAAAATTCGGTGCCTCGCTCGACCCGCACCCCGCCATCATGGCCGCAGCTCCCGCCGTCAGCACCACCGCCAATCCAACGCACACCACCGCCCTCGCCGCTTGTCTCATCGACCGTCGTCCTCTGTGTTTTTCTTTGGCCCGATTCGAGCGCCGCAAAGTGACCCAAGCTGCTGCCAGCCGGCCCGAATCGCTAATCCCTAATCCCTGTTCCCTATTCCCTATTCCCCTATTCCCTGCTCTTAAGAAACGCCACAATCTGCCATCGTTCCGGTTCCGGCAACCCGCTCCACGACGGCATCCCGTGTCGCAAATCACCATTGCGCAGCAGCCAGAAAATCTCGCCGTCCGTCGCGTTCTTCACCACATCCGTCTTCAAACTCGGCTTGCCGTGCGCGCCTTCCAGATCCGCACCGTGACACCGCGAGCAGTGATCCGAATACAGCCTTCCTCCCGCGGCCACCGCATCCGCTTGCTGTGCGTAGGGATTCTCATTCGCCTTATCCGCCGCCGGCACTTTCTTCAGCCAGTCCTGATTCACTTCCGCCGCCGCCAACAACACCGCGCACCCAAACAACCAGCAGGCCAATCCCATCGCTTTGCGCATCGCTATCGAACTCCCCCGCGATGAAACCGGCTGAAGAACTGCTGAAACTCGTACTGCACGCCCGCCCTCCACAACACCTTCATGCTGTTATCGTTCAGCCCAAAGCTCGGTGAGAACGAAAGCTTCGGCCCGCGCGGAATCTCCCACGCCACGATCGGCGCCGCGTAATGCGATGTCGCCTTCAGCCCGAAGCTGTCCGTCGTCCCCAGCCCTCCATACATCTCCACGCCCGCCGCAAAATGCTCTCTGCAGAACGCGCACTCCCTCGCCCCCGCTTGCAGCGACAGCGGCCGGCTCGTCGCCACCGCGTACCCAAACTCCCACGGCTCCGGCTCGCTCATGTTCTTTTCCGTGATGAAGTTTTCTGAGAAGTTCCATCCCTTCGCGTTGCTCGACAGGATCAGCTTCATCTCCATCTCGCGCTCCACATCGCTGCGCCCCTGTGCATTCGTCAGCAGCAGATCGTCCACCCCGTCGTTGCCCACAATCTCCAGAAAGCTCCGGTCCGCCGTGTTTGCATCCTCATACTCGAAATACAAAACCGGATTGATCCAGTGCTCCGTCAGCAGCGGACGAAAACGGTTCTCCCAGCGAAACCCCGTGAAGATCGAGCTGTCGTTCGCCGTCTTCTGCCCGCTCAGATACACCTCGGTCGTCCACCACGCCTTCGCGCCGTATTCAAACTCGACCGTGCCCCCGCCAAACGCGTTGTCATTTTTGGGCGCTGCCTGCGTTCCCTTGAATTCGATCTCCAAATTTCCCGGTTCTTCCATCGCATGCGAATACGTCACGAAGTACGGCGGCTCCTGCGCCGCACAACGCTGCCCTCCCGCGAGGATCGCCAGTGCCATCAGCGTCACGCTCATCCAGATTTCCCGCCGCATGGCGATCTTTGTTCCTGTCCGCTTCATCCTCTGTCTCCTCAATTGCGTGCAGATATACGACTCAATTAGTCCTATTTAAAGGCGCAGCAATTCCTGTGCCTGTGATCTGCGTCACAACCCAGAACTCAATTGTTTTCAGGGGCCCAGCGAAAGATGAACAAAAAGTCATCTCCCAAAAGAGCAATATACGACAATATTGGTCCTGATTGTCAAGGCCCAATGTGTAACGGTTTTGTCGCCCGGTTCGCCCGCGAACTTTCCTACTCGCTACTCCCTGCTCCCTGTTCTCTAATCTCTAATCCCTACTCCCTATTCCCTGCTCCTGGATCCACCAGCGCCCCATACACCGCCGCATGACTCCGATACGCCAGCGTGTGATTGTCGTGTCCCTGCATCCGTTGAATCATCGCCACGAACACCACATCGTTCGTCGGATCCACCCAGAACCACGTCCCTGCCGCGCCGTCCCAGAAGAACGTCCCCTTCCCATCCGGCAATCCTGCCGCCGCAGGATCGAACACCACAGCGCAGTTGAATCCATAACCAAACCCCGGCCGCATCACATGCTGCCCGATCCCCCATTCACCCGTCAGCAAATTCGCTCCGAGATGATTCGACGTCATCAGCTTCACCGTCGCCGGGCTCAGAATCCGTTTCCCATCGAGTTCCCCGCCATTCGCCAGCATCTGCGCAAACCGGTAGTAGTCCTCCGCCGTCGACACCAAACCTCCGCCTCCCGACGGCATCGAAGGCTGCTCCACATAATCCGTCGGAGGACTCCCCGCCTGCGTCACCTCCAGCATCCCTTTGTCGTCCACGCGATAATTCGTCGCAAACCGCGCACGCTTCTCGGCCGGAACAAAAAAACCCGCGTCCTTCATCCCCAGCGGTTCAAAGATGTGCGTGCGCATGAACTCCGGCAGCGTCTGCCCGCTCAGCCGCTCCACGATGTACCCCTCCACATCCATCGACGCCGAATACATCCACGCTTTGCCCGGCTGATAGTTCAGCGGAATCTTCCCCAGCTTATCGACGAACTCCTCCAGATTCGCCGACTGCATCACATGCTCCTGCTGATACATCGCATCGACCACCGTCTTGCCATTGCCATACGAAAATCCCGCCGAGTGCGACATCAGCTCGCCCATCGTCGGCGGATGCACCGGATCCACCAGCACCGGCTTGCCCGACGTGTCCACTCCCGAAAACACCTTCAGGTGCGCCAGCGCCGGCGCATAGTCCGCAATCGGATCCCATGGCTGCCACTTGCCCTGCTCGTACAGGATCATCATCGCCACGCCCGTCACCGGCTTCGTCATCGAGTAGTCCCGAAAGATTGTGTCCTTTGTCATCGGAGTATTCGACGCCATGTCCTTCGCGCCGTACGTCCGGTACTCGACCACCTTGCCGTGCCGCGCCAGAATCGTCACCGCCCCGGCCAGCTGCTTCTCATCCACCTCGCCCTGGATCAGCTTGTGCAGATTCTCCAGTCGCTCCGACGAGAAGCCTTCACTCTCCGGACTCACGACCGTCATGTCCACACCCGCCGTCCCTGCAGCCGCGCCGCCTTTCGCCTTCGCCGCCTTCTGCCCAAATCCTTGCGCCGCACCGGCCATGCCGATTCCGAGCGCCACCGTTACCATCCACACCGCACACCGACGCACGCCGATTCTGTTCTTCACGCCACGCTCCACGATTCCGAATTTCCGCACCTTTACCATACCTGGGTCTGACCCGCCTGACCGATCGCTCCCCGGAAAATGAACACGGCCCTCGACCGCGATCCCAATGCACAGCCCGTCCACACCAGCAGACCCGGTTGCTGTCGTCACTCTGCCCTCGAAGCACTATGCTGGATGGGTCATCACCGGAGAAAACAAAAACTCAATGAGCAACGAACTTCGTTTTGGATTGATCGGCGCAGGACGCATCGGCCCGGTGCATGCTGAAACCCTTGCCTTCCGCGTGCCCCAGGCTCGGCTCGCCGCCATCGCGGACCTCAGGCAGCCCGCCGCCCAGGCCGTGGCTTCCCGCTGCAATATTCCGAAGATTGTCTCCACCGGCGCCGAGATTATCGCCGACCCCGCCATCGACGCGGTGGCGATTTGCTCTCCCACCGATACGCATGCCGACCTGATTGTCGCGGCGGCCAAAGCCGGCAAACACATCTTCTGCGAAAAACCCATTTCCCTCAGCCTGAAGGAAATCGACCGCGCCCTCGCCGCCGTTGAATCCGCCGGAGTCAAGCTGCAGGTCGGCTTCAATCGCCGCTTCGACTCCAACTTTCTGCGTGTGCGCCAGGCCGTCGCCTCCGGTGAAATCGGCACGCCCAATCTCTTCCACATCGTCAGCCGCGATCCGTTTCCTCCGCCCCTGTCGTACCTGCGCCCCTCCGGCGGCATCTTCCTCGACATGATGGTGCACGACTTCGATATGGCCCGCTTCCTCATGGGCGAAGAGGTGGAAGAAGTCTTCGCGTCCGGAGCCGTGATGATCGATCCCGGCTTCGCCAAAGAGAATGACTTCGATACCGCCGTCGTCCTGCTCCGCTTCCAGAGCGGCGCCATCGGCACCATCGACAACAGCCGCAAGTCCACCTTTGGCTATGATCAGCGCGTCGAAATCCTCGGCAGCAAAGGCAAAATCGCCTCCGAAAACCGCTACCCGAACCAGGTCATCGTCAGCGGAGAAAAATCCGTCTACTCCGATCTTCCCTACAACTTCTTCATGCAACGCTATACCGACAGCTTCGCCGCCGAAATCCAGGCCTTCACCGAAGCCGTCCTCGAGAACAAACCCATTCCGGTCACCGGCGCCGACAGCCGGATGCCGGTGGTCATGGCGCTCGCCGCGGGCAAGTCCAGCGACGAACACCGCCCGGTTCGCATCAGCGAGGTTTCTGCATAACACCAGAGACGCCCCGCGCACGCTATCGACCACGCGCTGATCGAAAACGTTGCGATGCAGAATCGGTGGTTCCGCGCGTGCAACTGGCAACACGGAATTTTCACGACCAGAAACGCCCGGATGGCCGACCTTCCGTGTTCCCGACAATACGCCCAGAATGCTGCCAATGAGCGCTTTGCCCTGAAGTCGCGAGTTGACTTCTATGTGCCGCCGTTAAGACGCGCCACCAGGAGGACCCTACCAGGCCCCCGGTCCCGGCAGCGTCCGGGTGTGGTTGAAGGTGTATTCGCCCAGGAGCGTCTCCTCACCGGGTTCGCGCACATCGATCAGCCGTGCCACCATGGTGCTGGTGGGTGCGGCCTTGGCAAACGTAATGGACTGCTGCCACAGAACGTTTCCCGATCCGCTGTCGAATGGAATATCCACCAGCCGGAACTGTTCGTTGCCGATGGGGTCGCACAGGCTCAGGTCCAGCCGCTTGGCCGCACTCAGTTTTGCAGCCAGGCCGCCGATCAGCAGATCGTCTTCAGCAGTGACCGTGCACTGCACGTTGCCCCCCACCGGCAGATCGTATCTGCGGATATGCAGACCATGGGCCCCGGCATGCTTCAGGAAGCTTTCGCTCACCACCATCATCAGCGACCCGGCGCGCGCGAGTGCTCGCACTCCTTCGGCCATCGCCTGAACTTCAGCCAGTCGGCCGCTGCATTCTTCGCAATCGAAAATGTGCTCCTCGATGCGTTCTTCTTCGCCCCGGTCGAGAATCCCAAGCCAGTAGTCGGTCAGCGTTGCCGCGTCCAGGGGCTCCGTGCACCTCATAGCGCCACCCCCATGCAGTTCCGCAGCTCATGAATCGCGCGATGGCGGATCACACGAACATTGGCCTCGGACACGCTCAAAAAACGCGCCACGTCGGCAGCCGTTTCCTGGTCGTAGAAGGACATCACGATGACCGCGCGTTCCCGCTCTTTGAGCCCCTGCACGCAATTGGCCAGCTTCTCGTGATCCAGCCGAGGGCCCGCTGACGGAGCCGGAGCCAGCATCTCCAGCCCGAACTGATCGAGAAGCTCTTGCCTGCGCCGGACTCCACGCCGTTGATTCAGTACGGTCATGCGGCAGGTCCCCAGCACAAACGAAGCAAGCTTCTCCGGTTCGCGCAGCCCGCCGTCCCGCAATGTCTCCAGCGCAGTCATCAGGACCTGCTGCACCAGGTCGTCGGCGCTCTGACTGTCGCGCAGATGCCGCAGCCCGTACAGGCGAATCCGCGGACCCATCGTTCGGCAGAACTCCCCTTCGGCCTCACGGTCGTTCCCGCCGGCGATTCTCATCACCAGTTCGGTGGGTCCCAGCTCCATGACCACGAGCATACATTCTCGATGTGTAACGTTCTGCCCGCTCGTTACACATCCGGCCGATTGCGGATGCGATTTCATCGTTCGCAACAGAATCGAGCAAGGAGAGAGAGCATATGAGCGTGCAGGACGCGACGGCCACACCGGTGATCAACCTCAGAGGCGATGCGGCGTTTCGGTTTCTCGGCTGCCCAACCCAGGTGCGGGCCAGAGCGGAGACGACCAACGGTGCGTTTGGACTCGTCGAGCACTGGGAGGTCCCGCCCGGATTCGCCTCGCCGTACCACACCCACCATCGCGAGGACGAATCGTTCTACATTGTGCAGGGAGAGGTCGCCTTCGTCATCGACGGCCAGTGGCAACGTGTCGGGCCAGGCGCCTTTGTCTTTGGTCCACGCGAGATCCCACACGGCTTCAAAGTCGTGGGCGACCTGCCCGCGCAGATGCTGCTCCAGGCCACCCCGGGAGGGTTTGAACAGTTCGTGATCGAACTCGGCCAGCCGCTCACCGATCCCATGACACCACCGGATATTCCCAGGCTGATCGAGACTGCCACGCGCTATGGAATCGACATTCTTGGCCCGCTGCCTGAGGAGCCGGAGACGAGCGGCAAGGGTCACCACGAAGCGCATCCGGGCGGAGATCTAAAGACCCTGAATCGTCGCTGGATCGCCGCTTTCAATGAGCGCGACTGGGAGACCGAGGGCGCCCTCAGAGGCCAGGATTTCCGCGCGATCCTCTCGGGTGCGCCTGCGCCTCTGGACAACGCTGCGTGGTCAGGTTTTCTGCATGCTTTCGTAACCGCCTTTCCCGATTCGATCATCCAGATCGTGGATTGCATCGCCGAAGGCGCTACCGTGGTGACGCGCTGGAGGCTCAACGGCACCCATCGGAGCGAGTTTCAGGGAATTCCGGCAACGGGCCGAACCGTGCAATTCGACGGCATTGAGTTCAATCGCGTGCGCGATGGAAAGTTTGTTGAACACGTTTCGCAGTTCGATCTTGCCGGGTTGATGCGGCAGTTGAGCGCCTGAGCATCGAAGCAGGCATTCCCTGCCTTGCCGGAACGGAATTCCTGCTTCGCCTCCAGAACATGGAGAGTGCCGGCGAAATAGCCGGGAGTGCGGTTCGCCCGTAGCTGAAATCCGCAGAAGCCGCTGATTGCTCCTTGAAGGCGGCTGCTGGAGTCTGCTAGAGTGGGCCCTCGAATTTCGAACATTGGGGAGGGCGACATGGCCCGCAACCTGCTTCCGTTGCTCTGCGCGCTGGCCTTGGCGTCGCCGGCCCAACTTCCTTCGCAGCTGACGCAACCTCAGGCGCAGGCTTCTCAGGCCCTCGTCGGCACCTGGTCTGCGACGGTGAACTGGAACCTGCCCTCCGGCCTCATGATCACCACCAGTTTCACAGCCAACGGCCGCATCCAGTCCACGACGCAGAATCATCAGGGCATGAGCTTCATGCTTTCGGGCGTCTATCAGTTCAACGCCGCCCAAGGCACGCTCAGCTACAAGTGGCAGGATTTCTCCCCGAAACAATTCTGCGTTGGCGGCAACTGCACCCCGGCCCCCGCGCCGGCGCCGATGGGCGTCATGACCACGAACAAAATCCGGTTCCTGAGCCCGACCCAGTTCGTCGCCACCTCATCCGACGCCTCGACGACCTACATCCGCACCAACGCGGCGGGTTTCCCGACTCCCTGAGCACCCTCGCTGCCCACTGCCTTACCCTGTCCCGCTGCGTCATCCTGTCCCGTCCGTCACCCTGTGTAGAGGACAAGACCTCGAACGAGCCAGGTTCACCAGCTAGGGCCGTGCTCCCCCAACGCAATGCGAATGCAACGAACAGGCTCAAAACGGAACGCTGCCTGCGTGACCTTCGTACCGCACACTCCAGCGATTCTTCTTGCCTTGCCGCCCCCCGCCTTCTAGCCTGAAATCATCAGGAGAAGTGTGCGAAAGCCCGCATTCATGCGGGCTTTCTCTTTGGGAGCCTCAGGGTTCCCTCCGTGTTCTCCGCGCGTTCTGGATAGAGCGCCGCTGTTTGAAAACCTGGCACCCGGCCGATTCACAAGGATGCGGTCTGCGATTCCATCCCACGACGCGTACGGGACCCTGACGACCGCATTGTTACAGAAGCAGCCGCTTGTGCTACACAAACAGCCGCCTCTGCCACAGAGACAACCGCTTGTATGACACAAACGGCCGTTTCGAAGTGCTCTCGTTGCAGGGACTTAGCATGTTGTCAAGCTTGTAAACATGGGCTAACCAGCACAGAATCAATTGCGTGCGAAATCAGCCCTCCCGGAAAACACAACGAATGTGGCGTTTCTGATCGTCCTTTACCTTGTCATCCCGACCGGACCCTGAGCGCAGCGAAGGGGGAGCGGAGGGACCTGCTTTTTACCTTGTCATCCCGATCGGACCCTGAGCGCAGCGGAGGGGGAGCGGAGGGGACCTGCTTCTTCTCGAACCTCCAATCCGTAAAGAAACCCGCGTGCTCCGCGCACGAAACAGGGACAAGCGGATTGCCCCCTGGTATTCCAATCACGGCCGCCTCTGTTACCAAGCGGTCGCTTGGGTTACACAAACGGCCGTCTCGAAGTGCTCTGGTTACAGGGACTTAGCATGTTGTCAAGCTTGTAAACATGGGCTAACCAGCACAGAATCAAATAGATGCTAAATCAGCCCGTCCCGGAAAACACACCGTGCGCGCTCTGCCCTCGAAACGCGGCCATCGGCCTACCGGCTCGGAACTCCAATCAGGTACCGGATCGGCACCGGCCCGCCCTTCTCATCGCCGATCTGCCACTCGTAGTCCGGAGCCTGCAAGCCCGCGGTCAGCTCGCGCAGATCGGCGAGCGAGTAGCTGCGCAGGCACGACAGTATCCCGTCCACCCACAGCATCACCGGAACAATGGGAATCACGCAGCTCCAGAGAATCCGATCCCAGCGGGTCGGCCGCGCCGTCAGCGCTGCGCGAACCCCAAGAAAGGGCATCGCAGTCACGGCGATCAGCGTCCACGCATTGCGTCGCGCGCCCTCGAACACGCCGATGCCCTCCCGCCGCTCAAACGCATCGGCCAGCATCGCCCGCGCCGCTTCCGGATCGAAATGATGGAACGAGGAAAAGATCGTGCGAAATCCGCCCAGTTCCGCCGGAACCTGCCGCGCATCCACCGACTCGCGCCACGCCGTCAGGTGGGTTTCGGCCTCGCGGTTCAGCACCAGCGTGTTCGGATAGAAATCGGTCAAACAAACCGGAATGGCCGCCCCATCGACCACGTCGGGATACAGGCCCAGCCACGGTCCGCCGCCACCCGAGCACAGATCGACAATCTGGCCAGCTCCCGACCGTTGCACCGCGTCACGCAGCCGCCCCGCAATCGGCCGATATGTCCGGTTCTGGTTCCAGACCGCCTCGAGCGACTCAGTCACACGGTCGCGCAGAAAAGCCGGAAACCAGGGTTGGTCGTGGATCTCAAACCAGCGCTGCCTCTGCATAGCTCTTTCATCCTGAGGAGCAACGCGACGAAGGACTTCGTGTTCCCTTCCTCACTCTACTTTGCCTGAATCGAGAAGTTGTCTCGGTTTTGCCATTCTGGTGTCGCCCCAATCGGCAGCGCCAGCCGATACATCGTCGCCTTCAGCTGCTTCCCGTCAAGCTGAAACAGAATGTAGTGGAAGTTCGGAAAGTCGGTCGACTGATATTTGTCCTGCGCCGTCCGCTCCACCTCATAAGGATGCGCCCCGCCGCCGCCCGAGACCAGATACGTCACGCCATCCACCTCGGCCCGCTCGTAGTTGTGAATGTGCCCCGCCGTCACGATGAATTGCGCATGCGACTGCGGCGCAACCTTCGACAGATAGTCGCGCAGTGAGATTTCGTTCGGCCGCGGATTGTGATCCACATGCTCTTTGGTCTGCAAATCGGCGACCGGCGGATGATGCATCGCCAGAAAGACGAACTCCACCTTCTTCGGCAGATGCGCGATCTGATCTTCGAGCCATGTCCGCTGCGGGGTCCCTGGCGTCAGATCGGCGTCGCTGTCCAGGCACATCAGATACACCCGGCTGCCCAGCGCAACCGAATACCAGCGCCGGTCCTTCATCTCCGGAAACGCCGCCCACCAGTCTTTCAGCGGATCGTCGGCTCCCTTGCCGCCGAATTCGTGATTGCCCAGCGCCGGATACACCCGCAGATTCTCATCGCGCCACGTCTTAGTTTCCAGCTTGTACTCGTCGTAGTCGGCGGCGAAGGTTCCCCGATACGGCACGTCGCCGGTCAGGACCAGCGCATCGGGATGAACCTGGGCAATCTTCGCCACCAGCGCCCGCCGAGCATCCGGATCGGCCGCCGTATGATTCGCCGGGTCGGTGAACCGCATGTCGCCATACACCACGATGGAGAAGTTCCTGGGCAGGTCGGAATCCTGCACCACGAACGTCGGCCCCGGCTGGCTGATCAGCCCCGGCGCCGAGGAGTTCTGGGCACGCATTGCGAACGGCGCGCCGGGCATAGCAAGAAGCAAAAGGAAGGACAGGAGGGCAGCAAATTTCGAGCGCATTGTGCCCAGTGTATTGAAAACTTCGTTACGACAGGATCAAGGCGCCGCCATCGCCCTCCGCCAGCTCAATTTCGAGCCCCACCCCGGCCCTCCGCTCCATGAGCGAAAACAGGGTATCCTCCGTCTTTAGAGCAGACGTAAGGATCTTCCCCGTTCCGGATCGACCCCGGCGCGAGGATGCCTAGGAAGAATCAGGATGAGTTGTTTTGAAGGTCAGCTCGCCTCCTGGGTCGCGCCTGCTCCGGTTGCGAAGCCCTTGGATAACGCCCTGACGATCGCGCAGCTGGTGACCGAATACTCGACGGCGCTCTATCGCGTCGCCTTTTCCGTCACGCGCAATGCCGCCGAGGCCGAAGACGCCGTGCAGGAGGCCTTCCTGCGCGTCCTGCGCCACGAGTCGCGTCTCGGCGAGATTCGCGACTACCGCGTCTGGCTCGTTCGCATCGTCTGGAACATCGTTCTCGACAAGAAACGCCGCGCCAAAACCAGGCCCGAGGGCGAAGACATCTCCGACCACGCCCGCGTGCTCACCTCCGGGGATCGCGGTGCCGACGATACTGCAATCTCCTCGCAGGAACACGCGCGCATCCTCATGCTCATCGACCGCCTGCCCGCGCGCGAGCGCGAAGCTCTGCTCCTCTCGGCCGTCGAAGAACTGACCACTGCGGAAATCGCCGCTGCACTGGGCACGACGGAATCCTCCATTCGTTCGCGCATCTTTCGCGCCCGCCGCGAGCTGGCTGTTCTGCTCGAGAAAGAAGGGATCCCCAGATGAGCCGCGACAGGATGAACCGCGAACCGATCCACGACACCGCATCCGATCCGCGCATCGACCGCGCGCTCGGGAACATTGGCTCGGCCACGCCGGCCTCCGGCTTTGAAGGCCGTATCCTCAACCGCCTGGCCGCCGAGCGCTTCCGCATGGATTCCGAGCCTGCGCTGTCGCTCTGGTCCCGCCTGCCCCGTTTGCCCAAACAGGCCCTGGGCCTCGCGACCGCATGCCTGCTGGGTTTTGTCGTCGTCGCCGGTTCCATCAGCCACTCCCGCAGGACCAGCCTGAACCACGGGCCCGTACCGCCGCCGCTCGTTCTGCCCGGAAACGGCATCGGAGCCGCATCCGCGATTCATCCAGCCGCCCCTGCGTCCACGCCCGCACCCGCTGGAGAGCCCGGCCGCGCCGCACGATCGACGCAGGCCGGACGCGCCCGCATCGCTCCGCATTCGCGCAAGGCTCCCGGCGCTGTTCCGGCTCCGCCGTCCAGGAACCCATCTTCCAATTCTCAGGACTAACTCCCTCGCGGTACTCTGGTTTGTGCGAACGGTACTCACCGCCACTCGTCTCTTCACGTCCGATCACATCGTCGAACGCCCCGTAGTCGTCATCGAAGATGGCGTCATCGCCGACGTCTTCTCCCTGGCGCATGCTCAGCTACCCGAGGGCCGCCACGTGGATCTGCCCGAATCCACGCTCATTCCTGCTCTATTCGACGTGCATATCCACGGCTCCGGCGGCCACGACGTCATGGAAGCCACCGGGTCTGCACTCGGCCACATCGGCAACTTCCTTGCGCGGCGCGGCGTCGGCGCGTACTGCGCCACCACCGTCACGGCCCCGCTCGATTCGCTGCTCCGCGCCCTCAACGGCCTCGCCAGGCTGATCGGTACGCCGCTCGACGGCGCTCGCCCAGTCGGCATTCACCTTGAAGGTCCCTTCCTCTCGCCGCACAAGCGCGGCGCGCATGTTGAATCCCAGCTGCTTACGCCCTCCATCGCTCTCTTCGATCGCATGTGGGATGCGGCCGAAGGCAACATCCGTGTCATGACCATCGCGCCGGAGTTGCCCAACGCCGAGGAGACCATCGCTCACGCGACGAAGCTCGGCGTGCGAGTGAGTCTTGGCCACAGCAACGCGAACAGCGACAACGCCCGCGCAGGCGTGATGGCCGGCGCGGTCTCTGCCACCCATACCTTCAACGCCATGCGCCGCTTCGATCATCGCGACCCCGGCCTGATCGGCGAAGTCCTCGGCAACGACCAGCTGTTCGCCGAGATCATCTGCGACGGTCTGCACGTCGACCCCAGCGTCGTTCGCATCTTCTGGAAGACCAAAGGCCCCGAGCGCGCCATGCTCATCACCGATGCGATGGCCGGCGCCGGCATGCCCGACGGTCCTTATCGTCTGGGAGAAATGGAAGTCCGCGTGAAGAACGGCCGCTGCGTCATTGGCGAGGACACGCTGGCCGGCAGCACTCTCACGCTCGACCGTGCCCTCCTCAATTTCGTGCGGTTCACCGGAGCCAGCATCGCGGAAGCCCTGCCCCTTGCCACGCTCAATCCGGCTCGCATGACCGGTCTCGACTCCGAGATTGGCGTCATCGCCCCAGGCCGCTCCGCCGATATCGCCGTGCTCTCCATGCGGAACGAGATTATCGGCACCATCCTGCGCGGAATGCCCCAACTAGGACCGCCGGGGGGCGACGGGTACATGAACGGATGAGTCACGAGCCCACCCGGCATCAGTGCGCCACCGGCTCCTTCAGCACGCCCGACAGCACTCCCACGCTGCCATCCACCTGCGGCGCGTCCAGCCCCAGAATCTTCGCCAGCAGCGGATACACATTCACGTTCTCAAACGGCTTCAGCTTCACGCCCGCGCGGATATCCGGCCCCTCGGCGTAAAACACAGCCTTCATCTCCGGCATCATGTACGGATCGAACCCATGATTGCCGGCAGTCGGCGCTCGATCTTCACGATCGCCAGTGGCAGCATGGGCGCGAATCGCGTACGGCCCCCGGGCCACGATCACCGGATCGCCCTCGCGCGGATTGCTGTTGTAGTGCAGTTCTCCCGGCACGTTCGCCCGGCGGTACACCATGAACGCGGCATCGGCCGCCTTCAGTTTTTGATACGCCGCGTTGGCCGCCTGCTCCGTCGGCGCATAGAGTTCGTCGCCCACCGTCGTCAGATCCTCCAGCGGCGCAAATTTGTCCAGGTCGATCCAGCCGCCCTGAATCTTCGCCATGCCATGATCCGAAACGATCACGAGATCCACCGGCATATGCAGCGTTTTCAGATCCTCTTCCAACGTCCCCATCAACTCATCGACGTGCTTCACAGCCTCCGCCGTCTGCGGGCTGTCGGGACCGAATTCGTGTCCTGCGTGATCCACATTGGAGTAGTACAGCGTAACGAAATGCGGCCGCTGCTCCGCGGGGAGCTTCAGCCATGCGATCACCTGGTCGATGCGCTTCTCATCTGGAAACTTGTTGTCGAAGTGCAGGTAGTAGCTGGGGCGCTCGCCGGCGATCTCCGCTTCCGAGCCGGGCCAGAAGAAGCATGCCGTGCGCATGCCCTGTTTTTCCGCCAGCGACCAGAGGGGCGTTCCGCCGTACCAGGAGCCGTCGCTGTTCGTCTTTGGGTCGGTGTACGAATACTTCTCCTTGCGCTCCGGATCGTAGAAGGAATTCCCCACGATGCCGTGATGCTCGGGATAGAGGCCGGTCACCAGCGTGTAGTGGTTCGGGAAGGTCAGCGACGGATACGACGGAAGCATCCCTCCGGGCACGCTCGCACCATGCGCGGCGATGGCCAGCAGGTGTTTCGCCCCATATTTCTTCGCGTAGTCGTAGCGAAACCCGTCGAGCGAGACCAGCACGACATAGTGCTTGTTCTGTTGCGCGTCGGCGTTCGGACCGTGATCGACGGTGAGGACCGCCTGCTGACCCCAGGCACCACCGAGGAGACAAAGAAGCGCCAGCGGCAACCACCACGATCTTCGTGCCATTCGTTCATTCCTCGACTGGTTTCGACGATTCAGCTTACTCGATCGGTCTGTCAGGCGTAGGCAGCACTCATCTGCTGGAATTCTTCGCCGACCCATTGTGTGAAGGCGTCGCTGGACTGGCTCCTCCCCAGGAAGCGATGCACGATTTCTTTGCCTGGCATGGAGCCGCCGGGCTCCAGCACCGTCTTGCGATACCGCATCGATTCCGGCGAATCCAGCAACGCGTTCCGCGGAAACTGCGCGAAGAAATCCAGCGCGATGACCTTGTCGTAGAGGTAGGTGTAGTAGTTCGACGAATAGCCCACCAGGTGAGTGAAGCTGGCGTACATGCGATTGCCTTCGATCCATTCGTAGGGCAGGAACCGCTCGTAGAGGCCGCGGAACAGCGCGTCGGGATCGAGTGTCGCCGGATCCAGCCGATGCGTCTCCAGCGAATACGTCGTGTAGAAGAGCTGGGTCCGCACCCAGTCCGCCCGCCCAAACGCCCCAGCGCGATTCATCCGCAGCACCAGTTCCGCCGGGATCGGCTTCACCGGTCTCGAAGTGATGCGCAAACCTCGCCAGCAGCGTCGGGTCGCGGAAGAACTCCTCCAGCATCTGCGACGGAACCTCGACGAAGTCTCCCTCCGTAGCAATGCCGCTGATCCCCGCCCACGCCTGCCGTCCGCCCAGCAGCGCGTGCATCAGATGCCCGAATTCGTGGAAGAACGTCACCACATCGGAATACTGCATCAGCCCCGGATTGCCTTCCTTCGGCTCCGGGAAATTGCAGATCAGCGCCGCCTCCGGCAATTGCTTCCCGCGAATCCCCGGAATCAGCGGATGCGCAGAGAACCACTTGTCCTTGCCCTCGCGCGGATGCATGTCGAGATAGAACCGACCCGCCAGCTCCGTCCCGTCCCAAACCTCCCACGCGCTCACCGATTCATGCCATACATCGGGATTCTCGATACGCCGGAATTTCACCTCGAACAGCTTCTCCGCCGTTGCCAGCACACCCGGCTCCACGCTCGTGTACGGAAAGTATGGCCGCACCGACTGCGAATCGAAATCGAAGGCCGAGCGCCGGTACTGCTCCACCCAATACGCACGGCTCGCCGCGTCGATCCTCGCCAGGCCCGGTTGTTGCGCCTGCGCGAACTCCAGGATCATCGCGTATTCCTTCTCCGCTCCGGCTTTGGTCGCGTGATCCAGATCGTCGAGGAACGCCTGCATGTTCGCCGCCGATTCCATCATCTGATCTGCCGTCGCCAGATCCGCCCAGTGCGCGAAACCGAGAATCCCCGCAATCTCCTTCCGGATCTTCAACAGGTCCACTAGCAGTTGCTGGTTCGCCGGATACGCCCGCGTGTTGTAGGCCAGAAACATGCTCCGCCGCAGATCGCCCGACTTCGCAAAGGTCATCACCGGCAGATAATCCGGAAAATCCGTCGTTAGCGTAATCTTCCCGTCCTCACCGGGCTTGTGCGTCTCCAGATAATCTGCCGGCAATCCTTCCAGTTCCTTCGGATCATCCACCGTAACCGTGTTGCCGCCCTCCTGCACGTTGCGACCAAAGCTCAGAGCCGTCATTGTGGCTTGGTCCTGCAGCTCTTTGATCCTGGCTCGGGTGGCATCGTCCTTATCAACGCCGGCCAAACGATACTGCAACAGCGTTCGATCCAGATAATGCTTCGTCGCCGCATCGGCCTGGCCCGGATTGATCGCGTTCAATGCCTGATACACATCGCGGTTCAGAGCCAGTTCTACACCCGCCTGCGAAATCTTTTGTAACAGCGCCTGCGCCGTATCCCGAACCGCCTTGTCTGCATAGACGCTGTGCATCAACCCGGTGAGGGATCCCACCATCGACAACTCCGCCAGAGCATCGTCGTAGGCACGCAGCGTGTTCTCGAGCGTGCGCGGACCCTCAACCGACAGCAGCTGGTCGATCGCCCCACGATGCCGCGCGAGCCCTGCCTCGACCCATGTCTCCAGAGCGTTCGCATCGACAGAGCCGCTGCCCGCCGGATTCCATGGATAAGAAAAGCTGGATCGAATCGCTTGGGAAGCCGGCGCACTCATGAGAAACCCTCCGTTGGCAGACTATCGCACAGCGGCACCGGCTCGCAGCCGTCTCATTATTTGGAAAAGAAGAGGTTTAGCCGCTGATGGCTTCTTCGCCGCGGCGCAGCGAGGCGCGTGCGACCTCGCGCTCGGCGCGCGTGGGGGTCCGCCCCTTTTGCCGATACAAGCGCACCAGCAGCCCGACGTAGTTCATGGCCACGCCCAGATTGGCTTTGCTGGCGCCCGCATAGCGTCGGCCAAACGTGAACGGCACTTCAACCACCGAGTGAATTTCAGCTCGCGCCAGAATCTCCAGCAGAATCTTGAATCCGGTCTTCTGCAACTCGATGCGCTCGATACACGATCGCCGGATCATGAAGAATCCCGACATCGGATCCTTGGCCCGCAATCCAGCCCGTTGCACCGGCAACGTCATCCAGATCGCGATTCTCGAAATCACCTGGCGGACCAGCTTCCAGCCGCGCATACAGCCGCCATCCGCATAGCGGCTGCCCACAACCAGATCCGCGCCCGTATCGAGTTCCGCCCAGAGCTTCGGCAGCAGTTCCGGAGGATGCTGGAGATCGGCATCCATCACGGCCAGCATCGCTGCATTCGTCTCTTCCCATCCCCGCAGCACTGCACCAGCGAGCCCACGTTCCCCAGTGCGGACCACGAGGCGGACTCGCGGATCGTCGTTTGCCACCTCGGCGACAATTTCCTCGATGCCGTCGCCGCTCGCGTCGTCCACTACAATCACTTCGTAGGCACGATCATAAGGATCCAGCGCAGTGCGCACGCGGGTCAGCAGAGGACGGATGTTTCTGGATTCTCTAAGGGTGGGAATAATGATGGCGAGCGTCGGCGTGCACAGATCCGCCTTACACGGCTTCGCTTTTTCCCCGCTCCGTCGCGCTGGAGGAGGCCCCATTATGCGGGATTCCATGCTCTTGTGGAGAGACGCCAAAAATCCTTGAAAAGTTGCGGCGGATACAGGAACTTCATTTGGTTGTCATTGGTTGCCTTTGGGGCACTTGTCCTCGAAGGTTATCACCCCGGCGTGGAAGATGATGCCGTTTATCTCTCGGCGATCCAGCGACGCCTTCATCCTGGACTCTATCCACACGACTTCCAGCTGTTCACCCTGCAGATGCAGGCCAGCATCTTTGATCGCCTGATGGCGTTCCTTGTTCGAGTAACGCACATCCCGGTTTCAGGAGTCGAGCTGGCCGGCCAGTGCGCCACGGCCTTTCTGCTCCTCTGGGCCTGTCTCGCACTTGCCCGGCGCTGTTTTTCCACAACCGCCGCCCAATTTTCTGCCGTTGGCCTGGTCGGCGTTCTTTTTACGCTCCCCGTCGCCGGTACGGCACTCTACATTTTCGATCAGTACCTGCACCCGCGCGCGATCGCCACCGCGCTTGTTCTCTGGGCGATTCTCCTCGTTCTCGATCGCCGCCCCGCCTTCGCCACGATTCTCCTCGTCGTGGGTGTTGTGATGCACCCCATCATGGGCGTCCTCGGCGTCTCGTACTGCGTCATCCTCTGGATCGCGGGCCGACGCGCTGCAGGTGGCAATCAGCCTCGCGGCGCGGTGGCAGCAGCGCTGAGCGTCGCACCCCTCTGGATCTTCGAGGGACCGTCCGCAGCCTGGCGTCAGGCGCTCAACACGCGCGACTACTACTTCATCGGCCGCTGGACCTGGTATGAATAGAAGCGCGACGCAAGCAGACGGGCGTCGGTCATTTTAATTTTTCTGAGCTGGTGGCCTTCAAGGCGGTGGTAGACGTCGCCCGTAAGCTTAAGGTTCCCGTAATGCTTGGGGTCTCGGAGGGCGAACGCGATTTCGTGGGCGTCCGGCAAGCCTCCGCACTGGTCGCAAGCGTGCATCGACGAGTACCGGCATGGAAATCTTCCTCAACGCCGATCACACTCATTCGATCGCCAGAGCGGAAGAGGCCGCCAGGGCAGGCTACGACGAAATTATCTTTGACGGTTCGTCCATGCCGTTCAAGCAAAATGTCGAGGAGACCAAAAAAGCCGTCCAGGCAATTAAGTCAATCGATCCCACAATCGTCGTTGAAGGAGAGATTGGTTATATAGGTACCTCGTCCTCGATTTTTGAGAAGATCCCGGAAGGGCTCGGCGCGTTAACGACACCCGACGAAGCGCGCGAGTTCGTCGATGCTACCGGGGTGGATGTTCTGGCGCCTGCGGTGGGCAGACATGCACGGTTTGCTTCAGAGCATGGTGGCCGGGACCGCGCAGAAGCGCCTGGACATCGGCCGCATTGAAGAAATCGCAAAAGCCGCCGATGTCCTGATGACGCTGCATGGCGGCTCGGGCACCAACGACGGTGATTTTCAAAGGGCGATCAAAGCGGGCATCACGATCGTGCATGTCAACACCGAGTTAAGACTGGCCTGGCGGCGCGGAATGGAGGCGGCGCTAGGCGCCAGCGCGGGCGAGGTTGTGCCCTACAAGATTTTGCCGGCGGTGGTTCGAGGAGTGAGCGAGGTGGTGGAACAGCGCCTGCGGCTGTTCAATTTCCTTTAGAGAGATACGGATTCTTCTGATCTTATCAAGAAGAAGGTCACGCGCTTTAACTTACACCTTCCGTTTGACAAACTGCCTGGTGTCGGAGCGAAGGTGCAAAAAATTCAAACTGGAAATTCCTAAACTGCTTGATGCGTGGAAAATCTGAAATGACACATTGGTCCCTGAAAGCGGCGGCTATAATGGTTGGCATTCAACTCTTCACCGTAGTGTCGGCTTTCGGCTTCGTCCAGCATCCGTTTGTCAATCCCCAGCCCCCCTTTGTGATTTGCACGGATCAGCAGTACGCGCTTTGCGCCGAGGCCGACTGCTTCGTTTACGACGGAGTTTCTTATTGCCAGTGCGATATTTTGACCGGCAATAGTATCAGCCTCCAACTCAGCTACTCGACACCTGACGGCGAGCGTGATGTTTGCTCTGTGAACCAGCAGGGCGCGACGAGTGGCTATATGGTGAGCACCTTCAGCTTTCCGACCGACGTGGAGAAAGGCGGAACGCTGCGGTTTATACCTGCCCAGGAAGGGCGAACAAGGGCAAGGGGGTGAAAGCGCCGGTAGCCTATGGCCAATGCGATGGCGGCATTTGTTCAGAGCACCAGCGGCCAAAGTTTCCCGGGCTTCACCGGCCGACTTCGGCTGATCAGATCATTCGCTCTTGCCCGATCTCGACTGACGCGACGCCGGGCAGCTCCAACTTGTTGGGATACCAGATTTTCGGCCAGGGGGAGCATCCTGCGGCGCCGAAAGGAAGTAGATGTGACGCAAACGCCTGCGCATTGTGCAGCGTGCCCGACCCTACTGCCAACGGAGCCAGCCTCATGGTCGGAGCTCCGACCGGAAGCGCAAAATTCCTTACGCTCAAGCTGGACGGACCACCAGTGCCGCCCATCAATCAGTGTCTGTGCAAATGCAGCAAGACTGGGGGCCCGAAAGGAAGCATCACCTGTACGGTGGCAGAAGATGACACCCCGTAGCCGGTCGGGGCGCCGGATGCTGCGGCGCCACGCTATCCACTGCTCCGTCTAACTCGCACCCTCACTCTGCGATTGTTCCCCTTCAACGGGCTTCGCTTCCGCAAGGGTTCAATTTTCAAACTGAACCAGTGCTAAGGCTTCTTGCCTGCTTGACGAGAAGCAGGTGCGGCGTATTTCGGCCATTCAAGTTAAGATGACTTTTCTTATTGATCTGACGGACGAACGCTTCAAGATCCCGGCAAACCGGGCCGTCATTGAATACATCCGGCGCGCGAATCCTTTCACCCACTCCGATATCGGCGCCATGTTGATTCAATTAGCCAAGCTCGTTCCCGGTGCTCAATACTACTGCCCGAAGCTTTCTTCGCTCGCATATGTCGTTCTTCATACCAAAGCGGACCTAATCTTCGCGATCGCGATTGGTATGCTGAAGATCGATTTTCGCCTGTCCCCCTCACTCGTTAGCGGGGCGATAGGCAAAGGCGAGGCTGAGCATTCGGATATCGGAGCGGACTGGCTCTCGGTTCGGCCATTCCCAAGAGGCGAACCGAGAGCCGTTGTCGATGCCAGACTGAACCGATGGTGCGAAGCCGCCTACCAGTACGCACAGTCGCTGGTTGGCGATGCATCTTAAGCCTGCGGGTCGCTGGGAGGTGGCT